>CAWAFS010000011.1:0-291702 GCA_963781335.1 uncultured Actinomycetota bacterium | reverse complement strand
TTCGTCGTTGAACTGCGCCGACACATCGGGCAGGCAAGCTTTGGATGCCTGGCGTCACGGCCGTCGTACGACGGGGCGAGGAACTACTGCTTGTGCGCCGCTCGGACAACGGTGATGGGCGCCAGTGACCGGAATTGTGGACCCGGTAAGGAACCGGCGGTGTGCGCTGCTCGAGAGGTCCTGGAGGAGACCGGTGTCGTTGTGCGCGTAGACCGGCTCGCGTCCACCTCGGTGATGCGCGATGCCGTCCACACCAACGGCGATCGGGCCGCCTACCTCGACCTGTGCTTCGCCTGTTCTTGGCTCTCGGGAGAGGCGCGCATCGGCGACGATGAAAGCGTCGAGGTCCGGTGGTGGTCACTCGACGACCTTCCGCCGATGAAGGAGATGCTCCGGGCACGCATCGACGCTGCGGTCTCTGACGAGCAGGCGGCACGCTTCAACGGCTGAGCAGTCGCCGGAAAGCGATGGCCGCGCGGTGATGATCGAAACCCGGCGGATGCAGTTCAGAGTCTGACCATGGCGCCGGCCGGGGCTCCAGGGCGCGGGTGTACGAAGTCGTGAGGAGCGGCCAATGGTTTTCGATCTGTAAACCATTAGACTGGCGCTACGCTGACATGGTGACGACCTGGACGTGGCTCACCGAGCCCCTGCCCCTGGACGCAGCCAACACGCGCCGCTGGGCCGACGACAGCCAGACCGAGTTCCTCAACACCCCGGCCGACCTCGAAGCCTGGCTCGAAGTCGTGCGACCGCGACTTCCCCGACACCGACTCGATCTCCCCGAGTCCTTCGACCAGCGCGACCTCAACGCCTTTCGAGAGCTCCGTGACCTGCTCATCGAGATCTTCAGCGCACTGAGCGAGGGCAGCACCGCACCAGCCGCGGCGCTAGGACGCCTGGCCCACACCTGCCTGTCCCATCCGGTGATCCAGGTCCTCGACGAGGCCGGCCCTGCCTGGGACGCACGCCACGACCAGAAGCCCCAAGACCAGTTCCTCGGCCTCATCGCTGCGAACACCGTGGTGCTCATGAGCACGGCCGCGGATCGGATCGCTCTATGTCGCGCGCCGGGCTGCCATTGGCTCTACCTACAGGGTCGCCCCAACCAACGCTGGTGTCACCCCGACTGTGGCAACCGAGCTCGAGTCAGTCGCCACAAGCGCCTACACCCCGTTGTGCGGACATACATCGAACCGACCCGAAGCAGTGATCATGTCGATTAGCTGGTCCGCATTCTTTGCAGTCCTGGTGGTGGCCTACCTCATCCCAGGTCCTGACTTCGCGGTCATCCTGCGCCAAGCCACCCGCACGCGCCGATCCGGCGTGCTCGCAGCCGTTGGCGCCCAGACCGGGTTGTGCCTGCACATGCTACTTGCAGTCGTCGGGCTCAGCGCCGTCCTCGCCCGACACCCGGATGCGCTTGTCCTCGTCCGCGTCGTCGGCGGGCTCTACTTGGTGTGGCTCGGCGCGTCCTTGGCGTGGAAGGCGCGAAACCTGAGGACTGCGGCGGAAGGAGAGGACGCGGCGTCCGGTGGAGGCACCGACCGCGGAGCATTCATGCAGGGTTTCCTCACAAACGTGACGAACCCGAAGGCCATCTTGTTCTTCGCCAGCGTGCTGCCCCAGTTCATCTCGCCCGACGCATCCGTCGCGGGCCAGATCCTGCTGCTCGGGGTCATTGATGTCATCTTCGGATTCCTGCCGTGGGCCATCGTGATAGTGCTCGGCGATCGCCTCGGTCGACGAATGTCCTCCATCCGCTTCCAAGTCTGGCGCGATCGAGCTACTGGTACTGCACTGGCCGGCGTCGGAGGCGCAGTCCTGGCCACCACTCGCTAGACCCGTCCCACAAGCCGAACCACAACCGGGACGCCGCCGGGCCCGGGCGGGTACGTGCACTGGGGGGCCGCTACCGCTTTCCCGCTGGACCCGTCCGGAAGCCATCCCGGGACCCGGGGGCTTTACGGACGCATGTCGAGGAACGAAGCACGCGGGACCTCGGTATGAGCGAGCATCCGGAAGATGACTCCGGACGCATCAGACCCGGTCTGGTCAGCATGAGCTGAGAAGGCGCACTTGCCTTGTGGTGACTGGGCGACGTGCCCAACTGAGACTAGAAACTGAGACGACGAGCCCGGGAGACACGAACGCCGACCTGCCCGAGGTCGGGCGACGGTCGGCGTTCTCGCAGGTCAGCCCTGCATCAGTGTGGCGGAGGATAGGGGATTCGAACCCCTGAGGGCTATTAACCCAACCCGCTTTCCAAGCGAGCGCCATAGGCCACTAGGCGAATCCTCCGCCGGGAAGGCTACCTGCCCCGATTGGCCCTCGCGAAATCGACCTCCTAGACTCTGGGCCAACCCCCCATGCGGCGGTATCTCGCTGAATCCCCCAGGGCCGGAAGGCAGCAAGGGCAGGTGAGCTCTTCCGGGTGCATGGGGGGCCTCTGTCTGCCTCGGTGAACCCTGACCGCTCTGGCTAGCGGCCGCCCTGACGACTGGGTCTGCTCCTCTGGTTCAGACCGAGCTCCTCGGCGGCCAGCCAGAGCTCGTCCCGGGCGTCCGGGTGCGCCGCGTGGCTGATCAGGTTCGACGCCTGGCGCTCCTGGTCGTGACCGAGGATGTCGGCCGTGCCCTGCTCGGTGACCACCGCGGACATCTGGAACGACGTCACCGGGGCCGACACCCGGGGCACGATCGTGGAGAGGTTCGCCCGCGGGTGCCAGGAGCGCAGGCCGATCAGCGCCTGTCCGCCGGGGCTGTGGATCGCGCCCACGACGAAGTCGGCCTGGCCGCCGAGCCCGGAGTAGATCCGTCCTGCGACCCGGGAGGCGTTCGCCTGCGCGTAGAGGTCCACCTCGAGCGAGGAGTTGATGCTGACCATCAGGGGGTTGGCAGAGATCAGGGACGGGTCGTTGGTCACCTCGGTGCGCGTCATCCGGACCCGCTCGTTGCGGTCGAGCCAGGTGTAGAGCTCCTCGGAGCCGAAGACGAACGACGTCGTGATCGGCACGTCCGGGTCGAGCGCGCCGGCACGTTCGAGGTCCAGCACGCTGTCGCTGAACATCTCGGTCCACACGCGCAGCGACCTCCGGTCGGTCAGGCCCATCAGGGCGGCGTCCGGCACCGCCCCGATGCCGGCCTGGAGCGTCGCACCGTCCGCGACCCGGGCTCCGACGGCCGTGCCGATCGCCACCGACGCCTCATCGGGCACCCCCGGGACGTGGGCGCCCAGCGGCTCGTCCACCTCGAGGAGCAGGTCCACCTCGTCGGCGGAGATCACCCCGTCGCCGTAGGTGAATGGCATCCGTGGGTTGACCTGCGCGATCACGGCGCCGCCGGTGCGGCGTACGGCCTCGATGGCGGCGGGCAGCACGTTGACCTCCGTGCCCAGCGACACCTGGCCCGCGTGCGGCAGCGAGGTGTGCAGCACCACGAGGTCTGGTGCCATGTTGCGTCGGAACAGGGCGGGCACCATCGAGAGCCGTGAGGGCACGTAGCGCAGCCGCGGGCTGCGGCGCATCCCCGGGCCGACGAACGAGGTCTCGAGCACGACCCCTTCGCGGTCGGGAAGGCCGGGCTGACCGTTGAGGGCCCAGAGCCGGTAGGTCGGCAGCAGCCGGTCGATCTCGGAGACCAGCGCGCGCGGCGTCGCGAAGTTGCCGGAGACCACCACCCGGGGCTCGGTGGGCAGGTTCTCGACGATCCGCCGGAGCGCCTGCTCACTCACGGTGTCGTGCACTTCGCGATCACCCCCGGAGCCTATGCGCTGGCCGCAGCCGGCTGACCGGCCGCGAACCAGCGAGCCCCGGCTCGACCTGGGTAGGTTGACGTGCAGCGCGCAGCGGGCCATCTCGCCGGCCCATCCGCTGAGAGGCCCCGATGACCCTGAGCAACGGCTTCATCTCGCACTGGATGACCCAGGCAGGATCCGGTGCGTCCGGTGCGTCCGCCGACGGTCCGCCGGAGGGCCGGCACTTCGACCTGCTCGTCGTGGGCGGCGGCTTCACGGGTCTCTGGACCGCCTACTACGCCAGGCAGCTCGACCCTTCACTGTCGGTCGCAGTGCTGGAGGCCGAGCAGGTCGGCTATGGCGCGTCCGGTCGCAATGGCGGCTGGCTCTCCGCGCTGGTCCCGGGCAACCGTCTCGTCTACGCGAGGAGCGCGCCAGGCGGGATCGAGTCGGTGCGGAGCTTCCAGCGGGAGCTGTTCGCCTCGGTCGAGGAGGTGCTGCGGGTGTGCGCCGACGAGCAGCTCGACGCCGACCAGCACCGGGGCGGCAACCTCGTCGTGGCCACGACGCCCGCCGGACTGACCCGGTTGGGTTCCAGGCGGGAGGCCGACCTCCGCTTCGGGTACGCCGAGCGGGACGTCGTACTCCTCGACCAGGGTGCGGTCCGCGAGCGGGTCGACGTGGCCCCCGCCCGCGGAGGGCTGTTCTATCCCGACGTCGCGCGCATCGACCCCGCCAAGCTGGTCCTCGGGCTGGCCGACGTGCTCAGTCAGGGCGGGGTGCAGATCTTCGCGGGCACGCGGGTGAGCGAGATCTCGGCCGGACGAGCCACCACCGATGGCGGGGTCGTGACGGCGGACAAGATCGTGTGCGCCACCGAGGGCTACTCCGGCCCGCTCCTCGGCACCCGCACGGTGATCCCGATCAACTCCTCGATGATCGTGACCGAGCCTCTTCCCGACTCCCACTGGGACCGGATCGGCTGGCGCGACGGCCAGTGCGTGAGCGACTCCGCGCACACCTTCGTGTACTCCCAACGCACGGCCGACGGCAGGATCGCGATCGGCGGGCGGGGCAAGCCCTACCACTTCGGGTCCGGCACCGGCGGGCGCGGGGAGACCCACCGGCGGACGGTCGAGGAGCTGCGCGGACGTCTCGAGCAGTTCTTCCCCGGTCTCGACTTCCCGGTCGCCCACGCCTGGAGCGGCGTACTCGGTGTCACCCGCGACTGGTGCGCGGGTGTCAGCTGGGACCCGGCTGCCGGCGTCGGCAGCATCCGCGGGTACGCCGGGCACGGCGTCACTGCGACCAACCTGGCGGCCCGCACCATCATCGACCGCGCGTTCGAGCGTCGTACGCCGCTGGTGCACCTGCCCTGGAACGAGCACGACTCGGGTCGGTGGGAGCCGGAACCGCTGCGCTGGGTCGGCGTGCACTCGATGTACCGGCTCTTCCGCGTGGCCGACGCCTGGGAGGAGCGCCGCCAGTCCCGGCGCACCTCGTTGCTGGCCAACGTGGGCTCGCGCCTCGCGGGGCTGCACGAGTAGGCGGAAGACCACCGGCTACCGGCTGTCGGCCGCGCTGGTTAGGGTTCACACGTGGAACCCACCCTCGCCCTCTACCGCCGCTATCGGCCGGAGACGTTCGCCGAGGTGATCGGGCAGGACCACGTGACCGAGCCGCTCCGGGCGGCCCTGGCGAACAACCGGGTCAACCACGCCTATCTGTTCTCCGGCCCGCGGGGCTGCGGCAAGACCACGAGCGCCCGCATCCTGGCGCGTGCGCTGAACTGCGAGAAGGCGCCGATCGCCGACCCCTGTGGTGAGTGCCAGTCCTGCCGTGACCTGGCCCGCGGTGGCCCGGGGTCCATCGACGTGATCGAGATCGACGCTGCCAGCCACGGTGGTGTCGACGACGCCCGCGACCTGCGCGAGCGGGCGTTCTTCGCGCCGGTCAGCAGCCGGTTCAAGGTCTACATCATCGACGAGGCCCACATGGTCAGCTCGCAGGGCTTCAACGCCCTGCTGAAGCTGGTCGAGGAGCCACCGGAACACCTGAAGTTCATCTTCGCCACCACCGAGCCGGAGAAGGTGATCGCGACCATCCGCTCGCGGACCCACCACTACCCGTTCCGGCTGATCCCGCCGCGCACGCTCTCGGACTACCTCGCCGAGCTGTGTGAGAAGGAGGGGGTGAGGATCGACCCGGCCGCGCTGCCCCTGGTGGTCCGCGCCGGCGCCGGGTCCGCCAGGGACTCGCTCTCGGTGCTCGACCAGCTGCTCGGCGGTGCCGGCCCCGACGGCCTGACCTACGAGGTCGCCACCAGCCTGCTCGGCTACACCCCGGACAACCTGCTCGACGAGGTCATCGACGCCTTTGCCGCAGTCGACGGGGCCAGCGTCTTCGGAGTCGTCGACAAGGTCATCGAGACCGGCCAGGACCCGCGTCGGTTCACCGAGGACGTGCTGCGACGCCTGCGCGACCTGGTGATCGTCGCTGCTGTCCCCGACGCCTCAGCCACCGGACTCATCGACGCCCCGCAGGACCAGGCGGAGCGGCTCGTCGCCCAGGCGGCCAGGTTCGGCAAGGCCGAGCTCGTTCGGGCCGCCGACCTGGTGGCCAGCGGTTTGACCGAGATGCGTGGGGCCACGACCCCGCGACTGCTGCTCGAGCTGATCTGTGCGCGGGTGCTGCTTCCCGGGGTCTCGCACGACGCCCTGGGGCTGGGGGCTCGGATGGACCGGCTCGAACGTCGCGCCGCGGTGTCCGGGCAGTCCCAGGCAAGCTCCTCCGGGCCTGCCCCCGCCGCGACGCCCCGCGCCGAGCCGCCGTCCCGACCCCAGGAAGCACCTCCCACGCCCGAACCAGCTGCACCGCCTGCTGCGGAGCCAGGCCAGGAGGTCAAGGCGTCGGAGCCAGGCGCCCCGAAGGTTGGTGGGACGGTGCTGTCGCTGGCCGACGTACGCCGGATCTGGCCGGATCTGCTCGAGCAGGTGAAGAAGATGCGGCGGTTCACCTGGATCCTGCTGAGCCAGAACGCCCAGGTGATCGGGGTGGATGCCACCAGCCTGACGGTGGGGTTCAAGACGGCTGGGGCTCGTGACTCGTTCGTCGGGGGTGGCAGCGAGGAGATCCTGCGACAGGCCGCCATCGACATGGTCGGGGCCGACTGGAAGATCGAGGTCGCTGTGGATCCCTCGGCCGAGCCCGGGGCGGAGACGGACCCACGGGTCACCCGCCCGGCCGTCCAGCAGCGCCCGACACCCCCCGCGCCCTCCGACGCCTCGTCGGAGGCCGCGTCCGACGCACGGCCGAGCGGACCGCCGAGCTGGGCCACCGAGGAGGGCGACACCTCTCCCGCGCCAGCGGCACCGGTCGAGAAGAGCGCTCGCCCCGCGGCGGCCGCACGCTCCAACATCACCGCCACCCGCACCGGCGCCGACCCGGCCCCCCGACCTGGCCCTGACCTCGACGCGGACGCCCATCGCGACGATCCCGCAGCGGAGGACAACGAGCTCGACAGCACCCAGCTGCTGGAGCGCGAGCTCGGGGCGACCGTGATCGAGGAGATCCAGCACGACTGACCTCACGACCCTCGCAGCAGCGCACCACCACCGAGCACGACGCCCGCGTCCGACACCGAACCAGGAGCACACGAGATGACCGACAACCCCTTCGGCGGCCTGACCAGTGACGGGGGCGGCTTCGACATCCAGGCCATGCTCGAGCAGGCGCAGCAGATGCAGTCCCAGCTCGTCGCCGCCCAGGAGGAGCTGGCCGCGGCCACGGTCGAGGGCACGGCTGGTGGCGTGGTCGTCACGCTCACCGGGACCGGCGAGCTCGCCTCGGTCCGGATCCCCCCCGGTTCCTTCGACGGCACCGACGCCGACTCGCTGGCCGACCTCGGAGACCTGGTGGTCGCCGCCTACCGCGACGGCAAGACGGCGGTCGACACCCTCGCGGCGCGCGCCCTCGGCCCCCTGGCGGGCGGCGGCCTCGACGACCTGGGCGGTCTGCCAGGTGTATGAGGGTGTCCTCCAGGACCTGATCGACGAGCTCGCCCGGCTTCCGGGCGTGGGCCCCAAGGGAGCGCAGCGCATCGCCTTCCATCTCCTGGCCTCCGACCCGGTCGACGTACGCCGTCTGGCCGACACGCTGATCGAGATGAAGGCGAAGGCCAAGTTCTGCGCGGTCTGCGGCAACGTCTCCGAGGAGGAGCTCTGCCGGATCTGCCGCGACCCGCGCCGCGACCCGACCCTGATCTGCGTCGTGGAGGAGCCCAAGGACGTCGTCGCGATCGAGCGGACGCGCGAGTTCCGCGGCCGCTACCACGTTCTGGGAGGGGCGATCTCACCCCTGGAGGGCATCGGTCCGGAGCAGCTGCGCATCCGCGAGCTGATGGGCCGACTGGCCGACGGAACGGTCACCGAGGTGATCCTGGCGACCGACCCGAACATCGAAGGCGACGCCACCGCCGCCTATCTCAGCAGAAACTTGGCGGCGATGGACTTGCGCGTGACGCGTCTGGCGAGTGGACTGCCTGTGGGCGGGGACCTCGAGTACGCCGATGAGGTGACGCTCGGCCGAGCATTCGCAGGAAGGCGTAACGCAGGTGACTGATACAAGCATGGGGTCCGAGCTCGAGGAGTTCGCCCAACAGATCGCTGACGCCGTGGAGTCGTTCCTCGTGGCGTTGCAGGCGATGTCGCGCGAGGAGGAGGCAGGGACCGTCGTCCCTCTGCTGCTCGTGGAGGTCAGCCAGGTCCTGTTCGCGGGCGCCAGGCTCGGCGCGCAGCGCGACTTCGCGCCGGCCCTTGAATACCAGCCCGACGTCGGTCCCGATCCCGATCTCGATGGTCTCCGGATGCGTCTGGCTGCCCTGCTCGAGCCGGTCGACATCTACACCTACAACTTCGACGTCTACGTGCCGGAGATGGTGGAGGCACTGCTCTCCGACGAGCTGACCAGCATCGCCACCGACCTGGCCAACGGTCTGCGACACTTCCGCTCCGGCCAGGTGTCCGAGGCGCTGTGGTGGTGGCAGTACTCCTACGTCGCCAACTGGGGCAACAGCGCCAGCGCCGCGCTCCGCGCCCTGCAGTCGATCGTGGCGCATGACCGCCTGGACACCGACTTCGAGAGCGAGACCGACCAGATCGCCGCTGCGGAGGCCGTCCTGGACACCGACGGTGTCGGTGCCTGACCCCACGTAGAATCGACGCGGTCAACTCTGCGGTCCAGAAAGCAGAGCCCCCGAGCAGTGAGGAGCGCGAGCGCCGTGGGCATCGTGGTGCAGAAGTACGGCGGCTCCTCCCTCGCCGACGCCTCGGCCGTCAAGCGGGTCGCCCGCCGCATCGTCGAGGCGAAGAAGGACGGCAACGATGTCGTCGTGGCCGTCTCCGCGATGGGCGACTCCACCGACGAGCTCCTCGAGCTGGCCGAGGCCGTGAGCCCGTTGCCACCCGCGCGTGAGCTGGACATGCTCCTGACAGCGGGGGAGCGGATCTCGATGGCGCTGGTGGCGATGGCCATCTCCGACCTCGGCTTCACTGCCCGCTCCTTCACCGGCTCCCAGGCCGGCGTGATCACCGACTCGGTGCACGGCAAGGCAAAGATCATCGACGTGACGCCGGGACGGATCTCGGACGCCATCGAGGCCGGTCACATCGTCATCGTGGCCGGATTCCAAGGTGTCAGCCAGGACACCAAGGAGATCACCACCTTGGGTCGGGGCGGCACCGACACGACTGCCGTCGCTCTTGCGGCAGCGCTGCGGGCCGACGTCTGCGAGATCTACACCGACGTCGACGGTGTGTTCACCGCCGACCCGCGGATCGTCCCGACGGCGCGCAAGCTCGACCAGGTCACCTACGAGGAGATGCTGGAGCTCGCCGCAGGTGGCGCCAAGATCCTGCACCTGCGGTGCGTCGAGTACGCCCGCCGCTATGACATCCCCATCCACGTGCGGTCCTCGTTCAGCCAGCTGAACGGCACCATCGTGGCGGGCAGCATCAACGACGCAGCCCACCAGGAGGCAGCAATGGAAGCAGCGATCATCGCCGGTGTCGCCCACGACCGGAGCGAGGCCAAGATCACCGTGGTCGGCGTACCCGACAAGGTGGGTGAGGCGGCCCGCATCTTCGACGCCCTCGCGCGCGCACAGATCAACCTCGACATGATCGTGCAGAACGTCTCGGCGGCCGCCACGAACCTCACCGACATCTCGTTCACACTGCCGCGCACCGACGGCCAGACCGCGATGGCGGCGCTCGACGCACTGAAGGCCGAGATCGGCTTCGACTCGCTGCTCTACGACGACAAGATCGGCAAGGTCTCGCTGATCGGTGCCGGCATGCGCTCGCACCCCGGCGTCACCGCGAAGTTCTTCAGCGCGCTGGCCCAGGCCGGCGTCAACATCGGGATGATCTCCACCTCGGAGATCCGCATCTCCGTGGTCGTCGACGAGGTCGATGTGGACGCCGCGGTGGCGTCCACGCACACGGCGTTCGAACTCGATGCCGACGAGGTCGAGGCCGTCGTCTACGGCGGGTCGGGGAGGTAGTCATGACTCGCATCGGCATCGTCGGCGCCACCGGCCAGGTGGGTGTCGCCATGCGCCAGATCCTGCTGGAGCGCGCCTTTCCCGCAGACGAGATCCGGTTCTTCGCCTCGGCCCGCTCCGCCGGCACAGTGCTGTCACACGGCGACCGTGAGGTCACCGTGGAGGACGCCTCGACCGCCGACCCGAGCGGGCTCGACATCGCCCTGTTCTCCGCGGGAGCCACCACCTCGCGTGCGCTCGCGGCCCGCTTCGCCGACGCCGGGGTGATCGTCGTGGACAACTCCTCGGCGTTCCGGATGGACCCCGACGTCCCGCTCGTGGTCAGCGAGGTCAACCCCGGGGCGATCCGGGAGGCCCGAAAGGGCATCATCGCCAACCCGAACTGCACCACGATGGCCGCGATGCCGGTGCTCAAGCCGCTGCACGACGCGGCCGGCCTGGTCCGGCTGATCGCCTCGACCTACCAGGCCGTCTCCGGCTCCGGAGTGGCCGGCGTGGATGAGCTCGCCGGGCAGATCGAGGCTGCGGGCGACAAGGCGCGCGAGCTGTCGTACGACGGCGCGGCGATCGACTTCCCTGTCCCGGTGAAATACCAGCGAACGATCGCCTACAACGTCGTCCCGCTCGCCGGCTCGATCGTCGACGACGGCCTCGGCGAGACCGACGAGGAGCACAAGCTGCGCAACGAGTCGCGCAAGATCCTCGGGATCCCGGACCTGCTCGTCTCGGGCATCTGCGTGCGGGTTCCCGTCTTCACCGGGCACTCCCTGGCCGTCAACGCCGAGTTCGCCTCGTCGATGCCGGTCGCGCAGGCCCGCGAGATCCTCGCCCACGCCCCGGGCGTCGAGCTCAGCGACATCCCGAACCCGCTGCAGGCCGCGGGCCAGGACCCGTCCTACGTCGGGCGGCTGCGCCATGACCCGGGTGTCCCCGACGAGCGGGGGCTGGCGCTGTTCATCAGCAACGACAACCTGCGCAAGGGCGCCGCGCTGAACACCGTGCAGATCGCCGAGCTGATCGCCGCAGGCTGAGGCAGCCAGCTCTCAGCGGCGCGCGTCCTCGCCGGGGACCTCGACGAAGGTCGTCGTCACCCACCAGGAGAGCAGGAACGACAGGCCGCTGAGCACGGGGATCACCACGAGCATCCAGATCGAGTCCAGCGAGCTCAACAAGAAGAGCAGCACGAAGACGGCCACCAGCCCGACCGCGAGGAAGCTGGTGCTGGTCGTGTCGGAGATCTGCCATGCCTTGAGCAGGATCGATCCGAGAACCACCTGGATCACGACGATCGCGAGGAGCGCCAGCAGGCCCAGTCCGCCGCAGCTGCCGACACCGCGGACGGTCTCGCAGCCTCGGCTGGCGAAGTAGGCCAACAGCACCCCCAGGACCCCGACCACGACGCCGGTGACCACGCAGGCCACCCGGGGGTCCATGGTCGGCAGTGACAGCGGGGTGCCGACACGCGCGGGGCGTTGCGCTCCGGGCTCTTCCACCGGCTCATCCACGGTCCGGCCGAGCGACTCGTCGACCGGCACGGCGGCTGGCTTCTCGGGATGCGCGTGGGTCCGCACGGGCTCCGGTTCGATGAAGCTGGGACCGGGGTGCTCCTGGGGCTCCTCGACCGCGTCACGCGAGGCGACGACGGGGGGCTCCTCGACCTCCGGGGGCTCGTCGCGCTGCGGTGGTGGCGCAGGGGGCACCGGAATCTGCTGGGTGGGGGCGTCGGTGCGGGCGGTGGGCGGGGGGACCGGCGGAGGTCGCTTGGCCTTGTCCGTCGAAGGGGCGAGCCCTGTCAGCGGCTCGAGCGCCTCGGTGGAGGCGGCAGCAGGATCCGCGGCCGTGGTCGGCGCGACGTCGGCCTCGACCTCCGTGCTGATCCCCTTGCGCTTCTTCCGGTTGCGGCCGAAGGAGAGCAGGGACGGCAGTTCCAGGTTCGGCTCCTGACCGCTCTTCTCGGGTTTGTCAGCCATGGTCCGAATAGTGCCATGAATGGGTTCGGCCAGGCGGCGCTGCGCGAAGCCGATGGGCCTGTCGAGAGTGCGAGCGGGCACACACCGCTTCGCAGGATCCGCCACCGATTCGCTCGATGGGGTCCACCATGGAGGAGTGGCACCCGCGGAAGCGCCGGTAGCCAGGCGGGGGACCGCTTGGGTTGGTGCGACGCGCCCGGTTGGTGAACCAAGTCGTCGGCACGGGTCGACGGGGGTAGGAGCAGTGGGCGCGGGTTCCGACCGAGCATGCTGACCACGGGGGTGCTGGCACTCATGATCCTCAGTGCCACCCTCCTCGGGCTGGTTCTGCTGGGCGTGCACACCTGGCGCCGTCACCGTGAGGAGCACCCGGCGGCGGAGCAGCATGCCCGGATGGAGCGGGCGCTCGCCGAGACCAGCGAGCGGTATCGCTCGCTCTTCGACTACAACCCGAACGCGGTCTTCTCGCTGGATCTCGATGGCCACTTCGAGGCCAGCAACGCGGCTTCCGAGCGACTCAGCGGCTACTCGATCGACGAGCTGCGTCGCCTCGAGATGGGCGTCCTGATCTTGTCCAGCCGCGCCACGGAGACCGCGGCAGCGTTCGCGAAGGCGCTCAACCGCGAACCCCAGCAGGTGGAGACGGCGCTCACGCACAAGGACGGCCATGTGGTGGACCTGAGCGTGACCGGCCTCCCCATCATCGTGGGCGACGAGGTCGTCGGCATCTATTGCATCGCCGAAGACATCACCGAGCGCAAGCACCTCGAGCGGGAGCTGATGCGCACCCAGCTCTTCGCCGAGCAGGCCAACGAGGACAAGTCCCTGTTCCTGGCCAACGTCAGTCACGAGATCAGGACACCGCTGACCACCTTGCTGGGGACGAACGAGATCCTGATGGACACCGACCTGGATCCGCGACAGACCAGGTTCGTGGACACCATGCATCGCTCAGGGGAGCGCCTGCTGGCGCTGGTCACTGACATCCTCGACTTCTCCAAGATGGAGGCCGGGAGGGCGCACGCCCTGACCGGCCCGGTCGACCTGCGAGCCGTCCTGGGCGAGGTCGCGGCACTCGTCACCCCGGCAGCCGCCGGCAGGGGCGTTGACCTGCAGGTCGCCGTCGACTCCGCCGTGCCCCCCATGGTGTTGGGCGATGGCGCCCGGATCGCGCAGGTGCTGACCAACCTCCTCGACAACGCGGTCAAGTTCACCGAGGACGGGTGGATCAGGGCCTCGGTCTCGACGACGACGGCGACGCCGGGGTCGGTGGACGTGCGGTTCGTGGTGGCGGACTCGGGCATCGGGATGTCCGCCGAGCAGCAGTTCAGGTTGTTCGACTCCTTCAGTCAGGCCGATGCCTCGATCACCCGGAAGTACAGCGGCACCGGCCTCGGCCTGGCCCTCTGCAAGCAGCTGGTGAACCTGATGGGGGGATCCATCAGCGTCCAGAGCACTCTCGGCGAAGGGAGCACGTTCTCGGTGGTGCTGCCCCTCGGCACGGGCTAGCGACGACCGCAGGAACGACAACTCCCGAACCCACTGGGCGTGGGTTCCGGAGTCGCCGATGTCCTGAGACATCACACGGTCGGGGTGACAGGATTTGAACCTGCGGCCTCGTCGTCCCGAACGACGCGCGCTACCAAGCTGCGCCACACCCCGAAGGCGTGGGAAGTCTACCGGAGCAGATCAGGTGCTCTTGACGGGGTTCAGCTGGGCTTCGGGAGCAGGGTGAGCAGCGTCGCCTCGGGCCGGCAGCACAGCCGCACCGGGGCGTACGGCGAGGTGCCGGCGCCCGCGGAGACGTGCAGCCACGAGCTGTGCGGGTCACCGGGCCGGGAGTCCGCGGGGTGTCGGTGCAGTCCCTTGGCCCGGGCCGTCTCGAGGTCGCAGTTGGTCACCAGGGCGCCCTTGAACGGCAGGCAGACCTGACCCCCGTGGGTGTGGCCGGCGAAGGTGATGTCGTAGCCGTCGCGGGCGTACTGGTCGAGGACCCGGAGGTACGGCGCGTGCGCGACTCCGATCCGCAGGTCCGCATCGGCGGGGGCACGTCCGGAGACAGCCGCGAGGTCGTCGTACTTCAGGTGGGGGTCGTCGACGCCGACGAAGGCGAGCGAGGTGCCGGCGACCTCGAGGTTCGCCGAGGTGTTGGTCAGGTCGATCCAGCCGCGGCTCTCGAAGGCAGCGCCGAGGTCACGCCAGGGGAGCTTGGCGGTCGCGGTGTTGCGCTTGCCGTCATCGGGGAAGAGGTACCACAACGGGTTGCGGAGGGTGGGGGCGAAGTAGTCGTTGGAGCCGTAGACGAACACGCCGGGCACGTCGAGCAGGGCGCCGAACCCCTCGACCACGGGCTCCACCGAGTCCTGGTGGGCGAGGTTGTCGCCGGTGTTGATCACCAGGTCGGGTTCGAGGGCGGCCAGCGAGCTCAGCCAGCGCCGCTTCCTGCCCTGGTAGGGGGTCAGGTGCAGGTCGCTGACATGGAGCACCCTCAGGGGGCGGTGGCCGGCCGGGAGGGCGACGACCTCGGCCCGGCGTACGACGAAGTTGCGCACCTCGATGCCGGCCGAGTAGGCGAGGGTGCCCAGACCGGCGAGCGCACCGAGCCCGAGACCGAGGCCCACCGTGCGCAGAACGCGCTGGGACACGGGCCCGGAAACCGTGTGGGGGTCCATGCCGCAAGGCTGCCACAATGACCCCCATGAGCGATCTCAAGGACCGGCTGCGGAGCGATCTCACCACCTCCATCAAGGCACGGGATGCGTTGCGGTCCTCCACGCTCCGGATGGTGCTCTCGGCGGTGACCAACGCCGAGGTCGCCGGCAAGGAGGCGCGCGAGCTCAGCGACGAGGACGTGCTCGGCGTGCTCACCAGCGAGTCCAAGAAGCGCCGCGAAGCGGCCGAGGCGTTCGAGGGTGCGGGTCGCACCGAGCAGGCCGCCAAGGAGCGGGCCGAGGCCGAGGTGATCGCGGGCTACCTGCCCGAACAGCTCGGCGAGGAGGAGATCAACGCCCTCGTCTCGGCCACGATCGACGAGCTCGGCGTGCGCGGCGACGGCCTCCGCGCCATGGGCAGGGTGATGGGCGCGTTGACGCCGAAGACCAAGGGTCGGGCCGACGGGGGCACGGTCGCCGCTGCCGTTCGGTCCCAGCTCTCCTGACCCCGCCAGCCGGCCAGCTCCCTCGGGGCCGGCGGCTGACCTAGTTGCCGGCGGACGGGTAGACGAAGACCGTCGAGCCACGGCTGGTGGTCTCACCGGGGCCAGGGCTGGTCTCCGCGACGGTGCCGCGGCGTTCGTCCGACTCCTGGCGGTCGCCGATGCTGACGTAGAACCCAGCGCCCGCGAGCTCCTGGGTGGCCCGGCGGACGGGCTGGCCGGTGACGTCCGGGATCTCGACGTCGATCTGCGCCTGGGTGGCCTGGGAGGGCGGGGTGAAGTCCTTGTCTGGCAGCTCGTCCTGCACGGCGCGCATGGCCTGGGACCACATCGGCCCGGCCACGGTGGAGCCGAACGCCTCGCCGATCGTGCTCCCGCCCACGGACAGTCCGTTGAGGGTGATCCAGCGCCCGAACTTGTCGGCACCGGCGATCATCGCCGCGGTGGAGAGGGTGGGGGTGTAGCCGTTGAACCAGACGGCCCGGTTGCTGTTGATGGTCCCGGTCTTCCCGGCCGCGGCCTTGTTCAGGGCCAGCGCCTGGCCGAAGCCACCGGGGGCGAGGACGCCGCGCAGGATGCTGTTGACCGTGTCGGCCGTCGACTCCTTGATCACCTGACGACACTGCTTGGGGTAGTTCTTGAAGATCTTGCCGTCGCTGTTGAGGATCTGGGTCACCGGCCGGTTGGTGCAGGCCTGGCCCCGGGCTGCGAAGGTCGCGTAGGCACCGGCCATCTCCAGCGGGCTCACGCCTGCCACCCCCAGCACGAAGGACGGCACCCGCTCGTCGTCCGGGTCGGTCAGGTCGACTCCCATGGCCTTCGCCAGCGCGAACGGCTCGCACAGGCCGGTCTTCTTCTCCAGCTGCGCGAAGAACGTGTTCACCGACTTGCGGGTGCCGGTGACCATGTCGAAGGTGCCGGCTCCGGTCGAGTTGCCGAGCTCCCAGGCGCTGGTGGACGGATAGGGCCCGTCACAGGTCCGGAATTCGTTCTGCGGGATGCTGATCGTCTGCGGGGACTTGATCTTGGTCGCGGGGTTCAGCCCCTGCTCCAGGGCGGCCGCGAGCACGAACACCTTGAACGTCGACCCGGCCTGGAAGCCGTTGGAGTCGCCGTACTGGCTGTCCACGACGTAGTTCAGGTAGGTCTGCCCCTTCTTGCTCTCCCGGCCCATGGGACGGCTCTGGGAGATGGCCCGCACCTCTCCGGTGCCCGGCTCGACCATCGCGAGGGCGCCGATCGCCTGGTCCCGCTCGTTCACGGCCTCGTCGGTGGCGGCGTCGGCGGCGCGCTGGAACTTCAGGTCGATGGTGGTCTTGATGGTGAGCCCGCCGCTGGTGATCAGCTGCGCACGGTCAGCGAGGGTCTTGCCCAGCGCCGGGTCCGCCAGCAGGTAGCGGCGTACGTAGTCACAGAAGAACGGCGCCTTCGTGCCCAGGCAGCCGTTGCGGCTCTTGCTGACCTTCAGCCCGAGGGCCAGCGGTGTCCACCTCTTCGCGGAGGCGGGATCGATCACGTTGAGCTCCGCCATCCGGTTGAGCACGACGTTGCGTCGGGCCAGCGCGCGCTCGGGGAAGGTCGTGGGGTCGAAGCCGACGGGGTTCTTGACCAACCCGGCGAGCGTCGCCGCCTGGATGGAGTTGAGCTGGTTGGCGTTGACCGAGAAGTAGTGCCGGGACGCCGCCTGCACCCCGTAGGCACCGTCACCGAAGTAGGCGAGGTTGAGGTAGCGCTCGAGGATCCAGTCCTTGGAGTAGTTCTGCTCGAAGGCGATCGCGTGCCGCAGCTCCTGGATCTTGCGCTGGTAGGTGTTCTCGGTGGCGGCCTTGCGCTCCTCCTCGGTGCGCGCCTGGGTCAGCTGGGTCATCTTCGCCATCTGCTGGGTGATGGAGGAGCCGCCCTGGGTGCTCTCAGAGGTCTGGTTGCTGACGAACGCGCGCAGGGTGCCCTTCAGGTCAAGCGCCCCGTGCTCGTAGAAGCGGTAGTCCTCGATGGCGATGATCGCGCTCTTCATGATCGGGGCCACCCGCGTCAAGGGCACGTTGACGCGGTTCTCGTCGTAGAAGGTGGCCAGCAGGTTGCCGTCACCGTCCAGGACACGGGTGCGTTGCGCGAGGGGTGCGGCCTTGAGCTCAGCGGGCAGGTTCTGCATCGAGCGGGCGGTGGCGTCCGCGCCGTACCCCACGGCGGCGACGAACGGGACGGCCAGGGCGGCCGCCAGGACGCCCAGGACCGCGGAGACGGCGACGATGACGCCGAGATGGGAGACCACCGTGCCGAAGGAGAGATGAGGACGACGGCGACGAGGCATATCACAAGTCTAGGGGGGCGTGGGGTGGATCTGGCTGTCTGACCCGGCCGAACTAGTCATTTCGGACTATACGAGAATGACCCCCTTGTGTCTGTATCGAGACGGAACTTCTCTTTAGTCTCTAGATGGGTTGAAAACGGACGTATCGGGACGAGCCGCTAAGAAGCCCAGGACCTGAACTTTGGAGGGAACATGTCCTGGAACGAGATGTGGGCGAACGTGGCCCTATGCCAGACGTCATCACCGGACGAGCTTTTCGTTCGGGGAGCTGAGCAGCACAAGGCCAAGGCCGTGTGCGGGGCATGCCCCGTTCGCGCCGAATGCCTGGCTGAAGCTCTGGACAACCAGATCGAGTGGGGTGTCTGGGGCGGGCTCACCGAGCGCGAGCGGCGTGCGCTGTTGCGCAAGCGGCCGAACGTCACCTCGTGGCGATCTCTGCTCGAGATGGCGAAGTCCGAGCACGAGATGGCCGGAGCGATCGAAACTGCCTGACGCGTCAGCCGGCTGAACGGTCGGCTGAACGCTCGGTCGGCTCCTCGCTGCCACGATCCCCCATCCGGGTCCCGATCTGGGTCCCGATCCGGGCCTCGATCTGGGCGCCGAGGAGCTCGCCGATGCGGCGCAGGCCGTCGAGGTCGTGCACGTCGGTCGACAGGGCCGGCAGCACGGCCGTGGGTACGTCGGGATGGCTGGTCGCGAACCTGCCGGTCAGACGCTTCTCCCGCTCGACCACGACCTTGCGGTCCGCGTGCAACCGGAGGAGCCCGGCTGCCAGGCTGTCGTCCTCGCCCGACGAGCGCAGCCTCTCCACGCCCGCCATCGAGGCGTTCGCCGACAGCTCGCCCGCAGGACTGCTGCTCGCGCGGTTGATCACCAGGCCGGCCAGCGGCATCTGCTCCTGCCGGAGCCGTTCGACGAAGTACGCCGCCTCGCGGAGCGCGTCCGGCTCAGGCGCCGCGATCACCAGGAACGCCGTACGCCGGTCCTGGAGCAGCTCGAAGGTGCGCTGCGCGCGCTGCCGGAAGCCGCCGAACAGCGTGTCGAAGGCAGCGACGAACGCCTTCATGTCCTGGAGGACCTGGGCGCCGATGATCTTGGTGACCGCATTGGTCACCATGCCGAACCCGGCGGTCATCAGCCTGGCGGGTCCTCGCGCGGGAGCGATCAGCAGCTTCATGAACCTGCCGTCGAGGAAGCTGGAGAGCCGTTCGGGTGCGTCCAGGAAGTCCAGCGCACTGCGCGAGGGTGGGGTGTCGACCACGATCAGGTCCCAGCGGCCGGTCCGCCGGGCGTCCTGGTCGAGCTGGCCCAGCTTCTCCATCGCCATGTACTCCTGGGTGCCCGCGAACGAGCTGGAGACGGCGATGTAGAAGGGGTTGTCCAGGATCTGCTGGGCCTTCCCGGGGGTGGCCTGGCTCTGCACGACCTCGTCGAAGGTCCGCTTCATGTCCAGCATCATGGCGTCCAGGGAGCCACCCGCCGCGGGGTCGACGCCGGGCACCGGCCGCGGAGTGTTGTCCAGGGCCTCGATCCCCATCGACTGCGCCAGCCGGCGCGCGGGGTCGATGGTCAGCACGACGACCTTGCGCCCACGTTCCGCGGCACGCAGCGCGAGCGCCGCGGAGGACGTCGTCTTGCCCACGCCTCCGGACCCGCAGCACACGATGATGCCGCGGTTGCGGTCGTCGAGCAGCGCGTCGACGTCGAGCACCAGGGCCGGGTCGTGGGTCGCCACCAGCGGGCCGATGCGAGCGCTGGCCCGGCTGCTCTGGTGGGTGTTGTTGCCCGCGCGGTGGCGCGGGGAGGCGGCGGCGTTCATGCCATTCCCTCCTCGGTCAGCGTCTCGGCCAGCTCGTAGAGCCCGGCCAGGTCGACGCCCCCGGGCAGGAGCGGCAGCTCGTAGTACGGGACGTCGATCGCCTCGACGAGCGTGCGCTGGGTGTCCTCGAGGCGGCGGCGTTCGGCGTGGTGCCGACCCTCCTTGATCAGTGCGTCCACGAGGGTGTCCCCGGCATCGATGCCGACCTTGTCCAGGCTGGTCACGAGGGCGCCCCGGTCGACGGTGCCGGTGAGCAGCTGCTCGCGGTCCGCGATGTCCAGGTCCTGGGGCCGGACCATGTTGACCACGATCCCGCCCACGGGCAGGCCGCCGCCGCTCAGCTCGGCGATGCCGTCACCGGTCTCCTGCACCGGCATCTCCTCGAGCAAGGTGACCAGGTGGATCGCCGTGCGCGGGGAGCGCAGGAGGGTGGTCACGGTGTCGGCCTGCGCCTTGATCGGCCCCACCTTCGCCAGGCCGGCGAGCTCGTTGTTCACGTTGAGGAACGCAGCGATCCGTCCGGTCGGGGGAGCGTCCATCACGATTGCGTCGTAGTGGCGCGCTCCCTTGTTGCGACGGTTGCGGTGGGCGGCCTCGTAGACCTTGCCGGTCAGCAGCACGTCGCGTACGCCGGGGGCGATCGTGGTCGCGAACTCCACGACGCCGAACCTGTCGAGGGCCTTGCCTGCCCGGCCGAGCCGGTAGTACATGTCGAGGTACTCCAGGAGCGCGGACTCGGCATCGATCGCCAGCGCGTAGAGGTCGCCGGACCCCGTGGTACCGCGCGCGATCAACCGCTCCTCGTAGGGAAGCGGCGGCACGTCGAAGAGCTGGGCAATGCCCTGACGGCCCTCGACCTCGCAGAGGAGGACGGTCTTGCCGCGCGCGGCAAGGGCCAGGGCGAGCGACGCGGCGACTGTGGTCTTCCCGGTGCCACCCTTGCCCGTGACGATGTGCAGCTGCACGTCGGGCCAGTCGGGTGAGGAGGAGCCCGGGTCCCCGGTCGCGGTGGCGGTCTCGGGCGTGACGGGCATGCGTCGAGCCTAGCCGTGGCCCGAGCTCGGACACGGGTGACGTCGGGCACGTTGGCAGGGCACGGGGGGGTGACCCGGCGCACACTACCCGTGGCAGGATCGGTCGCGGAGGTGTCTTCCTTGGACAAGGTTGTGGCAAGTGCGGCCGAAGCGGTCGCGGACGTTCCTGACGGGGCGAGGTTGTCGGTGGGTGGTTTCGGGCTGTGCGGGATCCCCTCGGTGTTGATCGGCGCGTTGCTGGAGGCGGGGACGACCGACCTCGAGGCGGTGTCGAACAACTGTGGAGTCGATGACTGGGGGCTGGGCCGGCTGCTCGCCGAGAAGCGGCTGCGGCGGATGGTCGCCTCCTACGTCGGGGAGAACAAGGAGTTCGCCCGGCAGTACCTCTCCGGCGAGCTCGAGGTGGAGCTGACCCCGCAGGGGACGCTGGCTGAGCGGATGCGTGCCGGTGGCTCGGGGATCGCTGCGTTCTTCACAGCGACCGGTGGTGGCACGCAGGTGGCCGAGGGCGGTCTGCCCTGGAGGTACGACGCTGAAGGCAACGTGACCGTGTCGAGTCCACCGAAGGAGACCCGCGAGTACGGCGAGGGGGCTGACCGTCGCGAGTACGTCCTGGAGGAGGCGATCATCGCCGACTTCGGGCTGGTCCGGGCCTGGAAGGGCGACCGGCACGGCAACTTGGTCTACCGCGACTCGGCGCGCAACTTCAACCCGCTGGCGGCGATGTGCGGTCGGCTGACGATCGCGGAGGTCGAGCACCTCGTCGAGCCGGGTGAGCTGGAACCCAACGACGTGCACACGCCGGGGGTCTTCGTGCAGCGCGTGGTGGCGCTCACCCCGGAGCAGGCCGAGGACAAGCGGATCGAGCGACGGACCACCAGGGAGAAGCCATGAGCTGGACACGTGAGGAGATGGCGGCACGGGCAGCGAGCGAGCTGACCGACGGCAGCTATGTGAACCTCGGGATCGGGTTGCCGACCCTGGTCCCGAACTACGTCGACGACGACGTGGAGCTGGTGCTGCAGTCCGAGAACGGCATCCTCGGCGTGGGCGCCTACCCCTATGAGGGCGAGGAGGACGCAGACCTGATCAACGCTGGCAAGGAGACGGTCACCCTGCGCAAGGGGGCGTCGTTCTTCGACTCCGCGACCAGCTTCGGGATGATCCGCGGCGGCAAGATCGACGCCGCGATCCTGGGCGCGATGCAGGTCTCCACAGCCGGGGACATCGCGAACTGGATGATCCCCGGGAAGATGGTCAAGGGCATGGGTGGCGCGATGGACCTGGTCCACGGCGCCAAACGGGTGATCGTGCTGATGGAGCACAACGCCAAGGACGGCTCCTACAAGATCGTCAACGAGTGCTCCCTGCCCTTCACGGGCCGCGCCGTCGTGCAGCGCATCATCACCGACCTCTGCGTCATCGACGTCATCCCGCCCTCGGAGGGAGGCGGGCTCCAGCTCGTCGAGCTCGCACCGGGGGTCACCGAGGACGAGGTGCGCGAGAAGACCGAGCCGGCCGTCCTGGGCCTGTCCGGCTGACGGCGGACGTGCTCGGTCTGCCAGCGGTCCGGGAATGCTGGGGCGAAAGCACCTGTTGGGGAAAGTAATCCAACTTTCCACCATCTGCGAGGTTCGTTACCTGATGTCACGTGCATTCACCCCCGTCCGGATCGGCCCCTGGGACCTTCCCCAGGCCTTCGTGATGGCACCGCTCACGCGCAACCGGGCCGGTGTCGGCAACGCCCCGACCGAGCTGAACGCGACCTACTACGGCCAGCGCGCCGCCGCCGGTCTGATCGTGACCGAGGGCACCGCGCCGAGTGCCGTGGGCCAGGGCTACCTCAACGTCCCCGGCCTCTACACCCCGGAGCAGGTCGAGGGCTGGCGCCGGGTCGCCGACGAGGTGCACCGCAACGGTGGGCGGATCGTCGCCCAGCTGATGCACGCCGGCCGGATCGCGCACGGAGACAACAAGGACGGCGTCGAGACGATCTCGGCCAGCGCGGTCACCGCGCCCGGCGAGATGATCACGGCCGACGGTCCCCAGGCGCACGCCGAGCCGCGTGCGCTCGCCACCGACGAGGTCACCGGGGTCGTGGGCGACTACGTCACGGCGTCGCGCAACGCTGTCGAGGCCGGTCTGGACGGGGTCGAGATCCACGCGGCCAACGGTTACCTGCTGCACCAGTTCCTCGACCCGACGATCAACCTGCGCGAGGACACCTACGGTGGGTCACCCGAGAACCGCGCGCGCCTCGTCATCGAGGTCGTCACGGCCGTCGCCGAGGCGATCGGCGCGGAGAAGGTCGGGCTGCGCATCTCTCCCGGACACCAGTTCAACGGCGTCGGCGAGGAGCCCGGTGCGGACCTCGATGCCACCTACCGGGCGCTGGTCGAGGCCGTGGCCCCGCTCGGGCTCGCCTACCTGAGCGTCCTGGCCAGCCCGCTGACCGACCTGACGGGGGACCTGCGGCGGCGCTTCGGCGGTTCGATGCTCCTCAACGACGGCTTCGGCGAGGTCACCACGCTCGAGTCGGTCGAGAAGCTGCTCGACGCCGGTCTGGCGGACGCGGTCGTCGTCGGTCGCCCGTTCCTGGCCAACCCCGACCTGAGCACCCGTTGGGAGCAGGGCGCCGACCTCAACGAGCCGGACGCCGCCACCTTCTACGGCGGCGGGGCCGAGGGATACACCGACTACCCCACGCTCGAGGCCTCCTGAGCCTCGACATCCTGGTGTTCGGGCTAGGACGGGGCGGGGGGCACCAACGCCTCCAGGACTGTGGGCCACGCCGGCGTGCCCGGTTCGATCACGTCGAAGTGACCGCCCGGCACCTCCCGCAGGTCGACCCAGGGGTGCCGCACCAGGAGCCCACGGCTGAGCGAGGCGGGCACTACGTCGTCCTGCGCTCCGTGCACGACCACCACCTCGCACGCCGGCCGACCCGCAAGCAGCACCATCGGGTCGGCCGCGGACGGGTCACTCCCGCCCAGGAGGGCCCGGACCGCATCACTTCCCAGGCGTAGCCGGATCGCCTCCTGCAGGTCGCACACCGGTGCCAGCGCGACGACACGCTCGATCGGCTGGTCGGTCGTGGACAGCCAGAGCGCGAGGTGGCCGCCGGCGGAGTGGCCCGTGACCACGGGTGGGCGGGAGGCCAGGACGGGGGCCAGGCCGACGGAGATCAACAGCTCCGGCAGCCGGCGTACGGCGAGCGAGACGTCCTCCCCGGTGATCGGCCAGCCACCACCGCCACGGACCCGGCGGTACTCCGGCGTGGCCACGACCCAGCCCTCGTCAGCCAGGGCACGCGCCATCGGACGGGTGTGCCGGCGGTCGTACTCGACCTTCCAGAACCCACCGTGCAGGAGTACGACGACCTTGCCGGCCGTCCCGGTCGGGAGCGAGCCCCCGGGCAGGTGCACGTCGATGACGGCATCGTCGTGCCCGGCGTACCGCAGCACTGCGTCAGGCAGCATGGGCGCCACCGTAGACCGGGACTAGGGTGGCGCCCATGACCAAGTGGGAATACATGACCGCCCCCGTGCTGGTGCACGCGACCAAGCAGATCCTCGACAACTTCGGCTCCGACGGCTGGGAGCTCGTCCAGATGGTGCCGGGCATGAACCCGGAGAACCTCGTCGCCTACTTCAAGCGCCCGGTCCAGTGACCACCCCCGAGGAGCGGCTTGCCGGCCTCGGGCTGGTCGTGCCCGAGGTGCCCGCGCCGGTGGCGGCGTACATCCCGGCGCTGCGCAGCGGCAGCCACGTCTACACCTCCGGCCAGCTGCCGATGCGCGACGGACAGCTGATGCTGACCGGCAAGGTCGGTGGTGAGGTGAGCCAGGAGGAGGCGGTGGAGTGCGCGCGCCAGTGCGCGCTCAACGCGCTTGCCGCGGTGCGTGGCGAGGTGGGTGAGCTGTCCGCGGTCAAGCGGATCGTCAAGGTCGTCGTGTTCGTGGCCTCGACCCCCGACTTCACCGGCCAGCCGCTCGTCGCGAACGGAGTCTCCGAGCTGCTCGGCGAGGTCTTCGGCGAGGCCGGTCGGCACGCCCGCTCAGCGGTCGGCGTCTCGGTCCTGCCGCTGGACGCCCCGGTCGAGGTCGAGCTGGTCGTCGAAGTCTGATGGTCCGCGTTCAGCTCCCACCGCAGCTGGTGGCGGACGCGCAGGCCTACGCCGACGGCAGCCGTGAGCCGGCCGAGCCGCGCAACGCCGCCACGGTCGTGCTGGTCCGGCCGGGGACGACGGGCCCGGAGGTCTACCTGTTGCGGCGGCAGACGTCGATGGCCTTCGCCGGGGGCATGTGCGTCTTCCCCGGCGGGGGGGTCGACCCCCGAGACTTCGACCATCAGATCTCCTGGGCCGGCCCCGCACCCCAGGAGTGGGCCGCACGGCTCGGGACGGACGAGGCCACGGCCCGTGCCCTGGTCTGCGCCGCCGTGCGCGAGACCTTCGAGGAGTCCGGTGTCCTGCTTGCTGGTGAGTCCGCCGAGACCGTCGTGGCCGACACGACCGGCGATGACTGGGAAACCGACCGCGCGGCCCTCGAGGCGCGCGAGCTCGCCTTCACCGAGTTCCTTGACCGACGCGGACTGGTGCTGCGCACCGACCTGCTCGGGGTGTGGGCGGCCTGGCTGACGCCGGTCTTCGAGCCGCGCCGCTACCGTACGTGGTTCTTCGTCGCCGATCTTCCCGAGGGCCAACGCACCCGCGACGTCTCCACGGAGTCGGACCAGGTGACCTGGCTGCCGGCCCTGCAGGCTGTCAGCGACGTCGAGCGGGAGCAGCTGTTCATGCTGCCGCCCACCTATCTCACCTGCCTCGAGGTGGGGCAGTACGCCGACCCGGCCGAGGTGCTCGAGGCCGCCCGCGACCGCAGCGTCGAGATGTTCATGCCGGAGGTCGAGCAGAACGACCAGGGCGGGACCCTGAGCATCCCGTCCCGCTACGAGGCGCTCCTGGATGCCCAGTCGTGACTCACCGATGAGCTGGTCGGGCGGGGCGTTCGGTGAGCGCGCCCACTGCGTGCTCGCCCCGAACGCCAACGTGATGACCCTCGACGGCACCAACACCTGGATCCTGCGGGAGCCCGGGGCCAGACGCTCAGTCGTGATCGACCCGGGTCCGCCGGAGGAGTCGCACCTCGCCGCCGTTGCCGAACGGGCCGGGGAGGTGGGCGTCGTGCTCCTGACCCATCACCACCTCGACCACTCCGAGGCGGCGAAGCAGTTCGCCGAGCAGATGGGGTGCGGCGTGCGCGCCCTGGACCCGGCGTACCGCCTCGGCTCCGAGGGCTTGGGCGACGGCGAAGTCGTGGAGATGGACGGCCTCGAGCTGCGCATCGTGGCCACTCCCGGGCACACCGCCGACTCGCTCTCGTTCGTGCTTCCCGCCGAGCACGCCGTCCTCACCGGGGACACGGTGCTGGGCCGCGGCACGACGGTGGTGGCGCACCCCGACGGGGAGCTCGGCGCCTACCTCGACTCGCTCGACCGGCTGCACGCGCTGGCCGAGGCCCGTGAGATCGGCACGATCTGGCCCGGACACGGACCGGTGATCGAGGACGCGCTGGGTGCGCTCGACCACTACATCTCCCACCGCGCGGAACGGCTGGAGCAGGTCGAGTCCGCAGTCGCCGAGCTGCGTGACCAGCCGCACCCGGAGGGGCTGGCGGCCGGCGATCTGCCGCGCAGGGTGGTGGAGATCGTCTACTCCGACGTCGACCCGGTGCTGTGGGGTGCCGCCGAGCTCTCCGTCCGGGCCCAGCTCGCTCACCTGGCCCAGCGGGACTGAGCCGCCCGCGATCCCGCATTGGGTGAACGTGGTGACCTGCGCCGGGATACCTTTCGAATGTGCGGGAGAAGTTGGGAATGGCAGCATTCGTCGTGCTGCTCGTGGCCGTGTGGGGGGTGGGCTTCCTCTGGGTCCGTGGCGACCTCACACCAGGACCCGACAAGGCCGACGCCGCCAACGCCAGCCCCGGTCAGACCCCTAGTCAGACCGTCACGGCCAGTCCGTCCCCGGACGCTCCGAGCTTGTCTCCGAGCTTGTCTCCGGGGGAGCTGTACACCGGCAAGGTGAAACCGGCCGACGAGCGGAAACAGGTCGACGTCAACCCCTCGTTCGCGCGGCCCCGACCACTCGCCCTCCCGCCGGTCGCCCAGTTCACGGTGGCCTCCTTCAACCTCCTGGGCAGCAGCCACACGAAGAGCGGCGGCCACTCCCCGGGCCTGGCCTCGGGGCCCCAGCGCATCTCCGGTGCCCTACGGCTGATGGACCAGCACGGCATCAGCGTGGTCGGACTGCAGGAGTTCCAGCCGGACCAGCGTGCAACGTTCCAGCGCCAGGCGACCGGCTGGGCGATGTACCCGGGGCTCTCGCTGGGTCGACGGGCCGGTGAGAACTCGGTGGCCTGGCGTTCCGACACCTGGGAGTTGGTGAAGCCTGCGCTGGTCGACATCCCCTACTTCAAGGGCCGGATCAGGCCGATGCCCTACGTCCTTCTGCGGCACACCCAGACCGGCGTGCTCGCCTACTTCTCCACCTTCCACAACCCGGCCAACATCGGGGGCAACATGCAGCGGTGGCGCAACGAGGCGACCAGGCGACAGATCAACCTGTTCAGACAGCTCGAGGCCCAGGGGATCCCGCAGTTCGTCACCGGCGACATGAACGAGCGCGACGAGTACTTCTGCAAGGTCACCGGCGCCACCCCGCTCGTCGCCGCGGCGGGAGGCAGCAACAGCGGTCGTTGCGCACCGCCCCGTCCCACGCAGATCGACTGGATCTTCGGCAGCCCGCAGGTGGTGTTCTCGCGCTACGTCGTCGACCGCAGCCCCCTGGTGCGGCGTACCTCGGACCACCCGGTCGTGGCCGCGACGGTGACGATCGACGCGCTGAAGTACCCCAAGGCCTACCAGCCCGTGGCGCCGATCGTTCCCTGACCGACGCCGATCGCAGCCTCGGGTCAGCGGGAGCGGCGCTTCATCCGCTCGACGTCGTGGATGACCACCGAGCGCGGCTCCAGCCGGAGCCAGCCGCGCGAGGCGAAGTCGGCCAGGGCCTTGTTGACCGTCTCGCGGGACGCGCCGACCAGCTGGGCCAGCTCCTCCTGGGTGAGGTCGTGGTGCACGTGCACGCCGTCGTCGGCCGTGCGGCCGAACCGGTCGGCGAGGTCGAGCAGCGCCTTGGCGACGCGGCCCGGGACGTCGGAGAACACCAGGTCCGCGACGACCTCGTTGGTCTTGCGGAGCCGGCCGGCGAGCTGGGCCAGCAGGCCCAGCGCCACCCCGGGACGTCCCTCGAGCCAGCGCAGCAGGTCGTCGTGGGACAGGGACAGGAACACCGTCTCGGTGACGGCGGTGACCGTCGCGGAGCGGGGGCCTGGATCGAAGAGGGAGAGCTCACCGAACATCTGGCCAGGACCGAGGATCGCGAGCAGGTTTTCGCGGCCGTCCGAGGAGGTGCGGCCGAGCTTCACCTTGCCGTCCGTGACGATGTAGAGCCGGTCGCCCTGGTCGCCTTCATGGAACAGCACCTCTCCGCGGCGCAGACTGTTCTCAGCCATCGAGGAGCGCAACGCATTGGCCGCCTCGTCGTCGAGGGCACTGAACAGCGGCGCCTGCCGGAGTACGTCGTTATCCACGTGATGTCCCTTTCACTGTGCGCCGCGCGCCACCGGCCGCGCGCGTGTTGCAACTCACAGTCTGTCCCATCGGCCCGCCGGGCGCCACGGGACCCCACCGCTGATGGCTGTGACGAATGTCGCCAGCCCGGTCTGGGATCGGGCGACAGGCGCGCCGTACCCTGTTCGGCGTGCCCGACACCTCGCTGGTCCGACGCGCACGCAAGGTCAACCGCGTGCTCGCTGGCACCTACCCGGACGCGAGGTGCGAGCTCGACTTCAAGGACCCGTTCCAGCTCCTGTGCGTGACGGTGCTCAGCGCCCAGACCACCGACCGCCGGGTCAACGCCGTCAGCCCGACCCTCTTCGCCGCCTACCCGGACGCCCGCGCCATGGCCGCAGCTCCGCGCGACGACCTCGAGCGCATCGTGGGGCCCCTCGGGTTCTTCCGCGCCAAGACCGAGTCGCTGCTCAAGCTCTCCGCGGCCCTCGTGGCCGACCACGACGGTCGGGTCCCCCCGCGGCTCGAGGACCTGGTCAAGCTTCCCGGGGTCGGTCGCAAGACCGCCAACGTGGTGCTCGGCAATGCCTTCGACATCCCGGGGATCACGGTCGACACGCATTTCGGTCGACTGATCCGGCGCCTCGGCTGGACCGAGGAGACCGACCCGGTCAAGGCCGAGCACGCGATCGGCGCGCTGTTCCCCAGGAGCGACTGGACGCTGCTCAGCCATCACCTGATCTGGCACGGACGACGCGTCTGCCACGCCAAGAAGCCGGCCTGCGGTGCCTGCACGGTGGCGAAGTGGTGCCCGTCGTACGGCGCGGGCCCGACCGATCCGACGCTGGCCGCTGCCCTGGTCAAGACGCAGGGTCCCGCGTGAGCCACCGGGTGGCGCTGGTGGCGGGTGTGCTGGTCGCGCTCGTGCTCAGCGGCTGCTCCTCCGGCGATGCTGCCCCGACCAGGAAGAAGCCTGAGGGGCTGCCGGACGTCACCCTCTCGGCACTGCACGAGGGGAGCGAGGTCGAGCTCGACTCGCTGAGGGGACCGATGGTGGTCAACCTCTGGGCGAGCTGGTGCGCGCCATGCGTTCGTGAGCTGCCGCTCTACCAGGCCTACTCCGAGAAGTACGCCGGGAAGGTGGACGTCGTCGGCATCGACTTCCAGGAGACCCGCCCCGCCGCGGCCCTGAAGCTGGCCGCCGACTCCGGGGTGCAGTACCCGCTCTATGCCGACCCCGACGGAAAGCTCCGGGCCATCGGGCTGCCGAAGGTGATCCTGGTCGACGAGTCGGGCGACGTGGCCTTCGAGCAGTACGTCGAGATCACCTCCGTCGCCCAGATCGAGAAGCTGGTCGCCCGGCACCTCGGGGTCACGCCATGAAGCTGCCCGAGTGGCTCGTGCCCATCCGCGACGGCGCGAACTCGATCACCGCCGAGGACATCAGCCTGTTCGTGCCACCGGAGGGGTCGGAGACCCGCAAGGGCGCCGTGCTGATGCTCTTCGGTGAGGGGCCGGCCGGACCGGACCTGCTGCTCACCGAGCGGTCCCACGACATGCGGTCCCACCCGGGCCAGGTCTCGTTCCCCGGTGGCTCGATCGATGCCACCGATCCCTCGCCCGTGGCGGCAGCCCTGCGGGAGGCGGAGGAGGAGACCGGTCTCGACCCGGCGGGGGTCGAGGTTTTCGGCGCCCTGCCCGAGCTCTGGCTCCCGCCCAGCAACTTCGCGGTGACCACGGTCCTCGGCTGGTGGAGAGACCCGTCCCGGGTGGACGTGGTGGACCCCCGCGAGGTGAACGCCGTCCTCAGGGTCCCGATCGAGGAGCTGCTCGACCCTCGGCACCGCGTCACCGTCGTGCACCCCATCGGCTACAGCGGCCCGGGATTCCTGATCGGCGAGTCCAAGGACCTGATCCTCTGGGGCTTCACGGCCGGCCTGGTCAACAAGCTGTTCGACCACGTGGGCCTGACCCGGCCATGGGACGCGTCCGTGGAACAGGCATTACCGGACTACATGTTCGGTCTGGGTCAAGATTGACCCGTTCCCCGTTGGCCGGGCCCGCTCCTGGGCCGGCCAGACCTCGTGAAGGGCCTGCATGAACTTCCTCGACTGGTGCCTGGTGGTGCTGACCCTCGCCTACGCGCTCTCGGGCTACTGGCAGGGGTTCATCACCGGGGCCTTCGCGACCGCGGGGCTGCTGCTGGGCGGTCTGGCCGGGATCTGGCTGGCGCCGGTCCTCCTCGGTGACGCGGCCCCGTCCCTGTGGGTCTCGTTGGGTGCGCTGTTCGTGGTGCTCGTGATGGCGTCGGTGGGCCAGGCGATCCTCCAGTTCGTCGGGACCAGGCTCCGCGCTCGGATCACCTGGCAGCCGATCCGGGCCGTGGACGCGATCGGAGGCTCCGTGCTCAGCGTGGTGGCCGTGCTGGTGGTGGCCTGGATGCTGGGTGTCGCGATCAGTGGGTCACGCATCCCCGGGATCAGCCCCCAGGTGCGTGACTCCCGGGTCCTGGTCGCGGTGAACGACGTGATGCCCGTGCGGGCCCAGCAGGCTCTGCGCTCCTTCGACGACGTGGTCGGCTCGAGCTTCTTCCCGCGCTACCTCGAGCCGTTCGCGCCCGAACGGATCGTCAAGGTCCCAGCCGCCGCCAGTCGAGTGCTTCGTGATCCCGACATCCGCGGCGCTGCGCCGAGCGTGTTCAAGATCCGCAGCAACAACCGCTGCGGCAGCGGGGTCGAGGGCACGGGCTTCCTCTACGCCCCCAACAAGGTGATGACCAACGCCCACGTCGTCGCTGGGGTCACCGAGCCGATGATCCAGAGCGGCAAGAACTCGCTGCCCGGGACGGTCGTCTACTACAACTCCGACGTGGACGTCGCCGTGCTCGACGTACCCGGCCTGGACGGTCCCACGATCCGGTTCGACCTCGCCGGGAAGGAGGGCCAGGAGGGAGCCTTGCTCGGTTTCCCGGAGGATGGGCCCTTCGACGCCCAGCCGGTCCGGATCCGCAGCGACCAGCGCTTGCGCTCGCCTGACATCTACGGCAACGGGACGGTCACCCGGCACGTGTTCTCGCTCCGCGGCCTGATCCGGCCGGGCAACTCCGGGGGCCCGGTCGTCTCGACAGGAGGCGAGGTTCTCGGGGTCGTCTTCGCCGCCTCGGTGAGCGACCGCGACACCGGCTACGCCCTCACCGCGGACCAGGTCCGGCAGGCCGCAGCCGTCGGTCTGGAGGCCGAGGACAGGGTGTCGAGCGGGAACTGCGCGTAGGGGGGCGGGTTTCCCCGGCCGACCGGGGAAACCGGACGTTGTCGGCCGAAGCATCACCCCACAACGACAGGGATCGCCTGACAACCCCACCCGCGATGTCCCTCTGCCGAGCGGGTGGGACGCGCGACGGTGTACGCCGCGGGGCGGTTCAGCCGCGCTTGAGCAGGCTCTTGCTCTCCTTGGCCTGGTAGATCGCCTTCTCGGGCGGCTTGACCTGCTTGATCTTGCGGACGCCGACCAGGCCCAGGAGGCCGGCCAGCAGCACGTAGGCGAAGAAGACGATCAGGAAGCACCAGGCGAGGTCGAGTCCCGTCATCGCGATGAAGTAGGCGAACGCCACGGAGAGCATGATGATGGCCAGCAGCCCCAGGAACGCGGCCGCGCCGAACAGGCCGATGCTGATCCCGCCCGCCTTGACCGAGACCTTCAGCTCGGACTTGGCCAGTGCGATCTCGCTCTGGATCAGGCTGGAGACGTCGCGGCTGGCGTCGACGACCAGCTTGCCGATCGTCGGCTCATCGGTGCCGATGGGCTCGCGTTGTGACATGGCAGGTCTCTTCCCTTCGAGGACTTCAGACGTCTCGTCGAACCCTATCCTCACGCCCTGCGATCTTCCCTTCCGCGGCGCAGCGGTTTGGCCACCTGCCCTCGATCTGGAACACTCTGCGTCGTTGGAGGGGAGTATTCCTTCGCGGCGATCTCGTCATCACGGTGGGGCCCCCTGAGCAGAACGGTGGTTCGACCCGGGGTCGTCGGCCACCTCGCGGCGGCGGAAGAGACCTCCGGACCCTGCAAGATAGACAGGGCATGGCGCGCTCGCGCGCAGGTCCCCAAGTCCGGAGGCATTTGATGGACGTATCCCCCCTGGTGTGGTGGCTCACGATCGGTATCACGACCGTTGTTCTCCTCGTCGACATCGTGGTGATCGGACGGCGGCCGCACGAACCCTCCCGCAAGGAGGTCAGCCTGGCCCTCGGGTTCTTCATCGGGCTGGCGGTCCTCTTCGGGATCGGGGTGTGGGTCTTCGCCGGGCACCAGTACGGCACCGAGTTCTTCGCGGGCTGGCTGACCGAGTACTCCCTCTCGGTGGACAACCTGTTCATCTTCTTGATCATCATGAGCAAGTTCGGCGTACCCAAGGAACTGCAGCAGAACGCGCTCCTGGTCGGCATCGTGCTCGCGCTGATCATGCGGGGCATCTTCATCGCGGTCGGCGCCGCCGCGATCAACAACTTCAGCTGGGTCTTCTACCTGTTCGGCCTGTTCCTGATCTGGACCGCGTGGAAGCTCGCGAAGGAAGGCTCCGAGGACGAGGAGGACTTCGAGGAGAGCCGGCTGATCAAGTTCGTGGAGCGCAAGTTCCCCGCGACCTCGGAGTGGCACGGCACCTCGCTGTTCATCAAGGAGAACGGCAAGCGGGTGATCACGCCGATGTTCATCGTGATCGTGGCCCTGGGCACCACCGACCTGCTGTTCGCACTCGACTCGATCCCGGCCATCTATGGACTGACCCGTGAGCCGTTCCTGGTGCTCACCGCCAACATCTTCGCGCTGATGGGGCTACGCCAGCTCTACTTCCTGATCGGTGGGCTGCTGGAGCGTCTGGTCTACCTCTCCTACGGCCTTGCGTTCCTGCTCGGGTTCATCGGCGTGAAGCTGATCCTGCACGCACTGCACGAGAACGAGCTGCCGTTCGTCAATGGCGGAGAGCACATCAAGTGGGCGCCGGACATCCCGATCTGGCTCTCCCTGCTGGTGATCATCGGCACCCTGGTCGTGACCACGGTGCTCAGCCTGATCAAGTCCAGGAGCATGTCCAACCGGGAGCGGGATGCCGCCACCGGCCCCCGGCGTGATGGTGAGAACGGCTGACCTCACGCCGGGGAACCAGGAACCCCTCCAGGGTCAGGCGTCGTCCTTGCCGTCGGAGTCGATCCCCTGGCCGATCAGGTCCATCACGGTGGAGTCGGCCAGGGTGGTGACGTCGCCGACCTCACGGTGCTCCGCGACATCCTTGAGGAGACGTCGCATGATCTTGCCGGAGCGGGTCTTCGGCAGCTCCGGCACGACCATGATCTGACGCGGCTTGGCGATCGCGCCGATCTCCTTCTGCACGTGCTGGCGCAGCTCCTGGATCAGCGACTCGGGTGCCTTCTCGCCCTTCTTGAGCGCCGACTCCTTGAGGATCACGAACGCACACACGGCCTGGCCGGTGGTCTCGTCGGCTGCGCCCACGACGGCGGCCTCGGCCACCTTCGGGTGCGAGACCAGGGCGGACTCGATCTCGGTCGTGGAGAGGCGGTGACCGGAGATGTTCATGACGTCGTCGACCCGGCCGAGCAGCCAGATGTCGCCGTCGTCGTCCTTCTTGGCCCCGTCGCCGGCGAAGTAGAAGCCCTGCCTCTCGAACCGGGACCAGTAGGTCTCCTTGAACCGGTCGTCGTCGCCCCAGATCGTGCGCAGCATCGAGGGCCACGGCTCCCTGACCACCAGGAAGCCGCCGGAGCCGTTGGGCACCGACTCGCCCTCCTCGGTGACGACGTCGACCACGATGCCCGGGATCGACTTCATCGCCGACCCGGGCTTGGAGTGGGTGACCCCCGGGAGCGGGCTGATCATGATCGAGCCGGTCTCGGTCTGCCACCAGGTGTCCACGACGGGGGCCTGGTCGGCGCCGATCGTCTTCCGGTACCAGATGTAGGCCTCCGGGTTGATCGACTCACCCACCGAACCGAGCAGCCGGATCTTGGAGAGGTCGTGCTTGGTGGGGATGTCGTCGCCCCACTTCATGAACGTCCGGATGGCGGTCGGTGCGGTGTAGAAGATCGTCACGCCGTACTTCTCGCAGATCTCCCACCAGCGGCCCTTGTCCGGGGTGTCCGGTGTGCCTTCGTACATCACCGACGTGGTCTGGTTGGCGAGTGGCCCGTAGACGCCGTACGAGTGCCCGGTCACCCAGCCGACGTCTGCGGTGCACCAGTAGACGTCCGTGTCGGGTTTCAGGTCGAAGATGCCCCAGTGGGTGTAGGCACAGCCGACCAGGTAGCCACCGGTGGTGTGCAGGATGCCCTTGGGGCTGCCGGTGGTGCCGGAGGTGTACATCACGTAGAGCGGGTGCTCGGAGTCGAAGAACTCGCACTCGTGCTCGGTGGACTGCCCGTCGACCAGCTCGTGCCACCACACGTCTCGCTCGTCGTTCCACTCCACGTCCTGTTCGGTACGACGGACCACGAGCACCTTGCGGACCTCGTGCCCTTCGCCGGCTGCCTTCTCGACGGCCTCATCGACGGCCGGCTTCAGTGCGGACGGGGCGCCGCGGCGGTAACCGCCGTCGGAGGTGATCACGACGCGCGCGTCGCAGTCCGCGAGGCGGCTGGCCAGCGCGTCGGAGGAGAACCCGCCGAAGACCACGGTGTGCGGGGCCCCGATGCGCGCGCAGGCGAGCATCGCGATCGCGGTCTCCGGGATCATCGGCATGTAGATCGCGACCCGGTCACCGGTTTCGACGCCGAGCTCGATGAGGGCGTTGGCGGCCTTGGAGACCTCATCCTTGAGGTCGGCGTAGGTGATGTCCCTGGTGTCGTCCTCGGGCTCGCCGACCCAGTGGAAGGCCACCTTGTCGCCGGCGCCGCTCTCGACGTGCCGGTCGACGCAGTTGTAGGCGGCGTTGATCTTGCCGCCGACGAACCACTTCGCGAACGGCGGGTCGTCCCAGTCCAGGACCCGGTCCCACTTGGACTCCCAGTCCAGACGCTCTGCCTGCTTCTCCCAGAAGGCGAGCTGGTCCCTCTCGGCCTCGTCGTAGTCATCAGCGGTCAGGTTGGCGTTCTCCGCGAACTTGGCGGGAGGCTCGAACCGGCGCTCCTCGTGGGCCAGGTTGGCCAGGGTTCCGCTGGAATCGTCGCTCATCAAATCGCTCCCTCGTTGCCCGTGTCTCCGGGCGTCGTCTGGTGTTTTCCGAACCTACTCTTTGCGGCACGTCCGGACGACCCTCGACGGGGCCGCCCGGACGTGGTCGATGCTGCTGGGTCGGTCGATCAGTGCTGGATGGCGCCCTCGGAGCCCGCTCCGGTGAACGCGCGCACCTCGAGTGCGGTGAAGCGATCCTCCGCCTCGGGCTCCTTGGAGGTGACTGTGCCCAGCCAGCCGAGGAAGAACCCTAGTGGGATCGAGATGATCCCCGGGTTGCTCAGCGGGAGTGTGGCGTAGAGGTCGTGCGCCACCGAGGACGCGGAGGTCAGGGTGAGACCGGCCACCACCGCGAGGATGGTTGCGAACGCCACGGCCGAGATCAGCGCCAGCAGGACTGCGCCGCCGGTGGATCCGGCACCACCACCCACGGCCTCAGCCAGCAGTGGCGAGGCCAGGTTGCCGCCCGAGGCGGCAACTTCGCTTTTCCGGGCCGGTGTCCAGCAGGGCAGCGGCACCGAAGCCGAGGACCAGCGTCATCAGGTAGAACGAACCGATCAGGCCGATCGCCCACAGCACCGACGTCCGCGCCACCTTGGCGGTCGGGACCGTGTAGAAGCGGATCAGGATGTGCGGCAACCCTGCGGTGCCGAGCACCAGGGCGAGTCCGAGCGAGAGGAAGTCGATCCTCGACGTGGTGTCGATGCCGTACTTCAGCCCGGGCTGGAGGAACGCGTCGCCCTTGCCGGTCTCGTCGGAGGCCGCCTGCAGCAGCTCGGAGAGGTCGAAGTGGAACTTCGAGAGCACGAGCACCGTGATCAGCACGGTGCCGGTCGTCAGCAGGACCGCCTTGACGATCTGGACCCACGTCGTGCCCTTCATGCCACCGACGGTGACGTAGAAGACCATCAGCATGCCGACGTCCACGATCGTGAGCGCCTTGAGCGCCTCGGACTGCACGTAGGAGCAGAGCGACGAGTGCGCCAGCGCCGACCATCTGGGCGAGCAGGTAGAAGATCGAGACGACGACTGTCGAGGTCGCAGCCGCGGTGCGCACTGGGCGCTGCCTCATCCGGTATGCCAGCTGGTCGGCCATCGTGTAGCGGCCCGAGTTGCGCAGCAGCTCAGCCACGAGGAGCAGGGCGACCAGCCACGCGACCAGGAAGCCGATCGAGTAGAGGAAGCCGTCGTAGCCGTTGAGCGCGATCAGGCCGGAGGTGCCGAGGAACGAGGCGGCGGACACGTAGTCACCGGAGACCGCCATGCCGTTCTGGAAGCCGCTGAACGAACGGCCTCCGGCGTAGAAGTCGGTGGTGCCGGACTGCTGCCGACTCGCCCACATGGTGAGGCCGACCGTCAGGAGGACGACAGCGATGAACAGCACGGCCGTCAGGGTCTGGGAGCTCATCGACGGGCCTCCTCGTCGTAGCGGGCTTTGAGCTGGCGGGCGATCGGATCGACCTGGCTGTTCATGTAGCGCGCGTAGGCCCAGGCGAGGGCGAACGTGGTCACGAACTGCAGCAGGCCGAAGACGAGGGCGACGTTGATGTTGCCGAAGAGCTTGTGGCCCATGAAGTCGCTGGCCCAGTTGGAGGGGATCACGTAGAGCAGGTACCAGGCGAGAAACGCAACGGTGGCCGGGAAGGCGAACTTGCGGAACCGTCGGCGGAGCTCCTGGAACTCCTCGGTCTCGTGGAGGGTGTCGTAGATGGGGTCGTGCCGAGGCGCCTCTGCGGTGGCACCTGAGTCACCCGGGTCGGTGGGGGAGTCAGCCATGGGATGGCCCTTCGTCGGGGGCTGTGATGACGGCACCGTGGCACCGTGGCACCGTGGCACCGTGGCACCGTGGCACCGTGGCACCGTGGCACCGTGGCAGCGTGGCAGCGTGCACCGCTACCGCGGCGCGTCGACGGCTCGGCGGGCGGGGGTCACCAATCGCTCAGCGGTCCAGGGCGTACGACGAACGGTCAGCCGGCGTGGGCGAGGAGCAGCTGACCGAGCTCGTGCACCGTGGGGCCGCTGATCCGGATCGACGGGGTTCGCTCGAGCACTCGCCGCAGCTGGTGCAGCAGCATGTCGATCTCGTCAGCACGGGTGTTCGTCTCGGTGCCGGCGCGCAGAATCTCCAGGTACAGCGCCTGTGTGGCCGGGCCCGGCTCCAGCGCGAGCTCGGTCCGCATGCCCCGGCTGAGCTGTTCGAACGCCCGGACGGCGTCACTGCTCCCACGGCTGAGCCACAGTGCACGGATCAGCTCACGCCACGCGGGTTCCGAGTAGTAGCTGTGGTGGACAGCGGCGCGGGCGATCCTGACTGCCAGGTCGTGCTGCCCGAGCTCGTTGGCCTGTCTGGCCGCGCAGGTCCCCGCGTCGGCCACCAGCTCGCCGAGCGACTCTCGGGCGCTGCACGCCCACGACGCGTAGGGTTCCTCGATGAGCAGCTCATGGTCCAGCAGATCGACGGCTGCGGTGACCTCGGCGAGCCCACCAGAGAGCAGAAGGGTGCGGATGCGGACCAGGTCGACGTCGACCTGCACCGGATCGAGCACGTAGCCGCTGGACGTCGTGGCCAGCGCGCTCCCGCGACCGTGCGTGACCCCGAGCCGGCGCCGCAGGACGCACATGTAGCTCTCGATGGTGGCCAGCCAGGTCTCGGGCGGGCGTCCCTCCCAGAGCTGGTCGGCCAGGACGTCCTTGGACAGTGGAGAGCCTGGCACCAGGGCCAGCATCTGCAGGAGCTGCCTCTGCTTGATCCCACCCAGGTCCCGGCCGTCCCGTCGCACTCCGTCGTTCTCGATCACGGTCGGTCCGACCAGATTGATCCTCAGCATGTCGTCCCCCTGGTTCTCATGCCGGCTTTGATGCCAGGGTCATCGTGTTCCGGCGGGACGGAGGCTGGTAGCCCCGGGTGAGGGGAGTGGCATCCCCCAATGTTGGGTAGTCATTCTCGGCTCACACAACTGTCACGCAGTTGTCATCAACAACACGCGCGCTACCAGTCCGAGAACGGCAAGCGCTGCGATCACCGTCGTCACCCGACCGCGCAGCCGCACGGGCAGCATCGCGACCACGGCCGCGATCAGGGCCAGCTCGGCGACCAGGCAGACCGCGTCCAGGACCCCGACCGGCTCGATCCGCGAGCCGGGGTAGACCGGGATGCCGTTTCCGACCCCGCCGGCCACCGGGAGGTGCTTGAACGAGTGGCCTGCGTCGCTCGGTGGCACGAAGGGCAGGTCGACGGTGCGGGTGGCGGTGTACAGGGCGATGACCGCCAGGTGGGCGCCGACCACCCCGACCAGGACAGGCTTGGAGAGCCGACGCCGCAGGAGGACCACCACACCTAGCTGGGCAACCCCGAGGACGAGGAAGAACCCTCCGATGAGCCAGCCCTCGGCCAGGTGCGGCACGACCACCGCCAGGTGGATGCCCCCAGCCACGGCGGCTCCGGACATCGCGACGAGCACGGGCCATTCCGAGTACCACGACCAGGGTGAGCCAGCCGGCTGCCCGTCCCCCGGGCGGGGAGCCGACGAGGCAGTGTGGCCGTGCACCGCCTGGTGCGCGCTCACAGGTCACCCTCGGGCAGCCACTTCGCGGGGTCGGCGAACGGCTCGTGCGCAGGGCTCTCCGAGTTGCGTACCTCGAACTGGCCCATCATGTCGTGGTCCTCGTGGACCAGGTTGTGGCAGTGGATCATGTACTTGCCCCGGCCCCCGTCGAACTTGATCAGGAGTCGGACCGACTCGTTCTCCCCGAGGAACACGACGTCCTTCGCTCCCCGCTCGTGCGCCATCGCCGGGGCGCCGTTGCGGGAGAGCACGGTGAAGTCGATCAGGTGGATGTGGGCCGGGTGGTGCCAGCCCCCCGAGGGGTTCCTGAGCTCCCAGATCTCCACGTCGCCCTCGACGGGGTCGGCGAGCGTCTTGGTGAACCCGCTGCGCACCACGTCGTCCCAGGTCTGGCCGTTGATGGTCCACAGGCCGTTGGCCCGGACGAAGTCGAGGCGCCGGGTGCGGACTGCGTCACTCTCCTTGACCTGGAGGGCGGGGTGAGCCGGGTTGAGACTCTTCGGGATCGCGTTGTGGCGCGTGTCGAACGCGCCGCCGACCACCTCGAAGGCCATCACCTTGTCGGTGTTGGTGTAGTTCACGTTGTTCTTCGGACTCCGGTTGCGCAGCACGATGCGCGTGCCGGGGGCATACGCAGCAAAGTCGATGACCACCTCGTAGCGCTCGGCCACGCCGTGCCGGAAGCTGGCGACCTTCTGGGGCGCGGCCATCAGGCCGCAGTCGGTGCCGACGACGTTCATCTTGGCGCCGTTGTCGAGGTACCAGGCGTAGGACCGCGACGGGGATGCGTTGAGGATCCGGAAACGGTACTTGCGCCGCTTGACCTTCATGGTCGGCCACGGACGGCCGTTCACCGTGATCACGTCACCGTAGAAACCGGACCCGTCTGCGGTGTCGAAGAGCAGGCTGCCGTCGTTGTTGAACATCTTGTCGCTGACGACCAGCGGCACGTCGTACTCCCCGTTGGGCAGCTGCAGACCCCTCTCGAGTGAGTCGCTGATCTGGTACATGCCGGCCAGTCCCATGAAGACGTTCTCGGCCGTGTGGTGCAAACCATGGTCGTGGTACCAGAGAGTCCTCGCGTTCTGCCAGTTCGGGTAGCGGTAGTCCTTGTAGCGCCCCGGGTTGGTGATGTCGCTGGCGTAACCGTCGTACTCCGGAAGCGAAGCAGAGCCGTGCAGGTGCACCGACGTCCAGGGGGTGTACTTCAGGGTCGGGTGCACCGAGGGCAGGTTGTTGATCTGGCGCACCACCACCGGTCGACCCGCGGTCACCTTGAACGTCGGTCCCGGGACCTCACCGTTGTAGCCCCACATCTGGGTCTGGTAACCGGGGATCATCTCCACGGTCACGGGCTCCATCGAGACCCGGAAGTAGTCGGTGGTCTCGTCGGACCGCACGGGCGCGATCACCGACGGGACCGAGAACGGGATGGTGAACGGAGCCGGCAGGGCACTCTCGGCGATCCGGTTGGCGAGCACGGCGGAGCCGCCGAAGGCTCGCTCCATGGGCAGCGAGACGGCCACGCCGCCCGCCACGGTGAGCTTGAAAAGGTCGCGACGCGTCAGGTCCATGGGGACTCCTCCTCGGGTCGCCACAGACGCTAGGAACCACCTCCTTGGGAAAATCTGGGTGTGGTCCGAGACCGGTGCACCCGTCTGGACCACCTCCTCCAGCCGCAAGGTTTCCCCAAGGTCGGCGGCTCCACTGTGAGCGCTCCGGTGCCCTCGACGGGGGCCCACAGGGGAGGTTCGGTCATGGAACGACGCGCACGAGTGACGAGTAACCGCAGGCCTGCCAGCAGGCGCCAATCCGGCAGACGAGCAGCTGCCGTGACAGCGACGCTGGCCGTGATCCTCTCGATGCTGGGCTCGCTCGCCCTGTCGCCACCGCAGGCGGTGGGAGCGGTGGCGCCGGTCGGACAGGGATTCACCGTCAGTGCCGGTGACCTGTCGTTCATCCTCAAGCAGATCAAGATCGCTGAGCGGCACTCGGCCACGCTCACGGTGAGCAACCCGTGCGGCACCCTGGTCGGGTCGGCCGCCAACCAGGTCCCCGACCGGCTGACGGCCTACGGCCTGCGGACCGTGGACGGTTCGTGCAACAACCTGTTCCCCGGCCGCGAGACCTTCGCCGCCGCCGACCGTCCCTTCCCCCGGTTGACCACCCCGAAGTTCCGTGAAGCCGAAGCCTCACCCCCAGGGTTCCCCGCGGCCAGCTCGAGCAGCTATGCCCAGAAGAAGGGCGACGTCTATGACTCGGGACCGCGCACGATCAGCAACCTGATCGTCGACCAGACCTCGACCAACCCGGCAGCGGTGGCCGCCGCCGAGTTCCCGGTGCGCACCCAGAACAACCCGGGCCTGCACCCGTGCACCACCGACCCGGACCTGACGGCCGACCCTCCGGTGGCCGGCGTGCCGGCCGGGTGTGTGCCCTCGCACCAGACCCTGTTCATCCCCAACGTGACCACCGACGTCGGCCTCTCGCCGCCGTACAACTCGATGTTCACCTTCTTCGGCCAGTTCTTCGACCACGGCATCGACCAGACGGTCAAGGGGGGAGCCACTGTCTACGTGCCCCTCAAGTCCGATGACCCGCTGGTCACCCTCGGTCCGGACGGCAAGGCCAACACCGGCGACGAGGTCCCGGCGAACCAGCGGTTCATGGTCCTGACCCGGGCGCTCAACCAGCCGGGCCCGGACGGAGTCGTCGGTGACGATCCCTCGACCCCGGCCGACGAGAGCGCGGACGACATCCAGAACGCCGACAACACCGACAGCCCCTGGGTCGACCAGAGCCAGACCTACACCTCCCACGCCTCGCACCAGGTCTTCCTCCGCGAGTACGACGCTGTCGCCGGCAAGCCCACGGCAACCGGCCGGCTGCTGGGAGGTCTTCCCGCGGGCCAGACCTACACCGGCTCCCCGGACGGCACGACGGGCATGTCGACCTGGGCTTCGACCAAGAAGCAGGCGGCCGAGAAGCTGGGCCTGCTCTTGGAGGACAAGGACGTGACCGACATCCCGATGTTGGCCACGGACCCCTATGGCGAGTTCATCCCCGGCGCCAACGGGCTTCCGCAGTACGTGCTGAAGAGCGGTGCCCTCGTCGAGGGCAACCTCACCAACCCGGTGTCGGTGCCGGCGAACGTGGTTCACTTCCACACCCCGTTCCTGACCGACATCGCGCACAACGCCGACCCGTCGCCGCAGGACACGGACCACAACCCGGCCACTCCTCCGGTTGCGCCGACCAAGGACACCGACAGCACCCCGTCGGCCGACTTCGCCCACCAGCCCGCGGGGACCTACGACGACGAGATGCTCGACGCGCACTTCACCGCCGGTGACGGTCGCGTCAACGAGAACATCGCGCTGACCACGATCCACCAGGTCTTCCACTCCGAGCACGACCGGCTGGTGGCCGACATCGAGAACACGCTCTCCCTCCCGGAGAACGCGGCTCTCAATGCGGCCTACCACGCCACCAACACCACCGTCGGCCAGAACGACCCGGCCCGGACCTTCGGGTTCGGGGACCGCCTCTTCCAGGCGGCGCGGTTCGTCACCGAGATGGAGTACCAGCACCTGGTCTTCGAGGAGTTCGGGCGCAAGGTGCAGCCGGCGATCCGGCCGTTCCACGTCTACACGCCCGACACCAACCCGGCGATCCAGGCCGAGTTCGCGCACGCCGTCTACCGCTTCGGACACTCGATGCTCGACGACGACGTGGCCCGTCGCAACGAGGACGGCTCGGACAACTCGGTGCCGCTTCTCAAGGCTTTCCTCAACCCGCCGGAGTACTTCAAGGGCGGCACCGCGGGGACCCTCACGCCCGAGCAGGCAGCCGGCAGCATCGTGATGGGTTCCTCCGACCAGGTCGGCAACGAGCTCGACGAGTTCGTCACCGAGACCCTGCGCAACAACCTGCTGGGCCTGCCGCTCGACCTTCCCGTCCTGAACATGACGCGTGCTCGTGACGCCGGTGTCCCGTCGCTGAACGGCGTACGCCGCCAGCTGCACGCGGAGACCAACGACGGACAGCTCGCGCCCTACACGAGCTGGTCGGACTTCGGCCAGCACCTCAAGCACGCGGAGTCGTTGGTCAACTTCGTGGCGGCCTACGGTCAGCACCCGACCATCACGGGAGCGAGCACGCTCGCGGCCAAGCGCGCGGCGGCAAAGGCGATCGTGGACCCCGCGGCCGTCCCCGCCACTGACCCGGCCAACATCCCGGCCGACTCCGCCGCGTTCATGTTCGGTGTGGACGGTCGGACCATGTCTGGCTGCGACGCACCCGGTGCGGACTGCCGCGACTGGTCGGACAGCGCCGGTGGTCTGCCCATCACGGGCCTCGAGGACGTCGACCTGTGGGTCGGTGGTCTGGCTGAGATCACCAACCTGTTCGGCGGGCTGCTGGGCAGCACCTTCAACTACGTCTTCCAGACGCAGATGGAGGACCTGCAGGACGGTGACCGGTTCTACTACCTCCTCCGCACCCCCGGCATGAACCTGCGGGCCCAACTCGAGGGCAACTCGTTCTCCGAGATGATCCAGCGGAACACCGACGGCACGAACACGCTGAAGGCGGACGCGTTCGCCACGGCGGACTGCAAGTTCCAGCTGGGCAACCTCAACGGGACGGCCGCAGGCTTCCAGCAGTTCGGCTCGACGGTGGCCGATGATCCGACCACCGAGTGCCCGGAGAACGCGCTGTTGCTGCGCAAGCCCGACGGGACCATCCAGTACCGGGCCGTCAACTCCGAGGACCCGCCCGGAATCAACGGTCAGTCGGTCTACAACGGCACGTCGGGCACCGACCGGGTCTTCGGTGGCAACGACAACGACACCTTCTGGGGTGGAGACGGTCGTGACTTCATCGAGGGCAACGGCGGCGACGACGTGGCTCTGGGCGGTAATGGCAACGACATCATGACCGACCTCGCCGGAGCCGACGTGACCAAGGGAGGACCTGGCAACGACGCCATCGACGGAGGTATCGGTGACGACATCTCCATGGGTGGCAGCGGCCAGGACTTCATGAATGGTGGTGCCAACGACAACGAAGCCTTCGCCGGACCCGGTGACGACTTCGTGATCGCGGGCCAGGGCGCCGACGCCGTCTTCGGCGACAGTGGTGACGACTGGATCGAGGGCGGTTCCGGTCAGGACCTGCTGATCGGTGACCACGGTGCTCCGTTCTTCGACGATCCCGCCGAGTCGGCCCCGGGGCACGACGTGTTCGTGGGGCAGGTCGGTGAGAACGACTACGACGCCGAAGGAGGGGACGACATCATGTCCCAGAACGCGGCCGTCGACCGCAACGCCGGATCCGGTGGCTTCGACTGGGCCATCCACCAGTACGACACGGTGGGTGCCGACGACGACATGTCCATCAACAACTTCCTGGTCGGCGCGCCGATCCAGGTGGTGGTCAACCGCGACCGTTGGCAGGAGGTCGAGGGCGACTCGGGCTCTGCGTTCGACGACGTCATCAAGGGAACCAAGGACGTCCCGGCTCTGATCGGCGGTGCCGGCTTCACCGGCTGCAACGCCCTCGACCCTGCGGGTGTGGCCCGCATCAAGGGCCTGAACCAGCTCGTCACCACCTTCCCGTCCCAGCTCCAGGCGATCATCGACTCCTCTGCTGCCGGGTCCTGCCCGCTCACCGGAGCGGGTGCGACCGCGACCGATGCGGGCACGGTCTGGGCTGAGGGTGACATCCTGCTCGGTGGTGGGGGGAGCGACTCGATCGAGGGTCGTGCCGCCGACGACATCATCGACGGTGACAAGGCGCTCCAGGTTCGGATCAGCGTCCGTACGGTGCGCAACGACCCGGCCACCGAGATCGGCAGCACCGACCTGATGGAGCACCAGGCCCTGACCGGCAACTTCGGTCCCGGCACCACCGGGGAGACCTTGCAGAAGGCGGTCTTCGACGGGGACGTCGACCCGGGCGACCTCACCGTCGTCCGAGAGCTCGTGGACCCGCCGGCCGCAGACTCGACCTCGGTCGACACGGCGGTCTTCTCCGGGGCACGTGGCGGCTACACGGTCGCCATCGCCAACGGCGTCGTCACGGTCACCGACACGGTGGGCACCGACGGGGTCGACACGCTTCGCAACATCGAGAAGCTGAAGTTCACCGACCAGACACTGGACGTCGCAACTCGGCCCAGTGCCCCGGTGATCGGGAACGCTGTCGCTGGCAACGCGTCGGCCACCGTGAACTGGACGCCCGGCGCAGCCAACGGCTCGGGAGCACTCAACCAGTTCGTGATCGAGGTGCTCACGCCCGGTGCGGCCACGAGGAGGGTCACCGGCATCCCGCCGCTGTTCACCTCGACGGTGGTCAACGGTCTGACGAACGGGCTGCCGTACACCTTCCGGGTGATTGCGGTCAACGATGTCGGGGAAAGCCTTCCCTCGGCGCCGTCCAACACCGTCACACCGACTGCACCCGTCAATGTGCCACCCACGGTGATCGCCCGGACACCAGCGGCCAACGCCACCGGTGTGGCTGTCGGGACCAACGTCACGGCGACGTTCAGTGAAGCGGTGAACGGGGTCAGCGCTGCCACAGTTCAGCTGAGGCGGGTCTCGACCGGTGCCCTGGTCGCGTCGGCGTTCAACTACAACGCAGCCACGCGAGTGGTGACCTTGAATCCCAACGCCAACCTGGCGGCGAACGTGCAGTACCGCGTCACCCTGACTGGCGGAGCCGCCGCCATCAGGGACCTGGCCGGTGCTCCGCTCGCCACGACGACCTGGACGTTCACGACGGCAGCGGCCAACCCGCCACCGACGGTGACCGCGCGGACACCGGCGGCCAACGCCACCGGCGTCGCCCGTGGGGTCAACGTCACGGCGACGTTCAGCGAAGCGGTGAACGGGGTCAGCGCTGCCACAGTGCAGCTGAGGCGGGTCTCGACCGGTGCCCTGATCGCGTCGGCGTTCAACTACAACGCCGCCACGCGAGTGGTGACGTTGAACCCCAACGCCCCCATGGCAGCGAACGCGCAGTACCGCGTCACCCTGACAGGCGGAGCCGCCGCCATCAGGGACCTGGCCGGCGCTCCGCTCGCTACGACGACCTGGACGTTCACGACCGGACCGTGAGGAGGTAACCGGCCCGCTCGCTGGGCCAGAGCTCGCCAGGACGCCCGGTGCCCCCCCGCTCCGGGCGTCCTGGTGTGTCGCGACCGGATCGCTGCGAGTGTGGCGCCGCGAGCGTGGCGGCGGAGGGGATCTCAGCCGGGAAGGTCTGCCGGCACCCGCGCCTGCAGCACCGTGCCGCCGACGTGACGCCGGGAGACCGCGAGGGTGCCGTCGACGTCACTCAACAGCGAGCGCAGCAGGGGCAACCCGAAATGACGCCCTGCGTGGGTCGCTGCGTCACCCGCGTCGGGGCGCACCAGACCGACGCCGTCGTCGGCGACCTCGACGAGAACCATGGTGCCTTCGGACACGACCCGCACGAGGACCTCGCCGGCCTGCGCATGGTGTACGACGTTGCGCAGGGCCTCACGCACGACGCGGTAGACCACCCCGGCAGCGCCGGGACTGAGCTCCAGATCGTCCTCCATGGTGAGGTGCGTGCCGAGCCCGCCCTCGGCGGCCTTGTCGACCAGGCCGTGGAGAGCCGGCGCGAGCCCCGCCCCGCCGAGGTCCGCGGGGAAGAGGTCGAGGGAGAGCGAACGCAGGGCCTCGAGGGACCCGGTCAGCGTCCGCGTCAGCTGCTGGGCCATGCCGCGGGCCTGGTCCCCCGCCGGTCCTGCAGGGAGGGCGCCGGTCACGGCCGAGAGCGCGTACCCGCCGGCGGCAAGGTCCTGGATGACGCCGTCGTGCAGGTCCTGCGCCAGCCGGCGCCGTTCGGCGTGCCACGACGCGAGAGACCGGGCAACGAGGTCCAACCGCTGCTGGCGGCCGCGATCCACCCTCCGGGCCAGCGAGAATGCAAGCGGCAGGATGACGAGCTGGAAGAGCACCAGGCCGATCAGACTGACGGGCAGCACCTGCCAGAGGAGGGACGACCGCTCGAAGCCGACGCGGTCGGGGGGCAGGTATGCCTCGAAGACGAAGGGCAGGCCGTCGGCTCCGAGGGCGCCGACGTACACCTCGATCAGCTCTTCGCCTGCCCGGCGGCCGGGGAGTCCTTCGCGGCTCTCGGGTTCGACTCCGTCCCCCGTCCGGTCGGTGAGCACGCGTCGACTGCCGAAGAGCTTCATGATCGCGGGTGGCAGCTCGTAGACCTTGCCGATGAGCGAGGTGTCGTCGGCCCAGATCACGCGGCCGCTGGGGTCCCACAGCAGGATGTGGCTGACCGAGCGGTCCCGCACGCGATTCCTCAGCTCGTTGCTCAGCCGCCCGTCCGCAGAGGAATGGCCCTGACGCGTCTCCGCGGTGACCAACGGGCTGGCAAGCAGTCTCGACATCCGGGCGCCCTGTTCTGCGGCGTCGTGGATCGCCTCGTTCTCGGCAAATCTCGTTCCCGCCCAGATCAGGGCCGCTGTGCCGGCTACCAGTGCCGTCAGACTGAGCAGGACGAAGCGCACCAGCGCCTGTCGCAGGCTCGAGGACGACTCGCTGCGTCCCCGAAGGGGGTCATCCGACATCGTCGGTGACGGTGAGACCCATGCGGCGCCCGATCGCGACCGCCTCGAGCTGGGAATGTGCGTCGAGCTTGTGCAGCAGTGTCTTGACGTAGCCACGGCAGGTGTTGAGCGAGATGTCGAGCTGGTCGGCGATGGCACGGGCGTCCAGGCCGATGCTGAGCAACGCCAGGACTTCATTCTCGCGCCGACTCAGGGCAATGCGGCGCCGGCTAGGCACGGCAGGCGTCGTCGAGACTTCGCCGAGCAGGGAATGGTGCACCGTCATCACGCCGCGTCGCGCTGTGCGCAGAACTCCGAGCAGATCCTCGAGGGAACCGTCCTTGGGCATCAACGAGCTCGCTCCGGCTGCCGCTGCGCGGCCCACCAGGCCAGAACCGTTGTGGCCGGTCAAAAGGACCACGATGCAGCCCGGATGACGCGACACGATGACCGCCGTGGCCTCGATGCCGTCGCTGTCGTCGTGGCGGAACTGGTAGTCCATCACCACCAGGTCGGGCCGGTGCTCGTCCACGAGGGCGAGCCCGGTGTCGACCGTATAGGCCACGCCGACGCACTCGAGGTCCGGTGCGGTCGAGAGCCCCGACCCGAGCAGGTCGACAAAGATGCGGTGGTCGTCGATGACGACGAACCGCCTGGTCGGAGCGGGTGGGCGATCACCGTACGAGCCGTCGGCCCGACGCTGGTGCGGGACGTGGACCATGTTGCCCCCGGGTTACATGGACGGCCTCCTCGTGCAGACGGCCTCCGGCAAGTCTCCGGTCGATCTCGGGTTCTTGGCTAGGTGAGTGCCCGGTTTCGATCCAGCTGGTCTGGCCCACGCGCATCGAAATGGGCGAAACATCAGGACTTATCCCCGGTCCAGCTGGACCGTCTCCGGGGTGTGCAGGCGCACCATGAAGCGGGACACGTGCGGCGGTAGGCGGTGCCTGGTCAGCCGGGAGACCAGGATCATCGTGGCGAAGGCGAGGGGGACCGCCCAGGCGGCCGGCTGGTTGACCAGGGCGGCGAACCATCCGCCCGTGCGGTCGGTAAGCAGGTTGTCGACCACGGCGCCACCGGTCAGGGCACCGCCGACCAGCAGCCCGGCGATCGCCCCGACGTCGGTGAGGCCGCGCCACCAGATGCCGAGCAGGAGCAGCGGGCAGAAGGTGGCTGCCGCCATCGCGAAGGCAAGGCCGACCACGGTCGCCACGGCCACGTCGCGGGCGACGAGCGCGAGCAGGAACGGTACGACGACAGCAACGACCGCGCTGAGCCGGAAGGCCGTGACTCCCTCGACGCGCTTGCTCATCACGTCCTGGGTGATGACACCGGCCACGGCGATGGTCAGTCCCGACGAGGTCGCCAGGAAGGCGGCGAAGGCGCCACCGGTCAGCAGCGCCGTGAGCAGCTCGCCTCCGAGGTTGCCGATCATCCGAGCGGGGAGCTCGAGCACGACCGAATCGGTCTGTCCGCTGCCGACGAGGTCGGGTGCATAGAGACGGCCGAGGGCGGCGTACACCGGTGGGAGCGTGTAGAACAGGCCGAGAAGGGCCAGGACTGCGACCGTCGTCTGGCGTGCCGCCCGCCCGTCGGGGTTGGTGTAGTAGCGCACCACTACGTGCGGCAGGCCCATCGTGCCGAGGAAGGTCGCGATCATCAGGGAGTACGTCGAGTAGAGCGGGTGGTCGCCGAGGAAGTCGATCGGGTTGGCCCACGCCCGTCCGGACTCGCCGCCGACGAAGAGCGAGGGGGTCAGCCGGCGAACGACCGCCGTCACCCAGCCAGACGATCACCAGGAAGGCCAGCGGGACCAACAGCGCGGTGAGCTTGAGCCAGTACTGGAAGGCCTGCACGAACGTGATCGAGCGAATCCCGCCCGACAGCACGCCCGAGCTGGCCGGAGACCCAGCTGGCCACCTCCTCGGTCGCCCTGTCGGCGAGGACATGGGCGTGCTCGATGTGATGGGTGGAGAGTCCGTCGTACCCCAGGATCTGGGTGGTGTCGGCGATCGCCACTGCAGCGGTGCCGAGCAGGTTGCGCAGGTGCCGCAGGCTGCGTTCGACCGACTCCTGGTTCAGCCCCTCGCGCAACGCAGGCGAGGCGAGCGAGGCGGTGTGCAGCGTTCAGAAGGTGGCCAGGTCGGCGTCGCTGCCCAGCTGACGGGGTGGTGCCACCTGCTGCGCAGGCCCTCGAACGCCACCAGTCGCCTCAGGTCACCGGAAGTCGATGAGCTGCGTGCCGGGGTCCTCGGGCGGGACCCGCTTCGCCGGCCCGCTGGCCCGCGCGTCGGGACGCTGGTCATCCGCGGCCGCCACCCGACGGGTCGGTGGCGGAGGCTCCGGCGGCAGCTCCTGGTGGCGTACGACGGCCCGGTAGCACCGGGTCACGTAGGCGAGCTGCATCCCGTCGTGACCGCGGCCGTAGCCGGCGTAGAGCTCGTCGACCTTGGCCAGGACTCGCGCGCGGTCGTGCTCCTTCATCGACGCTACGTGGGCGACCGACCGGGCGAGGTCGGCCAGCGAGGCAGCCGTGTGGGGTTGCCAGAACCTGAACTGCTTCTTCTCCACGAACCCGAAGAAGGGGGTGGCCATCAGCGGCATCGCTGCCTCGTCCTGCGTGCCGGCCTCCGGCGAGATCAGCTCCTTGAGTCGACGAACCCACGGGATCTGCACGTCGTAGGTGTTGAACGCCAGCGCCAGCACCCCGCCCGGGCGGAGCACCCGGGCGATCTCCGGCAGCGCGCGGTCGTGGTCGAACCGGTCGAACGACTGGCCGCAGACCACGAGGTCCACCGAGCGCGAGCGCAGCGGGATCTGCTCGGCAGTGGCCGCGACGTGCCTGACCGGCACCCGCTCGGCGAGCCGGGACAACATCTCGGGCAGCGGATCGGTGGCCAGGACGTCGTGGCCGTGCGAGATGCCCGACGCGTTGTCGTGAAGGAGCCGGGTCAGCTTCCCGGTGCCGGCGCCGAGCTCCAGGATCACCGATCTTCCGGCCCCGGTCAGCCAGCCGACGGCGTCCTCGGGGTAGGACGGGCGGGCTCGGTCGTAGGCGTCGGCAACCGGGCCGAACGACCGCTCGTGTGGTGGGCTCTGCCGGCTCTCGGGCCTGCCCTCGGGCTCGCTCATCGTGCGCTCGAAGTTACCCGATACCGTCACCCCCGTGCCCCACCCGTCCAGCGAACCAGCGAGCGAGCCGCTGCCGGACCCGCTGACCTGGCTGACCGAGCTCGAGGGGGTGCCCTCCGCGTTCGCCTCGACCCGGGACGGGATCGACGTGATGCTGCGGGACCGGGGGCTGCGTCGGACCACCCCCGAGCAGACGGCGGAGTCCCTGCTCCGGGGGGCCCATGCGAGTGCCGTGCTCGAGGGGTCGGCATCCACGCTGGAGGAGGTCCGTGCCGGCACCGGGGACGCGATCTCCCAGGCTGCCGTGCGGGTGAGCACCGAGCTGCTCTCGCTGGTGCCGGTGGTCGGCCGCTCGCCGGCCCAGGCGTTCGCCCGGCTGCACGCCCTCACCGGCGGCCTCTCACCGGGCCAACCCGTGTCCTCGGAGGCGGCCGGCCGGGTGCAGTCGCTGGCCCGGACGATGCTGGCCACGAGGGCACCGGCCCTGCTGGTCGCGGCGCTGGTGCACGCGGACCTGCTCAGCTCCTCCGCGTTCGCCGACCACAACGGGATCGTCGCCCGCGCGGCCGAGCGGCTGGTGCTGGTCGGCCGGGGAGTGGACCCGGCCTCACTCGTCGTACCCGAGGCGGGGCACCTGGCCCTGCGCGCGGAGTACGAGTCGAACCTGCTCGGCTACGCCCGAGGCGGCACCAGCGGCCTGCACGCGTGGCTGCTCTACGCCGCCGAGGCGCAGTCGAAGGGCGCCGAGGCCAGCCCGCTGCGCACCGGCTGACCCTGGGCCGCGCGAGTCCGGGGCCACACAGATGAGCGGCACCGGGATGCTCCAGAAAGCGCTGGAGAGTCTCGATGCCGCTCTACACACGGAGTCTGGCTACCAAGCGTGCATTTTCTAAGCGTGGCCCCCGGAGAGTCCGGGTCAGACCAACACCCTGTAGGAAGGGTAGATCGCCGCGTGGGTACCTGCCACCGTGTGAGTCTCTGGAGTTGTCCCTCCTTTGTACGCCGGGACCAGAGGCACTACAAGGGTTGACTTTTCAGGCTGCGGCGCGGCGTCGCCTGGCGCCGAGCCAGACTGCGGCGCCGATGGCCGCTAGGCCGCCGATGGTCAGCGCCGCCAGCGTCGGGGTCCTGGGTGGCACCCGGCTGCGCAGGGCGACCGGCTTCTCGAAGACCAGGATCGGCCAGCCGCGGTCCCGCGCGATCCGGCGCAGGTCCTTGTCCGGGTTCACCGCATAGGGATGGCCGACTGCTTCGAGCATGTGCACGTCGGTGACCGAGTCGCTGTAGGCATAGCACCGGTCGAGGTCGTAGCCGCGCTTGCGGGCGAGGTCACGGATAGCCTTGGCCTTGTTCTCGGCGTAGGCGTAGAACTTGATGCCGCCGGTGTACTTCCCGTCCATGACCTCCATCCGGGTGGCGATCGACTTGTCGGCGCCGAGCATCTCCCCGATCGGTTCGACGACCTCCGAGCCGCTGGTCGACACGATGATCACGTCACGACCGGCGAGGTGATGGGTCTCGATCAGGTTGACGGCCTCGTCGTACACCAGCGGGTCGACGATGTTGTGCAGCGTGTCGGCCACGATCTGGTTCACCGTGTCGACGTCCCACCCGGCGCACAGCTGCGACATGAACTGCCGCATCTTCTCCATCTGGTCGTGGTCGGCACCGCCGACGAGGTAGACGAACTGGGCGTACGCCGACCGGAGCACCGCGCCACGCGAGATCAACCCGCCGGCCTGGAACTCGCGGCTGAACGCCAGCGTGCTCGACTTCGCAATGATCGTCTTGTCGAGGTCGAAGAACGCTGCCGTCGGTCGGGCCACCGGGCTCATGCGTGAAAGTGTAGGCAGCGGGGCCGGTTCCCCCATCAGGACGGCCGTTTCGCGTCCACAGGGCGTGTCCCGGCCGGTGTCGTCCACAGCGGTTCTTGTCGACCCCGCGGGTGTCCCTACGGCGTCGCAGCATCGTTGCATGGACGTCACTGCCCCGCTCCTCGTCTCGGCCGATCCGCTGCTCGTGGCCGACGTGCAACGACTCTGTGCAGCGGCCGGTGTGCTGCCGGAGGTCGTTTCCGACGCCGCCCAGGCGATGCGACGCTGGTCCAGCGCGCCGGTGGTGCTCGTCGGTGCTGACCGCGCGCCGGTGGTCGCGGCCGCGAGCCCACCGCGTCGGGCACGCGTGCACGTCCTCGGCCGTGCCCCGGTGGGCGACGTGCTGTTCCGGGATGCGCTCGCCCTCGGGGCCGAGACGGTGGCGGGTCTGCCGGCCTCGGAGACCTGGCTGGTGGAGCTGCTCACGGACGTGGGTGACGGCGGTGCCGCCCCGGGCGTGACGATCGGCGTGATCGGGGGGTCGGGCGGAGCCGGTGCGACCGTGTTCGCCGCGGCCCTGGCGCAGATGGCCGCGTTGACGGGGCGCACGCTGCTGGTGGACGCCGACCCGATCGGCGCCGGGATCGACCGGGTGCTGGGGCTGGAGACCTCGGACGGGATCCGGTGGGACTCGATGCTGCAGACGACCGGGAGGCTCAGCTCGCGCTCCCTGCGTGAGGCGCTGCCCCGCACCGGAGAGCTTTCGGTGCTCACCTGGCCCACCGACCGGCCCGCCTCGTTGCAGGCGTTCGCGATGCGCGAGGTCCTATCGGCAGGCCGACGCGGTTTCGACCTGGTGCTGGTGGACCTTCCGCGTCACCGGGACGCTGTGATCGACGAGACGATCAGCCGCTGTGACCACGTGGTGCTCGTCTCCACGCTGACCGTGCCCGGCGTCAGCTCAGCGGCCCGCGTGGCCCACCGACTCCCGGAGATCGCACCGGCCCGGCACCTCGTCACTCGCGGAAGCCGCGCGGGGGTGTCACCGGAGTCGGTGAGCCGGTTGCTCCGGATGCCGCTCCTGGTGGCCATGGGCGACCAGCGTGGTCTCGACGAGGCGATCAACCTCGGCGCGGGTCCCGCCCGGTCCCGGCGCGGTGCCCTGGCCCGCGCCGCACGGACGGCCGCGCACTCGTTGCTCGGCGAGCGGAGGGTGGCTGCGGCATGAACGAGGCGGTCTCGGCCGACCTGCTCGACGGCGTACGGGAACGGCTCGCGCGCGACGCGGCACCGTTGACGCCGCAGCTGGTGGCACAGGCGCTGCGCGAACAGGGCCGGCCAGTGGGCGACGCGACGGTGCTCGCGGTGCACGACGCCCTGCACCGCGACATCGTCGGCGCCGGGCCGCTCGAGCCGCTGCTGCGTCTGGACGGTGTGACCGACGTGCTCGTCAACGGCGCCGGGCAGGTCTGGATCGACCGTGGTGCCGGCCTGGAGCTCACCGGGATCAGCTTCGCCGACGACCAGGCCGTCCGTCGCCTCGCCCAGCGGCTGGCCGCAACCGGAGGGCGACGACTCGACGACGCCTCGCCCTACGTCGACCTCCGGCTGCCGGACGGCTCGCGCTTCCACGCCGTACTGGCCCCGGTTGCGAGACCGGGCACGGTGCTGTCGCTTCGGGTGCCGCGACACCGGGTCTTCACGCTGGCCGAGCTGGTGCACGCGGAGGCCGTGGCCAGCGAGGGCGCCGCGCTCCTCGAGCTGGTGGTGCAACGCAGGCTGGCGTTCCTGGTCAGCGGCGGCACCGGTTCGGGGAAGACCACGCTGCTGAACGCACTGCTCTCCCTGGTCGGGGACGACGAACGGGTGGTCCTCGTCGAGGACGCCTCGGAGCTGCGACCCGACCACGGTCATGTCGTGGCCCTGGAGGCGCGGCCGCCCAACATCGAGGGCGCCGGGGAGGTGACGCTACGCACCCTGGTCCGCCAGGCGCTGCGGATGCGCCCGGACCGGTTGGTGGTCGGCGAGGTGCGTGGTGGCGAGGTCGTGGACATGCTCGCCGCGATGAACACTGGCCACGAAGGTGGCTGCGCGACCCTCCACGCCAACTCGGCGGCCGACGTGCCGAGTCGCATCGAGGGGCTCGCCCTGGCCGCGGGCCTGACCCGCGAGGCAGCGCACAGCCAGCTGGCCTCAGCGGTCGACGTCGTCCTGCACCTGGGGCGGGACCGTGACCGACGACGCAGGCTCCGTGAGATCGGCGTGGTCACACGAACCCCTCAGGGTGCGGTCGAGGTGGTCGCCGGAGTGACCTTTGCTCCGGACGGGTCGCCTCGGGAAGGTCCAGGGCTCGCCCGGCTGTCGGCCCTGCTCGAACCATGACGCCCGCGGCGACCTTCACCGCCCTGGCCGTGGTCCTGGCCGGGATCTGTGTCTGGCTGGTGGTGCCCGGCTCATCGGCGCTTCCGGGCAGCGTGTCCGGGCGCGGGCCACTCTCTCCTGCGCTCGCATCGCTCACCGTTGTCACCCCGGTGGTGGTCCTCGGGCTGCTCCTCGGATCGTGGCTGAGCACCCAGAGGCTCGTGCTGACGGCGCTCCTCGGCGCTGTCGCTGTCGGTGTGGCTCGGCTGCTCCAGCGGCGACGGGCGGCGCGATCGGCGGAGCGTCGGTCCGACCAGGTCCTCGCCGTCTGTGAGGCACTGGCCTCAGACCTCGCGGCGGGACAACCTCCTCTGCACAGCCTGGACCGGGCAGCGGTGGAGTGGCCCGAGCTGGCGCCGGTGGCCGTGGCCGGCCACCTGGGCGCCGACGTGCCTGCGGTGCTGCGAGAGCTCTCCGCGCGGCCCGGGGCCCGTCAGTTGCGCACGCTCGCCGCGACGTGGCAGGTGGCCCACGAGACCGGCTCCGGACTCGCTGGCGCGATCGGCCAGGCAGCGGAGGCGATCCGGTCCGACCGACGCACAGTGCGCCTGGTCGCCGCCGAGCTCGCCGCCGCCCACGCCACCGCCCGGATGCTGGCCGTGCTCCCGCTGGGGGTGCTCCTCATGGGATCCGGCGTCGGCGGGGACCCCATCGGCTTCCTGACCGGCTCCACGGCCGGCCTGGTGTGCCTGGCGCTGGGACTCGCTCTGTCCTTCGCAGGCCTGCTGTGGCTGGAGCGGATCGCTGACCGGGTGCTCGGGCGATGAGCGTGCTGGTGGCCGGCCTCGCTGGCGTGACCGTGCTGCTCCTCCTGCCCGCGCACACTCCGGCGCGCCCGAGCCCTCTCGCTGACCGAGCCGCCCGGTCGGCAGCAGCGCCCCCGGAGCGCGCGCCGTTGGTCCGGCTGAGACCGGTTCTGGCCCTGGTCGGCTCTGTCGGTGGGTGGGCCATGGTCGGCGGGGTGGCCGGGATGGCGGTCGGGACCGCCTGCGGGGTGGTGGTGTGGGTGGTCCTCGGTCGCACCGAGGACCCAGCCGTCGTACGCCGGCGCGAGCTCCTGGTCGAGGACCTGCCGACCGCCGTCGACCTCCTCGGCTCATGCCTCGACGCCGGTGCCGCGCCCGAGTCCGCCCTGGTCTCGGTCAGCGGGGCGTTGGGCGGTCCGGTGGGCGACGAGCTGTTGTCGATCCACCACCGGCTCGAGGTCGGTGTCGATCCGACCCAGGTGTGGCGGTCGGTCGCGGCTCATCCGCAGCTGGCCCCGCTGGGCCGGGCCGTCGGCCGAGCCCACGAGACCGGCGCGCCGGTCGGGGTCGCGGTCCACCGGTTGGCCCAGGAGCTGCGGGAGCGAGCCAGAGCCGATGTGGAGACCCGGGCGAGGAGCATCGAGGTCAAGGCAGCGGCCCCGCTCGGGCTGTGCCTGCTGCCGGCCTTCGTGGTGCTCGGGGTGGTCCCGATGGTGGTCGGCGTGTTCAGCGCGATGCGGCTCTTCTGAGTGACCCGACTCGGCAGCCGGACGGCGACCAGCAGACGTCCACAGGACTGCGCCGGAGAAGGGTTGTCCACTGGGCCGGAACTGAGGGTCGCGGGGGCGGGCGAGGTCGACAAACCTCAGTCCCACAAGGGAATCCACCCCGGACCACCGGTTCGGGCCAGCAGTCAGGAGATGTCATGAACCACACCTCGCTCGCCCTCGTCAGGGACGATGTCGCGGCCAGCCACCAGGCCGCTGTCGTCCGCGACGAGGCCGGGGCCACCACCGCGGAGTACGCCACCGTCACCGGCTGCGGCGTCGGCTTCGCCGCTGTGCTGTTCAAGTTCCTCACCAGCGACGCGGGCCAGCAGCTCCTGAAGTTCATCTTCAACGCGATCAAGTCCCTCCTGCCGTTCTGACCCACCTGGACCGACCGGCGGGGTGGGATGGGGCTGCCTGCTCCGCCGGTCACACCATCCGATGCCACCACCTGACCCAGCCACCACATGTCCCAGCCACCCGAGGAGGAGTGCCCGTGCGGAGCCGTCGAGAGTCAGGGGCTGTGACCGCCGAAACGGCGGTCGCACTCCCGCTGATCGCCGTGTTCACCGTGTCCATGGCCTGGCTGGTCAGCGTGGGCATCACCCAGGTGCAGGCCCTCGACGCCGCGCGCGAGACGGCGCGCGCCGCTGCCCGGTCGGAGAGCGTCGGCGAGGCTCTGGGCCTGGGCCGCCGCGTCGCCCCGGCAGGTTCCCGGATCTCGCTCGGCCACGGGGACGGCACCGTCGTGGTCACGGTGAGCAGCCCGGTCACCGGCCCCGCCGGCCTGTTCGGCGACTGGGCCATGTTCCGGGTCACCGCCGAGGCGGTCGCAGCCCAGGAGCCCTCAGGTGGTTGAGGAGCGAGCCGCTCGGAGCCGTGAGGCCCAGCACGAGGACGGCGCCGGCACCGTCCTGGCCGTCGCCATGATGGGGCTGCTGGTCACCGTGACCCTGGCCGTGTCCGGCGTGGTGGGGGTGGTCGCAGCCCACCGCCGCGCCCAGTCGGCGGCCGACCTGTCCGCGTTGGCTGGGGCAGCGGCGCTGCAGGACGGCGGCGACCCGTGCTTGAGCGCGGGGGCGATCGCACGGCGCAACGGCGCTGCGCTGCGCAGCTGTGCCGTCGACGGGTGGGAGGTGACCGTGGCGGTGACCTCGACGGTTCAGCTCCCCGGTGAGGCGATGGAGCTCAGCGCTCGCGGGCGCGCGGGTCCGGTGAGGAACTGACGATCAGTCCCTTCGGCCACCGCCAGCGGGCAGCGTCAGACGTCCTCGCGGTTGCTGTCGCGACCCTCGTCCCGCTTGTACTCGTCGAGCTTGTTGCTCAGCTCGCTCACCTTCTTTCGGTCCGCGCGGCGGGCTGCGGCACGCTTGGCGCCGCTCCGGAACATGCCGATGCTGAGCACGAACAGGAGCAGCGTCCCCATCCCGAGGAAGAAGACCATGCTGGCGGGCATCTCGAAGTTGGCGGCGCCGGCGTCGATGAAGGTCGAGTCACTGCCGCCGAAGAGGGCGGCGATCACGAGCAGCACGGCGACGAGCAGAACAATCAGGGCTGCGACGAACACGATGGGTCCTCTCGAGATGCGGTCCCCTTGACCTTAGTGCCCGGCCAGAAACCTACGGCGCAGCCACGAGGAGAAGGTCGAGCAGCGCGATCGCGCCTGCCTTGTCGAGCGGGTTGTTCTGGTTGCCGCACTTGGGCGACTGGACGCAGGAGGGGCAGCCGTCCGCGCAGCCGCAGGAGGCGATCGCCTCGCGAGTGGCGCGCAACCAGGCCGCCGCGGCATGGAAGCCGCGCTCGGCGAATCCCGCTCCACCCGGGTGGCCGTCGTGCACGAACACCGTGAGCCTGCCGGTGTCGGCGTGCAGCGCGGTGGAGACCCCGCCGATGTCCCAGCGGTCGCACGTGGCGAACAGGGGGAGCAGTCCGATGGAGGCATGCTCGGCGGCGTGTGCAGCCCCAGGGAGGTCGGCGGCAGCGAGTTCCGACCCGGCCAGGACCTCGGCGGGCAGCGTCCACCACACGGCGGTGGTCTGCAGCAGCCGCTCCGGAAGGTCGAGCAGCTCCTCACCGATCACCTCACCGCTCGGCACCGCCCGCTTGAGGAACGACACCACCTGATGGGTCACCCGCACGTTGCCGAGGCTCAGCCGCGCCTCGCCCCACATCGTCGCCGCTCGCTCGTCGAGGATCTCGATGTCGGTGATCTCGCGGGCCGACGTCGAGTAGTCGGGGTTCGCGGGCACCACCACGGCGACCGACTCGTCGAGGTCGAGCTCGGTGACCAGCCAGGTCTCGCCCTGGTGGAGATAGACCGCGCCGGTGTGGGCGGTGCCGTGGGCCGCGGAGTGGTCCACGGTGCCGAGCACCCTGCCGGTCTCGGACTCGACCAGCCGGACCGGCGTACCGCCTGAGGAGCGGATGTCAGCGAGCTCGCTGGCGCGGCGCCGGTCTGTCCAGAACCAGCCGTGGGGCCGGCGACGCAGCAGCCCACCCTCGGTGAGCGCGTCCACGGCGGTGCGTGCGCCGGGCCCGAACAGCGGCAGGTCCGCGACAGTCAGCGGCGACTCCGCTGCGGCGGCGCAGAGGTGCGGGCCGAGCACATAGGGGTTCTCGGGGTCGAAGACGTTGGCCTCGACGGGCTGACCGAGCAGCGCCTCGGGATGGTTGACCAGGTAGGTGTCCAACGGGTCGTCGCGGGCCACCATCACGCCGAGGGCGTCTCGGGCGCCTCGCCCGGCGCGCCCGACCTGCTGCCACAGAGCGGCTCTGGTGCCGGGGAAGCCGGCCAGGAGGACGGCGTCGAGCCCGCTGATGTCGATGCCGAGCTCGAGCGCGTTGGTGGCAGCCAGACCGAGCAGCCGTCCCGACCGCAGCGCCTCCTCGAGCTCACGGCGTTCCTCGGGTAGATAGCCCCCGCGGTAGGCCGCCACCTGGTCGACCAGGCTGGCGTCGACCTCCCCGAGCAGCCGACGCGCCGTCAGCGCGACGGTCTCGGCGCCGCGTCGGGACCTGACGAAGGCGAGGGTCCGCACCCGCTCGACGACCAGGTCGGTGAGCAGGTCGGCGACCTCACTGATGGCCGACCGTCGGACCGGCGCGCCGTTCTCACCACGCCCGGGCACGAACGGCGGCTCCCACAGGGCCAGGGCGGTGCGCCCTCTCGGTGAGCCGTCGTCGGTGACCGACACGACGTCTAGACCGGTGAGTCGCGCTGCGGAGACCTCCGGCTCGGCCACGGTGGCCGAGGCCAGGACGAAGGTCGGGTGCGCTCCGTGGAGAGCTGCCACCCGCCGCAGCCGCCTGACGATCTGCGCGACGTGTGCCCCGAACACGCCTCGGTAGTGGTGACACTCGTCGATCACGACGTAGCGCAGCGAGCCGAAGAACCGCGACCAGCGGGCGTGCCCGGGGAGCAGTGAGTGGTGCAGCATGTCAGGGTTCGTGAGGACGTACTCCGCATGGTCACGGGCCCACTCGCGCATCTCCGGGGTGGAGTCCCCGTCGTGGGTGGAGCACCTCAGGCCGGGGAGGTCGAGCCGGCGCAGGGCAGCGAGCTGGTCCTGGGCGAGCGCCTTGGTCGGCGCCAGATAGAGGACGCTGGCGCCGCGCTGCCCCTTCGGACCCCGGCTGGACTCGATGGCCTCCAGACCGGGGAGCAGGTAGCACAGCGACTTGCCTGACGACGTTCCCGTCGAGACGACGGCGTGCTGTCCGGTGTGAGCGAGGTCGGCCGCGGCTCGCTGGTGCGTCCACGGTGCGGGTACGCCGATCCGCTCGAACGCCTCGCGCACCGGGGAGTGCACCCACTCGGGCCAGCTGGACTGCCGCGCCTCCCGGGAAGGCGTCACCTCGAGGTGCAGCAGGCTCTCCGCCCGGCCGGGCGCGCCGCTGAGCCGGCCCATCAGCGTCTCGAGGTCCATCACCACCACTCGGACAGTCTTCCAGCGGTCTGTGACATTCCGCCCACGGCGTGGGAGGTTGTCATGGTTCAATACGTATCGTTGATGTTGCAAGCGTAGGAGCGGGGGACCGAGGCAGGTCCCGGCTCGAAGGGGAGAGCGTGGATCTTTCGCTGCAGACCCGTGAGGTCGACGGCCGCACGATCGTTGCCGTCGGCGGTGAGATCGACGTCTACACAGCCCCCAAGCTCCGCGACAAGATCACGGAGCTGGTCGGCGATGGCCGCCACGACCTCGTGATCGACATGGAGAACGTCGACTTCCTCGACTCCACCGGGCTCGGCGTGCTCGTCGGCGGCCTGAAGAAGGTCCGTGCCCACGACGGCACGATGGAGCTGATCTGTTCACAGGACCGGCTGCTCAAGATCTTCCGCATCACCGGGCTGGCCAAGGTCTTCACCATTCACGAGTCGGAGTCAGCGGCGCTCGGCGCCTGACCCTGCTGCACCCCGGCACCGCTCATCGGGGCGGGCGACACGCACAAGTGTCCGTGTGTGAACCCGGTCACGGCTGTGGCCCCAGCGACACGTAGACTCCGCGGCGGTCAACCACTGACAAAACCCGAGGAGAAACATGACCGGGCTGATCCCCGCCGTCGTGAACCTCGACGGCAGCAACTTCGTACTGGTCGTCATCGTCTTCCTGATCGCGCTCGTCGCGCTCGGGCTGGCGTGGATGTTCCGTTCCGAGGTACTGGCTGCCGACGAGGGCACCGACAACATGAAGAACATCGCGCACGCGGTGCAGGAAGGCGCCAACGCCTACCTCACCCGGCAGTTCCGGACGCTCGGCATCTTCGCCGCAGTCGCGTTCGTGGCTCTGCTGGCGCTCCCCGCTGACGACGTCTGGGTGCGCATCGGCCGCTCGGTCTTCTTCCTGGTCGGCGCGGGCTTCTCCGCGGCGGTCGGCTACCTCGGCATGGGACTCGCGGTGAAGGCCAACCTCCGGGTGGCCGCGGCGGCCAATGACGTGGGCCGCGACCCCGCGATGAAGATCGGCTTCCGCACCGGAGCCATGGTCGGCATGCTCACCGTCGGTCTCGGCCTGCTGGGTGCCAGCATCGTGGTGATGCTGTTCAAGGACGAGGCGCCCCACGTGCTCGAGGGCTTCGGCTTCGGCGCCGCCCTGCTCGCCATGTTCATGCGTGTCGGCGGTGGCATCTTCACCAAGGCCGCCGACGTCGGCGCTGACCTGGTCGGCAAGGTGGAGCAGAACATCCCCGAGGACGACCCCCGCAATGCGGCGACCATCGCCGACAACGTGGGCGACAACGTGGGCGACTGCGCCGGAATGGCGGCCGACCTGTTCGAGTCCTACGCCGTGACGCTCGTCGCCGCGCTGATCCTCGGCTCGCAGGCCTTCGGTGACGCCGGCCTGGTCTACCCGCTGATGATCCCCGCGATCGGTGCACTGACCGCCGTCCTGGGTGTCTACATCACCACCCCGCGACCCGGCGAGAACGGCCTGACCACGATCAACCGGGCCTTCTACATCTCAGCCGGCGTCGGTGCCGTGGCCTCGGTGATCGCGTCCTACATCTACCTGCCGGCGACCTTCGCGGAGTTCAGCAACGTGATGGGCTCCGACATGACGGACGCCTCCGGAGACCCCCGCCTGATCGCCTCGGCCGCCGTCGTGATCGGCATCGTGATGGCTGCCGGCATCCTGGCACTGACCGGTTACTACACCGGCACCGAGCAGAAGCCCGTCAAGGGCGTGGCTGAGAGCTCCCTGACCGGCGCCGCCACCGTGATCCTCAGTGGTCTCTCGGTCGGCTTCGAGTCGGCCGTCTACACCACTCTGGTGATCGGTGCGGCCGTCTTCGGCGCGTTCCTCCTCGGAGGTGCGACCCTGACGATCTCGCTGTTCGCTGTGGCGCTGGCCGGTTGTGGTCTGCTCACCACCGTCGGCGTGATCGTGGCGATGGACACCTTCGGTCCGGTCTCCGACAACGCCCAGGGCATCGCCGAGATGTCGGGCGACGTCAGCCCCGAGGGTGCACAGATCCTCACCGAGCTCGACGCGGTGGGCAACACCACCAAGGCGATCACCAAGGGCATCGCCATCGCGACGGCGGTCCTCGCGGCCACGGCGCTGTTCGGCTCCTACTCCACCTCGGTCTTCGAGGCGGTCAGGAAGGCTGGCGTCGACGAGGGCACCCTGGTCTTCGACGTATACAACCCGGGCGTGCTCGTCGGCGTCCTCCTCGGTGCGGCAGTGGTCTTCATGTTCTCCGGTCTCGCGATCAACGCGGTCGCCCGTGCGGCCGGAGCCGTGGTCTACGAGGTGCGTCGTCAGTTCCGCGACATCCCCGGGATCATGGAAGGCACCGGTCGTCCGGAGTACGGCAAGGTCGTCGACATCGTCACCAAGGACTCGCTGCGCGAGCTGGTCGCTCCCGGCCTGCTGGCAGTGCTGGCACCCGTGGCAGTCGGCTTCGGTCTCGGCGTCGAGGCGCTGGCCGGGTTCCTGGCAGGCGCCATCGGCACCGGCACCCTGATGGCCGTCTTCCTGGCCAACTCGGGCGGGGCCTGGGACAACGCCAAGAAGCTGGTCGAGGACGGCCACCACGGCGGCAAGGGATCGGGCGCCCACGAGGCGACGATCATCGGCGACACGGTCGGTGACCCGTTCAAGGACACCGCCGGCCCGGCGATCAACCCGCTGATCAAGGTGATGAACCTGGTCTCGCTGCTGATTGCGAGCGCCGTGGTGTCGATGAGTGTCGGCGAGGACCAGAACGACGTCGTACGCATCCTGATCGCGCTGGTCGCGACAGCGATCGTCGTGGTCGCCGTCGTGATCTCCAAGCGACGCGGCAACGTGATGACCGACGACGCCCCCGCTCCGGCACAGGCGACCGTCTAGCACCACGTCCCAGCCGGCCGGGCAGTCCCTCACGGGGCTGCCCGGCCGCTGTGTTTCTCGAGGGCTAGCCTCGCCGAGTGAGCCCATCTGGTGCAGGAACGGCGGAGGATGGCCTGGCCTCCCGGTTGCGCGAGGCCCTGACGGCGGCTGAGTTCACCTTCGACCGCGTCGCGGAGGTCCTGGGTACGACGGGCCACGCGGCCCTCTCGCGCAACGAGACCCTGCCCGGCCTGCGCGCCACCCGAGGCGGGACCCCGGCCGAGACGCTGGCCCGGCTGTGGCTGCTCCAGGCGCCGGTCCCGGCACGGGATGTGGAGCAGGCGCTCCCGGGTCTTCTCGATCCCCTCTGCAACGCCGGCATGCTCGAGCGATCCGTCGGTGAGGTGCGTGCCCGGGTCGACGTACGCCCCTATGCCGCGGACGACCTCGACCTCTGGGTGACCAGCGACCTGACACCCGGCCTCGACGGGGGCGCGGCACGAGTGGCGCCCGACCACGTGCTCGGGATCAGCCCGGCCGCCACCTCCCTGGCGCAGCTCACCGTGCGCGACCCCGTCGACCGGACGCTCGACCTCGGCACCGGCTGCGGGGTGCAGTCGCTGCACCTGGCCACCCACGCACGCCAGGTCGTGGCCACCGACGTGAACCAGCGGGCGCTGCGGCTGACCCGTTTCAACGCCGAGCTCAACGGCCTCGCCGACCGGATCGAGGTCCGCGAGGGCAGCTTCTTCGAGCCCTTCGAGACGGGTGCTGCGCAAGCTTCCCAGGGACCCCCACGGGTCGACGAGCGGTTCGACCTGGTCGTGACCAACCCGCCGTTCGTGATCTCTCCCGCCACCGGGGAGCGGCTGGTCTACCGCGACTCGGGACTTCCGGGTGACCGGGTGGTCGAGCACATCGTGCGAGGCGTGCCACGCCACCTGCGCGCCGGTGGCACGGCCCAGGTGCTCGCCAACTGGATGGTCGTGCGCGGCCAGTCGTGGGAGGAGCGGCTGGCGTCGTGGATCCAGTCGACCGGCTCAGGACAGGCGTGTGACGCGTGGGTGGTCCAGCGCGAGGTGGTCGACCTGCCGACCTACGTCGAGCTCTGGCTCAAGGATGCGGGCGTGCACCCCTCGACGGCCGCCGGGCAGACCGCTGCGGACTACCACCAGCGCTACGACACCTGGCTGTCCTGGTTCGAGGAGCAGGGTGCCGAGGCCGTCGGCTTCGGCTGGATCAACCTGAGGAAGGTCGACACCCCGAGCCCGACGCTGCGCCTGGAGGACTGGCCCTACGACGTCGAGCAGCCCATCGGCCCCGAGGTTTCCGGCCTGTTCGAGCGGACCGCGCTGCTCCGCGACCTGCCCGACGACGCCCTCGGGGACTCCAGGCTGGTCACGCGAGTCGACGTCCGGCAGGAGACGCACGGCGAGCCCGGAGCGGAGGACCCCCAGGAGATCGTGCTCCGCCAGCAACGCTGGGTGCGCCGCGCCCGACAGGTCGACACGGTCGAGGCCGCCCTGGTCGGCGCCTGTGACGGTGAGCTCAGCGTGCAACAGATCATGCACGCGCTGGCCGACCTGCTTGACCAGGACCCGGCGGGGGTGCGGTCGACGTACCTCCCGGTCGTGCGCGACCTGGTCACCGAGGGCTTCCTCGGCCTGGAGCGCTGAGCCGAAAACCGTTCGCTTCGACGCCCGTGGATCCCTAGCGTGATCCGGTGCGCATGTTGCCTCTCGACCACCCCGGCACCGCCGACCACCGGTCGGCGGGGCGGTTGCTGTGGTGGCTGGCGAAGGGCCAGTGGCGCACCCTGCTGATGGGGATGTCCTTCGGCATCGCCTGGATGAGCACCCAGGCCGTGATGCCGGCCGTCATCGGGCAGGCGATCGACCAGGGGGTCTCGGCGAAGGACACCTCCGAGCTCGCGAAGTTCGCTGGGCTGATGTTCATGATCGGTCTCGTGCAGGCCGCGAGCGGCGTCATGCGGCACCGCTTCGCGGTGACGAACTGGCTCACCGCCGCCTACCGCGTCGTCCAGCTGGTCGGGCGTCAGACGGTGCAGCTCGGTGGCACGCTGCCCCGCAAGGTCTCGACCGGCGAGGTGATCGCGATCGGCACCACCGACCTGTCGCACCTCGGCAACCTGATGGATGTCACCGCCCGCTTCGCCGGCGCGATCGTCTCCTTCGTCCTGGTCGCGGTGATCCTGCTGCAGACCTCCGTGACGCTGGGCGTCGTGGTCCTCGTCGGGGTGCCGATCCTGATCCTGCTCGTGGGTCCGCTGCTGGGGCCGTTGCAGCGACGCAGCGCGCACCAACGGGAGTTGATGGGCGCGCTGTCGAACACCGCCAGCGACATCGTCGGCGGCCTCCGGGTGCTGCGCGGCATCGGTGGCGAGCAGGTCTTCCACGACCGCTACCGCCGCGAGTCGCAGACGACCCGCCGGGCGGGCGTCCAGGTGGCGCGGCTGGAGTCGATGCTGGACGCGCTGCAGATCCTGCTGCCCGGCATCTTCGTGGTGATCGTGGTGTGGGTCGGAGCGCGCTACGCGGTCGAGGGCCGGATCACCGCCGGTCAGCTGGTGGCGTTCTACGGCTACGCGGCGTTCCTGATGATCCCGCTGCGCACGGCGACGGAGTACGCCGACAAGCTGATCCGCGCCCGGGTGTCCGCGGCCCGGGTCTGCCGGGTCCTCGCCCTGACCTCGGACCACCTCGACCCGGTCGAGCCCGCACCCTCGCCGCCGGACGGCTCGGAGCTGGTCGACCTGCGCTCGGGACTCCGCGTGCGGCCGGGCACCCTCGTCGCCATCGTCAGCGAACAACCCGAGGAGGCCGCCCAGCTCGCCGACCGGCTCGGCATGTGCGCTCCGGACGTGGACGACGAGGTGCGCCTGGGCGGCGTACCCCTGGGCGCCCTGCGCCGCGAGGAGGTACGCCGCCGCATCGTCGTCTCCGACACCGGGACGCAGCTGTTCTCCGGCCGTCTCGGAGACCGGCTCGACCTCACCGGCCGCGGCGACCTGTCCCGGGCACTCGAGACCACCTCGTCGGCCGACATCATGGAGGCCCTCCCCGAAGGGCTCGACAGCGTGGTGGCCGAACGCGGCCGCACGTTCTCCGGCGGGCAGCGGCAGCGGCTGGTCCTCGCGCGGGTGCTCACCCTGGACCCCGAGATCCTGGTGCTGGTCGAGCCGACGTCGGCGGTGGACGCCCACACCGAGGCGCGGATCGCGGCACGCCTTCGCGCTCATCGCACCGGTCGTACGACGGTCGTGACCACCAGCAGCCCGCTCATGCTCGACGCTGTCGACGAGGTCGCGTTCCTGCGTGCCGGCCGCGTGGCCGCCACCGGCCCGCACCAGGACCTGCTCGACACCGACGCGTCGTACCGCCGCGTGGTGATCCGGGAGAGCGAGGTGCCGAGCCGGTGAGCACGATGCTTCCCGTCGCCGACGGTCGCGCCGTCAGGGCGCACGCGCGCGCCATCGCCCGCCAGCACCCGCGGATGCTCGGCGGCGCGCTGACCCTGCACGTCCTGGCTGCGCTTGCCGCCATCGCTGCGCCTCGCCTGCTCGGTGATCTCGTCGAGGCGGTCGAGCGGGGGACCACGGTCGCCCACGTCGACCGGATCGTGCTGCTGCTGGCGGGCTTCCTGGTGCTGCAGACCGTCCTGACCCGCTATGCGCGGTTCATCAGCCAGGTGTTCGGTGAGCAGGTGCTCGCCGAGCTGCGCGAGGACTTCGTCGGCAACACCCTCGCCCTGCCCGTCGGGGTCGTGGAGTCGGCCGGCTCCGGTGACCTGCTCACGCGCACGGGGCGCGATGTGGACCAGCTGGGCTGGTCGGTCCGCTGGGCGATGCCGGAGTGGATGATCGCCGTGGTCACGGCGATCATCACGTTCGGTGCGGCGATCAGCGTCGGCTGGTGGGTCGCACTGCCCTGCCTGCTGGGGGTCCCGCCGCTGGTGATCGGGTTGCGGTGGTACCTCGCCCGGGCGAAGGACGGCTACCTGCGCGAGAGCGCGTCGTACTCCCAGATCAACGCGACCCTCACCGAGACCGTCGACGGCGCACGAACGGTGGAGGCACTGGGCCTGGGACGTGAGCGGGTCGACGCGATCGACGACGACATCCGGAAGTCCTACGCGGCCGAGCGCTACACCCTCTATCTGCGCACGGTGTTCTTCCCGAACATGGAGCTGTCCTACCTGATCCCCACGGTGGCGACGTTGCTGTTGGGCGGCTACCTCTACGGCCAGGGCCAGGTGTCGCTGGGTGATGTCACCGCAGCAACGCTCTACGTGCAGATGCTGATCGACCCCGTGGACCGCATCGTGTCGATCCTCGACGAGCTCCAGCTCGGGGCGGCATCGCTGGCGCGTCTGCTCGGTGTCGCCCAGGTGCCGGACGACCGCTCGGTGTCCGGGGCGCAGCCCCGCGGCGAGCAGCTGGTTGCAGATGACGTGCGCTTCTCCTACATCGAGGGCCGCGACGTGCTGCACGGCGTCGACCTGCAGGTCGGTGTGGGGGAGCGGATCGCCATGGTCGGCCCTTCCGGTGCGGGCAAGTCGACGCTCGGCAGGCTGCTCGCCGGGATCCATCCGCCCCGGACAGGGGCGGTCACCGTCGGTGGGGTCCCGCTGGTGGCGCTGCCGCTGGAGCACCTGCGTGGTCACGTCGCGCTGGTCACCCAGGAGCACCATGTGTTCGTCGGCACGCTGCGCGAGAACCTTGCGCTGGCGGCGCCCCCCGGCGCCACCGATGCCGACATCTGTGAGGCTCTCGACGCGGTGGACGCCCTCGGCTGGGTCGATGCCCTGCCCGCCGGACTGGCGACGGTGGTCGGGTCGGGTGGCCGCGCGCTCACCGACGCCCAGGCCCAGCAGGTCGCGCTGGCCCGCCTCGTGCTGGCCGACCCGCACACCCTGGTGCTCGACGAGGCGACCTCCCTGATCGACCCACGTGCTGCCCGGCACCTCGAGCGGTCGCTGGCCGCGGTGCTGGAGGGCCGGACCGTGATCGCCATCGCCCACCGGCTGTTCTCGGCCCACGACGCCGACCGGGTGGCAGTCGTGGAGAACGGCCGGATCGCGGAGCTCGGCACCCACGACGAGCTGGTCGACGCGGGTGGCTCGTACGCCGCGCTGTGGGACAGCTGGAGCGGCAAGCACTGATGCTCGACGAGCCCTCGGCTCAGCGAACGACCCGGAAGTGCACCACGGACGAGCTCGGATGGGCGGTGCTGTTGCCCTGATAGGTGACGCGCACGGTCTTGGGACCACGGACGCGGTAGCGAGGGAGCTGCAGCAGCGCCTGTCCGCCGCTCAGGCGCAGGCGCGCCGCTGGACGACCCGGAGCCTGGACCAGCACGTCGCCCGTCAGGGTCTGTCCCGGGGCGGTCACGGCAATCATCAGGGTGGGCCGAGTGCGCCGCTGACGCACCGTCCGGGGTCGGAGGCTGAGGCCGACGCGCGGGTGGGCCTTCTCGACGAGGAGATCCGCCCGGCCCGTGGAGCCGTGGGTCACGCCGCTGACCCCTGTGTACTCGACGCGGATGACGCGCCGACCGATCGTGCCGAACACCGGCAACGTCAGTCTGGCGAGGCCGTTCGCGACAGGGACACGTCCCTTCAGGGCGTCGTCCACGTGCACGTCGACGAAACCACCGGTCACCTCGACCCCGCCCGAGCGCACCCGCGCCTGCACCGTCGCCCGCGTGGCCCGGACAGCCACGGGGGCCGGACTCAGGCTCACCGTCGTCGTGCTGGGAGTGGTCACTGTGGCGCTCGCGGTCTCGCCGTCGCAGGGGCTGTTGGCGGAGCGGTTGTTGGCGTCGCCCGAGTAGGACGCGACCCAGCGGTAGGTGCCCCCCGCGCTGGGAGTGAACGGCGCCGATGCCACAGACGCGGAGGAGACAGGCTGGGGGACCGTGCTGGTGAAGGCTGGAGTGCCCGAGCAGTCGGCCTGGTCGGGTCCGAAGAGGTCGAAGGTGACCGTGGCGCCGTCCCGCGGGTTCACTCGACCGGACAAGGTCGCCGTGCCCGTCATGCCGGACCCCACCACAGGCGTCGGCGAGGACTCAGCGGTGACGGTGGGGCTGGCCGGGCCTACGACTGTGCGTGCGGGAGCGTCGTGGCATGCACTGCTTTCAGGCACGTTCTCGGCGTTGCCTGCGTAGGACGCGACCCAGCGGTAGGTGCCGACGTCGTGGGGGGTGAAGCCAGCCGACGTGACCGAGCGTGCATTCGCCACCACCGTGCTGGTGAAGGCGGGTGCGCGCGAGCAGTCCGCGTCGTCCGGCCCGTAAAGGCTGAACGCGACCGTGCTGGGGGCAGGCGGGTACCCCGGCAGGAAGAGCGTTGCCGTGCCACCGAGCGTCCCGGAGCCGAGGGCGACGTCGCTGGACGCCGTGGCGTCGACGATGGTGGGGACCCGGGAGACCCTGACCTGGTCGGAGCCATGGGAGTAAGAGGTCGTTGTCCCGTCGCTGCGGCTCGTCGTGGCAACCTGGATCGTCTGCAGTCCCGGCGCAGCAGGGTCCGCGTCGACGGGCAGCTTCAGTGCGTCATACCGAAGCTGGACACGGCAGTCGCCACGCACCGAGCCCGTCCCGGGTCGTGGGGTGACCAGGTAGGTGCCGTACGTCGTGTCGACCAGCGTCACGTCGAACACCAGCCCGTCACACGACGTCTGGCCCGCTCCCCGCGCTGTGGGACTGAGGACGAGGACTCCGGGATCGGCACCCTCGGGCAGGCAGGACCCGTCGGACCCGAGCAGGCTGCAGGACGGGGTGACCGTGAAGCTCTCGTCCTCCGTGGCCGAGATGCGAGGATCCACGTCCGCCGGGTACCCCACATCGCCGACAGCGATGATGCTGATGAAGTGCACGACCGGGCCGGTCGGGTCCGCGGCCCCCGCGGCGGGTGGCGCGGCGTACGCCACCTGGGCCATCAGGACGGCGAGCATCGCGCCGAGCCGGCGCCGACGGCCACCTCGGGCTGGCCAACACCGCAGACCCTGGACCGGCACCATGCCCCCCTAGAAACCTCGGACGCACCCAACCGATGCCCCCAGAGAAGACAAGCAGGCGCATCACCCAATGTCCGATAAATCAGTAAATAGGGCACTCTTCGTCGTGCACGAATAGACCAGCGAGTCGGCCGGGGCCCCTACGGGGCCGGTGGCCGGCGAACTGGACGGGTTTGCGGAGCCGTTGCCGGGACGCGCTACCTTGACGGGGCCTGAGACAGCCGACCCGGCGGTCTCAGGCTTCGATCGCACCGCAAAGGATGAGTAACCAAGCAGTGGCACACAAGCTCGTCATCGTCGAGTCACCGGCCAAGGCCCGCACCATCGCGGGCTACCTCGGCCGGGGATATGTCGTGGAGTCCTCCATCGGACACATCCGCGACCTCCCGCAGAGTGCAGCCGACATCCCCGCCAAGCTGAAGGGCGAGTCGTGGGCGCGCCTCGGTGTCGACGTCGACCACGACTTCGAGCCGGTCTATGTCGTCTCCCGCGACAAGAAGTCGCACATGACCAAGCTCAAGGGCCTGCTCAAGGACGCCGACGAGCTCTACCTCGCCACGGACGAGGACCGTGAGGGCGAGGCGATCGCCTGGCACCTCCTCGACGAGCTCAAGCCGAAGGTGCCGGTGCACCGGATGGTCTTCCACGAGATCACGCCCCAGGCGATCGAGGCAGCGGTGGCGAGTCCCCGCGAGATCGACATGGACCTCGTCGAGGCCCAGGAGGCACGCCGGATCCTCGACCGCCTCTACGGCTACGAGGTCAGCCCGGTGCTCTGGCGCAAGGTGATGTCAGGTCTCTCGGCAGGCCGCGTGCAGTCCGTGGCGACCCGGCTCGTGGTCGACCGTGAGCGCGAGCGGATGAAGTTCCGCGTCGCGTCGTACTGGGACCTCGAGGGCACCTTCGACGCCGGCGAGAAGCACGACCAGCGGATGTTCCCGGCCAAGCTGCACTCCATCGACGAGACCCGTGTCGCGCGCGGCAGCGACTTCGGGCAGGACGGCGAGCTGAAGCCGAACGCCAAGGTCGTCCACCTCACCAAGACCCGCGCGGAGGCGCTCGCCAGTTCCCTGCACGACACCGACTTCTCGGTGCGCTCGGTCGAGTCGAAGCCCTACACCCGCAAGCCCTATGCGCCCTTCCGGACCACGACGCTGCAGCAGGAGGCCAGCCGAAAGCTCGGGTTCAGCGCCTCCTCGACCATGTCGGTCGCGCAGCGGTTGTACGAGAACGGCTACATCACCTACATGCGGACCGACTCCACGACCCTCTCGGAGACGGCGATCGCCGCGGCCCGCAGCCAGGCCCGCGAGCTCTACGGCCCGGAGTACATCCCCGACGCCCCGCGCACCTACACCTCCAAGGTCAAGAACGCCCAGGAGGCCCACGAGGCGATCCGCCCGGCCGGTGACTCGTTCCGCACGCCGGCCCAGACAGGGCTCACCGGTGACCAGTTCCGCCTCTACGAGCTGATCTGGATGCGCACGATCGCCTCCCAGATGAAGGACGCCGTCGGCAACACCGTCACGATCAGGCTCGGCGGCGTCGCTCGCAGCGGCGAGGACGTCGTGTTCTCGGCCAGCGGCCGGGTGATCACCTTCCACGGCTTCCTCAAGGCCTACGTCGAGGGCAGCGACGACGCTGAGGCGACCGCCGACGACCAGGAGACCCGGCTTCCCAATGTGGCCGAGGGCGACTCGGTCAGCGCCGCCAACATCCGCGCCGAGGGGCACTCGACCAAGCCGCCCGCGCGCTACACCGAGGCGACCCTGATCAAGGAGCTGGAGGAACGCGAGATCGGCCGGCCCTCGACGTACGCCTCGATCATGGGCACGATCCTCAACCGCGGCTACGTCTACAAGAAGGGGACCGCGCTCGTCCCCGCGTGGCTCGCGTTCTCGGTGATCCGGCTGCTCGAGTCGCACTTCGAACGGCTGGTGTCCTACGAGTTCACCGCCCGCATGGAGGACGTGCTCGACGAGATCGCCGGCGGGCGGCGCGACCGCAACACCGAGCTGGCCGCGTTCTACTTCGGCTCCGGTGAGGTCGAGGGGCTCAAGACCCTCGTCTCCGAGCTCGGCGAGATCGACGCCAAGGAGCTGGCGACCTTCCCCGTCGGCGGGTCGGACAGCGGGATCGCCCTGCGCGTGGGGAAGTACGGCCCCTACCTGGAAGGGCCGGGCGAGGACGGCACCCCCGCGGCCACGAAGGCCAACGTCCCCGACGACCTGCCGCCCGACGAGCTGACCCTCGACAAGGCCAAGGAGCTGCTCGCCAACCCGGCCGGTGAGGAGATCCCCCTGGGGACCCACCCGGAGACGGGCCTGCAGGTGGTGGCCAAGAACGGCCGCTACGGGCCCTACGTCACCGAGCTGCTCCCCGAGTCTGCGCCCAAGAAGGACCGGCCCCGCACCGGGTCGCTGTTCAAGGACATGTCGCTGGAGACGATCGACCTCGACCAGGCCGTGCGGCTCCTCTCGCTCCCGCGAGTGGTCGGGGTGGACGCCGAGGGTGTCGAGATCACCGCGCAGAACGGCCGCTACGGGCCCTATCTGAAGAAGAGCACCGACTCGCGCTCCCTGGAGACCGAGCAGCAGCTCTTCGACATCACCCTCGAGCAGGCCCTCGCGATCTACGCGCAGCCCAAGCAGCGCGGCCGTGCCGCCGCGGCGCCGCCACTCAAGGAGCTGGGCGACGACCCCGTCTCCGGAGCACCGGTCGTGGTCAAGGCCGGCCGGTTCGGTGAGTACGTCACCGACGGCGAGTACAACGCCACCCTGCGCAAGGACGACTCCGTGGAGGAGCTCACCCTCGCCCGTGCCGCCGAGCTGCTCGCCGAGCGACGCGCCAAGGGCCCGGCCAAGAAGACCGCCAAGCGAGGCGCGAAGAAGACTGCCAAGAAGTCGACGGCGAAGAAGACCGCGAAGAAGACCGCGAAGAAGGCTGCCGCGAAGAAGGGCTGAGGCTGGATGGGTGTGCGGGTGGTGGTCGTCCCGTCCCACACAAATGTTGGGTTGGGACGTTCGGATCGCTCGTCGCGACGTGCGTATCCAACAATTGTTGGGTCCGGCCCGCACCGGCAGTCCCAGCCCGAACAACGCCGCCCACCCCGCAGTCACCCCGGCCCCCTAGGGTGAACCCGTGTCAGCAACAGACCGGGCGCGGTTCCCCGGCGTCTACGCCTCGAGTGGCGTGTTCGTCTGCTTCGAGGGTGGCGAGGGGGCCGGCAAGTCGACCCAGTGTGGTCTGCTGCGCGAGCGGCTCGAGGCTGCCGGACACGTCGTACTCCTCACCCATGAGCCCGGTGCCACCCCCGTCGGCGCGGACGTACGCCGGATCGTGCTCGACCCGCAGACCGGGGAGCTCGCCGACCGCACCGAGGCGCTGCTCTACGCCGCCGACAAGGCCGAGCACATCCATGCTGTCGTCCGACCTGCCCTCGAGCGCGGCGAGGTGGTGGTCACCGACCGCTACGTCGACTCGACACTCGCCTACCAGGGTGCCGGCCGCTCCCTGGACGGCGCCGACCTGGAGTGGGTCGCCCGCTGGGCCACTGAGGACCTGCGGCCGCACCTGACCGTGCTGCTCGACCTCGACCCCGCCCAGGGCCTGACCCGGTTCGTCGGACGCGACCGCATCGAGGGCGAGGCGATCGAGTTCCACCAGCGTGTCCGGGCGGAGTTCCTGCGACTGGCGGCGATCGACCCCGACCACTACCTGGTCCTCGACGCGCGCGCGGCGGTCGAGGAGATCGCCGAGGCCGTTCACGCTCGTCTGAGCCCTCTCCTCGAGCTGGTCCCGCGATGACGGCACTTCGGGACGGGCGCACCGTCTGGGAACGCCTGGTCGGGCAGGGGCCCGTGATCGAGCGGCTCCAGCGCGCCGTGGCCGGCGACATGTCGCACGCGTGGCTTTTCACCGGTCCGCCCGGCTCGGGCCGCTCCAACGCCGCCGTTGCCTTCGCTGCCGGGTTGCTGTGTGAACGGGGCGGTTGCGGCGAGTGCCACTCGTGCCACGAGGTCGACGTCGGGTCGCATCCGGACCTGCGGGTCACCCGCACCGAGAAGCTCTCCATCGGGGTCGACGAGGTGCGCGACCTGGTCCGCAGCGCAGCCCTGGCGCCGGTGGGCAACCGCTGGCAGGTGATGGTCGTCGAGGACGCCGACCGGCTCACCGACCAGGCCGCCAACGCCCTGCTGAAGGCGATCGAGGAGCCGACCGATCGCACGGTCTGGCTGCTCTGCGCACCGACGGTCGAGGACGTGCTGCCCACGATCCGCTCCCGCACCAGGTTGGTCGTGCTGGCCACGCCCTCGGTCGAGGACGTCACCGACTTCCTGGTCCGGACCGAGGACCTCGGTGTCGAGACAGCGTCGTACGCCGCCCGCGCCAGCCAGGGCCACATCGGCCGCGCCCGGGCCTTGGCCCGTGACGAGGACACCCGCCGGCGCCGCATGGAGGTCGTCGCGATCCCCGCGCGGCTCACCTCCCTCGGCGCCTGCCTGGCGGCCGCCGCGGACCTGCACGAGATCGCCAAGGACGAGGCCGAGGCGCTCACCAACGAGCACGACCAGCGCGAGAAGTCCGACCTGGACCGTGCCTACGGCGTGGTCGAGCGTGGACGTCGCCCGCGGGAGTACGCCCCGGCCCTCCGGGAGATGGAGAAGTCGCAGAAGACCAGGGCCAAGCGCCGGGTCCTCGACGTGGTCGACCGGGGGCTGATGGACCTGATCTCGGTCTACCGCGACGTGCTGACGCTGCAGCTCGGAGCGCAGTCGGAGCTGGTCAACGAAGAGCTGCGCGGCGACGTGGTCGCGCTGGCCCATGCGTCGAGTGCCGAGCAGAGCCTGGGTCGCATCGAGGCCATCCTGGAGGCCCGCGAGCAGATGCTGGAGTTCAACGTGCCACCGCTTCTCGCACTGGAGTCGATGACGGTCGCCCTGCGGGTCACGCGCGACTGAGCGATCTGTCCCGAAATATGGGGCGCGCCCCTAAAGTTGCCGCATGTCGGCCTTCCCCCCACCCCCTCCGTGGCCACCGCGACAGGGGAGGAACAGCACCGCCAGGATCCTGATCGCGGTCGCACTGGTGCTGGCGCTGGCGATCACCGTCGTGGGCGTCGCAGGCTGGGCGACCTACGCCTACCTGAGCGACGGTGCCGGAGAGCCGGGCGTCAGTGCACCGCCGCCCGCGCCGAGCGCCACGGTCGAGCCGCCGTCGAGCCCGGCCGAGCTCGGGCGCTACTACGAGCAGAATCTCAGGTGGCGTGCCTGCGGAGACAACCAGTGCTCGCGGCTCACGGTGCCGCTGAGCTACGACGATCCCGACGGCGAGACGATCGAGCTCGCCGTACTCCGTGCGCCCGCGGCCAAGCGGGGACAACGCGTCGGACAGCTCGTGGTGAACCCGGGCGGCCCGGGCGGCTCGGGAGTGCAGTACGCCGCCTCCGGCCCCTACGCTTTCGGCAACCGGCTGACCGACTACTTCGACATCGTCGGGTTCGACCCCCGTGGGGTCGGGAAGAGCACCCCGCTGGAGTGTGCCGGCACCCAGCAGACCGACGAGTTCCTGAGTCTCGACCCCGACCCCGACAACGCCGACGAGGAGGTCCGGTTCGACCGGCTCACCCGGGAGTTCGGCGAGGGGTGCCTGAAGAACAGCGGTGACCTGGCCAAGCACATGAGCACGCCCGAGGTGGCCAGGGACCTCGACATCCTCCGGGCGGCGCTGGGCGAACGACAGCTCGACTACTTCGGTGCGTCCTACGGCACGTCCATCGGGGCGACCTACGCCGACCTCTTCCCCACCAACATCCGACGGATGGTGCTCGACGGCGCCATCGATCCGACGCTGTCCACGCTGGAGCTGTCCCTCGGCCAGGCGCACGGTTTCGAGGTCGCTCTCGGGGCCTACCTCCAGGACTGCGTCGACCAGGGTGACTGCCTGCTCGGTGACAGCGTCGATGCCGGCGCCCAGCGGATCCAGCGGCTTCTCGAGGACCTCGATGCCACGCCGCTGCCGACCGCTTCTGGACGCGAGCTGACCGAGGGCCTGGCGCAGTTCGGCATCATCCTTCCGCTCTACAACCAGGACTACTGGCCCCTGTTGACGGTGTCCCTCCAGCAGGCTCTGGAGGGCGGCGGCGACCGGCTGCTGAACCTGGCCGACCAGTACGCATCGCGTGAGCAGGACAAGTACAAGGACAACTCGCTCGCGGCCTACTACGCGGTCTACTGCCTCGACCACGGCGACTTCGTCCCGACCGGCGAGGTGCCCGACCTCCTCGAGGAGTTCGAGAAGGCGTCCCCCACGTTCGGCCGGATCTTCGCCTACGGCGCGACATCCTGCGGCTCATGGCCGGTCAAGAGCGGTGGCGTCCCGAAGTTGATCGAGGCGGAGGGCGCACCGCCGATCGTCGTGGTCGGTACGACGCGCGACCCGGCCACGCCGTACGAGCAGGCCGTGGCGCTGGCCAAGCAGCTCGAGTCCGGGGTGCTGGTCAGCCGCGACGGGGACGGACACACCGGGTTCCAGCAGGGCAACGACTGCGTCGACAAGGCCATCGAGGGCTACCTGATCGGTGGCACGGTGCCCGAGGATGGCCTGTCCTGCTGAGGTCGGCAGCCGGTTTGGAGACCCCCCTACCCCCGGCCCTATACTCGACCGGCGTGCCCGGCTGACCGGCCGGGCACTGCGCCGCCTTAGCTCAGTCGGTAGAGCGTCTCACTCGTAATGAGAAGGTCATCGGTTCGATTCCGATAGGCGGCTCCGAGACCCATCGCTGACCTGCAGGTATGCGGGTTCCTCCGCCTTCTGTCGGGAGTCCGTGCTGATCGGCTCACCAGTGGCTTACCAGTGGCTCACCAGTGCTCAATCGATTGGCCAGCCAGCCCGTATCGGGGCATAGTCCCGCCTTCGCTCGCCAACTTGGCGGGATCGTCGTCGAGGACAGGGGGGTCGCGCGGTGAACAGTCGCACGCCGGTGGGCGAGCAGGGAGCAAGCTGGGTCCGTCCGGTCACCAGCGGTGGCGCCGAACAGTGGTTGGCCACAGTGTGGGTGCGCGACCTCGACGGACGCCGGCGCCTGGTCCAGGCGCGCCGCCCCGGGCGCCGCGAGGCCGAGCTTGCGCTGGAGGAGCGACTGGCACACAGGCGTCCGCTGGGCTTTCGTGGAGCCGAGCCGAACATGACCGTGCAGGAGCTGGGCGAGTACTGGATGCGGCGCCGACTCGAGGAGGCTCGAGCTCCTTCGACCGGGGAACGTCGGGGTGAAGACGACGGCGTGGTGTCGCTGCAGACCTTGGCCGGGTACCAGGCCGCGCTTTCGAGGATCATCAACCCTTGCCTGGGTGGCCTGCGACTGACCGAGGCCAGGACGGGTGTAGTCGATGAGGCGCTGACCCGTGTCGATCTCACCGGTCGTACCACCCGGGTTGCCCGCAGCGTGCTAGCCCAGATGTTCGCGATGGCGGTGCGTCACGACGCACTGGGTAGCAACCCGATGCGCGAGGTCCGGCGCGCACCTCGGCGACGGCGCGTCGTCCAGGCCCTCTCGGTCGAGGAGGCTCGCGAGCTGCTCGCGTCTGACCGCATCCCACCAGAGCAGTGTTGCCCGCGACGAGCGCGGCCTCTTGTCTGGTGGCACCCGGCGAACACCCGACCTGCACGACGTGGTGCTCCTGCTGCTGGGCACGGGGATGCGCATCGGCGAGGCACTGGCCCTGCGGTGGACCGACCTCGACCTAAAGGCAGACATCCCGTGCGTGCGCGTGGACGCCACCATGGTCGAGCCCCGCCGCGATGCCGCCACCGGTCAAGTCTTCGTCGCCGGACTGCACCGTCAACCGATGACCAAGACGGGTGCAGCCCGCACCATTGCCTTGCCTGGCGCCGTAGTCGAGATGCTGAACCGGCGTCGAACTCGGGTGACGGAGCAGAACGACCAGGGCCCAGTCTTCGCCCAAGCGAGCGGAGGCTGGTTGTGGCCGAACAACGTGCGGACCAAGTTGCGCGGCGTGGTCGCGGAGACGCCGTTGACCGGAGTCAGCCCCCACACGCTGCGTCGCACGGTGGGCACCTTGGTCGCTCACACCGAGGATCTGGACGCCGCCCGCGACGTCCTGGGGCACCGCGACCCTTCGGTCACCGCACGCCACTACGTCGCTGACACCGGCCGCGTGATCGACGTCCGTCACACGCTGGACCCGATCTTCGTCTGACTCCTCGCTCGGCCCGGCCGTTGTAAGTCGACGCAGTCTTGCCGTGGATCCGAACGGGCCCACCAGGGGCCGGTGAGTCAACTGACTGGCAGCGACGCTCTCCCAGACAGGGCCTACGTCAAGGCGCTGCATTCCGGCGCCAGAGTGACGCGGTGACGCGGTGACGCGACGCACGATCACCAGCTGGGCCATCGGCAAGCCGAGACAGCAGCCGCAGCGGCAAATTCGTCGCTGGTGGAATCGTCGAGTCCCTCTATGGCCTCCAGCCCATTGGCGACAAAGCCGATGCGTGCCGCCGTCAGCACGCCGCATACACCAAAGGCCTCCGCGGCAGCCTCAAGCGGCGCTGGACTTCTTCGCTGCTCGCTCGCGTGCTGGTGAGGCCACCCTGGTCAGCCGCATCGACTGGTCGTTCCAGGCGAATCTGGGGCTCGAGTGCGACGGCGACGGAATCGCCTGTGGGCCTTGATGATCTCAGGTACCACTTAGTCCCTGTGGCCAAGACCGTGCCTGCGGGCCCGCGCGATTGCCTCGCCACGGTCCGCGGCGTGCAGCTTGCCCAGGATGGTCGAAACGTTGTTCCGGACGGTTTTCTGCGCCAGCGACAGCTTCCGCCCGATGGCCTGGTTGCCGAGCCCGTGGGCTACCAGGTCGAGGATCTCGCGTTCGCGCTCGGTCAGCTCGGGGAAGGCCGTCGGCGCGGTTGCCGGGGCGCCGGAGAAGAACGCCAGCATGCGCTTGGCGATCGCCGGCCCGAACACGGCCTCACCAGCGGCCACGCCGAGGACCGCGCGGATCACCTCTGCGCGGTCAGCGCCTTTGAGGAGGTAGCCGGACGCACCCGCGCGAACGGCGGCGAAGACTGACTCGTCGTCGGACTGCATGGTCAGCACGAGCACGGCCGCCTCCGAGGTCGACGTGATCTGCCGGGTCGCCTCGATTCCTCCCATCGTGGGCATGTTGAGATCCATGAGGACCACATCGGGTTGCAGTTGGTCAACAATGACCAACGCCTCGGCGCCGTCTTCGGCGGCACCGACCACCTCGATTTCCTCGAGACCCTCTAGCGCAGTCCTCAGGCCGTCACGGAAGATCGGATGGTCGTCGACGACGACGACGCGTATGGCGCTCACGGCGAGACCCGGTCCCTTATAGCCCTCATGCCGACACTACCTGTGGAACAGGCAGGGTGGCGGTGACTCTGGTGCCGCCTCCGGTTGGGCTGTCGACCGCGATCGCGCCACCGAGCTCGGCTGCCCGCTCGCGCATCGACGATAGTCCGATCCCGTCGCGGTGCGACCCCCGCAAGCCGATGCCGTCGTCGCTCACGTCCACGCGCAGCGAGCCCTCTGCGCACTCGAGCGATACCGCGCAGCGCGCGGCGTCGGCGTGGCGAACCACATTCGTCATCGCCTCGGTCACGATCCTGTACGCGGCGACCTCGACTGCTGCGCTGCTTACCTCCAGATCTTCGGGGCAGTCGACCTCGACCAGAAGGCCGGCGGCGGTGAGTGATGCGGCGTGCTCGCGCACGACGCCCGCGAGACCGAGGTCGTCGAGCGCCGGAGGCCGCAGCCCGTCGACGACTCGACGAATGTCGAGCACACATTGGGAGATCTCAGACTTGACCTGGGCGAGGAGTACGGCGATCTTCGGGTCGTCGACTTGCCATCTCTCACGAAGGGCGTCCACCTGGAGGCTCGCGGCGGCGAGGGTCGGCCCAACCCCGTCATGCAGGTCGCGCCGTACGCGAAGCCGTTCCTCCTCCCGGGCCCGGACGATGCTCTCGCGCGACTCCTGAAGGTCTGCGGCAAGCCTCATCCCGCGCGCCTCGACAGCGACCTGACGCGCGAGGTCACCCAGCAGCTTCGTCTCTCGCGCGGCGAAGCCGCGACCACCGGAGCGTTGCCCGACGAGGAGCAGCCCTTCCTGCCGCCCGTGTGAGATCAGCGGGAAGACCACGGCATCCTCGGGGATAACGGCTCCGGAGCCGACCGCGACCCTGACGTAGGGGGCCCGAAGTGACTCCGCGATCGAATCGGTGACCGTGGTGAGCAGGTCGTCGCTGCCGCTGGTGCGCTCGAGCTTGGCGGCGAACCCGGAGAGAACGGCGTACGGACGGGACCGGTCGCCGTAGAGCAACCGGTCGATGCCCCGGTGCAGGCGGTCCTTCACCGGACTGAGTGACACCGCCACGACCGCCGCGGCGAAGAGTGAGGCGCCACGGCCTGCGTCGGAGCCCAGCCACGAGGTCGCTACCGCCACCGTCGCCGCATAGGTCACCACTACGAGGCCGGTCAGGACAACGTAGACAAGGGCGCGGTCGAGCACCGCCTCGACGTCGAAGAGGCGGGACCGCAGCACCGCCACACCGGTGGCCAGCGGAACCGCGGCGACCGTGATCGCTTCAGCGATCACACCTACCCAGTCCGGAGTCCAGGGCGAGGCGACGAACCCGGCCATTAGCACGACGACCATGACCACCGCAGCCAGGGCCAGCCACGCAAGGCGATGCCGCTCCTCCGCCGGTCCACGTCGCCAGCGCACGACCAGCGAGGTAAGGCCGGCCACAGAGACCCCGAGCATGGCCATCACCGTCGCCCCGGCGACCTGCTCGGGCAGCCCTCCCAGTGCCGCGACGCCGAGCGGGTTGACGACGGTGCTGTCGGACTCGACGGGACCTGGCTTGACCAGGACCGCGACCACGAGCACACCAAGACCCGCTGCGGCCGCGTAGACGGCCCAGCGCCAGCGCCTCGACGGCAGCCGGCCGTCGGGGAACAGCAGCAGCGGGAAAGTCGTCGCCAACACCCAGGACACACCGAAGCACACGTTATTCACCACGAAGAGAATCGCGCCGCTCACGCTGCCCGGGTCGCTGGACAGGAAAAGGTCTGACGCGGTGCCGGTCAGACCGGCGGTCACCTGGAACAGTCCAACCGACAGGAAGATCCACCCCACGAGATTGTCCGGGCGGTGCCACAGGATCAGGAAGCCGACCACCGGGAATGTCAGGAAGCTGCAGAACCAGATGAGGTCCGACAGAGCAGCATCATTCGAGACACCCGGCAGCCACCAGGCGGCAGCAACCGTGATGACGAAGATGACGGCCGTCATGATCAGAACAGCGGCTGCCGCCGTTCGTCGTACTGAGGTTGCTCCCATCGCCCTTCGCCTCCTGAAGGAACCGTACGACGACCGGCGTCCCGCTGCGGAGGGACATCTGTCCTTTGGGTTGGCCTTTCTTGGGGGGCAAACCGGGGACAGGCGACCGTTCCGGCGGGGACGCCGGGCAGCGGAGTCTGGTCCTCTCGTCTCAACAAGGAGGACCACACAATGACCAGCACCGCAGAAAACCAACCCGTCGATCTGGCATCCTCGCCGCGTGCCCGCAGGACCCTCGGTCTGGCCGCGCTCACCGGCCTGATGCTGTTCGTGGTCAGCCTCGGTACGTTCACACCTGAGTCTTCGCCTGCGGTGGGAGACGCGACCGCGGCAGAGATTCGCCGCTTCGCCGCCGAGAACGCCGGCACGCTCAAGCTCAACCAGGTGGCAGCGCTGATCGGGATCGTGTTGCTCGTCGTCTTCGTGGCCGCGCTCGCGCAGCTGGTCAGGGCCAGGCGACCACACTCGATCGTCCCCGATGTCCTGGTGTTGTGCGGCGCAGTGATCGCGGTCCATAACGCTCTCAACACCGCCGTGAAAACCATCTTCGCGTTCCCCCATGAGGTGGCCTCGGTCTCCGACAGCACCATCGTCGCCTGGTACGACCTCGATGGGGTCGTTCAGTGGTTCGGGGCGATGGTCAGGGTTGCTCCGTGCATGGTCCTGATCGCGGCATTCTCCATTTTCGCGCTGAGGACCAGGCTGATGGCGCGCTGGGTGAGTTGGGCAGGGTTGGCGGTTGCTGCCGGCGGGATCGCTAGGGGAGTCGACGTGTTTGATGTCCTAGGCCCGGTAGGCTTCGTGCCGCTGTTCGGCTGGTGGCTGTGGCCACTCGCGGTCGGTGGAGCGTTGGGCGCCCGCTGGCTGAAGGCACGGCGCAGGCGCTGACAAGTCGCAAGGCATGTGCGGGAGCCCTGGTCCCACACACGCCCAACGAGCGGTTGCCGGGGGAGGGCACCAGCCCCAGAAGCTGGTCCAGCACAGCGCGGCCAGCAGCGTCACGCGGACGGGCCGGGGCGCGGCAGCGAGATCTGAGGGGTACGACTTGGTCACACCCGGCGCGCCACGCCTAGACCAGCCGCTCCGACAGTCCGCAGACAACCAAGGCGGCAGCTGCAGCGCCTTCACCGCGGCGACTTGGCGACCTCCCGCAGCCTCCCGCAGCCGCATCGGTTATGACTTTCCTTACTGGTTCAAGCGCGCCTCCGGCGCGGAGGTTCGCTGCGGGCGGCGCTGGCGCGCCGTCCTCGCGCACCCCTGCAACGGCATACAAATCAAAACGCCCGCCCCCGGATAGGAGACGAGCGTCATCGATCCGCAACGGCACGGGTCACGGTCCGGAGCTCCACGCACCGCCGAGCCTCCGACCCGACCTCCAACGATCTGCACGCCGGTGCCCGGCATCAAGGGCGCAGAGCGTCGCTGCGCGATGGCCTTCGGCCACCTTTGACCCCGGCCACCACCGTGCACGAGGGCTGGCTATCGGGTCGGACGCTCTCTCTTGGCCAGTCCTGACTGCGCACCCCCGACGCACCCCCGAGTTGATCCGACCGGCAACAAATGCACTCCAACAAGGCTCACCGGACTGCACCGTTAAGCCTCGATCCACCGATGAGGTTGGTGGGGTGAGCGCGTCGTGAAGTGAGAATGCCCTTACGTGCTGGGAAAATCGGTCTTCTCTAGGGAACGATTTCCACCATCACGAAGGGCATCTCGTAGATGCAACTTTGCCACACGCCTCGAGCGACCTCTGCGGTGTTCGATGATCCGAATCTCGTGTCGTGCGGCTGGGCTGGTCCCGGTCTTGCGCTGGCCCGGTCCGCGGGACTCGATGAGCTGGCCCGGAGCACCTGAGCGTGCCCTCCGACAAGGGCGCGAACGCGGGGTTGAAGGTCGCCTCGCTGGTCGCGGGGATGGTCGCCGGCGCGGACAGCATCGATGACATGGCGCTGCTGCGCCACGGCGGGATGGGCCGGGTCTTCACCAACGCCTACGCGCCCTCGACGCTGGGCTCGTTCCTGCGCTCGTTCACCTTCGGCCACGTCCGTCAGCTCGACGCGGTCGCCTCGAGGTTCCTGATCCGGCTGGCCGAGCAGGCACCACTGATAGCTGCGAGCGAGGAGTCGTGCCAGCGGGTGATGGTCGACATCGACGACACCATCATCGAGGTCCACGGCTACTCCAAGCAGGGTTCGGGCTACGGCTACTCCGGGGTCCGCGGGCTCAACGCGCTGCTCGCGACCGTCAGCACCCCAGAGTCCGCGCCGGTGGTCGTGGCCCAGCGGCTGCGCAAAGGTTCGTGTGGTTCTCCGCGGGGCGCGGCCCGGCTGGTCGCCGACGCGTTGAAGACCATCGAACCAACTCACCGTCGGCACCAGCGTGCGGCCGCTGGTGCGTGCCGACTCCGCGTTCTACGGCCACGCGGTCATCGGTGCAGCGCTGCGGGCCGGTGCCGACGTGTCGGTCACCGTCCGCCTGGATCCCAAGGTCAAGGCCGCGATCTCCGCCATCGGTGAGATGCGTGGACCCCGATCGAGTACACCGACGCGGTCTTCGACGAGCAGACCCAGACCTGGATCTCGCGGCCGAGGTCGCCGAGATTCCGTTCACCGCGTTCACTTCCAAGAAGAAGGCCGAGCAGGTCACCGGTCGGCTCGTGGTCCGCCGGATCCCCGACCTCAATCCCGAGCAGCAACCATGGCCAGGAGACGTTGTTCGACACCTGGCGCTTCCACGCCTTCTTCACCACCACCAACCCCGAGCACGCCGACACCGTGGCCGCGGACAAGACCCACCGCGGTCACGCGATCATCGAGCAGGTCCACGCCGACCTGAAGAACTCCGCGCTGGCGCACCTGCCCTCGGGCAAGTTCGCCGCGAACGCCGCCTGGCTCGTGCTGGCCGTGATGGCGTTCAACCTGACCCGCGCAGCCGCGACGCTGGCAGGCACCGGACTGGCCAAGTCGACCACCGCGACAGTCCGCCGCAAGCTGATCACCGTGCCTGCCCGGATCGCGTCCTCCGCCCGACGGGTCACCCTGCACCTACCGGCGGCCTGGCCCTGGGAGACCGCCTGGGCCGACCTGTTCGCCCGGGCATGCGGACCACCGCTCGCACCGACGACCTGACCACCCCTGCCGCAACCGGCACGACGACCAACCCGGAACGACCTGGCAGCTAGGCCAGACCAACAGCCACGCCCACGCACCCGACGACCCATCGTCACCAACCCCGACGACTCAGCCCCTGCTCATCGGTGGATCGAGGCTAAGTCGGAGCATGCTCTCGTAATGAGAAGGTCATCGGTTCGATTCCGATAGGCGGCTCTGAGAGGTGGCTACACAAGTCGCTGTTTGTGGTCACAGAAGGTCCCGCCCGAGGTTCTCGGTGCGGGACTTGCTGCGTCCGGGGCCCTTCCCGGTGCCCGAGGCCAGCCTCCGCGCCGGCCTTGGTGCTATCCCGTGTGGTCTGCGCTGTCCGGGTACGCCGAAGGCCCCCACGCTGGGTGCGTGAGGGGCTCGTGGGGCTGGTTCAGGGCAGGCTTGTGCGGCTCGGGTTGGTGGGCCTTGTGGTTGTCCGGCGCGTCCGGACCTGGGTGCGGTGCTCGAGCTGCGGGGTTAGGGCGCTCGGGCTGCTGCGGGCTTGCGTCGCCGGCGGTGGGTCGGGCGCAGGAGCTGCTCGATGGTGTGGGTGCGCTCCGGCGAGCGGGACCACTTCGCGGCCGCGATGGCCACGTTGAGCGCACGGACTCTGGCGAGTCGGCGGCGCCAGTTGGCGGTCGAGCGCAGGTTGGTCACGGCGATCGCGAAGGCGGTGAACAGGGTGACCTTGGCGCGGCCACGGACACGGAACCGCATGTGGGCCAGGGCGGAGAACGCGGGGTTCTTCAAGATGCCGTTGATGCCTTCGACGCGCGGGCGGCGGCGGATGAAGGAGTTCTAGTACTCCTCGGAGCCCCATTCGAGGTCCATCGAACGGGCCAGCACGTCGGGCGGGATGGTCATCTTGGTCGTGCCGCATACGTCGAGTTTCTTGCTGGGCGGGTTCAGGACCTCGAGGCGCAACGTGGTCGCTGCCAGGGCCTCGGTCTTCTGGATGGGGCAGGCGAGGGTGCCGCGACGGTCCACGCCGGGGCAGCCGAGGCGGGCGTATCCGTCGTCGTCGGGGGTGCCGTAGCTGAGGAGTCGGAACCGTTTGCGGGCTGCGGCGACCTTGAAGTACCTCGACCACTCCTTATAGGAGGCATACGGGGAGGGTCCTTTGTCCGAGAGCAGGTGTGGGTAGGCCTCGATGCCGGGTGAGTACAGGTTGCCGAACGCCAGGATCGCGCCGCGGTGGCTGCCGGTGACGCCACGTTCGTGCTCGAGGTCGAAGATGAGCCGGCGTCCGAGCTCCTTGAGGGGCAGGTGGTAGTTGCGGCCTCGAGGTCGGAGAGGGCGGAGAGGTCAACCACGTCCGGGCCGATGTTCATCCGGGCGTCCTCGGTGATGGGCGCGGTCAACCAGGCGTCCCGACAGGCGGCGCCGGCCAGGCGCCGCAGCTCGGTGACCAGCTCCGCGTATGCGTCCCCAACCACTTCGGACTCCGCCTGGGTCCAGGCGAGGTAGTAGGTCAACCGGGTCTGGACCTTGCGTAGCTCCTCGGAGAGTCGGACTCGTTCCTCGGAAGGGGCGTCAGCTCGCCGGCGCCGGATGGCGTACGGGAACTCCTTGTAGGCCGAGACTGCCTCGAAGGCCTCGGCGAATGCCCTGATGAACGTGCTGCCCGCTCTGGACTCCGCTGTGGGGGAAACCGCGTCGAACATCACCTGCCTGCTGCTGTTCGCCACCTTGGGTGCCGCTTCGGCCGGGTCCTGGGCCACCGCGAGAAGGCTGCTCCTCACACCCTGACGGCACCCGACAGCTCAGCTGTCTCGGACGGGTAGCCAGTGCGGCGGCGGTGTGCGGCGGCACCCTCCAGGTCATGGAGTCCGAGCATCCTGACCAGCCCAGCGGGTCTTCGTGGGGCGCCCTGAGCGACCTCGAGCGCGATGTGCTCGACTTCGCGAACTTGCGGTGGCGGTACGGCGGCGCGAAGGAGGCCGCGATCCGCGAGCAGTTCGGCTGGTCGGCGACGCGGTACTACCAGGTGCTGGGTGCGTTGCTGGATCGGCCGGCGGTGGCGGAGTACGCGCCGCTGCTGGTGGGGAGGTTGCGCCGACTGGCCGAGGCGCGGCGGCAGCAGCGTTCGATCGATGGGCGCGGTCTCGTCGGGGACGTGTAGCTAGTTGCGAGCGGCGAATCCGCGGGAGAGGGACGGCGAATCCGCGGGAGAGGGACGGCGAATCCGCGGGAGAGGGACGGCGAATCCGCAACGATTAGCGCAAAAATGCTGGTCAGAGCGATAGGGTGACGGTTATGACCGCCTCTGGACAGTCCGTCGGTATGAGGAAACGGCATGCGCAGAGTTTGGTCGAGGAGACGCTGTCCGACACTCCGATCACCGTCATCCAAGGCGCGCGGCAAGTCGGCAAGAGCACTCTGGCGCGCGAGGTAGTGGTGGGTCGCAGCGCAGTTGTCCTCAGTCTCGACGCGCAAGCCGTCTACAACGCCGCTCGTGCCGATCCGGCCGCTTTCGTGCGCCAGACCAGCGACTTGTTGGTCATTGACGAGGTTCAGCGTGTCCCCGAGCTCATTCGGGCGATGAAGGACGCTGTGGAGGAGGATCGGCGCCCTGGAAGGTTCCTGATCACCGGGTCGGCCAACTTGCTGGAGCTTCCAGGTACTCAGGAGAGTTTGGCTGGTCGAGCCGAAACAGTCGTCCTATACGGGCTCAGCCAGGGCGAGCTCGCGGGACGTCGAGAAGACTTCGCCTCCCGCCTGCTGGCAGGCAACTCAGCGGAATTCGGGGGTCTGTCCAGCAATCTGAGCCGGGGAGACTATCTGGAGATCATGTGTGCGGGCGGGTACCCCGAGCCCCTGGCGAGAGCCGGCCGGCGCCGCAACGCGTGGTTCGACAACTACGTGGAACGCATCATGACTAGAGACGTCCAGGACCTCAGCCGCCTGCCGCATCTGGACAAGCTCCCAGATCTGCTGCGGCTGCTCGCCGCCAGCAACGCCGGAGAGCTCGTCAAGTCGCGCGTGGGCGCCGACGTGGGCATCCCCGAGACCAGCCTGCCTGCCTACCTGAAACTGCTGGAGACGCTCTACCTCATCCACGAACTGCCCGCGTGGGGGAACAACCTGACGAAGCGTGTCACTGGTCGTCCGAAGGTGGGACTCCTCGACACCGGTCTGGCTGCTCGGCTCAACAACGTCACCGCCGCGGCGATGGCACCTGGGGCGGTCAGCGACGCTGCGGGCGGGCTCTTCGAGGCATTCGTCTCCAGCGAGCTCCGGCGCCAACTTGTCTGGTCGCAGAGCGAGGCGAGCCTGTTCCACTTCCGGGACCGGCACGGGATCGAGGTGGACCTAGTCGTGGAGAGCACAGACCGCCGCGTGGCCGGGGTGGAGATGAAGGCAGCCGGGACTGTGACTCGCAGTGACTTCCGAGGTCTTCAGTTCCTGCAGGACAAGCTCGGTCACCGATTCACGATGGGCGTGGTTCTCTACACCGGAACCCAGGCATTGCCCTTCGGTGAGCGTCTTTGGGCCCTGCCCTACGCGTCCCTCTGGGCGTAACTGGCCAGTCCATCGAGCATCCACGAGTCTCGACGCAAGGACAGCGACGCCGGCGTACCTGAGACGAGTGGGGACGAGCGCTTGGGGCCAGGCGCGAGGGAACGCTAAGGCGCTTAGGTCGGAACGCGGGACCGGGAGCCCCGGGTATTCGTTCAGGTCAGAAGTCGTCGAAAGCAGTCACAGGGCTCTAGACGAGGACCCGACGGGACAGTCACAGCTGTCTGCGGCAGCCCGCCAACCCGGCACGGTGAAGGCATGTCTCCGTTCCAGCAACCTGGCGGCCGACGAGCGGCGGGTGATGCGAACTCCCTCCGTCCTCGCTCGCTCGCGCCGTCTCGGGCCAGTAGCGTCCCCGGCATGAGTGCGGCAGGGGTGCGGATCGTCTGGATCGCCGGAGCGGTCGCTACCGGTAAGTCCACTGCCGCCTGGGTTCTCTACCGCCGCCTCGCCGCACAGGGAGTTCGCGCGGCGTACGTCGACATCGACCAGCTCGGGATGTGCTATCCGCACCCGGTGGACGACCCCGAGGGACATCTACTCAAGACACACGCACTCACTGCGTTGCTGCCGGGCTATCAGGCGCACCGGGCCCAGGTAGTCATCGTCTCTGGCGTCATCGACCTGGTCTGCGGACCGCGTCCAGCGCTGCCCAGTGCTACAGACCTCACCCTGGTCGCGCTGACGCCTGACTCCGACGACCTCCGTAAACGAATTCTGGGCCGAGGCTGCGAGAGCCGGGACGCCGAGGGGGCGGTAGCTGTCAACGACGTCCTTCGGACCGCGGCGTTCGTGGACATGGCCATCGACACCAACGGCCTGAGCGTGAGTACGACTGTTGAACGACTACTCCCGACGCTGCGTGTACCTGGCGGCAGCGAGAGGTCCGACCAACCAGGACCGGTACGGGGTTCCACTGCCGAAACGGCCGTTGTTGCCGTCACCGGGCCACGGGCTGCGGGTTCGTCTACAGCGGGGTTCGGGTTGGCGAGCAGGCGATGGCGGGCTGGCGAGCCGACCGCATTCGTCGATCCTGGGCAACTGTCGTTCGTGAGCGGCAGTGCCAGCACCGACGAACTGGCCGCCCGGCAGCTCGCCGTGATGCACGAGTTCACGGCCTCCCGTGGTGCCGAGCTCTTCGTGGTCAGCGGCCGCCCAGCGGTGATCAACACCACCACCTTGAAGACAGTCGCACCGGCCGCCCCGCACACGATCGTGAGGCTGCGCGCCGACCGCGCCACGCTTGAGGACCACGTCCGACAGAGGGCGCTCGGGCACGCGGCTCGTCTTGCTGGTGACGACCTTCTCGGGGGCGACGTCACAGATCAGGCACACGTGGTCGCCGACGCAGTAGCCCACCAGAACCTGATGGACGAGTTCGCCACCGAGAACGAGAACGTGCTGGAAGCCTCGGGCCGTTCTGTTGACGAGGTCGTGGACAAGCTTGACCGGATGGCAGCCGAACAAACCACCCCCGACGGTGAAGTGCCCCCATCGGGATGAGAGCGCTGCGCAGGCCGGACCGGGTGCGGTGAGAGCATCTAAGGGAACGTCTGGGTTCTTAGCGCGGAACGCTGGACCACGAGCTCTGGGTGTTTCTGAAGGCCAGACCCTTCTGTGGGCACCTCTCTGTTTGCGCAGGTCAAGGGTTTGTGGCTTCGGCAAGAGCCCACTCATGATTGGTGAGTCCGCAGATGATCAGAGGGCTGGTCACGCTCAGGGCACTCGCTGGGCGGGTCAAACCCGCTCACTGGAATGAGTGGCGGGGACAACATCTCCTGCACTTCAGGGCTGACCGGGTGAGTAACTGATCAGGTCCCCCGGTTGACAGTCGAGCGCCGCGCACAGTGCGGTCAGGGTCGAGAATCTGATGGCGCGGGCTCGGTCGTTCTTCAGCACCGACAGGTTGGCGATCGTGATGTCCGCGCGCGAGGCAAGCTCGGTGAGTGTCATCTCACGAGCCTGGAGCAACTCGTCCAGATGGACGACGATGGCGTGTCCGTCCCCGGGCATCAGACCATCCCTTCGACGTCCTCGCGCAGTCGTGCGCCGTCGGCGAAGATGGCGGCCAACGCGAAGGCAACCAGGCCGCCCACGAGCATGCCACCGGGGAGCAGGCCGAACGGGCCGGCCGCTAGGGAAATGGAGGGATACTCCGGGAGCTGCGTGTAGAGCGCGTTGATTACGGTGTAGTTCAACAAGTTCAGCGCAAATCCGCCGACGATGAGAAGCACGGCCAAGCTGCGGAATCGCCGGCCGTTGTCGTGTCCGAATGGATCGCCCCTGGCGGCGGACCTCAGGACGCCGGTCAACAACCACAGGGCCCATACGACCACGAGCGCCGGGCCCAGGTCCCGAGCCGATGTCAAGAGCATCTGCGAGATCGTGGGATCTGCGATCTCGACGTCGACGTCGAGCCAGGAGTCGACGGTGATTCCGCTCGGCAACGCACCGACGTCGTCGGCCGATACCTGCATGGGAACCGTCATGGGGTCGCCGTACAACAGGGAGTCGCCATCGCGGACCAGGCCTGTCGCGACTGACACGAGGGCCAGCGCGGTGAACGCGACCGAGAGCCCCAAGAGGCCGAGAGCGATGGCGTGCGCAGCGCGTACGGCCAGGGAGGTGGACGAAGTGACCATGTTGGCCTCCATGAGAGGGATATCGATGAACGATAACATCGACAATCGATATGTACTAGCCACGGTCAGCGGCGGCCATGGGTGGTCAGTGGTGATTGGGAGGGCCGCAGGAGGAGCCCCGGATGCCATGCGCTGCTGGGAGGGAGTGCGCCACCCTGCCCGTTTCGGGCGTGATCAGCGTCGAGGCAACTGCCAGCGAGCTGGACTCGACCGAGCCTGACGGGCCGGTGATGGCGGTGCTGGTGCCGGGCTCCACGCCCAACGAGGCATGGTCGACGGTGGTGATACGGCGATGGCGGTGGGGGAAGGTGAGGGTGCCGTCGGACGGGAGGTGTGGAGAGAGCCGCGGCGCCTGGTCGAAGGTCGAGGTTCCGATAGACCCAGCACAGGACCCGCTGCCGTTCATCAGTCGGCGTGACGTCCGTGCGCCCGGCCGCGACTGGGACCCTCCCTTCCCGGGCCGGAGCGTTGAGGAGCATTCGGGGCTCAGCGGCTCCCGGCGAGCACCCCTGGGTAGCGGTGCCATGCGACGACCGGGACCAGGACCAGGGCGAGGAAACCTCCGGCGAGGGACAACGTCGCATAGCTCGAGACCCCGACGATGACGCCGGACATCGCGCCCCCGCCAGCGCCCGCCAGGGCGATGAGGACGTCGACGGTGCCCTGCGTGCGGGCACGCGTGGCGAGCGGGGTCGAGTCGACGATGAGCGTGGTGCCGCTGATCAGTCCGAGGTTCCAGCCCAGGCCGAGGAGCACCAGGGCCAACGTCAGCAGGGGCAGGGAATCCCCGGGGGAGAGCGCCGAGACGACGCCTGCGAGCAGCAGGGTCACCCCGGCGGCGACGGCCATCGGCAGGCGCCCGACCAGGTCGACCAGACGGCCGGTGATCAGAGACGGCAGGAACATCGCGCCGATGTGCATGCCGATGACGAACCCGACGTCGCCGAGGCTGTGGTCGTGCTGGCGCATGTGCACCGGCGTCATCGTCATGATGGCCACCATGGCGATCTGGGTGAGCACCATGACGGTTGCGCCGACCGCGACACCGCGATCCGGGCCGCCACCCTCGTAGGTGGCGCCAGCTGTCGACGAGGTTGTGGGCGGTTGGGCGGTCTGCAGGTCATCCGAGCCGGTTGGGTCCAGATTCTGTTGCGCGACGGCCTGCGCGACGAGGTACGGGTCAGGGCGCAGGAAGACGAAGAGGACCATGCCTGCGAGCGCGAACGCGACACCTGCCAGGAGGAACGGGCCAGCCAGGGCCGGGATGCCCAGGGACGTTGCCATCTCACCGAGCAGCTCGACCGAGTTCGGACCGGCGACGGCACCCAGGGTGGTGGAGACGAGCGCCACGGACACCGCAGTTCCGCGCGAGGTGACCGGGGCGAGATCGGTGGCCGCGTAGCGCGCCTGCAGGTTGGACGCGGTGCCGGCGCCGTAGACGAACAGGCCCAGGAACAGCAGGACCGGGCTGTCCAGGACCGCGGCGACGACGATCGCGCCGGCACCGACCGCCCCGGTCAGGAAGCCCGCCGCGAGCCCCAGGCGCCGACCCGAACGCTGGGACACCCGACCCACCGTGAACGCCGCGAGCGCGGAGCCGAGGGTGAACAGCGCCGCCGGCAGGCCGGCCACACCCTCACCACCGAGCATCTGCTGGGCCAGCAGGGCACCCACCGTCACTCCCGCTGCCAGCCCGGCGCCACCGAAGACCTGGGAGACGACGACGACGATCAGGGTGCGGCGGTAGAGCGCCTGGCGCGCCTCGGGCGAGCGCGCGACGTCGTCCAATGTCGCGCGCTGGTTGCCCCTGCCGATGTCCACGAGGCCATGAAACACGGTGGGGGACCCGTATGCGCGCGCTAGCCGCGGTCGGCGAGGAGCTCGATCCCGAGGTCGTTCGCGTTGTTGGCGACGTCGGACAGGACGATCACCGCCGTGTGTCGGGCCCGGTCGATGCCGAGGTAGGAGGCGTAGCCGCCGGTCTGCCCGGCGTGCGCCGTGATCGTCTGCCCGCTTCCCCAGGTCGAGACCTGCCAGAAGTCGCCGACTCGAGTGTTGGACTGGTCGGTGGCGGTGCTGGGCACCAGGGCCGCCATGCCGGGTGCGGTCCCGTCGAGCAGGGCGGTGGCGAGCTTCGCGAGGTCCCTGGTGGTGGAGACTGCGGCAGCGCCGGGCGCGTAGGCATCCATCACCCACGGCCGGACCGGGAGCCCCGTCCGGGACTTGCCGCCGGCGACGAGTGCTTCGTTCACCTCGATGGCGGTGTGGGACATCCCCAGCGGCTCGAACAACCGGGTGCGCATCAGGTCGGGATAGCTCATCTGCGCTGCTGCAGCGACGGCCTGCCCGGCAGTCGCCGAGCCCAGCGTCGAGTACGCGTAGTCTCCCCGGCCGCCGAGTGTCTGCTCGCGGGTCTCCTCGGTCATCTGCGCCGCGTCGGCGGTCAGGAAGTCCATGCCGAGTGGTGCTTTCCAGGCGGCGCTGCGCACTGTGGCGGCGCCGAACTCGGCGTACCCGGCGGTGTGGGTGACGAGCTCGTGCATCGTGACCGTGCCGGCCGGCGATCCCTCGAGCCGCGGGAGATAGGTCGAGACGGGCTCGTCCATCCGGATCTCTCCGCGGTGCACGGCGTCAGCGATGACCAGTCCCGTCATTGCCTTGGTCATCGACCCGACTTCCATGGGAGTGCTGTCATCGGCGCCGATGCCGGCCAACCGCACCGGCGGGGTCGCTCCCAGGTCGACCTCGGCGACTGCCACCCCCTGGAAGCCGGTCAGCCAACCCCTGCTGGCCTGGTGGTCGAGGTGGGCCAGGACCGTGGCATCGCCGTTGCGCGTGTGCGCCAGGTTCGGAGAGAGCACCCAGGACGCGACCGCCACCGCGAGCGCGCCGACGAGCACGGTGAGCAGAAGTCGCCTCGTCGCCAGGTAGCTGACGGCAAGGACGACGGTCATGAGCAGTGCCTTCCAGCTGTCGTCGGCGTAGCTGCCGTACCTCTCTCCGCTCAGCGAGAACAGCACCATCGAGGCCGGGATGGCGGTCAGGACGAAGGCGACCAGCACCTTGCCCGCCCAGCCGTGCGCGAACGTGGCCGAGTCACGGGCGAGCAGCACCCGCAGGGATCGCCGGCGAGTCTGAGTCTGAGTCTGGGGCTGGGGCTGGGGCTGGGGCTGTGGCATGGGCGTCGCGCGTTCATCGAGGGTCACCGTCATCTGCTCAGCGTGTGGGCACTGGCGACGACCCACAAGGACACGTTGTTGACGATGTCGGCCACCGCCTCGGCGTACGGTCAGGACATGGACTCCCGATGACCGGGGCGACGGACACCTCGCAGGACGACCCGACCCCCGGGCAGCTCCGCGAGCGGGACGTGGTCATCGTGACGTTCGACTCTGCGCAGATCCTCGACGTCACCGGGCCGCTCGAGGTGTTCTCCAGCGCCTCCCGCTTCCTGCCGGGAGTCGACTACCGCACGCAGGTCGTGACCACGTCCGGGGGGCCGGTGCGCGCCAGCTGCGGGCTGGAGTTCGGCTCGTCCCTGATCAGCGCCATCAGCGGCCCCGTCCACACCTTGATGGTGGCCGGGGGTGCCGACATGGACGCAGCCGTCGCGGACCGTGAGCTCCTCGACCACGTACGTCGGCTGGCCGGTGACGCCCATCGGGTGACATCGGTCTGCTCGGGCGCGTTCGTGCTCGCGGCAGCGGGGCTCCTGGAGGGACGACGCGCGACCACCCACTGGGCCGAGTGCTCCCTGCTCGAGGACACCTATTCAGCGGTCAGCGTCGAGCCCGACGCCATCTACGTCCACGACGGCAACGTGTGGACCTCCGCAGGCGTGACCGCCGGCATCGACCTGGCTCTGGCACTGGTCGCCGACGACCACGGGCACCGCGCGGCGGCCACGATTGCCAGGCAGCTGGTCGTCTACCTGCAGCGCTCTGGAGGTCAGGCTCAGTTCTCGGCAGTCCTGGCCGGTCAGGCGGCCGACACCGAACCGGTCCGGGACCTGCTGGCCTGGCTGCGCGACCACCTCACTGACGACCTGTCCGTGGCTGCGCTCGCCCGGCAGATCAATCTCTCCGAACGCCAGTTCACCCGTGTGTTCAAGGCCGAGGTGGGAGTCACGGCCGCCGACCATGTCGAGGCCGTGCGTCTGGAGTCGGCGTGTCGCCTGCTGGAGACCACCAGCAGGAGCATCGAGCAGGTGGCCAGGACCTGCGGGTTCGGAACGCCGGAGACCATGAACCGCACGTTCCGCAGGAGGCTGGACACAACGCCGGGTGAGCATCGGCACCACTTCAGGGGCGCTCACGGCAGTTGAGCGGTCCGCGCAGATGTCCTCCGAGACTCACCGAAGGTCGGGTCAGGCGACCGCCCCGGTCCTCAGTGCCCGTCGAACCCCACCCCGGGCGAGACCACACAGTTGGCGGGTGTGTGGCTCGCCCGAGGCCCCGTGGTCGGGGAACCCGAACCCCGTCCGGCAAGGCTGCACAGAACTGGAGGGAGTGCGCCTTGCTCTGGTTCCCGAACCGTTGGGTCTTGTGACGTGGGAGCGCGCTGCAGTGTCCGGGCGCGCCGGTGGCCGCGGCTGGCACTGGATTCCCTGCACACGGCTGCCCCACGATGTCTCTTCGTTGCTCCGAGCAGCGGGGTCTGGGCTGCCACGACCAGATGGTCGCGAAAACGGGCTGTGCCCGTTGGCCAGAGACGTTACTTGAGGGCTTCGCGGTTTGACCAGTGCCCCACGGTTCTTCTCCGCCACGTCTCCGGTCTCAGCCGGCCCCAGGGCTGCGCCGGACAGAGGCGAGCACCGCGTCCGCAAGGTGCGGGGGGTAGACCACCGAGTGCGCCAGGACACTGAGCTTGAGGTTGTGGCTCCGAGCGTAGGAGCGCAGCAGCTCGAAGGTCTCGCCCATGGGCATGCCGCCACGCTCCGAGAGGATTCCCTTGGCCTGCTCCACGACGATGCGTGTGTTCAGCGCACGCTGCAGGTTCTCAGCGAGCAGCGAGGTGCGATGGATCGAACGCTGCTGGAGGATCCCGATCGTGGCGATGTCCGCCAGGGCCTTGGCGATCACGCGTGACTCCTCGTCCAGCGTGGACGGGGCCAGTCCGAACAGGTTGAGTCCGCCGATGGTGGCCTCCCGCAGCCGCATCGGGAAGGCGTAGACCGAGTTCAACCCGTAGGCGATCGCGCGCTCGGCGAAGCCTGGCCAGCGGTCGCGGGTGAGGCCGATGTCCTCGACGATGATCAGCTGTCCGGTCTGCACGGCCTCGAAGCACGGCCCTTCGCGGGTCTGGACCTGCAGCAGCTCCAGCAGCCGCGCCTCCTCGCTGGAGGACGCCACCCGCTGCAGGTTGCCCTGCGCGTCGTTCAACAGCATGCCGGCCTCGTCGACGTCGAGCAGCTCCAGGCAGGTGCCCATCAGGCCGTCGAGCACCTCGACGACGTCGTAGTCGTCCACCAACGTGTCGGCCAGGGCCACGAACCGTTGGGCCAGGCTGACCTGTCGTAGCAGATTGCGCTCGGGTGTCATGAGTCCTCCTTCGAGAGCCGACGGCATCGCATCACGATCGCCTCGGCAAGTTTGTCCACGGTGAGCCCCTCGGCGAATGCAGTGCTGCGCATGCGCACCAAGGCCTGAGCGATCGGCACCTCCAGCTGCACCATCACCATCCCCGCTGCCTGGTGCACGAGCATCACGTCGAGCTGGTCGAGGGTGTCCACGGCGATATCGGCCGGATCGGCCAAGGCCAGGGCCACGGCTTCGGCGGTGACCCATCCCTGTGTCATTGCCTCCGGGGTGAGGGCTCCCGACGCGTTGCGGTAGAGGCTGAGGGCGCCCACGCTGAAGGTGCCGAGCAGCAACGGAAACGCGAACGCGGCTCGGACGCCGATCTCGACCGTCTGCTTCGCGAAGGTCGGCCACCGCTCGTTGACCGGGTCGTGCAGGTCAGCCAGATCTGGCACGAGGACCGCGGCACCGGAGTCGGAGGCAGCAACACCCGGTCCTTCACCCAAGGTGTGTTGCAGGTCCTCGACCGACGCCGCGCTGGTGTCGGACGCGTGCGCGGTGACGCTCTGGCCACCGTCGGTCAGCATCGTCACACCACAGCTACTCACGCCTGTTTCTCTGATGGCCGTCTGGCACAACCACGTGAGCTGGTCATCCATCGTGCTGGACGTCATGAGCCGAGATCCGTCCCGACGGATTCGTGCCCGAGACGTGGACAGGTCGAACGCTGCATCGCGCACTCCCATCCCCGCCCCTCACGGAGTCCAAGCCTAGTCGTTCGTCAGCGAACCGTCACCGGCCTGAGCCGCCAGCCTCACGAAGGTGTTGGCGCTCCCGTAGCCGTCGTAGCCACCCCGGCGTTCGAGAACCTCGACATGGAAGTTGGTGGGCAGCGGCCTCGTATAGGCATGCAGCAGCTCGCCTGCACCTTCACGGTCATACATCAGCTGGTGGTCACGAAGCTCCTCGACCAGCTCAGGCGCGAGGCAGAAGCGGGCGTCGAGGTCGACGTAGTAGTTGTCCGGCACCGGCATCATCGGTACGCCGCGTGCACGCAGCTCCGCCACCACCGCGGCGACGTCGTCGCAGCGGAACGCGGCCTGCGTGAGCCCACTGGCAGGCGAGACCTGGGCCGGCGTCTCGGTGATGTTCAGAACAACACGAAGATCGCCCACGCCGGGGCGAAGGGCCCTGCTGAGCAGCCTGCCACGTGGCTCCATGAACTCCTCGGGTGCGCCCGGCGCCAGGGCGAACAGGGTCCGGAAGAAGGCCATCTCCTCGTTCAGCTCATGCGGGGACACCGAGAGCGCGACGTGGTCGAGACCGGCCCAGCCGCGGTCTGTCTCGACGTGCTCGACCGGCACGAAGTCCAGCTGCCAGTGGTCGCGGTGTCCCGGGGTGTCACTGACGAAGACGTGCAGCCCGTGACACCTCTACTCCCTACTTCTCGGGCGTGATCAAAGGGGCCGAACGGGCCGCGGCCAGCGCCGGCCTGACCCTGGTCCTGGGCGACACCGCCGAGAACGCCGGCACCGAGGCGCAGCTGATCCAGCGGCTGGAGCGGGCCGTCGACGGCTTCGTGATCAGTGCCTCCCGGCTCACGGACGACGAGCTGAGGACCGCGGCACAACGCAGTCCGATCGCCCTGGTCAACCGCGCCACGGCCGGTCTCGGCTGCGTGGTCGCGGACTTCGACTCGGGCACCCGGCAGATCGTCGACCACCTCGCGTCCTACGGGCACCGCTCCCTGGTCTTCGTCGGCGGACCGGCCGAGTCGTGGTCCGGTGCCCGCCGGCTGACCGAGCGCGGGCGGTCCGTCCCCGGCGACCTGAGCGTGGTCGGTTTCGACAACGTCTTCGGGGCCGAGTTCTGCCACCCGACGCTGACCACCCTCGCCGAGCGGACCGAGGAGGCGGGCACCCGGGCCGTGGAGCTCCTCGCCCAGCAGGTGTCGGTCCGACAGGTGGAAGGGCCGACCCGGGTGCTGGCGACCCACCTCGTCGTTCGGGCCTCCACCGGTCCAGTCACCGGCGACGTGACCGATACCTGAGACTATTCGCGGTAGATAGCCCTTTTCCTCCCGATATTGGGGGGGAGGATAGCCGACGATGACGGATTGGGTGGTGATTTGCTGAACAAATCGGCCTATTGTTGCTGGATCGACGCGTGGGGGCGTCGGTGTTGGGGGCTGGTGTCGGCGGGACACCCCGGCTCATGGAACTGATGAGCACCAGCAGTGTGCTGGGTGGGACAGGGGCTTGATCGATGTCGGACGAGGACAGGGGGCACGAGCTGCTCCTGCGCGAGCTCGGCCGGATCAACACCGAGCTGGCCTCCGAGCGGCGGATGAGTGCCATCACCGCCCACGACCTGTCGAACCCGGCGCAGGTCATCCTGGGTCTCAGTGAGCTGCTGATGGAGCACCAGAGCCTCGATCCCGTCGTACGCCGAAGGCTCGAGCAGATGCACCGATCGGCGCTGAGCCTGAGCGCGATGATCTCGGACATGAGTGCCGGCCGGGCCGTGGACATCGGTGGCGACCCGGTGAGCGCCCGGGTGAACCTGGTCGAGCTGGTCACCTCCGTGGTCGAACGAACCCGGGTCCTGGCGGCGGCGAGGGAGATGAGGCTGCTGCTCCTCGTCGACCAGGACGACGAGCTCGGCTGCTGGGTCGAGGGCGACGCGGTCCGGCTGGAGCGGGCGCTGGTCAACCTGCTGGGGAACGCGATCAAGTTCGCCCCTCCTCGATCGACGGTGTCGGTTGCCCTGGACCGGGGCGTGGCGCAGGCGAAGATCTCGGTGCACGACCAGGGGCCTGGCATCAGCGACGAGGGGATGGCCCGGATCTTCGAGCTGTTCCACCGCGAGGAGCCGACGTCCCACCTTCCCGGCCAGGGACTCGGGCTGTTCATCACCAAGCAGATCATCGAGAGCCACGGTGGGTCCATCAGCGTGGACTCCCAGCCGGGGAGCGGCTCGACCTTCCTGATCCAGGTGCCACTGGCGTCCGACCGCCCGTTCGCCGAGCTCGCCTGACGCCCTGTCCCAGAAAACTAGAACCTGTTACATTTCCGGGATGATTCTCGACCGGTTCAAGGTGCAGGGGAAGGTCGCCGTCGTCACCGGCGCGGGCCGTGGGATCGGGGCGGCCAGTGCGCTGCTACGACGTACGCCCGGCGGCCGGCGGCCTCGACCGCCTTGGCCACCCCCTCGAGCTGGTCCGCACTGCGCGCCGCGAGCACCAGGTCGGCCCCCGCCTCGGCCAGCGCCGTGATGCGGATCGACCTCACCCACCACGGTGAGGACGGTGACCACAACGTCTCCGGAATGATCGTCACGGCCATGCGGCTGGTGAACGCGGTGCACGCCGTCTGCGACGCCTCACCCGGGCTCGTCTTCGCCAAGGACCTGCCCCCGATCACCGGACGAGGGTTGGTAGCGTCGCCGACGTGAGGTCACAGCAGCCCGGGACTGGCCCCGGGACTGGCCCCGAGACTGGCCCCGAGACTGGCCCCGAGACTGGCCGGGTGGTGGATCGGGCCGGACGGGGTGAGTGGACCGAGCCGGGCGCCTTCGAGGTCGCACCCGGCGTGCACCGCCTGCCGCTTCCCCTGCCCATGGACGGGCTTCGGGCGGTGAACGTCTACGTGCTCGAGACCGACGACGGTCTGGTGCTGATCGACGGTGGTTGGGCGATCCCGGCGTCGCGCAAGGTCTTCGACGCCAGCCTCGCTCAGCTCGGCTACACCGTCCGCGACATTCGTCGGTTCCTGGTGACCCACATGCATCGGGACCACTACACGCAGGCGTCTGTCATCGCTCGCGAGGTCGGGGCGCACGTGGTGCTGGGCCTCGGCGACAAGGCGACGATGGATCTGCTGCACTCCGACTTCGGCAACGGCGACCCGAACAACGCCCGGCTGAAAGCTGCCGGCGCCGAGGAGCTGGCCGAGGGCTGGCGCGCGATGATGCCCGCAGACCCGCCGTCCATGGACGACTACGGCATGCCAGACGAGTGGCTGGACCGCGACCTCGTGATCGACCTGGGCCCGCGGCAGCTCGATGCACTGTCCACACCCGGCCACACGCAGGGGCACTATGTCTTCGCCGACGGCGACGCGGGCCTGCTCTTCGCCGGCGACCACGTGCTCTCCACGATCACCCCCTCGATCGGCTTCGAACCGGCCTACGTCCAGCAGCCGCTGCGCGACTACCTCGCCTCACTCGCCAAGGTGCGTGCCCTCCCGGACATGAGGCTGCTGCCTGCGCACGGTCCGGTGACGAAGTCCTCGCACACCCGGATCGACGAGCTGGTCGCCCATCACGACGTACGCCTCGACCAGTCGCTGCGGGCCGTCGAGTCCGGCGCACGTACGGCGTGGGAGGTCGCCGGCGAGCTGCCGTGGACCCGTCACGAGCGCCGTCGGGACGAGCTCGGACCCTTCGACGGCGTACTCGCGGCCTTCGAGACCCTGGCCCACCTGGAGCTGCTCGGCCTGCAACACCGGGTCCGACGTGTCGACGGCGACACGGTGCGCTTCGAGCCGCTGGGTTAGGCTTCACCTCGTCCGACAGGGGAGCGCCTGGGAGTTCGATCCCAGGGCGCTGAGAGTGCGAGTAGTCGCAGACCCTTGAACCTGATCCGGTTAGTACCGGCGAAGGAAGTCGAAGGAGATTTCCAGTGCGGTTGCCCATGCGTCCATCTATCGCCCATTCAGTCGTCGCGTTGCTCGCGGTCAGCCTCCTGGCCGGCTGCGGGAGCTCCGGGAGCTCCGGGAGCTCGGGGGAAGGTGACCCGAAGACCCTCACGGTCGTCACCCACGACTCCTGGAACCTGTCCGAGGGGGTGCTGGCGAAGTTCGAGGACGAGACCGGCATCACCGTGAAGGTGCAGCCGCAGGGCGACGCCGGACAGCTGACCAACAAGCTGGTGCTGACCAGGGACTCGCCGTTGGCCGACGGTGTCTACGGCATCGACAACACCTTCGCCTCCCGCGCCGTCGAGGAGAACGTCCTCGCGCCCTACGACTCACCGGCGCTCCCGGACTCGGCGGAGGACTTCCGGCTCGCTGGCGACGGCACCGACCGGCTCACCCCGGTCGACTACAGCGACGTGTGCGTGAACGTCGACGACACCTGGTTCGCGGACCGGAAGATCCCGGCTCCGACCACCCTCGATGACCTCACCAAGCCGGCGTACAAGAACCTGTTCGTCACCCCCGGGGCGACGACATCCTCACCAGGACTGGCGTTCCTGCTCGCGACGATCGGTGCCGAGGGTGACGACTGGCCGGACTTCTGGACCAAGCTGATGGCCAACGGTGCCAAGGTGACCTCGGGATGGACCGACGCCTATGAGGTCGACTTCACCGCTGGCGGCGGCAACGGTGACCGACCGATCGTCACGTCGTACTCCTCCTCACCGCCGTTCACCGTCCCCGAGGGGGGGACGAAGCCGACGACGCACGCCCTGCTCGACACCTGCTTCCGCCAGGTGGAGTACGCCGGGGTGCTCAAGGGGGCCGCGAACCCCGAGGGCATGGAGAAGTTCATCGACTTCATGCTCGGACGGGAGTTCCAGGAAGCGCTGCCCGACAACATGTACGTCTATCCCGTCGATCGCTCGGCGTCCCTGCCGAAGGCGTGGGCCGAGTTCGCCCCTGTCGCACCGAAGCCGTTCGTGGTCGACCCGGCCGAGGTGAGCGCGAACCGCACGGAGTGGCTGCGCGAGTGGCGGGACATCACCAGCCGGTGACCGGTCTCGGCTGGGCTCGACCACCAGCCCGTCGGCTCGGGACCGCGGCCCTGGCCGCGGTCCCTCTCGCCGCGCTCGTGCTCTTCTTCCTCTATCCCGTGGGCGGGATGCTCGCTCGGGGGTTCTGGCCCGAAGGCTCCTTCGCTCCCGGCGAGGTGCTCGACGTCCTTGGCCGTCCACGTGTGCAGCGGGTGCTGTGGTTCACCCTCTGGTCGGCTGCCAGCGCGACGTGCCTGGCGTTGGTGGCCGGCCTTCCGGTGGCCTTCGCGCTCCACCGCCTGCGGTTCCCGGGGCGTGACCTGGTCCGAGCCCTGGTCGTGGTGCCGTTCGTGCTGCCGACCGTGGTCGTGGGAGTTGCCTTCCGCCAGCTGATCGCGCCGTCAGGTCCACTGGGATCCCTCGGCCTCGACGGCACCGCGGTCGCGATCGTGGCGGCCCTGGTGTTCTTCAACATCAGCGTCGTCGTGCGCACGGTCGGCGCCTTCTGGGAGACGATCGACCCGCGTCGCGAGGAGGCAGCCGCAGCGCTGGGCGCGAGTCCCTGGCAGGTGCTCCGCACGGTCACGCTGCCTGCGTTGCTTCCCGGGGTCGTATCGGCTGCCAGCGTGGTCTTCCTGTTCTGCGCCACCTCCTTCGGCGTCGTGCTCACCATGGGCGGGCTGCGCTACGCCAACGTGGAGACCGAGATCTATCTGCTCACCACCCAGGAGCTCGACCTGTCCGGCGCTGCCGCGCTCTCTGTGCTGCAGGTGCTGGTGATCGTGGCACTGCTCGCCCTCTCCGCGCGGGCTCGGCGCTCCACCGCGCCGGTGGATCGCAGCACCCGCCCGGTGCCGCGACCGCGGCGCCCCCACCTGCCCGTGCTGCTGTGGACGGGGGCCGTGCTGGTGTTCCTGATGGCGCCGCTCGCCTCGTTGGTGACCGCCTCCCTGCGCCGCGGAGATCACTGGGGACTGGCGAACTACCGTGCCCTCGGCACCACGGGAGAGCGCAACGCGCTCCTGGTGCCCGCCACCGACGCGTTGCTCAACTCCCTCGGCATCGCCCTGGTGGCGAGCCTGCTGGCGCTCACCCTGGGATCGATCGTGGCCTTCCTGGTCTCGCGGCCGGCGGGCGGCGGCGGGGCCACCGGCGTGCTCGACGGGCTGTTCATGCTGCCGCTCGGGGTCTCGGCTGTGACCGTGGGCTTCGGCTTCCTGATCACGCTGGACCGTCCGCCGCTGGACCTGCGCAGCTCGGCCCTGCTGGTCCCGATCGCCCAGGCGATGGTGGCGCTGCCGCTGGTCGTCCGGACGGTCGGCCCGGTGCTGCGCTCGATCGACGACCGCCAGCGTCAGGCGGCCTCCTCGCTGGGAGCAGGGCCGATGCGCGTGCTGTTGACAGTTGACCTTCCAGTGGCCTGGCGGGCACTGCTCGCCGCGCTCGGGTTCGCCTTCGCCGTCTCCCTGGGCGAGTTCGGAGCCACCAGCTTCCTGGCACGCGACGACAACCCCACGCTGCCGGTGGTGATCTATCGGCTGATCGGCCATCCCGGTGCGGAGAACTTCGGGATGGCGATGGCCGCCTCGGTCGTGCTGGCCACGACCACGGCCGCCGTGATGTTCGCCGTACAGCGCCTGCGGGTCGGGTCGATGGGAGCCTTCTGACATGACAGGTCTGGAGGTCACCGACCTGACCGTGCGCTTCGGCACGACGGTCGCCGTGGACCACGTCGACCTCGCCGTGCCGGCTGGCTCCGTGGTGGCCGTGCTCGGGCCGTCGGGCTGTGGGAAGTCCACGCTGCTGCGGGCGGTGGCCGGCCTCGAGATCCCCGCCTCAGGCTCCATCAGGTATGCCGGGGGCGACCTGGCTGGAACCCCCACGCACAAGCGCGGGTTCGCACTGATGTTCCAGGACGGTCAGCTCTTCGGGCACATGGACGTAGCAGCCAATGTCGGCTACCCGCTGAGGCTGCGCCACCAGAGCAAGGCGGCCCGGCGTGAGCGGGTGGGGGAGCTGTTGGCCCTGGTCGGCCTGGAGGGGTACGCCGGCCGCTCGCCCGGCACGCTCTCAGGGGGAGAGCGACAGCGGGTCGCCCTGGCCAGAGCGCTGGCGGTCGACCCCCGTCTGCTCCTGCTGGACGAGCCGCTCAGCGCGCTCGACCGTGGCCTCCGGGAGCGCCTGGCCAGCGACCTGCACGACATCCTGCGTGCGACGGGAGCGACCGCGATGCTGGTGACGCACGACCAGGAGGAGGCCTTCGCAGTGGCTGACCGGATGGCGGTGATGCGCGAGGGCCGGATCGTGCAGAGCGGCACCCTCGACGAGGTCTGGCGCCGACCCGCGGACGGCTGGACGGCGCAGTTCCTCGGCTATGCGACCGTGCTGGGTGGCGCAGCGGCGCGACGACTCCGCGATCTGGCCGCTCCGGCCGAGACCTGGGAGTCGGTGGCCCTGCGCCGCTCCGCCCTGCGCGTGGATCCGGCCGGCCCGTTGGCGGCGAGGGTCGAGGAGGCACGCGTCACCCCTGACCAGATCCGGGTGCAGCTCGACGTGGACGGTGCCGGCTCCCTGCCTGCGGTGGCCGACCCTGGCACCGACGTCCGGGTGGGGGCGCAGGTGCGTGTGTCCATTGACACGTCGCGGATAGCGCCCGTGCCTGACGACCGCTAGAGGGCCGACCCTAGACTTGCGCCTTGTGAAGCGGCGGGCGTATTCGGTAATGGTGACGATCGCCGTCGTCATGGGGCTCCTGGCACTCATCACCGGATCTGCCGTTGGCTATCCCGTGCGCGATCCTGAGGGTTTTCTCGGGCCGGCCTGGGTGCGCCTGCCGTTGCTGCTCCTCGGTGCGTTCGTCGCCGACATCGTCCCCCGCACCCTGTGGCGGTCCCGCGGCAGGATCCGGGAGTTCAGGGGCGAGGCACGGTTGCTCGTGCGCGAGCACTGGACCCGAGAGCGGATCACGCTCGTGGTGCTCGGGCTGGTCTGCTTCTACGTCACCTATGTCAGCTATCGGAACCTGAAGAACTTCCTGCCGTTCGTCCGGGGAATCCCGGTCCGCGTCCAGGGCGACTACGAGCTGCACAAGTTCGACCAGTGGCTGCTGTTCGGCAACGACCCGGCGCTGCTGCTCCACGACCTCTTCGGCACGTCAGTCGCTGCGCAGGTGCTGTCGTTCTTCTACCTCATCTTCTTGCCCATCGTGCCGATCACGGTGACCATCTGGCTGGTCTGGTCCCGCAACGTCAGCTTCGGCTACTGGTACGTCACGGCCCAGTGCATCTGCTGGACACTCGGCACCGCGAGCTACTACATGATCCCGACCCTTGGCCCGAACTTCGCTTTCCCCTGGCTCTACAGCGAGCTCGACACCACCGGCGTCTCCGCGCTCCAGGACGCGCTCTACTACGGCAGACAGAACGTGCTGGACAACCCGTTCGGCGAGGGAGTCCAGTCGGTGGCGGGATTCGCGTCCCTGCACGTCGCCGTCACCTTGCTGATGGCGCTGGTGGCGCAGTACACCGTGCGCCACCGACTCATCAAGATCGCGTTGTGGAGCTACATGGTGATCACGGTGCTCTCGACGACCTACTTCGGCTGGCACTACATCGCCGACGACATCGCCGGGGCCGTGATCGCGTTCATCTCCTTCTATCTCGGCGGTATCGCGACCGGCCAGAAGTTCGACGAGCACGGACGACATTCCCATCCGACGACCACGACCAGCGAGGTCCCGGTCGACGCGGAGAGCTGAGCGTGTGCCCGCACCTCAGCGCCAGCGGCCGTCCCAGTCGTGGTCGAAGGCGTGCATCGCGCCCACCGTCCACGCCTGCACCCGGTTGGCGATCGAGATCCCGCGCAGCTCACCGTGCGGTGTGACGGCGTAGAGCTCGGGATGGTCGCCCAGGGTGGCGACGGCCCGGCGTACACCCGCGCGCACCTGCTCTGCTGCCTCCTCATGTCCAGCGGCGCGCAGGCCGCCCCAGCACAACCAGCTGTCGAAGGGCCAGACCGCACCGCGGTGGTAGCCCTCGGGCAGGAAGGCGGCGTGCGTGCTCGCCAGCGTGCGGACGCCGTACGCCGTCAGCAGGTCCGGTCGAGCCAGCCGCTGCGCTGCCGCCTGCGCCGCAACGGGGGAGAGCGCGTCCGCCCAGAGCAGCCAACCCAGCTGCGAGCCGGCCCCGGTGACCGTCGAGTCGTCGCCCTCCAGGGCCATCACCTCGGGTCGGAAGGACTCCTCGATCGTGGCGCGGAGGGCAGCCGCCCGCGTCGCCCAGCGGTCGGCGCCGGCCGGGTCCAGCCGGACGAGCGCGTCGAGGGCGGCCACTGCGACTGCCTGGGAGTCCGCGTCAGCCAGGGGGGCCGCCGGGCTCGACCCGTCCTCGCGGACGATCCCGCCGCCGTGAGCGTCGGTCGCCGGGTCCGACGCGTCGCGCCAGCCCTGCTGGTCCAGACCCCCCGGGTGGGTCCGCGGCCCGCACCTGACCAGTCCGCGACCGGAGGCGAGTGCTCGCTCGAGCCAGCCTGCTGCGGCGGCCCGGGCCACGGCGAGCTCTCTCGCGAGCATCGGGTCACGGGTGGCGTCGAGCAGCACCAGGAACCATGAGGTGGCGTCGGAGGTGCCGAAGTAGCGCAGCGCCCCGTCGCGCACGGGCCAGCCCAGGTCGACCAGCCACTGCGGTGCCACCGGTCGGTCCTCGTGCAGGATCCGGCCGGGCTGCTCCTCGGTCTCCGGGTCCTCGACGCGGCCCTGCCGGCTGGCCAGCGCGCGCAGGGTGGCCGCCGCGATCTCGGGGCGCTCGGGCAGCACCTGCAGCGCCGTGATCAGGGAGTCGCGACCGAACAAGGCGTGGAACCGGCCGGGGTCGTCCTCGGACACCGGTGCTGAGGACGCATGGGCCCATCCCTCGGGCGACAGGAGGGGCTCCAGAGGCTGGTGTGACATGTGCTGAGTCTGCCGGATTCCGCGAAACACATGGGTGTGATTGTCAAGACGACACGCGGATTACAGGTCTGTAATTATGTGAAAACTGTTCATTGTGGGACCAGTGAGCACTAAAGTCTGTTTTGTCTCGTCCCACCTGGAACGGCGCGGGACCCACGACGAAAGGGATATTCGGTGCAACCCGCAGTTCGGCTGGCCATGGTGGCCGCCACGACACTCGCCTTGACCCTGCCGCTCGCCGGGGTCGCGAACGCGGACCCGAAGCCCAAGTCGAACCACGTGCCCACGCAGGCCCAGGTCGAACGGGCTCGCGCGGCGGTGGACACCAAGCGGCAGAGCGTGCAGCAGATCGAGGGCCGGCTCGCTGCGGCCAACGCGCAGCTCCAGCAGGCCGCAGAGCAGGCCGGCGTCGCCGCCGAGGCCTACAACGGCGCGATGTGGCGACTCTCCGAGGCCCGCAAGGCCTACAAGCTGGCCCAGGCCCGCGAGCAGCAGGCCGAGCTCGCCGTGGAGCAGCAGCGTGACGGGATCGTCTCCCTGGTCACCGACAGCTATCAGAACGGTACCGAGCTCAACGCCGCCACCGCGATGCTGAGCAACGAGGGTCCCAAGGGCCTGATGAACCGCTACGGCGTGGTCGAGAGCGCCGGCGACTCGATGGAGGCCAGCTATGAGGCCTTCCGGGTCGCCTCGGCCGCCGCCGAGAAGTACACCAGGTCAGCGGCCAGGGCGGAGAAGCACCAGAAGACACTCGCCGAGGAAGCACTCGAGCTGCGTGACCAGGCCAGTGCCGCCGCTAACAACGCGGCTCTCGCAGCCGGTCAGATCGCGGTCGAGAAGGACGCGCTGATCACGGCCCTGGCCGAGGCGCAGAACATCTCGGTCGAGCTGGCCGGAAAGCGCCAGCAGGCGCTCGAGCGGGTCGCCCAGCAGCGGGCCGCCGCAGCGGCCAGGGCGCTGGAGGAGGCACGCGCAGCGGAGCTGCGCAAGGAGGCCCAGGAGGCCACCAAGAAGGCTCGGGGTGCCAACAAGGACCTCAAGGAAGCCACCAGGGACAGCAACTCCATCCCCGCGACCTCCGGCGGCGGCTACACAGGTCCTGTCGACTACACCCCGCCCGCTGTCGGCACCGGCGTCCAACGAGCCCTCGCCTACGCCAAGGCGCAGCTCGGCAAGCCCTATCTCTGGGCTGCTGAAGGCCCGAGCGCCTTCGACTGCTCCGGCCTCACGATGATGGCCTGGCGTGCTGGTGGGAAGTCGCTGCCGCACTGGTCCGTGGCCCAGTACGCGCAGAGCACCCGGATCAGCGTCGGCCAGCTGCGACCCGGAGATCTCGTCTTCTGGGGAGGTACGCCGGGCTCGATCCACCACGTGGCGATGTACATCGGCAACGGGCAGATCATCCACGCTCCCCGCACCGGCCAGCCCGTGCAGATCAACAGCATGTACTACTGGGTGCCCCCGGACTTCTTCGCGCGTCCCTGACCGGGAGACGCGTCCGGGCGGATACGGCAGAGTGCCACCATGCCCGACCACCTGCAGCCCGACGTCGACATCCCCGCCCTGACCGCTCTGCTGGACGGCAAGTACGCCGACATCCGCGAGCTGACGCGCAAGAACCTGGCTGACTGCGCGCACATCCTCGACGAGGCCATCGAGCTGCCGACCGCGGAGTACCGCGACCGGGTGCTCGAGCTCGTCCGTGCGATGGCGAGCACCGGGGCCACCGGGCTCGGCTTCCCGACGGAGTACGGCGGCGGCGGCGACATCGGCGCCTCGGTCGCGGGCTTCGAGACGATGGCCTTCGGTGACCTCTCCGTCCTGGTCAAGGTCGGCGTGCAGTTCGGCCTCTTCGGAGGCGCGATCCTCCAGCTCGGTTCCAGGCACCACCACGACGCCTACATCGCCGATCTCGTCAGCGGTGAGCTGCTGGGCTGCTTCGCCATGACCGAGACCGGCCACGGCTCCAACGTGCAGGCGCTGGGGACCCGTGCGACCTACGACGCCGACGCTCGCGAGTTCGTGATCACCACACCGGACGACCTGTCCCGCAAGGACTACATCGGCAACGCCGCGGCCCACGCCAGCATGGCGGTGGTCTTCGCCCAGCTGGAGATCGACGGCAACTCCGAGGGCGTGCACGCGTTCGTCGTACCCATCAGGGACACGAACGGGAAGCCGCTCGACGGTGTCCGGATCGAGGACGACGGCGCCAAGATCGGCCTGAACGGCGTCGACAACGGCCGGCTCTGGTTCGACCACGTCCGGGTGCCGCGCTCCAGCATGCTCAACCGCTACGCCGAGGTGACCGAGGACGGCCGCTACCTCTCCGAGATCGAGAACGTCGACCGCCGGTTCTTCACGATGCTCGGCACGTTGATCCAGGGCCGTGTGAGCGTGGGCGGGGCGGGCATCAGCGCCAGCAAGGTCGCGCTCGCGCTGGCGGTCAAGTACGGCAACAGGCGCCGGCAGTTCGGCGCGCCCGACAGCGACGTGGAGGAGCTGCTCCTCGACTACGGCATGCACCAGCGCCGGCTGCTTCCCCTTCTCGCGAAGACCTATGCCCTGCACTTCAGTCAGGAGATCCTGGTCCACGAGCTGCACAACGTGCTCTCCACGACCGATGCCCCCGACCGGCAACGGCGCGCCCTGGAGTCACGCGCGGCGGGGACCAAGGCGATCGGGACCTGGCACGCCAGCCGGACCATCCAGGAGTGCCGCGAGGCCTGTGGCGGTGCGGGCTACCTGATGTCCAACCGCCTCGGCGCCCTGCGCGCGGACACCGACGTGTTCACCACCTTCGAGGGTGACAACCACATCCTGCTCCAGCTGGTCGCCAAGGGACTGCTCACCGACTACTCCTCGTCGTTCGGGGACCTCGACCAGCTCGGGATGGTGCGGTTCGTCGCGAACCTGGCGGTCGAGACCGTGGTCGAGCGGACCAGCGCCCACAAGCTGCTCGAGCGGATCAAGGACGTGCTGCCGGGTGGGCGCGACGACAGCTGGGACCAGGAGGCCGGGCTGCTCGACCCGGAGTACCAGCTGGCGATGTTCCGCTGGCGCGAGGAGCACATCCTCTCCGGGGTCGCCCGCCGGCTGAAGCGTGGGATGGACAGCGGGATGGACACCGTCGCGGTCTTCAGCCACGTCCAGGACCACGTGATCGCGGCGGGCCGGGCCCACGTGGAACGGCTCGTGCTCGAAGCGTTCGTCCAGAAGACCTCGGCGATGGTCGACGGTGACAACAAGGTCGCGCTGAACCTGCTCTGCGACCTCTACGCCCTCTCCACGATCGAGGCCGACCGCGGCTGGTGGATGGAGCACGGGCGCCTCTCCAGCACTCGCTCCAAGGCGATCAGCCGCGAGGTCTCCTCGCTCTGCCGGGCGGTGCGACCCCTCGCCGAGGACCTCGTCGACGCCTTCGGGATCCCGCCGGAGATGCTGCGGGCGGAGATGCTCGAGGATCTCGACGGCCCGGTGGTTCCCGCCTGAGGGTCGCCGGGCTGCATGATTCCCCGGCCGACCGGGGAATCCCGAGGATGTGGACCGATGCTGCACCCCACAACGTCATGGACTGCCCGACAACCCCACCCGATTTGTCGCCCCAAGCCGTCCTCCAGTCCCCCTCCAGTGCGTACGCCGGCGCTGTCGGCGTGCCAGGTGTTCCTGCTGCTGGTCACCGCAGTGGTCGGTGTCCTGGCGGGCGTCCGCACCCGGGGGGCCGTGCGGTGAAGGTCGCTGGGATCGGCCTCAGTGGTCGGGAGTGCGGCCGGACTCGGGGCTGCCGTCGTCCTTGACCTCGACCTCTTCTGCGTGGTCCTTCGCGCGCTGGAAGGACGCGTTGACCTCGGCCTCGGCCTCGGTGCGACCGACCCAGTTGGCGCCCTCGACCGACTTGCCGGGCTCGAGGTCCTTGTAGACCTCGAAGAAGTGCTGGATCTCGAGGCGGTCGAACTTCGAGACGTGGTTGATGTCGCGCAGGTGCTCCAGGCGGGGGTCGTGGGACGGCACGCACAGCACCTTGTCGTCACCGCCGGCCTCGTCGGTCATCCGGAACATGCCGATCGCCCGGCACCTGATCAGACAGCCGGGGAACGTCGGTTGCTGGAGGATCACCAGCGCGTCGAGGGGGTCGCCGTCCTGACCGAGGGTCTCCTCGATGAAGCCGTAGTCAGCCGGGTAGGCGGTCGAGGTGAACAGCGTCCGGTCCAGGCGGATCCTGCCCGACTCGTGGTCGACCTCGTACTTGTTGCGCTCGCCCTTCGGAATCTCCACCAGTACGTCGAACTCCACTGCACTTCCTCCCAGCAGGCACCTGCGCGCCCGATCATGGGCGCGACGGGGATAGTCTCGCAGCACTTTCGACCGGAACGACACTTCGAGGGGAGCCTGAGCCACCTTGGGTGAGAAACGCCACTGGCTGGTTCGGTTCTTCGCCGAGATCCTGGTCGTCGTCCTCCTGGCGGTCGCGGTGGCCAGCTACCAGTTCGATCTCGGGGAGCGCTGGTTCGGGTGGACCCCCGCCGATCCGAGGACCAACCCCTCCGCCGTACTCCCCCCGGAGGGGCTGCGCCTGCCCGCCGCAGCCGTCGCTCCCGCGGTGGCCAAGCGCCGCGCCGCCGCCGCGGTCGACCCTGCGCGTGTGGCCGCCGTCGTGCAACCGCTGCTCCGCCGGCGAGTGCTCGGGAAGCACTACGGCGTCCTGGTCACCGACCTCACGACCGGTCGTGCGGTCTACCGGCAGGGCGCGACGACGGTCACGCCCGCCTCCACGACCAAGCTGGTCACCGGGACCGCAGCACTGGAGGCCCTCGGCCCGATGGCCCGCTTCAGGACGTCGGTGCGCTGGGTCTCCTCGACCCGGCAGCTGGTCCTGGTCGGCGGAGGTGACCCCTTCCTGGTGAGCTCGCCGCGCCTCGGTCGGTCCAGCTATCCCCTCCGTGCCGACCTGCAGACGCTGGCCCGGTCGACGGTGCGCAAGCTGCGCTCCCTGAAGGTGCGCCGGGTCCAGCTCGCCTACGACGACTCCCACTTCACCGGTCCCTCCGTGAACCCCGCCTGGCCGACCAGCTACATCTCGGAGGCAGTCGTCCCGCCGATCAGCGCACTGTGGGTCAACCAGGGACAGTCGCCGACCGGCTCCGGCTTCCTCAGCGACCCCGCAGCCGGCGCGGCGCAGGTCTTCGCCACCGCGCTGCGCAGCGCGGGCCTCACGGTGGGACCCCGGGTCACCCACGAGACCGCCCCGCCCGAGGCCGTCGATGTCGCCGCCGTCTCCAGCGCGCCGCTGGGCGAGATCGTGGAGCGCACCCTCGCGGTCAGCGACAACCAGGCGGCCGAGGTCCTGGCGCGCCACGTCGGCCTCGCGGAGCGGCAGGAGGGTTCCTTCCAGGCCGGCACGGCGGCGGTGCTCGACGTCGTACGCCGCCTCGGAGTGCCCGTCGACGGTGACCAGCTCTACGACGGCAGCGGACTCTCCCGCCAGAACGTGCTCAGCCTGGACTCGCTGGCTGGCGTCCTCCGGCTCGCCGAGAGCCCGGACCACCCGGCGCTACGTCAGGTCTTCACCGGCCTGCCCGTCGCCGGGTTCACCGGGTCGTTGCAGTTCCGCTTCGACAAGGGACCCGGCGAGGCCCGCGGGCGCGTGCGCGCCAAGACGGGGACCCTCACCGGCGTGCACGGCCTGGCGGGCGTCGCCGACGACCTGAGCGGCGGCCGGATGGCGTTCGTGGTGGTCGCCGACCAGGTCGGGCCGCTCATGGACTTCAAGGCGCAGGTGCTGATCGACCGCATCGCGGCCGCCCTGGGGGCGTGCACCTGCGGCGTAGGGTCGAGTTCATGACTTCTCAAGGGCCGGCCAGCCGGCCGGGCATGATCGACTGGGACCTCGCCGTCAAGGTGGGGTCCCGGCTCGTGGGGGAGGGTCCCCAGGTGACTCGCACGGAGGCCACCGACGCGGTCGATGAGCTGCGCGCGGGAGCAGAGCGCTCGACGCCGCTCGTCCGGGAGTACACCGGCCTGGTCGCCAGCGACCGCAGCGCCCCGGTCCTGGTCGTCGACCGGCCCGGCTGGGTGCAGGCCAACGCCGACGGCTTCGCCACCGTGATCTCGCCGCTGATCGAGAAGCTCCAGGAGAAGAAGGGGGCGCCTTCGCCCCTGGCGGAGGCGATCGGCTCGCGGATCACCGGCGTCGAGCTGGGCGCGATGCTCGGGTTCCTCGGGTCCAAGGTCCTCGGCCAGTTCGACCCGTTCCACGACGAGCCCGGTGAGCAGGGGCGGATGCTGCTGGTCGCCCCGAACATCGTGCACACCGAGCGTGAGCTCGACGCGGACCCGCACGACTTCCGGCTGTGGGTGTGCCTGCACGAGGAGACCCACCGGGTGCAGTTCACCGCGGTGCCCTGGATGACCGACCACCTGCGCTCGGAGATGAGCAACATCATCGGGGCGGTGCAGACCGACCCCGGTGCCCTGCTCTCCGACGCCGCCCGCAGGATCGGCGAGCTGGTCTCCGGCAAGTCCGACGGCAGCCTGCTCGACCTGTTCTCCAGCCCCGAGCAGAAGGCCGTGATCGAGCGGGTGACCGGGGTGATGAGCCTGCTCGAGGGCCACGCCGACGTGGTGATGGACGGGGTCGGTCCCGAGGTCATCCCCACCGTCGAGGACATCCGTCGCAAGTTCACCCAGCGTCGCAAGGGTGTGGGAGCCCTGGACCGACTGCTTCGCCGGTTGCTGGGACTGGACCAGAAGATGGCGCAGTACCGCGACGGTGCCGTCTTCGTCCGCGCCGCGGTCGACAAGGTCGGCATGGAGGGCTTCAACGCCGTCTGGGCGGAGCCCGCCAACCTGCCCACCAAGAAGGAGATCCTCGACCCGTCGTTGTGGATCGCCCGCGTGCACGGCTGAGCATCGAGTCGTGTCGCTCCATCCCTCGGTCGCGGCGGTGCGTCTCGCCGTACGACGGGCACTGGCCGACCTCGAGCCCGGCGACACCGTCGTGGTCGCCTGCTCCGGCGGGGCAGACTCGCTCGCGCTGCTGGCGGCCACAGTCTTCGAGGGCCGGCGTGACTCCTGGCAGGTGATCGGCGCAACGGTCGACCACGGACTGCAGGAAGGTTCCGCAGCTCACGCCGACCGGGTGGTGGTGCAGATGCGTGAGCTCGGAGTCGCCGAGTCGGTGACGGCACGGGTGAGCGTGGACGCGCCGGGGATCGGCCCGGAGGCGGCTGCGCGCGAGGCCCGTTACGCCGTGCTCGCGCAGATCGCGGAGCGCTTCTCGGCGCGCGCCGTGCTCCTCGGCCACACCATGGACGACCAGGCGGAGACGGTCCTGCTCGGGCTGACCCGGGGGTCTGGCGGCCGGTCGCTGCAGGGGATGAGGCGGGCCTTCGAGGTCTTCCGCCGGCCGCTGCTGGACCTTGCTCGCGCCGAGACCGAGACGGCCTGTGTCGTCGAGGGCATCGAGTTCTGGAGCGACCCGCACAACGACGAGGAGCGGTTCAGTCGCGTGCGGGTGCGCACCAAGGTGCTGCCTCTGCTGGAGGCGGAGCTCGGGCCCGGGGTGGCCGCGACCCTGGCGCGGACGGCGGATCTGCTGCGGGCGGACACGTCCTACCTCGACTCCGTGGCCGCCTCGGCGCTGGAGTCCGCACGCGAGGACGACGGGTTGTCGGTCGTGGCGCTGGAGCCGCTGCCCGACGCGATCCGCAGCCGGGTCCTGCGGCTGGCGGCCGTGGAGGCGGGTTCCCCGGCCGCGGAGCTCTTCCACGGCCATGTCGTCGGGCTCGACCGCCTGGTCACCGACTGGCACGGCCAGAAGTGGGTGGACCTCCCCGGTCGCCTGCGCGCACTGCGGCGGGACGGGCTGCTGGGGTTCGAGCCCATTTCCCGATAGTCCGGAAGCTTTGTCAGCCGTGGAGAGCGTCGGCCAGCAGGCGCAGGGTGGCCTCTCGTGCGGGTGAGGAGTCGGGCGGGGTGCCGATGAAGGCGCCCGCCACCGGGTGGACCATCACCTCGTCCACGGCGTACGTCGCGGCCAGCTCGGCGACCTGCGCTGCGGCGGTGGAAGGTGTGCCGATCACCCAGCGGCCCTTCATCGACTCCAGCAGCCCTCGGTGCGCGTCGGCGACCGGGTCCTTCTCGGCCTCCTCGACGAGCCGCTGGGATCGCAGCTGTCCACCGGTGCGCAGGGTCACCATCGCCTCGAGCTGGGGCAGCGCCAACCGGTCGGCCTCCTCGTGGGTCTGCGCGACCGAGGCATTCACGGTGAGGAAGGTGCGAGGTTCGGCCAGGGCCTCGGAGGGCCGGAAGTTCGAGCGGTACAGCTCCAGCGCCTCGGCCGTGCCCTGACCCGCGAAGTGGTGCGCGAACACGTAGGGCAGCCCCCGCTCCGCAGCGAGCCTGGCCGAGTAGTCCGAGGACCCGAGCAGCCACACCGGCGGCACCGAGATCGCGTGCGGCGTGGCGTTGAGCGGGTGCATCCGTCCGGCCACCTGGATGCCGACCCCGCCGGGGCTCATCATCGAGACCACGTTGTCGACGTACGACGGGAACCGGGACACCGCGTCCTCCTCGACCCCGCCGGCCCCGTGCCGCAGCGCAAAGCTGGTGACCGGGTCCGATCCGGGGGCGCGGCCGATGCCCAAGTCGATCCGGCCGGGATAGGCCGCCTCCAGCAGGGCGAACTGCTCGGCGACCACGAGGGGAGCGTGGTTGGGCAGCATCACGCCGCCCGAGCCAACCCGGATCCGCTCGGTGACCGCTGCCACCATCGCGATCAGCAGCGGCGGGTTGGTGGCCGCCACCGCGGGCATGTTGTGGTGCTCGGCCAGCCAGTAGCGGTGGTAGCCGGCCTCGTCGGCCACCTGGGCGAGCCGGCGGGTGGCGGCGAGCGCGTCACCGGTCGTCTGGTCGATCCGGACGGGCACGAGGTCGAGAACGGAGAGCTGCATGGCTGTCCCAACGTCCGAAGGTGGCTCAGCCTTCCCGATATCACTGTGGCAGGCTGCACCCATGGAGCCAGCCGACGTCGACGGAGACCTGGTCAACATCTTGTTCACCGAGGAGCAGATCCTCGAGCGTCTGGGCGAGCTGGCCAAGGAGATCGAGCAGGACTATGAGGGGCACGACCTCCTCATCGTCGGAGTCCTGCGCGGCGCCGTGATGGTGATGGCCGACCTGGCCCGGGCCTTCAACCGCCACGTCGAGATGGACTGGATGGCGGTGTCCTCCTACGGCTCGGGGACCAAGAGCTCCGGCGTCGTACGCATCCTCAAGGACCTCGACACCGACATCAGCGGACGGCACGTGCTGATCGTCGACGAGATCATCGACACCGGCCTGACGCTGATGTGGCTGACCTCCAACCTGAACTCGCGCAACCCTGCGTCGGTGGAGATCTGCACCCTGCTGCGCAAGCCCGACGCCCAGAAGCTGAACATCGACCCGAAGTACGTCGGCTGGGACATCCCCAACGAGTTCGTGGTCGGCTACGGGCTCGACTACAACGAGAAGTACCGCAACCTCAGGTCAGTCGGGACGCTGGCCCCCCACGTCTATTCCTGAGGCGCGGCCGCACTCCGTTCGTGGGTGGTTGGTCGACCTGAGAGGATTGCGCGGTGAAACAAATCGTACGTAGTCCATGGCTCTGGATCCCGGTGGCCGTGGTCGGTGTCCTGCTGGCCCTGCAGTACCTCGTGCCCAATGGCGGCTACACCGAGATCGAGACCTCGAAGATGGTCGACCACATCAGCTCGGGCGAGGTCAAGGAGATCACCTTCGTCGACGGCGGCGACCAGCAGATCCGGGCCACCCTGGACGACGGCAAGGAGGTCATGGCCACCTGGGTCGGCGGCCAGCAGCGCGGTCTGGTCAAGGCCGTGCAGGCCCAGGTCGACGACGGCGAGATCGAGAGCTTCAACGTCAAGAACCCCAAGCCCAGCCTGCTGGGCCAGATCCTCGGGACGCTGCTGCCGTTCGTGCTGATCATCGGGTTGTTCCTGTTCTTGATGAACCGGGTCCAGGGCGGCGGCAAGGTGATGCAGTTCTCCAAGTCCAAGGCCAAGCTGATCAGCAAGGACATGCCCAAGACCACCTTCGCCGACGTCGCCGGCTGCGAGGAGGCGATCGAGGAGCTCGGCGAGATCAAGGAGTTCCTGCAGGAGCCGGCGAAGTTCCAGGCTGTCGGCGCCAAGATCCCCAAGGGCGTGCTGCTCTACGGCCAGCCCGGCACCGGCAAGACGCTGCTCGCCCGCGCTGTCGCGGGGGAGGCCGGCGTCCCGTTCTACTCGATCTCCGGCTCGGACTTCGTGGAGATGTTCGTCGGTGTCGGCGCCTCCCGTGTCCGTGACCTGTTCGAGCAGGCCAAGGAGAACGCGCCCGCCATCGTGTTCATCGACGAGATCGACGCCGTCGGTCGCCACCGAGGCGCCGGCATGGGCGGCGGTCACGACGAGCGCGAGCAGACACTGAACCAGCTGCTCGTGGAGATGGACGGCTTCGACGTCCGCGGCGGGGTCATCCTGATCGCCGCGACCAACCGCCCCGACATCCTCGACCCCGCGCTGCTGCGTCCCGGCCGCTTCGACCGCCAGATCAGCGTCGACGCCCCGGACCTGAACGGGCGCAACATGATCCTCAAGGTGCACGCTCGCGGGAAGCCGATGGCGCCAGACGTCGACCTGCTCTCGGTGGCGCGTCGTACGCCGGGGTTCACCGGCGCCGACCTGGCCAACGTCCTCAACGAGGCGGCGCTGCTGACCGCCCGGCAGAACGGCAAGCTGGTCGACAACGCCGCCCTGGACGAGGCGATCGACCGTGTCATCGCCGGGCCGCAGAAGCGCACCCGCCTGATGAGCGAGAAGGAGCGGATGATCACGGCGTACCACGAGGGCGGCCACGCGCTCGTCGCCGCGGCGCTCCCCGGCACGGACCCGGTGCACAAGGTGACGATCCTCCCCCGCGGCCGCGCCCTGGGCTACACGATGGTGCTGCCGGACGAGGACAAGTACTCCCAGACCCGCTCCGAGATGCTCGACAAGATGGCCTACATGATGGGCGGCCGTGCAGCGGAGGAGATGGTCTTCCACGACCCGACCACCGGCGCCGGGAACGACATCGAGAAGGCCACCTCGCTGGCGCGGGCGATGGTCACCCAGTACGGCATGACCGAGCGGCTCGGCGCGATCAAGCTCGGCGAGACCGAGGGCGAGCCGTTCCTGGGCCGCGACATGGGCCACACCCGCAACTACTCCGAGGACGTCGCCGCGATCGTCGACGACGAGACCAAGAAGCTGCTGGCCACGGCCCACCAGGAGGCCTACGACATCCTCGAGGAGAACCGGGACGTGCTCGACACCCTCGTCCTGGCCCTGATGGAGAAGGAGACCCTCGACAAGGAGCAGATCGCCCAGATCTTCGTGCCGCTTCGCCGGCGCCAGCGGAGACCCGCCTGGACCGGCTCCCCGGACCGCAACCCGTCGGCGATCCCTCCGGTGGTGATCCCGGAGAAGGTCCGTGTCGCCGCAGCCGAGGGGGCGATTTCTGAGGAGCGCGAGAGCGCGGTCGTGATCACGCCTCCCGGTGCCGGCGGCGACGTGCACGGTGACCCCGGGTTCGGCGGGAACCCACCGAGACCGCCCGGCCCGACCCCTGGAACGTGAGCGCACCGTGAGCATCGACCCCATGGGCGGGGGTCAGGGAGCCGTCGCGGAGTTCGACCACGACCGCGCCGCAGCGGCCGTGCGTGAGCTCCTGATCGCCATCGGGGAGGACCCGGAGCGTGAGGGGCTGCGGGACACGCCGGCCCGGGTCGCCCGGGCCTACGCCGAGTTGACCCAGGGCCTGCACCAGACTCCGAGGGACGTGCTGAGCACCACCTTCGACATCGGCCACGATGAGATGGTCCTGGTCCGCGACATCGAGCTCTGGTCGATGTGTGAGCACCACCTGGTGCCGTTCACCGGGGTCGCGCACGTCGGTTACATCCCCAACGAGAACGGCAAGATCACCGGCCTGTCCAAGCTGGCCCGCCTGGTCGACGTCTACGCCAAGCGTCCGCAGGTGCAGGAGCGGCTGACCACCCAGATCGCCGACGCGATGGTCGAGATCCTCGAGGCACGCGGAGTCATCGTGGTGATCGAGGCGGAGCACCTGTGCATGACCATGCGGGGCGTGCGCAAGGCCGGTGCCCGCACGATCACGTCCGCGGTGCGAGGCATCATGCACCAGCCGGCCACCCGCGCCGAGGCCATCTCGCTGATCAACGCAGCCCGGTGACCCGCCGCCCATGAGCCAGCAGGAGTCGTGGAGCGCCGGACTGCCGGTGCTGCCGCGGCCCTTGGTCATGGGTGTCGTCAACGTCACTCCGGACTCCTTCTCCGACGGCGGCCGCTACGACACGACCGACGCAGCCATCGCCCATGGGTTCCACCTACGCGAGCAGGGTGCCGACGTGCTGGACATCGGCGGGGAGTCGACCCGTCCCGGTGCGACCCGTCCGCTGGTCGCCGAGGAGCTCGACCGGGTGGTGCCGGTGATCAGCGCGCTCGCGGCTGCAGGCGTGGCGGTCTCGGTGGACACCATGCGTCACGAGGTGGCCCGGGCAGCGCTCGAGGCCGGCGCGGTGCTGGTCAACGACGTCTCGGGAGGCCTGGCAGACCCGCGAGTCCTCGACGTGGTCGCCGAGCACGGCGTCGCGTACGTCGCGATGCACTGGCGGGCGCACTCGACGCTGATGCAGCAGCACGCGTCGTACGACGACGTGCTGGTCGAGGTCCGCGACGAGCTCTCCCAGCGGCTTGACGCTGCGACGGCGGCCGGGATCGAGCCCGCGAGGCTGGTCATCGACCCCGGCCTGGGTTTCGCCAAGACGGCCGAGCACAACTGGCAGCTGCTGCGTCGGCTTCCTGAGCTGGAGACGCTCGGCGTGCCGATCCTGGTCGGGTCCAGCCGGAAGTCCTTCCTCGGCACGCTGCTGGCCGGCCCGGACGGGACCGCTCGGCCGGTGGACGACCGTGAGGACGCCAACGTGGCCCTGACCACGATCGCCGCCACCCAGGGCGTGTGGGGCGTCCGGGTGCACGAGGTGCGCGCCAGCCTGGATGCCATCAGGGTGGTCACCAGGTGGAGGGAAGCCGCCGGTAGTGTCAGTCCACCATGACCCAACAGCTCTCGGCCCCTCGACAGGACCGTCTCAGCGTGCGCGGGATCACGGTCCACGGGCACCATGGCGTGTTCGACTTCGAGCGTCGCGACGGCCAGGAGTTCGTGATCGACCTGGTGCTGGACGTGGACACGCGCCCGGCAGCGCAGCGCGACGATTTGCAGGAGACGGTCGACTACGGAACCCTCGTGGATGAGGTCCGATCGGCCGTCGAGAACGATCCGGTCGACCTCATCGAGACCCTGGCACAGCGGATCGCAGACGTGTGTCTGCGGGACACGCGTGTCGAGGCCGTAGAAGTGACCGTGCACAAGCCACATGCCCCGATCCAGGCGACGTTCGACGATGTCGCCCTGACCATCAACCGGAGCCGTGAGTGACTCCCGAAGACACCCGGCAGCCGAACCCCGCCGCCCCGACCATCAACCGGAGCCACACGTGACTGAGACACCGAACCCCAACTTCGTCGACACTGACAGCCTCACCGGCGAGATGCACCCCATCCGTCGGGCCGTGCTGTCGATCGGCTCCAACCTCGGAGAGCGCCGCAACAACCTCCAGGGCGCCGTGAACACCATCGCGGACACCCCGGAGGTCTGGGTCACCGCGGTCTCGCCGGTCTACGAGACCGAGCCGGTGGACGCCCCCGAGGGATCCAAGGACTTCCTGAACGCGATCATGCTGCTGGACACCACCCTGTCCGCGCGCACCCTGCTGGAACGTGCCAAGGCGGTCGAGGCCGCCTACGGGCGCGAGCCTGGTGGGGAGCGCAACGCGCCACGCACACTCGACGTCGACCTGATCGTCCTCGGGGACCGCCGCGCCGACGAGGAGGACCTCGTGCTGCCGCACCCGCGCGCCGGTGAGCGTGCCTTCGTGCTCGTGCCCTGGCTCGACGTCGAGCCCGATGGCGAGATCCCGGGTGTCGGCCTGATCGTCGAGCTGGTCGAGAAGACCGGTCGCGAGGGCGTGCGGCCGCGCGAGGACGTCGAGCTCGAGTTCAGCTGACCGTGCGCTCGAGGTCCGGCGCGTGAGCATCCCGGGGGAGGACGAGGAAAGCCCGCCGCCCCAGGGACGGATTTCCCTGACCGGACCGGCTCCCCTGGTCGGCGCCGGGGTGCTGGGGCTGGTGGTCGGGTGGGCGGTGCGCCCGCTCTGCCTGCGTCTCGGGTACGCCGAGCCCGACATCTCCCTGGTCACGGCCAGCGTGCTGTTCTTCGCGGCGGCGATCATCGGCGGCTCGGCCTACCTCACCCGCCGGACGGTGCTCCGCGACCGGTTCGCGCTGCTGCCCCACCAGGCGGTCAACCGGCTGGTGCTGGGCAAGGCGTGCGCGGTTGTCGGTGCGCTGCTGGTCGGAGGCTACGCGGGCTATGCGGTGGCCCAGCTGGGAGTCGGTGACCCCGCTTCCTCGGCCAGGCTCTGGCGATCGCTGGTCGGTGCGTTCGGAGCCCTGGCGGTGACCGTCGCAGCCCTGCTCCTGGAGCGCGCGTGTCGCGTCCCGGGGGACCCGTCCTAGCGCCCTAGGCTGCGAAACATGGCAGCCTCACGCACCTCCGTGCGCCGTCGTCAGCGCAGCGTCCGCGTCACCGTCTCCGTCGGACTGCTCGCGACCGCCACGGTCTCGGTCCTCGCGTCGCTGCCGACCCAGTCCCCGCTGTGGCTCAGCCTGGCGTCGGTGAGCGCCCTCGCGCTGTCCTGGGGCGCCCTGCGGATCATGTGGACCGAGGTGCTGCAGTCGCGCCGCGAGAATGCCGCGGATCGTGCTGCCGCGGCGACCGCCTACAAGAACCTGTTCAGCGTGCGTGCCGCCGAGCACGCCGAGTTCACGACCGCCATGACGGAGCGGCTCGCGGAGGCGCACCTGTCCCAGCGGGAGCTCGAGGGCCTGGTCACGCAGCACGAGACGCGCGCCCAGCGTGCCGAGGGGCGGCTGATCGAGGCCGAGGTCCGGGTCCGGACCCTCGAGGAGACGCTCGCCGCACTCCGCTCCGACGGTGAGGCCGTTGCCGAGCTCGTCGCCTGGGACGAACAGACCGGCAAGCAGGTCGCGGCCAAGGCCGTCAGGAAGAGGTCGGCGCTCAAGCAGGCCTGACCGGGTTCAGTCGCCGCGGACGCTGGCCCGCAGCATCTGGTGCACCCCGTTGGGGGTGAGCACGCCGAGGAAGCGGGCCCTCTCGGTGACGCCGACCATCGACTTGTCCTCGCGCATCATCAGCGCCATGGCGTCCTCGAGCGTGGCGGAGACGTCGATCGTGCCACCGAGGTCGGAGGCGTTCACGCCCTCCATCGTCTCGAGGTGAGCCCGGTCGATCGAGGTCACCGAGAGCCGTCGAAGTCCGCGCGACCCGCCGACGAACTCGGCCACGAAGTCATCGGCCGGAGCGCCGAGCAGGGCGGCCGGCTCGTCGTACTGCGCGAGGCGACCGCCGTCGGCGAACACCGCCACCCGGTCGCCCATCTTGACGGCCTCGTCGATGTCGTGGGTGACCATCAGCACCGTCTTGTCGAGCTCGCGCTGGAGCCGGAGGAACTCCTCCTGCAGGCGGCCACGGACCACTGGGTCGACCGCCCCGAACGGCTCGTCCATCAACAGCACGGGTGGGTCGGCAGCGAGCGCGCGGGCCACACCGACCCGCTGCCGCTGGCCTCCGGAGAGCTGGTGCGGGTAGCGATCGGCGAACTCCGAGGGCTCCAGCCCGACGAGGTGCATCAGCTCCTCGGCTCGGTCGCGGGCAGTCGCCTTGCTCTCGCCGTAGAGCAGCGGCACGGTCATCACGTTGGTGAGGATCTTCTGGTGCGGGAACAGGCCGACCTGCTGGATCACATAGCCGATGCCGCGACGCAGCTCCACGGGGTCGACGTCGGTGACGTCCTCGCCGTCGAGATAGATCCGCCCGGTGGTCGGCTCGATCAGCCGGTTGACCATCTTCAGGGTGGTGGACTTCCCGCAACCGGAGGGACCCACCAGGCACACCATGGCGCCGCGCGGGACGTCCAGGTCGAGCTCGTGGACGGCCACCGTCCCGTCGGGATAGGTCTTGCCCACGCCGACGAGGCGGATCATGCCGGTCCCCGAGGTGGTGGCCGCGCTAACGTCTGCCTGTGACACCGAGTGCCCCTTCTCCTGACAACTGCCTGATCCGCAATGAGTGGATCTGCGGGGAGTACATCACCAGCCGGGCCGGCGACCTGGGCGAGGCCCTCGTCCAGCACCTCGGGCTCGTGGTCGCCTCGGTGCTCTTCGGACTCGTGCTCGCCTTCCCGCTGGCCCTGCTCGCCCGACGCTACCGAAGGCTCGAAGGTGTGGTGGTGGGCACGACGACGGCGATCTACACGATTCCGTCGCTGGCGCTGTTCTCGTTGCTGGTGCCGTTCACGGGGCTCGGCCCCACGACGGTGGTGCTGGGGCTCGGCCTCTACTCGCTGACGATCCTGGTCCGCAACGTGCTCGACGGGTTGAGTGCGGTGCCTGCGGACGTGCGCGAGGCCGCGACCGGCATGGGGTACGGCGCCTCGCGGCTCCTGTTCAAGGTCGAGCTCCCGTTGGCGCTCCCCACGATCATGGCCGGGATCCGGGTCGCCACGGTGTCCGCCGTGGCCCTGACGACCGTCGGGGCGATCCTCGACTACGGAGGCCTCGGCGACCTGCTGATCCAGGGCAAGCAGAGCAACTTCAAGGCGCAGGTGCTGGTGACCAGCGCACTGTGCGTGCTCCTCGCGATCGCCCTCGACCTCATCCTGGTCGGCGTGCAGAGGATGCTGACCCCCTGGACGCGGACGGGGGCGACGACGTGATCGAGGGAGTGATCGACTGGTTCCGGGACCCCGACCACTGGACCGGCAGCGATGGCGTGCCGAACCGGCTGCTCGAGCACAGCCTGCTCACGGTGGTCGCACTGCTGGCGGCCATGGCCATCGGGCTGCCGCTCGCGATCTGGCTCGGGCACAAGCGCCGGTTCGGGACCCTGGCTGTGAACGTCTCCAACGTGGGCCGGGCGATCCCGATCGTGGCGCTGCTCTCGTTGCTGGCTCTCGGGTTCGTCGGCAGCGGCGAGTTCGGGCCGTTCGGGCGCGCCGGCCTGGCCACCCTGATCACGCTGGCGCTGTTTGCCTTCCCGCCGATCATCACCAACGCCTACGTCGCCGTGTCCGGGGTCGACGACGACCTCCTGGAGGCGGCGCGTGGGATGGGCATGGACGAGATGCAGGTGCTTCGTCGGGTGGAGCTCCCGGTCGCGTTGCCGCTGATCGTCTCGGGGGTCCGCCTGGCCGTCGTCCAGGTGTGGGCGACCGCGACCGTCGCAGCGCTGGTGGCCGGGCCGGGCCTGGGCCGGATCATCATCCACGGCTACGACAGCAACAAGCCCGCGGAGGTGATCGCCGGATCCCTGATCGTGGCGGTGATCGCGTTGGCGCTCGAGGGCGCGATGGCGGTCCTTCAGCGGACCCTCGACCCGTTGCCTGCGGGTAGTCGTTAGAGTTTGGACCAGTGGGCTCGAGCAGTCGGCCCCCGGACACGCGCGGCGCCTCGCCGCGGGACACAGAAGGTGGGACCAGATGCACCACGTACGCCGAATCCTCGTCGCCCTGACAACCCTCCCGCTCCTGCTCACAGCCGCCGCGTGCGGCAGTGACGGGTTCGAGGAGGACAGCGGAGGCAGCAGCGCCAAGGTCACGATCGTGGGCCAGAAGTTCACCGAGGCCGACATCATGACCCAGCTCTACAAGCTGCTCCTGGAGAAGGAGGGCTTCGAGGCGGACGTCAAGAACCTGGGTGCCCGCGACATCTACCTCGGCCCGCTCGAGAAGGGTGACGTGCAGGTCTCGGCCGACTATCTCTCCTCCCTGACCGAGGCGCTGAACCGCAAGACCAACGGCGACGACGCCGCGCCGGTGGCCACACCTGACGCCGATGCGACGGTGGCCGAGCTGGCGACCCTGGCCAAGGAATACGGCATCACCCCGCTGGAGCCGGCCGAGGCGGAGGACGCCAACGCCTACGCCGTCACCCAGGAGTTCGCCGAGAAGAACAGCCTGACCACGCTCAGCGACCTCGGCAAGCTCGGCGAGCCGATCGCCCTCGCGGCCAACTCCGACTGCTCCGAGCGTCCCGACTGTGGCAAGGGGCTGACCAGCGTCTACGGCATCAAGCTCAGCAAGATCGAGCCCCTCGGCTTCGGCTCGGCCGACACCAAGAACGCCCTCAAGGAGGGCGAGGTGCAGCTCGGCCAGGTCGGCACCACCGACGGCACGCTCGACAGCCTCGGCCTGGTGGTCCTCGAGGACGACAAGAACTGGCAGAACGCCGAGAACCTCGTCCCGGTGGTCAACGCCAAGTGGCTCGAGGACAACCCCAAGGCCGAAGATGCCCTGAACGCGCTCTCCGACGCGCTCACCACCGAGGACCTCAAGGCGCTCAACGCCAAGGTCGACGGCGAGCGCCAGGAGACCAGCCAGGTGGCCGAGGACTTCCTCAAGGAGAAGGGCCTGCTCTGACCCGCTGCTAGCGGCCGACGGGGTCGACCACGACGCAGCCTGGGGGGATGCCCGGCTCGCTGCGCCACGGATGGTCGAAGACCTGCACCCCGTCGACCTCGGCCTTGACCACGCCGTGCTCGTCGAGGAAGGCGATCAGGGCCTCGAGGTCCGAGCGGCGGTCCTGGGCGACCAACCAACCCATCAGTCGCTGCTGCACGGGCACCAGGACGTCCTCGAACGGCACCGTGGAGGGGTTCCAGAACTCGCGGACCGCGTCCCGGAGCATCGCCCAGTACTCGTCGCTGCCCTGCGGGACCGAGCGGTAGTACTCCCACATGTCGACCGGCAGCACGTAGTCGAAGAACGTCCTGGTGACCTCGTCGGAGCCGTGGGCCAGCACGCTCTCGACCGTCATCCGCTTCGTCACGATGCGGTCGCTGAGGTCGGTGAGCCGGTGCCGCAGCTGCGTGGTCGAGGACCGGTCGGCGCGGATCCAGTAGTGGTAGACGGTCTCCCTGAGCACGTCGAAGGTCCCGGCGAGGAACGCCTTCGTCATCACCGGCTGGTCCTCGTAGAACAACCCCTCCGGGAACGCGAGGCCCAGCTCGTCCCAGAAGGAACGGCGGTAGACCTTGTTGACCGGGAAGACGTCGGCGAGGATCTGCGGCAGCCGCTCGATGCGCAGCCGCTCGCGGTCGGCGAGGTGGTTGCGCTCCATCCGCTCGGTGGCGAACTGCCGTTGGCCGTTGTCGCGAACCAGTTTGCCGACGCACAGGTCCGAGCCGGTCCGCTCCAGCATCTCGACCATGTGCTTCCAGGCATCCGGGGGGAGCGTGTCGTCGCCGTCGACGAAGGTGAGGTAGGGCGCGACACAGTGCCGGATCCCGGTGTTGCGCGCGGCCGACGGACCGGCGTTGGGCTGGCGGACCACCCGGAACCGCCGGTCCTTCTCCGCCCAGGCACGGGCGATGTCGGCCGAGGAGTCCGGGGAGCCGTCGTCGACGATCACCACCTCGAAACGCCGGAACGACTGTGCGGAGAGGCTCTCGAGCGTCGTCTCCAGGTAGGCCTCGACGTTGTAGATCGGCACCACCACGCTGAGCAACGGCGGCTGTGAGGCTGCCCGGGCTGCCCGGGCACGTCGTACGGCGTCGAGGATCGGCGTCACCTCTTCTTCTCCGCGGCGCGATGCGCTCGCCGGCGCTGCCCGACGGCGAACCGGAGCGCGCCCACGAGGCCGAGCGACTCCAGCTGTCGGACCCGTGCACGGGTGCGTTGCAGACGTTGCTTCTGGTCGGTCACCACGGCGGTCTCCACCGCGAGCCGACGCTCCGCAGGTTCTCGTGAGGCCGCCTCGATCAGCGCGACCTCGGCCCAGGTGTCGGGATCCAGTCGGTTGCGCAGGGAGATCTTGTGCAGCTCGGCCAGGAACCGGTGGTAGTAGTCGGGGGTGTAGTGCACGTAGAAGGCGCCCCAGGGGTGCTCGGCACAGCTGGGCGCCTCGAGGTCGCGCAGGTCGATCGAGTCCCACCCGTAGGTGTCGATCGCGTAGTCGTCCAGGCGGCTCCAGTAGGCGTTCACAGCAGGTACGTCGAGTGGTGCGGCCTTCCGGTGCTTGCGCAGCGGGATCGGGCGCGGCTTGTCCGGGACGAGCACGTGGCCGGTGTTGTAGCCCCGGTGCACGATCACGCGGGTCGCGGGACAGGTGCGGGCGAGGTGCTCCGCGAACCGGTCCATCGCCTCGGTCCAGAGGGTGAAGTAGCCGTCCGGGTCGTCCTGGTGCTTGAGGATCGTGAGGTCGCCCGCGTCGCGGTGGCGGGCGTAGAAGTCCGTGAAGTGGGTCTTCCAGCGGTTGTCGGTCAGGTAGCGGCCGTCGGGGAGCCTGGCCACCCCGAAGTGCACGTCGCCGAAGAAGTCGAGGATCACGTAGTCCGGTTGGCCCTCGGCGACCTGCGCCAGGAACTCGCGGCTCAGGTCCGAGCCGATGTTCCACTGGTCGTAGTCGGTCATCTCCCGCGTCGGGATGAACTCCGCCTCGATGGGTGGCGACATCAGGGCGATCACCGAGGTCTGGTTGGCGCTCAGCCCGACCTCGAAGTAGTGCTTGTAGCCGGGGTTGAAGCGCGAGTTGAAGTTGTCCCGGGTCACGCAGCTGCCGAAGACGGCGACCGTCTCAGGCCGCCGTACGTCCGTCGCTGCGTGGCTCATCCCTCCGCCCGGACCGGCGGCGTCGGCGCCGGGATCGGCTCCGGGTCCTGGTCCCGGCGCCCGGCCTGGAGGACGGCCTGCACGACCCGCTCGCTGCATCCTCCGTCGCGGTGCGGGAAGGTCTCCTCGATGCGGCGTGCGTACTCCGGCAACGGAGCGCCCCCGTGTGCGATCGCGTCCGTGATCGCCCGCACCACGGCCTCGCGATCGGGCGCAACCGGCCCGAAGCCGTCGCGCTCGTAGTCGAAGTAGCCACGCTGCCCGACGTGAGCACCGGAGAGCACGGCGTCCGCGTCGAACTGGAAGTAGACGACAGGACGCTCGAGGTAGGCGGCGTTGAAGGCGATCGAGGAGTAGTCGGTCACCAGGACGCGCGCCCGGGCGAAGTACTCCTGCACGTCGCTGCCCTCGTAGAACAGGGTCGTCACGTGCTCGGGCAGGTCGAGCTGCGGCAGCAGCTTCTGCAGGTTGGGGTGCGGCAGGAAGGCCAGCTTGAGACCGGCGTCGGCGCAGGCCTGCGCGAGAGCCGGGTCCTGGAGCAGCCCGACCCACTCGCGGACGAACTCGGACTCGAGCACGGTGCCGCCCAGGTGCCGTTCCTGGGACCCCGAGGCGAGGTTCTCGACCAGCCAGTTGCGCCACGTGGGCGTGAGCAGCACCAGGTCACGCTTGTCGCCCGGGAAGCGTCGGCCCATCTCCGCCAGCCGGTCGAAGCGAGGGAGGCCGGTGAGGATGGTCTCCTTGGTGGTGAAGGGGTACGCCGTGTGGTCGCCCGCGATCGAGGCGAACTCCGGCACCGTGCTGGTCACGAACAGGTCGATCCGCTTGTAGTTCAGCCACCGGGAGAGGTCGTCCTTGATCACGCCGTGCTGGAGGAAGGTGAAGTGCCACTTGGGCTCCATGAACGCCTGGATCTGTGGGGGTGCCATCACCGGTGCGTCTGCGTGCGAGGACAGCACGTGCGTGCAGTTGCCCATCAGCAGCCGCCACTGGGTCGACCCGTGGGCAACGAGGCGGTCCCCGAAGCCCTCGGACTTGAGCCTGGCGTAGTCGGCCGAGTCCTTGACCACGACGAACCAGGCGTTGATGCCGGGATGGTTCTCGCGGACGTGCTTGAACAGGATCTCGCCGCTGTCCCCGGCGTCGTGGATGCGGTCCAGGAACACCCAGGCGTCGGCGTACTTCCTGCGGGCGAGCTTGCCGGTGGCCAGCAGTCGGTAGACCTTGTCCTGCCTGGTCTTCGGCAGGTAGCGCTCCGGGTCGTAGTTGGGGCGCTTCTTCTTCACCATCATGTTCTTGACCATGATCGGCGTGGCCTTGGTGGGCAGGATCGGCTGCTGCTGTTCGAAGACGACCCTGGCCCAGGACCCCCCGATCCGGATGCGCAGGTCCGGTTTGTAGCGCACCCACAGGACGCGCTCGTGCATCAGCGTGCGGCCGTAGAAGCTGAGGTCACGTGTCTTGGAGTGGCGTGGTGCGCTGACGGCGTCGCCGTTGAAGACGACCTCCTCCGGCGCCTCACCGGTGTAGCGGTAACGCGCCCGGACCAGCCCCTGGTCGGTGTCCAGCCGATCCAGGAGCACGGCCTCGTCGTGCCACGGCTCGTCGCGGTAGGCGTACATCGTGACCAGGCGGGCCTGGCCGCCCATGTCGTACTCGAAGGTGCTCAGGGTGCGCTCCGGGTCGACCCGGGCCAGCACGGCACGCACGTTCTCGTGGAAGGGCTCGACGAGCGGACCCTCGGTGATCGTGGAGACCGAGTTGCTCTGGGCTGCGTGGAAGTAGCCGGCGATCTCGTAGCAGATGAAGTGCTTGAGCCACACGGGGATCTCGCCGCGCAGCTCCTCGGCCCGGTCGAGGATGGCTCGGTAGCCGTAGGTGAAGACGTCGGTGTAGCGGCCCGGGTGGGTCAGGCTGGTGCCGAGGGAGGAGCTCTGGTCGCTGCGCTTGCGGTAGTGGTAGCGGGTCGAGCGCAGGAAGCCGACCTGCGGCTTCTCGCTGTGCAGCAGGTAGAGCGAGCAGAAGTGTCCGTCCTCGAAGTTGGGCCGGATGCGGACGTCATGGGCCAGGTCGTGCTCGCGGATCGTCGAGAGCCGGAAGAAGGCCGCCGGTGAGCTCCCGTGGAACCGGCCGTCCGCCTCGTCGAGGTCGACCAGCCGGTCGTAGCGGAAGAACGTCTCCAGGGGGTGCTGGTTGGCCAGCCGGCCGGTCGACTCGTACCAGAGCCATCGGGTGACCGCGACCATGTCGGCCTGGGGGTGCGCCTCCAGGAAGTCGTGGACGGTCTGCAGATAGTTGTCGTCGACCACGTCGTCGGGGTCCGGGAACGTGACCCACTCACCGCGGGCCACCGCCACCCCCGCGTTTCGTGCGGCGCCCTGGCCGGCGTTGGCCTGGGAGAGGACGCGCACGGTGCCGGGGCGGCGCTGGGCCCACTCCTCGAGGATCCGGACCGAGCCGTCCGACGAACCGTCGTCGACCACGATGATCTCGACCTGGTCCAGGCCGAACGTCTGGGCCTCGATCGAGGCGATGAACTCCGGGAGGTATCGCTCGACGTTGTAGACGGCCGTGACGACCGAGAACCGAGGCATGTCTACGGTGTGCATGTCGGGAGCCTATTCACCTTCCTGTCGAGATCAGGCGACGCAACGGCGGTCCGAGATAACGGTCGAGTGTGCCGGCGAAGGTTGCCGTGAGGTGGGAGCCGTCGAAGTAGGTGACCACGCCACCCGTCACGGCGGCGCACTTCTCGCCCCCACAGATGTGGTCGGTCAGGTCGACGAAGCTGATGCGCGAGGATCCCACGCGGCTCACGGCACTCTCGGACTGGTCTTCGGGCAGCCACGTCTCGCGGGTCCCGTCGCACGCCGAGACGTCGTCGGAGTGCTGGGCCAGGCAGTCCGGGATGGACGTGCTCGGGGCCGGGGTGTCGCGTAGGACGAGCACCTTCAGGCCGGCGTCGTCCCACTCGCGCAGGACGGCCTCCATCCCGTCCCTGTAGAGCTCGCCACTGTCCTCGAAGCTCTTCCCGGCTGCACCCACCGAGATCCGGTTGGTGTAGACGACGGCGGTGGGCTTGCTGCGGGCGACCGTCTTCGTGGTGCGGTCGACCCAGTCCAGGCAGGCTTCGGTCCGAGCGGGGGTGTCGAAGGCCTGCGGGGTCTCCGCGGCTGCGCACTGCGAGGCGAGGTAGGTCGTGATCCGCCACCCGTTCTTCTCGGCGAGCCGCTCGAGCGTGGGCAGCCACTGACCCGCGTGCGAGTTCCCGACGAGGGCGATCTCGACGTCGCTCTTCCCCTCGCCGAACCGGCAGCGCACCGAACGGAAGCCCGGCAGGTAGGAGAAGCAGTCCTTGCCGCCCGAGACGTCCTTGTAGGCCATGGACTTGTCGTCCAGGGCGTCGACGGGAGCCGGCACGATCTTGTCGTAGGGAACCGGGTCGCAGGTGCCGGGAGAGTCCAGAGCGGCTGCCCCGAAGCAGGGACCGCCGTCGGCGAGTGCTCGGGCCAGCTCGGCCTCGGCGCGGCTCTCGCGGCGGTCCACCTCGAGCTGCTGCAGGCCGGCCAGGGCGATCACCACGACCATGCCGGCGGCACCGAGCAGGAACGGCTTGCGCAGTGGCCTGCCCCATTGCGGCGTACGGAACCGGTCCTCGACGTACTCCTTCGTCAGCCAGGCCAGCACCAGGGTCAGCACCAGCGCCAGCACGCGGTCGAGGTTGTCCATCTCGTGGCCGCGCGCCTGCGGGATCAACACGATCAGCGGCCAGTGCCAGAGGTAGACCGAGTAGGACACGTCACCCAGCCACTGGACCGGTCGCACGGCCAGCAGCGGACCGGGGGAGAGCGTGGTCATCGGGGCGTGCGCGCCGATCACCAACGCGGTGCCGAGCACGGGAAGCAGGGCCTGCCAGCTCGGGAACGGGGTCTGGCCGGTGTAGGACCACGCTGTCCACGCGATCGCCGCGAACCCCACCCAGGCGAGGACGGCGCGCGGCGCCATCGGCAGCAGGTGTGGCAGTCCGCGCCGCTGCCGGACCGCGACCAGGACGGCGAGGAGGCCTCCGATGCCGAGCTCCCACATCCGCGTCGGCGTGACGAAGTATGCCGCCGAGGGGTTGTGCGCTGTCTCCCAGACGGAGTACCCCAGCGAGACGGTGACGAGCACGGCGAGCCCACCGAGGACGGCGAGGTCCCGGTTCCAGCCGCGTCGGTGGGCGAGCACGACCATGGCGAGGATCAGGATCGGCCAGATGAAGTAGAACTGCTCCTCCACCGACAGGGACCAGAAGTGCTGCACCGGGCTCGGTGCGTTCTCGGCCGCGAGGTAGTCGACCGAGTCACGCGCGAGCAGCCAGTTGACGACGTACAGCGTGGCTGCGCGGGCCTGGCTGGCGGTGTTGCCCCACTGGGTGTCCGGGGCGAAGACCCGCGAGAGCACGAGAGTCGTCGAGAGCACGAGCAGCGAGGCGGGCAGCAGCCTGCGGATCCGGCGGCCCCAGAACTTCGCGAGGTCGCGCCCACCCGTGGGCGGGTGCTGCATCAGGTGCAGGGTGATCAGGAATCCCGAGATCACGAAGAAGACGTCCACGCCGGCGAAGCCACCGGTCAGGCTGGACGGGAGGAGGTGGTAGATCACGACCAGGGAGACGGCCACCGCGCGCAGGCCCTGGATGTCGGTGCGCAGGGCGTGGCCCTCGTTGGTCCGGTGGCCGTTGCCACCTGGTCGAACGCGCTCCGCTGCCCCTGAGGGGTCGTCGACTCCGGATCCCCCGGTGCCGATGGTGGTGGCGCTCATCCGTTGGATCGTACTGGTGCGAGGAGGCGCTGCCGGACAGGCGCGTGAGCGTGTGTGACACACCTAACCCGTTGGTTGCATTCCGCTCCTCGGCAGCCGGGCGTAGCCTCGAAGTGCACGAAGCCATGAGTAGTCCGGTACCCACCTTGGGACTGGAACGAAAGGGATGTCGTCTGATGGCCCGAATCGGGGTAGTGGGCGCCGGCCGTGTCGGCGCCGTACTCTCAGCAGCGCTGCGCGCCGCCGGTCACGAGATCGTTTCCGCCGGTGGTGACTCACCTGCCTCGTTGCACCGCATCGAGACCCTGCTGCCCGGTGTGCCGGTCGCCAAGCCGACCGACGTCGCTCGGGCGTGCGACCTCCTGCTCCTGACCGTGCCCGACGACATGCTCAGCAACGTCGTGACCACGCTCGTGGGCGCCGGGGCCATCCGCGAAGGACAGGTCGTCTGCCACACCTCGGGTCGCCACGGGCTCGACGTGCTCGCCCCGGCCACCGCGATCGGCGCCCGGCCGATCGCGATGCACCCGGCGATGACCTTCACCGGCACCGAGATCGACCTCGACCGTCTCTCCGGCTGCGTGTTCGGGATGACGGCCGGCGACGCCGAGCGCGGCTACGCCGAGGGCCTGGTCGATGACCTCGGCGGCATCGCGCTCTGGGTCCCGGAGAGCAAGCGCACGCTCTACCACGCTGGTCTGGCGCACGGCGCCAACCACCTGGTGACGCTGGTCAGCCAGGCCATGGAGCTCCTCGCGGCCTCCGGGGCCGAGGACCCGGCGGCGACCCTGCGCCCGTTGCTCAGCGCCGCGCTCGACAACGCGCTCGCCTCTGGTGACGCCGCGCTCACCGGTCCGATCGTCCGCGGTGACGTCCAGACCGTGCAGGCACACCTGGACGACATCACCGAGAACGCGCCCGCCACCATCCCGTCCTACGTCGCCATGGCGAAGGCCACCGCCGACCGGGCCGTGCTCGACGGTCGACTGCTGCCGATCCGCGCCGCGCGGCTGGTGCGGATGCTGGACGAGGCACTGGTGCGCGTCGGCGAGACCAGCGCCCTGCGCCACCGCCAGCGCAGCGGCCAGCGCAACCACGGGAGCGACTCGCGATGACGTCGGCGCCCCTCCTCGCGCGGAGTCGCGAGGAGCTTCGCAGCGCCCTCTCCGTTGATGCCGCTGCTCGTGTGGGCTTCGTCCCGACCATGGGCGCTCTGCACGCGGGCCACGCGGCGCTGTTCGCGCGGGCCCGGAAGGAGGTCGGCCCGAACGCCCCGGTGGTGGCCTCGATCTTCGTCAACCCGATGCAGTTCGCGCCGGGTGAGGACCTCGACCGCTACCCCCGCAGCTTCGAGGCCGACGTCGCGGTCTGTGGCGAGCACGGCGTGGACGTCGTGTTCGCGCCGTCGGTCGAGGAGGTCTATCCAGGTGGGGACCCGCAGGTCACGGTCGACCCGGGGCCTCTCGGGCAGGTCCTCGAGGGTGCCTCCCGCCCGACCCACTTCCACGGTGTGCTCACGGTGGTGGCCAAGCTGTTCGGCCTGGTCCGTCCGGACGTGGCGGTCTTCGGCGAGAAGGACTACCAGCAGCTTGCCCTGATCCGCCGGATGGTGGACGACTTCTGCATGGAGGTCGAGGTGATCGGCGAGGACACGGTGCGGGAGGTCGACGGACTGGCTCTCTCCAGTCGCAACCGCTACCTCGACGAGGACCAGCGCTGGCGGGCCGTCGCGCTCTCGCGCACCCTGTTCGCGGCCCGCGACGTGGCGAGGTACGGCGCGGCGGTGGCGATCGACGCCGCCCGGCACGAGCTGCGGCACGCGCGCGGTGTGGACCTGGACTACCTGGAGCTGACCGCGCCGGACCTCGGCCCGGCCCCGGGGACCGGGCCCGCCAGGCTGCTCATCGCCGCCCGCGTCGGCCCCACCCGGCTGATCGACAACGTCGCCCTCGACCTCAAGGAGATGGTCTGAATGTTGCGCACCATGATGAAGAGCAAGATCCACCGCGCGACCGTGACGCAGGCCGACCTGCACTACGTGGGCTCGGTGACCGTGGACGAGGACCTGCTCGAGGCCGCGGACCTGCTGCCCGGCGAGCTGGTCCACATCGTCGACGTGACCAACGGAGCCAGGATCGAGACCTACACGATCGCGGGGGAGCGTGGTTCCGGCGTACTCGGGATCAACGGCGCCGCAGCCCGGCTGGTGCACCCCGGTGACGTCGTGATCCTGATCGCCTACGGCCAGATGGAGACCGCCGAGGCCAGGGACTACCAGCCGAGCGTGGTCTTCGTCGATGCCGACAACATGATCATCGGCACCGGCTCGGACCCGGCCGGGGTGGTTCCTGAGGAGGTCGCGCAGCGACCGTCTCGAAGGGCACTGCCCGGGAGCGGCCTGGTGCGCGGCGACCTGCACTGCTTCGCCCCCTCCGACCTGGTCGCCGGCCGGTAGGGGCCGGCCCCCTCATCCATGACCCACGAGCTGCCGCACCGCCTCACCGCCGGCGATCCCGGCTGGACCACCGACGCCGACGTCGTCGTCGTCGGCTCCGGCATCGCCGGGCTGACCGTCGCCCTGCGGCTGCGCCACCAGGTCGAGAAGATCCTCGTGGTCACCAAGGACGTGCTGTCGGCAGGCTCGACCCAGTGGGCGCAGGGCGGCATCGCCGCTGCGCTCGGCCCCGGGGACACCCCCGATCAGCACGAGCGGGACACCCTCGTGGCCGGTGCCGGCGCCTGTGACGCCGAGGCGGTCCGGATCCTGGTCAACGAGGGACCGGACGCCGTCCGCGAGCTGATCGCGCTCGGCGCCAACTTCGACCACTCCCCGGAAGGTGTGCTCTCGCTGACCCGGGAGGGCGGGCACCACCGCGACCGGATCGCGCACGCCGGAGGGGATGCGACCGGGGCGGAGATCCAGCGCGCTCTCGTCGCGGCCGTCCAGGCTGCGCCCGACATCGAGGTCGTGGAGCACGCCCTCGCCGTCGACCTGCTGCTCGATGCCGCCGGCGGGGTCGCCGGGATCACCCTGCACGTGATGGGCGAGGGCCAGCGGGACGGTGTCGGGGCGGTGAGCTGCCGGGCGGTCGTACTCGCCTCGGGTGGGCTCGGGCAGGTCTTCTCGCAGACCACCAACCCCGGTGTGTCCACCGGGGACGGGATGGCGCTCGCGCTCCGCGCGGGAGCGGTGCTCCGTGACCTGGAGTTCGTGCAGTTCCACCCCACGGTGATGTACCTCGGGCCCGACTCACGCGGCCAGCAGCCCCTGATCAGCGAGGCAGTGCGTGGCGAGGGTGCCTTCCTGGTCGACTTCGAGGGAAACCGGTTCATGCAGGGGCAGCACGAGCTGGGCGATCTCGCGCCGCGCGATGTCGTCGCCAAGGCGATCACCCGACGGATGCACGAGACCGGGCACCCGCACATGTGGCTCGACGCCAGAGACATCTTCGGGGACCGAGCAGCGAGTGAAGCTAGTGGTCAGTCGAGACCCGACCTGTCGAGCTTCTGGGAGAAGCGCTTCCCGACCATCCTGGTCACCTGCCGCAGCCACGGTGTCGACCCAGTGACCGAGCTGATCCCGGTCGCGCCGGCCTGCCACTACGCGTCGGGCGGCGTGGCCACGGACCTCTGGGGCCGCTCGTCGGTGCCGGGCCTCTACGCGACAGGGGAGGTCGCCTGCTCCGGAGTGCACGGCGCCAACCGGCTGGCCTCCAACTCCCTGCTCGAGGGTCTGGTGTTCTCCCGCCGGATCGCGAAGGTTCTCCCCGCCGAGCTTCGGCCCTGCGCCGAGCCGGCCCGCGACCTCCGGGAGCCCGGCCTGGTCGCCGCGGATGTCCGACCGCACCTGCAGGCCGTGATGACCGAGCAGGCCGGTGTCCTCCGCTCCGCCGACGGACTGGCGAGCGCCGCGCGGGACCTCTCCGCGCTTGCACGCAAGGACGGCGAGATCGGCACCCGGGCCTGGGAGGCGACCAACCTGCTGACGATCAGCACCGCCCTCACCGAGGCCGCCCGGCTGCGCGAGGAGACGCGCGGGTCGCACTGGCGCGAGGACTTCCCCGACCGCGACGACGCCCACTGGTCCGGCCACGTCGACGCGCGACTGGCGTCGGCAGGGCTCGAGGTGTCCTTCCACTCCACAGCGCCGACCGACGTGCTGCCGCAGGACGAGAGGACCACCCCGTGAACGCACGCACGCCGTTCGAGAAGCTGCCGTCGCACCTCCTCGACGAGCTCGCTGCAGCTGGGCTCGACGCGCGGGCTGTCTACGACGAGGTGGTCAGCGCCCTCGACGAGGACCTGCCCGGCCGCAGCGAGGACATCACCAGCGCTGCGACCATCCCGGCCGAGGCCAGGGGTGTCGCCGACTTCGCAGCGCGTGAGGCGGGCGTCGTCGCCGGGTTGGGCGTGGCCGCGCTCGCCTTCGCCTACGTCCTCGGCGACGAGGCGTCGGTCACCGACCGCGTCGCCGACGGCACGGTCGTCGAGGCGGGCGAGGTGGTGATGCGGGTCTCCGGCCCGACGCGGGGGCTTTTGACCGCCGAACGGACCGCGCTGAACTTCGCCTCGCACCTGTCCGGGGTCGCGACCGCCACCGCACGCTGGGTTGCCGCCCTCGAGGGCACGAGGGCTCGGGTGCTGGACACGCGCAAGACGCTGCCCAACCTCCGGTCGCTGCAGAAGTACGCCGTGCGCTGCGGCGGTGGCGTCAACCACCGGTTCTCCCTGAGCGACATGGCGATGGTCAAGGACAACCACGTGGTTGCGGCCGGTGGGGTGGTTCCCGCGTTCGAGGCGGTCCGCGCGGCCCATCCGTCGGTGCCGGTCGAGGTGGAGGTCACCGACCTCGACCAGCTCCGTGAGTTGCTCGATGTCGGCTGCAAGCGGATCCTTCTCGACAACATGACCGACGACGAGATGGCCGAAGCCGTGCGGATCAACGACCGGCATCAGTCCACCGGGGCCACCCTCGAGGCCTCCGGCGGCCTGACCCTGGAACGCGCGAGTGCGGTGGCCGCGACAGGTGTCGACTTCATCTCCGTCGGCGCGTTGACCCACTCGGTGATCGTCTTCGACCTCGGGATGGACCTCTCATGACCCTGCTCTGCGCCGACATCGGCAACTCCCACACCGTGATCGGGCTGATCTCCGACGGTGATGTGCTCGACCACTGGCGGGTGGCGACCGACGAGCGTCGCACGGCGGACGAGTGGGCGGTCCTCCTGAAAGGCCTGCTCCGCGAGAGCAACGTCTCCGACCAGGTGAACGGGATCGCCGTGTGCGCGACCGTGCCGGCGGTGCTGCACGAGTGGCGCGACATGCTGGTGCGCCACTACGGGACGCTGCCGAACGTCGTCGTCGAGCCGGGCGTGCGCACCGGCGTACCCGTGCTGATGGACAACCCGCGCGAGGTCGGCGCCGATCGGGTGGTGAACGCCCTCGCTGCCGCCAGCCTCTACGACGGACCGGCGATCGTCGTCGACTTCGGCACCGCCACCACCTTCGACGTGGTCAGCCCCCGGGGTGAGTACGTCGGCGGCGCCATCGCCCCGGGCATCGACATCTCCCTGGAGGCGCTCGGCCGACGGGGTGCCCAACTGCGCAAGGTGGAGCTGCTCAGGCCGCGCACGGTGATCGCCAAGAACACCGTCGAGGCGCTCCAGTCCGGGATGGTCTTCGGCTTCGCGAGCGCGGTCGACGGGATCGTCGGCCGGATGATCGAGGAGCTCGACGTGCCGACCGACACGGTGCACGTCATCGCCACCGGGGGTCTCGCCCCGATCGTGGTCGAGGAGTGCCGCTCCTTCACCGCCCACCAGCCCTGGCTCACCCTGCTCGGACTGGAGATGGTCTTTCAGCGGAACGCGTGAGACGGGGCCGCCCAACCCAACAAATGTTGGGTCCGGACGTCGAGAGGGATCATCCGGACGTCACAACCCAACATTTGTGGAGACCGGGGCCCCACAGCTCACACCGTCGTGACCGCGCTCCCCGGGTCGATCAGGATCTTCGCGTGCCGCTCCGGGTCGCCGAGGGCGTCAAAGGCGGTGCCGACACCCCCGAGGCCGACAGTCCCGGTGACGAGCGGGGTCGGGTCGACCTTCCCGTCCGCGATCAGGTGCAGGGCCTCGTGGAACTCGTGGGGCTGGTAGGCGAAGACGAACCGCAGGTCGATCTCCTTGTTGATCGCCATGGCAGGCTGGAACGTGTCGGGCTCCATGCACACACCCACGACGACGACCCGCGACGCCAGCGGCGCGTTGTTCACGATCTCGCTGATGATCCCGGGCACCCCGACGCACTCGAAGACGACCGGACCGCTGGGGGTGGCTCCGGCGGCTTCGGCGGCGCGCATGACCTGCCACCACGGCAGCCTCGGCACCCTGCGGAGCTTGCCCATCGTGTCGAGGGCCAGGTCGAAGAGGTCGTTGGCATCGGTCAGGTAGCTGCTCTGCTCGAAGCTGGTCCACGGCGACCCCTCGCCGGGGTCGATGACGACGTCGGCGCCGCACTGCTCGGCCAGGGCTCGGCGTCCAGGGGAGAAGTCGCTCGCGACCACCGTCCGGACTCCACGCGCCTTCAGCATCAGGATCACTGCCAGCCCGATCGGTCCACAGCCGATGACGACGGCCGTCTCCCGCTTGCGCACCCGGCTTCGGCGTACGGCGTGCCAGGCGACCGCCATCGGCTCGGTGAGGGCAGCCGTCTCGACGTCCAGGCCGTTGGGGATCTCCATCGTCAGGGACTCCTGCACGAGCACGCGCTCGGCGTACGCACCAGGTGCCTTCGCCGACAGGCCGGTCATCTGCACCTTGTCGCCCATCCGGATCATCGGCAGCGACACCACCGGCGTCCCGCTGGCCCACGCCTGGCGCGTGGAGCGGCCGTAGTCGAGCACCCGCCCGCTGAACTCGTGGCCCATCACCACCTGCTCGTCGGGACGCATGACGTCGTCATAGCCGATCGCGGAGGCCAGGTCGGCCAGCTGGTCGGCGTGCTTGCGCGCGTGCAGGTCCGAGCCGCAGATGCCGGCGCGGGCCACCTCGAGCAGGACCTGTCCGGGTCCTGGGACCGGGTCCGGCCGCTCCATGACCGCCAGCTCTGCCTGGTGACAGACAGCTGCCTTCATTGCCCTGCTCCTCACGTCAACCGTCGGGGGAGCGCAAAGTAGCCTGTCCGCCATGAACGACCAGCCCGCGGCCCGACCGGAGACCCAGGGCGACGACCTGCCCGAGCAGATGCAGGTCCGCCTCGACAAACGGCAGCGGCTGCTGGACTCCGGGCGCGAGGCCTACCCGATCGGCGTCGAGCGCAGCCACACGATCCAGGAGGTTCGCGAGCACTACGACGCCTCCCTCGAGGCCGGCGAGCTCGAGCCGGACACTCGCACCGGTCAGCAGGTGGCGATCGCCGGGCGGGTGATCTTCCAGCGCAACACCGGCAAGCTCTGCTTCGCCAAGCTGCGCGAGGGCAACGGTGCCGAGCTCCAGGTCATGCTCAGCCTCGCCGACGTCGGTGAGGACTCGCTCGCCGAGTTCAAGGCCCTGGTCGACATCGGTGACCTGCTGGCTGTGCGAGGCGAGGTGATCACCAGCCGCCGAGGTGAGCTGTCGGTCTCCGTGACCGACTGGGAGCTGGCCGCCAAGACCTTGCGGCCGCTGCCCAACGAGCACCGGCCGCTCTCCGACGAGGCTCGCATCCGCCTGCGCTACGTCGACATGATGATCCGGCCCGAGGCGCGCGAGATGGTGCGCACCAAGGCCACCGTCCTGCGCAGCCTGCGTCGGACCCTCGACGAACGCGGCTACGTCGAGGTGGAGACCCCGATCCTCCAGCTCACCAACGGCGGGGCCGCCGCGCGACCGTTCCGCACCCACCTGAACGCACTCGACCAGCCGATGCTCTTGCGGATCGCGCTCGAGCTCGACCTGAAGCGGGCGATGATCGGCGGTGTCGAGAAGGTCTACGAGATCGGACGCACGTTCCGCAACGAGGGCCTCGACTCCACCCACGCGGCCGAGTTCTCCATGCTCGAGGCCTACGAGGCCTACGGCGACCAGTTCACGATGATGGAGCTGACCAAAGCACTGGTGGTGGACGCCGCGAGGGCGGTCCGGCGCACCGTCGTACCCGGTCGCGACGGCTCGGAGATCGATCTCGAGGGTGAATGGCGCCAGGCCTCGATCCTCGACCTGGTCTCCGAGGCAGTGGGTGAAGATGTCACTGTTGAAACATCAGCAGAAAGCCTGCGCAAGTATGCGGAGACACACGGTGTCGATTTGCAACCGAAATGGGGATCCGAAGAGATTGTGGTGGAGCTCTACGAGCAACTCGTCGAGGACCATCTGATCAATCCCACCTTTGTGATGGATTATCCCGCCGCCGTCAAACCGCTGGCCAAGCCGCACCGCAGCAAAGCCGGTCTCAACGAGGCGTGGGACCTGATCATCAACGGGGTGGAGCTCGCGCCGGCGTACTCCGAGCTCAACGACCCGGTGCTGCAGCGCCAACGCCTGGAAGCCCAGTCGAGGCTTGCAGCGCAGGGGGATCCGGAAGCGATGGAGCTCGACGAGGTCTTCCTCAAGGCGATGGAGTACGGCATGCCGCCGGCCGGGGGCCTGGGCCTGGGGGTCGACCGGCTGATCATGCTGCTCACGGGCGTCGGTATTCGCGAAACGATTCTGTTTCCGTTACTTCGCCCGGAGTGAGAACTCGGTTCTCAGATAGTGGTCTGTTAGTGTCCAACTCGGGAATCGGGAACCACCCGGTTTAACCAAACCCGTAGGACGGCAATCCACATGGCTCAGAAGGTTCACATCGTGTTGGTCGACGACATCGACCAGAGCGATGCCGAGGAAACTGTCTCATTCGGCCTCGACGGCAAGGAATATGCCATCGACCTGAATAAGAAGAACGCGCGCGCACTCCGTGACGCGCTCGCCCCCTACGTCGGCCATGCGCGCGCGGTGAGCAGCCGTGGAGGCCGCCGCAGCGCCACCAAGCAGGCTGCCAGCGGTGCCGCCCCCTCCGAGATCCGCGCCTGGGCGCGGAACAACGGCTTCGACGTTCCCGAACGTGGCCGGGTCTCCGCCGAGGTGCGCGAGGCGTACGCCGCCGCTCACTGATCCGACACTCGACGACCACCCTCGCGCAAGGGAGCCAGTTCGCTCGCGCGGGGGTGGTGTCGCGTCCGGACGAGCCGGAAGGCTGGAGCCGCCCTAGTCTGGCCCGGTGCCAGACACTGCTTCTCGTTCAGTCTTCGACCCGTTCGCGGAAGGGGTCAACGCCTACCGGTTGCTGACGTCCCTGGTGGTGCCCCGCCCGATTGCCTGGGTCTCGACCCTCGACACCGACGGACGCGGCAACCTCGCCCCGCACTCCTTCTTCACCGTCGCCAGCGGCCGGCCTCCCGTGGTGCTGTTCAGCTCGTTGGGACGCAAGGACACGGTGCGCAACATCGAGGACACCGGCGAGTTCGTGATCAGCTTCTCGGCCGAGTCCCTGCTGGAGCAGATCAACGCCAGCAGCGCGCCGTTCGAACGCGGTGACGACGAGGCGGCGCTGCTCGGGATCACCACCGAGCCGTCTGAGACGGTCGGCCCGCCGCGTGTGGCCGAGTCGCCGGCCTCGATCGAGTGCCGCCTGGACCGCATCGTGGAGGTCGGTCACGCGTTCGTCGTGTTCGGGGCGGTCACCGCGATCACGGTCCGCGACGACGTGCTCGTGGAAGGCCACCCGGCCATCGAGCTCCTGCGACCGGTGTCCCGCCTGGGCCGTGACGAGTGGGGCCGTCCGCCCGAGGCGTTCCGGATGACCCGTCCCGACCGGCCCGAGGACGTCCTGTGACCTGTTCGCTGACAGCGATAACCCTCTTGGTCAGGAACACGTAGGCTGTTGGAAGGGTTGAACCGGCAGTGCGGGTCGCACGTGTCGACCCTGCGGATCTTGAGGAGTAGCCCATGTTCGAGCGGTTCACCGACCGAGCCCGACGAGTCGTCGTGCTGGCCCAGGAAGAGGCCCGCATGCTCTCGCACAACTACATCGGCACCGAGCACATCCTGCTCGGCCTGATCCACGAGGGCGACGGCATCGCCGCCAAGGCGCTGGAGAGCCTCGGCGTCTCGCTGGAGGCCGTGCGCGCCCAGGTCGAGGAGATCATCGGCCAGGGGCAGCAGGCGCCCAGCGGCCACATTCCCTTCACCCCGCGTGCCAAGAAGGTCCTCGAGCTGTCCTTGCGCGAGGCGCTGCAGCTCGGCCACAACTACATCGGCACCGAGCACATCCTGCTCGGCCTGATCCGCGAGGGCGAGGGCGTGGCCGCGCAGGTCCTGCACAAGCTCGGTGCGGACCTCAACCGGGTACGCCAGCAGGTCATCCAGCTGCTGTCGGGCTACCAGGGCAAGGAGCAGCAGACGGCGGGCACGGCGCCCGAGACCGCTCCCTCCAGCTCGCTGGTGCTCGACCAGTTCGGCCGCAACCTGACCCAGGCCGCCAAGGAGGGCAAGCTCGACCCCGTCATCGGCCGCGGCCCGGAGATCGAGCGCGTGATGCAGATCCTGTCGCGCCGCACGAAGAACAACCCGGTCCTGATCGGCGAGCCCGGCGTCGGCAAGACGACGATCGTCGAGGGCCTGGCCCAGGACATCGTCCGCGGCGACGTGCCCGAGACGCTCAAGGACAAGCAGATCTACACCCTCGACCTGGGTGCCCTGGTCGCGGGCTCGCGCTACCGCGGTGACTTCGAGGAGCGCCTGAAGAAGGTCCTCAAGGAGATCCGCACCCGTGGTGACATCGTGCTGTTCATCGACGAGATCCACACCCTCGTCGGTGCCGGCGCGGCCGAGGGCGCGATCGACGCCGCCAGCATCCTCAAGCCGATGCTGGCCCGTGGCGAGCTGCAGACGATCGGTGCCACCACCCTGGACGAGTACCGCAAGCACCTCGAGAAGGACGCCGCCCTCGAGCGGCGGTTCCAGCCGATCCAGGTCAACGAGCCCTCGATCGCACACACCATCGAGATGCTCAAGGGACTGCGCGACCGCTACGAGGCGCACCACCGGGTCACGATCACCGACGAGGCCCTGGTCTCGGCGGCGACGCTGGCCGACCGCTACATCTCCGACCGGTTCCTGCCCGACAAGGCGATCGACCTGATCGACGAGGCCGGCTCGAGGCTGCGGATCCGGCGGATGACCGCTCCGCCGGACCTGCGTGAGTTCGACGAGAAGATCGCCGACGTACGCCGTCGCAAGGAAGGCGCCATCGACGGCCAGGACTTCGAGGCCGCTGCCCGTCTGCGTGACGAGGAGAAGCAGCTGATCCTGGCCAAGGGTGAGCGCGAGAAGCAGTGGCGTGCCGGTGACATGGACGTGGTGGCCGAGGTCGACGAGGAGCTCATCGCCGAGGTCCTCGCGGTCGCGACCGGTATCCCGATCGTGAAGCTGTCCGAGGCGGAGTCCACCCGGCTGCTCAAGATGGAGGACGAGCTGCACAAGCGCGTCATCGGCCAGGAAGAGGCCGTCAAGGCGCTCAGCCGGGCGATCCGTCGTACCCGAGCCGGTCTCAAGGACCCCAAGCGTCCCGGTGGCTCGTTCATCTTCGCGGGGCCCTCGGGTGTCGGAAAGACCTGGCTGTCCAAGACGCTCGCCGAGTTCCTCTTCGGCGACGAGGACGCGCTCATCCAGCTCGACATGTCGGAGTTCAGCGAGAAGCACACCGTCTCGCGGCTCTTCGGCTCACCTCCCGGTTACGTCGGCTACGAGGAGGGCGGCCAGCTCACCGAGAAGGTGCGCCGCAAGCCGTTCTCCGTGGTGCTCTTCGACGAGGTCGAGAAGGCTCACCCCGACATCTTCAACAGCCTGTTGCAGATCCTGGAGGAAGGTCGCCTGACCGACAGCCAGGGCCGGGTGATCGACTTCAAGAACACCGTGATCATCATGACCACCAACCTCGGCACCCGCGACATCTCCAAGGGTGTCAGCCTGGGCTTCAACCAGCAGGGCGACTCCGGCACCTACGACCGGATGAAGAACAAGGTCACCGAGGAGCTCAAGCAGCACTTCCGGCCGGAGTTCCTCAACCGTGTCGACGAGATCATCGTGTTCCCGCCGCTGACCAAGGAGCAGATCGTCTCCATGGTGGACAACATGATCGCCTCGGTCGAGCTGCGGATGAAGGACCGCGACATGTCCCTCGAGCTGACCCAGGCCTCCAAGGACCTGCTCGCCACGCGTGGGTTCGACCCGGTGCTCGGTGCCCGTCCTCTGCGCCGCACGATCCAGCGCGAGATCGAGGACGTGCTCGCCGAGAAGATGCTCTTCGGTGAGGTCGGCCCCGGGCAGATCGTGCTGGTCGACGTCGAGGGTGAGGGCGCCGAGGCGCAGTTCACCTTCCAGGGCAGCGCCAAGGGCGAGCTCCCCGACTCACTGCCCCTCGAGGTGGAGGTCGTAGGCGGCCCGGACGACAGCGACGGCCCGGTGGACGTGGCGAAGAACGACTGACCCACCACATCTGAAAGCAAGAACACGCCGAGCCGTCGCATCTGAAACTTTCAGATGCGACGGCTCGGCGTTTCTGTGCCTTTCAGTTGCGACGGGTCGGCGGGTTGGGGGGTCAGTCGGGGAGGGAGTACCTGCCCTGACTCTCGACGAGCAACCCGTCGTCGAGCAGGCTCTGCAGGGCTCGCTCCCGCTGGGCCACGTCCGACCAGACGGCGTCCAGGCGCGCACGCGCCACACTGCCTTCCGCGTCCCGGAGCACGGCCATCAGTCGGCCCCGGACCTGGCGGTCGGTGCCTGCCCAGGCCTGGCCGCGGCGCGGTGGCCCGTCGTACGCCGGGCGCCCGCCGGTGTTCCACGCGCACTGGTCACTGACCGGGCAGGCCGGGCACTTCGGAGCAGCCGCCGTGCAGACCAGGGCACCGAGCTCCATCACGGCAACGGCCCACGTCGCCGGCTGCTCAGCCGGCACGAGTGACGCGGCCAGCGCGCGCTCGGCCTTGCTCACGGAGGTCGCGGGGAACTCCACGCCGGTGACCGCACGGGCCAGGACCCGGCGCACGTTGGTGTCCAGCACCGCATGGCTTGCACCGAAGGCGAACGACGCGATCGCACTGGCCGTGTAGTCACCGACGCCCGGCAGTGCGATCAGGTCGTCATAGGTCGGGGGCACCTCGCCGTCGTGGTGCTCGAGGATGGCCGTGGCCGCGGCGTGCAGTCTCAGCGCCCGGCGTGGGTAGCCGAGCCGTCCCCACGCCCGGACGGCCTCGCCGCTCGGTGCGGCCGCCAGCGCGGCCGGTGTGGGCCAGGTGGTCATCCAGCTGCCGAAGACCGGGAGCACCCGCGCGACCGGCGTCTGCTGGAGCATGAACTCCGAGACCATCACCGCCCAGGGGGTGGCGCCGGGGCCGCGCCAGGGCAGGTCGCGGGCGTGGTCGTCGTACCACTCGAGAAGCGGTCGGTGCAGGGTGTCCATCCGGCGGCCTACGCTGCCCCGGCGGCCGTCTGCAGCGCAACTCGGGGGGTCCACTCCCGGCATTGCCGGGCCCTCTCGGCGTTGCACTCGCGTGCGCGCCCCGGCGCTGACTACGGTGACGCCCATGGGCTCGGTGACGCATCCGCGTGGACGTCTGCCGCGACGCGTCTACTGGGTGCGCCGCAGCATGGTGCTCGGCCTTGCCCTGCTCCTCGTCCTCGGCGTGGCCAAGCTCGTCGGTGGCACCGGTGTGGACGACCCGGGCAGCGAGGCGATCCAGGCCAACAACTCATCGAGCACGCAGGCCCCGCCCGCGCCGGTCACGGCCGGGCCGGTGGCGCCGTCCGGGAAGCTTCGCAGCAAGGCCAAGGTCCCGCTGCTCCCGCCCAGCGGCGAGTGCCGCGACGAGGAGGTCGGCGTCCTCCCCGACATTCCACGGGCGTGGGTCGGAGCCCCGATCGTGATCCGGCTGCAGCTCCAGGGCACCCAGCCGGCCTGCACCTTCGGCGTCTCGCCGGAGAGCATGGTGGTCAAGATCGAGTCCGGTGAGGACCGGATCTGGTCCAGCCAGGACTGCCCCGACGCGATCCCGACGACCTCGGTGGTGGTGCGCAGTGGCGAGCCGGTCGAAGTCCCGGTGATCTGGAGCGGACGCCGCTCCGACGACAAGTGCACGGGCCAGCTCGCCTGGGCCCTGCCGGGGTTCTACCACGTCTACGCGGCCGCTCTGGGCTCGGCGCCGACCGACGTGCAGTTCGAGGTGACCCAGCCGCCCACGCTCTACGTCACCCAGACACCCAAGCCGCGGCCGAGCGCCACGGCGAGCGCCGGCGCCCGCCAGCCCTCGGCTGCCACATCGCGGCGTCCGGTGGCCTCACCGAAGGCCGGGCCGAGCAAGAAACCCTGAGGCGGAGCTCAGATTTCGAGACGCGTCACTCAGCTCCTCGCTGCGCTTCGGTCCTGAGTCGACGCTCCTCGATCTCTTCGGCCACGCCGCCTCGCAGGCTCAGCGGCTGCCTCAGACGTAGCGCTCGAGGATGCTCGACTCCGCGAGCCGGGAGAGGCCCTCGCGCACGCTGCGGGCCCGCAGCTCGCCCACGCCCTCGACTGCCTGCAGGTCCTCGACGCTCGCGGAGAGCAGCTTCTGCAGGGTCTCGAAGTGCTCCACCAACCGGTCCACGACCGCCGGTGGAAGCCGGGGGACCTTGGCGAGCAGGCGGTGACCGCGCGGGGTGACCGCGCCATCGAGGTGCTCACCCTGGCCCAGGCCGAGCGACTTGGCGACCGCCGCGATGTCCACCAGCTCCGTGGGCAGCAACCCCTCGAGCTCGGCCAGCACCTCGTCGGCAGGTTGGGTACGCCGACCGCCGGCCTGGTAGTCACGCACGACCAGGCCACGCTCGGCCTCGACCCCGGTGACCAGCTCCTCGAGCTGGAGCGAGAGCAGCCGCCCGTCGGTGCCGAGCTCGTTGACGTAGTCGTCGATCTCCCGGGCGATCCGGCTGACCATCTCGAGTCGCTGTGCCACCACCGCGACGTCGCGGACGGTGACCAGGTCCTCGATCTCGAGGGCGGACAGAGTGCTGGAGACCTCGTCGAGCCGCACCTTGTAGCGTTCCAGGGTCGCGAGCGCCTGGTTGGCGCGGGCCAGGATGCTGCCGGAGTCCTCGAGGACGTAGCGGATGGCGCCGACGTAGACCGCGATGATCTGCATCGACTGGGACACCGAGATCACCGGGGCCCCGGTCTGCTTCGCCACCCGGTCGGCGGTGCGGTGCCGGGTGCCGGTCTCCTCCGACGGGATGGTGTGGTCGGGCATCAGGTGGACGTTGGCCCGGTAGATGCGCGAGATGTCGCGGTCCAGCACGATCGCGCCGTCCATCTTGGCGAGCTCGCGCAGGGCGGTCGGCGCGAACGGGACGTCGAGGTTGAAGCCACCGGTCAGGATGCCCTCCACGTCGTTGTCGTGTCCGACCACGATCAGGGCGCCGGTGCGTCCGCGGAGGATGCGGTCGAGACCGTCGCGGAACGACGTGCCGGGAGCGATCCGCGCCAGGGTCTCGCGCAGGCGGGCGGCGTCATCGAGCCGTTCGGGGGAAGCCACCCGGGAAGTCTAGAGGGACCCGGCCCTCCTCCGGCGCCTGAGCCGGCGAGTCAGGGCAGCTGTCGGCGGGTCTCGTCCCCTCGCGCGCTCTCCGAACCGATGCCCAGCAGGGTCAGCGCCCGGGCGATGTGGTCGACGTCGACGACTCGCATGCCGTCCAGGACCCGGCTGCTGCCTGCGGTGTCCGAGGTCTGGGCGGGGACCACGGCTGACCTGAACCCCATCCGGCCGGCCTCGGCAAGGCGTACGCCGACGTCGCGGACCCGGCGCAGCTCACCGGAGAGGCCGAGTTCTCCGATGGCGGCCACGTTGCGCCCCAGGGCCTTCCCGCGCCAGGCCGAGGTGATCGCCAGGGCGATGGCGAGGTCGTTGCTCGGCTCGGTGAGCCTGGCCCCGCCGACACTGGAGACGAACACGTCGTGCTGGTGCAGCCGGACGCCGGCGTGCTGCTGCAGCACGGCCAGGATCATCGCGACCCGGGAGGAGTCGACGCCGGACGTCGTGCGACGTGGGCGCTCGGACGTGGTGTGCGTGACCAGCGCCTGCACCTCGCTGAGCAGTGGTCGCCGGCCCTCGAGCGCGACGGCCACGCAGGTGCCGGGGACCGGACCGCGCAGGGCGTCGAGGAACAGGCCGGTCGGGTCGGTGATCGCCACGATCCCCTCCGCGGAGAGGTCGAAGCAGCCGACCTCGTCGACCGGGCCGAACCGGTTCTTGACCGCCCGGAGCATCCGGAGGCGCGAGGTGCGCTCGCCCTCGAAGTGCAGCACCACGTCGACGAGGTGCTCGAGCACCCGCGGACCCGCGATCGTGCCGTCCTTCGTCACGTGGCCGATGATCACCAGCGTGATGTTGCGGAGCTTGGCCATCCGGAGCAGCGCGGCCGAGACCTCCTTGACCTGGGTGACTCCTCCGGGGACCCCGTCGACGTCGCTGGCGCTGATGGTCTGCACGGAGTCGACGACGAGCAGCGTCGGCTTGACCTCCTCGACGTGGCCGAGCACGGCGCCGAGATCGGTCTCGGCCGCGAGGTAGAGCTCGTCCTGGATCGCACCGGTGCGATCCCCGCGCATGCGCACCTGGGCGGCGGACTCCTCGCCGGTGACGTAGAGGACCCGCTGCTTCTGCCGGGCCATCTGGGAGGCCACCTCGAGCAGCAGCGTGGACTTGCCGACGCCCGGCTCGCCGGCGATCAGGATGCCGGCACCGGGCACCAGCCCGCCGCCGAGCACGCGGTCGAGCTCGGGCACGCCGCTGGTGCGCGACCTGGAGTCCTCGATCGGCACCTCGCCGATCGGCCGAGCCGGCGCGGTCACCGGACCCGCCTGCACCCGGCTCCTGGGCGCCGACTTCTCCACCACCGTGCCCCAGGCCTGGCACTCGCCGCAGCGTCCGACCCACTTCATCGCCTCCCAGCCGCACTCGTTGCAGTGGTAGGTCGTCCGGGGGGCCTTGGGTGCGGTCCGCCCGCTGTTCTGCGCCATGCCCCGAACGCTAGGCGAGGGCACCGACACTTCGGCGCACCACGTGCTCGAACACGTGTTCGTGTCGAGTCGGGTGCGCCGGCAGGCGATCGGTCCTCTAGCATTGGAACGATCCAGAGAGTCCGGGGAGAGTGATGAGCGAGCCCGTCAGCCGGCCCGACACGACACGAGGTCGCCACCAGGTGCCCTCGACCCTGGCGACGGTGGCCGACGAGGCTGGCGTCTCACGGCAGACGGTGTCCAACGCGCTCAACAACCCCGACCTGCTTCGCTCCGAGACTCTCGAGCGGGTGCAGTCGGTGATCGATCGGCTCGGCTACTCGCCCAACCGGGCGGCCCGTCAGCTGCGCAGCGGTGCCTCCCACCTGATCGGCCTGCGCTTCGAGCTCGCCCAGGAGGGCACCACCAACGCCTTGATGGACCGGTTCCTGCACAGCCTGGTGGAGGCGGCGTCGCGCACCGGCCACCACGTGCTGCTCTTCTTCGGGGACCCCGACGACCCGCTCGACGGCTACGACGACCTGCTCCGCTCGACCGCGGTGGACGCCTTCGTGGTCACCGACACCTATGCCGGCACCCCGCAGTCGGCATTCCTCCAGGAGCGGGGAGCACCGTTCGTGGCCTTCGGCCGGCCGTGGGACGAGCCCGACGCCGACCATGCGTGGACCGACGTGGACGGAGCCCACGGCGCCCGGATCGCGACCGAGCACCTGCTCGAGCAGGGTCACCAGCGGATCGCGTGGCTGGGTTGGGAGAAGACGTCCCGCATCGGCGAGGACCGCCGAAGTGGCTGGGAGTCGGCCATGCGCACGGCCGGCCTGGACGTGACCGGTCTCGGCGTACGCATCACCGACAACGTCGACGCCGCCCGGATGGCGACCCACGACCTGCTCGCGGACCCCTCGGTCACCGGCTTCGTCTGCGCCAGCGACACCCTCGGCTTCGGCGTGCTCCACGCCTGCGCGGAGCGTGGACTGCGACCCGGTGCGGACATCGGCGTCGTCGGCTTCGACGACTCGCTCGCCGCCCAGGTCACCTGGCCGGGGCTCACCTCGGTGCGGCACCCGCTCGAGGAGGTCGCGGTCGAGCTGGTCCGGATCCTGCACCTGGTGCTCGCCCACAAGCCGATCGGCGACCCGGGCCGGATGCTGGAGCCGTCCCTGGTCGTCCGCGCCTCGAGCCTGCGCGTCTGAGCGTCAGTAGCCCCGGGTCCACACGTTGACGGCGTAGTCGACGCCCGTGCCGGCGTAGCCGGCCAGGATCTCCTCGGCGACCTCAGCGGCGAACTCGATGCGTACGACGGCCTCGAGATCCTCGCGCGAGTCGAACGTCCACGCCATCTCCAGCGGATGCCGCTCCCAGCCATGGTCCGCCCAGAACTGCGCCACCTCCACGTGGTCGACGTCGGGGTAACCGCGCCGGAACCACGCACCGAAGGTGGACCGCGACGGGTCGTTGTCGATCACGAACGTCCGTCCTCCGGGGCGCATGACGCGTTCGAGCTCGGCCAGCCCGGGTTCGCAACCGGGTCCGAAGAAGTAGGCCCAGCGGGCGTGCGCGACGTCGACCGAGGTGTCTGGCAGGGGGAGCGAGGTGGCCGAGGCGTGCAGCACGGAGACCTGCTCGAGCCGGCGCACCCGCCGACGGGCGATCGCGGCCAGGTCACGGTGCGGCTCGACGCCGATGACCGACCGGGCGGTCCCGGCGAAGAGCGGGAGGTGGAAGCCGGTGCCGCAGCCCACGTCGAGGACGTCGCGCCCGGACCACGACGCCAGTCGATGCATCAGGTCCGTGATCACCCCTGCGCGGTCGACGGCCCGGTTCTCGATCTCGTAGACGTCCGGGTGCTGCCAGATGTTGGGGCTCGCAATGGCGCCCGGGGAGTGCTCGGGCACGGGACGCTCAGAGGCGGACGAGGCCGTTGGACGTCTGGAAGTTCGCCGCCACGATGCCCGGGGTGCCGTGGGGTGCGACCCACTCCACCTTGATGTCCTCGAGGGGCTGCTCGACCGGTTGGCCGAGCCACTCCGAGACGCGCGCAGGGTCGCCGGCGATCTCGAGGCACTCCAGGGAGACGTTGCCGGTCGCCCCGACGCTCGGGTGGTTGCCGGGCTCGATGTTCCACTCGATGAAGAACGGCAGCTGCGGGTCGGCCTGCAGGCCCCTGACGCCGAGCTGCCTCCAGAGCAGCTCGACACCGTCGGGACGGTGCCGGTTGCCGTTGACGGCCTCTCGGCCGATGCGAGCCTCGAACGGTGTGAGGTCGTCGACGGCGACGACCCAGCCGAGCCAGCCACCGCCGAGCTCGGAACGGGCGCGCACGGCCTGGCCGAAGGGCGCCTTGTCCGACGCGGGGTGGTCGAGGACTTCGACGACCTCGAAGTAGGTGCCGTCGGTCAGGGGCAGGATCGAGTTGCGGGTGCCGAAACGGGGGTGGATGCCGCCGGTGACGAAGTCCTCACCGAGTAGTGCCGAGAGGCGCTCCGTCGTGCCGGCGAGTCCTCCTGGACCAGCCGCGAAGACGATGTGATCGAGACGCATAGTTGATTCTCACCCGAGCCGGATCGTCACCGGACACCGGGGTCGGAGGCGGTCGGGGAACGACCGGCCAGGTCAGTGGTGCGGTGCGGGCGACGCGGGGTGCAGCGCGAGCGCAGAGCGCGAGCGCAGATGGGCCTCGCACTTCGCGGCGAGCACGTCGTAGGCCGGCTGTCCCATCATCGTGACCAGCTCGGTCGCGCTCGACAGGTAGACGGGTTCGAGGCCGACGTGGGCCTCGGTGTTGCCCGAGCAGTACCAGTCGAGGTCGTGGCCGCCGGCACCCCAGCCACGGCGGTCGTACTCGCCGATGCTCACCTCCAGATAGGTGGTGTCGTCGTGCCGCTCGACGTTCCTGAAGGTGCGTCGCAACGGCAGCTGCCAGCAGACGTCCGGCTTGGTCTCGACGAAGTGCACGTCCTCTTTCAGCGCGAGTGCGTGCAGGGCGCAGCCGTAGCCGCCCTCGAAGTCGCGGGCGTTGTGGAAGATGCAGGCCCCACCGGAGACCTTCGTCTTCCGGTCGCCCTCCTCGTCGGTCTCTGTCCAGCCCGACCGCTTGACTTCGCCGCGCTTGTTGAGCGCCTCCGGCCGGCGCTGCCAGGTCGCGTCGTCGAGCCGGTCGACCCAGGCCGCGACCCGCTTCTCGTCGGCCTTGTCGGAGAAGTGCGCCCCGAGCGTGCAGCAGCCGGCGTCAGGAGCCTCCGCGTAGATGCCCGGGCAGCCGTTTCCGAAGATGCACGTCCAGCTCGAGGTCAGCCAGGTGAGGTCGCAGCGGAAGACCTGCCCGTCGTCGGCCGGGTCCTGGAACTCGATCCAGGCGCGGGGAAAGACGAGATCGACCTCTGGCACGAGGATCAGCCTATGCGGCCGCGGGATGGAGGTCCGCCACCCCTCACCCCGGTAGCCTCCTGTCATGCGCCTCGGTGTGCTCGACATCGGCTCCAACACGGGGCATCTGCTCGTCGTCGACGCCTACCGCGGCGCGGCGCCGATGCCGGCCTCCTCCTACAAGGAGCCGCTGCGGCTGGCCGAGCACCTCGACAAGGACGGCTCCGTCACCGACAAGGGTGTGGCCGCGCTCACCGAGTTCGTCGGGAACGCCCTGGCACTCGCGGAGGACAAGGGCTGCGAGGAGATCTTCTCCTTCGCCACCTCTGCGGTCCGCGACGCGGACAACTGCGACGAGGTGCTCTCGCACGTCGAGGAGCGCACCGGTGTGGAGATCAAGGTCCTCCCCGGTGAGGACGAGGCCCGGCTCACCTTCCTCGCCGTACGCCGGTGGTTCGGCTGGTCCTCGGGCCGGCTCGCCGTGTTCGACATCGGAGGTGGCTCGCTCGAGGTGGCCGGTGGTGACGACGAGTCACCCGACGTGGCGTGGTCACTCCCGCTGGGTGCGGGCCGTCTCACTCGGGAGCACTTCGCCGACGGACCTCCGAAGGACAAGGCCTTGCGCAAGCTGCGTGCCCAGATCCGCACCTCGATCGCCCACGACGCGGGAACGCTTCTGCGCGGTGGTGCGCCGGACCATGCGGTGGCGACCTCGAAGACGCTCCGTTCACTCGCGCGCATCTGTGGTGCGGCAGCCTCCAGCGAGGGGTCGCACGTACGCCGCATCCTGCCGGCCGCCGACCTTGCCGAGTGGATCCCCAAGCTCCTGGACCTGGACAACGACGAGATCGCCCAGCTCCCTGGCGTCTCCAGCAACCGGGCGCACCAGATGGTCGCCGGGGCGCTGGTGGCCGCGGCGGTGATGGACATCTTCGACCTCGAGGAGCTCGAGATCTGCCCGTGGGCACTGCGCGAGGGCGTGATCCTGGACCGGCTCGACCAGATCAGCGCGATCGGCTGAGGCTGACGACGTGGCACCGCTGTTCGCACTCTCGAGCGCCTCGGTCTACCCCGAGACGACCACCCACGCCTTCGAGTACGCCGAGAAGCTCGGCTACGACGCCGTCGAGGTGATGGTCGGCCTCGACGTGGTCAGCCAGAGCATCGACAAGATCCGCTCGCTGCGTGACTACCACCAGATGCCCGTGTGCGCCGTGCACGCGCCGTGCCTGTTGATCACCCAGCGGGTCTGGGGCACTGACTCGTGGGGCAAGCTCGAGCGCAGTGCCGAGATGGCCGCTGCGCTCGACGCCGACGTGGTCGTCGTGCATCCTCCGTTCCGTTGGCAGCGCGACTACGCGGACAACTTCGTGGAGGGCATCGCCGACCTCGAACGACGCACCGGGATCGCCTTCGCCGTGGAGAACATGTATCCGTGGCGGGCCACCTCGCGCCGGGAGATGAACGTCTACCAACCCGGCTGGGACCCCTCCGAGGAGTCCTACGCCAACACCACGATCGACCTCTCGCACGCGGCCACCGCGCACTCGGACCCGATCGAGATGGCGCAGCGGCTCGGCAGCCGCCTGCGTCATGTGCACATGACCGACGGCAGCGGGTCGGCCAAGGACGAGCACCTCGTGCCGGGGCGCGGCAGCCAGCCCTGTGGTGCGTTCCTGGAGCTGCTGGCCAACCGTGGCTTCGAGGGGCACATCGTCGCGGAGATCAACACCAGGAAGGCCGGCACCAGGCAGGCGCGCGAGGCCGAGCTTCTCGAGGCGCTCGCGTTCAGCAGGCTGCACTTCGCCGGGGCCGGAACCCAGTGAGCAGCGCGTGAGCAGCCAGGCCCGCGGGCGCCGACCGGGAGCACCAGACACCCGCGCCGAGATCCTGGCCTCCGCGAGGCGCCTGTTCGCGACGCGCGGTCTGGGCGGCACCTCGATGCGTGCGATCGCTGCGGACGCAGGGGTCGACCCGGCGCTGGTGCACCACTACTTCGACAGCAAGCCGGACCTCTTCCTAGCTGCCCTGCAGCTTCCGGTCGATCCGCGGGTGGCGCTGGCGCCGGTGCTCGAGGGGGGCCTCGACGGGGCGGGGGAGCGACTGGTGCGTGCGTTCTTGTCGGTCTGGGACGACGAGCACGCCAGGCTGCCGCTGCTCGGGGTGGTGCGTGGTGTCTTCGAACCCGAGGGGCGCCAGCTGCTGCGCGACGGACTGCTCGGGGTGGTGCTCGGTCCGCTCGGCCCGGCTCTCGGGCTCGACGAGCCACAGCGGCGGGTCGCGCTGGTCGCGAGCCAGCTGATCGGGGTGGTGATGTTGCGCTACGTCCTCGAGGTGGAGCCGCTGGCCTCGATGGGCAGCGAGCCACTGGTCGCGGCGTACGCCCCGACGCTGCAGCGCTATCTCGCTGATCCGCTGCCCTGAGCGAGGTCCTGACCGTTTCCCCTTGACGGGCTGCTCATGGCGCGGTCATAATTCATCACATGATGAAAAACGTCGTGACAGTGCGGTCCCTGGAGGTCACCCGGGACGGGAGCGAGGTCCTGCGCGGACTCGACTTCGACGTGGCGTCGGGACAGGTGACCGGGCTGCTCGGACCGTCCGGGTGTGGCAAGACCACGCTGATGCGCTCGCTGGTCGGGGTGCAACGGCTGACCTCCGGCTCGATCGAGGTGCTCGGCGAACCTGCCGGCGCTTCCTCCCTGCGGGACCAGATCGGCTACGTCACCCAGCAGGCCAGCGTCTATGACGACCTCACCGTCACCGAGAACCTCCGTTTCTTCGCGCGGATCCTCGGTGTCGGCAGCGCACGGGTCTCCCAGTGCGTCGACCTCGTGGCCCTCGGCGACCATCGCGACCGGGTGGTCGGCCGCCTCTCGGGGGGCCAGCGCTCCCGGGTCTCGCTGGCCGTCGCCCTGCTCAATGAGCCGGCCCTGCTCGTGCTCGACGAGCCCACGGTCGGACTCGACCCGGTCCTGCGCGTGGAGCTGTGGCAGACCTTCCACACGCTCGCCGATGCGGGGGCTGCGGTCCTGGTCTCCAGCCACGTCATGGACGAGGCGTCGCGTTGCGACCGGCTGCTGCTGATGCGCGAGGGCCGCTTCATTGCCGACGACACCCCGGACGGACTCCTCGCGAACACCGGCGCCGCCGACATCGAGTCCGCGTTCCTGGCGCTGGTCCACGAGGAGGTCGCGTCATGAACGCCGTGACCCCACGCGCGACGACGGCGGTCGCCACCCGGGTGCTGACCCAGCTGCGACGCGACCACCGGACCCTGGCGATGCTGCTCGTGCTGCCGTTCGCACTGATGTCCCTGCTCTGGTGGATGTATGACGGGCTCCCGGGCGACGGGTTCTCGAAACTCGGCCCGGCGCTGCTGGCGCTGATCCCGTTCATCATCATGTTCCTGGTCACCTCGGTGACCACGTTGCGCGAGCGCACGTCGGGCACCCTCGAGCGGCTGCTCGCGATGCCGATGGGCAAGCTCGACTTCCTGCTCGGCTACGCGATCGCGTTCGGGCTCGTCGCCGCGGCGCAGTCCGCGCTCGCGGTCGGAGTGTGTGTCTTGCTGCTCGACCTCACGGTCGTCGGCTCCGTGTGGATGCTGATGGTCGTGGCGGTGGTCGATGCGGTCCTCGGCACCGCCCTGGGACTGTTGGTCTCGGCGTTCGCCCGGACCGAGTTCCAGGCGGTGCAGTTCATGCCGGCCGTGGTGATCCCGCAGCTCCTGCTGTGCGGGCTGTTCGTGCCGCGCGACGCGCTCCCGCGGGTGCTGGAGGTGATCTCGGACGTGCTGCCGCTGTCCTACGCGGTCGACGCGATGCAGGCCGTCGCGGCCTCGAGTGAGACAGGCGAGGTCTGGCGCGACGTCGGATTGGTCGCGGCCTACGCCGTGGTCGCGCTGGCGCTGGGTGCGCTGACCCTTCGCCGCCAGTCCGCGTGAGCGTTCCCGTGAGCAATTTCAGGACAGGATCGGGCGGCGGTACCGTGGCGGCCACGTCGACACGCCCCGGAGGAACCCCTTGCTGCGACACGTCCTTCTGCTGCTGGCCAGGAGCCGCCAGGTCAAGGAGATCGTCACCCGCCTGCCCGTGAGCAGCGGGGTCGTCCACCGCTACGTGCCCGGTGAGGACACCCAGCACGCGGTGGACGCCGCCCGCGTGCTGATCCAGGACGGGCTGCACGTCACCCTGGACTTCCTCGGTGAGGACACCCTCGACGAGGACCAGGCCGAGGCCACGGTGACCGCCTACCTCGACCTGCTGGAGGGGCTGAGCAAGGCAGGTCTCGCCCGCAACGCGGAGGTCAGCCTGAAGCTGTCGGCGATCGGCCAGGCGCTGCCGGAGGTCGGTCCGAAGCTGGCGACCGAGAACGCCACCCGGATCTGCCGGGCGGCCCGCAACGCCGGGACCACGGTCACGCTGGACATGGAGGACTACACCACCACGGACAGCACCCTGGCCACGCTGCGTGAGCTGCGCAAGGACTTCCCGGAGACAGGCGCCGTCGTCCAGTCCTACCTCTACCGCACCGAGCAGGACTGTCGGGCGCTGGCGCACGAGGGCAGCCGGGTGCGGTTGTGCAAGGGCGCCTACAAGCAGCCCGAGGAGGTCGCCTACCAGGACCGCCACGACGTGGACAAGTCCTACGTGCGCTGCCTGAAGGTCCTGATGGCGGGGGAGGGTTACCCGATGGTCGCCACGCACGACCCGCGCCTGGTCAAGATCGCCTCGGCCCTGGCCACGCGCTACGGCCGGATGCCCGGCACCTACGAGTTCCAGATGCTCTACGGCATCCGCGGCGAGGAGCAGCAGCGTCTCGCCGAGGCCGGCGAGAAGGTCCGGGTCTACGTGCCCTACGGGCAGGAGTGGTTCGGCTACCTGATGAGAAGGCTCGCCGAGCGACCCCAGAACCTGACATTCTTCCTGCGTTCACTCGTCTCCCAGAAGTAGGGCCCCACGAAAGGGACAGCCATGACGGTCGCGATCATCGGTGCCGGAGTGATGGGTGAAGCCCTGCTCTCGGGCCTGATCCGGGGTGGCCACGAGCCCGCAGACCTGATGGTGGGCGAGAAGCGTCCCGAGCGAGCCACCGAGCTGCGTGAGAAGTACGCCGTGCAGGTGGTCGCCAACACCGAGGCCGCCGCGGGCGCGGACACGGTCGCCCTCGTGGTCAAGCCGCAGGACATGGCCGACGTGCTCACCGAGATCGCCCCGCACCTGCGGGCCGGCCAGGTGCTGATCAGCCTCGCCGCCGGCATCACCACGGACTACATCGAGAAGCACATCCCCGACGGGATCGCCGTCATCCGGGTGATGCCGAACACCCCGGCGCTGGTCGACGAGGGGATGGCCGCCATCTCGGCGGGAACCCACTGCGACGAGGAGCACCTGGCGCTGGCCGAGCAGATGCTCTCCGTCACCGGTCGGGTGGTGCGCGTCCCGGAGAAGCAGCAGGACGCCGTCACGGCGATCTCCGGCTCCGGGCCGGCCTACCTGTTCTTCGTCGTCGAGGCGATGATCGAGGCCGGCGTACACCTCGGCCTGCCGCGGAGCACCTCGACCGAGCTGGTCGTGCAGACCGTGGTCGGCTCCGCCAAGCTCCTGCGCGAGACCGGGGAGCACCCGACCGTGCTCCGTGAGCGGGTCACCTCGCCCGGTGGGACGACCGCGGCCGCGATCCGTCAGCTGGAGAACCACAGGGTCCGGGCCGCGTTCATCACGGCGATGGAGGCCGCGCGCGACCGCTCGGTCGCCCTCGCCGCCAGTGATGACTAGCCCCTCTTGAGAGGGAGCATGGCGGAGCGTCGCGTCCCGCTGTGGCAGGCAGGTGCCGTCTTCGCCGCGTTGACCACGCTCTACTCGGCAGTCTCCTTCCAGCAGTACCGCCGGATGGACGCCTTCATCTTCGACCTCGGCTTCTTCGAGGCGGTCGTCCGCGACTACGCCCACGGCCGTCTGCCCGAGCTGCCCGTCACGGACACGACCAACGCGGCGCTGCACTTCAGCCCGGTGCTGGCCGTGCTCGCACCGCTGGTCCTGCTCGTGTCCTCGCCACTGACCCTCCTGTTCGCGCAGGCCGTGGCGGTCGCCTCCGGTGTGGTGCCGCTGATGCGCGCGGCAGGGACCGGCTGGCTGCCCTGGGTGGTGGCGCTCAGCTATGGGCTCGCCCCCGGCTTCGGGGCCCTCGTCGGGTTCGACTTCCACGAGGTCGCGCTGGCGGTGCCGCTCCTGTCGCTGAGCATGGCGGCGATGCTGCGCTCCGACCACCGGGCCGCCGTGCTCTGGGCGCTGCCGCTGATCCTGGTCAAGGAGGACCTGGGCCTGACGATCGCGGCCCTCGGCCTGGTGGTATTCCTGCGGGGCTCCCGACGCTGGGGAGCCTTCGCGATGGTCTTCGGGACGGTCTCGTTCCTGGTGATCGTGGCCTGGGTGCTGCCGGCGGTGAACGCTGACGCCGGCGGCTTTGCGGACAAGTACGCACCGACGGGACCGTCGGAGGCGTTGCGGATCCTGGCCGACGGGGCGCGCAACAAGCTCAGGACGGTGCTGTTCCTGCTGGTGCCGACGGGCGTGCTGGCCCTGCGCTCGCCGATGCTGCTGCTGGTCGCGGTGCCGACCTTCGGCTGGAGGTTCCTCTCCGACCGGCCGACCTACTGGGACCCGTGGTACCAGTACGACGCCGTCCTGGTGCCGATCGCGGTGGCCGCGATGATCGAGGGTGGGCGACTGCTGCACGGCCGGATCCCCGACCTGCTCCGGGCGGGTGCCCTGGCCACTGCGGTCATCGGCACCCTGGTGCTGGTGCCCCAGCAGGCCCTCGCCCAGGTCTGGAAGCCGGACTTCTGGCGCACCCCGCCCGTGGTGGCAGAGGTCGACCGGGCGCTCGACCTGATCCCCGACGACAGCCGGGTGGCGGCCTCGGACAACCTCGGGCCGCGGATCGCGCTGCGCACCGAGCTCTACCTGATCGGCGACACGATCGCCCCGGCGGGACCGCCGCTGCCACCCTCGGAGTTCGACGAGGTCGACTGGGTGGCGTTCGACCGGCTGTTCCCGCTGTCCCAGACGCCGGCGTGGCTGGGATTCTCCCAGCTGCTGGACACCGGCGAGTTCGAGGTGGTGGCCGAGGTGGGTGGAGTGATCGTCGCCAGGCGGAGAGAGGGGTAGCGTCCCGGTCATGGACGAGCCGACCTGCCGCGGGTGTGTGGTGTACGACGAGTCGCTCACGGCATACGACTTCGGGCCCTCCCACCCGATGAACCCGATCCGGGTCGACCTCACCATCTCGCTGGCCGAGCAGCTCGGCGTGCTCAAGGGGCTGCCGCGGGTGCTCGCGCCCGACGCCACCGACGACGACCTGGCCACGGTGCACGACGCCGCCCTGATCGAGGCCGTGATGGCCAGCAGCGTCGACCCTTCCCGGTCCCGGCTCGAGTTCGGGCTGGGGAGTGAGGACACCCCCACCTTCATGAACATGCACCGGGCCTCGCGCCACATCGTCGGGGCGAGCATCGAGGCCGCACGACAGGTGTGGACGGGCCAGGTGGACCACGCGGCCAACATCGCCGGCGGCCTGCACCACGCGATGCCCGACCGGGCGAGCGGCTTCTGCGTCTACAACGACGTGGCGGTGGCGATCCGCTGGCTGCTGGCCAACGGGGCGACGAAGGTCGCCTACGTCGACGTGGACGTGCACCACGGCGACGGGGTGGAGCGGATCTTCTACGACGACCCGCGGGTGCTCACCATCTCCCTGCACGAGACCGGGCAGATGCTCTTCCCGGGCACCGGGTTCCCGGCGGACGCGGGTGGACCGGAGGCGCTGGGTTCGGCGGTCAACGTGGCGTTGCCCCCGGGGACCTCGGACGCGGGATGGCTGCGCGCGTTCCACGCGGTGGTGCCGTCCCTGGTGCGCGAGTTCGCTCCCGACGTGCTGGTCACCCAGCAGGGCTGCGACAGCCACCGCGACGACCCGCTCGCCCACCTGGCGCTCAGCGTCGATGGTCAGCGGGCCAGCTATCTCGCCCTGCACGACCTGGCGCACGAGGTGGCCTCGGGTCGCTGGGTCGCCTTCGGCGGTGGCGGCTATGCCGTGGTCGACGTGGTTCCGAGGGCCTGGACGCACCTGCTCGCGGCTGTCTCGGGCTCGCCGATCGAGACCGCGACGTCCACGCCCGAGGCATGGCGCGAGGAGATCCGCGAGCTGCTCGGCGTGGGTGCACCCCTGCGGATGACGGACGGACGCAACCCGGCCTATCGGGACTATGCGCAGGGATATGACCCCGACACCTGGCTGGACCGGGCCATCCAGTCCACCCGGGACGCCATTTTCCCCTATAACGGGCTAGATCCACACATTTGAGAGTCGCTTTCACGCTCAGGGCAAGGTGACACGCCGGAGTCTCACCCTTCACTTTGGGGAATCTCTGGCACATAGGTCACATTGGACCTATATTTCTCTCACGAGCACGCGTGAGGTCTGCGGCGGTGAAGCCGTGGGGCGCGGCACAAGAAAGTGCGGTGCGCTATGTCCAAGAACGACATCTCCGAGGTGAAGTTCCTGACCGTTGCCGAAGTGGCCGCGGTGATGCGTGTCTCCAAGATGACTGTCTATCGACTGGTCCACAACGGGGAGCTGCCCGCCGTACGCGTCGGCCGCTCCTTCCGGGTCAGCGAGGAAGACGTCAACGAGTACCTCCGCACGAGCTTCTTCGACGCCGGCTAGACCCCCCGTCCAGGCATCTGCGCGCCCGGTGGGGTGCCCACTGGGTGAGAGCGCTCACTCCGATTCGGTTGCGCCCCTGCTGACCGTTAGGCTGTGCCCTTCGGACGGCGGATCCCCCGGTGGATCCGCCTCGCACATACGGGATGGGTCGCACACGTGGGTTCAGTCATCAAGAAGCGCCGCAAGCGCATGGCGAAGAAGAAGCACCGCAAGCTGCTGAAGAAGACGCGCGTCCAGCGCCGCCGTCTCGGCAAGTAGGCGCGACCACCGCCATCACCATGGGCCAGGTCGTACTCGTCACCGGCGTTGCCGGCGATCTCGGGCGTCGCTTCGCGGCGCAGCTCTCCCGGTCGCCGGGAGTCGAGCGCGTCATCGGTGTCGACGTGGTGCCCCCCAGGGGTGACCTCTCGGGAGCCGACTTCGTCCGCGCGGACATTCGCAACCCGGTGATCGCGAAGGTGATCGTGCGCGAGCGCGTCGACACCGTCGTGCACACGAGCGTGGCGGCGACTGCGGCTGCTGCCGGAGGACGCACGTCCACCAAGGAGCTCAACGTCATCGGGACGATGCAGCTCCTGGCGGCGTGCCAGCAGGCACCCGACGTGCGCAAGCTGGTGCTCAAGTCGAGCGCGGCCTTCTACGGCGCCTCCAACCGCGACCCGGCGATGTTCACCGAGGGCATGAGCGCCAAGCGGCTGCCCGGCAGCGGTTTCGCCAAGGACATCAACGAGGTCGAGGCCTACACCCGCGGGTTCGCCCGTCGTCGGCCCGATGTCGCGGTCACCGCGCTGCGCTTCGCCAATGTCATCGGCCCGCGGATCACCTCGGCGATGACCGGCTACTTCCGGCTTCCCGTCATCCCCACCGTGCTCGGATTCAACCCCAGGCTGCAGTTCCTGCACGAGCAGGACGCGTTCGACGTGCTCGAGCACGCGACGGTCACCGAGACGGCCGGGACGTTCAACGTGGCCGGCGACGGGATCCTCACCCTGGCCCAGGCCGTACGCCGCATCGGCCGCCCCTCGCTCCCGCTCCCCGGCTTCGCCGTGCCCAGGTTCGGCTCGGCCATCCGGCAGACCCACGTCGCCGACTTCTCGCCCGAGCAGGTCGCCTTCCTGACCTTCGGTCGCGGCCTCGACACGACCCGGATGCGGTCGATGCTCGGCTTCGAGCCCTCGTTCACGACCGCGCAGGCCTTCGCGGACTTCGCCTCGTCACTCGCGCCGGGGATCCTCTCCCCGACCCGGGTCCGGGCCACCGAGAAGGCCCTGGCGGGAGCCCTGGCCCCCGGAGGTGGTCGCCGTGGGTGACGCGGAGATCATCCCGATCGGCACCCGCGGCAGGCCCGGTCGCGGCACCGGCGAGACGAAGCCGTCCGCGAACAGCCGAAGTCTGGCCGCCAAGACCCCGGCCAAGACCCCGGCCAGGACCCCGGCTCGATCCGCCTCGAAGTCGGCCGGCTCCGAGCCGGCGGGGGACGCGGTCCCGAGTGTGACCGAGGACGTGACCCACGTCCCCGACCAGTTGGGCCCGACGACTGCACACGGGTCGGCTCCCAAGTCCTCGCCCGGAGAGGCGCCGAGGTCCGGTCCCAGGACGCCGACCGCCGCGAAGAGCGTGCGGGACGAGACACAGCCTGCCGCCGAGGCACCCACGTCGCTGGCCAGCCGGGCGCCGGTCACCACCGATCACCGCCATCCCACCCCCGGGATCCCCCCGCTGGAGTGGCTCTCGGCTCTCACGTCAGCCTCGAAGGAGCTGTTCGGCGAGAACTGGGAACCCCGTCTCGCCCAGTTCCTCGCGTTCCTGCGGCGCCGCCTCACCGGCGACTACACCCTCGACGTCTACGGGTTCGACGAAGAGGTGACCGAGCAGTTCCTGCTGGCAGCCATGCGGCCGATCGCCAAGAAGTGGTTCCGCGTCGAGGTCCTCGGCGCGGAGAACATCCCCGCGGAGGGCGGCGCGCTGGTCGTCTCGAACCACTCGGGCACCATCCCGGTCGACGGGATGATGACCGCGGTCAGCATCCGTGACCACACCGGTCGGTTCCTGCGCCCGCTCGGCGCCGACCTCGTCTTCCGGCTACCGATCATCGGCGACCTGGCCCGCAAGGGTGGCGCCACGCTGGCCTGCAGCGAGGATGCGGAGCGGATGCTGCGCGGTGGTGAGCTGGTCGGGGTCTGGCCCGAGGGGTTCAAGGGCATCGGCAAGCCGTTCGGGGAGCGCTACAAGCTGCAGCGGTTCGGTCGCGGCGGCTTCGTCTCGGCGGCGATCCGGACCGGCGTACCCATCATCCCGACGTCGGTCGTCGGCGCGGAGGAGATCTACCCCCTCGTCGGGAACATCCCCTCGCTCGCGCGACTGCTCGGCGTGCCCTACCTGCCGATCACGCCGTTGTTCCCGCTGCTCGGTCCGCTGGGCTTGATCCCGCTGCCGTCCAAGTGGCTGATCGAGTTCGGTGAGCCGATCCGCACCGACGAGTACGACGCAGGTGCCGCCGACGACCCGATGCTGGTCTTCAACGTCACCGACCAGGTGCGCGAGTCGATCCAGCAGACCCTCTACACGCTGCTGATGAAGCGCAAGTCGGTCTTCTCCTAGACCTGGTGCGTCGCCGTACCTCGGCAGCTGGGCGGTTCCAACAAATGTTGGGTCTAGCCGTCGTATGGGTCGTTCTCGACGTGCCGACCCAACATTTGTGGGGAACGGGCGCGCAGCAGGTCCGGACGCACGAACGACCTGGCCATCGCCAGGTCCGGGAGATCGCGACGATCAGGGAAGCAGGCCCTCGGTCGCGTCGTCGACGGTGCCGGTCAGGTCCTCGACCGCTGAGTCGAGAGGCGACTCGGGCGGGGTGACCTTGGTGGTGACCTCATTGAGGCTGCCGGTCACTCCCGTGACCAGGCCCTTGACGGCGGTGGTGCCTGCGCTCGCCGGGATCAGGTTGCCGTCCGGGGTGAGCGTGCTGGTCACCGGACGTTCGGCCGTCGAGCCGGTCGGCAACCCGTTGGCGTCCAGACCCTTCTTCAGATCATCGGCGAGCTCCTGGGCCGACTTCTCTGCGGTGCCCTTGAGGCGCTGGATCGCGGCAGCCTCGGCTGCGGTGATGTCGACCTGTGCCTGGGAGACCGGCCGGGCGAGCAGGTTGTCCACGCTGGCCGCACCGGCGCCGGCAGAGAGGGGGCCGGGCAGCGCGAGGGGTGTCTGCGGCCCGCAGGTCTCGCACAGCGCGCGAGCCTTCTGGTCGATCGCGGCCAGGGTGTCGGCTGCGTCGAGCAGTGCCTCGTCGGTGGTGGCAGACGTGCCGGACAGGGCGTTGATCTGGGCCATCTGCTCGGAGGCGAAGTCGCGGACGGCGGTGATGTCCGCGCTGTCCCCGCCGGAGGAGTAGGACGCGAACAGCTTCGCCGCCCCCGAGTCGGCAGCGCTGCTGAAGGACTCGATGGTGGTCTCTATCAGCTGCGCGTCCGGCGAACCGAGTGCCTGGAGGTCGCGCACCTCGTCGAGGCGGGAGGCTGCCTGGGTCAGCAGCGTCCTGCCCTTGGCGGCGTCGCCGATCCGGACGGCGGTGGAGGCCTGCTCGAAGCCACGCTTGATCGGGTAGAGGCCTTCGCCCGGCAGCGAGCCGGACGCGGCGGCAGCCATGCCGGCGCTGCCGCCGAGGATGACCAGGGACGCGGCCAGGGTGCCGATCCGGCGGTTGCGCTGGCTGGTTCGCTGGGGGGTGCGGGTGGGCGGGAGGTGGCGCACGACGGAGGGCGCGGCGACCAGCTCGGTCTCGGCCGCGGTCATCAGGCGCGAGCGCAGGTCACCGACGAAATCGGCCCGCGGCATCACCTCCGGCTGGGAGCGCAGCGTCACGACGGTGTCGAGGAGCTGGGCGTAGCGCTCGGTGACGGCGGGCGTCGCCGTACCACCGAGGGCGTGGTCGAACTCCTCGGCTGCCCGCTGTGCGGGAAAGAGGGGTGTCATCGGTGCATTCCTGAGTCTTGGAAGGAGGTGCCGTGTCGATCAACCGAGATGCAACCGGTCGGCGTGCACGCTGTCACCCACCCCAACGAGGCGGCAGTTCGGGGAGTTATGGCTGTCCAGATAGTGGAGATTTGCATCTCAGCGCATCCCCTCGGGCAGGACCTTGGCCAGGTTGCGTACGCCGCGCAGCTGGAGCTGCTTGACGGCGCCGGCACTGCGACCGAGCACCTCGGCGGTCTCGGCGATCGACAGCCCTTGCAGGAACCTCATCACCAGGCACTCGCGCTGCTCGGTCGGCAGCTCGCCGAGCGCGGCCAGCAGCGCCTCGTTGGTCAGCGAGGTGAGCACCGCGCTCTCGGGGCCGTCGGTGGTGGTGTCGAGGGTGCTCATGTCCTCGGTGGTGCTCTCCAGGCGGGTGCGGCCGGCCTTGAAGTGGTCAGTCGTCAGGTTGCGGGCGATCGTCATCAGCCAGGCGCCGAAGTCCTTGCCCTGCCAGCGGAAGCTGCTCATCGAGCGCAGCGCGCGGAAGAACGTCTCCGCGGTGAGGTCCTCGGCGAGGGGCACCGAGCCGACCCGGTAGTAGAGGAACCGGTAGACGCTGGCGTGGTAGTGGTCGTAGAGCTGTCCGAAGGCCTCACTGTCTCCCCCGCGGGCCAGCTCGACCAACGCGATGAGCCGGCTTCCCTCGGCCTCGTCGGCCAGCGACGAGGTGGCCAGGGCCGCGTCGTCGTGGCTGGAGCTGCGTGGGGCGGGTGCGGTCTGTCCTGCGCGCTCGCTGGTCTGCGTCAACAGCCAGGGCGCGCTGCGGAGCGGGTCGGCTGCGTTCGGGAGCGTGCCGTTGGTGACGGGGACCTGGATCAGGGTCCGCGGACCCAGGACTTCGGCCAGGGCGCACCTCAGTGCGTCGAGACCCTCCTGAAGATCGTGAACACCCATGCAAACCGCGCCAACATCTGTCGGCTGCCCTCCAACCTGCGTCGATGCTACTTGCCAGTTGCACCCTTGTGAACCAGATCGTGACCCAGGCCACGCCGTCATCTGGGCGTCCGGGCTGGCCTGATCGGGACATGGCCCGGACGGGCGGGACGAGTGGTGCTGATGTGTCTGGAGAGCGCCGGGAGACCCCTGTCCGCGCAGCTCAGACGACCTTGCGCCGGATGGCGGCCCCCGCGGCCACCGTGCCGGCGACCGCCCCGGCGACGGCCGCCGTGAACAGCCCGGCCCGGGCGGCCTTGCGCCCGGTGCGGTAGTCGCGGATCCGCCAGCCGTTGGCGCGGGCGTGCTCTCGCAGCCGGGCGTCGGGGTTGATCGCACACGGGTCGCCCACCGCTTCGAGCATCGGCAGGTCGTTGTAGGAGTCGGAGTACGCCGAGCACCGGGCCAGGTCCAGTCCGAAGCGGTCGGCCAGCTCCCGGACGGCGACCGCCTTGGCCGAGCCGTGCAGCAGTTCCCCGACCAGCTCGCCGGTGTAGACGCCGTCGACGTGCGCGGCCACCGTCCCCATGGCGCCGGTGAGTCCGAGCCGACGGGCGATGATCGTGGCGATCTCGATCGGGGCCGCCGTCACCAGCCACACCCGCTGGCCCTCGTCGAGGTGGAGCTGGGCCAGGGCCCGGGTGCCCGGCCAGATCCGGTGGGCCATCCGCTCGTCGAAGATCTCCTCGCCCAGCTCCTCCAGCTCGGCCACCGTGTGACCGGCGATGAAGGAGAGTGCCGAGGTGCGGGCGTCGGCGACGTGCTCGGGGTCCTCGACGCCCACCAGCCGGAAGTAGGCCTGCTTCCAGGCCGCTCCGAGGATGTCCTTGGTGCTGAAGAACTCCCGCCGATGCAGCCCGCGGGCGAGATGGAAGATCGAGGCGCCCTGCATGACGGTGTTGTCGACGTCGAAGAACGCCGCGGACGACGGGTCGAACTCCACGCTGAGGGCACTCTCCACCTCGGCGATCGCGGCCGCCGCCTCACCCGCAAGCTGCGACCGGCGCTGCAGGTTGCGCGGCCGCGCCGGCGCCTTGCGCCCCGGCTTGCTTCTCGGCGGGGGAGGGGTCACCACTCCACCCTAGAGGGGTGGGTGGGGGTGGGGTGGGCGCAGTTTCCCCGGCCGGCCGGGGAAACCGCACCTTGTCGGCCGAAACATCACCCCACACCGTCAGGCATCGGCCGACCACCCCGTCCGGTTCGTGCGCGGCGTACGACGGGAATCGCCCAGCCGTCCCCCGTCAGGGGTGTGGGAGACTCGCCCGATGGACTCCAACGTCGCCGAGCTGTTGAGCCGGGCGGCCTCCCAGGAGCCGGAGAAGACCGTCCTTTCGGAGGCGGCAACGGGGCGCACCGTCACCTGCAGCGGGCTCGACGACCTCGTGTCGCGCGTGGTGCAGGGTCTCTCGGACGCGGGCATGGTCGCGGGCTACCGGGTGATGATCGTGACCGGGAACAGCATCGAGTTCGTGGCCGCCTACCTCGGAGCACTGCGCGCCGGCATGGTCGTCGTACCTGTGAACCCGCGCAGCGCCACCGGTGAGCTGATCCGGATGCTCGCCGACTCCGGGACGCGGATGGTGATCGCCGACCGCAACACCATCTCCTCGGTGCGCGAGGCGGCCTCCGGTCTCGGCGACGCGATGGAGGCGGCGGGCTACGAGCCGGCCGCACGCCCCCGCATCGTCAGCGTCGGCACCACCCTGTCGCCGGGCGAACGCAGCTGGGACCAGCTGATCGCCACCCGCGGACGCCCGGTGCCTAGCCGGGTCGACCCGGAGAGCCTGGCCGTGCTGCTCTACACCAGCGGGACCTCCGGTCGCCCGCGCGCTGCGATGCTCTCCCACCGGGCCATGCTGGCCAACGTCGAGCAGGTGGCGTCGGTCGATCCGCAGATGATCACCGGCCGTGACGTGGTGCTCGGGGTGCTGCCGCTCTTCCACGTCTACGGCCTCAACGCCGTGCTCGGGCAGGTGCTGCGCCAGAAGGCCCGGCTCGTGCTCGTCGACGGGTTCGACCCCGAGGGCTCGCTGGACCTGATCGAGGACGAGGCGATCTCGGTGGTGCCGGTGGCTCCGCCGGTCTTCGCCTACTGGATGCAGGTGCCCGGGCTCGAGGACCGGCTCGGTCCTGTGCGCCTGGTCCTGAGCGGGTCTGCTCCGCTGGACCCCGACCTGACTGCGGCGTTCACCGCGCGCACCCAGGTCGAGATCCACCAGGGCTACGGGCTCACCGAGGCGGCGCCGGTCGTCACCTCCACGCTGTGCAGCAAGGAGCCCAGCCCGCGATCGGTGGGCGCCGCGCTGCCGGGCATCGGCATCAGGCTGGTCGACGAGGACGGCCGTGAGCCGAACGACGAGGACGGCGGCGAGATCCACATCCGCGGCGACAACCTGTTCTCGGGCTACTGGCCCGACGGTGCCGACGGCCCCGACGCCGAGGGGTGGTGGGCCACCGGCGACGTGGGCTACCTCGACCCGACCGGTGACCTCTACCTCGTCGACCGGCTCAAGGAGCTGGTCATCGTCTCCGGCTTCAACGTCTATCCCAGCGAGGTCGAGGACGTCATCACCGAGCTGCCCGACGTCGCCGAGGCCGCCGTCATCGGCGTCGAGGACGCGAGCACCGGCGAGGCGGTCGTCGCCTTCGTCCGGCCGACCGCAGCCGGGGCGAGCGACAACCTCGAGGACGTCGTACGCCGCCACTGCCAGGACCGGCTGGCCCGGTTCAAGCAGCCCTCGGTGATCCACGTCGTCGACCAGCTGCCCTACACGCCCACGGGCAAGGTGCAGAAGGGCCGCCTCCGGGCGACCGAGCGCCGGCGAGCCCTCGGCCTGCTGGAGTGACCGTCCCTGGAGTGGCCGGGTGAACGCCCGGATCACGCTCTACAGCAAGCCGGGCTGCCATCTGTGCGAGCAGGCCGAGGAGGTCATCGAGCGCGTCTGCGCCGACCTCGGCACCTCCTACGACGTCGTCGACATCACCGCCTCCACCGAGCTGATGGAGTCCTTCGGCGAGCAGATCCCGGTGACGTTCGTGGACGGCCGCCAGCACGACTTCTGGCGGGTCGACGAGGCCCGCCTGCGTCACGCGCTCTCGTAGATCCATCTGGGCGACCCCTCAAGGAGTCGGATCACCCGCGGGAAGTACCCCACTGCCATGACACATGTCACATGTGCTAGGCCAGCAGCCGGACTCGGTTTGTTCGCACGTTCACAAACTCTTAGAGTGCAGAGATCGCAACTGTGGAGAGTGTCATTACCGTGAGCAGTTCCCGCATTCCCGAGGCGACGGTCGCCCGTCTTCCCGTCTACCTCCGTGCGCTGAACGCAATGAGCGACGCCGCGACCACCACCTGCTCCAGCCTGGAGCTCGCCGCCGCCGCCGGCGTGAACAGCGCCAAGCTCCGCAAGGACCTCTCCCACCTCGGCTCCTACGGCACCCGTGGCGTGGGGTACGACGTGCAGTACCTCCGCTACCAGATCTCCCGTGAGATCGGCCTGACCCAGGACTGGCCGGTGGTGGTCGTGGGCATCGGCAACCTCGGCCACGCGCTCGCGAACTACTCGGGCTTCTCCTCACGAGGCTTCCGCACCGTCGCGCTGCTCGACGCGGACAACAGCCGGCACGGCGAGGTCGTCGCCGGGCTGGAGATCCGCGGCTTCGAGGACATCGAGGAGGTCGTCGCCGAGCACGGCGTCGGCATCGGCGTGATAGCAACGCCAGCGGTCGCCGCGCAGGCGGTCTGCGACCGGATGGTCGAGGTCGGCATCCGCAGCATCCTCAACTTCGCGCCGACGATCCTCTCGGTGCCCGAAGGGGTGGACGTGCGCCGCGTCGACCTCTCCAGCGAGCTGCAGATCCTCGCCTACCACGAGCAGCGCAAGGCCACCGACCAGGCGCTCGCCGCCGTCGAGCTGACGGAGGACGCGGGATGAGCGTCCTCGTGGTGGGGATCTCCCACAAGACTGCTCCCCTCCCTGTCCTGGAGCGGGTCGCGCTCGACGCCGAAGGCGTGCACAAGCTGATCCGGGAGGTCTCCGACAGCGAGTTCGTCACCGAGGCGACCGTGCTGTCCACCTGCAACCGGACCGAGGTCTACGCCGACGTCGAGCGCTTCCACGGCAGCGTCGAGACGATCTCGCGCCTGATCGGCGAGCGTGCCGGCACGGTGCCCGACGAGGTCCTCGAGCACCTCTACGTCCACTACGACGACGGCGCTGTCTCCCACCTCTTCCACGTCGCGGCCGGGCTGGACTCGATGGTGCTGGGCGAGAGCCAGATCCTGGGCCAGACCCGCGAGGCGCTGCGGGTCGGCCAGGACGCCGCGACGGTCGGCCCGTCCCTCAACGTCCTGTTCCAGCAGGCACTGCGCGTCGGCAAGCGCTCCCACGCCGAGACCGACATCGACCGCGTCGCCCCCAGCCTGGTCACTGCCGCGCTCGCCAGGGCCGCCGAGCACGTCGACGGTCTCGAGGGCAGGCACGTCGTGGTGGTCGGCGCCGGGTCGATGGCCAGCCTGACCGTGGCCACCGCCGCACGCGCCGGGGCCGGATCGATCGTGGTGGCCAACCGGACCCCCGAGCGGGCGGTCCACCTCGCCGAGCAGTACGCCGCCCGGGCGATCCCGCTCTCCGCGCTCGGCACCGAGTCCGGTCCCGTGGACGTGCTCGTCTCGTGCACCGGAGCCGCCGGCGTGCTCGTCAACGCCGAGGACCTCGTCTCGCGGCGCACCTCCGACAAGCCGCTGGCCGTGATCGACCTGGCCCTGCCCCGCGACGTCGACCCGGCGGTGGCCGACCTTCCCGGCGTACACCTGATCGCACTGGACACCCTCGCTGCCGAGCTCGAGAACGCTCCAGGCGGTGTCGACGTCGATGGGGTCCGCTCGATCGTCGCCCAGGAGCTCGCAGCGTTCCTCTCCGCGCGGAGCATCCGGAGTGTCACCCCGACCGTGGTGGCGCTGCGTTCCATGGCGACCGGCGTCGTCGAGGCCGAGCTCACCCGGCTCGGCGCCAGGCTGCCCGAGCTCGACGAGGTCAGCCGCGCCGAGGTCGAGAAGGCCATTCACCGGGTCGCGGAGAAGCTGCTCCACCAGCCGACCGTGCGCGTCAAGGAGCTGGCCAACCACAGCGGTGCGGTCTCCTACGCCGCCGCGCTGGCCGAGCTGTTCGCGCTCGACCCCGACGCCGTCGAGGCCGTCACCCGTCCGGAGGGCGTGTGAACACCCCCACCGACCCCACCAGGACCGTGCGCATCGGCACCCGCGCCTCGGCCCTCGCCCGGACCCAGAGCCAGCTGGTCGCGGACGCGCTCACCGCTGCCACCGGCCTGACCACCGAGCTGGTGCTGATCCGCACCGAGGGCGACGTGAGCACACAGCCCCTCGCCCAGCTCGGCGGCACCGGCGTGTTCGTCAGCTCCCTGCGCGAAGCGCTGCTGCGCCGCGAGGTCGACCTGGCGGTGCACTCCCTCAAGGACCTGCCCACGGCTCCCGCCAACGGCATCGCGCTGGCCGCGGTGCCTGCTCGCGAGGACCCGCGCGACGTCGTGGTCGCCCGCGACGGCCTCACCCTCGCCGAGCTGCCGGCCGGTTCCCGGGTCGGCACCGGCGCACCCCGCCGGGTGGCCCAGATCGAGGCGCTCGGTCTCGGCGTCGAGGTCGTCGACGTGCGCGGCAACGTGGACACCCGCATCGGCAAGGTCTTCTCCGGGGAGCTCGACGCCATCGTGCTCGCCCGCGCCGGGCTGGCGCGGCTGGGTCGACTCGACGAGGCGACCGAGGTCCTCGACCCCCTGCAGATGCTGCCCGCGCCCGGCCAGGGAGCACTCGCCGTCGAGTGCCGGGCCGACGCGCAGCTGCTCGACACAGTCCGCGCTGCCCTCGACGACCCGGCGTCGCGCGCCTGCATCGAGGCGGAGCGATCCCTGCTCGCCGAGCTCGAGGCTGGGTGCTCGGCCCCGGTCGGCGCGCTGGCTGAAGTTGCGGAAGGGGACCTCGGTGACGAACTGTGGGTACGAGCGGTCGCGCTGTCCTTCGATGGCGGCCTCTCCGTACGCCGGTCCGCATCCGGGCCACTCGACGACTCAGTCGGCTTGGGGCAGAAGCTCGCAGCCGAGATGCTGGCCGAAGGCGCGGCAGACCTGATCAGTGCACACACCGAAGCAGCAAGAAGGCGATCGTGACCAACCAGAACACCTCCAGCACCCCCGCAACGGGCTCCAACGGTTCCGGGGCACGCCCCGTGAAGTGGGTGTCGTTCGTCGGGAGTGGTCCCGGCGACCCCGGCCTGCTCACCGTCCGTGCCGTCGAGCTGCTGCTCGAGGCCGAGATCGTGATCACCGAGGTGCCCGCGCACGAGCAGCTGGTCCGTCATGTGCTCGGTCTTCCGCAGGTGATCGGGGTCGACGACTCCGAGCCTGAGGGAGAGCCGGCCGAGCAGGTCGGTCCCGTGTTCGTCGACGGCGGCTTCGGCGAGGACGGCCAGCCGCTGACCCACGCCGCGCGCGCCAAGGTGGTCGTCAAGCAGGCCAAGAGCGGCAAGCGCGTCGTACGCCTGATGGCGGGCGACCCCTTCCTCTACGCCTCCGGGCCGGAGGAGGCCCAGGCCTGCACCAAGGCGGGCATCGGGTTCGAGATCGTCCCGGGTGTCTCCTCGATCAGTGCCGTACCGACCTACGCCGGCATCCCGCTGACCACCAAGAACCACCGCGAGGTGGTGGTGCTGACGTGCAACGACGCCAAGATCGACTGGGACCGCTACGCCACGCACGCCACCCTGGTGCTGCTCTCGGCGGTCGGCTCCATCGGTGAGATCGCCGCCCAGCTGATCGCGGCGGGCCGCTCGGTCGACACCCCGGTCTCGATGACCTCCACCGGCACGCTGACCTGTCAGCAGACGGTGGTCTCCACCCTGGCCCGCATCGCTGAGGACGCACGCGACGCCGAGATGGCACCGCCCGCGATCACGGTCGTCGGACCGGTCGTCGACCTGCGCGAGACGCTGTCCTGGTTCGAGACCAAGCCGCTGTTCGGCTGGCGCGTCCTGGTGCCCCGCACCAAGGAACAGGCCGGCAGCCTCTCCTCGCGGCTGCGCGGCTTCGGTGCCGTGCCCGAGGAGGTGCCGACGATCTCCGTCGAGCCGCCCCGCAACCCCCAGCAGATGGACAAGGCCGTTCGTGGTCTGGTCGAGGGCCGCTATGAGTGGATCGCGTTCACCTCGGTCAATGCGGTGCGTGCGGTGCGCGAGAAGTTCGAGGAGTACGGCCTCGACGCCCGGGCGTTCTCCGGCCTGAAGATCGCCGCCGTGGGTGACAAGACCGCCGCGGCGCTCGCCGACTGGGGTCTCAACTCCGACCTGGTGCCGTCCGGGGAGCAGTCCGCCCGCGGGCTGCTCGAGGACTGGCCGCCCTACGACGACGTGCTGGACCCGATCAACCGGGTGTTCCTGCCGCGCGCCGACATCGCCACCGAGACCCTCGTGGCCGGTCTGGTCGACCTGGGCTGGGAGGTCGACGACGTGACCGCCTACCGCACCGTGCGGGCCGCCCCGCCGCCCGCGCCGACGCGTGAGGCGATCAAGTCCGGCAGGTTCGACGCCGTCGTGTTCACCTCGTCCTCGACGGTGCGCAACCTGGTCGGCATCGCCGGCAAGCCGCACACCTCGACGATCATCGCGGTGATCGGCCCGGCGACGGCCAAGACCGCCGAGGAGCACGGCCTCCGGGTCGACGTCCTCGCGCCGAACCCGTCGGTGGAGGAGCTCGTCGACGCACTCGGCGACTTCGGTGCCACGCGGCGTGCCTCGATGATCGAGTCCGGCCAGCCGGTCACCCGGCCCTCGGAGCGTCGCCCGGCGACCCGTCGCAAGACCGGCTCGAAGTAGCAGGAGACGGCATGGGCTTCCCCGAGATCCGCCCGCGCCGGCTGCGTCGTACGCCGGCACTGCGGCGCCTCGTCGCCGAGACCACGCTGCGGCCCAGCCAGCTGGTGCTCCCGCTGTTCGTCGCCGAGGGCGCGACCGAGCCACGGGAGATCTCGAGCATGCCCGGCGTCCTCCAGCACACCCGGGACAGCTTGAAGAAGGTCACCAACGAGGCGGTCGAGGCCGGCCTCGGCGGGGTGATGCTGTTCGGGCTCCCGTCCAGGAAGGACGCCACGGGCACCGGCGCGGTCGACCCGCACGGCATCCTCAACCTCGCGATCACCGACGTGGTCGCCGAGGCCGGGGACCAGCTGACGGTGATGTCCGACCTGTGCCTCGACGAGTTCACCGACCACGGCCACTGCGGCGTGCTCGACCCGGACGGCAACGTCGAGAACGACCGCACCCTGGAGATCTACGCGCAGATGGCGCTCGCCCAGGCCGCTGCGGGCGTCGACCTCGTCGGCCCCAGCGGGATGATGGACGGCCAGGTCGGCGTGATCCGCTCGGCACTCGACGCGGGGGAACACGAGGGCGTCGGGATCCTGGCCTACTCCGCGAAGTACGCCTCCGCCTTCTTCGGCCCCTTCCGGGAGGCCGTCAACTCCTCGCTCGAGGGCGACCGTCGGACCTACCAGCAGGACCACGGCAACCTCCGCGAGGGCGTGCGCGAGGCGGTGCTCGACGTGCAGGAGGGCGCCGACATCGTGATGGTCAAGCCGGCGATGAGCTACCTCGACGTGGTGGCGGCCGTGCGGGCCGCGGTAGACGTCCCCGTGGCGGCGTACAACGTCTCCGGCGAGTACTCCATGGTGGAAGCCGCCGCGGCCAACGGCTGGATCGACCGCGACCCCGCCGTGCTCGAGATGCTCACCTCGATCCGGCGTGCGGGCGCCGACGTGATCCTCACCTACTGGGCGCTCGACGCAGCCCGGATGCTGCGCAGCTAGCCAGGAGCCGGTTGTCGTGACCGGCACAATGACGTCATGACTGCCTTCTGGATCAACTTCTACCGCGAGATCAAGGATGAGGCGAAGGTCGCGGCGTACGCCGAGCTGGCCGGCCCGGCCCTGCGCGCCGCCGGCGGCACCTTCCTCGCCCGGGGCCTGCCCGCGCACACCTATGAGGCCGGCGAGAACCATCGCACCGTGATGATCGAGTTTCCCTCGGTCGAGGCCGCCCTGGCAGCCCACGACAGCCCGGCCTACCAGGAGGCGATGGCCGCCCTGGGAGACGGCGCTGTGCGTGACGTGCGGATCGTGCCGGGAGCCGACTGAGGGGCGGGGGGGACTATCCGGAAAGGTCGAGCAGGGGCGTGAAGGCCGTGCGCACCTCGTCCGGCCAGGGCCGCTTGCTCCAGTGCACCCTGTCGACACACACGTGGCGGACGCGGCCCTCTGCCAGGAGCGTGTCGCCGTGCCGGAAGGTGTGCACCGTGGTCATCGAGGTGTTGGTCAGGCTGGCGAGCGTGACCTCGATGTCGATCTGCTGGTCGAACCTGGCCGAGGCGAAGTAGCGCGCCGAGGACTCCGCGACCATCACGTCGGCGTCGAGCCCGTGCAGGACCTCGAGCGGGCCGAGCACCTCGCGGATCAGCTCCTGGTGCGCGATGTCGATCCAGGTGTAGTAGTGGGAGTTGAAGACGATGCCCTGCATGTCGCACTCGTGGTACCGCACCCGCAGCCGGTGCACGAACGGGGTGGCGGTCACGGCGACGAATCTACCCACCTGTGACCTCACGCCACGTCGCTGACCTCGCCGACCAGCACCTCGATGAGGTCCTCGAGGAACAGGACACTGACCGGCTCGCCCTGTTCGTCGACGGTGAGGGCGAGGTGGGCGCCGTTGTGCCGCAGGTGCGCCAGTGCGTCCTCGAGGTCTGTCGTGCGGGGCACGGGCACGAGTCGCCGGACCCGCTTCTGCGGGATCGGGACGTGGAACTCCTCGGGACCGAGGTCCATCACGTCCTTCATGTGCAGGTAGCCCACCGGGGTGCCGGTCTCGTCCGTGACGACGTAGCGGGAGTGGCCGTTCTCGATGACGGCTCGCTGGACATCGGCCGGGGTGGCGGTCTCGGGCAGCGTGACCACCGCCTCCATCGGCACCTCGACGTCGATGACGGTCCGGTCGGTGAACTCGAACACACCGGCCAGGGTCCCCGACTGGTCGACCAGCAGGCCCTCGCGCTGCGACTGCTCGACGATGCCGGCCACCTGTTCGAGGGTGAACGTGCTCTGCGCCTCGTCCTTGGGCTCCACCCGGAACAGGCGCAGCACCAGGTTGGCCATCCAGTTCAGGGCCGCGATGACCGGACCCAGGGCCCGCGACACCATCACCAGTGGGGGAGCCAGCAGCAGGGCCGCCCGGTCCGGCACGGAGAAGGCGAGGTTCTTCGGGACCATCTCGCCGAACACGACGTGCAGGAAGGTCACCAGGACGAGCGCGACCACGAAGGCGGCGATGCCGATGGTGTCGCCGGAGAGGGAGGTCAGGCCGAGGGGATACTCCAGCAGGTGGTGGATGGCTGGCTCGGAGACGGTCAGGATCAGCAGCGAGCAGACGGTGATGCCGAGCTGCGAGGTGGCCAGCATCAAGGTGGCGTGCTCCATCGCCCACAGCGTCGTCTTCGCAGCGCGGCTCCCTTCGGCCGCCCTGGGCTCGATCTGGCTGCGCCGCGCCGAGATCACGGCGAACTCGGCACCCACGAAGAACGCGTTGCCGGCGAGCAGGACGACCAGCCACAGGATTCCGGGGACGGACTCACCCATGAGGGGCCTCCTGGGTCGTGGTGGATGGTGCGGACTCGCTCGGGACGAAGCGCAGCCGCACGATCCGGGGACCGTCGAGTCGCTCGACCCGCAGGGCGCCGGTGCCGACCGGGACCTCGTCGCCGAGCTCCGGCAGCCGTTCGAGCACGTCGACCACATAGCCCGCGACGGTGTCCCAGTCGTCCCCGTCTGGCACGGGTACGCCGGTGCGGTCGCGGAGCTCGTCGGGGCGCCAGGAGGCGTCGAAGGACACCGACCGGCCTCGTCGGGTCATCGCCGACCTGATGTGGTCGTGCTCGTCCTCGAGCTCGCCGACCAGCTCCTCGACCAGGTCCTCCAGGGTGACCAGGCCGGCGGTGCCGCCGTACTCGTCGGTGACGATGGCAATCTGGAGTCCCTGCGTCCGCAGCTCGGCGAGCAGCCGGGAGGCTCCCATCGTCTCCGGGACCCGGGTCGGGGGGAACATCAGCTCCGTGGCGGTGACGGTCGTGCGGTCCTCGAGCGCGACGGTGAACGCCCGCTTCACGTGCACGAAGCCCACCACGTCGTCGGGACCGTCGTCGAGCACGGGCATCCGGGACTGCCCGGTCCTCGCGGACGTGGCCACGATGGCGGCGGCGGTGTCGGTGGCCCGGACGGAGGTCATCAGGACGCGGGGCGTCATCAGGTCGGCGGCGTCGTAGGAGGCGAACCGCAGCGTGCGGTCCAGCAGCGTCGCCTCGTCGGCCTCGAGCAGCCCGGCGGTCGCCGAGTGCCGGATCAGGGAGCTCAGCTCCTCGGCGCTGCGGGCGCCGCTCAGCTCCTCCTTGGGCTCGACGCCCAGGGCCCGGATCAGCGCGTTGGCGGTGTTGTTCAACAACAGCACGACCGGCTTGAAGACCGTGGTGAAGGCCGCCTGGAACGGTACGACGACCTTGGCGGTCGCCAGCGGCAGCGCCAGCGCGAAGTTCTTGGGCACCAGCTCGCCGATGACCATGGAGAACAGCGTCGCGAGCAGCAGGCCGACGAATCCACCCACGACCGGGACGACGCCCTCCGGCGTGCCCAGCCCGGTCAGCGGGCCCTCCAGCAGCGAGCTCACCGCGGGCTCGAAGGTGTAGCCGGTCAGCAGCGTGGTCAGCGTGATCCCCAGCTGGGCGCTGGACAGGTGCGTCGAGGTGATCCGCAGGGCCTTGATCGTCGACCCGAGACGCGTTTCGCCCTGGTCCCTGCGTGCCTCCAGGTCATGGCGGTCGAGGTTCACCAGGGCGAACTCCGAGGCCACGAAGAGGCCGGTGCCGACGGTCAGGACCAGCCCGATCCCGACCATCACCCACTCGTTCACCCAGCCGTCCACCAGGCCCACCCCCTGACCGTCCCCGAGCGCGGGGCCACTGGGTCAGGGGGGCTCGGACTTCGAGGCAGGTCATCCACCCGGTCAGCGTAACGACCGGTTCGAAGAGCGGCGGCTCGACGACTGGGTTCGGGTCGGCCTGCGGTGGCCGACGGCTTCACCTTCCGCGGCACGGGACGCGCTGTGGGGCTCCAGCTGTGGAGCGGCCGACATCAGCAGGCCACGTCGCCACAGCCGGTGCACGATGATGCCGGCCAGCACCGCGCCCAGGACGTTGAGGGCGAGGTCACCGAGGGTGTCGGTGTAGGCGTGGCGCCTCTCCGAGGAGTTGGCGATGAACGCGAAGTACTCCGCGAGTTCCCAGACCACGGCCGCGGTCGCGCCGAACGCCAGCGAACGCTCCACGACCGCTGCCAGCGACGAGCTGTGCCGCATCGTCAACAAGATGACGGCCGCGTTGAGCAGCCCGGTGTTCACCAGGTGCATCAGGTCGTCGAACCAGACCACCGAGTCGTAGAGATCGAGCCTGTTGCCCAGGGTGTCGGTGAAGCACGTCGAGGTGACCATCAGGTCCGCGACCCAGGGGAACGAGGCTCGTTCGCGCCAGAACACCCACCACACGATCGGCACGGTGAAGGCCAGCATCGGGTAGGCGACCGCCCGCAGGCCAGCAGCCTTGTCCTCGACGTTGCCCAGGTCGGGGAAGAGCAGCGACGCGACCAGGAGCACCACCAGACCGCCCTTGGCCGCCACGTCCAGACCCGCCACCAACGGCGGGGTCGCATGGCGCAGGGCGACGTTCTCAGTCATGTCGCGCAACGGTATGCCACGTCCGGCCCAGGGCCACCATCAACGTGCCGCGTCTCGATCGAGCGAACCGGCGACTCCGATCCGACCGATGAGGAACTCCAGCGGCAGACCGACGCCCAGGTGCCCGGGATCAAGGTCCGTTGACCAGCACGCGCACTTGGCGAGGCGGGTGCTGAATTGCGAGGACCCGCGGTCGATGACCGGGGGTCCTGGCTGCGCCGTCTGCAGATCTCGCATGAGGTGGAGCCGCTCAGTGCGGCACTGCTGCCAGTCGACCGGCGTTCGCCGCCATGCACGCAGCCGTGCTCGGGGAGGCTGGGGTGCCTTCGGCAGGTCTCGGGGGCCTTGGTCGACAGGCTGGCGCCGAGGTCGTTGCCACCTGCCGTCCGTGCCGCCGCACGCTGGGAGGTCTGCCGTCCCGCCCGTGGTGTCGTCCGGTGGAGGGGACGTGCCGCTGCCGTTCGAGCCGGAGCCGCCCGTCGAGCCGCCGCCGCCGCTGCCGGTGCTGCTGCCGTTGGCCTGCTGGCGGGCCTTGACCGCCTTCGCCTTCGCCTTGCGCTCCTTGGCCTGCTTGTAGGAGCGGTCGATCGCGGAGGAGTAGCTGGGCGAGAACGAGGTGCCGGCCTGGGTGCCCGAGGGGACCGCGGTGTAGTCGCCCTGGCTGTAGGCCTCCATGATCCGCAGCACCAGGTTCACGTAGTCCTGGCTGTGGTTGTAGCGGAAGACGGACGCCTCCTGGCCCTGACGGGTGGCGAGGTTGTCCTTGCCGGAGCAGAGGTAGACCGCGGTCGCGAGGGCCGCGTCGTCCATGTCCTGGGGGTCGCGCTTGCCGTCGCCGTCGGCGTCGACCTTCACGACCTGCCAGGTCGAGGGGATGAACTGCATCGGGCCCACGGCGCGGTCATAGACCGGGTCCTGGTCGAGCTGGCCACCGTCGGTGTCGTTGATCGCCTGGGTGCCGTTCTTGCCGTTCAGGGCGATGCCGTAGATGCCGGGCTTGGAGACGGCGTCCTCGGTCAGGGTGTTGCCGCCGTAGCGGCCGTGGTCGGACTCGACCCGGCCGATCGCCGCGATCAGCTCCCACGGGATGTTGCAGGACTTGTCGGCCGCGTCGATGATCTGGGCGCCGCGCTGGTAGGCGGCCAGCGCCGGAGCGGGGATGCCGTTGCTCGAGGCGCCGGAGACGACCTGGTCGGCGGTGCCGTCGGGCACGGCGGGGGCGATCACACCGGGCACCGGGACGCTGGCCGGAGCCTCGATCGCGTCGTTGGGGACGGTGGTGCCGTCAGGAAGGGCGGTGCCCTCAGTGTCGTTGTTCGCCGTGGCGCTGGCGCTCATCAGGCTGGCCGTCCACACCCCTGACAGCAGCGCCAGGGGAACAAGGGTGATCGCCTTGCTCCGGCGTGACAACGGCCTCGTGGTCATGTGTGTGCTCTCTCCCCTGGCGATTCAAATGTGTGGCGGTTCCCCCGAACCGAGCCGACACATGTTCCAACGAACCTTCCCCGAGGTGGTCACGCGCAAACCGGCTGTGTGACCCATGCCACAGCCGCTGCGGACCGGCCCCCCAGCACGGTGCAGCGTTCCACAGGTTATGCCCGGAAACCATCCGGCTGGAAGGGTTTATCAACATTTGGTCACCCCCGGCCACCGCGGGACCGACCGGTTGGCCGAGCCTCAGGGTGGTCGGGGAGAATGCGAGTGTGTCCGAGACCGTCAGCACCCCCCAGACCCGGCTCACCGACGCCTCCGCGGAGTGGTTCGGGCGGGCCCACCGGGTCACCCCCGGAGGTGTGAACTCACCTGTCCGGGCCTTCAACGCCGTCGGCGGGACGCCCCGGTTCATGGCGTCGGGGAAGGGCGCCTGGCTGCGTGACGTCGACGGGAACGACTACGTCGACCTGATCTGCTCGTGGGGTCCGCTGCTCCTCGGCCACGCCCACCCCGACGTGCAGGCAGCTGTGCTCGACGCGGTGGCGCGCGGCACGTCGTACGGCACCCCGACCCGGCCCGAGGTGGAGCTCGCCGAGGAGATCGTGGGTCGGACCCCGGTGGAGAAGGTCCGCTTCGTCTCCTCCGGCACCGAGGCCACCATGTCGGCGATCCGGCTCGCCCGGGGGTTCACCGGGCGTGAGCTGGTCGTGAAGTTCGCCGGCTGCTACCACGGCCACGTCGACTCCCTGCTCGCCGAGGCCGGGTCCGGGCTGGCCACCCACCGGATCGAGGGCGCCGTCCCCGGCACCCCCGGCGTCCCCGCCGCCTCCACCGCCGCGACGCTCGTGCTGCCGTTCAACGACCGCGTGGCCGTCGAGGCCGCGTTCGCGGAGCGAGGCTCCGAGATCGCCTGCCTGATCACCGAGGCCTCGCCGGGCAACATGGGGGTGGTCCCGCCCGAACCGGGGTTCAACGAGTTCCTCGCCCGCACCTGCGCCGAGCACGGCGCGCTGTTCGTCTCCGACGAGGTGATGACCGGCTTCCGGGTCTCCCGCCAGGGCCAGTGGGGCCTTGACGGAGCGGTCGAGGGCTGGCGCCCCGACCTGGTCACCTTCGGCAAGGTGATGGGCGGCGGGTTCCCCGCAGCGGCCTTCGGAGGCCGCGCCGAGGTGATGGGGATGCTCTCTCCCGAGGGCCCCGTCTACCAGGCCGGCACCCTCTCCGGGAACCCCGTCGCCACCACCGCGGGGCTCGCGACGCTGCGGCTCGCCACCGACGAGGTCTACGCCCACATCGACGCGACGGCGCACACGCTCTCGACCGCCGTCGGCGAGGAGCTGACCCGGGCCGGCGTACCCCACGTCGTGCAGGCGGGCGGCAACATGTTCAGCGTCTTCCTCGGTGTCGAGGGCGCGGTGCGCGACTTCGCAGATGCCTCCACCCAGGACACGGCGGCCTACCGGGCGTTCTTCCACTCGATGCTCGACCAGGGCGTCTACCTGCCGCCGAGCGCCTACGAGGCCTGGTTCCTCTCCGCCGCCCACGACGACCGGGCGGTCCAGCAGGTGCTCGACGCGCTGCCCGCTGCGGCCGAGGAGGCTGCTCGCGCGGTCGTCCCGAGAGCCGAGACGCATCGACGAGCCGAAGGCGGGCTCACGTGAAGACAGTGGTGCACCTCATCCGCCACGGCGAGGTGCACAACCCGCAGGGCATCCTCTACGGGCGCTCCAGCGGCTACCACCTCTCCGAGCGGGGGCGGAAGATGGCCGACCGGGTCGCCGACCGCATCGGGCAGCGCGACATCACCCACATCGTGTCCTCGCCGCTCGAGCGGGCCCAGGAGACCGCAGCGCCGCTGGCAGCCGTGCGCGGGCTGACCGTCGAGCTCGACGAGCGGGTGATCGAGTCCGGCAACATCTTCGAGGGGCAGCCGTTCGACCTCCGCAACTCGATCCTGCGTCAGCCCCGAGTGTGGCGCAGCCTCTGGAACCCGTTTCGCCCCTCGTGGGGGGAGCCCTACGAGCAGGTCGTCGGGCGGATGTGGCCCGCGGTCATGGACGCGCGCGAGATCGCGGCCGGGCACGAGGCCGCGATCATCTCCCACCAGCTGCCGATCTGGATCACCCGGCTCAAGGCCGAGGGTCGCTCGTTCCTGCACGACCCGCGCAAGCGCCACTGCACGCTGTGCAGCGTCACGTCCTTCACCTTCGAGGACGAGAAGCTGGTGAGCGTGGGCTACTCCGAACCGGCCGGCGACATGATCCCGATCGCGGACCGCGGTGCGCCGTTCTCCGCCGGCGGCGCCGACGATGACCACAAGCCCCCGTCCTGAGGTGACCTCCCTCCTCCGCGCGCTGCTCGCCGTACTCCTCGTGGGTGCGGTGACGTCGGGCTGTGCCGAGAAGGCCAGCTCCGGCGACAAGGGCTACGTCGACGGGGAGGGCATCATCACCCGGCTCTCGGCCGGCGACCGCCGCACGCCCACCGAGATCTCCGGCACCACCCTCGAGGGCAAGGACCTCTCCCTGGAGGCGTACGACGGGAAGGTGGTCGTGCTCAACGTGTGGGGGTCCTGGTGCGCGCCCTGCCGCAAGGAGGCTCCCCTGCTCGCCGGGGCCGCCCGTGAGCTCGGAACCGACGAGGTGGCCTTCGTCGGCGTGAACACCAAGGACTCCAGCCGCGACCAGGGCCTCGCCTTCCAGCGGCGCTACGACGTGCCCTACCCGTCCTTCTTCGACCCCTCCGGCCGCACCCTGCTCGCCTTCCGCGGCACCCTGATCCCCAGCGCGATCCCGAGCACGGTCGTGCTGGACCAGGAGGGCAGGGTCGCGGCGAGCATCCTGGGTGAGGTCTCCAGCCAGAAGACGCTGGTCGACCTGGTGAGAGACGTGCAGCCGTGACCCCGCTCGACCTCGGCGACTGGTTCGCCAGCACCGCCTACGAGGGCTCCCTGGTGCTCGCTGTGCCCGTGGCCCTGCTGGCCGGCCTGGTCTCGTTCTTCTCGCCGTGCGTGGTCCCGCTGCTGCCGGGCTATCTCTCCTACGCCACCGGCCTCTCCGGCGCCGACCTGGCAGACGCCAAGCGCGGCCGGATGCTCGCCGGGTCGCTGCTCTTCGTGCTCGGGTTCTCCTTCGTCTTCGTCTCGTTCGGCGCCCTGATCGGCGGGGTCGGGGAGTGGTTCTTCGAGTACGAACGACCGATCACGATCGTGCTCGGCAGCCTGACGATCCTGCTCGGGCTGGTCTTCCTCGACGTGGTGCCGTGGCTGCAGCGCGACTGGCGGATCCACCGGGTCCCTGCCGTGGGTCTGGCCGCAGCTCCGCTCCTGGGGCTGTTGTTCGGCCTGGGCTGGGCACCGTGCATCGGCCCGACCCTGAGCGCCGTGCTCACCCTGTCGGTGAACGAGGCCTCCGCCGAGCGGGGCGCGCTGCTCAGCTTCGTCTACTGCCTCGGCCTCGGCCTGCCGTTCATCGTGGCCGCGCTGGCCTACCGCCGGATGCTCGGCACCGTCGGCTGGGTCCGTCGGCACCAGCGCTGGGTCACCGCCTTCGGCGGCCTGATGCTGATCGTGGTCGGTCTGCTGCTCGTCACCGGCTGGTGGGACGTGCTCGTCGACTGGATCCGCACGTGGTTCTTCCCCGGCTTCGAGGCAGGCGTGTAGTGGCCACTCCAGAGAGCCCACCGGACACCCGGCCAGCGAGCCGACCCGCCACCGGCTACGAGGCGCCACCGCTGCGTCCTCGTGAGTTCGCGCGATGGTCGTGGCGCCAGCTCACCTCGATGCGGACCGCCCTGATCCTGCTGTTCCTGCTCGCCCTGGCCTCGATCCCCGGCTCGGTCGTCCCGCAGGAGGCGGTGGACTCCTTGCGGGCCTCGCAGTGGCGTGAGCAGCACCCGCAGCTCACGCCGGTCTACGAGAAGCTCGGGCTGTTCTCGGTCTACGACTCGATCTGGTTCTCGGCGATCTACATCCTGCTGATGATCTCGCTCGTCGGCTGCATCGTCCCGCGGACGCGGGTCTACTGGCGCGGGATGCGCGCCAAGCCACCGCGCGCACCCAGCAACCTGGCCCGGCTGCCCCAGCACCGCAGCTTCGAGACCGACGAGGAGCCCGACCTCGCGCTCGAGCGGGCCCACGCGCTGCTGCGCAGGAAACGCTTCCGGGTGGTCTCGACCGGCGCGACCGACGGGGAAGGCGGCGCGGTGTCTTCCGAACGCGGTTATCTCCGCGAGGCGGGCAACCTGCTGTTCCACCTGTCCGTGCTGATCGTGCTTGTGGGCTTCGCGGTCGGCGGACTGTGGGGCTTCAGGGGCGGCGTCCTCGTGGTGACCGACGACAGCTTCGCCAACACCCTGAGCCAGTACGATGACTTCCGCGCCGGCACGTTGTTCGACCCCGCCGAGCTGACGCCGTTCGAGTTCACGGTCGACAACTTCGACGTGACCTTCATCAAGGAGGGGCGCGAGGCCGGGATGGCGCACAAGTTCGCGGCCGACCTGACCTACCGGACCTCGCCGACCGCGAAGGAGCGCCAGCGCGAGATCTCGGTGAACCACCCGCTGACGGTCGAGAACACCGACGTGTTCCTGCTCAGCCACGGCTACGCCCCCCACATCACGGTCCGCAACACCGACGGCACGGTCGCGTTCTCCGGGCCGGTGCCCTTCCTGCCCGAGGACGCCACCTTCCGCTCCTTCGGGGTGGTCAAGGTGACCGATCCGACGCAGCGTGACGGCAACAGGCAGATCGGGCTCGAGGGCGAGTTCTACCCGACCTACGCCTTCGTCAAGGGCAAGAACGGTGGTCCCTTCTCGGCCTTCCCCGACGCGAGCAACCCGGCGATCTCGATGCTGGCCTATGCCGGTGACCTCGGGATGGACGACGGTGCGCCGCAGTCGGTCTATGCGCTGGACAAGAAGGGCCTCGACCCGGTCAAGAAGGCCGACGGCAAGCCGGTGCGGATCGACCTCGGACTGGGCAGCAGTGCCACCCTGCCCGACGGCCTGGGCACCGTCACCTTCGACGGGGTCAGCCGCTACGTCAAGCTCCAGGTCAGCCACACTCCCGGGCAGAAGATCGCCCTCGCGGGCGTCGTACTCGCGTTGACGGGTCTGCTCGCCTCACTGTTCATCCGACCCCGCCGGATCTGGGTCCGAACACGTCGTGAGGGTGGGCGTACCCTCGTCGAAGTCGCCGGTCTCGACCGCAGCTCCGGTGGGGACCTGTCCGATGAGATCGACACCCTCGCCGACTCGCTCCGCCCGGCCGAAGGCTCCACCACACCAGCAGGAGTGTCGTCGTGACCCACGACCAGTTCGAGATGCTCAGCAACCAGGCCGTCGCGGCCTGTGCCGTCGTCTACTTCCTCGCCGTGCTGGCGCACCTCGCCCAGTGGGCGGCCGGGCGGCAGGTCTCCGAGAGGGTCGAGGTGACCGTCGGCGTGGGTGCGTCATCCGGACGGAGCGCTCGAGGCCACCTCTCGGATGACGTGAGGGGCGGCTCGTCGGAGGGTGAGCCCGCCGAGACGGACCGGATGGAGCTGTTCGGCAGGATCGGCGTCGCGCTCACGGTGGTCGCCGTGTTCGTGCAGTTCATCGCTCTCGTCGCCAGGGGGCTGGCCTCCGACCCGGTGCGGGTGCCCTGGGGAAACATGTATGAGTTCGTGCTCGCGGGCACGTTCGTGGTCACCGTCGGCTACCTGCTGCTCTACCGCCGCTACTCGCTGTCCTGGCTCTCACCGGTGGTCACCGGCTTCGTCCTGGTGACCCTGATGATCGACGTACTCGTCCTCTACACGCCGGTCGTCCCGCTGCGCGACGCACTGCAGTCGCCGTGGCTGGTGATCCACGTGATCGCCGCGATCATCGCGACCGGCGCCTTCACCCTGGGCGGCATGTGCTCGGTGCTGTTCCTGGTCAAGGAGCGCTGGCAGCGCAAGCAGGCGGCCGCCGCCGAGGCGACCCGGACCCGTGGCTACCTGGACCGCGTGCCCGACCTGGCCGTGCTCGACCGGATCGCCTACCGCACGCACGCGTTCGCGTTCCCCATCTGGACCTTCGCCGCGCTGATCGCCGGCCCGATCTGGGCGCACTACGCCTGGGGCCGCTACTGGGGCTGGGACCCCAAGGAGGTGTGGGCGTTCATCACCTGGGTGGTGTACGCCGCCTACCTGCACGCGCGCGCCACCTCAGGATGGAAGGGCCGCTCCGCAGCGATCGTCGCCCTGGTCGGCCTCGCGACGTTGTGGTTCAACTTCGTCGGGATCAACTTCTTCTTCGGCAGCGGGAGCCAGCACTCCTACGCCGCCCCGGAGCCGACGGCGGTCATCCGGCTGCTGGAGTAGGCGGCTAGGACTCGTCGTCCTTCTTCTGCTTGTCCTTGGCGTGCCGCTTCTTGCGGTCGAGCTCGCGCAGGAAGTCCTCGTCGTCGTCCGGCCCGACGGGTCCGCGGGGTGGGGCCGGAGGACGGACCGACTTGCCACCGCCACCCCCGCCGTTGCTGCGACGATCCATCAGCCAGAACGCCGCGTAGACGACCGCCGCGAAGAAGACGAGGAAGACGACGAAGCGGAGCATGCCTCCAGAGTAGATGGTGCCCGGTTGTCCGGGTCCGGCCGGCGGGAACCGACCGGCGGGGGCCCGCCGCAGGCTCGCTTGTAGCCTTGCCGGGTGAAGGCGTTCGTCATCTACACCGCACTGCGGTTGCTGCTCTTCGTCGGCTGCTATGCCCTGCTCGGCGGCATCTGGGCGCTGTTCTTCGACACCCGGGGGCTGCTGCTGGTGCCCTTCCTCGCAGCGGTGATCGTCTCGTCACTGCTGTCGCTGAAGCTGCTGGCTCCACAGCGGGAGCGGTTCGCGGCGGTCGTGGAGGCGCGCGCCGATCGGGTCTCCCAGCGCTTCGAGGAGCGCAAGAGCCGCGAGGACAGCGACTGAGGGTCGCCGGCTATGGACGCGGCTTGCGCTTGAGCTGCCGGTTGATCCGCGTCTCGGACTGGCCGAGCACCTTCGCGAGCAGCTTCACCCGGTTGGTGTAGGCGAGGGCGCACACTGCGAGGATGCCGAGCAGGATCAGGAACCACATGAGCCCAGTGTGACACCGGCTCCCAGCGCTCAGGCCCCCAGCGCGGTCACGCCCAGGCTGACCCCGACGCCCGCGAGGATCCCGGCGGCGTACAGCAGCTCGGCGACGCCGGTCAGCTGCAGCACGGGAATCAGCCGCGGTCCGGTGGCCTTGTCACCCAGCACTGCGGTCAGCGCGCGCACGGACGCCGGTCCCGCTGCCAGCGCGAGGAGCACCCACCAGGTGGTGGCCAGGGCGACGCCGACCAGCGCGACCACGGCCGCATCGACGAGCAGTCCGTAGAGGTGCCGGGTGCGCTCGTCGCCGAGCGCGACCGCGAGCGTGCGCTTGCCCGAGGCCGTGTCGGTGGGGATGTCCCGCAGGTTGTTGGCGACCAGGATCGCGCAGGCGAACGCGCCGACCCCGATCCCGGCGTAGAGCGCGGAGAGCTCGAAGGACTCGGTCTGGACGTACGTCGTGCCGACCACCGCGACCAGCCCGAAGAAGACGAAGACCATCACCTCGCCAAGGCCCATGTAGCCATAGGGACGCTTGCCGCCGGTGTAGAACCAGGCGGCCAGGATGCACAGCAGCCCGACCCCGACCAGCCACCACGCAGTGGTCGCGGCGAGCACGAGACCGACCAGCGCGGCCGCCCCGAGCGATGCGAGCGCGGCGGTCCTCACCGCCCTGGCGCTGGCGACCCCGCTGCCCACGAGGCGGAGTGGGCCCACCCTGGCGTCGTCGGTCCCGCGGATCCCGTCGGAGTAGTCGTTGGCGAAGTTGACCCCGATCTGCAGCAGCAGCGACACGGCCAGCGCGAGCAGTGCCTTCCACCAGACCGCGGCGTCCTCCCAGAGCGCGATCGCGGTCCCGGCGAGGACGGGCGCGACGGCGGCAGGCAGCGTGCGCGGACGCGCGCCGGCGATCCACTGGTTGATCGTCGGGGCGGGGGTGGCCATGGTGCGGATTCTCGCAGGGCTAGTTTGGCGGGCGTGAGCAGCCTGCGCCCGGTGAGTGGCACCGCCGAGGAGATCCTCGGTCTGCTCCGCGAGTGGGACGCCGCACGGGACCCCGAGCCGCTGGTGGTCGCCACCTCCGGGTCCACGGGGGTGCCGAAAGGGGTGCTGCTGTCCCGCGATGCCATGCGGGCCTCGGCGCTCGCCACCCAGGAACGGCTCGGCGGGCCGGGGCAGTGGGTGCTGAACCTGCCGCCGTCCTACGTCGCCGGCATCCAGGTGCTCTACCGGTCGGTGGTGGCCGGGACCGAGCCGGTGGTCACGACCGACGTCCTCGCTGCCAGGGAACAGCTGGGCGGCAGGTCCTACGTGAGCCTGGTGCCGACCCAGCTGGTCAGGGTGATGGACGGCAACAGTGAGCAGGTCGAGGCGCTGGCGGAGTTCGACCGGGTGCTCGTCGGTGGGGGCCCCCTCCCGACCCGCGTCCGCCGGCACGCGGAGGAGAACGACATCCGGGTGGTGCAGACCTACGGCATGAGCGAGACCTGCGGCGGCTGCGTCTACGACGGGCGCCCGCTCGACGGCATCGAGGTCACCCTCGACCCGGACGGGCAGGTGCTGCTGCGGGGGCCGGTGCTCTTCGACGGCTACGAGGGCGAGCCCGGCCGCACCGCGGCAGCCCTGCGCGACGGCTGGTTCCTCACCGACGACCTCGGCCGGTTCGAGCCCGACGGGAGACTGCAGGTGATCGGGCGCGTCGACGACGTGATCATCAGTGGCGGCGTGAAGGTGCCCGCCGGTGCCGTCGCGGCCTCGATCTCCGCGGACGAGACGGTTCGCGCGGTCGAGGTCCTGGGCACACCGGACCACGAGTGGGGTGAGCGGGTCGTCGCCGTCGTGGCCGCCGACACCACGATCTCGCTGGCGCACGTCCGAAGCCTGGTCGAGCCGCGCGAGTGGGCGCCGCGCCAGCTGGTGGTGGTCGACCGGATCCCGCTGCTGGCCAACGGCAAGCCGGACCGGGTCGCCCTGCGCCGGATGGTGCTCGATGCCTGAGCTGCACGTCTTCTCGATCCCGTTGCGCACCCGGTTCCGCGGCATCGTCGAGCGCGAGGGCGTCCTGCTGAAGGGGGTTGCCGGATGGGGGGAGTTCAGTCCGTTCCTGGAGTACGACGCGCCGACCTCCGCCCCCTGGCTGACCTGTGCCCGGGAAGCCGCCGATCTCGGCTGGCCCGAGCCGCTTCGCAGCCGGATCCCGGTCAACGTGACGGTGCCGGCGTGCTCGCCGGAGCAGGCGTGGCAGATCGTGTTCGCGTCCTCGGGCTGCCGCACGGCCAAGGTGAAGGTGGCCGAGCCCGGTCAGGATCCCGGTGAGGACGAGGCCCGGCTGGAAGCGGTCCGGGACGCCCTCGGCGCCGATGGCCTGGTCCGGATCGACGCCAACGGAGCCTGGTCCGTCGACGAGGCAGTGATCCGGATCCCGGTGCTGGACCGGGCCGCGGGTGGGCTGGAGTACGTCGAGCAGCCGGTCGCGTCGGTCGAGGACCTCGCCGTCGTACGCCGGCGGGTGGCGGTCCCGATCGCGGCCGACGAGTCGATCCGGCGCGCTGCAGACCCCTATCGCGTGCGCGACCTGGAGGCGGCCGACATCGCCGTGCTCAAGGTGCAGCCGCTGGGCGGGGTGCGCGCCTGCCTGCGGATCGCGGAGGACATCGGGCTTCCGGTGGTCGTCTCCAGCGCCGTGGAGTCGAGCATCGGCATCGCCGCCGGGGTCGCCCTGGCCGCCGCCCTGCCCGAGCTGCCGCACGCCTGCGGGCTCGCGACGGTGCAGCTGCTCACCGACGACGTGGTCGCCGACCCGCTGCTGCCGGTCGAGGGCTACCTCTCCGTGGGTCGGCCGGCCGTCGACGCGGACTCCCTGGCGCGCGTCGCCGCCGCCCCGGTCCGGGTGGAGCACTGGCGCCGCCGGATGGCCGCCGTCGAGGCAGTGCGGCAGGATCGTCGTCCGTGACCCCTTCCACTCACCAGGGCTCCGCGTCGCCCTCGACCCAGCTGGCCCGATGGCTGGTCGACGAGCTCGTCGAGCGCGGCGTGACGGACGCGGTGCTCTGCCCGGGCTCCCGCAACGCGCCACTGTCCTTCGCGCTGCTGGCCGAGAGGCAGATCAGGCTGCACACCCGGATCGACGAGCGCACGGCTGCCTTCCTGGCTCTCGGCCTCGCCAAGGGCTCGCATCGTCCGGCCGCGGTGGTGACGACGTCCGGCACCGCGGCGGCCAACCTGCACCCGGCCGTCCTCGAGGCCGCCCATGCCGGCGTACCCCTGATCGCGATCACCGCCGATCGCCCCGCACGGCTGCGGGGGACCGGTGCCAACCAGACGACCGACCAGGTGCGGCTGTTCGGTGACGCTGCCAGCTTCATCGACCTCACCGAACCGTCCAGCGACGCCCTCGACGCCGCCTGGCTCCTGGACGGCCCGGTCCACCTCAACTGCCAGTTCGACGACCCGCTGCTCCCCGAGGGGGAGGGGGGTGGGTCCGGGTCCGGGCGGCCGGATCCCACAAATGTTGGGGCTGGACGTCCGCCGGACCGGTTTGAACGTCCCAACCCAACATTTGTGGGGTCCGGCGACCCGCCCGCGCACCCCCTCCGCCCCGGCCCGCGCACGGTGGTCATCGCCGGCGACGACGCCGGCCCCCCCGCGCGCACCCTCGCCGAGCATGCCGGGTGGCCGCTGCTCGCGGAGCCCAGCAGCGGCTCGCGGACGGGCAAGAACCCGATCCGCACCTACCGGCTGCTCCTCGACACCGAGCTGGGGGCCCGCGTCGAGCGGGCCGTGGTGTTCGGGCACCCGACGCTGTCCCGGCCGGTGGCCCGACTCCTGGGGCGCGCGGACGTCGAGGTCGTGTCGGTGCGATCTCAGGGACGCTGGCCGGACCGGCCCTACCCGGTCTCCGCCGAGCACGACCGGGTCAGCGCCGCCGCGGCGGACCCGGGTGCCGGCTGGCTGGCGGAGTGGCAGCAGGCCGACCGGGCGCTCGGTGCCCGGGTCGACGCGTTCGTCGCCGAGCAGCCCGGCCTCACGCCCTACGACGTCGCCGCGGAGGTCAACGCCGCCAACCCTCCGGGCGGCCTGCTGTTCGTGGGGGCCAGCAACCCGATCCGCGACCTGGACCTGATGGCGACCGCCCACCCGGTCGGCGAGCGGCGGATGGTGCTGTCCAACCGCGGCCTCGCCGGGATCGACGGCACCCTCTCCAGCGCCATCGGCGCAGCGCTCGGACGCCCGCGCAGCACGCGGGCCATCGTCTACGTCGGTGACGTGACCTTCCTGCACGACGCGAACGCCCTCGTGATGGGACCGGACGAGGAGCGTCCCGACCTGACGATCGTGGTGGCCAACGACGACGGCGGCTCCATCTTCGCGACCCTGGAGCAGGGGGGCCCCGACCACGCGAGCGCCTACGAGAAGCTCTTCGGTGCTCCGCACGGGGTGGATCTGGCCAGCCTCTGCGCCGCCACCCGTACGCCGCACTGGCGCGTCTCCGACCGGGCCGAGCTGCGCCATGCGCTGGCCAGCCCCCACGGCGGGATCGAGGTCGTCGAGGCCGTGGTCCGACGCGACAACCGGCGTGACCTGGACGCGTCGATCCGCGCGCTCGCGGGCTGAGACCCGGCCCGGCCAGGCCGACATCCCCCGGGGGCGACCACTGGTCTAGTCAAAACGGATAAACCATCGAAAAACCCTGCAAAGCCCCCCGACTAGCCACCACTATGTCCCTGTCGGCTCTGCAGGGCGCCGACCTGTCTGCACAGAGCGGTGAGGGGGCGTTGGTGACGCGGTTCACGGTCATCCGTCGATCCCTGGGCGCCCGGACCTCGCGGGACCGGGACCAGCAAGGCGCAGTCGTCGTCGAGTTCGCGCTCGTCGTCCCGATCCTGCTGCTCCTGGTCTTCGGCATCTTCGAGTTCGGCTTCATGCTCAACCGCGACATGATCATCGGCAACGCCTCGCGCGACGGCGCCCGGATCGCCAGCCTCAACGGCAGCGGGGCGGAGATCCGGACCGCGATCACCAACGAGCTGGCCGCGTCCGGCATCCGCACGAACGCCTCCGACATCAAGATCGACTGCACCCTCCCGAGCGGCATCCCCTGCAACGCGTCCACCGACGCGGTGTACACCGCCAAGGCGGAGTCGGGGTCGACCGCCATCATCAAGGTCACCTACACCTACAACTGGATCACCCCGCTGGCCAGCTCGCTGTTCGGCGACGACACGATCCTGATGCAGACCACCCAGATGAGGGTGGAGTGACATGAGCAGACTCTTCGCCCGGCGCAGCCGAGACGAATCCGGCGCGGTGGCCATCCTGGTGGCCCTGCTGACGCTGGTCATCATGATGTTCGCGGCCTTCGCCATCGACATCGGGATGCAGGCCAACCGGAAGCACCAGCTCAACGACACCCTCGACGCTGCAGCCCAGGCCGGCGCCTACCGGCTGCCGGGAAGCTCGGTGCAGGCCCGCCAGGACGCCCTGACGTTCGCGGCGGCCCATGACCCGTCCGAGACCGGCACCCTCGCGCCCAACATCGACTTCTGGTGCATCCTCGCCTCCAGGCTCGAGAGCGGGTCCTACGTCGTCGACACCACGCAGATCCCGTCGACGTGCAACCCCGGCACCGCGCCGTACACCGTGGGAGCCAACTACAAGTCGACCGGCCAGATGATCCGCTGCAGCGCCATCCTGTGTGCCATCCCGTGCGTGGAACCGTTGATCAACAGCGCCACACCGCCGATCGCCTGCAACACGATCCGGGTCTTCCAGGGTCGCGACGTCCCGTTCGCCTTCGCGCCGGCCGGCGGCATCTTCAAGGGCGGCACCGGCAACCTGATCTCGGTGGCGTGCAAGGGGTCGTGCGGCACGGTCGCACCCAACCCGATGGACGTGGCCATCGTCGCCGACCGCACGCTGAGCATGAGGTCCAGCGACGTGTCCTCGATGATCACGGGGATCAAGGGGATGCTCCAGCAGATGACGCCGTCCCAGCAGTACGTCACGGTCGGCGCCATCGGGCGCAGCCACTCCACCACCACGAACCAGGGTGCGTCCCGCGACTGCAACAGCAGCGAGCGCGGCCTCACCTACGGCAGCACGGACGGCGACGAGGGTCGGTGGATGCCGATCCCCTTCTACGACGACTACGTCGACGCGTCCGGCAGGCTCACCTCCAGCAAGCTGGTCCAGGGCGTCAGCTGCCTGCAGAACCAGTCGATCGGTTCGCAGGGCACCGCCCTCGCGGCACCGATGAAGGCCGCCGCGCGGTATCTCCTGGGCCTGGACCCCAACAACCTCTCCAGCCTGGCCCCCCGGGCGAACCCCCCGACGAAGATGATCATCTTCGAGACCGACGGTCAGCCCAACGAGTCCCAGGCGACCGGTGGCACGCCCTCCCTGGGGGACCCCACCGACCTGTTCTCGAACGTCAACGACAAGACCGGGCCGGTGCAGACCGACGAGGGCGACACCGTGACCGTGTCCCCCAACGGGCGCACGACGACGATCACGCACAACAAGAGGGAGACCTACACCTACAACGGCGGCATCGAGGCCTGCAACAACCTGCTCAAGGTCGCGCAGAAGGTGAAGGACGAGAAGATCCTCGTGGTCACGATCGCCTACAACATGACCGGTAAGACCTGCATGGACTACCCCGGCAGCCCGGCGACCCCGCCCGGCCCGAGGACGCTCCCGGGGCCGGAGTTCGATACCTCGGTGCCCTGCGGCAACAGCGGCAACCAGACCTGCACGACCCAGTACCAGACCACGACCCGGACGACCTACGTGAAGCCGTCCGGTGCGCAGGTCCTCGGCGTGCTCGCGGCCGCGGCCAGCCCGGTCGAGGGCGTGCCGAGCACGGCGGACAGCGCCTGTTCGACCAACGCGGAGCGACTCGCGGAGAACGCCGACGGCGACTACTTCTTCTGTGCTGCCACCGGCACCGACATGGCGCCCATCTTCAGGACCGCACTGTCCCAGGCGTCCAAGGGCGTCAAGCTCCTGCGGATGCCCTGAGCTGAGCTGAACCGCGGTCAGCCAGACCGCACGGTCGGCCGGGGAATAGCGGCGCGTCCGTCCGCGATGATGGGCGCATGCACGTAGTCCTCACCCTGGTCGGCATCGTCACCGCGGTCATCGCGGTCGCGGGCCTGTGCTCGAGGTTCGACCTCCCGTCACCGCTCGTCCTGATCGCGGTGGGCGTCGCGGGTTCCTACGTGCCGTTCATCCCCGAGGTGCACCTCGAGCCCGAGGTGGTCCTCTTCGGCCTGCTTCCGCCGCTGCTGTACGCCGCTGCCCTGCAGACCAGCCTGGTGGACTTCAACGCCAACCGCCGGTCGATCCTGCTGCTCTCGGTCGGGCTGGTGGCCTTCACCGCTGCCGGGGTCGCGGTCCTGGTGCACCTGCTGCTCCCTGACCTCGGCTGGGCACCCTGCTTCGCGATCGGTGCCGTGGTCGCCCCGCCAGACGCGGTAGCCGCGACGGCGATCGGTCGCCGGATCGGGCTGCCCCGCCGCATCGTCACGATCCTCGAGGGTGAGTCCCTGCTCAACGACGCCACCGCGCTGGTGGCCCTCCGGACGGCGGTCGGCGCGGCCGTCGTCTGGCACGTGGTGGTCGGCGACTTCCTGCTCGCCGCCGGCGGGGGCCTGGCGGTCGGGCTCGCGTTCTTCCTCGTCGTCGGCCTGGTCCGCAAACACCTCACCGACCCTGTGATCGACAGCGGCCTGAGCTTCCTGACCCCCTTCGCGGCGTACGTCGCGGCCGAGGAGCTGGCGGTGTCCGGGGTGATCAGCGTCGTGGTCGCCGGGCTCCTGCTCGGGCACAGGGCGCCGATCCTCCAGACGGCCCAGTCGCGGATCGCGGAGCGGATGAACTGGCGCAGCATCGGGTTCCTGCTGGAGAGCGGCGTGTTCCTGCTGATCGGCCTGCAGGCGCGGACCATCATCACCGACGCCGTGGGCGGGGAGCTGACCCTCGCGAGGGTGCTCCTGCTGTGTGCCTCCACCCTGGTCGCGGTGATCGTGCTGCGCCTCGTGTGGGTGTTCCTAGCGCGCTACCTGCTCGTGCGTCCCGGACCGGACGGAGCCACCGGCAAGGTGCCCCCGTGGACCTACACCTTCCTGCTCGGCTGGGCCGGGATGCGCGGCGTGGTCACCCTCGCGGCAGCGTTCGTGATCCCGAGGGACACCCCCCACCGCGACGTGCTCCTGCTGATCGCCTTCACCGTCACTGCCGGCACGCTGTTCGTCCAGGGGCTGTCCCTGCCCTGGTTCGCCCGTCGCCTCAACGTGCCGTCACCGGACCCCGGCGCCGACGCGCTCGCCCGCGCGAACCTGCTCCACCAGGCCTCGCAGGCCGGTCTCGCCGAGCTCGACAAGCTCGTGGAGGACGACCCCCACGACGTGAGCGAGACGATCCGCGACCGCGTACGCCGCCGCGACTTCGCGGCCTGGGAGCGCATCGGTGCCGGTGCCGAGGAGACTCCCAGCGAGACCTACGGTCGCCGCCGCAAGGTGATGATCGACGCCGAGCGCAAGCGGGTGCTGGAGATCCGCAGCTCGGGAAGGGTCGCCCACGAGGTGGTCGACGAGGTGCTCGCCATGCTGGACGTCGAGGAGTCGATGCTCGACTACACCGAGGACCAGCTCGAGCGCGTGCGCTCGAGCGGGGTGCTGGTGCACCTCGAGGGCGACTGCGACCACCTGCGCGAGGTCCCGCCGCCGGTCGAGGCGGACACCCCGGGAGAGTGCGGTGACTGCGTCCGCGAGGGTACGGCGTGGGTGCACCTGCGCATGTGCGTCAGCTGCGGCCACATCGCCTGCTGCGACTCCTCCCCACGGCGGCACGCGAGTGTGCACTACGAGCAGGAGGCGCACCCCGTCATGCGCTCTGCCGAGCCCGGCGAGAACTGGCGCTGGTGCTTCGTCGACGAGCTCACCGGCTGACCCAGGACGGTCGAGAGTGGTCAGGCCGGCGGGGCGACCATCTGCTGCAGCGCCCAGCGGTTGCCGTCCGGGTCCTCGAACCTGACGAACCTGCCCCATGCCTGCTCGTCGACCTCGCTGCACTCGACACCCCGGCCGCGGAGATGGTTTCGCGCCTCCTCGGCGTTGTCGATGACGATCTGGATCATCTGCTTGGAGCCCGCCGGCATCATCTCCAGACCCAGTCCGAAGCAGATCGAGCAGGCCGATCCAGGCGGTGTGACCTGCACGAACCGCAGCCCCTCGACCACCGTCTGGTCATGGTCGACGCTCCAGCCCAGTGTCGTGCCATAGAACTTGACGGAGCGGTCCACGTCCTCGACGTCGAGAGGGACGAGCTCGATCTTCCAGTCCATGTCCTTGACCTTTCCCGCGTGGGTCCCGCCGTCGGGACCAGTCGTGGAAAGCCTAGGAGTGATTGAGGCCAGTTCCTGACCGTTGTCAGGCGAGCCCGTGGTTGCGCTCCCTAGGCTGGCCCCATGCGGATCACGAAGTTCGGTCATGCCTGCGTGAGACTCGAGACCGGTGACCACACGATCGTGCTCGACCCTGGTGGCTTCACCGAGCCGGAGGCCGTGGACGGGGCGACGGCCGTGTTGATCACGCACGAGCACGCCGACCACTACTCGGCCGACCATCTGCGGCGTACCGACGCCCCGATCCACACGATCGGCGCCGTCGCGGCCAGGATCCGCGAGGAGGCGCCGGACGTCGCGGAGCGGGTCACGGTGGTCGGGCCCGGCCAGAGGTTCGAACCCGGTGTGCCCGTCGAGACGGTGGGGGAGAAGCACGCGGTCATCCACCCCGAGATGCGCCACTTCGACAACAGCGGGTATCTGCTGGAGGTGGAGGGGCTGCGGATCTTCCACCCCGGTGACTCGCTGACGCTGCCCGGGAAGCCGGTCGACCTGCTGCTGCTCCCGGTCAGCGCGCCCTGGCTGAAGGTCAGCGAGTGCATCGACTTCGCCCGCGACGTCGGCGCGCTGCGCTCTCTCGCGATCCACGACAAGGTCTACAGCGAGACCGGGCTGAAGCTGGTCGACCAGCACCTGAGCTTCATGCTCGGCCAGCGGGAACAGACCTACCTCCGGCTGCAGCCCGGCCAGGACCTGTAGCCGGGAGCCCGTCGCGATCAGAAGGGGGCGGGCCGAGGATCTCGATCGCACCGTCTCGAGCGCCGGTCAGCGGGGCCACGGGCGGGGCCACCTCCCGGATCTGACCCGCATCTCCTCGCTGTGGAGGAAGATGCTGCTGTGGTCGACTGGCTGAGAAACCTGTCCGTGGGGCAACTCGTGCTGCTCCTGCTCGGTGGGTTCGTGGTGCTCTCCGTGCTTGCGGCACTGCTCACCCGCGTGCTCGTGCGGCGCGGGCTGCGGGCGCCCTTCGTGATCCGTCGCATCAACCGGCTCACCCAGGGGGTTGTCGACCTGATCAAGCGGCCGATCACGATCGCGGTGCTCGATGAAGTGGCCGACGTGATCCAGGTCGGCCACTACACCAGGAACATCTCCTCCGCGCTCCTCGAGAACCAGGACGAGCTGGTCGCCCTGCTCGCGGAGAAGGTCCGGCAGGATCCGGCAACTCGCGTCGTCGGCCGGCTGCCCGGGTACGACACCGTCGTCGCCCAGGTCAGCGAGACGACGCTGCGGGTCCTGATCGAGATGCTCGGCGACCCCCGCATGGACGAGCTCGTCTCCGACCTCCTGCGCAACAACCTGGAGCAGATCAAGCGCGCGGTCCGGGAGCGCGAAGAGGAGCCGGTCGTCCAGAACCCACCGAACCACCCGTCGCCGATGGTCGGGCCACGTCCCGGTCGCTGACTCCTCAGTCGGTGAGGGCGTCCCGGACGGGCAGGAACTTCGCCTGCGCCTCGGCCAGCTCGGCCTCCGGGTCGGAGTCGGCGACGATGCCGCAGCCGGCGAACAGTCGCACCTGGTGCTCGTCGATCTCGGCCGAGCGGAGCGCGATCCCGAACTCGCCGTCGCCGTCAGCGTCCATCCAGCCCACCGGCCCGGCATAGCGCCCGCGGTGCATGCCCTCGATCTCGGCGATCATCTCCACCGCCACCTTCGTGGGTGTCCCACCCACGGCAGCTGACGGGTGCAGGGCCGCGGCCAGCTCGAGCACGCTCGCGCCGTTCGAGTCGTGCACGACGCCGGCCACGTCGGTCGCGAGGTGCATGACGTTGGGCAGGTGCAGGACGAAGGGGACCTCGGGCACGTTCATCGAGGAGCAGTACGGCGCCAGCGAGTCGGCGACCGAGCGGACGGCGTACTCGTGCTCCTCGAGGTCCTTCGAGGAACGCGCCAGCTGCCCGGCCAGCGCGAGGTCGTGCTCGTCGTCGCCCGTGCGCCGGATGGTGCCGGCCAGCACCCGCGACATCACCAGGCCGCGCTCTCGTCGCACGAGCATCTCGGGCGTTGCGCCGAAGAGGCCGTCGACGTGGAAGGTCCAGCACATCTCGTAGTCGTCGGCCAGCTTGCGCAGTGGCCAGCGCACGTCGATCGGCGCGTCGGCGGTGGCCACCAGGTCACGTGCGAGCACGACCTTCTCCAGCTCGCCGGCCCCGATCCGTCCCACCGCCCCTGCGACCACCGACTCCCACGCCGTACCGCTCATCGCCCCGTCGGCGAAGGTGACGTTGCGGGGTGCGGGGACGTCGTCCTGGACGGTCAGGTCCGGGAGCGGGGCGACCTCGTCGTCACCGACGACGGTGACCCACGAGCGGTCGCCGCGGGTGCCGACGACCACGCGTGGCACCACCAGCACGCTGTCTCCCGGGTCGTCGGCGAACCCGAAGCTCCCGACGCAGATCAGGCCGGTGCCGGGCACCTCGACCTCATCGCGGAGCAGGGCCGCGGCGGAGGTCGCCCGCCACCAGTCCACCGCGTCGGCGAACCGGTCGGGGCCGGAGGTGTGGCAGCTCGCCGCCACGCCCCAGGCGACCAGGCCCTTGCCGCGGCGGAGCCAGGCCATCGGGTTGTCGGTCGGCAGCAGGTCGAGAAGGTTCTCGGGCAGTCCCTCCCCGGCCGTCACCTCGACGGTGCGAGCGACGAGTCGACGGACGGGCACGTCGCTCGTCGGGATCGGGCTGCTCACGCGAAAAAGGGTACGCGGTGACCGATCCCGCCCCCGCGGCCGCCTGCCGGCGGCGCGCAGATGCTCAGGACCAGCCCTTCGACAAGCTCAGGACCAGCCCTTCGACAAGCTCAGGACCAGCCCTTCGACAAGCTCAGGACCAGTAGATGACGACCTTGTCGCCTACTCCCACCTGGTCGAAGAGCCACTCGACCCCGGCGCGGTCGCGGACGTTCACGCAGCCGTGCGAGGCGCCGGAGTAGCCGCGAGCCGCGAAGTCAGGTGAGTAGTGCACCGCCTGCCCGCCGGAGAAGAACATCGCGAACGGCATCGCGGTGTCGTAGAGCTTGGAGACATGGTCGCGCGACTTCCAGCCGACGTTGAACAGGCCCTCACGGGTCGGGGTGTACGACGAGCCGAAGCGCACCGCCATCGTCCTCTGGACCTTGCCCGTCACCACCCAGCGAACCGTGCTGGTGGACTTGTCGACGCACATCGCGCGACCCGTCAGGCAGCGCGGGTCGAGGGGCGCCTGGGTGGACACGTCACCTGGGAACCGGTTGGCCAGCTCGTCGGCGGTCGGGGTGCGGGTCATGGCAGCGAGGCGGTTCAGCGTGCGTTGGTCGACATAGCCGGTGACGGCGATCTCACGCTTCTCCTGGAAGCCCTTCACTGCTGCCGTCGTGTCCGGGCCGTAGTCGTCGTCGACGTTCCCGAAGTACCACGCGATCTGGCGCAGCCGCGACTGCAGGTCGCGCACCTCGGCGCTGTGGTCGCCGGGTCCCAGGAGCCGGGGGCCCGGGGGCGGCGTCGCCTGCGGACGAGCGGCGGGCAGTGGCGCGGTCACCTGTCGCCTGACCGGCTCCGTCCGAGCGCTCGGTCGGGGGGTCGCGCTCGGTGTCGGGCTCAAGGTCGGGGTCCGGGTCGGCTTCGGGGAGGCGGTCGGGGCAGTGGTGACGCCCGCGCTGGCCCGGGCGACGCCGTACCCGAGCGCCGAGGTGCCCACCAGCACGCCCAGGATCATGGCCACGTTGGCCACTCTGCTCACTCCAGCACCCATGGTCGCATCCTCTCGTGAGTCGGGCCGTCATGGAGTACGACGCACCGCGGACCGATCTGGTTCTGGCCGCCGCGGAGGCACTTCCGGGGCCGCCATAGGGTGACCTCGTGATCCCCGACCCCGCGCTGCTCGCTCCGCTCACACCGGCCCGATGACTCGCGCCGACCTGGCCAAGAAGCCCGCCGAGGTGCGCGCGATGTTCGACGACGTCGCGCCGCGCTACGACCTCACCAACGACGTCCTCTCCCTGGGCCAGGACCGACGCTGGCGCCACCAGGTGCTCGATGCCGTCGACCCCCAGCCAGGGGAGAAGGTTCTCGATCTTGCAGCCGGGACCGGCACCTCGTCGCAGCCTTTCCGCGACCGCGGCGCCATGGTGGTCCCGTGCGACTTCTCGGTCGGCATGCTGCAGGTCGGCAAGCGGAACCTGCCCGGGCTGCCGTTCACGGCTGGGGACGGCACCCAGCTTCCCTTCGCCGAGGACACCTTCGACGCGGTGACCATCTCATTCGGGCTCCGCAACATCGTCGACGCCGACGCCGGCCTGCGCGAGATGCTGCGGGTCACCCGGCCGGGCGGTCGACTGGTGGTGTGCGAGTTCAGCTCACCGACCTGGTCGCCGTTCCGGACCGTCTACAGCGAGTACCTCATGAAGGCACTGCCCTCGCTGGCGCGCGCGGTCTCCTCCAGCCCGGACGCCTACGTCTACCTGGCCGAGTCGATCCGGGCCTGGCCCGACCAGGAGGGGCTGGCCGCGCGCATCAGCTCCGCCGGCTGGGGTCACGTCGAGTGGCGCAACCTCACCGGCGGGATCGTGGCCCTGCACCGGGCGACTGCCTGAGGTCAGTAGGCCTTGTGGTGCACGCAGAGCACGTTGCCGTCCGGGTCACAGAACCAGGCCGCCCGCTCTCCCTCCATGGTGGCGATGTGGTCGACGGTCTTGAGGCCGGGCAGGTCGTAGTCCTCGAAGGCCACCCCTCGGCTCTCGAGCAGCTGCACGGTCTCGGTCAGGTCGTCGACCTCCCAGCTGAGCGCGGTCGCCTCCGACCGGGGGGCACCCGGTCGAGGGAGCAGCATCAGCGACGAGCCGCCGGCGAGGGCGAAGACCGCGCTGCCTTCTGCGTTGGTCCCGGTGAAGTCGAGTCCGAGATGCTCGACATAGAACTCCTTGGCCCGGTCGACGTTCTCGACCGGCAGCATCATCGTCACGGCGCGGGTTGCGAGGGACATGTGCCCACCTCCTCGGATCCTCTCCAGACTGCTCCTCCCGGGCTCGGAGCGGCAAGGTACGAAAGCCGCGGCTTCGGCCGCATCCGTCAAATAGGCAACAGAAACATGACCTAAATCCGCTGGTCAGAGCCACATTTCTCGGTCCGGGGTGGGGTTCGCGCGATGTGAGCCAGACCTCTATGCTGACTTTCGTCGCTAGTTCGTGAAGACATTCACATGTTCACGAACCCTGTGCGGATCGAGGAGGATCATGGAGCTCTACACGCCGGTTCTGGCACTCATGGCCCTCGCAGCGGGCTTCGCGATCTTCTCCGTGGCGGTCAGCTCGCTGACCGGCCCGAAGCGCTACAACCGGGCCAAGCTCGACTCCTACGAGTGCGGGATCGAGCCGACTCCCCAGCCCGTCGGCGGGGGCCGGTTGCCGATCCGCTACTACATCACCGCGATGATGTTCATCATCTTCGACATCGAGATCGTCTTCCTCCTACCGATCGCCGTGGCGTTCGACCAGATGGGGCTGTTCGGCCTGATCGAGATGGTGCTGTTCATCGTGCCGGTCTTCGTGGCCTACGTGTACGTCTGGCGGCGCGGAGGTCTCGAGTGGGACTGAGTGTGGGGCCGACGCGGCAACCTGTGATGAGCGAGGACTGAATCGTGGGCATTGAAGAGAAGCTGCCTTCCGGCGTACTGCTGACCACCGTCGAGGGCGTCGCGGGCTACATGCGCAAGGCGTCCTTCTGGCCGGCCACCTTCGGCCTGGCGTGCTGCGCCATCGAGATGATGACCAGCGGTGGGCCCAAGTACGACCTCGCCCGCTTCGGCATGGAGGTCTTCCGTGCCAGTCCCCGCCAGGCCGACCTGATGATCGTGGCCGGCCGGGTGAGCCAGAAGATGGCGCCGGTGCTGCGTCAGATCTATGACCAGATGGCCGAGCCCAAGTGGGTGCTCGCGATGGGTGTGTGCGCGAGCTCCGGCGGCATGTTCAACAACTACGCGATCGTCCAGGGCGTCGACCACATCGTTCCCGTCGACATGTATCTCCCAGGCTGTCCGCCCAGACCCGAGATGCTCATCGACGCGATCCTCAAGCTGCACGACCAGGTCCAGGCGACCAAGCTCGGCGTCAACCGGCTTGCCGAGATCGAGGCCAACGAGGACGTCGCCCTCAACGCCCTCCCGTCCAGCCAGCTCAAGGGTCTGATGCGCTGATGGCGGACGACGACAAGCTGAACGTCACGGGCGGGCCGCTCACGCAGCCCGGCACCGACGTTGACGCCACGGACAAGATGCCAGAGAACGTGCCTGCCGGCACCGGCGAGCCGATCGGCCGACGCGACGGCATGTTCGGCGTGCGCGGCACCGGCGACACCTCCGGCTACGGCGGGCTGAGCCGCCCCGTCCAGATGCCGGGAGCCTCGCAGCCGCCCTTCGGCGGATGGATGGACGAGGTGTCCACCGCACTGGCCGAGGCCTGCCGGTCCGCCGGGATCGAGGGGAGCGTCGAAAACGTCGTCGTGCACCGCGGCGAGATCACCTTCCACGTCCGGCGCGAGGACCTCGTCGCCACCGCCCAGCTGCTCCGGGATGACGAGAAGCTGCGCTTCGAGCTCCTCTCCGGAGTCAGCGGTGTGCACTACCCCGACGAGACCGGCCGCGAGCTGCACGCGGTCTACCACCTGCTCTCGCTGACCCACAACCGCCGGATCCGGGTCGAGGTGACCGCGCCCGACGCCGACCCGCACATCCCGAGCGTGGTGCCGACCTACCCCACCGCCGACTGGCACGAGCGCGAGACCTACGACTTCTTCGGCATCATCTTCGACGGCCACCCCGCGCTCACCCGCATCCAGATGCCCGACGACTGGCCCGGCCACCCCCAGCGCAAGGACTACCCGCTGGGTGGCATTCCTGTGGAGTACAAGGGCGGCACCATCCCACCGCCGGACCAGCGGAGGTCCTACAACTGATGGCTTCGACAGGCTCAACCACCGACGGTTCGCAGGACGCCTACGCCCCGGCGGCCGAGACCAGCCAGGGCCGGGTCTTCACCGTGACCGGGCAGGACTGGGACTCCGTCGTCTCCGGGATCGCCGACGAGCACGACAACAAGGTCGTCGTGAACATGGGTCCGCAGCACCCCTCGACCCACGGGGTGCTCCGGTTGATCCTCGAGCTCGAGGGCGAGACGGTGACCGAGGCCCGCTGCGGGATCGGCTACCTGCACACCGGCATCGAGAAGAACATGGAGTTCCGCACCTGGGTGCAGGGCGTCACCTTCTGCACCCGGATGGACTACCTGAGCCCGTTCTACAACGAGATGAGCTACTGCCTCGGCGTGGAGCGGCTCCTCGACGTCGAGGCCGACATCCCGGAGAAGGCACAGGTCATGCGCGTGCTCCTGATGGAGCTCAACCGGATCTCCTCCCACCTGGTCGCGATCGCGACCGGCGGCATGGAGATCGGCGCCCTGACCGTGATGACGATCGGCTTCCGCGAGCGAGAGCTGGTGCTCGACCTGTTCGAGCTGATCACCGGCCTGCGGATGAACCACGCGTTCATCCGGCCCGGCGGCGTCGCCCAGGACATGCCCCCCGGGGCCCTGGACCAGATCCGTGACTTCATCACCCTGATGAAGAAGCGCCTGCCGGAGTACGCCGCCCTCTGCAACGCCAACCCGATCTTCAGGGCCCGCCTCGTCGACGTCGGCCAGCTCGACCTCGCCGGCTGCCTGGCCCTGGGCATCACCGGACCGGTGCTCCGCTCGACCGGCTACCCGCACGACCTGCGCAAGTCCGAGCCCTACTCCGGCTATGAGGACTATGACTTCGACGTCCAGACCTGGGACACACCCGACGCCTACGGTCGCTTCCGGATCCGGGTCAACGAGATGTGGGAGTCGCTGCGCATCGTCGAGCAGGCCGTCGAGCGACTCGCCGGCCTCGAGGGTGCGCCCGTGATGATCGGCGACAAGAAGATCGCCTGGCCCAGCCAGCTGGCCATCGGCAGCGACGGCATGGGGAACAGCCTCGACCACATCAAGCACATCATGGGCGAGTCGATGGAAGCCCTGATCCACCACTTCAAGCTGGTCACCGAGGGCTTCCGCGTCCCCGCCGGGCAGGCCTATGTCCCGGTCGAGTCGCCCCGTGGCGAGCTCGGCGCCCACGTGGTCTCCGACGGTGGCACCCGCCCCTTCCGCGCGCACTTCCGGGACCCGTCGTTCGTGAACCTGCAGGCCACCTCGGTGATGAGCGAGGGCGGCATGGTGGCTGACGTGATCGTCGCCATCGCCTCCATCGATCCGGTGATGGGGGGTGTGGACCGATGAGTCCAGACAGCGGCGAAGGACGGATCCCAGGCATCGACGACGGCACCAACGCCACGTCGGTGTCGACCAGCCCGGTCACTGCGGAGGAGAGATTCGACGCGGCGACCTATGCCGAGCTCGAGGCGATCGCGGCGCGCTACCCCCAGGCCCGGTCCGGCCTGCTGCCGATGCTGCACCTCGTGCAGAGCATCGAGGGCCGGGTGACCTCGCGCGGCATCGAGGTCTGTGCCGAGATCCTCGGGATCAGTGCTGCCGAGGTGAGCGGCGTGGCCACCTTCTACACGATGTACAAGCGCCGCCCCGTCGGCGACTACCACGTCGGCGTCTGCACCAACACCCTGTGCGCGATCATGGGCGGCGACCTGATCTTCGAACGGCTCAAGGACCACCTCGACGTGGGCAACGACGAGACGACCGACGACGCCAATGATCAGCGGAGCGTCACCCTCGAGCACATCGAGTGCAACGCTGCGTGCGACTACGCACCGGTGATGACCGTCAACTGGGAGTTCATGGACAACATGACCCCGGAGTCGGCCGTTGCCCTGGTCGACGACCTGCGCTCGGGCGCGGAGGTGCACTCCACCCGTGGACCGCGGCTGTGCACCTGGCGGCAGGCCGAGCGCGTGCTCGCCGGCTTCCCCGACGACCTGGCCGACGAGGGTCCGTCCGCGGGCCCCGCCTCCCTGGTCGGCCGAGTCATCGCGCGTGAGCAGGGCTGGGCCGCCCCGACGGTCGAGCAGGCCAGGCAGTCGGATCGCGCAGCCGGCGTGGCCGAGGACAGGCCCGTCGAGGACAGGCGCGTCGAGGACAGGCGCGTCGAGGACAAGCGCGTCGAGGACAAGCCCGTCGAGGACAGGCCCGTCGAGGACAGGCCCGTCGAGGACAGGGCCCCGGGAATGGCCGAGGGCAGTCACGAGGCGGAGCACACCGAGACCGCAGCGAAGGTCGAGGAGTCCGGCGCCGACGCCAAGCACGAGGACAACCCCGCGAACACCGGTGGAGACGACAAGTGACTGACACCTTGACCCCCGTCCTCACGGACAACTGGGGCGCCGACCGTTCCTGGACGCTGGCGGCCTACGAGGACCAGGGCGGCTACGCCGGGCTGAAGAAGGCCCTGGCGATGACCCCACCCGAGGTCGTCGAGACGGTGAAGGCCTCCAACCTGCGCGGCCGTGGCGGGGCGGGCTTCCCGACCGGCATGAAGTGGGGCTTCATCCCGCAGGACAACCCGAACCCGAAGTACCTCGTCGTCAACGCCGACGAGTCCGAGCCGGGCACCTGCAAGGACATCCCGCTGATGATGGCCAGCCCGCACACGCTGGTCGAGGGCGTGATCATCAGCTCCTACGCCATCCGTGCCAACACCGCCTTCATCTACATCCGCGGCGAGGTGCTGCACGTCATCCGTCGGCTGCAGCGCGCGGTCCAGGAGGCCTATCTCGCCGGCCACCTGGGCAAGGACATCCACGGCTCGGGCTACGACCTCGACCTGGTGGTGCACGCCGGGGCAGGCGCCTACATCTGTGGGGAGGAGACCGCGTTGCTCGACTCGCTCGAGGGACGCCGTGGTCAACCGCGCCTGCGGCCGCCGTTCCCGGCCGTCGCCGGCCTCTACGCCTGCCCCACTGTGGTCAACAACGTGGAGTCGATCGCCTCGGTGCCGAGCATCATCGACCGGGGGGCCGAGTGGTTCTCCGCCATGGGCACCGAGAAGTCCAAGGGCTTCGGGATCTTCTCGCTCTCCGGTCACGTCACCAACCCCGGCCAGTTCGAGGCACCACTGGGCATCACCCTGCGCAAGCTGATCGAGCTCGCAGGCGGCATGCGCGAGGGCCACGAGCTGAAGTTCTGGACGCCGGGCGGGTCGAGCACGCCGCTGCTCACCGCCGAGCACCTCGACATCCCGCTGGACTTCGAGGCCGTCGGCGCCGCGGGCTCGATGCTGGGCACCCGTGCGCTCCAGATCTTCGACGAGACCACCTGTGTGGTCCGCGCGGTGCTGCGCTGGACCGAGTTCTACAAGCACGAGTCCTGTGGCAAGTGCACCCCGTGTCGTGAGGGCACCTGGTGGCTGGCGCAGACGCTGGCCCGACTGGAGCAGGGCAACGGCTCCCCGGACGATCTCGAGCTGCTGCTCGACCAGTGCGACAACATTCTCGGCCGAGCGTTCTGCGCGCTGGGTGATGGCGCGACCAGCCCGATCAGCTCCTCGATCGAGTACTTCCGTGACGAGTACCTCGCGCACCTCACCCACGGCGGCTGCCCGTTCGACCGCTCGGCGTCGACGATCTTCGCGAAAGTGGAGGCACACGCATGACGACCACCCCACAGAAGTCGTCAGAGAAATCGCCGGAGAAGTCGGGCTCGACCGCCGAGATCGAGAAGTCCGACGAGGTCACGCTGACCATCGACGGAGTCGAGGTGTCGGTCCCCAAGAACACGCTGGTGATCCGGGCGGCCGAGCAGATCGGTGTGCAGATCCCGCGATTCTGCGACCACCCGCTGCTCGCCCCTGTTGGTGCCTGCCGACAGTGCCTGGTGGTCGTCGCCGACGCCGGCAACGGCCGAGCCATCAACATGCCCGGGACAGCCAAGCCCAAGCCGCAGGCCTCCTGCACGCTCACCGTCGCCGAGGGCATGGTGGTCAACACCCAGGCCACGTCCGAGGTCGCGGACAAGGCCCAGCAGGGGCAGATGGAGTTCCTGCTGATCAACCACCCGCTCGACTGCCCGGTGTGCGACAAGGGCGGCGAGTGCCCGCTGCAGAACCAGGCGATGAGCAACGGCCGGGGTGAGACCCGCTTCACCGAGAGCAAGCGGCTCTATCCCAAGCCGATCAGCATCTCCGCCCAGGTCCTGCTGGATCGCGAGCGCTGCGTGCTGTGTGCCCGTTGCACCCGCTTCTCCGAGCAGATCGCCGGCGACCCGTTCATCGCGCTGATCGAGCGAGGCGCCCTCCAGCAGGTCGGGATCTATGAGAAGGAGCCGTTCGAGAGCTACTTCTCCGGCAACACGATCCAGATCTGCCCGGTCGGCGCGCTCACCTCCACGTCGTACCGCTTCCGCTCGAGGCCGTTCGACCTCGTCTCCACCCCCTCGGTGGCCGAGCTCGACGCGTGCGGCTCGGCCATCCGAGTCGACCACCGTCGCGGCAAGGTGATGCGCCGCCTCGCCGGTGACGACCCCGAGGTCAACGAGGAGTGGATCACCGACAAGGACCGGTTCGCGTTCACCTACGCGATGCTCGAGGACCGGCTCAGCTATCCGATGGTGCGTGAGGAGCCCGGTCCCGATGGTTCGCGCGGTGAGCTCCGGGCAGCGAGCTGGCCGGAGGCCTTCGTCGTGGCGGCTCGTGGCCTCGCTGCCGCACGCGATGCCGGCGGTGTCGGCGTACTGACCGGCGGACGGATCACCGCCGAGGACGCCTATGCCTACTCAAAGTTCGCGCGGGTCGCACTCGGCACCAACGACATCGACTTCCGGGCGCGGCCACACAGCGCCGAGGAGGCCGCGTTCCTCGCCGCCCAGGTCGTGCTGGACGGTCCGGGTGGCACCCCGGTCACCTACGCCGACCTCGAGACCGCGCGCTCCGTGGTGCTGGTCGGGCTCGAGCCCGAGGACGAGGCCGGCACGATCTTCCTGCGTTTGCGCAAGACCGTGCGAGGCCGGTTGCTGCCGATCTACTCGATCGCTCCCTACACCTCCCGCGGGCTGCACAAGATGTCCGGAACCCTGATCCCGACCCGTCCCGGCGACGAGGCCGACGCGCTCGACGCGCTCGTGCACGACCCGTCGACAGGCTCAGCACAAGCGGCACGGGTGGACAGCGGGACGGTCATCCTCGTGGGCGAGCGGGCGGCCGACTCGCCCGGCGCCCTGACTGCCGTGTCCCGGCTGGCAGCGACCACCGGAGCCCGGATCGCCTGGATCCCGCGCCGTGCCGGTGACCGTGGCGCCGTCGAGACCGGTGCGCTCCCCAACCTGCTTCCCGGAGGCCGTCCTGTCGCCGACGCGTCGGCGCGGGTCGACCTGGCCACCGCCTGGGGCGTCGAGCACCTGCCCGAGGGCCCCGGCCGTGACGGCGAGGCCATCGTGGCGGCTGCCGCCGCGGGGGAGCTCGGTGGTCTCGTGGTCGGCGGCGTCGACCCGGCCGACCTCAGCGATCCCGCGCTCGCACGACAGGCGATCGAGAACGCCGGTTTCGTGGTCTCCCTCGAGGTGCGTGCCTCCGAGGTCACCCGTGCTGCCGACGTCGTGTTCCCGGTCGCTCCGGTCACCGATCGTTCCGGCACCTTCGTCAACTGGGAGGGCAGGGTCCGACAGTTCGGCAAGGTCCTGCACAACCCCAGCTCGTTGCCGGACCTCCGGGTCCTGGCCGGGATCGCCGAGGAGCTCGGCACCGCTCTCGGATGGCGCACCTCGGAGCAGGCCTGGGCCGAGATGACCCAGGTCGGGCCATGGGACGGCGAGCGTCCCACCGGAATCGGTGATCGAGCAGCGAGCGATCAGTCGAGATCCGACGTGTCCGACCCCGGGGTGACGCTGCTGACCCAGCGGGCCGACGGCGCGGAGGAGGTCTCGACAGGCTCGACCGGCGAAGGCCTCGTCCTCGCCTCCTGGAAGCAGCTCGTCGACGACGGCCGGATGCAGGACGGCGCCGACGACATGCGTCGCACCGCCCGCAAGCCGATCGTCCTGGTCGGCGCCGCGACCCTCGCGGACCTCGGTGTCCGCGTCGGGGACCCGGTCACGCTCACCGGTCCGCTCGGCTCGATCGAGCTCCCCGTCGGGGTCGCCGACCTTGCCGAGGGCACCGTCTGGGCACCCGCCAGCGCTCCCGGCGCATCCGTCAGACACCTCGTCGGCCCGGCCGGCTCGACTGTCACGCTCACCGGAGGCGCGCGATGAACGCACCAGAGATCGTGACGGCGATCCCGCTCAGCCTCAGCCAGTTCGGCAAGGACCCGGTGTGGCTGGTGATCGTCAAGGCCGTGCTGATCTTCGTGGTCCTCGTGCTGCTGACGCTGTTCAACATCTGGTGGGAGCGTCGCGTCGTGGCGCGGATGCAGCACCGCATCGGCCCGAACCGCAACGGACCGTTCGGACTCCTGCAGAGCCTGGCCGACGGCGTGAAGCTGGCGCTCAAGGAGGACCTTGTCCCCAAGGCCGCGGACAAGCTGGTCTTCATCATCGCCCCGGTCATCGCCGTGATCCCGGCGTTCGTCACCTTCGCGGTGATCCCGTTCGGCCCCGTGGTCGACGTCCCGTTCAGCGACCTGCGCACCCCGCTCCAGCTGACCGACATGCCGGTGGCGGTGATCTTCGTGTTGGCGATCGCCTCGATCGGCATCTACGGCATCGTGCTCGGCGGCTGGTCCAGCGGGTCGACGTACTCCCTGCTCGGTGGCCTGCGCTCGAGCGCGCAGATGATCTCCTACGAGGTCGCGATGGGGCTGGCGCTGGTCGCGGTCTTCCTGCACGCCGGGTCGATGTCGACCTCCGAGATCGTGGAGTCCCAGAAGGACGTGTGGTTCGCGTTCACGCTGATTCCCTCGTTCGTGATCTACATGATCGCGATGGTGGGGGAGACCAACCGCGCGCCCTTCGACCTCCCCGAGGCCGAGGGTGAGCTGGTCGGCGGCTTCCACACCGAGTACTCCTCGCTGAAGTTCGCGCTGTTCTTCCTGGCGGAGTACATCAACATGGCCACCGTCTCAGCGCTGGCGACCACACTGTTCCTCGGTGGCTGGCGAGCCCCGTGGCCGATCTCGGTCTGGGACGGCGCCAACGAGGGCTACTGGCCGTTCCTGTGGTTCATGGGCAAGGTCATGTTGTTCGTCTTCTTGTTCATCTGGCTGCGTGGATCGCTCCCGCGACTGCGCTACGACCAGTTCATGCACTTCGGCTGGAAGTGGCTGATCCCCGGCTCGATCGTGTGGATCGTTGCAGTTGCTGCGATCCGGGTCGTCGACCTGCGGGGCGGCTTCGACCAGAGGGTGCTGATCGGTGTCGGAGCGGTCGTGCTGCTGCTCGCGCTGGCATCCTTCCTCATCCCCGAGCGTGCCGATCGCACGGAGGCGGCCGACCCGGAGCCGTTCGACGCCTTCGCCGGCGGCTACCCGGTGCCACCGATGCCGGTCGAGACCGACCACTCTGGAGGAAAGCGCTGATGCCGTCCCTGAGAGAACAGTTCTGGGACCCGGTTGCCGGGTTCGGGGTGACCTTCCGCACGATGTTCCGCAAGGTGGTCACCGAGCAGTACCCCGAGGACAAGCAGCCCACCGCTCCGCGGTTCCACGGTCGCCACCAGCTCAACCGCTGGCCCGACGGCCTGGAGAAGTGCATCGGCTGCGAGCTGTGCGCGTGGGCCTGCCCCGCCGACGCCATCTACGTCGAGGGCGCGTCCAACACCGACCTGGAAGACGGGTCCGGGCGGTTCAGCCCCGGTGAGCGCTACGGCCGCGTCTACCAGATCAACTACCTGCGCTGCATCCTGTGCGGTCTGTGCATCGAGGCGTGCCCGACCCGCGCGCTCACCATGACCAACGAGTACGAGCTGGCCGACAACAACCGGTCGGACCTGATCTATGAGAAGTCCGACCTGCTGGCCCCACTCCTGCCCGGCATGGAGCAGCCGCCTCACCCGATGCGCCTGGGTGAGGACGAGGGCGACTACTACCGCGGCACGCTCCGTCGCCAGGACGGCAACGACTCGGGCGCGAAGACCGAAGGGGGCACCACATGATCGCGTTCTGGATCCTGGCCCCGATCATGGTGGTGAGCGCGCTGGGACTGCTCTTCGCCCGCAAGGCGGTGCACTGCGCGCTGCTGCTCGCGGTCGTGATGGTCAGCCTCGCGGTGCTGTACGCCGTGCTGGACGCGCCCTTCCTCTTCGCGGTGCAGATCATCGTCTACACCGGGGCGATCTTGATGCTCTTCCTGTTCGTGGTGATGCTGGTCGGCGTGGACGCGTCCGACTCGGTCGTCGAGACCATCCGTGGCCAGCGACTGTTCGCGGTGCTCGTCGGCCTCGCCTTCGGCGCCACCCTCGTCCTCGGCGTCGCGCAGGTCTCGGTGGGCGCGATGGTCGGGCTGGAGCAGGCCAACGAGAACGGCAACGTCCCCGGGATCGCGCAGCTGCTGTTCACCAAGTACGTCTTCGCCTTCGAGGTCACCTCGGCCCTGCTGATCACCGCCGCGCTGGGGGCGATGGTGCTGGCCCACCGCGAGCGGCTCACGCCGAAGCTCGGCCAGGCAGAGCTTGCTGCGCAGCGGATGCGCGACTACGCCCAGCACGGCAAGCACCTCGGCCCGCTGCCCTCGCCCGGCGTCTTCGCACGGCACAACTCGGTCGACACCCCGGCGCTGCTGCCCGACGGGACCGCCGCACCGACCTCGATCTCACGAGTGCTCCTGGCCCGCGGCTCGGTCAAGCAGGCCCCCGGGAGCGCCCAGCAGGTCGAGTCGATCGGTGGCGACGAAGACACCATCCCGCCGCGCGACGACTCAGGAGCGGCAGGCCGATGAGTACGACACCCTTCATCGTGCTCTCGGCGATCCTGTTCACGATCGGTGCGGTCGGCGTACTCACCCGGCGCAACGCCATCGTGGTGTTCATGTGCATTGAAGTGATGCTCAATGCCAGCAACCTCGCGCTGATCACCTTCGCCCGGGCCAATGGCAACCTCGAGGGCCAGATCGCGGCGTTCTTCGTCATGGTGGTGGCCGCTGCCGAGGTCGTGGTCGGGCTCGCGATCATCATGACCATCTTCCGCACCCGCCGCTCGGCCTCGGTCGACGACGCAAGCCTGCTGAAGTACTGAGGGACTCACCTTGAATCTCATTGCCATGAGCGTCCGCGCTGCCGAGGAAGGCCACGGCGGCCACGTGCCGGTCGTCGAACCGGGTGCCGCGGGGTCGCTGGCGCTGCCGCTGGTGCTCGTCATCGCGCTGCCGGCGCTCGGTGCTGCCGTTCTGCTGCTCGGTGGCCGCCGCACCGACCGCTTCGGGCACCTCCTCGGTACGGCGACCGTGCTCGGCTCGTTCGCCTGCTCCCTGGTGCTGTTCTTCTCCATCCTGGGCCGCGCTGCCGACGACCGGCAGATCAGCATGAACCTCTGGACCTGGTTCAGCACCGGCGACTGGACCGTCGAGCTCGGACTGCTCTACGACCCGCTTTCCGCCCTGTTCCTGCTGCTGATCACCGGTGTCAGCTCGCTGATCCACATCTACTCGATCGGCTACATGGAGCACGACGAGCGCAGGCGCCGCTTCTTCGCCTACCTCAACCTGTTCGTCGCGGCGATGCTGATCCTGGTGCTGGCCTCGGACTACGTCGGTGTCTTCCTCGGCTGGGAGGGCGTCGGCCTGGCGTCCTACCTGCTGATCGGGTTCTGGCAGGCCAAGCCCACCGCGGCGGCCGCCGCCAAGAAGGCGTTCGTGATCAACCGTGTCGGTGACATCGGGCTCGCGCTCGGCATCGGCCTGATCCTGGTCACCTTCGGCACGACCTCCTTCGAGAAGGTCTCCGAGCTCACCTCGGGTGCCTCCCAGATCACCATGACCGCGATCGGCCTGCTGCTCCTGCTCGCTGCTTGCGGCAAGTCGGCGCAGTTCCCGCTGCAGACCTGGCTGCTCGATGCGATGGAGGGCCCCACACCCGTCTCCGCGCTCATTCACGCGGCGACCATGGTCACCGCCGGTGTCTACCTGATCGTCCGTTCGCAGTTCATCTTCGAGTACTCCGCCGACGCCCGCCTCGCGGTGGCGATCATCGGCACGATCACCCTGTTGATCGGCGCCTGGATCGGTTGCGCCAAGGACGACATCAAGAAGGTTCTCGCCGGCTCCACGATGAGCCAGATCGGCTACATGGTGCTGGCCTCCGGGCTGGGCGTGGCCGGTTATGCGTTCGCGATCTTCCACCTGCTGACCCACGGCTTCTTCAAGGCCAACATGTTCCTCGGCGCGGGCTCGGTGATGCACGGGACCAACGACGACGTGAACATGCGGCACTACGGTGCGCTGCGCAAGGCGATGCCGGTCACCTTCATGACCTTCGCGATGGGCTATCTCGCGATCATCGGCTTCCCGGGCTTCGCCGGCTTCTGGTCGAAGGACAAGATCATCGAGACCGCGCTCGCCCAGAACACCCTGCTCGGCATCTGTGCGCTGCTCGGTGCGGGCGTCACCGGCTTCTACATGACCCGGTTGATGCTGCTGACCTTCTTCACCAAGGAGCGATGGGAGCCCGACGTACACCCGCACGAGTCGCCGAAGGTGATGACGATCCCGTTGATCGTGCTCGCGGCGCTCTCCGTGCTCGGCGGCTTCCTGCTGCTCAACGACTGGATCGTGTCGTTCCTCGCCCCGGTCGTCGGCGAGGCACCGCACGAGGAGCCGCCGCTGCCCGCGCTGGTGATCACGGTGCTCGCAGTGCTGGTCGTCGCGGTCGGCGTCGCCCTGGCGTGGTTCCTGGTCGGCAAGCGTGACGTGCCGCGGACCGCGCCGACCGAGGTCTCGGTGTTCACCGCCGCAGGTCGCAACGACCTCTATGCAGACGCGTTCAACGACCTGGTCATCGTCGAGCCGGGCAAGAGCCTCACCAGCGGACTTGCCACCTTCGACCGCAGCACCGTCGACGGCGGGTTCGTCGGGACGGCGTCCGCGCTCGGCGGACTCTCCGGGAGGTTGCGACTGGCGCAGAACGGCTTCGTCCGCTCCTATGCGTTGTCATTGCTGGTCGGAGCTGCCCTGGTCCTCCTCGCGCTCGTGGTGGTGAACCTCGCATGAGCTCACCCCACGCAATCGCGGGTTCCTTCCGCTGCGCTCCCTCCACCCACGATTCCGCGGGGGCCCCGAAGTGAACCTTCCCTGGCTGACAGTCCTCCTGCTGCTCCCCATCGCCGGCTCGCTCGTGGTGGCGCTCCTGCCTGCCCGTGCGGCCGCAGCGGCACCGAAGCAGATTGCCCTCGGTTTCTCGCTGGCGACGCTGGTGCTCGCGGCAGCGATCGCGATCAACTACGACGCCGGCGGTGGCATGCAGTTCACCGAGGACAGCGTGTGGATCCGCCTCTTCGGCGCGCACTACGCCCTCGGTGTGGACGGCATCGGGCTGAGCCTGGTGCTGCTCACCGTGATCCTGACCCCGGTCGTGATGCTGGCTTCGTGGAACGACGGCGAGGGCGGGCGCTGGGGACCCAAGGGGTTCTTCGCCTGGATCCTCGCGCTCGAGGGACTCTCCGTCGGGGTGTTCGTCGCGACCGACGTGTTCCTCTTCTACGTCTTCTTCGAGGCCACCTTGATCCCGGTCTACTTCCTGGTCGCCGGGTACGGCGGCCCGGAGCGCGTCAAGGCGGCGGTGAAGTTCCTGCTGTTCTCACTGGCCGGTGGACTGGTCATGCTCGCGTCGGTGATCGGCCTCTATGTCGAGTCATCGAAGACCGACGGCGGTCCGACGTACCTCATCTCCGAGCTGGCCGACATCGACTTCGGCACCTCGATCGGGCGCTGGATGTTCCTCGGCTTCTTCATCGCCTTCGCGATCAAGGCGCCGATGTTCCCAGTGCACACCTGGCTCCCCGACACCACCGAGAGTGCTACCCCCGGCACGTCCGTGCTGCTCGTCAGCGTGCTGGACAAGATCGGCACCTTCGGGATGATCCGCTTCTGCCTCGAGCTGTTCCCCGAGGCGTCGCGCTGGGCGACGCCGGTGGTCGTGGTGCTCGCGATCATCAGCATCCTCTACGGCGCCCTCATGGCGATCGGCTCGAACAACATCCCTCGCCTGATCGCCTACACGAGCGTCTCGCACTTCGGCTTCATCGTTCTCGGCATCTTCGTGATGAACAGCCAGGGACTCTCGGGTGCGAACCTCTACATGTTCAACCACGGTCTCTCCACGGCCGCGCTGTTCCTGATCACGGGCTACCTGATCTCGAGACGGGGCTCTGCGCTGATCAGCGACTACGGCGGCGTCGAGAAGGTCGCACCTGTCCTGGCCGGGCTGTTCCTGGTGGCCGGGCTCTCCTCACTCTCGCTGCCGGGACTCTCGCCGTTCGTCTCCGAGCTGATGGTCTCGGTGGGCGCGTTCGTGTACTCGCCCTGGGCCGCGGCAGTCGCGGTGCCGGCCATCGTGCTCGCTGCGATCTACATCCTGTGGATGTACCAGCGCACCATGACCGGCCCGGTCCGCGAAGGCGTCCTGGGGATGCCGGACCTGAACATCCGCGAGATCGCCGCGGTGGCGCCGTTGCTGCTGCTCATCGTGGTGCTCGGGTTCTTCCCGAAGCCGCTGCTGGACATCATCAACCCGTCGGTCGAGCACACCATGTCCGAGGTCGGCCTCACCGACCCACAGCCCAAGGTGACTGAGGGGGAGGCGACCAAGTGAACGAGTTCGTTGCTCCGAAGATCGAGTACTTCACCGTCTCGCCGATCCTGATCGTCCTCGGCGTCGCCGTGATCGGCGTACTCATCGAGGCGTTCGTGCCGCGTGGCCGTCGCTACCTGCTCCAGGTGGGGCTCGCGCTCGTCGGCCTGGTCGCCGCGATCGCGACCTCGGTGGTGGTCCTGGCCCGGCTCAACCCCGGCTCCGACGAGCCCAAGGGCGGCGAGGTCGTCGCCATGGGTGCGCTCGCCGTCGACGGCCCCGCACTCTTCTGCTGGCTGCTGGTGCTGGTGCTCGCCGTCCTGAGCGTGATGCTCTTCGCGGAGCGGCGCCTCGAGGGCGGGATCACGTCCTTCGCCGGGCAGGCTGCTGCGGTGCCGGGCACCGAGGCGGAGCGCGAGGCCTCCACCAAGGGCCTGGAGCACACCGAGGTCTTCCCGCTGATGCTGTTCGCCGTGTCCGGCATGCTGATGTTCCCGGCGGCCAACGACCTGCTGACGATGTTCGTGGCGCTCGAGGTCCTCTCGCTGCCGCTCTACCTGCTCTGCGGGCTGGCCCGGCGCCGGCGGCTGCTGAGCCAGGAAGCCGCGCTGAAGTACTTCCTCCTCGGCGCCTTCAGCTCGGGCTTCTTCGTCTACGGCATCGCCCTGGTCTACGGGTATGCCGGGACCATGGGCTTCGCCGAGATCGCCGAAGCCGTCTCCGGGCAGACCGGCAGCTCGGCACTGCTCCTCGGCGGCATCGCGCTGATGGCGGTCGGCCTGCTGTTCAAGATCGGCGCCGTGCCGTTCCACTCCTGGACTCCCGACGTCTACCAGGGCGCGCCCACCGCGGTCACGGCCTTCATGGCGGCTGGCACGAAGGTGGCCGCGTTCGGTGCGCTGCTGCGGTTGTTCTACGTCGCGTTCGGCGCCAACCGCACCGACTGGCTGCCGATGATCTGGATCGTGGCGATCCTGACGATGGTGGTCGGGTCGGTGCTGGCGCTGACACAGACCGACATCAAGCGACTGCTGGCCTACTCCTCGATCGCGCACGCCGGCTTCATCCTGACCGGCTTCCTGGGGATCCGCTCGATCAACGAGGTGGCCCCCGGCAGCCTGACCGGGGTCTCTGCTGTGCTCTTCTACCTGACGACCTACGCCTTCACCACCATGGCCGCCTTCGCGCTGGTCACGGTCGTGCGTGATGCCGGCGGTGAGGCGACCAGCCTCGCGCGCTGGCAGGGACTGGGCAAGGAGTCGCCCCTGGTGGCGGGAGTGTTCGCGTTCCTGCTGCTCGCCATGGCCGGGATCCCGCTGACCAGTGGGTTCACCGGCAAGTGGGCGGTGTTCGCGGTGGCGCTCTCGGCGGGCGCGTGGCCAGTGGTGATCGTCGCCGTGCTGGCGTCGGCGGTGGCGGTTTACTTCTACATCAAGGTGATCGTGCTGATGTTCTTCGTCGAGCCGGTCGGCGATGGCCCCAGCGTCACCACGCCGAGCGTGCTCACCTCCGGCGTGATCGCCGTCGGTGTGGCCGCCACCCTCCTCCTCGGGATCGTCCCGGGCGCGCTCATCGACCTGCTCGGGCGCGTGGGAGTATTCATCAGGTGAGTTCCTCCCTGGCCCTGCCGATCGTCGATCCGGACCTCGAGGCGCGCCTGCGCACGAGGATGGACGAGGTCGAGAAGGCGCTGCTGGACCACGTGCAGAGCGAAGCCGGCTTCGTCACCAAGGCGGCGCGCCACCTGATGGATGCCGGCGGCAAACGGTTCCGGCCGCTGCTGGTGCTGCTGGCTGCCGAGACGGGGGACCCGAGCCGCGACGGCGTACTCACCTCGGCGTGCGTCGTGGAGCTCACGCACCTCGCGTCGCTCTACCACGACGACGTGATGGACGAGGCCGACGTACGCCGCGGCGCCGCGTCGGCCAACGCCCGCTGGGACAACCACGTCGCGATCCTCACCGGTGACTTCCTGTTCTCCAAGTCCTCCGAGCTCACCGCCGAGCTCGGCTCCGACGCAGTGCGCATCCAGGCGCGCACCTTCACCCGGCTCGTCGAGGGACAGATCCTGGAGACCCTCGGCCCCACCCAGGACCAGGACCCGCTCGAGCACTACCTGCGTGTGGTGGCCGGCAAGACCGGCTCGTTGATCGCGACCTCCGCGCGCTACGGCGCCCGCTTCTCCGGCGCACCGCGCGACGTGGAGGAGGCACTGACGGAGTACGGCGAGAAGGTGGGCGTCGCCTTCCAGCTCTCCGACGACATCCTCGACGTCGCCTCCGAGACCGAGATCTCCGGCAAGACCCCCGGCACAGACCTGCGTGAGGGCGTGCCCACCCTGCCGGTGCTGATCGCGATGCGCTCCACGGACCCCGCGGACGCACGCCTCCTCGACCTCCTCGACTCCGATCTCAGCGACGACGACCTGCACCGCGAGACCCTCACCCTGCTTCGTGCACACCCCGCGATGACCGAGGCCCGCGCCTACGTCGTCGACCTGGCCACCGAGGCCAAGGCCCTGCTCAAGGTGCTCCCCGACAGCCCAGCCCGGACCGCCCTCGAGGGGTTCGCCGACGTGGTGGCCACGCGGTCGAGCTGAGGGGCGCGGTCAGTGGCGGCGGGTTTTCTGGTTAACCAGTGAAACCGCCACTTACCCCATGTTGCAACGTGGGGTTCTGAGAGTTTTGTGGGGTCAGTACGTCGGTACAGCGCCGATTTCGTACGCCGGGTCAGGCTGCGGCGGCCAACCGCATCATCCGGCGGGTCCGCTCGGCGGTCCCGCGAGGGTCGAAGAGGTTCCGCCATGTGTAGCGGATCATCAGCCACCCAGTGATCTCGCGTAGCTGGTCCTCCCGCTGCTTCTCGCGAAACACCGCATCGCCCGGATCCTCGCCCTCGCGAAGGAGACGGCCGTACTTGATCTTGCCGTCGAACTCGCCCAGCAGACGAAGCTCGGGCCAGGCGTAGTCGGTGATCCCGATGAGGTGACCGAACTCGTCGTACACCTTGAACTGCAACCGGGGCTCGGGAAGGTGCTGACTCCACATCAGGTGACGGCCGAGGCTCTCGCCGAGCGACTGAGCCCCGGGCCGGGTGAGCCGCATGGTGATCTGCAGCTTGCGTGAGTGCGGTGAGCGAGCGCGCTCGGAGTAGGCGAGCCAGAGGGACTCCTCCGTCCCCAGGTCGAGATCGAGCACCGAGTCGAGGATCGCGACGCCGCCGGCGACGGTCGTGAGTGACGCCGCCCCGACCGCACACGTCTCCGGCCCGAGGATCAGTCCCTCCTCCTTTGCGAAGACGTCGTCGCAGCGCCAGGAGCCTCCGTGGTACACGACGTCGGGAAGCCTCCGGGCCGACGTGCGATCCAACCGGGTCACGTGCACCTTGGTCAGATCCGGCTTCCACAGGCGCAAGCCGTGCTCGACGGCTCCGGAGGTGTGGCTCAGCGCGACCTTGTTGCCGTGCGTCAGCAGCACCGCCTGGGCCATGAGTCGGTGCTGGTCGAACTGGTCCGCGCTCGCCCACGCCTCGTGCGGGACATAGGCCCCATGCCGGACCCGAGTAATCACCTGTGCGTTCCGAGCTTGGACGAGGTCCCGGTCCCGGTACCCATGCGCGAGCGCCTCCCGGCGGAGGAAGAGACCGTTGGGGTGCAGGCTGAAGAGCTCGTCCATGCGCCTAGGTTCGACGTACGCCGCCGACGTTGCGAGCCACCCTGCCCCGGGTGTGCAGAACCGGTCCCCCACACGAGGTTGTGGACAGTTGGTGGACTCTTCCGCGGCCCGACGTACTGGCCCAAAGATCTTGTCGAAACCCAACGTTGCAACGTGGGGTAAGTGGCGGTTTCACTGGTTAACCAGAAAAACCACCACCCCTCACAACGCGCTCGCCTCCGCCGCCACCCTCAGCTGCCGGCTGCGGTGGCGCAGGGCCTCGGAGGTGAAGATGACCAGGGCCAGCCAGACGAGGGTGAAGCCGAACCACTTCACCGAGGTCATCTCCTCGCGGAAGACCAGGACGCCGAGGGCGAACTGGATCGACGGGGTGAGGTACTGCAGCAGCCCGATCGTCGTCATCGAGACCCGGATCGCAGCCGCGCCGAAGCAGATCAGGGGGACCGCGGTGACCAGCCCGGTGGAGACCAGGAGCACCGAGTGCGAGACCCCGTGCTCACCGAAGTTGGCAGCGCCGTCGGACCAGAGCCAGACGAGGTAGCCCAGCGCGAGCGGGGTGAGGATCATGGTCTCGAAGGTGAGGCTCTCGACCGCCTCGACGTTCGCCTTCTTCTTCATCAGGCCGTAGGTTCCGAACGAGCCGGCCAGCACGAACGCGATCCACGGCGGGCGCCCGTAGTCGACGGTCAGCCCGACGACGGCCAGTCCGGCGACCCCGATGGCCAGCCACTGCAGTGGTCGCATCCGCTCGCCGAGCACGAACACCCCGAGCAGCACGGTCACCAGCGGGTTGATGAAGTAGCCGAGCGAGACCTCGATCACGCGCTCGTTGTTCACGCCCCAGATGAAGCCGCCCCAGTTGATCCCGATCACGACGGAGGCCAGGGTGAGCAGTCCGAGCAGCCGCGGGCTGCGGATGATCCCCCGCAGCTGGGACGTACGCCGGAGCGCGATCGTGAGTCCGGCCATCACCACCAGCGACCAGCAGACCCGGTGCGCCAGGATCTCGACCGCTCCGGCCGGCTCGAGCAGGGTCCAGTAGATCGGGAACAGCCCCCACATGCTGTACGCCGCGACGCCAAGCAGGAAACCCCGGCGCTCGTCATTCACCTCGCCAACGTACCGGCCGTAGGCTGACTCCCATGGGTGGGTACTCCGTCGAACGCAGCATCACCGTGAACGCCTCGTCGCACCTGGTGCACGGGCTGGTCAACGACTTCCACAAGTGGCCCCTGTGGTCCCCCTGGGAGGGCCTCGACCCCGCACTCCAGCGCACCTACGGCGGCCCGGACGAGGGGGAGGGCGCGCGCTACGACTGGAAGGGCAACCGCAAGGCCGGCGAGGGTGGCATGGTGATCACCGGGTCGACACCCGAGCGGATCGTCATGACGATCACCTTCCTCAAGCCGTTCAAGGCGACCAACACCACCCGCTTCGACCTCACGCCCAGTGGCAACGGCACTCAGGTCAGGTGGGAGATGTCGGGCGAGCAACAGGGTGTGATGTCCCTGCTCGGCAAGGTCTACCCGATGGACCGGATGATCGGCCCCGACTTCGAGAAGGGTCTCGCCCGGCTCAAGGCCGTCGCCGAGGAGACCGACGGCTCGCCCGCGGGCTGACCCTTTCCGGGGCGGGGGATCAGACCACGGTCCAGGTGTCGCCACCGCTGATCAGCCCGGCCAGTGCCTGACGCGCGTCACCGTGGGAGGCCGAGGCGGTCGCGATCTGCTGGCGCGCCTGGTCGTCGTACGTCGGCCGCTCGACCTGGCGGAAGATGCCGATCGGCGACTGGTGCAGCACGCCGGCGTCGGTGAGCCGGGACAGGGCGAATGCCGTCGTCGGGTCCTCGTGGTGGGCGTCGTGGACGAGCAGGTCGCTCTCGGCCACCCCTGAGGTGGTCGAGACCTCGACCACCTCGACGCCGCCGGTGGCGGACCGGGCGATCCCCTTGCTGGGCTGGCCGTCCTCGTCGGGGTTGCCGAACCGGATCGGCTCGCCCTGGACCAGGGGGATGATCGCATCCGCCTTGGTGTCCGGGTTCTTGATCGCGTCGAAGGCGCCGTCGTTGAAGATCGGGCAGTTCTGGTAGATCTCCACGAGCGACGTGCCCCGGTGCGCGGCAGCCGCGGCGAGCACGGTGGTGAGGTGCTTGCGGTCCGAGTCGATGGTCCGTGCGACGAAGGTCGCCTCCGCGCCCAGGGCGAGGGACACCGGGTTGAACGGGTGGTCGACCGAGCCGGCGGGTGTCGACTTGGTGACCTTGCCGGGCTCCGAGGTGGGGGAGTACTGACCCTTGGTCAGGCCGTAGATGCGGTTGTTGAACAGCAGGATCGTCATGTTCACGTTGCGACGCATCGCGTGGATCAGGTGGTTGCCGCCGATCGAGAGGGCGTCACCGTCGCCGGTCACCACCCACACCGAGAGGTCCTCGCGCGCGGTCGCGATGCCGGTGGCGATGGCCGGGGCCCGACCGTGGATCGAGTGCATGCCGTAGGTCTCGAGGTAGTAGGGGAACCGCGACGAGCAGCCGATGCCGGAGACGAAGACGATGTTCTCCCGCAGCAGGCCGAGGTCGGGCAGGAACGACTGCACGGCCTTGAGGACGGCGTAGTCACCGCAGCCGGGGCACCAGCGGACCTCCTGGTTGGAGGTGAAGTCCTTGCCGGTCTGCTTCTCGTCGGTCGTGGGCATGCCGGCGAGGCCGGGGAAGGGGAGCGGCTCGGTGGTGGTCATCGCACGGACTCCTTGTCCACGTCGATTGAGCTGGTCGAGACCACGTCACCGGCACTGCGGTCGACGTCGCCCGTGGTGGCGATCAGGCTCGTGATCGCCTCGGCGAGCTCGGCCGCCTTGAGCGGGAGACCGCGCACGTGGTTGTAGCCGACGACGTCGACGAGGTACTTCGCCCGGATCAGCATGGAGAGCTGGCCCAGGTTCATCTCGGGGATCATCACGGCGTCGTACCCCTTGAGGATCTCGCCGAGGTCGTTCGGGAACGGGTTGAGGTGGCGCAGGTGCACCTGCGCGACGTCCATGCCGGCCTTGCGGACGCGGCGGCACGCTGCGCCGATGGGGCCGTACGTCGAGCCCCACCCCAGCACGAGCACCTTCGCCCTGCCGTGACCTGCAGGGCCGGAAGGGTCGTCGACCTCGAGAGGGGGCAGCGAGTCGGCGATCCGGTCGACCTTGGCCTGACGGATCCGGACCATGTAGTCGTGGTTGCCCGGGTCGTAGGAGATGTTGCCATGGCCGTCGCCCTTCTCCAGCCCGCCGATGCGGTGCTCGAGTCCGGGGGTGCCCGGGATGGCCCACGGCCGGGCCAGGGTCTCCTCGTCGCGCAGGTAGGGCCAGAAGTCCTTGACGGGCTCGCCGTCGGGGCTCTTCGGGTCGGCCGTCTCGTGGTTGGGCAGGCTCGCGAACGCGGGGTCGATCGTCGGCAGGTCGTCGAGGTCGGGGATGTGCCACGGCTCGGAACCGTTGGCCAGCATCCCGTCGGAGAGGAGCATCACCGGCGTGCGGTAGGTGACCGCGATCCGGACCGCCTCGACGGCGGCCTCGAAGCAGTCGCCGGGAGACTGGGGTGCCACGATCGGCACGGGGGACTCCCCGTTGCGGCCGAACATCGCCTGCAGCAGGTCGGCCTGCTCGGTCTTGGTCGGCAGCCCGGTCGACGGTCCGCCGCGCTGGACGTCGATGATCACCAGCGGGAGCTCGGTCATCACCGCGAGCCCGATGGTCTCCGACTTCAGCGCGATGCCCGGTCCCGAGGTGCTGGTCACCCCCAGTGACCCGACGAACGAGGCTCCGAGCGCTGCGCCGATCCCGGCGATCTCGTCCTCGGCCTGGAACGTGGTGATCCCGAACCGCTTGTGCTTGCTCAGCTCGTGCAGCACGTCGGAGGCGGGGGTGATCGGGTAGGTGCCCAGAAAGATCGGCAGGCCCGACTGCACCGACCCGGCCACCAGCCCGTAGGCCAGGGCGAGGTTGCCGGTGATGTTGCGGTAGACACCGGCGGACATCGGGGCGGGCTTGATCTCGTACTGGACCGCGAACGCCTCGGTGGTCTCGCCGAAGTTCCAGCCGGACTTGAACGCGGTGATGTTGGCGTCGCGAATGTCGGGTGCCTTGGCGAACCGCTTCTCCAGGAACGAGGTCGTGGTCTCGGTCGGTCGACCGTACATCCACGAGAGCAGACCCAAAGCGAACATGTTCTTGGCGCGGGCCGCGTCCTTGCGGGACAGGCCGAACTCCTTGACCGCCGCGACCGTCATGCCGGTCAGGTCCACCACGTTGAGCGCGTAGTCGGCCAGCGAGTCGTCCTCGAGCGGGTTGCCGGCGTAGCCGGCCTTGGTCAGGTTGCGACCGCTGAAGTCGTGGCTGTCCACGATGATGGAGGTGCCGGGCTTCATGTCCGGCAGGTTGGCCTTGAGCGCCGCGGGGTTCATCGCCACGAGCACGTCGGGGGAGTCGCCCGGGGTCAGGATGTCGTGGTCGGCGAAGTGGACCTGGAACGACGAGACGCCCGGGAGCGTGCCCTGCGGTGCGCGGATCTCCGCGGGGAAGTTGGGCAGCGTCTGGAGGTCGTTGCCGAAGGCCGCAGACTCCTGGGTGAAGCGGTCGCCCGTCAGCTGCATGCCGTCACCGGAGTCACCGGCGAACCGGATGATCACCCGGTCGAGCTGCTTGACCTGCTTGGCCACCTTGCCTGTCCTTCTCTCCTCGACGCCGAGTGGACCCCCTGACGGTTCACATACCGACGGTACGCTGCATCCTACGCCCAGAACTAGAACAGGTTCTAACCTGGCCCCCTGGAGAACACGGCCCGCCGTGAGGGGTGGGTCCACCACCAAGGGGCAACGATAGTCCGCCGGGCCAGCGCGAACAGCACGTCTCTGCCCCCAAGACGGGCCGGGTCAGGTGATCGACGCAGGTGAAGGTCGGACGCGCCTCTCTCTGGGCCTGCGGGCTAGCCTCGCGGAGAGCGCAACCGTCCGAAGATCGAGGAGTCGTCGCATGGGCCAGGAGAACAGCGTGGAGAACAAGGCTGCCGAGCTGCTGAGGCTGCACCAGGACCCGACGTTGCTGACGGTCGTGAACGTGTGGGACTCGATCACCGCGAAGGTCGTGGCGGACACTCCCGGCACCGCCGCGCTGGCCACCGCCAGCCACTCGATCGCTGCCTCCTGGGGCTACCCGGACGGCGAGAGAATCCCGGTCGACCTGATGATCGAGGCCGTCGGGCGTATCGTCGAGGCGACGACCCTGCCAGTGTCCGCCGACCTCGAGGGTGGGTACGGCGACCCCGCCGAGACCATCCGAAAGGCCATCGGTGTCGGGGTGGTCGGCGCCAACATCGAGGACCAGATGAAGCCCCTCGACGAGGCTGTTGCCGACGTGCAGGCGATCATGGATGCCGTCATCAGCGAGGGCGTTCCCGACTTCGTCCTGAACGCCCGCACGGACGCCTTCGTGCGCGGTCGCGACAGGGACCAGGGCGAGGTGCTCGCGGAGGCGGTCGAGCGCGGCAGGGCCTACCTCGACGCTGGCGCGCCTGTCGTCTTCGTGCCGGGCAAGCTCGACGAGGAGATGGTCAGCACCCTGGTCGACGCCCTCGGCCCCCAACGGCTCACCCTGATCGGCGCTCCGGGAGGCACGTCGCTCGCCCGTCTGGAGCAGCTCGGCGTGGCGCGGGTCTCCTACGGCCCGATGCCGCAGCGGGTCGCCCTGACGGCACTGCAGGAGCTGGTCGAGGAGATCCACCGTGGTGGCGAGCCACCCTCGACCATGCGGCCGCTGAACTAGGACTGCTCGCACCGCTTCTTGAGCGCTGCAGCGTGGCGCTGGAAGCCGTCCTCGACACGCTTCGGCCCGGCGAGCGGGACGAGTGGTCCGGAGAACTCCTCCACCGTCTCGTAGTGGGTCGGCCCACCCGGTTCCTGGCTGAGCTCCTGGGTGCGCGTGCCGCGAACCAGGCCGAGTCTGGCAGGCAGCCCCTCGTAGACGTAGGCCAGCGTTGCCCGGCGTACGCCGTCGGCCTCGTGGGGCGGCTCGATCGCGATGATCCGCTCGGGAGACGTGGTGCCCTTCCCGTTGGCCCACTGCACGTGCAGGACGATCCGGTCGCCGACGCTCGGGGGCGTCGGGCAGTCGGCGCGGACGACAAAGGGGTTCCACTCGTCGTAGGCCCCGGTGTCGAGCATCACCGCCCACACATCCTCGATGGGAGCCTCGATGTCGACCGCTGCCCGCGGGTTCATCGGTAGTTGGTGGACGGGGCCGGAGTGCTCGGTGAGCCGCCGTAGGGGCCGGTTGAGCGTGAATCGGGGTCCGGTTCGTACGCCGCCTGGTGGTCGGTCACGGCTGCTCCTCGATTCCTTGCGGACTGTGTGCGGACTGCTCCAGCTCCAGACGGATCGTCGCGATGGCTCCTGGCAGGTCCCCGGTGACGGTCTCGCGGACCCGCGTCAGACTGATGGCGCCATAGCCGTGGGCGATCCGGTGTCGAAGGCCCCGCATGTCGGGCCAGACGCCTGGGAACAGTCGGTCCGCGACGTCATCCGGAAGCCGCGTCAACGTTTCCAAGCCGGCGAAGAGTCTCATCGACATGGCATCCAGGATCATCCTCGGGTCCCGGTCGGTCACCTGGGCGTACTCGGTGGCCGCGTCGAAGTGGACGAGCGCCTCAGTGAGCAACTCATCGATCGTCCTGCTCATAGCGCCACAGCCTCCCCGAGAACTCGATCCTTGAAGTCCGGCCGAAGGTCGTCCGTCGGCACGATGTCGACAGGTATGCCGACGACCTCCGACACAAGTCGCTCGAGCCGGGCGACCTTGAGGAGCCCCATCGTTGGCGGGAGGTCGATGAGTAGGTCGATGTCGGATCCGTCGTGATCCTGGCCAGTTGCAACTGAACCGAACACGCGCACGTCGGAACCGCCGGCCTCCTTGACCAGGCCGATGACCTCGGCTCGGTGCTTGCGCAGCGCCAAGGCCCGCGGGCCGGTGCCGTGGAAGCGAAGCAGCCGCGAGACCTCCGGTTGACTGCGGCCGATCTCGTGGGCGATCTCGGCCTGAGTCCTGCCGGCGGCGTGTGCTGCGCGCACCGCGGCAACCAACTCGCGGCGTGCCTGTCCGATCGCCGCATCGGAGCTGCGAGCTATCTGGGCGAGCGTGGACATGCTGTCAATATAGCAAATATTATGAGACTGACAGGGGACGGCCTTGATATGGCCTACCGCAGAGAACCGCACCCGAGCGACTGGATCATGAGTGGCAGGTCGTCGTTGGGGGTGTCGTGGACGATCTGCGGTGACCGTCGCTGCTTGTACTCAGCAGTCCGCTCAGCTCGGGTCCGGTACGTGCGTCTGCGAGCGCACGCTGATGAGCGGACGGGCCGCAGCGCACGCTATCTGCGGCAGATACGGACGTTCGCAGGCGCAGTCAGGTCGCAAGGTGCGGGCGCGCTTTAGACGTACCTGTAGGCGCCGCCCTCGTAGTCGCGGAACCACTCGGACGCATCTTGCTGCTCATGCGGACCGACGTCGACTAGCACGTACCACGACGTGACGTCTGGGTCCTTGCCGCTCTGCTGGACTGTGCTCGAATATGAGTCCCCGGCACGCCACCGAACCCCCTCGTCAGGGAGCCAGTGGTCCGACTCGAAATGAATGTCTTGAGGGGACAGGCCGAGGATGAACTCGTCGACCCGCCAGATCTCTGTTCGTGTGGCGCTTTCCCTGAATCGACGGGACAGGCGGGCACGGATCCCGGTCGGCTGGAGGTCGACGGTCGTTGTGTAGGTCCGCATGGCACCGCGCACTTGTCCGTCTTGGGTGAGGAACAGATAGGCGTAGTCAGGCGTAGGGGCAGCGTTCTCGGGTCCGGTCATCCTGGTCCGAGTGTCTCACTCGCGTCCGCTCGTCGGCGTGACCGCGCCAGGATCGCGGCAGTTCCGGATGGCCGCAGCGCACGCTATCTGCGGCAGAGTCGGGCGAGCGTAGCCGCCCTCAATGCGGCAGATACGGACAGTCGTTGCGGCCTTCCGCTAGCCCCGCGCCATGGGCGAGGATCCTTCCATGGCCGTTCTTCTCGAGCTCACCGTGACTCCCGCGACTCAGGATCAGTTCTACGAGCTCGACGCCAAGGTCGGGCAATCCATGCAGCAAGCCGGAGGTCCGCCTGAGGGTCTCATGTCACACGCCGTCTACCCCGAGGGCGACGGATTTGTCATTGCCGAAGTGTGGCGCGCGGAGTCCGCCGGGCAGTGCTACATCGACGATGTGTTGAGGCCCCTGCTCGCCGAGTCGGGACTCACTGGCCAGGACGCCGTAGTCCGCCAGGTTTGGTCCTTCGCGCGGCCGTGAAGTTCTCAGTTCCCGGCCGCCTCCGCAGCCGCAAGGGCTCCACCTGAACGACTCTGAACGCCCTCTCATCGGCACGAGCGCGATCAGCGGCAGAAGCGTGCGATCGACCGTTCTCGTGGCTCCGCGCATCACAGGGAGGCAGTTCGCGGCAGCCACATGCCTGTTCCCGCCTGAGCGACGGGTCACTTCCCCGAACTGCCTCCTTCCAAGGCCGCTGCGGACGCCGGGCTGCGCCACAAGGACGATCAGGTCGGGCCGCGAGGGTTCCGCGCGCGCGGGGACACCGCGCGTGCGACCTCGAACTGATCGTCCTTCGGGCGTCGTGGTCGACGACAGGCCACGGTATGTCCGAAAGATCACGTGCATAGCCCCGCTGAGCGTCTACCGCACATCGGCATGTCCGGATGCCTAGGAACGTGGAGGGCGCAGGCGTAGCCGCGCCTGGTGATAGCTGACGCCGACCCGCTCGCTTGCTTCTCGGACGTCGAGACCGGCGTCGAGCATTCGGTTGAGCGAGTCGATAAGCCGCAGCTCGGCGGCGTCTCTTGCCTTGACAGCCGCGCGACCTGATCGGGTTGCGGCGCGGATGAGTTCGCGGCGCTGGGCTGCTTCGGGGGACGAGCGTTTGGCCTCGCGAACTACCCGTTCGACTTGGCGGCGCTCCTCGCGATATCGCGCTGCTATCCGTCTCCCTTGCCGCGACAGCGTCCTTGGCTCGTTCAATTCGTCCACGTCCGTTCAAGCGCCAGGGACGGCGCGAGTGGACACGATCACTGCGTTCGCCAACCCTGACGACACACCCTTTGCACTCGCGTGACGGGTTTAGTCCGTACGAAAGTCGTACGCTGGCGATGTGAACGAACGGACGTGCCTTCGGTGTGGCGGTGGGATGCCGCCTGTCCGGCGCACTGGACGGCCGGCAACGTGGTGCTCGGATCGCTGCAAGCGAGCGGCGTACGAGGAGCGGCGCGCGGCCGCGAACGGCGCGATCGCAGTGAAGGTGGTCGAGAGGGTGGTTGTGCAGGACGCGCACGACCTCAACGAGTGCGCCAACCGTGTGATGGAGTCGCCGGTTGCCTGCCGCCGCGTCCTCGACCACCTGGTCGAGTTGGCCCGCAACGATCAGCTCAGCGACCCGAAGTGGGGCACGACGGCCCGATCACTGGCCAACCTGGTCGCCGCGTTGTCACCACCAAGGCGTCGATAGAAGTCAGCGACCCGTCGTCCTGGTGCCGTCGACGCGTGAAGGCGACCGATCCCGGTCCGCCACACATCAACGGGTGGAACGTCGTGATGGCACGCATCGCCTGCTGCGATGACGCTGACGAGATCCTGCCGGCCCGAGTTGGCAACCGCGGCGAGCACGACGGCCTCCGACCCTGTCCAACCGGCCACGGTGACCACACGCCGATGCTCTCGCAACCACGACAAGCCATCGGCATCCGTTGATCCACAGCCCCGAATCGTGGGTGGTTGTCCACTCCCACCCCGGATTGCGCTTGATAACGGTGGCAGGCGCCGGATGCTGCGCCTGCGGACCACCAAGGAGGCGCCATGCACACGACCATCAACCCCGACCGGCTTTGGAACATCGAGGAGGTCGCCGACTACCTCAGTATCTCTGTCAACACGCTGCGCTACTGGCGCGCGTACGGCAAAGGTCCGAAGTGCTGCCGACTCGGCAAGCACCTGCGCTACCGCGTCGAGGACGTGGTCGCCTGGGTCGAGGCGCACGCCGGCGAGTAGCCATGGCGAGCATCACCAAGAGGTCGAGCGGCAAGTGGCGGGCGCGCTACCGCGACCCAGCTGGACACGAGCATGCCCGCCACTTCGCCCGGAAGGTCGACGCTCAGCGCTGGCTCGACGAGGTCAGCTCACTCGTCCTCACCGGTGCGTACGTCGATCCCGACGCTGGGAAGGTCACCTTCGCCGCATGGTGGACGGTCTGGTCGGCCCGCCAGACCTGGACGCACTCGACCCGGGACACGGCCGACCTGTCAGCGAGGTCGGTGACCTTCGGCGACGTACCCCTGAGATCGCTGAGGCGGGCGCACGTCGAGCAGTGGGTCAAGGCCATGACGATGCCCGCCGAGAGCCGCAGGCACGGGCTCGCGGCGTCGACGATCCGGACGAGGTTCAACTACGTCCACATGGCGCTCCGCGCTGCGGTGAGAGATCGGCTCATCGTGGCGAACCCCGCCGAACGGGTGAAGATCCCCAAGCAGCGCCGCCGCCACGTCGCGATGACCATCCCGACGCCCGAGCAGGTCGCCAAGGCGCTCAGTGCCGCGCCTCGCGAGTTCAAGGCCTTCGTCGCGCTCTGCGCCTTCGCTGGCCTGCGGCTCGGCGAGGCAGCAGCCATCCAGGCCAGCGACATCGAGACGACCCGCCACGTCCTCGCCGTGCGCCGCCAGGTCCAGGGCCAGGGGCGCGGCAAGCAGCAGATCGTCCCGCCGAAGGCGGGATCGGAACGCGACGTACCGATCCCGACCAGCCTCACCGACACGCTCACCGACCACCTCACATCGGTGGGCACCTACGGCGAGGAGGGCTGGCTCTTCCAGTCAGGCGACGCGCTGCTCAACCGCAACAGCGCCGGCCACCAGTGGCGCCTGATCCGAGCCAGGGTCGGGCTCGAGGAGTTCACGCTCCACGACCTCCGTCACTTCTACGCCAGCGGCCTCATCGCCGCGGGCTGCGACGTGGTCACCGTCCAACGTGCACTTGGCCACGCCAGTGCCTCAATCACCCTCAACACCTACAGCCACCTGTGGTCCACCGCGGATGACCGCACCCGGGCGGCCGCGACCGAGTTGATGCGGCAGGTCGGCGTACTCCCTGCGGACTCCGTGCGGACTGACGAGCAGTGACAGCGCGCTGAACAGCGCAAACAGCCCAGATCAGCGGTAGTTGGTGAACTGCACGGCGAAGTCGTAGTCCTGGCTCTTCACCAGAGCCTGGACGGCCTGCAGGTCGTCACGCTTCTTGCTGCTCACGCGCAGCTCGTCCCCCTGGACCTGCACCTTGACGCCCTTGGGACCTTCGTCGCGGATCAGCTTGCCGACCTTCTTGGCGTCCTCGGTGCTGATCCCCTCCTTGAGGGCGATGCTGATCTTGCTCTCGCGACCCGAGGCGCGGGGCTCGCCCGCGTCGAGGATCTTCAGCGACTGCTGTCGCTTGATCAGCTTCTCCTTGAAGACGTCCAGGACGGCGGTCGCCCGGTCCTCGGCGTTGGCGGAGATCTCGATGGCCTCGTCCCCGGCCCACTTGATCTCCGCTCCTGTGCCCTTGAAGTCGATAGCGCTGCGAGATCTCGCGAGCCGCCTGGGAGAGTGCGTTGTCCACCTCCTGACGGTCGATCTTGCTGACGATGTCGAACGACGAGTCGGCCATCGTGAAAGGACCTCCATCCGATTTAAGTCTTGGGTTGGTGCTGCGCTATCCTCGGCTGCGCTGCTGGCCCACCCTAGTAGGTCGGTGAGCATGGCAGGTTGTCCGAGCGGCCAATGGAAACGGACTGTAAATCCGTCGGCGTATGCCTACGCAGGTTCGAATCCTGCACCTGCCACCAACCAGGAGCCAGCCGAAGGGACGTCACGCCAGGTGCCGCGGGCGAAGCCCACCACGACGCAGACCAACGGGGCGGAAGGCGTCCAGCGCGGTGAACGCCTTGCCGAGCACCAGCGGGTGCATTTCGCACGTGGACAGAAGAGCCAGCGCTCCCGGCCCAGACGCTGACCCGGAGCGACTGACCTGTCTCAGCGTGACGCATCACTCGACGTCCGGGCAGGTCTCGCGATACCTGCGCGTCCCGACGAGGCTGCTCCACTCCTCACGTGTCAGGTTGCGGCCGGCGAGGTCGCAGGCGACGTCGAGGAGGTGCTGCGGGCGGAGGTCCCAGGTGACGACCTGTCCGGCCGGATGCGTGATCAACAGGGTGTGCCCGTCGGGCAGCACGGTGGCGAACGGCGTCTGGTCGGCCGCGCCGACCTGGAGGGTTCCGAGGTGACCGAGTGTGTGTGCCTCCCAGAGGTCGATCGTGCCCGGCCCGAACGTGTAGATCGTCCCTTCGGTGTCCCACCCAAGACCCAGGTACTCGTTGGGCCCGTTGAACCGGCGCAACGGCAGCACCCACCGGTGGTGCTCCGACGCGAGATCCTCGGTCCGCAGGACCCCCCACCGGCCGTCCGGGTGGAACATCGCGACACTCTTCCCGTCAGGCGAGAAGTCCTGCACAGAGGCTTCGTTCGGGTGCGAGACGGCCGTGGCCTCGCGTGTAACCAGGTCGACCACCTGCGCCTTCCCGCCCTCGGTCTTCAGGTAGAGGCTGCGGTCGTCCGGGAGCAGGACGACGTCGACAAAGGGCCCTTTGAGCACGGGAATGACGCCACCGACGGGCCGATCGGTCCGGCGGTCGACCACGGTGACAGTGCCCTGCTCATCCGAGATGAGGATCATGCGTTGGCCGTCGACGGAGTACTCGACGATGTCCACGCCCGGCGCCGACGTCCGTGCGGCGCGCGGCGCCGGTCGCCGCGTCCCACAGCTGGAGGTTGTGCCTGACCAGGCCACGGCCCGGCACGTCGATCGCGCCGCCCGAGAATGCGAGCTCCCGGGAGTCGGGGCTCCATTCGACGGAGTAGTACGACGGGCCCTCGCGGACCAGGTCACGAGTCGGAGTCAGCCGGCCCGACTCCACGTCGCGGAACCTGATCCGCTCGAACCCGTAGTCCAGACCCCTCTGGCCGTACGACAGGTAAGCCACGGTGCCGCCGTCGGGTGACGGGAAGGCTTCGAACGCGGCCGTCGGGTTGTCGGGGAACTGCCTGGCCGGGGGGAAGGTGCCCGGGCCGCTGATGTCCCAGGACAGGAGCTGCTCATCGGTCGACACGGTGTGCAGACTGCGTCCGTCGGGGCTGAACGCGACGTCCTCGACCGGCTGGCTGTGTCCCCGGAAGGTCCGGACCGGCCGCTGCCGAGCCACCTCCCAGACGATGCTGGTCCCGCTCGTGAAGCCCACCGCGAGCCGGGAGACGTCCGGGGAGAAGGCGAGGGCGGAGACGCCATCGTCCTGCCCGGGCAGGATGAAGCGTGGGCGGAGCCCGTCGGCGTCGAAGACCGCGACCCCGTCACGGTGGGAGGTGGCGAGCACACTGCCGTCCGGGCTGAGCACGAGCGGGGGAATGCGTTCGGAGAGGTACGGCACCGCCCGGGTCGTGAGCAGCCGCCCGCTGTCCACGTCGTAGGCCCGGAGCACGTCGGGACCGCGGGTGGCGGCGTACAGGGTTTCTCCCCGTGGGCTCAGCGCCACCCGGAAGCGGACGCCGTCGATCGCCTTTGTGCGAACCGGCCGGGCCGGGTGAGCGACGTCCCAGACCTGCCACCCTGCGTTGTTGCCAGCGACCCAGTCGCCGAGCCCCGCCGCCAGTCGTTTGCCGTCGGCACTGAAGGTCGAGTGCACCCTCCGCCAGCGACTTCGAGATGAAACCGCCGAGCCGGACCGGCTGCTGCGAGGCGACATCGACGAGGCGCACCGGCTGCGGATCCGGCTCGGGCTCCTGCCGCGTAGCGGGGGCGTAGGCCAGCAGCCCACTGCCCGGGCTGATCGCCAGCGCGGCGGCCGGTTTCGCGTCGCTGGAGGCGACCTGTTCGAGCGTGTCGCCGTCGTGCGTCGTGAGCCCTCCTGTGCCAGCCGTGACCACGCTGCCGTTGGTTCCGACCTCCACCTCCAGCATGGACTGGCCACGCGCCACATCGCGCAGCCGAGAGTTCTTGGCGAGGACGGAGTAGAGCGTGGAACGTGCGGCGAGGGAGTCGTCGCGGCCGACGCCCTCCAGTGCGAGCAGCAGGGCGAGATCGGGCTCGGTCGCGGCCAGGGCCTGGGCGGAGAGCCGGCGTGAGTCGGCCAGCCTGGCGGCGTCGACCGCGTCGACCGCAAGCCGGTCGGAGCGCTGCGCGGCCTCGACGGCAAGCAAGCCCGCAACCAGCGCCGCGACCAGCAGCACGCCGATGCCGGCGAGCGACAGCCGCAGCCGCCGGTTGCTCCGGGCCTGGGCCCGGAGCTCGCGGTCTGCCCCATCGTTCGAGGCCGTGAGGAACTCGTGCTCGGTGCCCGTCAGCTCGACGTCGCTCCGGCCCGCCCAGTCGCCTGCGCCGGCGAGGCGGACACCCCGGTAGAGCTCGCTGTCCGGGCGGTCCATGGCGTCCCAGGACTCCGCCGACTCCGACAGGTGCTGAAAGATCCGTTGGCCCTCGACATCCTCGTCGAGCCAGCCACGTAGGCGCGGCCACTCGCGGGCGAGTGCCTCGTGGGCTATCTGGACGTCACCCTCGTCGCTGCTGAGCAGCCGGGCGTTGACGAGGTCCTCGATCAGCCTCTCGTGCGGTCCATCGATGGCCAGCTTGGCGCGCGGGACGCGGGTCCGGACCGGTCCGCTGTCGCCACCGGGTGCGACGAGGCGCAGGAACAGGTCGCGGAGGTGGGCGCGTTGCCGCTCGTCGAGCCCGTCGTACAGGCTCTCCGCCGACTGGGCGACGGCGTTGCGGATCCCACCGGAAGCGCGGTAGCCGTCGACGGTCAGGGTGGCACCCTCGCGGAGCTCCCACGTCTGCCGCAGCACGTGCGACAGCAGCGGCAGTGCTGCCGGCTCGCCGCCGACCTCGCGGACCAGGAGGTCGACCAATCCGGGCTCGAGCCGCAGTCCGGCGTGACGGGCGGGTCCCTCGATCGCGGCGCGGAGGTTCTCCTCGCTCATCGGCCCGGGGAGGTAGAGCCCTCGCTCGAGCATGCGGGCGAACTGTGGGTTGGTCGAGAGATCACCGAGCCGGTCGGCACGCATGGCGACGACCTTTGGTGCGTCGTACTCGTCGAGTCGCGCGAAGTACGCCGTCCGCTCATCCACATCGGAGCAGAGAGTCACCGCCTCCTCGGCCTGGTCGACCACGAGAACCGGGTACGGCGACCGCGCCGGAAGCTCCGCCAGAGAGTCGAGCGGCCGGGCTCCGGGCGTCGTCAGCAGCACCTGGACCCCGTCCCGTTGCAGCGAGGCAACCACGCCGGCCCGGACCAGTGACGACTTCCCGGTGCCTGACGGTCCCACCACAGCGAGAACGCCCTCGGTGCGCAGCTTCTCCAGACAGGCGGTGACATCCGCGTCCCGACCGAAGAACGACTCGGCATCCTGGGCCTCGTACGGAAGCAGGCCCCGATAGGGACACACCCCACTCGCCTCGACCGCCTCTGCATAGGCGAGCTCGGGGTCCTGCCGAAGGATGGCCTGCTCCAGCGAGGTCAGCTCCGCACCGGGGTCGAGCCCGAGCTCCTCGCGCAGCATCCGGCGGGCCCCGGCGAGCACGTCCAGCGCCTCGGTCTGCCGACCGGTCTGGTAGAGCGCCCGCGCCAGCAGGGCCCACCGCCGCTCCCGGAACGGAGCCGCCCGGGTGAGGGACCTAGCCTCCTCCACGACCGAGCGCGAGCGTCCCGCGACGATCTCGGCCTCGACCCGCATCTCCTCGGCATCCATCCGAAGCCCGGAGAGGCGCGCGGCCTCCGCTCTCCCGGGTTCCCAGTCGTCGAGGTCCGGGAGGGGACGGCCCCTCCACAACGCAAGCGCCTCGACGAGGACGTACGCCGCGCGGTCCGGATCGTGGTCCCGCAGGTGTTCCTGGGCTCGCCCGAGCAAGCGCTCGAACCGGCGCGAGTCGAGCTGGTCCTCGTGTGCGACGAGCCGGTAGCCGTAGGAAGTCGTTTCGATCGTCCCCGCCGGGAGCCGCCTGCGCAGCCGGACGATGCAACCCTGGACCATCTTGGGCCACGAGGGCGGCGGTTCGTCCCCCCACAAAGCGTCGGCAAGCACCTGCTTGTCGACTGTCTCGTCAGCCCTGACCACCAGCACCTGGAGCACGACCCGGTCCCGAGAGCCGTGACATTCCTCCCCGTCGATGGTGAGCGGGCCCAGAACTGCAATACCCACGCCACCGACTGTCGACCTCGGTCAGCGAGTCGTCAATGGCGGAATTACCGGCGAGATACCGCTCTCGGGCGCGCGGATACCGGTCGGGTCGACAACTGGCTGAACGCGGCGTCACCCGGACGCCGGAAGTCCCCGAGGGAGAACGTCATGAACAAGTCGATCGGCCTGATTGCCGCCGCGATCCTGGCCACCACGCTTGCCGGTTGCTCGATCGAGAGTGACGGAGCAGGGTCTGAGATCTCGAGGCCGGGGTCGGAGGTCACCCAGACCGCGAAGACGTGGCCCAACCGACAGCTGCCCTGCCACGTGGGTCTGCACTGCCCCTGGTAGCGCCGCGGCGCAACACCGGCATGGCTCACTCAGAGCTTGGGGCCGGGATCTGCAGCCTTCCTACCCCTCCCCGAGCACTTGAAAGCGAAGGTCGGCGGTTCGACCCAGCCCCTGACCTCGAACCCGTCGAGGAGGCAGGCAAGCTGCCCTACACGGAAGGACACACCGGCCCTCGCATCAACTCGATCGGCAAGCCACGGTGAACGACTCCCAGCTCGACGAACTCGTCGATCCGCACACACTGGCGAGCGGGTCGAACTCCGCGTACCCGCGGGCTACGCGGTCCGTGTCGGGTATTAGGACCATTGTTCAATGGCGCCGGGCGTCAGCCGGGGGGAAATTGGGCGGGAAGGGCCCGGTGTCACGTTCGTGACTGGGTGCCAGGAGGCGGAGATGACCGGTCGTCGGAGTCGGCTCGCGTGGGTGCTGGTGTCTCTCGCGGCGGTCATGTGGGTCGCCTTGACCGGGACCGCCTATGCGGCCGTCACCGTCTCGCGCGCGGAGGTCAACGGCGACAGGCTACGGATCGAGGGCAGCGCGATCGCCGGCCGTCCGATCACGGTCGACGGCGTCCAGATGACCACGAGCAGCAGCTCGGGAAGTTTCAAGCTGGAGCGGTCGGGCTACACGCCGCCCTTGGACTGCACCGTGGACATGAACGACGGGTCTGCGACCCCTACCAACGTCCGACTCTCGGGGTGCACGGTGCCCGCGCCGGCGCCCACACCCGCCCTCGGCTCGGTCAGTCTCAACCCATCGACCGTGCAGGGAGGGGCCTCGGGCTCGGCAACGGTGACGCTGACCGCACCGGCCCCGTCCGGTGGCGCTGTCGTGTCGCTGACCAGCAGCAACACCAGCGTCGCCACCGTCCCCGCTACCCTGACCGTCCCCGCAGGAGTCACCTCGGCCACGACGTCCTCCGTCGCGACCAGCGTCGTCAACTCGACCACCACCTCGGTGATCTCCGCAACGTACAACGGGGTCACCCGCTCCGCCACCCTGACGGTCACGGGCACGGCTCCGCTGCCGGGTGCCACACTCGACACCGTCAGCGTCAGCCCGACCAGCGTGCAAGGAGGGTCCACAGCCTCGACCACCGTGACGCTGACCGCGCCCGCGCCTGCCGGTGGAGCCGTCGTCTCGTTCTCCAGCAGCAACACCGCCGTGGCAACGGTGCCGGGCACGATGACCGTGCCTGAGGGAGTGAACAGCAGGGTGGTCGTGTCCTTCGTGTCCACCAGCCCGGTCACGGCCACCGCCACGTCCGTGATCTCCGGGACGTACAACGGGGTCACCCGGACGGCCACCATCACCGTCACCGCGCCCCCACCACCGCAGCCGGGCGGTGCGCTCGACTCGATCACCTTGAGTCCTTCCACCGTCCAGACAGGCACCGGGAGCACCTCCGCCACGCTGACCTTCACCGCGCTGACCCCGACTGGTGGGGCGACCGTGTCGCTCGCGAGCAGCAACACGTCCATCGCCACGGTTCCGGCTTCAGTCACCGTCCCCGCGAACTCCTCGACGGGCGCTTTCCCGGTCTCGATCAACGCGTCGGCCGTCGGCACGGCGACCATCTCCGCGACCTACAACGGAGTCACCCGTTCGGCGGTGCTCACCGTCACGTCACAGTCGCTTTTGAGGATCATCACGAACTCTCCGCTCCCCAACGCCAGGGTTGGGGAAAACTATGCCGGATTCATCGAGGCGTGCTGCGGCCAGGGCGCCCCGATCCGGTGGTCGCTTGTGAACGGCACGGTGCCGGACGGACTCAGGTTCGCCGGCGACGACCTGCGGCTGTCCCGCACCACCGCGGTCACCGGAGTCCCGACCCGAGTCCAGACGGCCACGTTCACGGTCCGGGCGCGGGACCGGGCGGGCAACACCGCCACGAAGACCTTCACCCTGACCGTGGATCCGGCGAGCCCTCTGGTGATCACCAACGGCACCGACCAGCTCAGGGACGGCACGGTCGGCGTCGCCTACGAGGTCGGCCTGTTCCCCGGTGGAGGCGTGCCGCCCTACACGTGGTCGCACGTGGCGGGCACCCTCCCGCCGGGCCTTTCCGTGCAAGCATCCCCCGGACGTGTCCTCGGCACCCCCACCACGGCGGGCACCTTCACCTTCACCGTGCGGGTCAACGACAGTAGCGGCCAATCGGCAACCCAGCAGTTCACGATTCGCGTCCTGCCCTGACTTCGTCTCGTCCACCCTCCTGACTTGGCGTATGCCTACGCAGGTTCGAATCCTGCACCTGCCACCAGTTCCGCCGGCTGAGCCCCGGCAGATCAGGCGCTGCCGCTCCAAGGGGCCGGGACCAGCACCCAGATCACCTCGGCCGGGCGGGTCTGGCTGGCGTTGACCCAGGAGTGCGGTTCGCCTCCGTCGAAGGTCAGCGCATCGCCCGCACTGAGCTTGTGGCTGCGGTCGCTGAGGACGAGCTCGACCGCGCCCTTGAGCACGTAGAGGACCTCCACCTCGCAGTTGATCGTGTAGAGGTTCTTGCCGCCGGTGCCCCCGGGCTCGATGGAGGAGTGCACCAGCTGCAGCTTGGCCTGGCCGCGCGGCGTCATCAGCTGCTCCGACACGCCGGTTCCGCCCAGGTTGATGGCAGGCGCCTCGGCCCGGCGTACGAGCGCGACGTCCGGAGCCGTGAAGAGACTGCCGACCTCGATGCTCATCACCTCGCAGAGTCTGATCAGCGACGCCACACTGGGTGAGGTCTCGTCACGCTCGATCCGGCTGAGGAACCCCTTGGTCAGCCCGGAGGCGATCGCCAGCTGGTCGAGGGTGTAGCCATGCGCCTTGCGGGCGGCATGCAGCTTCGCCCCGATCCGGACATCGTTGGTGGGGGACACCGGTAGCGGTCGCACATGTTCCTCCTGGGGCAACATAAGTTGTCTTCAATCTAGCCCAGACCCTTGACAACCCATGATGCCGCCCTGATGCTTAATGGACAACCTTTGTTGTCTACAAAGCAACTCTCTCCTGGAGACCATCATGCGGCTTCGTCATCGTCCCACCCCCCTGTCCAACGTTCTGGCTGCTGGCGTGGCCACTCTTGCGCTCATCGCGACCGCGGCCTGCGGCACCGCGGCGCCGGAGGACGAAACTCCCTCCGCCGGCGACAAGGAGCCCTCGGCCAAGGTCGGAACCCTCGAGGAGGACGCGAAGATCGCCGGCATGCTCCCGGCCGACATCAGGAGCGCCGGTGTGGTGCGTGTCGCCTCCGGCGTCAGCTTCCCGCCGATGGAGTTCTTCGCCGAGGACAACAAGACCGTGATCGGCTTCGACGCCGACCTCGGCAAGGCTCTCGGCGAGGTCCTCGGTGTCGAGTTCAAGTTCAGCAACACCAACTTCGACGGCATCATCGGTGGGCTCGAGGCCGGCAGGTACGACCTCGGACTCACGTCGATGATCGACAAGCTGGAGCGCCAGGAGAAGGTCGACTTCGTCGACTACCTGAGCTCCGGCGTCGCCTTCATGGTCGCCAAGGGGAACCCCGAGGGCCTGACGGAGCCGATGGACCTCTGCGGCAGGACGGTGGCGGTCGAGAAGAGCGCCACGGGTGACATCGTCGCCGATGACATCTCCGCCGACTGTGTGGCCGCGGGCAAGGCCAAGCTCAAGGAGCTGGCGCTGCCGGAGCAGGTCGCGACGCTGCAGGCCCTGTCCTCGGATCGCGCGGACGCGGTTCTGGCCCTCGATCTCACGCTCGCCTACAACGTGAAGCAGCAGCCTGACGCGTTCGAGCTGGCGGGCAAGCCGTTCGGTCTGCTGCCCGTGGGCATCCCCGTCCCGAAGGACAACCCGGAGCTGCGTGATGCCGTCCAGGCCGCGCTGGTCAAGGTCCAGGAGTCCGGTGCGTACGACGAGCTGCTGGCCAAGTGGAACCTCACGGACCAGGCGCTCGAAGGTGCGCCGATCAACGAGGGTGAGTGACACCGTGAGCCTCGAGACGGCAGTCGACAGCCCGGCGGCACACGCGGACGAACCCGTCGTCCGCCTGCGGCACCCGTGGCGTTGGGTGGCGGTGGCGGTCCTCGCACTCTTCATCGCACAGGCGGTCGTGTTCCTCGTGACCAACGACAAGCTGCGCTGGGACCTGGTCCGCGGGTACATGTTCGAGGAGTCGATCCTCCGCGGCCTCTGGATGACGGTGAAGCTGACCGTGATCTCGATGGTGGTGGGCGTGGTGCTGGGCACGGTGCTCGCGGTGATGCGACTCTCCGACAACCCGGTGTTCCGGGCCGTCGCGGGCGGCTACATCTGGATCTTCCGCGGGACCCCGATCCTGGTCCAGCTGCTGTTCTGGTTCTTCCTCGGCACGGTCCTGCCGACCATCACCATCGGCATTCCGTTCGGCCCCGACTTCGGGTCGTGGGCGACCAACACGGTGATCAGCCAGTTCACGGCCGCGATCCTCGGCCTGGGCCTGAACGAGGCGGCGTACATGGCGGAGATCGTGCGGGCCGGCATCGGCTCGGTGGACCAGGGGCAGAGCGAGGCCGCAGAGGCTCTCGGGATGTCGCCTGCGACGACCTACCGACGCGTGATCCTGCCCCAGGCGGCGCGACTGATCGTGCCCCCGACCGCCAACCAGACGATCTCGATGCTCAAGCTCACCTCCCTGGTGCTGGTGATCGGGCTCCCCGAGCTCACCACGACCGTCCAGCTGATCTACGGGCGCAACCTGCAGCAGATCCCGATGCTGCTCGTGGCCAGCATCTGGTACCTCGTGCTCACCACCATCCTCACGATCATCCAGTCCCGGCTCGAGAAGCGGATGAGCCGGGGAGTGAGCCGGTCGGGCACCGAACGGCGCAACATCTTCAGTCGCCAGGGAGGCCGGGCATGAGCGCGAGCATGACCACAGGGACCGCTGCCACCCCGATGGTCGAGGCCATCGGCGTGCGCAAGGTGTACGGCCGCAACGAGGTGCTCAAGAGCATCGACCTGACCGTGCAGCAGGGCGAGGTCGTCTCGCTCCTCGGCCCCTCGGGGTCGGGCAAGAGCACGTTCCTGCGCTGCATCAACCACCTCGAGCGCGTGGACGGAGGGGAGATCAGCGTCAACGGGCACCTCGTCGGATACCGCCGTGCCCATGGCAAGAAGTACGAACTGCGGCGCAAGGAGATCGCTGCCGCCCGACGCGACGTCGGGATGGTCTTCCAGCGGTTCAATCTCTTCCCGCATCGCACCGCGATCGAGAACGTGATGGAGGCGCCGTTGTACGTCAAGCGCCGCGGGCGGGACGACGTGCGCAAGCAGGCAGCGGCACTGCTCGACCGGGTCGGACTCGCGGACCACGCCGACGACTACCCGTCGACCCTCTCCGGTGGTCAGCAGCAGCGAGTGGCGATCGCCCGGGCGCTGGCCATGGAGCCGACCCTGATGCTGTTCGACGAGCCCACCTCGGCGCTCGACCCGGAGCTGGTCGGCGAGGTCCTCGACGTGATGAAGGGCCTGGCCGAGGAGGGGATGACGATGATCGTGGTCACCCACGAGATCGGCTTCGCGCGCGAGGTCTGCAACCGCGTCGTGTTCATGGACGGCGGGGTGATCGTGGAGCAGGGCCCGCCGGGCGAGGTCTTCAACAACCCCCAGCACGCACGAACCCAGTCTTTCCTATCGAAGGTGTTGTGATCCGATGACCACCACTGTCCCTGAGGTTTCAGCCAACAAGATCCGCGGACCGGTCGATGCGACCGTCGTTCCCCGCTACGGCGGACCGTCGACGTTTGCCAGGCTGCCGCGTCTCGACGAGGTCGAGCGTGCCGACGTCGCGATCGTGGGCGTGCCCTTCGACTCCGGTGTCAGCTATCGACCCGGAGCGCGGTTCGGTCCCGGGCACATTCGTGCCTCGAGCAAGCTGCTGCGCACGTTCAATCCCGTCCAGGACGTCGAGCCGTTCACCGTGCAGCAGGTGGCCGACGCCGGGGACATCGCCTGCAACCCGTTCGACATCGAGGACGCGGTGCGGCAGATCGACGAGGGAGTCCGCGGGGTTCTCGACGTCAGCGGAAAGCTGGTCACCCTCGGCGGCGACCACACGATCGCCCTTCCGCTGTTGCGCGTGCTGCACGAGATGCACGGGCCGATCGCGGTGGTGCACTTCGATGCCCACCTCGACACCTGGGACACCTACTTCGGCGCGCCACTCACCCACGGAACCCCCTTCCGTCGGGCCTCCGAGGAAGGGCTGATCGACAAGACGGGCAGCATGCACGTCGGCATCCGCGGGCCGCTCTACTCGAGGGAAGACCTCAGCGACGACCAGGTTCTCGGCTTCCAGGTCATCGGCGCCCACGACATGGACGACCTCGGCTGGCGAGGTGCCGTCGAGCAGATCAGGGCGCGCGTCGGCGATCGGCCGACGTATGTGTCCCTCGACATCGACGTGCTCGACCCGGCCTTTGCGCCGGGGACGGGGACACCCGAGGCGGGCGGGCTGACCAGCCGCGAGCTGCTCAGCATCCTGCGTGCGTTCGGTCATCTCAACCTCGTCGGGGCTGACATCGTCGAGGTGGCGCCGGCGTACGACCACGCCGAGGTCACCGGCATCGCGGCCGCGCATGCGGCCTTCGAACTGGTCAGCGCGATGGCCCCCCGATCCTCGGAGGAGGTGTCACATGACTGAGGGAGGCAAGGCGCCTCACCACGCACAGGTGACCGGCGGCGCAGCAGTCATCGACGCACTGGTCGCCCACGGTGTCCGCGATGTCTTCGGGATCCCCGGCACTCACAACCTGGAGCTCTATCGCTACCTTCCAGCGTCGGGTGTTCGCCACGTCGTGACCCGCCACGAGCAGGGCGCCGGGTACGCCGCTGACGGTTATGCCCGGGTGAGTGGTCGGCCCGGTGTGTTGATCACGACCTCCGGGCCTGGCATCACGAACGCGATCACGGCGCTGGCCACGGCGTACGCCGACTCGGTGCCGGTTCTGGCGATCTCCCCGGGTCCACCGCGCGGCCAGGTCGGTGCGGATGTGGGCTGGCTGCACGAGGCCAAGAACCAGCAGGCCGCTCTGGAGGCTGTCTGCGGGCGAAGCATCCGGGTCGAGTCCGCCGAGGAGATCCCCGAGACGCTCGCCTCGGTGTTCGAGGGGTTCCGGACTTCCCGCGCCCGTCCGGTGCACCTCGAGGTGCCGGTCGACGTGCTGGAGGGACCGTGGACGCGCCGTCCGGTGCCGGTCCACGCGGTGTCGATGCCCGTGGGTCCTCCCCGACCCAAGGTCGAGGAGATCGCGTCGGCGCTGGACGGCTCACACAGGCCACTGCTCGTCGCCGGTGGCGGTGCCCGAGGTGCGTCCGAGCAGGTTCTGGCGCTGGCGGAGTACGGCGTGCCGGTGCTCACCACCGTGAACGGCAAGGGCATCCTCGACGAGTCCCACCCAGCCGCCCTCAGCGCCGGGATCCGACTCGCTGCCGCCCATCGGGTCCTCAACGACGCCGATCTGGTGATCGTGGTCGGCAGCGAGCTCGGCGACTCCGACCTCTGGGGCGGGGTGGTGGCTCCCGGCGAGCCGGGCCGTCGCACCGTCGTCCGCATCGACGTCGACCCGGCGCAGATGCACAAGAACGTGAGGGCCGACCTCCCGGTCGTCGGGGACGCGTCGTTCGTCCTGCGCGTCCTGGTCGACCTGCTGCGGGAGAGGGACTTCACGCCCCGGCCACTCACGACGCACGCTCGTGAGGAGATCGCGACCGACGCGGCCGCCGACGCGGGACCGTGGGAGAAGATCCAGCAGGTGCTCGCAGACGCGTTGCCCTCGGACACGGTCGTGGCAGGCGACAGCTCTCAGGTGACCTACTACGGCACCGTGCACTACTGGCCGTTCACGCCTGCCAACCGATTGATCTACCCGACCGGCTACGCGACGCTCGGCTACGGGCTGCCGGCTGCCATCGGCGCCAAGATCGCCGAGCCCGGACGACCAGTGGTGGCGGTGATCGGTGACGGCGCCGCCATGTTCAGCATCCAGGAGCTGGTCACTGCCACCGAGCAACGGCTGCCCATTCCAGTGGTGGTCGTGGACAACGGCGGCTACGCGGAGATCCGCGAGCAGATGGTCGACCGCGGCATCGAGGCGCAGGCTGTCGACCTCCTTGGTCCGGACTTCGCGGCGCTGGCACGGGCCGTCGGTGCACACGGGGTCGTAGCCGAGAGCGTGGAGGAGCTGGGCTCGCTCGCAGCAGCAGCGCTGGTCGCTGACCGCCCCACGGTCATCTACCACCACGTCGGCTGACCGATCGAGTTTCGGCGAGGGCGAGGCCTGTTCAGCATGCCCTGAGGGACCTAGGATCCGTCACACGGCTCGATCGATCTCGGGAGGCTCGTATGCGCCGGTTGTTGCCGCTCGTCCTGACCCTGTCCCTGTCGTCCTGGGGGCTTGTGCTCTCCGGACCCGCTGGCGCCGTGCAGGCGGCCGAGCGTGCGGCACCAGCCGCAGCGCCGGCCGCCCGACCCACGCCACCACCGTGGCTGAAGGTCGAGAACGGGGCCACCCAGCCGCAGTTCGACCTCGCCGACGCGATCGAGGAGACGCTGTTCGTGGAGACGACCGTCGACTCGGACCTGGACGGCAAGCGCGACCGGGTTCGGCTGAGACTTTCCCGTCCGGGGGAGACCGAGACCGCGGGCATCAAGGTGCCGGTGGTCTTCGAGCACAGCCCCTACCGCTACAACACGGGCGGCGGGGTGAACCACAACGTCGACTACGACGTGATGCCACAGGAGGGCCGCACACCCGCCGAACGTCGCTCGCTGACCGGGGGCAGGGCCGTCTCGAAGGCGAGCCCGGACCTCCCGGGCTCGCTGGACAACTACTGGGTGCCGCGTGGCTACGCCGTGGTGCTCGGAGAGAGCATCGGCACCGGCTTCTCCGATGGCTGCCCGACGGTCGGCGACCAGAAGGAGACCCTGGGCACGAGGGCGATCATCGACTGGCTCAACGGTCGCGCACCGGCGTGGAACGAGCAGGGCGAGCCGGTTGCTGCTGACTGGACCACGGGCGACGTCGGCATGACCGGGGTCTCCTACAACGGCACGCTGCCCAACCAGGTCGCCACCACTGGTGTGGAGGGCTTGCGCACCATCGTGCCGGTCTCGGCCATCTCGAGCTGGTACGACTACTACCGCGCCAACGGGCTGGTCCGGGCGCCGCACTCCAACCGCTCCGGAGTCGGCGCGAACGGCTACCTGGGCGAGGACCTCGACGTCCTGGCCGAGTACGTCGAGGGGCCAACGCGCACCCAGAAGTGCCGCCACATCGTCGAGGAGATGCTGGCCCGCCAGGACCGGGTCACTGGTGACGAGAATGCGTTCTGGCAGGCCCGTGACTACCTCCACCTCGCCGGCCGGGTCAAGGCGAGCGTGTTCGTGGTGCACGGCCTCGAGGACTACAACGTGATGCCCAAGGCCTTCGCGTCGTGGTGGGAACGGCTGGCGTCGAACGGTGTGCCCCGCAAGATCTGGCTGCACAACGGCGGTCACGGCGGACCCTCGTCCACCTCGGGCTACCAGCAGACGCTCAACAAGTGGATGGACCACTGGCTCTTCGGCGTCCAGAACGGCGTGACCTCCGAGCCGCGAGCCGACATCCAGCGCCCGGACGGGACGTATGAGAAGTACGCCAACTGGCCGGTGCCCGGCGCCCGCGACGCGACCTTGCACCTGGGGGCGACCAACGCCACCGAGCCGGGCACGCTCGGCACCACACCTCGGACCAGTGGTCCGCGGCCGCGCCAGTCGTTCGTCGACCGGGGTCGGGAGCTCAACACCGACGCCGACCTGCTGCCTGCTCCGGATGTCGCCAACCCGCACCGGCTGGGTTACCTCTCGCCGCCGCTGCGTCGTACGGCTCACCTGTCCGGCACGCCGTCGGTGTCCTTGCGGGCGTCCGTGAACAACCGCTACGCGGCCAACCTGACCGCGGTCCTCGTGGACTATGGGCCTGTCGGCAGCACGGCGGCGCCGGTGATGGTGACGCGCGGCTGGACGGACGTGCAGAACCGCAAGCGCCTCGACCGGAGTACGCCGATCCAGCAGGGCCAGGAGTACACCTTCGACTGGAACCTGGAGCCCGACGACTACGTGTTCCCGGCCGGTCACCGGATCGGGCTGGTGGTGGTCTCGACCGACCAGCAGTACACCGTCCGCCCGAACCCGGGAACACAGCTGACCGTGAATCCGGCGAGGAGCAGCGTGCGCCTGCCGGTGGTCAACGGTGCGGGCGGGCTGCGTTTCTGAGCCGGTGAGGGCCGCTCAGGGCCGGATCTTGGCCCCGTCCGGGTCGAACGGCGGGCGCAGCGAGACCTGTGCGGGCTCGGCCGAGCCGTTGACGTCCACCGCGTAGGACGCCGCGGCGATCCAGTCCCGGTCGATGACACCGCCGGAGGTGTCCCGGAGGTAGGCGAGGCCGACACAGGCGCCGAGGCTCTCGCCCCAGGCCCCCGAGATCACCTGTCCCGACCCCACTCCGTCACGCAGCACCAGCTCACCGCCCCAGATCACCGGGTCAGGGCTCTCGAGCACGAACGAGACGACCTTGCGGCGCGGTCCCGCCTGCTTCGCCTCCTCGACAGCGGCCCGTCCCAGGAACGGGATGTCCGTCTTCAGCTTGCAGGCGAACAGCAGTCCGGCCTCGACCGGGTTGTAGTCCGGGTTGAGCTCACGGCCGAAGGCGCGGTAGCCCTTCTCCAACCTCATCGACTCAATCGCGTAGTAGCCGCCATTCGTCACGCCCAGCTCCGCCCCCGCGGAGAGGAGGTCCTCGTAGACCCCCACCGCGAACTCGGTCGGCACGTAGAGCTCCCACCCCAGCTCGCCGACGTAGGTGATCCGCGTCGCCCTGACGGTCGAGTACCCGAGCATGATCTCCCGGCTGCTGCCGAACGGGAACTCCTCATCACCCAGGTCGGCATCGGTCAGCCTGGCCAGCAGCTCTCGCGACTTGGGACCCATCACGCCGAAGACGGCGTACGCCGAGGTCACGTCGACCAGCGTCGCGCGCTGCTCACCGATGTGTCGCCCGATGTGGTCCTGGTCGCGTTCGGTGGTGGCGGCGCTGCTGACGATGAGGAACTCGTCGCTGGTGACACGGGTCAGCGTCACGTCCGACTCGTAGGTGCCGCGCTCGTTCAGCATCCCGGTGTAGACGGTCCGCCCGACCGGGACTGCGACGTCTGCGGTGCACACCCACTGCAGCACCGCTTCGGCGTCGGGCCCGATCAGGCGGTACTTCGAGAACGAGGTCTGGTCGAAGACGGTCACGTTCTCACGGGTGTTGGCATGCTCCGCTGCGGTCCACGGCAGCCAGTTCTGCTTGCCCCAGCTGTACTCGATGACCGGCTCCTCGCCAGCGGGTGCGAAGAAGTTGGCCCGCTCCCATCCCATCCGGCTGCCGAAGTTGGCGTTGGCCCCCTCGAGGTGTGCGTAGACGGGGGAGCGGCGGAACGGCCGGGCCGTGCGCATCTCGCGGTTGGGCCACGGGATCTCGTAGTGCAACCCGAGCACCTCCGCAACCCGGTCGTGCAACCACCGGTTGTTGCCGTTGAAGGCGGCGAAGCGGCTTGGCCTCGGGCTCGAACCCACCGATGACCAGTCCTCCGACCTCTTCCTTGAAGTAGGTGTAGCCGTCGGGGTCGCGGAGCACGGGCAGGTCGGGGTGCACGCCGTCGAACGGGTCGGTGACCACGTAGAAGTGCTCGGCCGAGTGCAGCGGCACGTTGACCCCGGCGAGCGAGCCGACGGCCTTCGCCCACTGGCCGGCGCAGTTCACCACGACCTCGGCCTCGAGGTCGCCGTCCTCGGTGCGCACCCCCGAGACGCGTCCCTCGCTGACGAGCACGTCGAGCACCCGCGTGCGCTCGAAGATCCGGGCACCGCCCTGCCGAGCGCCCTTGGCCAGGGCCGAGGTCAGGTCGGTCGGGTTCGCCTTGCCGTCCCCGGGCAGCCAGATGGCTCCGACGAGGTCGTGGACCTGCATCACCGGCCAGTGCGCGAGGGCCTCGTCCGGGGAGAGCAGCTCGCACTCCAGGTCGAACGCCTCGGCCGTCGCCGCCGTACGACGGAGCTGGGTCATCCGGTCCTCCGTCCGGGCCACGGTCACGCCTCCACAACGCTTGAACCCGGTGGACAGGCCGACCTCGGCCTCGAGCTGCGAGTAGAGCTCGGTGGAGTACTGCACCAACCGGGTGCCGCTCTGGTTCGCGCGCAGCTGGCCCACCAGGCCGGCAGCGTGCCAGGTGGTGCCCGACGACAGCTGACCCTGCTCGAGCAGCACGACGTCGGTCTCACCGAGCTTGGTCAGGTGGTAGGCGACGCTCGTGCCGATCACGCCACCTCCGATGACGACGACGCGTGCGCGCGACGGGAGTTCCTTGCTCATCAGTGGGGCCGCTTAGTCGTCACGGGTCGCCTGCTCGAGCAGGTCCTCGAAGTCAGGCCCCTCGAACTCGGCCGCCGCCCGTTCGTACTTCTCCATCGTCCAGGACCAGAAGTCGAACTCGATCGAGCTCACCGACTGCTGGATGGAGCCCCAGAGGGACCAGCCGTACTTCGCCACCAGCGCCCAGAGGCGGACCCGGGCGACCCGGTGGCGGAGCAGCCGCCCGTCATAGGCCTCGACCAACGACTCGAGATGCTCCAGCGACAGGTTGGGCTCGCTCCACAGGTTGCCGAGCTCGAAGCAGGGGTCGTTGTTGCCGGAGTACTCGTAGTCGATCAGCCACAGCTTCGAGCCGTCGTCGATGAAGTTCCCGGCGAGCAGGTCGTTGTTGCACGGCACCGAGACGACCGGCTTCGCGCCCAGGGCCCGTTTCACCAGGGCGACCTTGTCCTCGAAGTCCGTGTAGCCCTCCGGGAGGCGGAAGCCACGCGTCTGCACGGTGGCCAGGTAGGCGCGCTGAACCTCGAACATGTCGAAGTCGTTGATGAAACGTGGGCCCGCGTGCAGCTGTCGGCACGCTGCCGCCACCCTCACCACGGTGTCGCTCGAGCGCAGGTCGTCGTCGGTGAAGGTGGTGCCCTCCAGGAACCCGACCACCAAGAGGCCCGGATCCTCGACGTACTCGATCACGGGGGCTCCGACGCCGCTGCTCGCAGCGGACCGGGAGTTCACGTGCTCGGCGTGCCGGTCGATCAGCAGCAGCTCGCTGCCCGGCTGGGGGATCCGGACCACGACCGTCTGCTCCGCGGTGGTCACCTTGAGGTTCACGTTGGTCAGCCCGCCCGGCAGCTTCTCGACCTGGCGCTCACGTCCCTGGAGGCAGCGGACCGCATCCAGGGCCGTCGAGATGTCGATGCCTGTCAAGGAACCCTCCTTCACGCCGCTGCCCATCAGCACTGTGTGCCGCGGTGGCGAACTGTCGATGACGATAGGGCACCTCGCGGGCTGCCGGTCGCTTCAGCGATGGACGTGCTGCAGCCAGTCCCGAGGCACCCGATCGGCCGGGGCAGGGGAGCCCTGCGTGCCGGGACGTGAGTCGGGAGGCGTCAGGTCCGGGCCGTCGAACGCCTGACCGGTCTCGTAGTCGTAGAACCAGTCCTCCCCGGGCTCGAAGCTCTGGATGACGGGGTGCCCGCTCGACTCGGCGTGCGCCGTGGCGTGCTGACCGGGCGAGGTGTCGCAGCAGGCTATGTGGCCACACGCGGCGCACCGACGCAGGTGCACCCACCACCCCTGGGGAGTCGCAGAGTCACAGTCGGCACACCCGGTGCCGCCCGGTGATACGTCGACGTCGATGCCCGCGGGCAGCTCACTGTTGGCCATGTCGCATCTCCCCTTGACGGTCGTGAGCCCAGTCTTGCGCGCAGGGGGGGACCGCGTCATCAGGGATCCTCCCTACCCGCCCCTCGTCTGGCCCACCCCCCTTGTCCTAGGTTGGTGCCCATGACCGAGAAGGAACTCCTGGACAAGGTCCCCACTGGCCTCTTCATCGGCGGCGAGTGGCGCGACTCCGCCGACGGCTCGACCATCGAGGTGGAGGACCCGGCCACGGGCGCAACGCTCGCCAGCGTCGCGTCCGCGACCGTCGACGACGGGGTGGCAGCCCTCGACGCGGCTGTGGCGGCGCAGCACGACTGGGCGGCGACCGCCCCCCGCGAGCGTGCGGAGATCCTCCGGTCCGCGTTCGAGCTGATCACCGAACGAGCCGACGACTTCGCGCTGCTGATGACCCTCGAGATGGGCAAGCCCGTGGCCCAGTCGAAGGGTGAGGTGACCTACGGCGCCGAGTTCTTCCGGTGGTTCTCCGAGGAGGTCGTGCGGATCTCGGGGCGTTGGGCGACCTCGCCGGACGGCAACACCCGGTTGATGACCATGAAGCAGCCCGTCGGCCCGACGCTGATGATCACCCCCTGGAACTTCCCGCTTGCCATGGGCACGCGCAAGATCGGTCCGGCTCTCGCGGCCGGCTGCACGATGGTGGTCAAGCCGGCGTCGCAGACCCCGTTGACGATGCTGGCCCTGGCCGACCTCCTCACCGAGGTCGGGGTGCCGCCCGGCGTGCTCAACGTGGTGTCGACCTCCCACACCTCCGAGGTGATGGGCAGGCTGATCGGCGACGAGCGGCTCCGCAAGCTCACCTTCACCGGGTCGACCCCGATCGGCAAGCAGCTCGTCAAGCAGTCGGCCGACCAGCTGTTGCGGGTCTCGATGGAGCTCGGTGGCAATGCCCCGTTCCTGGTGTTCGCGGACGCCGACCTCGACGCCGCGGTCGACGGGGCGATGGTGGCGAAGATGCGCAACATGGGCGAGGCCTGCACGGCCGCCAACCGGTTCCTGGTGCACGAGTCCGTCGCTGACGAGTTCGCCAGCAGGTTCGCCGAGCGGATGGCGGCCGAGACGGTCGGCCGGGGCACCGAGGACGGCGTCACCGTGGGTCCGCTGATCGACGCCAAGCAGCGCGACAAGGTGGCCGAGCTGGTGGACGACGCCACCTCGCGCGGCGCGTCCGTGGTGACCGGGGGATCCCAGACCGGCGACCAGGGTTACTTCTTCGAGCCCACGGTCCTCACTGACGTCTCGCCCGACGCCGACCTGTTCCGGGAGGAGATCTTCGGCCCGGTCGCGCCGATCACGACGTTCTCCGACGAGGAGAAGGCCGTGCAGATGGCCAACGACACGGAGTACGGCCTCGTCGCCTACGCCTTCACCACCGACCTCGGCCGGATGATCCGGGTCAGCGAGGGGCTGGAGTTCGGGATGGTCGGCATCAACCAGGGCATCGTGTCCAACCCGGCCGCACCGTTCGGTGGCGTCAAGCACTCCGGCTTCGGCCGCGAGGGTGGACCGGAGGGGATCGAGGAGTACCTCTCGGTCAAGTACGTCGGGATCGCCCCCTGATCGACGCGCGGCAGGCGGTGCCCTCGGCGGACTCGACCTCGCCTCCACCAGGTCGGCGGCACCGCCAGGTCAGCGGAACAGCAGGATCGCCGCAGTCACCCCGACGAGCATGACCAGTGACCGGAGCAACGTGGCGGGCAGCCGACGGCCGATGTGTGAACCGGCGTAGCCGCCCACGACGGATCCCGCTGCCAGCAGGCCGATCGCGACCCAGTCGAGCTCGGCCAGGAACAGGAAGATGACGGTGGCCACCACGTTGGCAGCCATCACGGCCAAGGTCTTCAGGGCGTTGACGATCCGCAGCTCGAGGTCGGTGCCGAACCCGAGGACGGCCATCATCATCACGCCCGAGCCGGCACCGAAGTAGCCGCCGTACATCCCGGTCAGCGTGGCCCAGAGGGTCGTGAGCGGCGACAGGTGCACCCGAGCGGGCGCGTCCTCACCGCGACTCGCCTTCAGCCGCCGGCTGATCCATGGCTGCGTGCCGACCAGGATGCTCGTGACCAGGATCAGCCACGGCACGACCGCCTCGAAGACGCCGGGAGGGAGTGTCAGCAGGAGCAGCGCCCCGGCCACCGAACCGGCGGCACAGGTCAGCAGCACCACGATCGTGACCCTGGGGTGCTCTCGCAGCTCACGGCGGTAGCCGAGCGAGCCGCTCAACGCCCCCGGGGTGAGGCCGACCGTGTTGCTCGCGTTCGCCACCACCGGTGGTATCCCGACGGCGACCAGGATCGGGAAGCTCAACAGCGAGGCGACCCCGACGGTCGAGGTCAGGATGCCGGCGCCGAGACCGGCGGCGAGGACCGCGAGCTGTTCGGCGCCGGTCAACGCTCGCTCGCCGGGGGGTCACGCAGGAGCGCCACATCGCTGACCAGGTTCACGTGGGCGTGCATCGCCGCAGAAGCCGCCTCGGGGTCACCTGCACGGATCGCCTCGGCGATGGCGCGATGCCCTGCGAGAGAGGCGCGCGGACGCTCCGGCTGGGAGAGCGACTCGATCCGGGTCTCCTTGATCAGCTCGCTGATCTCATCCATCAGGCGCGCGAGCAGCAGCGAGTGGGCGGCGGCCGTGACCGCGCCGTGGAACCGCTCGTCACCCTCCACGCCACGGCCGCCTGCGTCGATGTCGGCCTGCATCGCATCCAGCGCCTCGTCGATGCGTCGCAGGTCCTCGTCCGTGCGGCGTGCTGCGGCCAACGCCGCGATCTTCGTCTCCAGGGCGTCGCGGGTGTCGATGACCTCGGGCAGGCGGTCGGCGTGCTCGCGGATCGCCTCCACGATGCGCCGGGTCCGGGACTGGGTGACCACCGTGCCGTCGCCGTGCCGCACGGCCACCACACCGATCACCTCGAGCGCCACGAGCGCCTGGCTCAGGGTGGCGCGACTGACTCCGAGACGGGCGGCCAGCTCGCGTTCGGCCGGCAACCGGTCGCCCGGCTCCAGGCCGTTCTCGGCGATCCAGGAGGTGATCTGCTCGGCCACCTGCTCGTAGAGCCGGGTGCGCACCAGCCGGCCGGGGAAGGAGGAGCCGGGAGCGTGGGACGACGGATCCATGTGGTCATCCTATTGACAGCTGGATCGCTGACCTATTGGCTAGGCCACTGAACCAGTGTCGTGACCGGCGTCACACAGGGCTGGCGCACTGGTTCTCTCGAGCTTCTCGGAAGGTGCACATGGGACCGGAATGGGTTTCGATCATCGCGTTGGTGGCGCTCTTCGTCATCGGCACCCTGCTGCCGATCAACATGGGTGCGCTGGCCTACGTCGCTGCCTGGCTGGTCGGCATGTACGCGCTCGACCTGGACGAGAAGGAGATCCTCGCCGGAGTCAGCGGTGACCTCGTGCTGACCCTGATCGGGGTCACCTACCTGTTCGCCATCGCCAAGAACAACGGCACCGTCGATCTGATCGTGCGAAGTGCCGTGCGGGCCGTGGGCGGGAGAGTGGCGCTGATCCCGTGGGTGATGTTCTCCGTCACTGCGGTGCTCACCGCGATCGGCGCGGTCAGTCCTGCGGCCTGCGCCATCATCGGCCCGATCGCGCTCGGCTTCGCGGGCCGTTACAAGATCAGCCCGCTGATGATGGGCATGATGGTGGTCCACGGTGCCCAGGCCGGCGGGTTCTCGCCGATCAGCATCTACGGCACGATCACCAACTCGGTGATGAAGGATGCCGGGCTGCCCTCCAGCGAGATCGCGGTGTTCCTCGCCAGCCTGATCGTCAACTTCGTGCTCGCGTTGCTCCTCTTCGTCGTGCTCGGAGGCCGGAAGCTGATGAGCCGGCGGATCGACCCCGACGACCCGAACACGCTGGACGACGACCTGCACCGGGGCGGCGCCACCGTGTCCGCTCGTGGCACCGGCGCCTCGGCCGCCACCGGCACCCAGGCTCTCGGCGTTCGTCACGACCAGCTGCTCACCCTGATCGCCTTCGTCGGCGTCGCCGTGATCGCCCTGGTCTTCGACAAGAACATCGGCTTCGTCGCGATCACCGCGGCAGTCATCCTGGCCATGCTCGCGCCGAACGAGCACAAGGACGCCGTACGCCAGGTCGCCTGGCCGACCGTGCTCCTGGTCGCCGGCGTCAGCACCTACGCGACGATCCTGACCACGGCCAAGGCCCCGGAGTTCGTCGGCAACTGGGCCGCCGGCCTCGGGGCGATCGCGATCGGTGCCCTGGTCCTCTGCTACGTCGGCGGCGTCGTGTCGGCCTTCGCGTCCTCGACAGCGCTGCTGCCGGTGATCATCCCGATCGCGGTGCCGCTGATCACGGACGGCGGGATCAGCGCAGCGCTGTTCGTGGCAGCCTTGGCCGTGTCGTCGACCATCGTGGACGTCAGTCCCTTCTCGACCAACGGAGCACTGATGCTGGCCAACAAGCCGGACACCATCGAGGAACCGGTCTACTACAAGCAGATCCTCACCTACAGCGTGATCGTCGTCGTGGTCGGGCCGCTCCTGGTCTGGGCAGCCCTGGTGCTGCCGAGCTGGTGACATCCAGCGGAGGGGCGCTCGACGGCATCCTCGTCGTCGACCTCACCCGGGCACTGGCCGGGCCGCACGCCACGATGATGCTCGGCGACCAGGGTGCCCGGGTCATCAAGGTGGAGGCCAAGGGGCACGGTGACGACACCCGAGGCTGGGGCCCGCCGTTCGTCGGGCCCGAGGGCGACCGACAGTCGACGTACTTCCTCTCGACCAACCGCAACAAGGAGTCGATCACCCTCGACCTCAAGGACGAGGCCGACCGTGACGTGCTGCTCCAGCTCGTGGACCGCGCCGACGTGCTGGTCGAGAACTTCCGCACCGGCGTGCTCGGACGGCTCGGTCTCGGCTTCGAGGTCCTGCACGAGCGCAACCCGCGGCTGGTGGTGCTGTCGGTGACCGGATTCGGCCACGACGGTCCCGAAGGAGGCCGTGCGGGTTATGACCAGATCGCCCAGGGCGAGGCCGGGTTGATGTCGCTGACCGGGTCCGGTCCCGAGGACCCACAGCGGGTGGGGGTGCCGATCGCCGACCTGCTGGCCGGGATGTACGGCGCCTTCGGCGTGCTCGCGGCGCTGCACGAACGAGCGCGCACCGGCGTCGGCTCGATCGTCCGGACCTCCCTGCTCGCGGCCACCGTGGGCGTGCACGCCTTCCAGGGCACCCGCTGGACCGTGGCCGGCGAGGTGGGGCACGCGCAGGGCAACCATCACCCGTCGATCACTCCCTACGGGTTGTTCCGCTGTCGCGACGGTGCGGTGCAGATCGCCGTGGGCAGCGAGGGTCTCTGGCGCCGCTTCTGCGAGGGCTTCGCCCTTGATCCCGCCGCCGCCGGGCTGGCGACGAACCGCGAACGTGTGGCGAACCGCGACCGGACCATCGGGGTCGTCGAGCAGGCCTTCGCGGAGTATGACGCCGAGCCGCTGCTCGCGCGACTCGACGAGGTGGGTATCCCGGCCGGCAAGGTGCGGACCATCGACGAGGTCTACGAGTGGGACCAGACCGCGAGTCAGGGCCTGCTGGTGGACGTCGAGCACTCCGTGCTCGGCTCGATCACATTGCCGGGTCCGGCGCTGCGCTTCTTCGAGGCTGACGGGACCGAGGTCACCCGCACGGACCACCAGGCGCCGCCGACGCTCGATGAGCACGGGGCGTCGGTGCGGACCTGGTTGCAGGAAGAGTCCGGCTCCGGTCGGCCCGCGTGAGTCAGCGTTGGTCGGCCCAGGGCCTGATCGACCTGGTGCTCGACGCAGGATCCTTCGAGTCGTGGGACCAGCCGGTCGACATCAGCGACCACTCCGAGAGCTACCAGGCTGAGCTGCGTGCGGCCGCGGAACGGGCGGGCACCGACGAGTCGGTGCTCACCGGACGCGGGCTGGTGCGTGGTCGGCCGGTGGCAGTCGTGGTGAACGAGTTCGCCTTCCTGGGCGGGTCGATCGGGCGGTCAGCCGCAGAGCGGATCGTCACCGCGGTGCGCCGTGCCACGGCCGAGGGTCTGCCACTGCTGGCGACCACGGCGTCCGGTGGGACCCGGATGCAGGAGGGCACACCGGCCTTCTTCGAGATGGTCGAGATCTCGCGAGCCGTGATGGCCCACCGTGCAGCTGGGTTCCCCTACCTGGTGCACCTGCGGCACCCCACGACGGGCGGTGTCTACGCCTCGTGGGGGTCCCTGGGACATGTCACCGTCGCCGAGCCCGGCGCCCTGGTCGGGTTTCTCGGGCCGAAGGTCTACGAGGCGCTCGAGGGACATCGGTTCCCCGAAGGCGTGCAGCGCGCCGAGAACCTCGCGCAGAAGGGAGTCATCGACGCGGTGGTCGCCACCGAGGACCTGCCCGCGTTGATCGACAAGACCCTCGCCGTGCTCGCGGACCCGGCCGAGCCGCCGGCCCTGCCGCTCCGCGCCGAAGGCGGTGGGACCGCGCTTCCCGTGTGGGAGGCGGTCGCACACACCCGGCGTACCGACCGGCTCGGCGTTCGCAGCGTGCTGAGGTACGGCGCCCACGGCACCCTCGCGCTCAACGGCACCGAGGAGGGTGAGCAGGACGCCGCCGTCCTGGTGACCCTGACCCGGCTCGACGGCCAGCCGTGCGTGCTGATCGGGCAGGACCGTCACCAGCAGACGCGCGCGACCCCACTCGGAGCGGCCGCCCTGCGGGAGGCGCGACGGGGGATGCGACTGGCCGAGGAGCTCGGCCTGCCCCTGGTCACCGCCATCGACACTCCGGGTGCCGAGCTCTCGGTCGCTGCGGAGGAGGGCGCCATCGCCGGCGAGATCGCCCGGTGCATCGCCACCCTCACCACCATGACCGTCCCGACGGTCTCGGTGATCCTCGGCCAGGGCTGCGGTGGTGGCGCACTCGCCCTGCTGCCGGCGCAGGTCGTGGTCGCCACCGAGAACGCCTGGCTCTCGCCGCTCCCTCCCGAGGGCGCCAGCGTCATCCGCTTCGGCGACCTGGACCACGCGGCCGAGATGGCCGAGTCCCAGGGCATCGGCTCGGCCGCGCTGGCGGCCTCCGGCATCGTCAACCGCGTGGTCCCCGAGCTTCCCGAGGACGGTCCTGAGTCACTCGCCGTCGCCGTCGCCGCGGCAGTTGCCAACGAGCTGGTCCGGCTGGTGTCCGCGGCCAGTTCCGGATCCGCGCGTCAGTGGACGAGGGGCGCGAGGTAGCGCCGGGCGTAGTCGCGGACAGCCGTCTCGTCGGTGACGTCGAGACCGCCACCCGGGTTGAGCAGGTAGGTCCATGAGACGCGCAGCATCAGCTCGGCCACGGTGTTCAGATCGTCGTCCGGCATGGTCGCGCCGCTGCGACGCAGGGTGGCGGCCACCCGGCCGGCCGAGCCGAGCACCAGCGTGCTCTGGGACGCCGCGCCCGCAGCCGTGACGACGTCGGGCTCGCTCTCCGCGAGTCGGGCGAGCAGCGGGATCTCGCGGGTCAGCGCCAGACCTCTGGTGAAGCATTCGACGACCGCCTCGCGCGGTGCCAGGTCGGCTGCCACCCGGTCGAGCTCGGTCAGGAAGTGGTCGAACTGGCGCAGCAGCACCGCCTCGAGCAGGGCCTCCTTGTTGGGGTAGGCGCGGTAGAGCGTGCTGCGGCTGACCCCTGCGGTGCGGGCGACGTCCTCGACGTTGGCCCTGCGGGCGCCGTACTGCTCGAAGACCTGCTGGGCGGCATCGAGGATCGCGACGGTCACTGGGCGATTCTCTCGAGCGTCACCGGCACCCCGTCGCGCGGATAGGGGAGAGCGGTCAGGTCGATGGGCCACTCGTAGCCCTCGGGCACCGACCAGCGATAGCTGCGCAGCAGCTCGTGGAAGATCGCGCGCACCTGCATGCCGGCGAAGTGCATCCCGATGCACTTGTGCACACCCGCGCCGAACGGCTCGAAGGCCAGCCGGTGCGAGCGGTCCTCGCGGCGGTCGGGTGCGAACCGGTCGGGGTCGAACCGGGTGGGGTCGGGCCACAGCTCGGGCAGATAGTGGTTCATGTACGGCGACACGGTGACGAACGAACCGGCCGGGACGTGGAACCCGGCGATCTCGGCGTCGCGCACCGCCACCCGGGGCAGTGACGGGACTGGCGAGCACAGCCGCATCGACTCCTTCATCACCCGGTCGAGCACGTCGAGGCCCAGGACGCCGTCGTAGTCGACGTCGCCGGCAGCGACCGCCTCCTCGCGGGCGCGCTCCTGCCACTCCGGGTTCTTGGCCAGGTGGTAGGCCATCGAGCTCATCGTGATCGTCGTGGTGTCGTGCGCCGCCATCAGCAGGAAGATCATGTGGTTGACGATGTCGTCGTCGCTGAACTCGTGGCCGTCCTCGCTCCGCGCACGGCACAGCTGGGCGAACAGGTCGCTCCCGCCGTCGCGTCGCTTCGCCGGCAGGTGCGAACAGAAGAAGTCCTCGAGGAACGCTCGCGCCTTCAGTCCCTTGGCCCAGGGAGTGCCGGGGATCGGCTTGCGGATGACCGAGGTGCCCGCGCGCACGGCGGCGATGAACGCCTTGTTGACGCGCTCCTGCTCCACCGGACTGAGGTCCACCCCGACGAAGGTCTCCAGCGCGAGGTCGAGCGTCAACGCCTTGAAAAGGTGGTGCAGCCGCGCGGGCTCGTCCACACCCTCGCCGTCGGCCTCCCACCGGGCGAGGTTGCGCTTGATGTGCGGCGCCATCACCGCGTGATAGCTGCGCAGCGCGTCGTTGGTGAAGGCGTGCTGCAGGATCCTGCGGTGGTGCAGGTGCTCGTCGAAGTCGAGCAGCATGATCCCGCGGTGGAAGAACGGACCGATGAAGTGCGACCAGGCGGGTCCGTTGGCGAAGGTGCGGTCACGGTTGACCAGCACCTGCTCGGCCATGTCGGCGCCCGCCGTGACGTACATGTGGATGCCGAAGACGTTGAGCCGATAGACCTCGCCGTAGGCGTCCCGCAGGAACTCGTTGTGCCCGATCGGGTTGAACCGCAGCTGCAGCAGGTGGGGGATCCCCAGCACGGGACCGCGGACCTTCTTAGCACCAGCGGGGGCGGTCACCGTCATCGTCGAGATCCCTTCCGGGTAGAGGCAGCGTTGGAATGATGAAACAAATCTGTTTCAATGTATCACCATGACCACTGCCCAGCGAGATGACGCGACCCACGCCCGCGCGCTGCCGTTGGGCCCGGCCTCGTTGACCTGGCGGTTCTTCGGTGACAACCGGATGGCCCTGCTCGGACCACGCGCAGCAGTGCTGCAGAACATGCTTCCCTCGCTGGGGCAGGGAGTGGAGGACCATTCGGTGTGGTTCGCCGACACCCTGGCCCGGCTGCAGCGCAGCATCCCGCCGATCTTCAACACCGTCTACGGTGCCGACCCGGAGGTCAGTGGGCACGAGGTCCGCGACTTCCACCGCCCGATCAAGGGGAAGCTGCCGGACGGGTCGCCGTACAGCGCCCTCAATCCGGAGACCTACTACTGGGCGCACGCCTGCTTCGTGGAGCACCTGATCACCGCGACCGACACCTTCATCCGGCGGCTCACCAGCGCGGAGAAGGAGCAGATCTTCGCGGAGTCGATCACCTGGTTCGAGCGCTACGGCGTCAGCTCGCGCGGCACCCCCCGCACCTACGCCGAGTTCGAGGCCTACTTCGAGGAGGCGCTGGCGGAGCGGCTGGTCGCGCACCGGACCGCGTCGTACGGCGTGGGCTACGCCACCAAGGGCTGGCCGCGGCCGAAGCAGGTGCCGAGACCGGTGTGGTGGCTGGTCAGGTGGCCGATCGACGCGGTCAGTGCCTCGATCACGATCGGTGGGATGCCCCCTCGCGGGCGGGAGATCCTGGGCATGCCCTGGGACGAGGGTCGCGAGCGGCGCTACCAGCGCTTCGCCCGGGTCAGCCGGGCCCTCGACGGCGCCTACCGACGACTGCCCGGACGGCACCGGATGCACCCGATCGCGCTGCGCGCGTTCGAGCGCGAAGGCTCGCGCGCCTGAACGGCGCTGTGGTTGGCGCTGTGGTTGGCGCTGTAGAAAGGAGGCATGGCCGACCGCTCACCACTGGGACTTCTCGACACCGACTCCTTGATCAACGAGGAGGACCGTGCGATCCAGCAGACCGTCCGCAAGTTCGTCGACGACCGGATCCGTCCGGACATCGCGGAGTGGTACGAGAGCGGCAGCATCCCGGTGCACGAGATCGCCCACGAGCTGGGGGCGATCGGCGCACTGGGTATGCATCTCGAGGGCTACGGCTGCGCAGGGACCAGTACGACGGCCTACGGGCTCGCGTGTCTCGAGGTGGAGGCCGGTGACTCCGGCATCCGGTCGCTGATGTCGGTGCAGGGCAGTCTCGCGATGTTCGCCCTCCACGCCTTCGGGTCCGAGGAGCACAGGGAGCAGTGGCTCCCGGAGATGGCGAAGGGGGAGAAGCTCGGCTGCTTCGGGCTGACCGAGTCCGACTTCGGCTCCAACCCGGCGGGGATGCGCACCCGTGCCAGGCAGGACCCAGCCCCAGGACAGTCGGGTGACTGGGTCCTCGACGGCTCGAAGATGTGGATCACCAACGGCTCGGTCGCGGACGTCGCGATCGTCTGGGCACAGACCGAGGAGGGCATCCGCGGGTTCGTCGTACCCACCGGGACGGAGGGGTTCTCGGCCCCGGAGATCAAGCAGAAGATGTCGATGCGCGCGTCGGTGACCAGTGAGCTCGTCCTCGACGGTGTGCGGCTCCCCGCGGATGCGATGCTGCCCGGGGCCACGGGCCTGCGCGGTCCGTTGAGCTGCCTGACCGAGGCCCGGTTCGGGATCATCTTCGGCTCCATCGGCGCCGCCCGCGACTGTCTCGAGGCGACCCTGCGGTATGCCGCGGAACGCGAGATCTTCGACAAGCCGCTCGGCGGCTTCCAGCTCACGCAGGCCAAGCTCGCGGACATGACCGTCGAGCTGGGCAAGTCGATGCTGCTCGCCCTGCACCTCGGCAGGCTCAAGGACGAGGGCCGGATCACCGCGGAGCAGGTCAGCTTCGGCAAGCTCAACAACATCCGGGAAGCCATCAAGATCGCCCGGGAGTGCCGCACGATCCTGGGCGCTGCCGGCATCACCCTGGAGTGGCCGATGATGCGCCACGCCAACAACCTCGAGTCCGTGCTGACCTACGAAGGCACCTCCGAGGTGCACCAGCTGGTGCTCGGCAAGGCGCTCACCGGGCAGGACGCCTTCCGCTGAGCGAACGGGGAGCGAACGGGCGGGGAGTCCGAAGTCACAGCCTCTCCATGGTGCAAGGGTTCGGACTAAACGGTCCATGTGCCCTAGAGTGGGGGCACAAGGATCGTCCAGTCTCACCTCGATCCTGATGCGTGTTGCAGCATCTGCGCCCGTGAATGGGAACCAGTGCTCCACGACGCCCCGATCTTTTCGACGAACACATCGTCATGGCTGTGGTGAGACATCCACACAGTTAGTGAATCCCTTGTCTACTGCTTTCATCGAGCTCGGCGTGCCCGCCGGACTCTCAGACGTGCTGGCCGATGCCGGCATCACCGAACCCACTCCCATCCAGGCCGCCACGCTGCCCGACTCGCTTGCCGGTCGTGACGTGCTGGGCCGGGGCCGCACCGGTTCCGGCAAGACCATCGCCTTCCTGCTGCCACTCATCACCCGGCTGCAGGCGTCCAACGGTCGTCGTACGCCGAAGCGCCCCCGGGCCCTGATCCTCGCGCCGACCCGTGAGCTGGTCAGCCAGATCGAGGCTGCCCTCGCCCCGCTGGCGAAGGTGCACGGTCTCAAGACGCGCACCGTCTTCGGTGGCGTCGGCCAGAACCCCCAGGTGCAGGCACTGCGCGCCGGCGTCGACGTGCTCATCGCCTGCCCCGGCCGCCTCGAGGACCTGATCCAGCAGGGCGCCTGCGACCTGGGCGCGGTCGAGGTGACCGTGCTCGACGAGGCCGACCACATGGCCGACCTGGGCTTCCTGCCCGCCGTACGCCGCCTGCTCGACCAGACCCCCAAGTCCGGCCAGCGGATGCTCTTCTCGGCGACGCTGGACGCGGGCGTCAACGTCCTGGTCAAGCGCTACCTGGACAACCCGGCCACCCACCAGGCCGACTCGGCCCAGTCACCGGTCTCGCAGATGGACCACCACGTGCTGCACGTCCACCGCGACCAGCGGGTGCCCGTCCTCGTGGACCTGACCAGCGCCCCCGGGCGCACGATCGTCTTCACCCGCACCAAGCACGGCGCGAAGGCACTGGCCCGTCAGCTCAACGCCCGCGGCGTCCCGGCGGTCGAGCTGCACGGCAACCTCGCGCAGAACGCCCGCACCCGCAACATGGAGGCGTTCCACTCGGGCAAGGCCAGCACCCTGGTGGCCACCGACATCGCCGCCCGCGGCATCCATGTGGACGACGTGGCCCTCGTGGTCCACGCCGACCCGCCCGCCGAGCACAAGGCCTACCTGCACCGCTCGGGCCGAACCGCCCGTGCCGGTGCCGCTGGCACGGTCATCACGATGATGACCGACCAGCAGGTCAAGGACGTCCGGACGCTGACCCGCGCAGCCGGCATCAACCCGACCACGACCAGGGTCTCCGGACCCGAGCACGCGCTGCTGCGTCAGCTCGCCCCCGGCGACCGGGTGCTGGTTGCCGGCGGCCTGCCTGACGACCGTCCGGCCTCCTCGGGCAACCAGTCACGCGGCGGTGGCGGCGGTGGCCGTCGCAGCGGCGGCGGTGGGCGTCCCCAGGGTGGCCGCGGCCAGGGCGGTCGCTCGCAGAGCCAGTCCCGCTCCGGCGGCCAGAGTGGTCAGGGCGGGCGCTCCGGCGGCCGTCGCGGCGGTTCCGGCGCAGCCACTGCGACCAGCTCGGGCGGCAACCACAGCGCAGCTGACTTCAGCCGCCGCCGGGGTCGCTGACCCCCACGCACTCGCCGAGGCGGCTCCGCCCTCCCTGCTCTCGCCAGCCCGGGAGACGCGTGAGTCGTCTCGGCGTTCCTCTGCCCGACCTTCGCTCCCGCCACGTCCGCGTGGCACGCTGGGCGGGTGCAGGTCCTGACCCCTCGTGACGTACCGCTCGGCGGCCTGCGTGCGATGAACGTGCGTCGAACCCTCCCGCAGCGGCAGCGCTCACTGATCGGGGCCTGGTGCTTCCTGGACCACTACGGTCCCGACGACGTCCCTTCGACCGGCTCAGGACAAGCAGGACGGGAGGGCATGGTCGTCCCGCCGCACCCGCACACCGGTCTGCAGACCGTGAGCTGGCTGTTCACGGGTGAGATCGAGCACCGTGACTCCGCGGGACACCACGCGACCGTCCGACCCGGCGAGCTCAACCTGATGACCGCCGGACGCGGCATCAGCCACAGCGAGTACTCCACCCCGGCCACCACCACGCTGCACGGCGCGCAGCTCTGGGTGGCGCTGCCCGACGGCGACCGGCAGGTCGAACCCACCTTCGAGCACTTCGCCCCCGAACCGGTCACCGGCGAGGGCTGGGAGGCGCGGGTGTTCATCGGCTCCTTGCTCGGCTCGACCTCTGCCGTCACGACGTACACCCCGCTCCTCGGCGCCGAGCTCACCCTGGCAGCCGGTACGACGCTCCGGGTGCCCGTCGACTCGACGCATGAGCTGGGCGTGCTCGTGGACTTCGGAGCCGTCACCCTCGACGGCGTGCAGGTCGAGGCGCACGAGCTCGGCTTCCAGGATCCCGGCGCCGAGTCCATCGAGCTGACCACGGCCATGGACACCCGGCTGCTGCTCCTCGGAGGGCCGCCGTTCGGCGAGAAGATCGTCATGTGGTGGAACTACATCGGCCGGGAGCACGAGGAGGTCGTCGCCTACCGCGCCGAGTGGGAGCGGCTGCTCGAGACAGGCAGCAGCGACCGGTTCCGGCTGCCCGAGGACGATCCCCTCGAGGCACTGCACTCCCCGCCGCTCCCCAACGCCCGGATGGTCAAGCGCGGCCCCTAGCGCCGATGTCCCACCCACGTCCTAGGCTCTGTGTGTGACCGAGCAACAGACCAACCCGACCCCCTCCACGCTCGCTGATCTCGCCTCGGCCGGCCCGATCGTCGTCGACGGCGGGATGGGAACCCTGCTGCAGGACAGCGGACTCGTGGACGGCGGCTCCGGTGAGCTCTGGAACGTCGAGCGGCCGGACGCCATCCGCGACGCGCATCGCGCCTACGCCGCGGCCGGCGCGCGGATCCTGACCACCAACACCTTCGGCGGCACCAAGCCACGGCTCGACATGCACGGCCTCGGCGACCGCGTCCACGAGCTCAACGCGGCCGGCGCGCGGCTCGCTCGGGAAGTGGCCGACGAGCACGGCGCGCTCGTGGCCGGCGACCTGGGCCCCACCGGGGAGCTGATGGCGCCGCTGGGCACCATGGACGCGGCCGAGGCGCAGTCGATCTTCGCCGAACAGCTTGCCGGGCTCCGCGACGGAGGGATCGACCTGGTGCTGATCGAGACCATGAGCGACCTGGCCGAGGTCGAGGCAGCGGTCGCAGCAGCCCGCGAGGTCGTGCCGGACCTGCCGATCGTGGCGACGCTCAGCTTCGACACCAACCTGCGCTCGATGATGGGCGTCCGCCCTGCCGACGCCGTGACCGCGCTGGCCGCTGCGGGAGTCGACGTGGTGGGTGCCAACTGCGGTCGCGGTCCTGTCGAGATGGCGGCGATCGCCGCCCAGATGGTCGAGGCGCGTCCCGAGGGGCTGCTGCTCATCGCCCAGTCCAACGCGGGCCTGCCGCAGGTGGTCGGGGACCACTTCGAGTACGACGCCAGCCCTGAAGACATGGCTGCCCATGCCGTGGAGCTCCGCGACCTGGGCATCGACCTGATCGGGGCGTGCTGTGGCTCGACGCCCGAGCACGTCGGTGCGATCAGCAGGGCACTGGGCTGAACGTGGGCGCCGTCGTCGGCGAGGACGGTGTCGCCCGGTGCACGTGGGCGAGCACTCCCGGCACGATGCGCGACTACCACGACACCGAGTGGGGGGTCCCGGTCCGCGACGAGCAGGGGCTGTTCGAGCGGCTCAGCCTCGAGGCCTTCCAGGCGGGGCTCTCCTGGTCGACCATCCTGAACAAACGCGATCGCTTCCGCGAGGTGTTCCACGACTTCGACGTCGACCGGGTGGCGGCGATGACCGACGACGAGCTCGACCTCCTGATGAGCGACACGGGCATCGTGCGCAACCGGGCCAAGATCCTGGTGACCCGTCGCAACGCGCTGGCCACCATCGCCCTGCGTGAGGATCGTGGGCTGGGGGCCTTCGTCGAGGAGTTCCGGCCCGAGCGCGACCCCGAGCCGGTCAGCGCCTCGGAGGTGCCGGCGATCTCGCCGTACTCGACCGCGCTCTCCAAGGCGCTGCGCAGACGCGGGTTCGGCTACGTGGGACCCACCACGATGCACGCACTGATGGAGGCCACCGGTCTGGTGGACACGCACCTCGTCGACTGCCACCGGCGCGGCATCGCCCGACGCTGAGCTTCCAGGTCGCGACCCTGGGGCGGCCCACCCGTGTCAGGGACCGTTACGGTTCGGCCCATGCCCTACGAGGAACTTGCCCCACGGACCAGGGTGCACGCGTTCGGCGACGACGCCCTCGGCGACCACGACGCTGTCGGTCTGGTCGAGGAGATCCGCGAGGGGCGGGTGTCACGAGCCGAGGCCGTGGAGGCCGCGATCGCCCGCACGCGGCTGCTGGACGAGACCCTGTCCGGTCTCGCCGCTGAGCGGTTCTCCGATGCTCGAATCGACGCGCAGGCCGACCACGACGGGTTCTTCGCGGGACAGCCGAGCTTCGTCAAGGACAACAGTGACGTCGCTGGCCTACCCACCCAGCAGGGAACCCTCGCCTTCGTCGCCCAGCCAGCCGTGAGCGACGGCGACTTCGCCCGCATGTACGGCCTGATCGGGATGACACCGCTCGGCAAGACCCGGCTCTCGGAGTACGGGTTCAGCGCCAGCGCCGAGTTCACGGACGACCTCCCGGTGCGCAACCCGTGGCACACCGCTCACACGTCCGGAGCCTCCTCAGCGGGGTCCGGGGCCTTCGTGGCTGCCGGCGCAGTGCCGATGGCCCACGCCAACGACGGCGGTGGCTCGATCCGGATCCCGGCGGCGTGCAACGGGCTCGTGGGCCTGAAGCCCACTCGTGGTCGCACGCCCAGCGACAAGTTCCACCGGGAGATGCCGGTCAAGATCGTCCACGACGGCGTGGTCACCCGCTCGGTCCGCGACACCGCGGCGTTCCTCCGCGAGTCCGAGCGCGTCTACCGCAACCTCAAGCTCCCTCCGGTGGGCGACGTGACGCATCCGGGCAAGAAGCGGCTGCGGATCGCGCTGGTCGAGAACTCCATCGGTGGCCGCAAGACCGATGACGAGACCGCGCAGGCGGTGCTGCACACGGCCGGGCTGCTCGAGGAGCTCGGCCATCACGTCGAGGTCGCCGACGCCCCGGTCGCGGACACGTTCGAGGACGACTTCCTGGCCTACTGGAGCATGCTCGCACTCGCCATCAGCACGGCGGGCAGGCACACCTTCAACCACACGTTCGATCGCGACCTCCACGACAACCTGACCAAAGGACTGGCCCGGCACGCGGCGAGGAGCTCGTGGCGCCTCCCGCTGGCGATCACCCGGCTGAACCTCGCGCACCGCAGGAGCAGGCGCTTCTTCGCCGACCACGACGCCGTGCTCACCCCGACCCTGTCGCTGGTGACGCCCGAGCTCGGCTGGCTCGACCCGAACCAGTCCTACGAGACCGTGATCGGGCGACTGCTGGAGTGGGTGGCCTTCACGCCGCTCCAGAACGCCAGCGGCGACCCCGCGATCTCGCTGCCGATGGGGATGAGCTCGAAGGGCCTGCCGATCGGCGTGCAGCTGGCGTCGGCCCAAGGGTTCGACCGTCGGCTGCTCGAGGTCGCCTACGAGCTCGAGGAAGCGCAACCCTTCGCCAGGATCCAGGACTGAGCCTCCCGGGTCAGCGGCGTGGCGTCACCAGCAGTGACTGGGCAGATCGGGCGACCAGACCCAGCTCGTCGTACACCTCGGATGCGGCCAGCCCCACGGCGCCGGTGCCGATCGTGGTCTGGGCGCGCAGGCACACCCACTCGCCCACCGGAGGGCGTACGACGTGCACGGTCAGTTCGGTGTTCATGAAGTTCCACTCGGCGGTGTCCAGCGCGGCCGAGGCGCCCGAGGCCGAGTCGACGCAGGTCAGCAGCCGCTGCAAGGGAGTCATCGGCTCCCCGGGGACGAGGGGCAGCAGCGGCCGCATCCACACGACTGCCGGGCCGGGCCGGGTGACCGCGCCGGTGATCCAGAGCCACTCGACCGAGTCGAGGTAGCCGCGTGACCACGACTCCGGAGGGTCCTCGGCATGGCCGTCACCGGGACCGTGCTCCAGCGGCACACCCGTTCCACCAGGCGCTGAGCCTTCGGGCCATTCGTGCGCCGGGAACGCCCAGGCCTGTGCCCGGGCCACCACCCGCCCGGTCGCGTCGCCGAGCTCGGCCTGGCGCAGTGAGACCGACCGGCCAGGTCTCAGCACCGCCGTCGTGACGCTGAGCTCGTCCACGGGCACCGGACCGAGGAGATCCATCGTGAACCGCCCGATCACCCGGGACGAGTCCTCCTCGATCATCTCGAGAGCCCGCCCGAGCAGAGCAGCGGGAGGTCCGCCGTGCTGGGCATCCGGACTCCAGGGTCCAGAAGTGGCTGTGGTCGCTCGAAAACGACCGTCTCCGGTGGGTTGGTAGTACACGTCGGCGGGTGGGTTCACACGGCGATCATCGCGGCTCGCTCCAAGCGGCGGTCAAGCCCTCATCGGCCCGATTTCGGGTATGCCCTCGGGGCTGTGTATTCTGCTCGCTGGCCCTGAGGCCACGCCCCTTTAGCTCAGACGGCAGAGCGTCTCCATGGTAAGGAGAAGGTCTACGGTTCGATTCCGTAAAGGGGCTCTGGGAAGTCTCCCAACCCATCCGGACGCTCAGCACGATCTGTAGGGCAGGAATGTGCGGGTGCTCGGGTGTGTTCCTATGGCGGGGTAGCTCAGGTGGTTAGAGCACACGGCTCATAATCGTGGTGTCGCGGGTTCGAGTCCCGCCCCCGCTACGGATTCGTCGAAACGCAGCAGCATCACAAGCCAGGAAGAAGGCACGAACGTGGCCAGCAAGAGCTCTGACGTCCGCCCCAAGATCACCTTGGCGTGCGTGGACTGCAAGGAACGCAACTACATCACCAAGAAGAACCGTCGCAACGACCCGGACCGCATGGAGCTGAAGAAGTTCTGCCCGCGTTGCCGCGCGCACACCGACCACCGCGAGACCCGCTGATCCCAGCGGTCGCACGAGGCGGCTCCGGCACTGCCGGGGCCGCTTTTGCGTCCCCGGAGGAACGAACCGAGCACCCGAACAGATAGCGTCACAGCTGTGCCGCCTCCCGCCTCCTCGACGACCTTGGCGGAGCTGACGACAACTCGCGTCGGTGGACCGGCGGGTGAGCTCGTCGAGGCCTTCGACGAGGCCACACTCATCGAGGCGGTCAACTCGGCCGACGCCGCAGGCATCCCCGTGCTCGTCGTCGGCGGTGGCAGCAACCTGGTCGTCGCCGACGAGGGCTTCCCCGGCCGGGTGGTCGTCGTACGCAACGCGGGCCTGGGCGTCGAGGGAGACACCTGCGGGGGAGCGTTCGTCGAGGTGGGCGCAGGGGAGCCGTGGGACGACGTCGTCGCGGCCGCCGTCGAGCGAGGCTGGATCGGCATCGAGTCACTGTCGGGCATCCCCGGCACGACCGGAGCCACGCCGATCCAGAACGTCGGCGCCTACGGCCAGGAGGTCAGCGAGACGGTCGCCCGCGTGCGGACCTGGGACCGGAAGCTGCGCGGCGTCCGCACCTGGGCCGCCGGCGAATGCAGCTTCGGCTACCGGACCAGCCGCTTCAAGGAGGACCCCGAGCGGTTCGTGGTGCTGAGCACGACCTTCCAGTTCCGGCTCGGCGACCTCGGTGCCCCGGTGCAGTACGCCGAGCTCGCCGCGGCACTGGGCGTCGCGACGGGTGAGCGTGCTCCCGCCAGCCAGGTGCGGGACACGGTGCTCGCCCTGCGCCGGAACAAGGCCATGGTGCTCGATCCCGAGGACCACGACACGTGGAGCACCGGTTCGTTCTTCACCAACCCGATCCTGCCCGCCCGCGACGTCCCGGCCGGAGCGCCGGCCTGGCCACAGCCCGACGGCCTGGTCAAGACGAGCGCCGCCTGGCTGATCGAGCAGGCGGGCTTCACCAAGGGCTACGGGAACGACCGCGTCCGGCTCTCCTCGCAGCACTCCCTGGCCATCACCAACCGGGGAGGAGCGACCACGGCCGACGTCCTCCAGCTCGCCCGCGAGCTCGAGTCGGGGGTCCGCGAGCGCTTCGGGATCACGCTGGTCAACGAGCCCGTGCTGGTCGGCTGCGCCCTCTGAACGGTCCGGCCGTGGCTAGACGGAGCTGCCGCCGCTGGTGGTGGTCCCGGCTGCCACGAGCACGACGACGAAGCCGATCACGGCCAGGATCGCCAGGATCAGGAACGCGGTGCCGATGATCCCCATGATCATCCCGGCCCGGGCATTGCTCAGGCCGCCAAGCCGCCCCTGGGAGGCCTCGATCTCCTTGACCGCGCTGCGGCCGATGGCCCAGGCGAACGGTGAGACCACGAGGGTCAGCCCGCACAGCACGAACGCGCCGACCAGCCCGACCAGACCGAGGATCAGCGCCAACGTCGACTGCGGGTGGTCCGGGACCTGCGGCGCGAAGCCGAGGTAGGGCATCTGCCCGGAGATGCCTCCGGGGGCGGGTGGGTAGTGGTGCGGGCCGGCCTGTCCGGGCGGCGGGTAGCCGGGCTGCGCAGCGTACGGCTCCTGCCCGGGTGGGGTGAACGGGTAGGGGTTGGAGTACTGCGAGCTGGTGGGGTCGGGGCGATCCTGCGGAACCTGCGCCTGTTCCTGGGCCTGTTCCTGCGCCTGTTCCTGCGCCTGTTCCTGGGCCCGCTCGGCGGCCTGTCGCTCCCAGTAGCCCACCGGTTGTGTGGGCTCGGTGCCGGCAGGGTCGGACTGCTCGCCGTCCGGAGGGTGCGGGCCATCGCCCGGGTAGGTGCTCATGGGGTCATTGTCCCCAACCAGGCGTCGATCTCACCCATCCAGGTCGACTTGTCCCCCTCGGCGGCTCGGGAGGCCCGGATGGAGGAGCGGGCGAGCTCGGCGAGCTGCAGGTCGGTCAGCTCGTGCGCCGCTCGCATCGTGGCGTACTGGCCGGCCAGCCGGGACCCGAAGAGCAGCGGGTCGTCGGCTCCGAGGGCGATCGTGGCGCCGGCCGCCATCAGCTCCGGCAGCGGCACCGAGGACAGGTCGCTGTAGACACCGAGCGCCACGTTGGAGACCGGACACACCTCGAGCGCGATGCCGCGCGCGACGATCAGGTCGAGCAGGTCGGGATCCTCCACCGCCCGGATCCCGTGGCCGAGCCGGTCGGCATGCAGCTCCTCCACGCACAGACGCGCTGAGTCGGGCCCCAGGAGCTCGCCACCGTGAGGGGTGAGCAGCAGCCCGGCGCGCTCGGCGATCCGGAAGGCCGCTGCGAAGTCGCGGGTGTTGCCGCGCCGCTCGTCGTTGGAGAGGCCGAAGCCGACCACTCCTCGTCCGGCGTACTGCGCGGCGAGGCGAGCCAGGGTGCGGGCATCGAGAGGGTGCCGGGTCCGGTTGGCGGCGATGACGACGGCCATCCCGATGCCGACGTCCCGGCTGCTGGTCCGGACGGCGTCGAGGACCAGGTCGGTGAAGGCGGTGACCCCACCGAACTTCGCGGCGTACCCACTCGGATCGACCTGGATCTCCAGCCACCGGGACCCGTCGTGCTTGTCGTCCTCGGCAGCCTCCTGGACCAGTCGTCGTACGTCGTCCTCGGTGCGCAGCACCGACCGGGCCACGTCGTAGAGCCGCTGGAAGCGGAACCAGCCCTTCTCATCGTGCGCCGAGAGCTGCGGTGGCCAGTCCTCGACCAGTGCGTCCGGCAGGACATGTCCGTCGCGCGCGGCCAGCTCGAGCAGGGTGGTGTGTCGCATGGAGCCGGTGAAATGGAGGTGCAGATGGGCCTTGGGAAGGTGGACGAGCTCCCTCAGTGGGGACTCTCGGGCTTCGCCCACGCCATGGTGGCCCCGAGCGCTGGATGTCACCTTCCGGTGTGGATCGTTTCCGCGGCGGCGAGCAACACGCAGGTGGTGACTGCCTCCATCGCCTCGCTCACCTGCGCGATCTCCGGGAAGGTGGGGGCCAGACGGATGTTGCGGTCGCGGGGGTCGTCGCCGTGGGGGAAGGACGCTCCGGCGGGGGTCAGCGCGATGCCGGCCTCCTTCGCGAGCTGGACGACCCGCGAGGCGATGCCGTCGAGCACGTCGAGGCTCACGAAGTAGCCGCCGGTCGGCTGCGTCCAGGTGGCCACACCGAGGCCGCCCAGGCGCTCGGACAGGATCCGCTGCACGGCTTCGAACTTCGGCGCGATGATCTCGCGGTGCTTCATCATGTGCTCGCGCACGCCCTGCGGCGACCCGAAGAACTCCGCATGCCGGAGCTGGTTGACCTTGTCGGGGCCGATCGCGCCCTTGCCGAGGTGGCCGACGTACCACTCCACGGTCTCCAGCGAGCCGGCCAGGAAGGCGACTCCGGCACCCGCGTAGGTGATCTTGGAGGTCGAGGCGAACGTCACCGGCCGGTGCGGATGGCCCGAGGCCGCGGCCAGGGTGAGGATGTCGGCGCTCCTGGCCTCCTCCTCGGTGAGGTGGTGGAAGGCATAGGCGTTGTCCCAGAAGATCTTGAAGTCCGGGGCCGCCGTCTCCATCGACGCCAGCCGGGCCGCGATCTCCTGGGAGACCACCGAACCGGTGGGGTTGGCGTACGTCGGGACGATCCAGATGCCCTTGATGCTCGGATCGCCAGCGGCGAGCCGGGCCACGGCCTCGACGTCGGGACCATCCTGGTTCATCGGCACCGTGACCATGTCGATCCCGAACCAGCTGAGCAACGTGAAGTGCCGGTCGTAGCCGGGGACCGGGCAGATGAAGGTGACCTTCTCCTCCTGGCTCCACGGGCGGACGCTGTCGACACCGCCCTTGAGCCACAGGTCGGTGAGCACCTCGCGCATCATCACCAGGCTGGAGTTGCCGCCTGCGGCGACCTGCTCGGGCTCGACCCGGAGGAGCTCGGCGAACATCGTCCGGATCGACCGGATCCCTGCGAGCCCGGCGTAGTTGCGGACGTCGACCCCGTCAGGATCCGTCACGCTCCGGGGCAGGCTGAGCAGTCCGTCCGAGAGGTCGAGCTGGGCCGTCGAGGGCTTGCCCCGCGTGAGGTCGAGCTTCAGGCCGCGACTGCGGAGGTCGTCGTAGGCTGCCTGTTGCTCGCTCAGGAAAGCCTCGACCTCGGCGGGGCTGCGGTCGGTGAGTGGGTGGGTCTGCTGGCTCTGCTCGGTCACGCTCTCCATGTTCGCAGAGGCGGAGATCCTCGGGCGACCCGCGTCCCGCGTGCGGCTCGCCGCCGGTTCGACTTTGCGTGGACCCGGCCCGTAGACTCACGGTTTGGTGATTCCGGCCATGCTTTGGCCTGCCCGGAATGCCGTAGGGCACTAGCTCAACTGGCAGAGCATCGGTCTCCAAAACCGAAGGTTGGGGGTTCAAGTCCCTCGTGCCCTGCGAGATGTCACAGCGCAGGATGTAGGGCAAGCAGGCAGTTCAGGCAATCGGAAGAAGGAAGCACGTGTCAGAGAGGTCCCCGGTCCGCTCGGAGAAGCACCAGCGCACCAACCCGGTCACGTTCTACCGTCAGGTCATTGCCGAGTTGCGCAAGGTGGTGTGGCCGACCCAGCAGCAGCTGGTCACCTACTTCTTCGTGGTGATGGTCTTCGTGCTCGTGATGATCGCCTACGTCTCGGTGCTGGACCTTGGGTTCGGCAAGGCCGTGTTCGCGATCTTCGGCGACTGAGCCAACGCAAGACAGCGCACGCACCACAAAGCGCACGCACGAACAAGGAGCCCCCGCGGGCTGGCCTGACTGGTCACCAGGGGTATTCGACGAGTTTGACGAGATGACGGAGTAATCGTGTCTGAGCAGTACGAGAAGCCGGCCGACCAGCCGGTCGAGGAAACCGACGAGGTCCTCACCGACCCCGAGACGGGCGAGACGGTGACCCTGCAGTCCTCGGTCGAGCTCTCCGACGACCTGGTGCCCACTGAGGAGCCGGCTGCTGAGGAGTCCGCAGACGACCCTGCCACGGAGCTGGCCGACGAGGCAGCTGAGGACGCAGACGCGGCCGCTGGAGCGGCCGACATCGACGCCCCCGCCGTGGACCCCCTCGAGGAGTTCCGCACCGCCCTTCGGGAGAAGGAGGGTGACTGGTTCGTCGTGCACACCTACTCGGGCATGGAGAACCGGGTGAAGGCGAACCTCGAGAACCGGATCACCTCCCTGAACATGGAGCACTACATCCACGAGGTCGTCGTGCCGACCGAGGAGGTCGCGGAGATCAAGAACGGCCAGCGCAAGCTGGTCCGCCGCACCGTTCTCCCCGGCTACGTGCTCGTCCGGATGGACCTGACCGACGAGTCCTGGTCCGCCGTACGCCACACGCCGTCGGTGACCGGCTTCGTCGGGCACAGCCACCAGCCGGTGCCGTTGAGCCTGGAAGAGGTCGAGAACATGCTCGCCCCCGCAGTCCAGGCCGAGGCCGACGCCGAGGCCGCCGCAGCGGCAGGCGAGTCCGGTGGCCGCGCCGCGACCAAGACCGCCAGCCGTTCGCAGGCGGCGGTTGCCGACTTCGACGTCTCCGACTCGGTGATGGTCGTCGACGGTCCGTTCGCCACGCTCCACGCCACGATCACCGAGATCAACGTGGAGAGCCAGAGGGTCAAGGCCCTCGTCGAGATCTTCGGCCGGGAGACCCCGGTCGAGCTGAGCTTCACCCAGATCCAGAAGGTCTGACCGAGCTCAGGAGCAACAACCAGTGGCAGAGGGCACATGGCCCTCGTCCTGACCACGAGAAGAGAAAGAAGAGCTAGAGAATGCCTCCCAAGAAGAAGATCGCTGCCCTGGTCAAGGTGCAGCTGCAGGCCGGTGCGGCCACCCCCGCACCGCCCGTCGGTACCGCCCTCGGCCCGCACGGCGTCAACATCATGGACTTCTGCAAGGCGTACAACGCCCAGACCGAGGCCATGCGTGGAAACGTCGTTCCCGTCGAGATCACGATCTACGAAGACCGGTCGTTCACCTTCGTCACGAAGACCCCACCGGCCGCGGAGCTGATCAAGAAGGCTGCCGGTGTGAAGAAGGGGTCCGGCGTCCCGCAGAAGGACAAGGTCGGCAAGCTGACCAAGGACCAGATCCGCGAGATCGCCACCACGAAGCTCCCCGACCTCAATGCCAACGACATCGACGCCGCCATGAAGATCGTCGAGGGCACCGCCCGCTCGATGGGCATCACGACCGACTGACAACCCGGTGGTCGCGCCTGTCGGGACCACCACGTGGCAGGGCCGCGCTGGCCCACCCAGACCACAACTTTCACATCGAACAGAGGAAAGACATGCAGCGCAGCAAGACTTACCGCGCGACCGCGGAGACCTTCGACCAGGACGAGCTCCACGCCCCGCTGGCCGCCATCAAGATCGCCAAGAACGGTGCCAAGAAGAAGTTCGACGAGACCGTCGACGTCGCGATGCGCCTCGGGGTCGACCCCCGCAAGGCCGACCAGATGGTGCGCGGCACCGTGAACCTGCCGCACGGCACCGGCAAGACCGCCAAGGTCCTTGTCTTCGCCAACGGTGACAAGGCGGACGCGGCCCGCGAGGCCGGGGCCGACGTCGTCGGCGGCGACGAGCTGATCGAGAAGGTCAACGGCGGCTGGCTCGACTTCGACGCCGTGGTCGCCACCCCGGACATGATGGGCAAGGTCGGCCGCCTCGGCCGCGTCCTCGGCCCGCGTGGCCTGATGCCCAACCCGAAGACCGGCACCGTCACCCCCGACGTCGCCAAGGCTGTTGCGGACATCAAGGGCGGCAAGATCGAGTTCCGCGTCGACCGCCACGCCAACCTGCACTTCATCATCGGCAAGGCGTCGTTCAGCGAGCTCCAGCTCGCCGAGAACTACGCCGCTGCCCTCGAGGAGGTGCTGCGGCTCAAGCCGGCCAGCTCCAAGGGCCGCTACATCCGCAAGGTCACCGTCTCCACGACCATGGGCCCCGGCGTCCAGGTCGACCCCAACCGCACCAAGAACGTCGCGGGCCAGGACGACCTGGCGTAGGCCAGGCGGAGCCGAGCCGTCGCAGATGGCGCACTTCGGTGCGACGCACGACATCTGCGACGGCTCGGCGACCCCAACGGCCAGACTGAACCTTGTCTGATTTGGTGACCGCCACGGGTGCCCCGTACAGTCTTCCCTGTAACCAAGGACCGCCGGTTCGTCGCCATGAGGTGACGTAAAGGTTCGCGAGAAGCGAACGGCCTGCGCAGGTGACACAGAGTGAGGCGGCTCAACTCGCCTCCGCCCCGTGTGCCTTGCGCCGGGGCGTTTTGCATTTCTCCGGTCCCGGGTTCACCGGGCGTCGTGCAAACCCGCGCGTCACCCGGGCACGCATCTGTGCACCAGCAGGAAGGAGACCCATGGCGCGGCCAGACAAGGAAGCCGCCGTCGCGGAGATCGTTGACTCGTTCAATGACTCCACCGGCGCTGTGCTGACCGAGTACCGCGGTCTCACCGTGAAGCAGCTGCAGGACCTGCGGCGAGCCCTCGGCGAGAACGCCAACTACGCCGTGGTCAAGAACACGCTGACCAAGATCGCTGCCAAGCAGGCGGGTGTCGAAGGCTTCGACGACCTCCTCAACGGTCCGACCGCCATCGCCTTCATCAACGGCGACCTGGTCGAGGCGGCCAAGGGTCTGCGTGACTTTGCCAAGGCCAACCCCGCCCTTGTGATCAAGGGCGGTTACGTCGACGGTGCCCCGATGGCGGCTGCCGAGATCGCCAAGCTGGCCGATCTCGAGTCCCGCGAGGTTCTCCTGGGCAAGCTGGCGGGCGCAATGCTCGCCTCGCTCAGCCAGGCCGTCTACCTGCTCAACGCCCCACTCGCCCAGGCTGCCCGCGTCGTCGGTGCACTGGAGGCGAAGGCCGCGCAGGACCCATCGATCCTGGCAGGCGGTGCCGGCGAGCCGGCACCTGTCGAGGACGCTGCCTCCGAGGACGCACCCGCGGCCGAGGAGACCACCGAGGACGCACCCGCGGCCGAGGACACCACCGAGGCGGGTGACGGAGCCACCGAGGCCGCCGGCTCGTCTGACACCACCGAGGCGGGTGACGGAGCCACCGAGGCCGCCGGCTCGTCTGACACCACCGAGGCGGGTGACGGAGCCACCGAGGCCGCCGGCTCGTCTGACACCACCGAGGCCGCCGAAAGCACCGAGGCCTGACACCCGCTCGTGGCACGCAGTGCCACGGCACCACTGAAAGGAACGCCACCATGGCGAAGCTCAGCACCGACGAGCTGCTCGACGCTTTCAAGGAGATGACCCTCCTGGAGCTCAGCGAGTTCGTGAAGCAGTTCGAGGAGACCTTCGGCGTGACCGCCGCCGCTCCGGTGGCCGTTGCCGCCGCGTCCGGCGCCGGCGCCGGCGCACCCGCCGAGGAAGCAGCCGAGCAGGATGAGTTCGACGTCATCCTCGAGGCTGCCGGCGAGAAGAAGATCAACGTCATCAAGGAGGTGCGTGCCCTCACGAGCCTCGGCCTCAAGGAGGCCAAGGACCTCGTCGAGGCCGCTCCCAAGGCTGTCCTCGAGAAGGTCACCAAGGAGGCCGCCGAGAAGGCCAAGGAGTCCCTCGAGGGCGCCGGAGCCTCCGTCACTCTCAAGTGACCCAGCAGTGATGTTGCTTCTCGCAACCGATAGTTGACGCCCGGTCGAGCGCAGTCTCGACGGCGTGCACCGATGAACGGCCGCAACGGATCCGAAAGGCTCCGGTGCGGCCGTTCTGCATGCACAATGGCGCGAACGGTCGTCGCCGGGAGGATCAGGGTGATTTCGTGAGACTCCTCGCGAAGTGGGTGACGAGCGCCACCAGAGTCGCGTAACTTGACGGGGCGCTACTCGTTGGTACGTGCGGGTGGGAGACCCATGCGTACGAGTCCGTCCAGCCCCAGATCGACGAGCCAGCCAGAGGGAGGCCCTGATGGGCGTAGAGATCGAGATCAAGGACCTCACGAAGAGCTTCGGCAAGCAGCTGATCTGGGGCGACGTCTCGCTCACCGTCCCGGCCGGCGAGATCTGCGTCATGCTCGGCCCGTCCGGAACCGGCAAGTCGGTGCTCCTCAAGACGATCATCGGACTGCTCAAGCCTGACCGTGGCAGCGTGGTGATCCAGGGCACCGACATCGCCACCTGCCCCGAGAAGGAGCTCTACGAGATCCGCAAGCTCTTCGGCGTGCTGTTCCAGGACGGCGCCATGTTCGGGTCGATGAACCTCTACGACAACATCGCCTTCCCGCTGCGTGAGCACACCAAGAAGTCCGAGTCCGAGATCCGCGAGATCGTGATGGAGAAGCTCGACCTCACGGGTCTGATCGGCACCGAGGACAAGCTCCCCGGTGAGATCTCCGGTGGCATGCGCAAGCGTGCGGGCCTGGCCCGTGCCCTCGTCCTCGACCCCGAGATCGTGCTCTTCGACGAACCCGACTCCGGCCTCGACCCGGTGCGCACGTCCTTCCTGAACCAGCTGATCGTGGACCTGAACGCCCAGATCGACGCCACCTTCCTGATCGTGACCCACGACATCAACACTGCCCGGACGGTGCCCGACAACATCGGCCTGCTCTACCACAAGCACCTCGCGATGTTCGGCCCGCGCGAGATGCTGCTCTCCTCCGAGGAGCCGGTCGTCCGCCAGTTCCTCAACGCGCAGATGGTCGGCCCGATCGGCATGTCCGAGGAGAAGGACGCCGACGATCTCGAGTCCGAGAAGGACATGGAGCTGCCGCCGCTGCCGCCCATCCCGCCCCAGATCGAGCCCACGAGCGGGCAGCCCCGTCGCAGCCAGCGTGAACCCGGCGCCTGGTGCAAGGAGAACGGCGTCACCCCTCCTCCGGGCTCGTTCGAGGACAACATGACCATGACCATCGGAGGTTGATCCACTGATGTCTTCGGCCGTGGCCACCCGGGTCCTTGCTCCGATCGGGACCGCCGGGAAGCTCTTCGCGTTCGGGCTGGACGTCGCACGCAACCTGTTCAGGCGACCGTTCCAGACCCGGGAGTTCATCCAGCAGGCGTGGTTCATCGCGTCGGTGACGATCATCCCGACCGCGCTCGTCGCCATCCCCTTCGGCGCCGTGATCGCGCTGCAGGTCGGGAGCCTGATCAAGCAGTTCGGGGCCCAGTCCTTCACCGGATCCGCCTCGGTGCTCGCCGTGGTGCAGCAGGCAGCCCCCATCGCCACCGCACTGCTGATCGCGGGTGCCGGCGGCTCGGCGATCGCGGCCGACCTAGGTGCGCGCAAGATCCGTGAAGAGCTCGACGCGATGATGGTTCTCGGCATCGACCCGATCCAGCGGCTCGTCGTACCCCGGGTGCTGGCCTGCATGATGGTCGCGGTCTTCCTCAACGGCCTGGTCACCGTCGTCGGTGTGGCCGGTGGCTATGTGTTCAACGTCGTGCTCCAGGACGGCACGCCAGGTGCCTACATCGCCAGCTTCACCGCGCTCGCGCAGCTTCCCGACCTCTGGGTCGGCCTGCTCAAGGCGCTCGTCTTCGGTCTGATCGCGGCGATCGTGGCTGCCTACAAGGGCATGTCCGCGGGCGGTGGACCCAAGGGAGTCGGCGACGCGGTCAACGAGTCCGTCGTCATCACCTTCCTGCTCCTGTTCGTCGTCAACCTGGTGATCAGCGCGATCTACCTGCAGCTGATCCCGCCGAAGACAGGTTGACCCGGATGGCGAACCTCAAGCAGGCCTACGAGAAGCCGCTCTCCTCCCTGGACAAGATGGGCGAGGAGCTGGCGTTCTACATCCGCGCCATCCGGGTGACCCCACGCTCGGTGACGCGCTACCCGAAGGAGATCCTGCGCCTGCTGGCCGAGGTCACACTGGGTTCAGGTGCGCTCGCCGTCATCGGCGGCACCGTCGGCGTGATCACGGCGATGACCTTCTTCACCGGCGCCCAGGTCGGTCTCTCCGGCTACGCCGCGCTCAACCAGATCGGCACGGCAGCCTTCTCCGGCTTCGTCTCGGCGTACTTCAACACCCGCGAGATCGCACCGCTGGTGGCCGGCATCGCGCTCGCGGCAACGGTCGGCTGCGGCTTCACGGCCCAGCTCGGCGCCATGCGCATCTCCGAGGAGGTCGACGCCCTCGAGGTGATGGCGATCCCCTCGATGCCGTTCCTGGTGACCACCCGCATCGTCGCCGGCCTGATTGCGATCGTCCCGCTCTACGTGGTGGGCCTGCTCTCCTCCTACTTCGCCACTCGCCTGACCGTGACGCAGTACTACGGCCAGAGCTCCGGCACCTATGACCACTACTTCAACCAGTTCCTGCCACCAGGTGACGTGCTCTGGTCGTTCGGCAAGGTGCTGGTGTTCGCGGTCGTGGTGATCCTGATCCACTGCTACCACGGCTACACCGCCAGCGGGGGACCCGCGGGCGTGGGCGTCGCCGTGGGCCACGCCGTGCGGACCTCGATCGTGGCCGTCAACGTGATCGACCTGTTCCTCTCCATGGCGATCTGGGGATCCTCGACCACCGTGAGATTGGCGGGCTGAGGGATGAGGCTTCTCGACCATCACCGCATTCTCGGTGTGGTGTTCATCGGCATGCTGGCGCTCAGCGTCTGGCTGGTGAGTGCTGTCTTCACCCAGAAGTTCACCGCGTTCGAGTCGGTGACCCTGACGACCAGCTCGGCTGGCATGCAGCTGCCGTCACGCGCCGACGTGAAGGTGCGCGGCGTCATCGTCGGTCAGGTCAACAAGGCACAGTCCGAGGGGAAGGGCGCCACGCTCACCCTCGGGATCAAGCCCGAGGACATCAAGACGATCCCCGCGAACGTGACCGCGGCGCTGGTGCCCAAGACCCTGTTCGGTGAGAAGTACGTCGAGCTGAACATCCCCTCGGACCCGTCCTCGAAGTCGCTCCAGTCCGGCGACAAGATCGAGCAGACCGATCTGCCCATCGAGGTCGAGCGAGTGCTCAACGACCTCTACCCCCTGCTCCGCACGGTGCAGCCGGCGGAGCTCAACTACACCCTCAATGCGCTGGCCGGAGCCCTGGAGGGACGCGGGGACAAGCTCGGCGAGAGCCTGGTCACCCTGGACGGATACCTCAAGCGACTCAACCCCGAGCTCCCGGCACTGATCGCGGACCTCAAGCTGCTGGCCACGGTCACCGACACCTACGCGGACGTGGTGCCCGCTCTGGCAGCGACCCTGCGGAACACGGTCAAGACCGGCAACACCCTGGTGACGAAGGAACAGAAGCTGAACGCGTTCCTCACCGACCTGACGTCGTTCTCCAACACCACGAAGACGTTCCTGGACGACAACGGCGACAACATCATCCGGCTGGGTCAGCTCAGCGAGCCGATCCTGGCGCTGTTGAGCCGCTACAGCAGCGCCTTCCCGTGCCTGCTCGAGGGCATCGTGAAGCAGGCCCCCCGCCTGGCGGAGACCTTCCGCGGGTTCATCTTCCACATCAACTTGAAGACGCTGCCCTACCAGCCCCGGGGCTACACCGGAGCCGACCGCCAGGTGTATGGCGCCAACAACGCGCCGAACTGCGGCGGGCTGCCGAACCCACCGGTCCCGTACCCCTCGTTCCCCGACCTCGACGACGGGGTGAACGACAAGAGCCTGAACAAGAACGGCACCGGGCGTGCTGCCACAGGGTTCGCCAACCAGCGTTCGATGCTGAGCGCCGGAGTGTCCGGCACGGCTTCGCAGAAGGCGCTGGTCAACTCGCTCACCGCGCCCCTGCTCGACCTGCCCGTGGATGAGATGTCGGACGTCGCGACCCTGCTCTTCTCGCCCGCGATCGCCGGCACGGAGGTGAGTGTTCGATGAGCATCCTGGACAAGAAGACCCGCGGTGACTTCGTCAAGCTGATGATCTTCATCCTGGTGACCACGATGTCGACGGGTGTCCTCGTCGTCCTGATCGGCAACCTCAGCTTCATGACCACCGATCCCTACAAGGCGGTCTTCTCCGACGCGACCGGCGTCGTGAAGGGCGACGACATCCGGATCGCGGGCGTGAAGGTCGGCAGCGTCAAGGACGTCAAGATCGTGGACCGTGACCGGGCGTTGGTCTCCTTCAACGTCGCGACGAGCTCCATCGTCACCAAGAGCTCGACCGCAACCATCCGCTACCGCAACCTCGTCGGCCAGCGCTACATCTCGCTGACCCAGGGCGTCGGTGATCTCCAGCGGATGCCGAAGGACTCGACGATCCCGATGGACCGCACCCAGCCGGCACTGGACCTGACCGTGCTGTTCAACGGCTTCAAGCCGCTGTTCGCCGCGTTGTCGCCGGCCGACATCAACAAGCTCTCCGCCGAGGTGATCTCGGTGTTCCAGGGCGAGGGCGGCAACCTCAACGCGCTGCTGCAGAGCACCGCGTCGCTGACCAACACACTGGCCGACCGCGACCAGGTGATCGGCGACCTGATCACCAACCTGAACGACGTCCTCGCGACACTGGCGGGCCGCGACAAGGAACTGAGCGAGCTGATCATCGAGTTCAAGAACTTCATGTCCGGGCTCGCGAAGGACCGCGAGGCCATTCTCGGCTCGCTCGAATCGGTGTCGTCGCTCGCCAACGAGACCTCCGAGCTCGTGGTCGGGATCCGCCCCTCCCTCGTCCGCGACGTCAAGGGCCTGCGGCAGGTGGCCGGCAACCTGAACAAGGACCGGGCCGAGGTCGACCGTGCGCTCCAGGTCCTGCCGGTCAAGCTGAAGAAGATCGGCCGGACGGCCATCAACGGCTCGTTCTTCAACTTCTTCCTGTGCCGCTTCACCGGGAACGTGACGCTGGGCAAGCAACCCCTGCCCATCGACTATCCCCCCGGTGGCTTCAAGATCGCGGACAGGTGTGACCTGTCATGAGTACTCCGTTCCGCGAACGCAACCCGGTCCCGATCGGTGCGATCAGCATCGCCGTGATCCTGGGGCTGCTCGTGATCGCCTTCAAGGCCCAGGACATGCCGCTCATCGGTGGCGGAGACACCTACCGTGCTGCCTTTGCCGAGTCCGGTGGGCTCAAGCCCAACGACGAGGTCCGGATCGCCGGCGTCAGGGTGGGCAAGGTCACCGGGGTCGAGCTCAAGGGCAACCAGGTGATCGCCACCTTCAAGGTGGACACCCCCTCGAAGTTCGGCACCGAGACGGCCGCGGCCATCAAGGTCAAGACCTTGCTGGGCGCCATGTTCATCATGCTCGAGCCGGCCGGCTCGGGGCAGCTCAAGGAGGACTCGACGATCCCGGTCGAGCGGACGAAGTCGCCGTACAACGTCGTCCAGGCGTTCTCCGGACTCGCCGAGCGTGCGGAGAAGATCGACACCGATCGCCTGGCTGAGTCGATCAACACCCTCGCCGACCTCACCAAGGACACCCCAGCCGCGTTCCAGAGCACGCTGAGCGGGCTCTCCCGCCTGTCCGAGACCGTGGCCAGCCGGAACGACCAGATCAACGAGCTGCTCGGGAACCTGGACACGGTCTCGGGTGTGCTGGCCGAGCGGGACAAGGACATCATCGCCTTGATGAAGGACAGCGACGTGCTGATGCGCGCCCTCGTCGCGCGGCGTGCCGCCGTCCACCAGCTGCTCGTCTCCACCAGCAGGTTCTCCAGCGAGCTGACCCTGCTGGTCCAGCAGTCACGCGCTGACCTCAAGCCGGCGCTGAGCAATCTCCAGGGCGTGGTCAACGTGCTGATCAAGAACCAGGCCAACCTCGACGAGAGCCTGCGCCTGATGGCCCCGTTCTACCGCGTCTTCGCGAACACCCTGGGCACCGGCCCATGGTTCGACACCTGGATCTCGAACCTTCCGCCCGTCCCTGCGGTTGCTGGGGCAGGTGGGTGATGCGGATGTTCAACAGGATCAATCCCGTGATGGCCGGACTCATCGCCTCTGTCCTGGTGGTGGCTGCCCTGGTCGTCTTCTGGCCCGGCGCAGACACGAAGACGGTCACGGCGGACTTCCCGCGGAGCGTGTCCCTCTACGAGGGCTCTGACGTGAAGATCCTCGGAGTGGCGGTCGGCAAGGTCGACACGGTCGTCCCGTCGGGCACCAAGGTGCGCGTCAAGTTCACCTACGACGCCAAGTACAAGGTCCCGAAGGACGCGAAGGCTGCGGTGATCTCACCCTCGATCGTGGGTGACAGGTTCGTGCAGCTCACCCCGGCCTACACGGGCGGTGAGGTGCTGCCCGACAACGCAAAGCTGGGTGTCGACCGCACGGCGACGCCGCTGGAGCTCGACGAGATCTTCGGCAGCATCAACGACCTGAACATCGCGCTGGGTCCGGAGGGCGCCAACCAGCCCGACTCCGGCGGCGTCGGTCCGCTGACCCGGCTGCTCGACTCGACCGCGCGGAACTTCGGCGGTCAGGGCGTGCAGTTCAACAAGACCCTCAAGAACTTCAGCGCCCTGTCCAAGACGCTCTCCGACAACAAGGACGAGCTGTTCAGCACGCTCGCCCAGGTCGAGGACTTCACCAAGACGCTCGCCGAGAACGACGGGACGGTGCGGAAGTTCAACGACTCGCTCGCCGGTGGCGCCGACCTCCTGGCCGGCGAACGCGAGGAGCTGGCTGCGGTGCTCAAGAACCTGAGCATCGCGATGCAGCAGGTTCGTGGCTTCGTCAAGGAGAACCGCGCGTCGTTGACCAGCAACATCTCCGGCCTGAACCGGATCTCCAAGGTGTTGGTGAAGCGACGAGATGCCCTCGACCAGACCCTGCAGTACGCCCCGGCGGCGCTGAACAACCTCTTCCTCGCCGGCAACGTCAAGCAGGGAACCCTGGACACGCGCAACAATGCTGGGCAGCTGTTGAGCGGCCTGGAGGAGAACCCGGTGGCGACCCTGTGCGCTCTGGTGAACCAGACCGACTGTTCGGCCTTCGAGGACGCACTCACCCTGCCGCGAGCCAAGCCGTTCGCCGGCGATCCATCCGCAGCGCCGCGGGTCGTGGAACCGATTGACCGGTCCCTCGGTGGCCTCGTGGAGGTGACCCGATGAGCTCCTCGTCCGCACGGGTGAGTCGGCCCCGCCGCACGGCACGCCTGCTGGCGGGCCTCCTCGCCGCCGTCATGGTCCTCTCCGGATGCTCCGTCTACGACGCGCCGCTCCCCGGCGGCGCCGACACCGGCGACAACCCGATCAAGGTCAAGGTGATGTTCCGCGACGTCCTCGACCTGGTGCCCCAGTCGACGGTGAAGGTCAACGACGTCACCGTGGGCAAGGTCTCGAAGATCAGCCTCAAGGGCTACGTCGCGGAGGTCACGGTCGAGATACCGGGCGACGTGAAGCTGCCGGACAACGCTCGCGCCGAGATCCGCCAGACCAGCCTCCTGGGCGAGAAGTTCGTGCAGCTTGCACCGCCGCAGGAGCCGGGGACCGGCAAGCTCTCGAACAACGACGTCATCGGACTGGACCGCACTGGCCGCAACCCTGAGGTCGAGGAGGTCTTCGGAGCGCTCTCCCTGCTGCTCAACGGTGGCGGGGTGGGACAGCTGAAGACGATCTTCTCCGAGCTCAACAACGCCTTCGACGGACGGGAGCCCGAGCTGCGCTCGGTGCTGACCCAGATCCGCAGCTTCATGACCCAGCTCGACCAGAACAAGGGCACGGTGGTCGCCGCGCTGGAGAACACCAATCGACTGGCCGAACAGCTGCGCAAGCAGGACGGCACGATCAAGAGCGCGCTGGACAACATCCCGGAGACCCTGCGTTCGGTGAACCGCCAGCGTGACGACCTCGTCAAGCTGCTCGAGGCGCTGAACCGGCTCAGCGGCGTGGGCGTCCGGGTGATCCAGGCCTCCAAGGAGTCCACCATCAACAGCCTGCGCGATCTCGCCCCCGTGCTGGAGGGATTCGCGAAGGCGGGGGACAACTTCCCCAAGTCCTTCCAGGTGTTCTTGACCTATCCCTTCGTCGACGAGGCGATCGGCCGGGACCCCCAGGTCGCTCGGAACCTGCACATGGGCGACTACACCAACCTGGACGTCAACCTCGACGTCAATGTGGCTGACCTGCCCAAGCTGCCCACCGGACCCGTCACCGACGCCTGCAAGGCCCTGCGGGACCAGGTGATCGCCGGCATCCAGGACTCCGACCTCCCTCCGGCGATCAAGCGACAGCTGATCGACGCGGCCAAGGCGGCTCCCTGTGACGAGCTGAGCGACCCGGCCTTCGTCGGCGACCTGCTCACTGGCATCTGCAAGGTCCAGACGATCCCCGTGGTCTGCCCGACGGCCGGTGGCGGCATCACGTTGCCGACCCTCCCTGAGCTCCCGATCGGCCCGCTGAACGGCGTGACGGACGGCCTGACCGGCGGCCTCCCGCGCGCCGGGGTTGGCGCGAGCACCCCTGAGCCGATCGACCCGTTCGGGCTCGCCGCCTTCGGCCTGGCGCCCGGTATCGGCACGATGCTCCTCCAGGGGGTGGCTGAAGTCCGATGATCACCGCACGCACCAAGAAGCAGCTGATCGCGTTCGTGATCCTTACGCTCGTGGGTGTCACCTTCGTCGGCGCCCGCTACGCGCGGCTCGACCGCCTCTTCTACGACTCCGCCTACACAGTGACCGCGCACTACGAGCAGTCCGGCGGCATCTTCACCGGAGCCGAGGTGACCTACCGCGGCGTGGGCATCGGCCAGGTCGAGGGCATGAAGCTGACCGACAAGGGCGTCGACGTCATGCTCTCGATCGACAAGAGCAGCGAGAAGATCCCCGAGGACAGCCTCGCGCTCGTCGGCAACAAGTCGGCGGTCGGTGAGCAGTACGTCGAGCTGCAGCCACAGACCGACGATGGACCCTTCCTGAAGGACGGGTCGGAGATCGCGACTCCCGAGACGGAGATCCCGGTCTCGACCACGGAGATCCTGACCAACCTGAGCAACCTCGTTCGTTCCGTGCCGCAGGGGGACCTGCGCACGGTCGTCTCGGAGTTCGGTGCGGCGTTCAAGGACACCGGCCCGGACATCGGCCAGATCATCGACACCCAGAGTGCTTTCATCGAGACTGCCGACGCCAACTTCGATGTGACCAGGGCACTGATCCGCGACTCGCGCGTGGTGTTGCAGACCCAGGTCGACAAGGGCTCGGCGATTCGCAACTTCACCCGTGACCTGGCGCTCTTCTCGGGCACCGTGGCCGACAACGACAAGTACCTCCGGTCGTTGATCGACAACGGCTCAGCGACCGCCAACGAGCTGCGCACGTTCCTCGAGCAGAACCGGGTCAATCTGGGGCAGCTGATCAACAACCTGGTCACGACCAACGAGGTGACCGTCAAGCACCTCAAGGGCATCCGGCAGGTGCTCGTGGTCTATCCCTACGTGGTGGCCGGTGGCTTCACGGTGGCGAAGAAGGGCCCGGACGGGAAGTACGACGCCCAGTTCGGCCTCATCCTGACCGATCAGCCGCACGCCTGTGAGGCCGGCTACGTCAACAGGCGGCCCCCGCAGGACCTTTCTGACAAGCCGATGGTGGCTGATGCCGGCTGCGCGGAGAAGGGCACGAACCTCCGAGGCGCGGAGAAGGCCCCGACGGGTCGCACCGGTGCGGCCTACCGGTCACCTGTGGCGACGTACGATGCCAAGACCGGCAAGGTGGTCTGGGAGGACCAGGACGCGAGTGCCAAGATCGCCTACGACGGCGGTGCCGCCCAGCTCTTCGGCGACGACTCCTGGAAGTGGATGTTGCTGCAGCCGTCGCTGGCAGAGGACCAGGAGTAGTCCGTGACCGAGCCACACAGTGCCGGGGTCGACGATCCCGGTGGACGGAAGCGCCCTGTCCTGAGCGTCCGCGCCCGGACCCTCAGGATCGTCGCAGCCGCGCTCGCGGTCGTGTCGCTCGCAGCCGTGGTGGCTGCGGTGTGGCTCGGCCTGAAGTCTCGCGCCGACCACGACGCGGAGCAGGCGCGGGCGGCCGCGGCGAACGTGGCCTCCCAGTTCGCACTGCGCATGGACAAGGTCGACGGCGCCGACTTCGACAACTACATCTCGGGCGTGAACGAGCTGCTGACGACCAAGGCGAAGACCAAGAACAGCGAGGTCTTCGACGTGATGAAGCAGAGCTACGAAGCGGCCAAGGTCACGGGTTCGGGCAAGGTGCTGCTGACCGCAGTCGGGGACTCCGACGGCGACTCCGCCACCGTCCTCGTGGTTCACGACGCCGACGTGACGACCTCGCAGGGCAACATCGAGCACCACTATCGCTGGACGGTCAATGTGGTGAAGGTCAAGGGATCCTGGTTCGTCGACGACTTCAGCCCGGTGACCTGACATGACCTCGTCGACGAATCCGACCTGGTACGACGTGCTCGGTGTCTCCCGGGACGCGACTCCGGCGCAGATCAAGGCGGCGTGGCGCAACGCCACCGACAAGTTCGAGCCCGGATCCGGGTCCGGCCAGTTCCGGATGTTCAACGAGGCGGCCGACGTGCTGCTGGACCCCGATCGGCGTGCGGCCTACGACGAGTCGTTGGGCCTCCCGGCCGCACCGGCGTTCACTCCCGACGAGGATCAGGCGGTCCCCACCGACGACCACCCTGTTCCTTCCGAGGAAGCTCCAGCCGCCCCCGAGAAGGAGCCCGCCACCAGCCACCAGCCCGCCTCACGGACAGTGGCAATGCTGACCCTGCTGCTCGCCGCGTTGACCGTCGCGGCCCTGGTCGCAGCAGGCTACTTCGGGCTCACGGTGCGCGACAACGCGCAGGTCGCCGACGCGCGTGACGAAGCGCCGGCGGCGGCCGAGCGGGCGGCGAAGGCGGTCCTGGCCTACGACTACCGGCAGCTGCCCGCGGACCGGAAACGGGCGTCGGCCTTCCTCACTCCGGACTTCCGCAAGGAGTACCTGCAGAACTTCACCCTGCTGGAGAAGCAGAAGGACGGAACGCCCGGGGCCGCTGTGCAGACCAAGACGGTGGTCACCGCAGCGGTCCTCGGATCCGGGGTGATAGACGCCGACACCGACCTCGCCCGGGTGCTCGTCTACGTCAACCAGACCTCCACGCGGCCGGACCGGGATCCGCAGATCTTCCAGAACCGGGTCGCGCTGACCATGCAGAAGGATGGAAATCGTTGGCTGGTTGATGACCTGAAGAGCTATTGAGGGGGTAGCCTGTCGCCTCAGAGGCGCCAGGTACGACCCGAGCGTAATGACCCCGGGTTGTCCAGGGCTTGGGCTGTGTTGTAATCTGAATCTTTGCGCCCTCCCTCAAATACTTCCTGCCTGCCCGGTGGCTTGGTTCGTGGTGGGACGGCGCCGTCACATGTGAGCCTCGGAAGGACCACTCTTGGCCGCCAAGCGCCCCAAGTCCAGCACTATCAACAGTCCCCGCCGCATCTCCTTCGCCAAGATCGCCGAACCACTCGAGGTTCCGCAGCTGCTTGCTCTCCAGACCGACAGCTTCGACTGGCTGATCGGCTCCGAGAAGTGGGAGCAGAAGGTCGTCGAGCGTCGCAGCGCCGGCGAGGAGCTCTCGCAGAAGTCAGGGCTGCACGAGATCTTCGAGGAGATCTCCCCGATCGAGGACTTCTCCGAGACGATGTCGCTCTCGTTCGAGAACCCCGTCTTCCTCGACCCGAAGTACACCGAGGAGGAGTGCAAGGAGAAGGACTTCACCTACTCCCGCCCCCTCTACGTCTCGGCTGAGTTCACCAACGGTGAGACCGGCGAGATCAAGGGCCAGACGGTCTTCATGGGTGACTTCCCGATGATGACCCGCAAGGGCACCTTCATCATCAACGGCACCGAGCGTGTCGTGGTCTCCCAGCTGGTCCGCTCGCCCGGTGTCTACTTCGAGCGGTCCGCCGACAAGACCTCCGACAAGGACATCTTCACCGCCAAGGTGATCCCGTCGCGCGGTGCGTGGCTGGAGTTCGAGATCGACAAGCGCGACATGGTCGGCGTACGCCTCGACCGCAAGCGCAAGCAGAACGTCACGGTGCTGCTCAAGGCCCTCGGCTGGACCAACGAGCAGATCCGCGAAGAGTTCGGCGAGTACGAGTCGATGATGCTGACCCTCGAGAAGGACCACACCGAGGCCCAGGACGACGCTCTGCTCGACATCTACCGCAAGCTGCGCCCGGGCGAGCCGCCCACGCGTGAGGCTGCGCAGACGCTGCTGCAGAACTACTACTTCAACCCCAAGCGTTACGACCTGGCCAAGGTCGGTCGCTACAAGATCAACAAGAAGCTGGGCACCCACGAGGCCTTCGACCAGCAGACGCTGACCATCGACGACATCGTGGCGACGATCCGCTACATCGTGCAGCTGCACGCCGAGAAGCAGCACCTCGTCGACGCGCAGAACAACGAGGTCAAGAACGTCAACGGTGACTCGATCGAGGTCCGCAAGGACGACATCGACCACTTCGGCAACCGCCGGATGCGCACCGTCGGAGAGCTGATCCAGAACCAGCTCCGTACGGGCCTGGCCCGGATGGAGCGAGTGGTCCGCGAGCGGATGACGACCCAGGACGTCGAGGCGATCACGCCGCAGTCACTGATCAACATCCGGCCCGTGGTGGCGGCGCTGAAGGAGTTCTTCGGAACCTCGCAGCTCTCGCAGTTCATGGACCAGACCAACCCGATCGCCGGCCTGACCCACAAGCGTCGTCTCTCCGCGCTCGGCCCGGGCGGAATCTCCCGTGACCGTGCACAGATGGACGTCCGTGACGTGCACCCCTCGCACTACGGCCGCATGTGCCCGATCGAGACTCCCGAAGGCCCGAACATCGGTCTGATCGGCTCGCTCGCGTCCTACGGACGGATCAACCCGTTCGGCTTCGTCGAGACGCCCTACCGGGTGGTCACGGACGGTCACGTCACCAACGAGATCCACCACCTCACCGCTGACGAGGAGGACTCGCGGGTCATCGCGCAGGCCAACGCCGTGCTCGACGACGACGACAACTTCGTCCAGGACCGCGTCCTGGTTCGCACCCGTGGCGG
>CAWAFS010000010.1:0-257364 GCA_963781335.1 uncultured Actinomycetota bacterium | reverse complement strand
GGCATAGGAAGACGTTGAGCGTCTTCGGTCTGGCGTTGGGAACGTCCTCCTGATGCGCTTGTCGGGCTTGGTGTCCCATCGCAGACAGGAGGACGTTCATGAACAACGGTAGTGGTGTTTCCAGGGGTGATCGCAACAGGAACGCACGGCTCAAGAGGCTGCGGGCAGCGGTGCCGGTGACGAACGCGATCGTCGGGATCGATCTGGCCGAACGCAAGCAGATGGTGGTCGTGACCGATCACGACTCCAAGGTCTTGGCCCGACGCACGTTCCGGTGCAAGGCCTGGGACCTCGGGGCCGCGCTGGACTGGGCTCTCGAGCACAGCACCCGGGCCGGCTATGCCGGGGCCACGGTGGCCTGTGAACCCACCGGGCATCGGTGGCGGGTGCTGGGACAGCTGGCTGCCGAACGGGACATGTCGTTCGTCTGCGTGCAGCCGGTGCTGACCTCCGGGGCCCGCAAGGACGAGGACCTGACCACCGACAAGACCGACGACAAGGACGCGGTGCTGATCGCCCGGCTGACCGCACAGCTGCGCTGCTACCTGCCCGAACCCGTCGATGAGACCTGGGGCCGGCTGCGTCACCTCGGAAACCGTCGCGAGCAGCTCCTCGACGAGCACGTCTCCTGCGTCCAGCAGATCCGCGACCTCCTCGAGTGCGTGTGGCCAGCCGCCATCACCACTGCCCGGCAGCCGTTCAAGTCCCACACCTGGGTGGCTGCGATGCACGTGCTCATGACCCGCGATGGCGGCGACTTCACCCGCACCCGCAGGCTGGGACCGGCCCGGTTCGAGCACGCGGTCCGCAAAGAGCTCATTCGTCGCGGGAGGATCCGTCCCTGCCTGCGGATCCTGCGCAGCCTCTATACCGCCATGGCAGACCCCGCCGGGGTGTTCGCACATCGCCTGGGTGCCTTCGAACGCATCAGCTGGTGCCTCGAGGACTGGGACACCGCCCGCGCGAAACTTGCTGACACCGAAGTCCGGATGGTCGCGGTTCTCGACGACCTGGAGCTCACCGAGCTGGCCTGCTCGATTAAGGGTCTCTCCCCGGTCGGGGCTGCTGCGATCCTCGCCGAGACCGGCGACCTGCGCCGCTTCACCAGCTCCCGCGCGGTGGTCAAGCACGCCGGTCTGGCACCACGCCAACGCATGTCCGGGACCTTCGCCGGACGCGCCCGCCTCAGCGGGGCCGGCCGACCACACCTACGGACCGCGGCCTGGCGAGCGGTCTGGGGTGCGGTGAAGAGCAACCCCGTCTATGCCGAGCGCTACCGGCACCTGACCACCCGAGAGACCAACAAGCTCAAGCCGACCCAGGCCCAGACCGTCCTGGCCGGTGCGATCCTGCGCCAGCTCCATGCCGTCATCACCACCGGCCAGGCCTGGGACCCCGACATCGCCACCCACGGCACCCGCCACAAGCCGACGACACTCACGGAGGTCGCCGCCTGAGCTGACGCGTCGCGCGTCCACCAGCTGGGTCGGGGCGAGCCTTCCGCGGCATTGAGAACCCTAGGTATCTCGTCGCTCATCACAGGCCGCCCCGGCTCGTTGTCGCCACAACCCGATCACACGCTGCCGAGCACCAGCTCCGTTACCGCTATGCAGGGACCGACAACGAGCCAGGGACCCCGCCACCCAGCAGTTGACGCAGAACGCCTCACGCTGATGAGCGTGCTCTACACGACCCACTACATGGAGGAGGCCGAGCGCCTCTGCCGCCGGGTCGGCATCGTCGACCACGGCAAGCTACTGGCGTGCGGCACTCGCCGCGAGCTGGTATCGATGGTCGACGAGCACGACCTGGTGACGGTTCGGGTGGATGGCGATGTCGCCGGGGCCGTCACCACGCTGACCGAGGTGCCCGGCGTACTCTCCGCGAGCGCCGCCGACAACCGCGAGATCCGATGCATGGTGGTCCAGGCCTCGACCCTGCTCCCTCGGCTGGTCGGCGCGCTGACCTCCAGCGGCATCGGGGTGACCGACGTGCGCGTGGAGGAGCCTTCCCTCGACTCGGTGTTCCTGCACATCACCGGCACCGCGCTGCGCGACTAGGGGCCCGATGATCATTGTCTTCCTTCTAGCGCGCGACCTGCGGGCCCGGCTGCGCGACCGGTCAGCGCTGGTGCTCGCGCTCCTCGCGCCGGCTGCGCTGATCACGGTGCTCTCGTTCCTTGTCGCCGGGCCGGACACCGAAGCCGTTCCGGTGGGCCTGTCCGGCGATCCGAGCAGCAACGTCCTCACCGCCCTACGCCAGGGGCCCCTCGCAGCTCTCTCCGATGACGGCACGATCGAGCTGAAGGACTACGACGACCCCAACTCGCTGCGGGAGGCGGTGACGGACGGCGACGTCGACGCCGGGATCGCGGTGGGCAACGACGGCGTCGTGGTGTTCCGTGATGCGGGCGGCATCGTCGGCGGCGCGATCAGCGAGGCAGTCGCCCGCTCGACCACCCTGACCTTCGACGGTGTCGGGCAGGCAGTCGTCGCGACCCAGTCGCTCGGCGGCACCCCTGACGTCCAGGCGCTCACCACCGCCATCACCTCAGGTACGCCGACCGCGAGCGTGGTCGACTCGGCCGAGACCAGCGCAGGGATCAACCCCAAGACCCAGCTCGCCGCGGGTATGGCGACGTTCTTCCTCTTCTTCGCCGTGCAGTTCGGAGTTCTCGGGCTGCTCCAGGAGCGACGCGAGGGGACCCTGCCTCGGCTGCTGGTGGCCCCGATCGCTCCGTGGCAGGTGCTGGTCAGCAAGCTGCTGGTCAGCTTCGTGATCGGCGTCGCCTCGATGACGTTCCTGCTGTTGTTCTCCGCGCTGCTGCTCGGGGCCGAGTTCGGCAACCTCTTGGGTGTCGCTCTGCTGGTGGTGACTGGCGTGCTGGCCGCCGTCTCGACGGTCGCTGTGGTCGGCGGCCTCGCGAAGTCGCCCGCCCAGGCCGGTGCACTACAAAGCGGCCTGGCGCTGGGGTTGGGCATCGTGGGCGGGGCGTTCTTCTCGATGGCGCGAGCCGGAGGATTCGCGGGGGTCGCCACCCGGCTCACACCGCACTTCTGGTTCAACGAGGGGCTGGTCCGGCTCACGGGCGGCCGCGACTGGACCGCGGCGCTGGAACCCGTGGGGGCGCTGCTGCTCTTCAGCGCCGTGGTCGGAGTTCCGGGGTTGCTGCTGGCCCGGCGGACGGTGCGCCCGTGAACCTCCATCTGAACGCCGTCACCGCCATCGTGATCGCCAACCTGCGCCGGCTCGTCCAGGACCGCGCCAACTACTTCTTCATCGTCGCGCTGCCACTGATCATCGTGTTCGCGCTCGGGGTGGCCATCGGCGGAGGCACCGACTACCGCGTCGGCGTCGTCGACACCTCACCCTCAGCGGCCTCACGGGAGGTTGCCGATCGGATCGCGGCCCTCGACAATGTCACCGTCGTCCGGGTCGACGACCCGGTCACGCTGCGCGACGACGTGGCCCGCCGCACCCTGGACGTCGGCTGGGTGGTGGAGGCGCGGTCCGACGTGACTGCGTACGTCTGGTACTCGCCTGGACCCGGCGACGGGCTCGAGCTACGGACCGTCCTCACCTCAGCGGTGCAGGAGTCCGGCGTGCGCGACCAGGTGGTGACCGCGGTGGCCGACGCTGCAGGAGTCGACGCACGGGCCGCCGGGCAGGCGGTGACCGCGGCCGAGTCGGTCGTCCCGGCCACCGCGGTGAGCGTCACCGACCTCGGCGAGGACGCCGATCTCGGCGCCAGCATCCGGGCGGTGCTGGCAGCCGGAGAGCTCTCGCTGTTCATCTTCCTCACCTCGCTCACTGGCGCCGGCTACCTGCTCACGACCCGGCAGCTCGGAGTCACCCGACGGATGCGAGCAGCTCCGGTGTCGGTGTCTGCGATCGTCGCCGGTGAGGCTCTCGGCCGCTTCCTGGTTGCCATGATCCAGGCGGGCATCGTCTTCTTCGGCAGCATGCTGCTGTTCGGCGTCGACTGGCGCGCGCCCGCCGCCGTGGGGTTGCTGTGCGTGGCCATGTCGCTGGTCGGCACCGGCGCGGCGATGGTTCTGGGCACCGTCGGGCGGAACGAGCAGCAGGTGCTCGCCGTCGGCCTGCTCCTCGGGCTCGTGCTCGCGGCACTCGGTGGGTCGATGCAACCCCTGGAGTTCTTCCCGAGCACCATGCGCACGATCGCCTTCGTCACGCCGCACGCCTGGATGAACGACGCCCTCTGGAAGATCCTCGTCGACGGGGCGGGTCTGGCCGACGTCTGGCAGGCGCTGCTCGTGCTGAGCGCCGCGGGACTGGCCCTCCTAGGAGCCGCCTCGGCGATGCTGGCCCGGACCCTGCGCTGACCGAGGGCCGTGGCGTCGGGGGCGGCGCCAACCCACCTCTCGATAGGCGGCAATCACGTCTCTACGTTCCCGCGCTCTTCAATGGAGTCCCCTGCGTGGCGATGGGGGGTGTGCAGGTTGGCACCGCCACCGTCACGTTCTCTGGATCAACGACATCTCTTGCGGATCCCCTCGGCCCCGATCCCCCAGTCGCCATCACGCAGCTCTCGACGAAATGCGGGCATTCGCCAAAGTCCCAGATGAAGCCGACCCTGGTCGCACCGATGCCAAACTCCCGTGAGACATGGTCTCGAGTGGTGATCCTGATGGACGACCTCCGACGCGGCCGCCAGCAATCTCTGCATCATGATCTTCAGGAGCTGGCGCTGGCCTTTGGACGGTGGACACGGGTTCATGCGGTTCGGTCTGCTGCTCGGATAGGTGACAAGTTTGACCCGTCCCAGGTGCCGAACCCTTCGTGGCGAGCGCGTCATCCAGGCCCTGGTGGCGCACATCCATCCCGAGCACAACGCCTCGGCGGCGGGGCGTCAGGATCGCCGCGGACACCCCGCGCTATCGCCTACAGGGGGCGAGCCGGGAAACCGCTCCACCCCGTGTGTTCCGTTGACATCATCGGCCAGGGACCGTGGCCTCGACGGTTCCACCGCCGTACCCATTCGCGGAGTCTCGGCCCTCGACCGTCACCGCCTTGACGTCCTCGGGGATCTCCAACCCCGGCTGGGAACGGGTGAACGGCTGCTCGTTCGCATGGTCGTGGGTCAGCTCCATCTCGCCGAGCACGTCCCCTTCCGCATCCAGCACCCGCCACCCGTCCGCGTAGCGCTCCGGGGAGTCGTACGGCGAGCTCATCGTCACCTCCAGGGTGAAGGTCTGGCCGTCCTCGCGGATCTCTACCGCCGTCACGTCCGGATAGGACGCCCCAGAGTCGGTTCCGGACTCCTCGGAGGTGTCCCCGCAGCCTCCGAGCGCGAGGGTCAGGGCCAGCACCAGGGCAGCTACGACACGGGCATTCGTGGGCACCATCCCAGTGGACCACGGCCACCAAAGTGTCGACGTGCGACTCGGAGCGGCACCCTGCTCCGTTCGACGTCTGGGGCCTCGATGAGTCGGCTCCTCGGCACCCGCCTTCGCACAGCGTGGTTGGATCGACAGGTCGGAAACTCTGAGCGAGCCTTTGGGGTGAAGTTGATGTTCTTACGCAAACTCGCACTATGCGCTGCCGTTGCCCTTCTACCGCTGCTGGGGACAACACCCGCGGCGGCCGAGCCACCACGACCCGGCTGTGGGTTCGGCGACGACAACCACAGCCACCAGGCGGCACCCGGTCGGGACCCGATGAACCTGCGACCCGGGCGAGGCGCCGGTGACGACAACCACCCGCACACAGCACCCCCGGGCCAGGCGCCCGCGAACGGTGGCGACCAGAGCGGACCGAGGCGAGGCTGCACAGCCTCCCCGTAGCCCCAGTCCCACGACTGCCCCAGAGCGGTCCAGCGAATGAACGTCAGCGCAATGGTCCCTGGCGGCAACGGCGTCATGGCGAGGGTCTTCCGGGGAACCAACCGGTCGGTGGCGAGGGTGGGGAGAGGGATCATGTGGACGCCCGCGCAATCGCCGACGAGCTCACCACCGGACAAGCCAAGGCAGTTCGCCTGTCCACACTCGAGACCATGTGCGAAGTGCTGCAATGCCAACCCGGCGACCTCCGAGTGAATAACCGACACGGCCTGGATGCACCCGGCCAGGAAGGGCGGCTCCTTCGGTAGAGGTTCTATCCGCTGGGACCGCACCGATGCACCACCCTGGACGACGTTGGGGTTGTTGCTCTTCTTGGTGAACAGGGCGTTGACGGCCGTGGTGCGCGACCGTTTGGCTGACGGCCAGGCTGTCATACACAAGCATTCGCGTGGTTCACTGGTGGCCTGCCCCGGACCCCGGCACCTTGCACCATCACGCGCGCTGTGGAGATCCGGGGTTTCTCATGTCGAGTGGTACCGAAATCATCGTTGACCTGCTTGGTCCTCGAGAGGTCAACGGGCAGACCATCGATGGGCTCATGAGCCGCGACGGTGTCAGCCGCGATGCCGCCTTCGGGCCGTTCGTCCAGAGATCCACTGGGTCCGTACCTCCGCGTCCGAGGGCACAGGTCTGGTCGGGCTCGACTGGACAGCCTCGCTCCTGGCCGCCTGACTCGCGACGCTCCCGCCCAGTTGAGACATTCTCCTCATTCCAGAGAAGCTGATCGGTGGAGCAGATCGTGGAAGCAGCCAGCCAGCTGCCGTCGGGCGCGGTGGCATTTACTGCCGTCGGCGTCAAGAAATATTACCCGGGCGTTCGGGCTCTGGACGGCGTGGACCTCGAAGGTTATGCCGGTGAGGTCCTGGCCATCTGCGGTGCGAACGGGGCAGGCAAGTCGACGTTCGCCAAGCTTCTGGCAGGCGTCGAGACGCCATCAGAGGGTGAGATCCGGGTAACCGGCTATCCGCACCCCGTCCGCAATGCGGCGGAGGCGGAACAGGCAGGGGTGCTGATGATGCACCAGGAACCACTCATCATCGACGACTTCACGATCGGAGAGAACGTCTGGCTCTACAAGCTGCGCCAGGGTCGAGACATCCGACCGTGGGCGACCAAGGTGAACACCAACAGCCAGGAGACCCGCGACGTCCTGCGAGACATAGGTCTGGGGCATCTGCGCACCTCGCAGTTGGCCCGGGACCTCGGGCCGGGGCAGCGCCAGATGTTGTCCCTGAGCCGCGCGCTCGTCACCAAGCACAAGATCATGATCCTGGACGAGACGACGGCGTCCACCAGCGAGGAGCATTTCAACGACATCCTCGACCTGGTTCGCCGAGAGAAGGCGGCGGGAACATGCATCCTGTTCGTCTCGCATCGCTTGAACGAGGTCTTTGCGATGTCGGATCGGATCGTCGTCCTGCGCAACGGCCGTCTGGTGGACGTCGTGACCGCGGCCGACAGCAACCCGGACGAGATCACGACCTTGATGATCGGAGAGGCACTCAAGGCGTTGAGCCGGCCGGCCCCGGCGCAGACCCACGGCGAGAACCCTGTGATCTCGGTACGCGATCTCTACGGAGGCGCTGCGAAAGGTGTCTCCTTCGACGTGGCGCCCGGTGAGATCGTTGGCCTGTACGGGCTGGTCGGTAGCGGTCGGTCCTCAGTGGCCCGAACCATGACCGGTCAGAAGCCGGCAGTGAGCGGCACGATCGAAGTACACGGTGAGGTCGTACGCCTGAACTCCCCGGGCGCTGCACTGAGCAAGCGCATCGCCTATCTCACCGAAGACAGACGCCTGGAAGGCTTCGTCAAGGACTTCAACAACGGCGAGAACATGAGTCTCGTCGTCCTGCCGCGCCTGGCCAGAGCCGGTGTCGTTGACGCTCGACGGGAGAAGAAGCGGGTGCGGGAGCTGATCCGGGAGTTTCAGGTCAAGGGAGGAGCCAAGACTCTCACCAGCACCCTCAGTGGGGGGAACCAGCAAAAGGTCGTGGTCGCGAAGTGGCTGGAGTCCGACCCCGACCTCGTCGTCCTGGACGAACCGACCAAGGGGATCGACGTCGGTGCCAGAGCCAACATCTACGAGATCATCCATGCGCTCGCTGCCCGCGGGAAGGGAATCCTCGTCGTCTCGAGCGAGGCCGAAGAGCTGCTCTCGGTGTGCCACCGCATCCTCGTGATGCGAAACGGCCAGATCGTACAAGAGTTCGACCCTGAGGTCGCCGACACCGACGACCTGATCCGAACGGCTCTGACGCACCAGGACTGAATCCCTTCTCGAGAATCCGGCCGGATAAGGAGCATTTGCCATGACCGCAGGATCGCCGCCACCTCCCGTTCATCACTACGAGGAACAGAATGAGTCCAGGGGCCAGCACGTCGCCCAGTGGCTCGTGGGTCAATACGCCCTCTACATCCTGGTCGCCCTGCTCCTGGTCGCCACCGTCACCAAGGGGTCCGTCTTCTGGGGCAACACCAACCTGACCAACCTGTCGCTGCAGATGTCGATCATCGGTGTCGTTACGTTGGCAGAGCTCATCGTCGTGCTGACCGGAGGTATCGACATCAGCGTGGGCTCCGCCCTCGGCCTGGCCGCCGTCGTCGCCGCTGGCCTGCTCGACGGTCCGTCGGTGTTCCTGGCGCTCGTCGTGGCGCTCATGATCGGCGGCATGATCGGGGCCGTGAACGGCTGGCTGGTGTCGTTTCGGGGTCTGGAGCCCTTCATCGTCACCCTGGGCATGCTGGCCCTGGCCCGCGGGCTGGTGTACGCCTACGGCAACGGAATCCCGATCACCCCGAAGGCGGCCAGCTCTTTTGCCACCATCGGTCAGACCACCCTCCTTGGTGTTCCGGTGCTGGCCCTCATCTGGCTGTTGATGGTGCTGCTGATCGCGTTCCTGCTGTACCGCACCGTGTGGGGCCGCCGGGTGTACGCGATCGGCTCCAACAAGGAGGCTGCCCGCAGCTCGGGCATCCCGGTGCGAACCACACTCTGGTCGGTCTACATCCTGGCCGGGCTGCTCGTCGGCCTGGGCGGCTGGATGTTTCTTGCCCGCTTCGCCAGCGGCACTTCCACGGCCGGAAACCTGCTGGAACTCGAGGCGATCGCCGCAGTCGTCATCGGTGGCGCGCGCCTGTCCGGCGGCCACGGCAAGGTTTTCGGAACCGTGGTGGGCACCATCATCTTTGCTGTGATCGCCAACCTGCTCTCCTTGCTCAATGTCTCCACCTTCCTCCAGGACGCTTTCCGGGGTGCCCTGATCCTGGTGGCGGTGACGCTGGCCACCGTTCACTTCAGCCGGCGTCGCAAGCCACAGCCGGCGCAGCCGGCTAGCTGACCGCGGCGCGTGGGTGACTGGAGAATGTCGTGAAAATCAACGGACGATTCCGTGTGGGGCTCGGCGTCGCGATGCTGCTGATCGTCAGTGCCTGCGGCGGGCAGATCTATCCCTCCTCCAAGCCGGCGGTTGGTCCGGCCAACGGCGTCCAGCCTGATGTGTCCAAGGTCGTCGTCGGCTTCGCCCAGCAGCAACTTCAAGCGCCCTACTTCGCGGCCATGGAAGTTCGTGCCCGGCAGATCGCCAAAGAGCAGGGTTTCAAGCTGCTGTTCCAGGCCGCCAACAAGGATCCTGTGATCCAGATGAACCAGATGCAGGCGATGATGGCGCAAGGCGCACACGTGTTGGTCGTGAACGCAACGAGTGTCAAGGGCCAGAAGGAGATGATGACCCAGATCGCCTCGAAGATTCCGGTGATCTACATCGACACGAGTGTTCCCGGCACTGGCACGACCAGCGTCCAGTCCGACAACCTGACCATCGGGCGGGAATCCGGCAAGATCACCGCGCGACGCTTCCTCGACCTGGGCAAGAAGAACATCAAGGTCGTCATTCTGACTGGGCCGGCAACCGATGAGTTCGTGGGTCCGCAACGACGCAAGGGCTTCTTGGACGGCCTCAAGGAAGGCGGTGTGACCGTCGAGATCCAAGCCGAGCAGGCCGGCGACTACGCCCAGGACAAGGGCCAGGTCGCCGCGGAGAACATGCTGGCCGCCAACCCGGATGTCGACCTGGTGGTCGGACTCAACGACTCAATGACGCTAGGTGCCTACAACGTCGTCAAAAGTAGGGCCCGCTACAAGAACGTCTTCGTCGCTGCGGCCGCTGATGGACAGAAGGAGGGATTGGCATTGATCAAGTCTGGAGGATGTAGCGGCCGTTACATCTCTACCGGACTGAACTCTCCGTCACTGGCAGCCGAAGACTCCTTGAAGATCGCGATCGCGATCGCGACGGGGTCCAAGAAGCCTGCCGACTACCCGCCCGAGTCCTTCACCAAGGCCGTCGGCATCGGCTGCAAGAACATCGACGAGTACTACGACCCCAAGAGTGTCTTCTGATTTCCATGGCGTTGAGCTAGGAGCCACCGATGCGTGCAGTCGTCGTCACCGAGCCAGGGCAGCTGACCATCGCCACGATCGATGACCCCACGCCCGGGGATCTGGAAGTCGTGGTGGCCGTCGATGGGTGCGGCATCTGTGGCACCGACATCCACCTGATCGATGGCGAGCTGCCCTACAGGCCGTACCCGATCATCCCCGGACACGAGTTCGCTGGAGAAGTCGCAGCCGCTGGAGCAGGCGTGATCGACATCAATGTCGGCGACCGAGTTGCGATCGATCCGAACATCTACTGTGCCAGGTGCCACTACTGTGCAACCGGGCATGGCAACCTCTGCGTGAACTACCGCGCGCTAGGGGTCACTCTCGATGGCGGTTGCAGCGAGTTCGTGGCGGTCCCCGCGGCCAACTGCTATCGGCTGCCAGAGAGCTTGCCGATCGAACACGCGCCCTTGATCGAGCCGCTGTCGTGTGCCATCCATGGATTCGATCTGCTTCCCGGTCGCGTGGGTGTGCACTACTTGATCTACGGCGCCGGGACGATGGGTCTGATGATGGCTCAATTGGCTGCCCGAGCCGGGGCAGCCAGCGTCTCCATCGTGGATTTCAACCTCGAGCGACTCGCCTTCGCGAGCCGCCTCGGAGCGGACTTCATCAGCGCTCGGGCCGAGGAGTTCGAGCGTCCTCAGGGCTGGGAGATAGTCATCGACTGCACCGGCGCGGTGCCAGCAATCGAGGACGGGTTGGGGCGCGTCCGCCCGGGTGGCACCTTCCAGCTCTTCGGTGTCGCACCCGCCGAAGCCACCGCTGCCGTCTCGCCGTTCGACATCTATCGCAACGAGATCTCGATCATCGGCAGCATGGCCGTCCTGCATAGTTTCGGCCGGGCCGTGGACCTGATGGCCGCCGGCGTCGTTGACGCTCCTCGGATGATCAGCCACACCTATCCTCTTGATGCCTACGGTGCTGCGGTAAGCGACTTCCGCGCTGGACAGGGCCGAAAGTTGCAGATCCGTCCGGGGTTGAGCGAGATACCCGCTCAGGTGCAGTGACCGCGAGTTCCTGGGGATCGGGGCGGCCCTGATCGCCGTGGTCATCGAGCTCGACGAGCCTGGTGTGAGCCGACAGGTTGACACGTCGGCGAGCAGGCAGTTATTTTCCATAGTAGTTAATAAACGTACTTGGAAAGTGCAGGAGATGGCCCATGGGATCAGAGGCTGCAACCCTCGAGGACGCTCACCTGGACGAGACCTTCGCGGCGCTCGCCAACTCGACTCGTCGGGCCATTCTCGCTCGCCTCGCCGAGGGTGAGTCGAGTGTCAACGATCTCGCCGAGCCCTTCGACCTGACCCTGCCCGCGATCTCCAAGCACATAAAGGTGCTCGAACATGCGGGGCTCATCACGCGTGGTCGGCGAGCCCAGTTCCGGCCCTGCACCATCGCCGCGGCACCCCTGGCCCAGGTCGCCGACTGGACCGATCAGTACCGGCACATCTGGGAGGACCGTTTCGACCTCATGGACGACTACGTCCAGAACCTCCAGCAGACCAACAACCAGAAGGGATAGACGATGACTGAGACCAAAGACGTCCAGATCGAACGCACCTTTGACGCGCCGATAGACCTGATCTGGGCGATGTGGACCGAAGCCGAGCATTTCGCCAACTGGTACGGCCCGATGGGTGCCAAGATCCCGCGAGCCGAGATGGACGTCCGCGTCGGTGGCCGTCGCCACATCGCAATGGAGATGGCCACCCCCGATGGCCCGGTGCAGATGTTCTTCGTCGGCGAGTACCGAGAAGTCGACCCGAAGACCCGGCTCGTCTACACCGAGAGCATGGCCGACGCCGACGGCAATGCCATGACCGCCGAAGCGATGGGCATGCCCGCCGGCGCTCCGACGGAGACCTCGATCGTGGTCGAGCTCGCGGACCTCGGAGAACGCACCAGCATGGTGATGACTCACATCGGCGTTCCCGCCGACTCGCCAGGCGCGCAGGGTTGGGAAATGGCGATCGACAAGTTGGAAGCTCGCATCGCTGCGACCGCAGGGCCCACGCCGCACCAACCGTGAATTGCCAACGCGAGCGAGGGCGGTTCGGATTTCGGCCATCGACCGGACCAAGGTCATGGGCTGCTCATGGCCTCACGCATCCTGCTGGGCGCGAACGGTTCCACGGTCCGGGCTGGTCGCCAGGGTCGCCGACGGTGCGGTGCGGGGCCAGGTCCAGGCGTACCGCAGGATGAGGGCGAGAAGGATCACTTCCAAGACGACACCAAGGCCGTAGAAATACGTCCAGGACTCGCCCACCACGTTGAACGCCGCGTAGGGGATCTGCACGGAAGCCACGACGAGGTTCGTGATGCGGTTCGCCCGGGCGGGCAGCGTCATCGACAGCACGATCATGAAGATCGGGATCGCCATAAGCCCGAGGAAGGTGGTCAACAGCGTCTGGCTGACGTCGAACTCCCACACCTTGCCGGCGAGGATGTCTTCGACGACGCCGGGCTTGAAGAAGGCGATGATGTCCACGTAGGCGTACAGGAACATGATGCCTGTCCACGCCGCAGCGAGCTTGGCTCCCACCGGGATCGGCTGGTCTTCCAGGGCGGCGGTGGGCTGACGTGGGGTCATCATGGGCTCCGTTGTCGTGGTGAGGATCGGCAGGTCCACCATCGCTGAGCCCGGCGGCGAGCACACCGGCCCGGAGGCCGGATTCATCTGGCCGAAGGGATGAGCTCTCTCACTCAACGACCGACCCGCAAACGCCTACAGTCCGAGAAGCCGATCGAGATGATCGAACCACTGCTGTTGCGATGACCGCCAGAATCCGCCGATCCCCCTACGGGGCGAGACTCCGGGCGACATGCCCACGTAGCGCCTCAGCGGCGCGGTCCGCGTCGTCGGCGGTGTTGTTGATGTGGAAGCTCAGACGCAGTCGGCCGGCTCGGTGACTTGCGACAATCTGAGCCTCGATGAGGCGTTCGCCCGCCTGGGGTCCGACGTCGAGGCTCAGGATGGCGCTGTCACCGGGGGGCAGCCCGATATTTGCCCGGAAGCGGTTGGCGAGCCCGAGAGCGTGCTCGTGCAGGGCGTGTCTGCCGATACTGGTAAGCAGCTCAAGTGCGGGGGCCTGGCCGACCCAGGAGTGCCAGGCTGGGGACACGTCGAAGCGGCGGGCACCGGCGGCCAGGCGCAGGGGACTGCCGTAGATGCTTGTCCACGGGTCGTGCCCGGCGTACCAGCCTGCGGTGTGCGGAACCATGCTGTCGGCCAGGTCGGGTTGGACGGTGAAGAAGGCGGTGCCGCGGGGTGCGAGCAGCCATTTGTAGCCGCCGCCGGTGGTGTAGGCGAAGCGCCCGGCGTCGATCGGTAGCCAGCCCACCGCTTGAGTGGTGTCGAGCAGCACCTGGGTCCCAGTCGCCGCGCACACCTGTTCCAGGGCGTCGAGATCGGCGACCTGGCCATCGGCGGACTGCACGGCTGAGACCGACACCAGCGCCGTGTTGGTGGTCACCGCGTCGGCCAGGTGCTCCAGTGGGACCTCCCGAACGGTGACGCCCCGTCCGGCCTGCGCCAAGAATGGAAAGACGATGCTGGTGAACTCCCCCGGCACCGTCAGGACCTCACTGCGATCGGGCAGGCCGGCAGCGACCAAGCCAGCGAACACGCTGACCTGGCTGCCCACAGCAACATCAGCTGCATCGACTCCAACCAGCCGCGCGTAGGCACCCCGAGAGGCGTCGAGCGGAGCGTCGTAGTCCGGCGGATTGGCTCGGCCGTACTGCCAGTCCGCCAACACCCCACGCAGCGCTGTCAGGGCGCTGCGCGGCGGCAATCCGAGGGAGGCGGTGTTGAGATAGATACCCCCGGCCTGGAACTGCTCGTGGGCAACCGTCGCCACTGCCCGAGCCCCGGAGCCAACCCCGTCGTCGGAAGTCATGGCGTCACTCTCTCGCAACGGCCGCGGACCTGGTTCCACGGCCACCCTTCGGCGCGTCATGTCCGTAGGCCGTTGGGCTTTCGGGCACACGCCTATGGTGCGCCCGAACCGCCCGGGTGCGGTCTGACTTCTGGGAACGTCTGCCGCCTTCTCGACGAGACGATGCCCAGGCCTGCGCGCGCAGCCTGCTGAGGTGAGGGACGAGGGCAGTGTGCCGGGCGGGACTTGCAGGACGATGGCTGTGGACCCAGACACGCCCGCGAAGTGGCTCCGACCGAGTGGGAGGGATCCACGATTTCGGCGCTTCGGGTCGCCGCCTCCTGGTGGCATCACTGTCTGGTTCACGATGCGCCTCACAGCCCTGGCCAACGATGAGACGGCGACCTTCGATCCGACGCTGAGTCAAGCGATCGAGATGTATGAGTCACGTGATGCCGCTCGCGCAGCGACGTGGAGACGGGCCTTCGGGACCTGCGGCGGCATCGAAAGGGTCCAGTGAGCATGGGCACAAGCCGCGAGCCGGTGATCGCTCCGCCTACGGTGATCATCGGCTCCCGGCGGGAGACCCGATCGGACTTGCGTCGTGCCGAACTGCCGGTACGGTGCCATCATGGGCGTTACGCGGATCGTTCCCAACCTGCCTGTGACCGACGTCGCTCGGGCCAACGAGCTGTATGCGCAGATCTTCGAGCTCGGCGTCGGCATGGACCTCGGCTGGGTCGGGAATCTCGCTCCTGCTGGCGCACCCGCCGTGCAGATCCAAGTCATGACGAGCGACGCGTCGGCACCCTGCAATCCGACCATCAGCGTCGGCGTGGCGACTGAGGCAGAAGTCGACACGATCCACGATCGCGTTGTTGCTGCCGAACTGGAGATCGTTCATCCGCTCACGGACGAGGAGTGGGGGGTGCGTCGCTTCTTCTTCCGCGATCACGACGGCAACGTGGTGAACGTCGTCGCTCACCAGTGATCGTTGAGCTGGAGCTCCCCAGGGCTCGCTGACGGATCCTGAACCGGCGACTCGCCTGGACCTAGCGGTCCGGCATTCCCCGCACGCAAGTCGCCTACGCCGGCACCAGGATCTTCACATCCGCCTACATCAAGAGTCACTACCTTGAGCTGGGCATCGAGTTGCTGCGCGAAGTGGACGACCCGCGGCCACGCACATCGTTTGACACATCGCGCAGAGTCACCATGCATCGCTACAGCCTGCGTCACCTGGAACAGTTCGACGAGCCGTTCCGTGCACTGATCCGCGAGGCGGCGCAGACAGTCGGGCCGGGCCTGGGACGCAGGAAGACCAGCTGATTGCTGGTCGCGGTCGGGCCGCGGCTGCGAGGACACATGAGCTGCGGTCCAGGCTCGTCGTCCTCCGCAGCGCTTCACACTGGTGGTGAAGGCAGCGTGACGATGAAGTGGCTGCCGTTGCCTGGTTCGCTCGTGACGGTGATGGAGCCTTGGTGCGCCTCGACGAGAGCCTGGCAGATGGCGAGACCGACGCCTGTTCCGCCGCTCGCCCTGTTGCGTGACGGGTCAGCCCGCCAGAACCGGTCGAAGACCCGCGCTCGATCCTCTGCGCTCAGCCCTATCCCAGTGTCGGTCACCTCGATCCGGGCGGCGCCGTCGACCGCAGCGGCCGCCACCTGCACTGCTCCGCCGGCCGGGGTGTGGGTGAGCGCGTTCTTGACCAGGTTGCCGATCACCTGGCGGATGCGGGTCGGGTCGACCGTGACGGCGAGGGGCCGGGCGACGGCTGTCCTCAGGGTGATCCCTTGCTGCGCGGCGAGATGCTCATAGGCACTGACCGTCTCGCCGATGAGCTGCCCGAGATCGACGACCTCAGGATCGATCCCGAGCTGCCCTGCATCAGCGAGTGCGAGCTGACGGAGGTCGTCCATCAGGTCCGCCAGGTGGGCGGCTTCGTGGTGGAGCCTGTCGAGAAGCTCCCGGTCGAGGGGGAGGACACGATCTTGGGCGGCTTCGATGTTCCCGATGATGGTGCCGATCGGGTTTCGCAGCTCGTGGGCGATATCGGCGATCATCGCCGTTCGGGCGGCTTCACTGTGCTGCAGGTTCGATGCCATCTCGTTGAAGGCGGCCCCCAGGTCGGCGATCTCTTCAGCCGCGTCGCCGTGGTCGAAACGCTCGCCGAGGTCGCCGCGTCCGAGCTTCACGACCGAAGCACTGAGCGCGGCGACCGGTCTGGTGACCCGGTTCGAGACGAATGCGGCCAGAAGGCCGGAGGTGAGCAGGATCGCCGCAACAGCGGCCGCGGTTCCCAGCGCGTCGAAGCCTGACCCGGTCGCATCGGGGCCCACGCGGGGTCCTGCGGCGCCGTCGAGGACAACGAGGTCGACCGGCGGTGACCAGCCGTCGACTGCATCGAAGCAGCCCTCGTCACACCCGAAGGTCCCTTCGCCGCGGACGATCCCGTCCTCTTCGACCATGACCACCATGAAGAACGCAGGGTTGAGGATCGCGCGGGTTTCTTCCCCCGTGACCGGCGTCCCGGTGGGGTGCGAGTCCGCCAAGACGGCACCGCCCGCCCGATCGAGGACGACGACACGGGCACCCGCCGCGGCCGCTGCGGCGTCGACCGCCCGACTGAGTCCGGCCCATTCCGTCGACTCGGACCCAAGAGGAAGGATGTAGCGGTAGGCGATCTGTTGGACGGCCTGGGCCTCGGCGGCTCGTGCCTGTTCGGCTGCCGATCGGGTGTTCGTGACGAAGGTCCACATGAGCACCGCCGAGGCGACGGCGGCGAAGGCTGCGACCACGAGCACGGCGGCGAGGACCCGGTTGCGCAGCGACCGGATCATCGTTCGTCCAGCTTGTAGCCCCGGCCCTTGACCGTCAGCACGTAGCGGGGCGTCGACGGGTCCGTCTCCAACTTGTTGCGCAGGTTGTGAAGATGCATGTCGACGGTGCGTTCCAGGGCGTAGTGATCGAACCCGACGGCAAGGTCGAGGATCTCCCGACGGGTGAAGGCCCGCCCGGGGCTCGTGGCGAGAGCCGCGAGGATCGCGAACTCACGCGGGGTGAGGTCCAACGGGGCTCCGGCGAGAGTCGCGCCGAACCGGACCGGGTCGATCTCCAGGTCACCCACCCGCACGACCCCGCGACCCAGCGTGACGTTGGCGCGGCGCAGGACGGTGCGAATTCTGGCGACGAGCTCCCGGGGGGAGTACGGCTTGGTGATGTAGTCGTCCGCGCCGACGTCGAGACCGTTCAGGACGTCGTCCTCCTGGGAGCGAGCAGTCACCATGATGACCGGCACCTGCGACTCGGACCTGACCAGCCGACAGAGATCGAGACCGTTGAGGCGGGGCATCATCACGTCGAGGACGAGAAGGTCGGGTGGAACCCGTCGGTACTCCTCGAGCGCTGACAGACCGTCGCCCACCCAAACGACGACATGGCCCTCGTGCTCCAGGTATGCCTGTAGCACGAGAGCCTGTCCTCGGTCGTCCTCAGCCAGCAGAATGCGTGTCATCGGAGGAGAAACTACCGTGGTCGCCGGCCCGGCGATCAGCTTCCAACCTCGGCGATCACCGCGTTGGCTCGGTCCCACAGGTCCTGGGCGTGAGGATCATCGTCGGAGATGAGGACCATCAGGTCCTTGAAGCCTTCCTCGTCGAAGGGGGCCTCAGCGTCAATGCCAGCGGAGGCGAGCGCAGTGACGATGGCGTCCACCTCCGCGTTGACCGCCGCGACCTCCTCGACCGGGAACGTCTCGCCGATCTGGCTGTCGTAGTAGGCGAGTCGCGCGTCGCGGGCCTCGTCGTTCAGGTGATCGGCGATGACGTACCGCCCACCGTCACTCTCCTCCGAGGTGAACTCGATCCCCTGGCTGGTGTACCACTCGCCCAGTGCAGCGTTGTCGGCAGCGCTCCAGTCCGACTTGTACTGCACCGACGGCACGAGCTCATCGAGGTGTGCGTACTGGTATGCGTAGGCCGCCGCTGACTGGTCAGCCGCCGGGGCGTGAGCATCGGTGCGGTCATGCTTCGCGAACGCCGCCACTGGCAGCGTCCCTGCGATCGCCAACGCCACAGTCGCCAACTTCTTCCATGCCTTCATCGTGTCTCCCTACGTCCGAGGCAAGCAATCTGCGCACCTGGTGAAGACCACGATGGCCACCGGTCGATCAAGACCTGATTTAGACGGCGTCAGGTCTCACGCAAGTGCCGGACCGTGCTGCCGTGGCCAGGGCAGACGAGGCGGAGTCTGGCCACTCCGTCGACGCGTTGAACCGCACGGCGTCCTCGGCCCACCGGGTCTCTGGCCACGTCCGCTCGAGGTTCCTCGACCGGTGTAGCCGGGGCGTGCCGACCCCCACGAATGCCAGTTGACGTTGCCGGCCTCTGGCGGGCCCGCCAGAGCCAAAGCCATACTGAGCCATGCCGAAGTTCGCGTCCGTCGACGACTACCTCGCCTCCCTGCCCGGCGAGCAGAGAGCGGTGTTGGAGGAGATCGAGCAGCGGGTGCTGGCGGTCGTGCCCGGCGCTGAGCGGGTGATTCGCTACGACATGCCGACCTGGCAGGTCGACGGTGTCTCTCTCGTTCATGCAGCGGCGTGGAAGCAACACGTCTCGCTGTACCCCGTGCCACCCGCGGGTGACCTCGCGCTTGACGCCGACCTCGCGCCGTACGCCGGAGCGAAGGGCACGCTCAAACTGCCCTACGCCCAGATCGACTTCGACCTCGTAGAGCGGGCCGTGCGCCGGCTGCTCGAGACGCGCTGACCTGCTGCCGGTTCCGAGGCAGCCATGGTCGCACCGGGGCAGATGTCTGACGGGGCCTCCGATACGGAGCGTGTCGAGTTGGTGAGGATTGGGCGGGCCGGTCCGCCGTAGGTGAGACTGGCGAAGGTGAGTCGGGATGCGTCAGGCCCGGTCAAGTGTCACCACCCGCACTCCAGAATCGAGCAGCAGGGCGTCGACAGCCGTGAACATCGTCGGCTCGAACGGACCATCGAACATCGGGACCCCAGAACCGATTGCCGCCGGGTTCTGCTTGATCACCAGTCGGTCGATCTCGGGCAGGAGGCTGTATGCCAGCTTGCCGCCACCAACCAGCCAGATGTCTTTGCCCTCCTCGGTCTTGAGGGTCCTCACCCGATCCAATGCATCACCGCTGACGACCTCGATGTCTGACCCGGCTGCGGTCGTCAACGTCGTTGAGAACACCAGGTGACGAAGGTGCGGGTAGGCATCATCGAGCCCGGCCGCCACCCCGACCTCATAGGTTGCCCGACCCTCGAGCACGGTGTCGAACACGTGGCCCGGCCCGGCAATGCCCAGGGCTTCACGTGCTGGCGCCGGAAGCGTCTCCGGGAACTTCGACGCAATGAACTCGACGAGGTCGGGTGTGACCGGAAAGAAGCTCTGGGCGCTTGGGTCGCCGCCTTCGGGTCCGGCGATGAAACCGTCCAGGGTGGTGGCAACGTAGTAGATGAGCTTGCGCATGGGGGTTCCGTTCTACGAGAGGTGGTCAGAAGGGGGTGCTGTACGCCGCATCAATTACCTGAATGGGCTGACGGCGCGCGCACTATAGCCACCGACGGTGGGCGAGCAAAAGTGAGTTCATGAGCCCGGGATCGGGACTCCCGGTTGAGGATCGATCACCGGGACTGAGGCAGTAACCCGAGGCCCTGAGTAAGCCGGTCGATTTCTGCGAGCATACGGTCCGCACACGGACGTACTTGCGTCAGCAGATCGTCGCTCCAGCTCTCCTGGGAGTAGGCGCAGTTGAGATAAAGGCGTTGGGCGTGCTCGAGGGCGAGAAGGTGCCCGGGTGGGAGCGCGGCGATAGCCCAGTCTGCGGCGGCGGCCTTCGACCTGATCTGGCCGGTGGCGAGTGTGCTCCAGATTCGAGCCAACGTCAGCAGGACGTTGCGGGAGTCGCTGTCCAGGTCGCCGACTAAGCCAGGTATGCCCGCCACGGTTGCCCGGATCACGTCGGTGTGCGGGACTGGGTCGAGAATCTGCGCCGGGCGAGGACCTGCGAGGGGACGGTCGCCAGCCAGAGTCATGGTGATCAGCAGGGCGAGATCAGTCATTGGGTGCGCCCGAGGCACATCGCCGCCCTCGTACTCTGCGCGCAGCCACTCGCCGTACAGGAAGTCAGCGGACGGCGGGTATCGCCACGGCCGAACCTCGGACTGGTCGACCACGATGAGCTCGACGGGGCGGGCATGGTTCCGTGACCCAGAGAGGCCGAGCAGACCGCTCAGCAGCACTTTTCGCTGCTTCTCGTCCATCGGCCGTCGGGACACGACCAACACGTCCACATCGCTGGCCGGCCTGAGGCCGCCGAGCACAGCCGAGCCGTGGAGGTATGTACCGATGACGTCGGGTCCAAACACCCCCTCGACCAACGCGACGATTTCGCAAATCTGGTCCACGCCCTCAGTCTCTCAACTGACTGTCTCGGACCAACTGGACGGGGCGTCCCGTGGCGCCATCGGCATGCGGAGCGTGACGTGGGGTCGGTGACTTTCTGTACCTTCGGGTCATGAGAGTTGAGGGGATCGGTGGCTATCGGAAGCAGTCGCGGTTCTCCGACCCCGGCCGGTTCGCCGAGTTGCTTTCATCGCTGCCGGTGGATCCCGCGGAGTTGTCAGCAGTCGTGCGCAACGTCATCGTGCATTACCGCGCCTCGGGGCACGTGCTTCCTGAGCAGACCCGTGGGGACATCAATCTGCGTTGGATCGAGAGCCTGCTCCAGGTCGATCAACGCCGTCACGATGCGCCGCTGACGGTCCCACGGACGGCGACTGAGCGGGCCCAGGGCTGCTGTCGGGACCACACCCTGTTGTGCATCTCGGCCTTGCGCGCCCATGGCGTGCCGGCCCGCTCCCGCGTCGGTTTCGCGGGCTACTTCGTCGATGGGTGGCATCACGACCATGTCATCGTCGAGGCCTGGTTCGACGGCCGCTGGCAGTTGTTCGACCCCGAGTTGGCCGACCCGGCCCCGGACGTGCCCGTGCCAACCGACATGACCCTGGGCCTAGCGGCAGGGCGCGGGTTCGTCTCAGCGGCCAACGCCTGGCTGGCCTACCGGGATGGCCGGATCGACCCGGCGGTCCCGGTCCACCGCGGCCCCAGGTTCTTGTTCAACGAGGTCATCATCGAGTCCGCGCACCGCTGTGGCGACGAGCTGTTGCTCTGGGATGGCTGGGGACGCATGGGCGCCCCCGAGGAACCTGTATCCGAACACGACGCCGCATGGTTGGACTCGGTGGCCAGGCTGCTTGCGGCAGCCGATGAGGGTGCCGAACCCGACGTGCAACTGGGTGAGCGATACCGCACCGACAGGGGCCTCCACCCCGGCACCACGGTTATCCAGGCCTCCCCACTGGACAACACGATGCAAGCCGTCAACCTTGCCCACCATCCAGTCACCTGACCGGCCAGTGCTTCCATGCTCACAATCCGCGGGGTGCCGATCGCCGAACCTCGTGCGCACGCAGGTCGGCGTTAGGGGCGGATGCATCGCCGATCGCCGCAACGGGATCCCGTCCTGGCAACGCTCCGCGTGCCGATCGGCGTGCGGAGCGAGGAGACCGGTGGTCGCACAGAATCCGTCTGGGCGTGAGTAACTTGTATGCACAGGATTCGGGTTACAATGGTTTCATGGCCGTTGTCGTTCCTGTCGCCGCCTCGTGGCTCGTGCTGCTCGTCAACGGCTACTCGCCGCAGGCCCAAGCTGCCGCAGCGGACGATGCTTTCCCTCCCGAACATGCCGACCGAGACCAACCGGCGCTGGCGTCTGGTGCCACGACCGCCCAGAAGATCCAGCTTGCTGAAAGACTATGGCTGGTGTTCACCAGCCCGGCTGTGCGGAGCCAGATCGCAGCACTTGACGCACTGGTTGCCGACAGTCGGTTGGAGCCCCATATCGACACCCAGGGGCAGCTGATCTGGACCACCACGCTCGACAAGGCAGCCGATCAACTGGTCGCCGCGTGCACTGTGTGCCTGCTCGAGGCCATCACAGCCCACGGCTGGGGTCGGCTCGGGATCTGCCACGGCCGCGATTGTGTCGATGTCTACCTGGACCGCGCCGGCCGGGCGCCCCGGCGATACTGCTCGCCCACCTGTCTCAACAGGGCAAAGGTCCGTGCGTTTCGGTCCCGTCAGGCCGCTCTGTGACCAGCTGCTACGACAACCACGCCCGCCGCATTTCGGGATCGGTCCACGCCAACATGGCTCAACTACAGAGGAGACCTCGATGACCTCCCAGACCCTTCATCTGCTTGGAGCCGCCACCAGCGCGGGCGCCTACGGTCCTGGTCAGGAGCAAGCGCCGGCAACCTTCCGTCGCCACGGCCTCGTAGCAGCCCTCGAGGCCACCGGGCGCCCCGTGATCGACGTTGGTGATGTCGGGCATGCAGTGTTCAGCGAGGATCTCGAGCACCCAGAAACAGCCAACGTGGAGACCGTCGCGCAGATATGCCGCGCAGTGGCCAAACCGGTTGCCGAGGCCCTCCACCAAGGAGCCGCCGTGCTCGTCCTCGGAGGCGACTGCACCATCGCGCTGGGCGCCGTGGCAGGCGCTCTGGAAGGTTCCGACAGCGTCGGGATGATCTACATCGACGGTGACACCGACCTCAACACCCCCGCAACCGGCGACGGCATCCTGGACTGGATGGGCGCAGCCCACATCTTGGGCCTTCCTGGTTCTGAGACCAGCCTGAGCAACCTTGCGCGGCGTTCACCGATGCTCGAACCTGCCGCCTTGCGATTCGTCGCAGCCGAGAACATCACCGACGCGGAGCAGGGCGTGGTCGACAACCTCGAGCTCCATCGGCACTCCCTGGCCGACTGCCTGAGCGATCCCCAGACCGTCCTAGGATCTCTCGACGAATGGGCCCGAGAATTCGATCGAGTCCTGGTGCACGTCGACATCGACGTACTCGACGGCGCGAGCTTTCCCATCGCAGACAACACCCGGACAGTTCCCGGCCTTGGTCTAACCGCACTGAATCAACTGCTCGACAGATTGTGCCACCTACCAAATTTCGCGGCGCTCACCCTCTGTGAAGTAAACCCCGACCACGCCCACGACCTAGATGCCCAGATGGCCGACCTCATCACCTCGCTCGCCACAGCATTCCGGTAGTCCATCGGGCTTGGACGCAGTCCATCCCTACCAAGAAGGCGTCTTGGACTTGGTGGGGTTCGTGATAGGGATTCTCAGACGGTGCTGGAGCGTCGTCGAGTGGGACATCGTCATCGCGCACGACCCACGCTGCAGAGCGTTGGCCCAGCGGTGAACTTGGGATGGGTCAAGCGGCCAGGAGAGAGGCCGTCCAGCCGAGCCCGACCAGCCCCGCGCCCCCGCATACGGCGACGCGGACCCAGTGGCGGCGTCCGGCCAGGAGTCGGCCGGACAGCCAGATCGCGAAGACGACGAACAGGACCACCGCGGTCTGGGCGATGTCGATGCCGATGTTGAAGGCGGCCAGGGCGTCCACTTCGTGCGTGGTGGCCAGACCGAGCCCCCCCAGGCTCGAGGCGAACCCCAGTCCGTGGACCAGCCCGACGGCCGTGGCGATCCAGGGCCGAATGGTCTCGCCCTTGCCGCGCAGCGCGACTACGGCGGCGGCGACGATGGACAGGGAGATCGCGGGTTCCACCCACTGTGAGGGGACCGAGACGACGTCGAAGTAGGCGAGGCAGAGGCTCGTGGCGTGGCCGATGGTGAACGCTGTGACGAGCTTGACGACCCGCCAGGTGGTGGCGCGAGAGATCGTGGAGCCCACCACTGCGAACGTGAGGACCACGAGGAAGAGCAGGTGGTCGAGGCCGGACCTCACATGGTCGAGGCCGGTGAGGAAGAACGAACGGACGGTCGAGGCGGCGTCCAGGGAAATCGAAGTCGTGCCGTCGTCTCCCAGCCGGCCGGTCACGAGCCCATCGGGCCCGGTCAGCACCACCTGGTCGGTCCGCGAGGTGAACGACCAGGACACGTCCACCTGAGAGACGTCGCCGTCGTGAGGGCCAGTAGCGAACAGCACCTCGACGTACTCGGCGGGGAGATCCTGACCCTGGCTGACCGGTGCGGGTCCGGCCCCGATGATGTCGACCTTCCGGCCGTCGATCTTCAGTGCCACATGGTCACGGAGAACGCTCACCAGGCTCGTCGCCACGGCGGCTTCCTGGGCTTGGAGCTCATCGGCGCCTACCAGCCCGTCCCCAGTGGTGTCGCGGTAGCCGAGCTCGGTGAAGGCAACCTGCGCGGTACCGAGAACGCGCTGATCGGTCACGCTCAGGGCGATGGCCCCGCTCGTGCCGTCATGGGCCAGGGCGGGCTCGGCGCCGACCAGGATGCTACCTGCGCACCCGAGGGTCACGAGCGTGGACGCGAGCCACCGCGCCATTCGGGTGCGAGGCACCGGTCACCCGCCGTCCGGCGGGGGGCCACCACCGCCGGGTCCTTCGCCGTTTGGAAGGGCTACGTCGGGGTTGTCGGGGCTGGTCAGCGCGGACTCTGCCGTCGCCCCCACCCGGCAGCCCGGCAGGTTCGGGGAGTCGTAGCTGAGGTGGTAGTGGTACGTCGTGCCGAGCTCATCGGTGTCAGAGACGTGTCCCGAGCAGTCGTCGAGGTCGGTGGGGATGTCCCGGTCCTCCTCGGGTCCGTAGATCCCGTACCCGTCATAGGCGAATCCGACCAGCGCCTCGGTGTCCTGCTCGACCGAGCAGGTCACATCGGCTCCCGCGTCGTCGAGATTGGTCTGGATCGACTCGGCGCCGAAATGCCAGTGGTAGTAGCCCGACGGGTCGATGTGCCCGCCACACCCATCGAGGGCCGGGAGCCCTCCGCGGTCAGCCACTGAGGGCGCGTCGCCGAAGATGGTGACACCGTCCAGAGCGAGCCCGACCTGCGAGATGGTGGACAGGTCGGTGGGTGTGTCGAGCAGCTCTGGACTGGTCGGGATCAGGACCTGCAGATGGTAGGAGCCGTCTGCGGTCGCCTCGAGGCAGGAGTTCTCCGTCGTTGAGGAGGAGGCAGCGCCCTCGGCCGGGTCGGTGACCGTGATGTCGCCGTTGCTGTTCACGAACTCGTAGCCCTGGGAGGACATCAGGTCCCAGAAGTTGCTGTCGAGTGCGTAGAGCCCGGGCTCGTCACCGTCCCAGACCCAGATGCCACCGACGTCGCTGTTGGTGGCGGGGCAGAACGGCCCCTCGGTGTCGACGTTCGTGGCCAGGCTGGCCACCTCGAGCTGGTAGCACGTGGTCTCGCTGCCGTTCTCCAGCGTGCAGTCCACCGTCGCCGGTTCAGCGGTCAAGGCTTCGTCGACGAAGAGCGACGCCACGTCCAAGGTGCCCTCACCGGCGGTGGCAGCATCGGAGCTGTCGCTCCCCGCGCTGTCGGTGGAATCGGTGTCGGTCGAGCTCGACCCGCAGGCCGTGGCGATCAGCAGGAGGGTGGCGGCGAGGGCGGCGAGCCGGAGTCGCGGCCGAGCGGTCGGGTCAGCGTCGACCGGGTGCATCATCCGTCATCACCGTCGGGAGGACCGCCCCCATTCGGGGCTGCTCCCGGGCCGTCCTCGGACTCGACGGTCTGACCGACCATGCAGGCGACCACCTGGTTCTCGGCCGCGGGGTTGGCGTGGTAGTGGTAGCCGCCCGCGTCGGTGGTGTGCCCGTTGCACTCGTCGAGGTCGTCGGGGGCCTCGCCCTCCTCGAACGGGCTGTGCACCGCATAGCCGTCGAGCGTGTAGCCGAACTGCGCGGGGTCGCCGTCGACGGCGTCACCGACTTCGGAGCAGCCGACGGCCCCGTGCAGGTGGTAGCCCTCCACAGGGTTGAAGTGGCCACCGCAGTCGTCGAACGCCGCGATCGTGTAGGCGCCGAGGATCTGCTCGACCGGTGCGGAGGCGTCGATGCGCACTCCGTCGAGGGTGACACCGAGGATCGCCTGCGAGCTCGAGGCCTCCTTCGCCGCCACCGGGGTCTTGGGGATCAGCACCTCACTCGTGATCGGCTCACCGTTCTCGAGCCACTCGACCTTCCCCTGGATGCAGTGGTTCTGGAGGGCCGGGTCGACATCCGGACGGGCAGCGGACTCGAACTCGTCCTGGGTCTCGGTGACGAGGACGTTGCCCTTGTCGTCGTACATTTTCCAGCCGTCGTCGCTGTAGGTCGTCGCGAGGTCCTTGATGAACTCGCCGCTGATGTCGTACAGGTTCTTGCCGTCGAACCAGATTCCACCTTTGTCTGCGCCGTCCGTGGTCGTCGTCGGGCAGAAGGGTCCGACCTCGTGGTCCGTCGGGTAGCCCGAGATGGTGATCCGGTAGCACGTCGTCTCGGCCCCGTCGCTGAGGGTGCAGTCCTCGGTCGTGGGCTCCTCGGCCAACGCGCCGTCGAGGAACAGGTTCGTGTCGAGGCCGGCGGTCGTGGTCGCCGTCGCAGTCGGGGTCGAGGTCGAGGTCGACTCGCCGGATCCGGACTCGGATCCGGAGCTACCGCAGGACGACAGCACGAGAACAGCTGTGAGCGGTACTGCCAGCAGTGGGGATCGGTGGAGCAACCGAAGCGCTCCGGAGTCGCGATGAACGTGGTGGGCCATGATCGAAGCATGGAGGGCGCCGCTGTGACCGCACTGTGGAGCGCTTCACAGCGTCTGCACAGTTTCACGACCTTGGATGGCACCGATGCGCTCTGACCCCACCTCGGCGGCACCTCGCCGGATCCTCGTGGTCGAGGACAACCCCTCGATCAACGACGTCGTTTCCACCGCGTTGCGGTTCCAGGGGCACTCCGTGACCCAGACCGCCGACGGATCTGAGGGCCTGGTGCTCGCGCTCGCGGGCGGTGTCGACCTCCTCGTGCTCGACGTGATGCTCCCCGGCATCGACGGCTTCGAAGTGTGCCGCCGCCTGCGCGAGGCAGGGTCGGGCGCACCGGTCCTGTTCCTGACCGCCCGCGACGAGACCGAGCACCGCATCCGTGGTTTCGCCACCGGTGGGGACGACTACCTCACCAAACCCTTCAGCGTGGACGAGCTGGTGATGCGGGTGGCAGCCATCCTGCGCCGCACCGCGCCTGAGGACCCCGACGGTCTGCTCCAGGTCGGTTCCCTGACCCTCGACCCCGCCGGTCGTGAGGTACGCCGGGGCAGGGTGCTCATCGACCTGTCGGCCACCGAGCACAGACTCCTCGAGTACCTCATGGTCAACCGGGACGTCGTGGTCTCGAAGGCGCAGATCCTCGTCAACGTCTGGGGCCCGGACTACGACGGCACCGAGAACGTCGTGGAGCTCTACGTGGGATACCTGCGCCGCAAGCTCGACGACGGTCATCCGCAGCTGATCCACACCCGACGCGGTCTCGGCTACGTCCTGCGTGAAGAGCCCCGATGAACCGGCTCTCGCTGCGGTGGCTGGTCCTCGTGCCGCTCCTGGCCACGATCACCGTGGGCTTCCTGGCGTTCGCCGTCTACATCGACCACAGTGATCGCTCGACCCGGCTGGCCGAGATCGACAAGGAGCTCGCACGCGCAGAGCGCGTCGACCTGGCCGCGCCGGTAAGGGGTTCACGGGACGGGGGGACCCCACCGGCATCCGGCTCCCCCGGCGATCTCGCCACCACCGGAGTGGAGCCGCCCGTCCAGCTCACCCTCTCCCCCGACGGCGACGTCACCGCCACGCAGGGCGAGAATCCATTCCCCGGGGACACCCTCAGCGCCCTGGGCGCCACCCGAGCGGCCACCACCACCGAGATCAGAGGCTACCGGGTCCGGGCCTCTCCACAGCCCGACGGACAGGTCCGCGTCACAGCACTGTCTCTTGGGGGCTTCCACGCCACGACCGACGCCCTGCGGCGAGCCTTGCTCATCGGTGGGCTGATCATCGCCTTGCTCGAGTCCGCGATGGCGTGGTGGCTGGCCGGCAGACTGGTTCGCCCGCTGGCGACGATGGCGGCCACGGCCAACCAGATCGCCGACGGGGCCCTCGACACGGAGTTGCAGCGCGCTGGTGGATCACGCGAGGTCTCCGACCTCTCGACCGACATCGAGCGCATGGTCGCCCGGCTACGCGCAGGTCTCGCTGAGCGCGAACGATCCGAGGCAGCAGCCACCCAGGCTCGCGACGACATGAGACGGTTCCTCGCCGACGTCTCCCACGAGATCCGCACCCCACTCGCCGCACTCAAGGGGTACAGCGACCTGTACGAGCGCGGGATGCTGGTCGAGCCCGGAGCCCTGGACCGCGCCATGTCACGCGTCGGCAACGAGAGCGTCAGACTGCACCGCCTGGTGAACTCCATGATGGAGCTGGTCCGCGGCGGCGAGACCCGTGACCGGGTCGTCTCCGACGTCGACGTGCCCCAGGTCGTGCGGGCGGTGGTCGACGACCTGCGGGCGGCGTACCCAGAACGTCGGATCGACACCGACATCCTTCCGGGGAGCTCTTTGCCGCTGGCTGGAGACCCCGCCCGAATCCATCAGGCGATCCTCAATCTCGGTGCCAACGCCTGCACCCACACCCCCGCACCGACCCCGATCACCTTTGCCGTGGAGACGTCGCCCGAGGCCGTCGCGATCAGCGTGATCGACCACGGAGCCGGTATCGACGAAGCCGAGCAGCAACGGATCTTCCTGCCCTTCTACCAGACAGACTCGTCCCGAGCGCGACACGGCCACAGCGGAGCCGGTCTCGGGCTGGCCGTCACCCAACAGATCGCCGACGAGCACCACGGATCGATCAGCGTCAGCCCGACCCCCGGAGGCGGGTCAACCTTCACACTCCGACTCCCTCGAAGCGGGCGACAAGCCGACACTTGTGTCGGCCCCTAGCTGGGGTTGGCCTCCGACGGGAGTGCAGTCATCAATGCGTCGACGGAGAGGCCGAGCGTCTTGGCTGCCGCCTCGACATCGGGCGGCGGGCCGCCGAGCGCAGACTCGAGATCTGCAACCGAGACTCCGAGCGTCTCCGCCGCATCCGCGAGATCGGGTGCAGCACCTTCACGAGCTGCACCGCCGGGTGCCGCAGGCGGGGTGCTTCCTTCACCGCCGCCAGCAGGCGGCCCGCCCGCATCCCCGCTGACCTCGCCGGAGGCGGAGACTCCGTCATCCGCTGACGTTGTGGAGGCTTCGGCGCCGCAGGCGCTGAGCATCAGAGCAGCGACAAGCGAAAGTGCGGCGATGGACTTCTTCGGCCTGGCAGTCGAGTTCATGCCCTTGACTGTGCCGGGCCGGTCTGTGCGTCGCCGGTGAGGCGACTGGGATGCTCCTGTGATCCTTCACGACCTCGCCGCGTGGCCAGATGGCTTGGCGATCAGCCGTCGCCGGGAGGTGCGCCGCCACCAGCCGGTGGCCCTTCTCCACCCGGTCCGGTGCTCGCCAACTCGGTCGTCTCACCGCTGAAGCAGGTCAGTACGGCATTCTTCGCCGCAGCATTGGCGTGGTAGTGGTAGCCGAGGCTGTCGGTCTCGTGACCATTGCACTCGTCCAGCGGAGACTCGATCGCGGCGTCTTCCGCGTAGGGGGCGTGGATGCCGTAGCCGTCGAGGGCGTAGCCAAATAACGCCGTCTCGCCCTCGGCGACGTCTAGGTCGGCATTCGAACAACCCGTCGTCGCGTGCATGTGATACCCCTCCTGGGGGTTGACGTGACCACCACAGTCATCGAAGACGCCGATCGTGTAGTTGCCCAGGATGAGATCGATCGGTGCGCTTCCGTCGATCATCACACCGTCGAGCGTGACGCCAACCGTCGTGCCGACCTCGGTGGGCTCGTCGGCGACGATCGGCGTGATGGGGATCTCGACGGTGGAGGGGACCGCACCACCGCTCTCGGTCCACTCGATCTCCCCGTAGACACACAGATTCACGGGGCCGGCATCCGCGTCAGGCTGCGCGCCTCCGGTGACAAGGTCGTTGAACGTCGCGGAAGTGTCTGTCGACAAGACGTTGCCTTCGTCGTCGTACAGCTTCCAGGTGGGGTCGTCGTAGATCTCGGCGAGGCTCGTGATGAATTCGCCGTCGACGTCGTACACAGCCTTGCCATCGAACCAGATCCCGGCATCCTCCGCCGTGTCGGACGTGGTCTTGGGGCACCACGGACCGATCTCGTCGCGGGTCGTTGGGAAGCCGGCAACCGTCAGTTCGTAACAGGAGGTCTCGGTACCGCTCGCCAGGGTGCAGTCCGTCGTGCTCGCGTCCTTGGTGAGTGCACCTTCGAAAAAGGCTTCGGGATCGACCGTGGTCACCGCTGCGTTGACCCCATCGGACGACTGGGTCGTTGCATCTTCGGTGGTGCTGTCACTACCGCAAGCGGACACGAAGAGCGTCGAGACGACCAGGAGACTGGCTAGTCGGGAAGTTGTCGGCACGATGTCGGCTCCTCAGAAGACGCTGCATTCACTGCTTCGAGAACCTAGGGGGGCCGGCTGTGGTGACGCTGTGGGCTACCGGCTGACGCCGCCGGTGCTGAGTAGGCGGCTACCCGACACCGCGGATGCCCGCGGCGTGGAAGCGGTCCGTGGACGGGTCACCGCACGTGTGGAAGTGGGCATGCAACACACCGGCTACAACCTGCTCAGACGGCCGGCGACAATCGTGGCGACCTACTTCGAGGTACTCACCGCGGGTCTGCCCGCCCCAGCGTTCCTCCGCAACCAACTCATCAATCGCCCGCGACTACGACGCCTCTTCCTGTGGCCGTACCTGCACCGTCCGGGGGAGCTCCCTCCCGAAAGCGTTGCCCTGCTCGTAGACGGAGTCGCCATCGCTCCCTTGAGCGAGCTCGCAGAGTTCGCCGCGGCCGGGACCCAGCCGCGCTCGTGCGGAGACCGTCCTGTGTCCGAGGGGTCTGTCCGGGCTTCGGTGTCAGCGGCGATAGGTCTCGGAGGTGACGTCACCGGTGGGCCGGGTGAACTGGAAGTCCACGGTGGTGTCGGTGACTGTGTGGGCCACCGTCCCGATGGCGTCGTCAATCGTGTACTCGAGCACGCAGGACCCGTCACCGAGGTCGTCGAACCCGGTGATGGTTGCACCCGGCAAGGGTTCCCCGGCTCCACGGGAGGCGGGGCCTGAGATTGTGGTTCGACCTGGTCGGACACATCGACCACGCCCACGAGGCCACCGTTGATGTACGGGTAAGTGGTCGTGCCGTGGTAGCGGTCGTTGCCGTCGGCCCCAGGGCGATGCACATGGGACTCGGAGGCCGGGCACAGCCTCTGCACATGTGCGCCGGGGATGGTCGAGACCACAAGATCCAGACGATCTCGACAAGGAGTCCCAATGAACAAATCCACCATCATTCGACGCGGCGTGGTCACCGGCATCGCCGGAGCCGGTTTGGCCGTGGGCGGACTCGGCATCGCCTCGGCGGCCGACGACGGAGCCCAGTCAGACAGCTCGACGCCCGCCGCGAGTCCCTCAACCGACAACGGCTCCCCCGAGCGCGGCGACCGTGGTCGCGGCCCGGGTGGCGGTCATGGGCTGGGTGGCCCCGAGCTAGCCGAGGCCCTCGGAGTCAGCGAGACTGAGTTGCAGTCCGCACTCGACTCGGTCCGCGAGCAGCTCGAACCGTCGCAGATCGACCGGTCCACCCCGCCCACCGACGGCGAGCGCGAGGAGCGTCGCGACCAGATGATCGACGCACTCGCCGAGGAGCTCGACCTGTCCGCAGCCGAGGTCACCACGGCCATCGAGGAGTTGCAGCAGGCTCGCGCGGACGAGCGGCGTACCGCGCTGGGTGATCGGCTGGACGAGGCTGTGACCGAAGGCGACCTCAGCACCGAGGACCGGGCCTCGGTGCTGAAGGCCTTCGACGCCGGAGTGCTCGGCGGCGGGCGTGAGGGAGATCACGGGGCCCGCTGAACACGCCCGTCATCCCGGGGTGGGTCGCGCAGCGCCCGCTGCCATGGCAAGGGGGCAGGGCGTGACCGCCATGGGCGGCCACCCCTCGCAGCTCGCACTGGACCGGCTGCTCCTACGCGTCGTCCAGGCGGCCGTGGGGGTGTCGGGAACGCCTGGTATCCACGTTGCCTGTCATGGTGCTGAGGATGTCGGGAAGTCCTGCCACCGTATCGAGGGGCAGGCCGGTCACGGTTTCCTCCGCCAGGGCGCACCAGAGCTGCTTGACCCGGTCGACGAGTGCCGCCCCCTCGTCGGTGAGCTCGACGATGGTGGCGCGCCTGTCCCCTGGGGCGGGGCTGCGGCGGACGTGACCGGAAGCTTCAAGCTTGCGAGTCATCATCGTGACGCTGGGAGGCTCGCAACCGAGCGCGTCACTGAGCTGGGCCTGGATCAGCGGGCCGCTCCGGGCGAGCTCGAGCAGGAGCGCCTCCTGGCCCGCGTGCAGGCGGAGCGGGGCCAGCAGCGACGCCGGGTCGCCGAGCTGGCACCGGACAGCACGATCGACCAGAACCCGCTCTGGAGGCAGCACGCCGACTTCGCCGCATCGATCGGCCAGGCCTTGCTGGAGGACCTGGACTGGGCCGACGCCGTCGCGTTCGGGACCCCGACTCGATTCGGCACGCCCGCCGCGCAGCTCAAGCAGTTCATCGACCAGACCGGGGGCCTGTGGCAGGAAGGGAAGCTGGCCGACAAGCCGGTGTCAGTCGAGGAACTTGGGCCGCCTGTGGCGCTTCGTCCTGCTGTGCAGGTCGGCGTGCTCCTTGAGCCTACCGAGAACCATCGACCACGCGGCCGTGAGGTATTGCGCCTGCCCGACGTCCTGCGCCTCCTGGTGCACTTCGACCCGACAGCCGTCCGCCGTGGGGAGGAAGCGCAGGTAGCCCACCAGCTGCCGGCCCGGCACCGGGGTCAGGTCGTCGTCGAAGTCCCAGCGCATCGCGATGAGCTCGGGCGGCGCCAGCACCTCGTAGCGGCCGCGAACCCGTGTGCCCCACTCCATCTCGGTGCTGAACCGCCCCTCCTCGATGGTGACCGAGACGCCCAGCCATTCCGAGTAGCGCGCACCATCGGCGAACGACTCGTACGCCGTGACCTGGTCCAAGGCGGTGTCAACGTGGACGGTGACCCACTGCTGCAGAGCAGCGTCGGCCAGGGCCCGCTCGGGGACATCGTCGGCCACGGTCCACTTGCTGTCCGCGCTGGCCAGTAAGGGTAGGGCGGCCTCTATGGCGGCCCGATCGAGGCGGTAGTAGCGGAAGGTGCCCGCGGCCCGCTTCGTCACCAGTCCGGCGCGACGCAGGGCGGCCAGGTGGGAGGACACGGTGCCGCCGGTGACGTGGCAACGGGCCGCGATCTCGCCAGCCGGCAGCTCGGCGTCCCACAGCATCCAAAGAATCTCGCGACGCACGGGCGAGGCGAGGGCGGCGATGGTCGCCTGGAGGTCCTCCGTCGCGTCCGGACTCGTCACTCGATCCATCCTTGCAGTGCCGTTCCAACTGTGGGTATTTTGAGTGTGATCAAAATAGGTCTCGGATCGGACACTACCGGAGGCTCCGCTATGACGAAGTACCTTTTGCTGTACCGCTCGGCCGTCTCGGCGCAGGACCAGATGGCCAACGCCACTCCCGAGCAGGCGCAGGCTGGCATGGACGCCTGGATGGTCTGGGGAGGCAAGGCGGGCTCGGCGATCACCGACATGGGGTCACCGACGCGGAGCGTCGCGACCATCGGCGACGGCCCGGCGACGTCCGGCTTCGTCGGCGGCTACTCGCTGATGGAAGCCGAGACCACCGAGGCCCTCACGGCGCTCCTCGACGGGCACCCGCACCTGATGGTGACCGGCAACGCGATCGAGGTGTGCGAGCTGCTGCCGATGCCCGGCATGGGTGAGGGCTGACGGACGGCCGCGCTTTGCCCGTCGTAGCGGGGTAACGATCCGCTTGTCGCATGTGACCCCAACGCCGGTGAACCGGTCGGCCGTGACCTCCGCGTCCATCAGCTCGCACGACATACCCGACGTCTGTGGTGACGATGTAGTCGCCGGGCGTCATGGAGGCGGGGGTGGGCTGGTCCGCACTCGGCATCGGGTCACTGGCTTGGGACGGGTCGCGCTCTCGACGTCGACTGAACCAGTGGCAATCGGGTCGCGATGAGGCGCTGTCCTGATCGGTCGGGGCTACGACGCAGCCTGGCCAATCATCGCTATCGCTGACCTGTCGATGTCCGGGGTGCTCGGCGTGGGCGCGACGCCACCGGGGTCCGCCGGGCCCTGGTCCAGCCGGAACGGCGGGTAGGTGTCGGTCATCAGGGCGACGTACGCGGTCACCCGGTAGACCCACCGGTTCAGGCCGACCAGCAGGTCGAACAACGGCGCCGGGTAGCGGCCGGTGAACAGCAACAGCAGTCCGGCAGCCAACGTCAGCGCGCCGATCAGACCGCCGACGGCGAACTGGAAGCCGTCCGCGTCACCGAACTGCCACGTGCCCGCGAGCACGCCCAGCACGATCAGGTGCGGCAGCGCCAGCAGCCACGACTTGACCAGCACCAGCCCGCGCGAGAGCCGCTCGGGGTAGGCGATGTCTAGGTCGGCCGGGTAGTCGGTGTGGTCGAGGGTGAACGGTGGGTAGCGGTCGGTGCCGATCGCAGCCGTCGCGTAGAACTGCACCCGCCAGGTCCACCGCAGGATGCCGACGTTGAGGTCGAAGAGGCCACGCGGGTAGCGGCCGGTGACCAGGATCGCGAAGAACGCCACTACGGTGAGCACCACGAAGACCAGCCACAGCAGCGCGAGCACGACGAAGTGCGGGATCGCCAGGAACCACTTGACCAGCCAGAGCCCACGGTTCAGCTGCGGGTTCTTCGCGCCGACCAGGGTCACCGGGGTGTCGGGCCGGACGGCTTCCGGAGGCTGACCGGGCGCGGCCTGTCGGGGGACCCGCGGTCCCGGCGGCAGGGCGCCGTACACGACGAGCAGTGCGCCGCCGAGGATCAGGGCGCCGCCCAGCAGGCCGAGGCTCCATGCCAGAGGTGTGAGCCAGTCGAGGCGTCCGCCCGCGGACAGCTCGACCGCGACCCCCGGGGAGCCGTCGATGTTCATGACCACGGCGGTGTAGGTGCCGGGCTGGAGGTCCCAGGTCAGCGCCTGGGTGCCGGGGCCGCTGCTCTGCGCGGTCCAGAACCCCTGGGTCGTGGGATCCGCGCTCAGGTCACCGCCGGTGCCACGCCGGGTCAGCGAGTAGTCAAACGGGTCGGTGCGCAGGTCGCTGATCTCGTCGTACGACGCGCTGCCCAGGTAGCCCGCGACCTCGGCGCTCGGTGCGATCCCGATGAAGACGGCCGATGCGTCCGCGGACCGGGCGCTCAGCCGCACGGTGGCGAGGTCACGGTCGGCCCACCAGTCGTCGGGGCCGGCCTCGCCGAAGTTCACGACCTCGCTGGAGAGGGCCACCGTCTCGGTGGTGAGCTGCTCGGTCGGGGTGCTGAAGAACCCGTCGTCGTCGCGCTGGGTGGCCATCGCCCAGCCGAGGCCGAGGCCTCCGAGCAGCAGCGGGAAGCCCACGAGCGCGAGCAGGATGCCGATGACGAGGGGGACCGGGCGGCTCCTGCGTGAAGCGGTGCGGCCTGGTTGAGGTGGTGGGGTGTAGGCGGTCATGGTTGTGGTCTCCTCTTCTCGTGACCGCGGAAGCTGTTCCGTGCTGGGCACGACCACGTCGGTGAGGTAGTCCTGGAATTAGTCCGGCTGCTCGAAGAGTTGGCGGTGCCCAGACGGCGGTTCCGAACGCACAGATGAGTTCCGGATACCGCCGCCCGTGTGTGACTACTTGACCTCGGAGCGGCGCAGGAACAGCAGCCCGACGACGGTGGGAATGACGATCCAGATCATCGTGGTCGAGCCGAGCATCGCCCACTCCTTACCGCTGTTCGTGGCGCCGTCGAAGAGTTCCACCTGCGTGTAGTTCCAGTCGATCCACGGCTGCAGCTCCAGGAACCACTCCCGCACCAACGCGAGCAGGGCGAGGATGCCGGGCAGCACGAACGAGACCACGAAGTAGCCGACGATCGCTGCCGCGGAATTGCGCAGTACGACCCCGAGGGTGAAGCCGATGGCCATGCCGACCAGGTTTCCCAGGAGGATCTGCGCTGCAGCTGCCAGGGAGACGTCCCAGACCGTGTCGAGACCCATGATCGTGGACCCGAGCAGGTTGCCGACGGCACCGACGGCGAACGCGACGGCCATTGAGACGACCCCGACCACGAAGGTCGCGAAGGCCTTGGCTCCGATGACGCGGCCGCGGCTCGGCACGAGCGTGAACGTCGTGAGCCCGCTGCGCTGGCTCCACTCACTGGTGACGCCCAGGATCGCGATCATCGGCAGGATCACCGACATCGGGAAGCCGATCGCCTTGGCGATGTTCTCGTAGGCGATCTCGCTGTCCGGAGCGAAGATGATGACCGCACCGGTCGCGATGACCGACAGGACACCGATGCTGACGAGCATCCAGAATCCCGAGCGGGTGTTGAACATCTTGCGGAGCTCGATCTTGACGAGTCGGGTGGTGGGGATGGGACGGACGATCCGTCCGGCCGGCGCGGCCTCGCTGGTGACGGGAGAGATGATCGTGGCGGTCATGCCGCAACTCCTTCGCGTTGGGTGTCGGCAGTGAGCGACAGGAACATGTCTTCGAGCCCGGCGCCCTCGGCGGACCGGAGCTCGGTGAGGGCGATGCCCGCTGTCAAGGCCACGGCCCCGACCCGAGCGGGGTCGGCGTCCGTGCGGACCGAGCCGTCTCCTGCGAGCGTGCTGGGGATCCCGGCCTGCTCGAGGGCGTGCGCGAGGTCGCGCGGTGACGTCGACCGGACGAGCGTCCCCGCTGCGGCCAGCAGCTCTTCCTTGCTGCCGGACGCGACGATCTTGCCGTTCCCGATCACGACCAGGTCGTCGGCGATGACCTCGATCTCGTGCAGCAGGTGCGAGGACAACAGGACGGTGCCGCCCTGGCTGGCGAAGCCCGTCAGCAGGTCGCGCATCCATCGGATCCCGGCAGGGTCGAGCCCGTTGGCCGGTTCGTCGAGGATCAGCACCCGGGGGTCCCCGAGCAGCGCGGTGCCGATGCCCAGTCGCTGACGCATGCCGAGGGAGTAGTTGCGCACGCGGCGCTTGGCCTCCGATGATGTCAGGCTGACGAGCTCGAGCATCTCATCGACGCGGCGGTGGGGCAGACCCATGGTGTCGGCGGCGATCGTGAGAATCTCGCGTCCGGTGCGACCGGCGTGCTGGGCGGAGGCGTCCAGGAGGACGCCCACCTCGATGCCGGGGTTGGGGAGGTCGGCGAACCGTTCTCCGTTGATGGTCGCGGTGCCTGACGTCGCGACGGTCAGGCCGACCATCACGCGCATCGTGGTGGACTTGCCGGCGCCGTTCGGGCCGAGGAAGCCGGTGACGCGACCGGGCAGGGCGGTGAAGGAGACGTTGTCGACGGCGGTGAAGCCGGCGTACCTCCGGGTCAGTGACTCAACATTGATCATGTGACAACCCTCGCCGCGTCGCGGCGTGCGCACATCGGCGTCGAGGCCGGACCCCCCTCCGCTGTTGGCAGGAGCGGGGTCTCGTTCTTTCGGTCGGTCCCCGAGGCCTCGGCGGTCCCTAGGCTGGGCGGGTGATCGCCACCCTGGTCGAGTGGATCCGTCTCGTGCACTCGACGACGACATGGACTCTCAGCGTCGGCACCGGGTCCAGCTACCTCGCCTCCGCGGGTGCGGCTGATGTCGCCGTCCCAGAACCTTTTTCTCCAGCAGACCACGCCGCTCTCGTCCAACCAACCACCCCCGTCTTGTCGTCCCGTCGCCGGCGGCCGCCGCCGCATGGTCGAGGTGGTCGCCGGTGTCGGCTTCGCGGCCACCTGCCTGTGGACTGCGAGTCCAGTGCGTCAGGTCGTTCCCGGACCCGGATAATCGGGGTCGTGAACGTTCCGTCCTACGACGTGGTGCCGGCCAACGAGGCGGCCTGGGCCGACCTGGCGGCGGTGTTCGGGGTTCGCGGACCGGCCGCGCGTTGCTGGTGCCAGCGCTACAAGCTTGCCCCAGGTGAGGCCTTTGCATCCTGTCCACCGGAGGCCCGCGCGGACCGGTTACGCGAGCAGACCGACGCGGGCCATCCGGGGGCTGATGCCACGAGCGGCCTGGTCGCCTACGCGGACGGTGAGCCTGTGGGTTGGTGCGCCGTCGAGCCGCGGACGGCCTATCAGGGACTGGTCCGCAACGCCAGCATGGCGGCCTGGACTGGACGTGAAGAGGACCGCGCGGATGCCGGTGTCTGGGCGGTCACGTGTGTGTTGGTGAGGGCCGGCCACCGACGGCGCGGAGTCAGTCGCGCGCTGGTGCGGGCCGCGGTGGTGCACGCCCGGGATGCCGGAGCGCGGGTGCTGGAGGGATACCCGATGGCCACCGGCTCGGCTCTCAACGAGGAGCTGCATCCCGGGGTGCTGAGCGCCTTCCTGGGCGCGGGCTTTGTCGAAGTACACCGGCCGTCAGCTCGGCGGGCAGTCGTAGCGATCCAGCTCTGATCGCCCTTCGCTGACGGTCGGCACAGCCGTCCCCTTCGGACCCTGGTTGGACCTGTCGACGCACGACGATGGCACCGAGAGCATCTGCGGGGATCGCGCGCGAGCGCGCGTCCCGGCCGCGGATCCTCATGTGGCATGCCGGTGACGCTTACGGCTAGGCATCCCTGTCACAAGCAAGGTCTCTTGCGAGGTCTTCCCGACGCGAGAGGCGGCCGCGCGGCGCGGAGCGTGTCCTCAGTCGCGCGTCACGACATGTTTGGCGGACTCCCCGGTGGGCGGTTCCAAGACCACTCCATCGACCACGTACGTGACAGTGAAGGTCGCGGTTCCTGGCGGTACCTCGAGCACGTAGTACGTCCCGCCCTCGTGCGTGAACGTGGCGGCGTTGAACGGCTCGCCCCTGCCGAGGGAGACCCGTACTTGGTCGACGTCAGGGTGGAGCGCACCCATCCATAGCATTCCGTCGCCCACCATCACTCCGCCGTCGGAGTAGTAGGTGTCCTCAGGTTGGGCCTGGGCCACCCGAGGCGCGCAGCCGTCCGCCGTGGGCTCGCCGAAGAAGGAGCCGACCGTACTCCACTCCTGGCCGACGACGTTGTCTTCCTCGGCGATCAGCTCGACACCGGACGGGAAGCCCTCGCACCGCGGAATCTCTCGGCCGTCCACGACCCAATAGCGTTCGCCGTCGAGGCTGCCGCTGACGATCGGATTCGCGGGCGGGACCTCGTCGACGTACTCGGGGCCGAACCGCACTACCGCGGCCGCGGCAAGCGGAATGGCAGCAATCGTGACGCCAGCGGCGACCAACAGCCGCCGGCGACGCCGGAAGCGCCGGGGAACCGGGAGTGAGTCGCCCGCCGCGCCCTGCTCCACGGTGGCAGCGACCGCGGCCAGGGTGCGTCGCAGGTGCTCATCTAGGCGATGTTCGTGGTCGAGACGCGTGGTCATGGCACAACCTTCCGGAGTCGGGCGAGGGCGCGGTGCAGGTCGGACCGCACGGTGCTCGCGGGGCGATTGAGCAGGTGAGCGATCTCCACGAGTGGCAGGTCCTCGTAGTAGTGGAGGACCACAACGGCACGCTGGTTGGCCGGCAGCCGTCGTATCGAGGCCCAGGTTTCATCGATCTCGGGGATCGTCGTGACGGACTCCGGCTCGGGCCGGAGCAGCCTGCGGCGCCGAAACTCCCGCCGTTGGCCGTCCTTGACCAGGTTGACGACGCTGCGGCGCAGGTAGGCACGCGGGTCGTCGATGCGATGCCAGCGTGGCTGCGCCGAGGCAAACGCGTTCTGTACGACGTCCTCGGCCGTCTCGCGGGAGCCCGTCAGCAGGAAGGCAAGCCTGAGCAGCGGCAGCCGCAGCTCGCGGTAGGTCTCCTCAAGCATCGGCGTCTCCGAGTCGCTCAATCGCAGGTCGGTCACACCCTCTACGTCGTCCCGCGGCGATCCAGCGTTGCACCGGCTCCGACCTTCGTCACTGTGGCAGTTGCGGCCCAGACGGGTGTGACGTGGCCCCCTCGTGGCGAGTTGCGGTCCTCTACGAGGCCGGACCAACTGGTTCGGGCTGTCCCGGGGCGGACCAGACGGCGACCCCACGCCGGCTAGCCGCAAGCCGAACGCTGATGGGCGCGCACGATCTGAGCCCGGGTGCTCAGGCGTGCGGGCGTTGGCCGGGGATAGCGTGGCGATCGACGACAAGGGAGCACATGGTGAGCATGGCCACGGACCAAACGAAGTCGCATCCGGTCCAGGCGCGAAGCGCTGTCGCACTGGCCGTCCCTGGCGTCCTTGCCCTCACCATTCCGTTGGTCGGCTTCGTGGCGTCCCTGTTGCTGCCGTTCTTCGCGGCTCGATCTCGGTCCCTGCTCTGGCCCCGAACCTCCCCGATCATGGGGCACCTCGCCGCGGCACTTGCCGTCACCGGGCTCTGGCTGCCTGCGCTGCTGGCAGTGGCTTCGTCCGGCCAACTAGGCTCCGCTGCCACCACGTGGCTGATCCTTCCGTTGTGTGCCCCCGCGGGAGCAGCGCTGGTGGTACCCGCTGGGTTGGCCGTCGCCGCCTACCTCATCGGCACCACGGTCGGCGTCATCCTCCGCACCCCTTGGCCCTGGGTCATCGGCGCGTGGGCAGCGCCACTGGTCTATGCGGCGGCCAGTCGTTGGCTGGTCGACTTTGCGTGCGTCGCCTGAGCTCACGCGCTGACACCAACGACGACTGTCAAGCGCAGGCCGCCCTGCTTCCGCCGTTCCGGCTGCTCTCGTCCGGCTAGATCGCGACTTGAGAGTTCCCCCGGACGCGGGGGAGGACGCTGCTCAGAGGACCCGTGCTCGAGAGACTTGCTTCCCGGAATCAAGGCATTGACAGATCGCTAAAGAAAGTAGTTTCCTTATCGTCAAGTACTTCACCGGAGGGGATGAGGAAGACGATGGAACCGGAGAAGCAGAATGCCGAAGCCATGCTGAAAGACGCGGGAAAGGTCGAGTCCGCCGTCCGGGCCCGGGCCCCGCAGGAGCAACCGGTCTACGTCGCGATGGGTCTCACGCTGCTGCTCTTGGGGATGGCCATTGACCTCAACGACAACACCGGTGGGGTGGCCGGTCTGGTGGGAGTGATTCTCGTGGTGGTCGCCGTCGCCGTCACGGTGCGCACCAATCTTCCCTACCTGCGTCGGTCTCGGCAGGTGCGGACCCGGACCACCCCCCTGTGGTTGGAGTGGGCGCTCGGACTGTGGAGCGCCGCAGCCCTGTTCTCCCTGGGGATCCTGCTTGACGGCTCCATCGGCTTCTCCTACACCCTCGGGGCCATCGTGGGTGCAGCGCCCACGCTGCTGTGGGCCCGACGGCTCCGGCGCGGAGCGTGACCGCCCATCCACGGGCGCGCCTCGATGACTTGGTCCACCAACCCGTGCGCTTCTCGATACTCGCCGGGCTGGCCCAAGCCGACGAGCTGGAGTTCCGGTTCCTGCGCGACACCCTGCAGGTCAGCGACTCGCTACTGTCCCGTCAAGCCTCGACCCTCGAACAAGCCGGCTACGTCGCCATCCGCAAGGGCCACGTCGGCAAGTGGCCCCGCACCTGGCTCAAGCTCACCCCCGAAGGCCGCTCGGCTTTCAAGGACCACCTCGCCACTCTGCGCGAGATCGTTGAAACCCCCACCGATGCGACACCCTGACAGCGGCCTGACACCCGGGCGCGTCCGGACGTCTTGAGGACCGATGCCTGCTGCCTGGCCGGCTCCGCAGCGGAGCGAGGTGTTGGCTCCGATCAGCCGCGTTGCCAGGAGAACGAGATCCCGCTGAGGTCGCCGGATGCAAGGTCGTCCGGGCGGGCCATCCAGTAGAGGATCCCAGCATCGGCGGGAACGCCGCGGATCGGCGGGCTCAAAGAACCGGACGAGCGTCCCGCAGGACCCGCCCTGTGGTAGCTCCGGTGAAGGGTTGACAATCGGAACGGCGACAGCAGGTCGAGGGGATCACCACCACCCTCATGGCGTTCGGCCGGGGCTCCACCCCACTCCGTGACGGTGCCGCCGACCTCAGGGTTGATGCAGACGAAGATCTCGCCCGGCTCGTCGTAGCCGTGGCCGTCCTCGAGCCAGGCCGGCATGAACCGTGAACAGCACGACAACTGAAACGATGGTCTTGCGGCTGCTCGGGTCAGCTGTCGCGGTTCGCGCGAGCCTTCTCGAAGTCGAGTCCGGTGTCGGCACGGACCCGGTCCATCACTTCCAAGGTCCCGACCGTGTCGGCCCACGGCCTCAGCGGCGAGCCGGTCTCGCCCGCCGCCACCCGGTGCGCGACCTCGGCGGCTTCGAAGTGGAGCGCGTCGTGCTCGACCATGGGTTCCTCCCACGACAAGGACGGCCCGCCGCGCTGGTGCAGGGTCATCGGGCCGGGGAGGTAGAACCGGGTCCCGAGGTCGATGCGTCCCTCGGTGCCGATGACGCTCGCCGTCGTCGCAGTGTCGGCGAGGCTCGTCGTGTGCAGAGCAGCGCTCCCGCCACCCGGCGTACCCAGGGCGATGGCGAGCTGGCCGTTGATCCCGTTGGGGGCCGGCGTGGCGACCGCTGCGACCACGTCGGGTGCGCCCAGCGTCCACGTTGCGAAGGTGACGGCGTAGGTGCCGAGGTCAAGGAGCGGCCCGCCCGCGAGCTCCGGACGCATGATCCGGTGGGGTTCGTCGAACCGTTCGCCCATGTCTGCGTGAGCCGCGACGACGCGGCCCAGGGCCCCCTCCTCGAGCAGCTGCCGCACCACGTCGAACTTGGGCAGGAAGAGGGTCCACATCGCCTCCATGCAGAACACGCCAGCTTGTGCGGCCGCGTCCCCGATGGCGCGAGCCTCGTCTGCGTCGAGCCCCACGGGCTTCTCCACCAGCACGTGCTTGCCGGCCTTGATCGCGAGCACGGCGTGCAGGACGTGGTAGTTGTGCGGTGTGGCGACGTAGACGATGTCGACGCCCGGATCGGCGACCAGCGCCTCGTAGGATCCGTGAGCCACGGGCACCTCCCACTCCGAAGCCGCGCGGGTCGCGGACTCCATCGTGCGCGACCCGACGGCGTGCACGACCTGGCGCGTGTGCCGTCGCAGCGACGTGACGAAGTTGTCGGCGATCCACCCCGTTCCCAGGATCCCCCAGCGCAGCGGCGGTGCGTCGGCGGAGCTCGCGGTGCGCGGTATGGGCAGCGACGTCAGCGTCACGAGGAACCAGGCCCAACATGTGTCTGGCACGCGGGAGCGTCAATGCCGTGACGAGCGGCCGTCCCTTCGGGCGCAGGTGCGGCCGCAGTTGTCCGTCGCACGACCAGGGCGGGTGCCAGTCGCGTCGAGGATGCGCCCGACGGTTCTCCGTCGAGCTGTCCGCAGAGGAGCGCAGCCGCTCGCGTCCCGAGCTCGAGGAGGGGTTGGGCCACCGTGGTCAGACCCAGGGGCCGGATTCCGGCCAGTCGCGTACCGTCGTAGCCGACCACCGAGACGTCCTCGGGCACCGACAGACCGCGGTCGACCACGGCCGCCATGGCACCCATCGCCGCGAGGTCATTGACCACGAAAAGGGCGGTAGGAGGGTCAGGGGCGTCCAGGGCACGCGAGGCACCTCGGTAGCCCCCGTCCTCGGTGAACGAACCCTTGACCACGGTGAGGCTGCCGCCCAGCCCATGTCGCCGCATCGCGTCACGGTAGCCGCGACGTCGGTCCCGGGCGACGGTGCTCGGCCCTCCGTCCACGTGGGTGATCCGCTCGTGACCGAGCGCGACGAGGTGGTCCACCGCGAGGCCGGCACCGACGACGTCGTCGTTGCACATCGATCCCAGGTAGGGGATGCCCTGCTGCTCGCTGCCGATGATGACGGCGGGGCAGTCGGCAGTGATGGCCTCCCTCGCCCCGTCGGGTAGCCGGTGGCCCAGGGCGATGATTCCCTCGACACGGAACTCGAGAAGCTTCTCGAGCTCGGCCCGCTCGGCGGCTGCGTCGTCACTGCCGACGACGACGATGGTGCGGTAGTCCCGACGCCGCGCCTCGGCCTGGACCGCGTCGAGGACGTCGGCAGTGATCGGGTTGTGCAGGTCCAGGACGAAGACCCCGACCGTGCGCGTGCGGTGCGCCCCCAGCGCGCGGGCTGCGGCGTTGCGTCGGTAGCCGAGCTCCTCGGCTGCCTCGAGGATGGCTTGGCGCGTCGCGGGCGCGACCCGGGGGGCGTTCTGGAGCGCCAGGGACACCAGGGTCTTGGAGACCCCGGCCAGGGCCGCGACGTCGCGGATCGTGGGGTGCGGCGACGGCCCGGTCCGTCTGGTCGCTCTCCCCGCGCCCGAGGAGTCGGCCGGCATCAGACGCCGCGGCGCTGGGACGCCATTCCTGCCTCGTGGACCGCCCTGGCCTCCCGCACCGTGTCGAGCTCACTGACCTCGGGCACCCCGACCTGCCAGAAGAGGCTGCCCTCCGTCCAGTCGGACTCACGCACGTCGACCACGATGACGCTGGTCCGGTCGTGGGCACGGGCCTGCTCCAGAGCCGCCTCGAGCTCGGAGATGGAGGACGCGCGGGCGGCGTAGGCGCCCAGCGACGCTGCGTGCGCCACGAAGTCGACGCGCACGTCGCTGTGCGGTCCGCGTGCGTCGCGCAGCATGTTGTTGTACGACGCGCCGCCCTGGTTCCTCTGGAGCCGCTCGATGACCGCGAACCCGGCGTTGTCGCACACGACCAGGATGAACTTCTTCCCCGAGAGGACGGAGGAGTAGATCTCGCTGTTGAGCATGAGGTAGGACCCGTCGCCGACGAGGCACAGGACCTCGCCCTCGGTGCGCGCGAAGGCGGCGCCCCAGGCTCCGGCCGTCTCGTAGCCCATGCACGAGAAGCCGTACTCGCAGTCGAAGCTCGCCACAGACTTGCTCAGCCAGTTGATGTTGAGCTCGCCCGGCAACCCGCCGGCCGCGGTCATCACGTAGTCGTCGGTCGTCGCTGTGCGGTGCAGCGTCCCGATGATCTGCGCATAGCTCAGGGGCAGCTGTCCGTCGTCGGCCACGCGGCCCGCGATGAAGTCCCCCAGCCGCCGACGCAGCTCGGTCCCGCGGTCGGTCCACTCCTGCGGAGCCGACCAGTCGCCGAGCAGCGCGGACAGCTCCACGAGGCTCTCGCGCGCGTCCCCGACCACCGGGGTCGCGAGATGCTTGGTCGCGTCGAAGCGCGCAGCGTTCAGGGCCACGATGCGGGCGTCAGCGTCGAAGAGGGTCCACGACCCGGTGACGAAATCATTGAGTCGGGTGCCCACAGCGAGCACCACGTCGGCTGCTTGGCACGCCTCGTTCGGCTCGGCTGCGCCCGTGACCCCGACCGGCCCGGTGTACCTCGGGTGGTCGGCCACGAGCGAGGACTTGCCGGCCACCGTCTCCACGACCGGGATGCCGTGTCGCAGGGCGAAGTCAGCAAGCTCGGTCTCAGCGAGGGAGTAGTGCACCCCACCCCCAGCGATGAGCACCGGGCGCTCGGCGGCGAGCAGCGCGGCGGCGGCCTGCTCCAGCTCCGCGCAGTCCGCGCGTGGCCGCGGGACCCGGTGCACGACCGGCTCGAAGAAGCTCGCCGGGTAGTCGTAGGCGGTCGCGGCGACGTCCTGAGGCAACCCGAGGAAGGCCGGGCCGCAGTCGGCCGGGTCCAGCAGCGTGCGGGTCACCTGCGGGAGCGAGCTGAGCAGCTGGGCGGGGTGGGTGATCCGGTCCCAGTAGCGCACGACAGGACGGAAGCTGTCGTTGACGGTCATGCTCGGATCGCCGAAGTGCTCGACCTGCTGGAGGACGGGGTCGGGAAGTCTCGAGGTGAAGGCGTCGCCCGAGATGAACAGGGCGGGGATGCGGTTGGACATGGCGACGCCGGCGGCGGTGACCATGTTCGTGGCGCCCGGGCCGATCGAGCTCGTCGCGACCATGACCTGCTGCCGTCGGGTCGCCTTGCCGAACGCGACCGCCGCCAGGCCCATCCCCTCCTCGGACTGGCCGCGCCAGACCGGGATCTCGTCGCGGTGCTGCTCCAGCGCGTGGCCCAGGCTCGTGACGTTCCCGTGGCCGAAGATCGCGAACACGCCCGGGAACAGCGGGACCTCCCGGCCGTCGACCTCCGTGCGCTGGGCGACGAGGTAGCGCACGAGCGCCTCTGCGGTGGTGATTCTCACGGTGCTCATCGGTCGGTCTCCTTCAGGTCCTGCACGGTCTGCCAGCCCCGCGACTCCCACGAGTCGATGAGGGCTTGTTGCACGCTGACGACGTCGACGGCCTCGGAGAACCCGGGCGTGAACCGCTCACCGGTGGCGAGCGCCTCGAGGAAGGCGAAGTCCTGGATGGCGATGAGGTCCTCGAAGCCGATGCTGTTGGCCTGTCCGGGGACGAAGGCGCCGTGGAAGGGAAACCGCTCACCGCCGAAGATCGTCGTGTAGCCGGAGTCGGGCGAGTCGGTGACCGAGTAGTACTGGAGCTCGTTGATGCGCTCGTGGTTCCAGATCAGCGAGCCCTTCGTGCCGTAGATCTCGAAGGCGTTCTGACTCTCCGGGCCGACGACGGTGCGGCTGGCCTCGAAGGTCCCGGTGGCCCCGGCCTCGAAGCGGCACAGCATCGAGGCGAAGTCCTCGTTCTCGACCTCTCCGGTCGGGTCCTGCGGTTTCCCCACGCCGTAGTGGCTGGCTGCTCCTGTGGGCAGGGGGCGGCGCGGGATCGTCGTGTTGGCCATGCCGACGACCTCGGAGATCGGTCCGATGAGGAACTGGGCCATGGCCACCGAGTGGCTGAGGATGTCGCTCGTCACGCCGTAGCCCGCCTGATCGAGGAAGAAGCGCCAGGTGAGCAGGCCCAGGGGGTCACTGCCGTACATCGACAGGAAGCGGCCACGGTAGTGGGTTATCTCGCCGAGCGCCCCGCTCGCAATGAGCTCGCGGGCGTGCAGCACCAGCGGCGACCAGACGTAGCAGTAGCCCACCCCGGTGGCGACGCCGGCGGCCTGCGCGTGCCCGAGGGCAGCCACGGCGTGCTCGGGCTTGCCGCCGATCGGCTTCTCGCTGAAGATCGCTTTCCCGGCGGCTGCCGCGGCCTCGATCATCGGCAGGTGCAGCATGTTGGGTGCGGTGACCCACACGGCGTCCACGTCGGCCGCGGTGACGGCCTCGTGCCAGTCCGCCACCGCCCGCTCGAACCCGAAGTCCTCGACGGCCTGTCGGCGGCGGTCAGCCACCGGGTCGGCGCACACGACGAGATGCGGGTCGAAGGCGCGCTGCGGGAAGTGGCCGGGGATGCGCCGAGCGGAACGGGAGTGTGCCTGACCCATCCAGCCGAGGCCGAGCACGGCGATGCCGAGACGCTTCTTCATCGGGCCACCCGCCCTGAGGCCGAGGTCATCGGGAGCCGGTGGTCCTGGCCCTGCTCGGCCCACGCTTCACGGATCCAGTGGTGGTCGGGGTCGTCGCAGAAGGCCATGGTGCGCTCGTCGGCCGGACCCGCGAGCACGTTGAGGAAGTACATCGGGTACTCCGGCTGGGCGGTCGAGGGTCCGTGGAAGCCCTGGGCGACGAGGTGAACGTCGCCGTCGAGGACCGTCACTGTCTCGTCCGAGGACCCGTCCACGGTGTAGACGCGGAACAGGCCTTGGCCGTGCGGGTGGCCGTGTGACGCGTCGAGGCGACCCATCCGGAAGTAGTAGATCTCTTCGTTCGCTGGCTCACAGTCGCCGATGCCGTCGTGGCGATGCGGCGGCCACGACGAGACGTTGCCACCCGGGGTGATCACCTCGCAGACGTTGATCCGGTCGGCGCCGGTGAAGGAGTCGGGCGTCGCTATGTTCGTGACCTGGCGGGAGGCACGACCCCCGCCGCGGACCTCCACCGGCACGTCCTCGGCGGCAGTCACGCGCACGGGGAAGCGCGCGGTCGCCTTGGCGGTGCACAGCGCGACCTCTCCAGCAGCGGCCACGATCTCGACAGAGGCCCCCACGGGCAGATACATCCAGTCCGAGATCGCCTCGAAGACACCGACGCGGCCGCGCAGGGTATGGGTGTCGCCGTCGACCGTGACCCGCAGGTCGGTGGCAGACAGGGGCACGAGAACCCCCTCGAGCCCGTCGAGCACCCGGGTGACTGGCCCGGCGGCGAGATCGAAGACCTCGAGCCCGCTGTAGGCCCAGCCGGCCTGCTCGGGAGTGACGGTGACCAGGGTGTCGGCGGTCGCGAGGGTGCCGGCTCGGTGATGGTTGCTCATGAAGGATCCTCCTGGGAGAGCGGGGTAACAGTCGGGTGAACGAGGGCGCCTGCGCGGTCGACGGCGTCGCGCACGCTCAACGCCTCGGGATAGAGCAGGGCACGACCGGGGACCAGGCCACGGATGTTCGGGACGTCCAGGGCGCGCTGCCAGGCATCGAAGACCTGCTCGTGGTTGCGGCCGACGTCCCCGCCGAGCAGCAGGACAGGGCACGTCGTCGCGGCGACGACGCGGGCGGGGTCGGCGGTGGCCGGGATCTTGAGCCACGTGTGCGCCGACGACGAGCCCAGCCCGCTCGCGATTGCCACCATCCGGACCAGCGCGTCCTCCGAAGGGTCGAGCTCGAGGCCGCCCCCCGGGCGGGTGCGGTAGGGAAGCGGTTCGATGAGCGCCATCACCCCGGCGTCGGCCAGGGCCGTCGTGAGGCGGGCGACCGTCTCCAGGGTGCGCGGCACCCCGGGGTCGGTCGGCTCGATGCGCAGCAGGGTCTTCCCGCCGTCGAGCCCCAGGGACACGACGTGCTCGGCGTCGTACGCGGTGAGCCGGTCGTCCAGCTCCCATGATGCTCCGGCAACACCGCCGCGGTTCATCGTGCCCACGGCGAGCCGACCGTCGAGCGCGCCGAGGAGCGCGAGCTCCTCGAGGACGTCGGCACTGCCGAGGACGCCGTCGACCCGGGGGTCCTCGAGCCCGGTGACGATCCGGTCCAGCAGCGAGCGGCGATCCGCGGCGGCCATCGGGTCGGACCCGATGGCCAGCTTGCCACGAGAGGTGTGGTCGGCGGCGAGCAGCAGCATCCGGCCGTCCTCGCCCACCAACGGCCGCCGGCGCCGGTGCTTGAGTGCCCGCGGGAGCCGTCGGGGCTCACGGACCCTGGCCTCGAGGACGGCTCGGAAGTCCTTGTCGCTCACGGCGCCCTCGTGGTCAGCCACCGGCGGTCACCTCCGTCGACGTCCGCTCGGCTCCGGCCAGGAAGGCCTCCAGCTCGGCCAGGCTCGGCATGGCGTCGGCACAAGTCAGGCGCGAGGTGACCAGTGCCCCCGAAGCGTTCGCGAGCCGGCCGGTCCGAGCCAGCGGCCATCCGTTGACCAGCCCGGCCGCCAGAGCACCGCCGAAGGCGTCGCCGGCCCCGGACCCGCACCGGGCCGTCACGGTCAACGGGTCGATGACGACCCGATCCTCGGAGGTGGCGAGCAGGACGCCGTCGGCGCCCATCTTCACGACAGCCGTCGTCACCCCCCGCGAGAGCAGGGCGTCGGCCGCTGCGTGCGGCTCGGAGACACCGAGCGCCATCGCACACTCGGTGCGGTTCCCGATCACCACGCTCGAGAGCTCGATCGCGCGCGCGGCGGCGGCGGTGGCCTCGGAGGGGTCGGACCACAGGCTCGGGCGGAGGTCGAGGTCCAGGACCGTGTGCGGACGACGGGCCCGCTGCTCGAGCCACCGCATCGCCGTCCGGGCCGTCGTGCCGGACGCCAGGGTGGCCCCGCTGGTCCACAGCACCCGACAGGTGGTGACCGTGTCCTCGTCGACCGCGTCCGAGTCGATGGTGGTGTCGGGCGCATCCGGCTCCCGCAGGAACGTGATCGTCGGCTCCGCCGGGTCCTCCAGCGCTACGAGCACCACGGGAGTACGCCCCTCCTCCCGGACGGCGACATAACGCGTCTCGACCCCGAGCGCCGCGAGCTTCGCGACGGTGTACTCGCCCAGGGGATCCGCACCCACCGCGGTGACGACGGCGGACCGCAACCCGAGACGGGCGGCGGCGACGGCGACGTTGCTCGGACTCCCGCCGATCGACTTCACGAACGTCTGCGGATCCAGGAAGGACGCGCCCGACTCCTGCGCGTACAGGTCGACGCTGATCCGTCCGAGCGCGAGCAGGTCGAGCGTGCCAGCCGTCATGCGTCCTGCTCCACCAGGGGCGCGACAACCTCACGGAGGTAGCGCATCGAGTCGCGGACTCCGGTGACCGGCCCCTCGCCCTCGCGCGGAAGAGCCCCGGTGATGGCCGTGTCCTGCTCGATGACGTACCAGCCCCGGTAGCCCGCACGCTCGAGCGTGCGGACGACGTCTGCCAGCGCGAGGTCACCCTGTCCCAGCGGCGGGAACAGGCCGGACTGCACGCCCTCCATGATCGAGGTCGAGCGATCGAGCAGGGCCGGCACGAGGTTCAACCGCACGTCCTTGAGGTGGACGTGCCCGACCCGGTCGGCGGCCTGGCGGGCGAACTCCACGGGGTCGGTGCCGCCGATGGCCAGGTGGCCGGTGTCGAGGCACCAGGAGACGTCGCAGTCCTGGAGGATCCGGTCGACGTCGCCCGAGGTCTCGACGACGGTCTGGACGTGTGGGTGCAGGACCTGGCGAAGGCCCGCGTCGGCGCAGATGGTGTCGACCTCGGCGAGCATCCGTACGAGGTGAGCGTGCTCGTCTCGGTCGAGGGGTCGGGGCACGGACCAGTCGTCGTCCATCACGGGGCAGGACACCAGGGTCGAGGCACCGGAGCGGCTGAAGAGGTCGGCCACCGCACGCGTGCGGGTCAGCGTCTGCGTGCGACGGGTGGGGTCGTGCAGCACGAGCGGGACGAACCCCCCGAGCAGTGTCATGCCGTGCCCGTCGAGCACCCCGCGGATGTCCTCGGGATCGGTGGGGAGGAACCCGGGTGCGCCGTACTCCGTGGCGGAGATCCCCAGGTCCGTCATCTCGGTCAGCACTCGCTCGGTGGGCAACATCTGCCCCCAGCCGGGGACCTCGCAGATGCCCCAGGAGATCGGGGCGGACGCGATGCGATCGAGGAAGGACACAGGATGACTCCGATGATGTGCTGGAACGGTCCAGCAATCATGACACAACTTTCCCAGAAGAGCGACCCGCACCGGTCCGTCAGAAGTCCGCGGGAGGCTCCGGCGCCACGGCAGCGGAGTTCGCGGGAAAGGCGCCGGCCCTCGGCATCGACGTGCCGAGCGTCCGGAGCAGGCTGGGCAGCAGCACCTTCTCCGAGACCATGTGGTCCTGGCCCGACAGCACCTCGTGGGTGGCACCGGGTATGGCCGCGGTCACCGCGATCGCCACTCGGTGGAGCTCGCCGGGACTGCGCTCCCCGACCATGACGTGCACCGGGACGGCGATCTCCGCGGCGACCTGCAACGGCGGCGGCTGTGCGGTCAGGTCCATGTCGTGACACAGGGTGGGGGCCAGAGCTCGCAGACGACGCCAGCCCGGCATGACCGGCAGCAACGCGGCGAAGACACGCGGCATGCCGATTCCGACCAGGAAGTGCTGGATGGCGCGTCCGTGCCTACCGCGGGCCAGCAGCACGTCCACCTCAGTGCGCAGACCGGCGTACGTTGCTGCCTCGGTGTCGTCGGCCACCCACGACGCGTCGTACATCACGACGCGCTGCACCCGGTCGCCCAGACGGTGGGCCGCATGCATCGCGAGCACAGCACCTGAGGAGTGCCCGTAGAGCAGGGCGCTGCCGCCCAGCTCGTCGATCAGGGCCGAGATGTCCTCTATCTCGCGGTCCAGCGACCAGAGGCCGCTGCCGCCGGAGTCGCCGCGGCCGCGCCGGTCGTAGGTCAGGACACGGAAGGCGCTGCCCAGCACTTTCGCTCCGGAACGGATCGGCCTGAACGTGCGGTGGCAGATGGCGCCGGTCACGTAGACCAGAGGCGGACCGTCGCCGTGGATCTCATAGGCCAGGTTGGTGCCGTCGGCCGACGTGGTGGTCTGGAAGCCCGTCGAACGCTGCATGTCGTGACCCCGACACTTTCTAGACTAGTCAGTGTGATGATCAGAAAGTAGACTGGCCGGTATGAAGAGTCAAGGGCCGGGCGCGTTGCGGCCCTCGTCGGTGGCGAAACGCCGCGCAATCCTGGCCGCGGCCGAGGAGGCATTCCTCGCGGCCCGGTACGACAGCGTGACCATGGACGAGATTGCCGAGATCTCACAGGTGTCCAAGCAGACCGTCTACGCGCACTTCGGCACCAAGGACCACCTCTTCGTGGAGCTCGTCACCGCGATGACGCGTGCGGCTGGCGACGAGGTGTTGGCGGAGTCGACGCTGCCCGAGAACCGCGCCCAGGTCGGGGCGACCCTGGAGAGCATGCTCGGCCACCAGCTTGCGGTGGTGCTGTCTCCGCGCCTGCTGCGGCTACGCCGCCTGGTGATCAGCGAGGTACCCCGGTTCCCCCACCTCGCGCGCGCGGTGTTCGAGCAGGGACCGCGTCGCGCGATCACGACCCTCGAGGCGCTGCTGCGCGAACTGGACGCGCGCGGGTGGGTGCGAGTGCCGGATCCAGCCACGGCCGCCGAGCAGTTGAACTGGCTGGTGATGGGTACGCCCACCAGTGCCGCGATGTTCCTCGGTGACGACGTCGCGCCGGCCCCAGCCGAGCAGCGGGATCACGTTCGGAAGGCGGTTGCCACGTTCCTGGCGGCGTACGGCCCCCGGTCCTGACCCGAGATCGCGCCGACGATGGGCCTCCGATCGTCATGCGACATTTGCGTCCGAAATGTCTATTTCTGTGGGACCCTCGCATCATGGCGTCGGTCATCGAGCTGCAACGCAGCGACGCGCTCCGAGAGGAAGCGCTTCGCCGGTACGGCGTGCACGACCTCGGCCCGCGTCGACAGCTGCAGTCGCTGGTGGATCTTGCGGCCCTCGTCTGCGACGTCCCGATGGCAGCGATCAACCTCATCGGTGCGACCGACCAGCACCGAGTCGCCACGGTCGGGATCGGCCCGGACGTCTGCTCCCGCGACGGCACGATGTGCTCGACCTCGATGCTCGAGGAGGAGCCCGTCTTCGTGCCCGACGCCCGCCTCGACGCACGGTTCCGCACCAACGCCTTCGTGACCGGTGAGCGGGGAGCGGTCCGCTTCTACGCCTCCCACCAGCTTCGCACCCCCGATGATGTCGTCATCGGCACCTTGTGCGTCTTCGACGTCAAGCCGCGAGACCTCACCACTCAGCAGTTCGCCGCACTGGGGACCTTGGCCGAGCGGGTCGTCGACGTACTCGAGCTCTCGATCACCACCCGCGAGCTCGCGCGCTCCAACCAGTGGCTGGCCACCTCCAACGAGCGACTCGTCGCCTTCGCGGGGCAGGTCAGCCACGACCTCATGAACCCGTTGGGCTCCATCACGATGTCCCTGGAGATGGCGCAGGACTCCGTGGAGGAGCTCCCCCGGATCCATCAGCAGCCCCTCGGACCGCTCCTGGACAGGGCCAGCCGCGGTGCCGGCCGCATGCACTCGATGGTGCGGAGCCTCCTGGAATTCGCCCGCGGAGGTGCGGACCCGATCGTGCGTCCTGTCGACCTGGGTCGCGTCGTCGAGGAGGTGGCAGAGGACCTGCACGACCCCGCGGGCGACTTCACCCTGCGCTGCCAGGACCTCCCGGTCGTTGACGCTGACGAGGCGCAGATGCGTGCGCTGCTGCAGAACCTCATCTCCAACGCCATCAAGTTCACCCGGTCCGTGGCCCATCCCGAGGTGGTGCTGACCGGGAGTCGCACCGACTTCGGCTGGCGGGTGGAGGTGTGCGACAACGGGCCCGGAATTCGCGAGCAGGACCGCGAGCGGATCTTCGAGCTCTTCGCGCGCGCAGACCAGCGGCAGTCAGGCTCAGGCATCGGCCTCTCCACCTGCCGTCGCATCGTCGAGGCGCACGGGGGGCATATCGGCGTGTCCCCGTCGTCCTCCTCAGGCGCCGTCGTCTGGTTCGATATTCCCGCTACCCTGCCGCTGTCCTTGTCCACCTGAGCTGTCAGCGGGCGCGGGTCAGTCTCGGAGCAGCTGGCTGACCAGGGTGTCGGCCAGCCACGTCTCGTACTGGCGTGGGCTCCATCCCCGCTCGACGACGAGCAGGTGAAAGAGCTCGGGCAGGGTGAGCGCCAGCGTGAGGTCGAGGGCCGACTCGACGGTGAGGTCCGGGCCCAGCCGTGGAGCGAGGGCCTCGATGAGCTTGCGGATCTCGCGCTCACGTGCGCCCAGGACGTTGCGCAGGGTCTCGGCCATCTGCGGGTCCGACGCCGCCGCTTCCTGGTAGATCACGACGACGTCGGAGCCGACCTGCATCTGGCGCCGGTTGAGCTCGGCGAGCATCCTCAGCTGCCGGGCGGGGTCCGGCTCGTGGAGGTACGCGGCGGCCCGTGCGGGCGTCTGGGCCTCGCTCATCCAGAGCTCGGTGATCTTGTCGAGGATCTTTGCCTTGGTTCCGAAGGCGGAGTAGATCGTCTGCACCGGGATGTCTGCCTCCGCGGAGATGGTGCTGATCGTGGTGGCGACGTAGCCGTGCTCTGCGAAGAGTGCACGGGCGACACGTGCCACCTCCCGCCTGGTGGCTTCGGCCTGGCGCTGGCGGTGCCCAGTTGCTCCCTTGACAGCCATACGTCAAGGTATCACTATGGTCGTCATAGTCGTGATATGTCGAAACCTCAGTCGAAGTGAGCAGCCATGAACGAGCCGGTCGTGTACTTCAAGCCCGGATGTCCCTTTGGCATCAGGCTGAGGACCGCCTTGACCCTGCACCGGGTGCCCCACCGCTCCGTGCGGTTTCGAGACGACGAGGGCGGTGCCGCCCGGGTCCGCGCCCTGAGCGACGGCAACGAGATCTCGCCGACCGTCCACGTCGCCGGCCAGTGGCTCACGAACCCCGGCTGGCGCGAAGTCCGGACACTTGCGACCACGCCGTCCCGCTGATGCCATCCAGGAGATGAGATCGTCGTGACGAACACTCTGGTCAGGGAATGGGCTGTCGCGTTGGCCATCGCGTCGATGCTGCTCGTCGGCTGCGGGTCCGACGGTTCCACGTCGGCGACCGGATCGTCGGACGACACTGCGAGCGTCGCCCCCACCCCGGAGACGCCCTCATCGGTCGCGCCTGCTGCGTCCCCGCTGGAAGGCGTCTGGCAGGCCGGGCCGATCTCACTGAAGGAGACCGAGGCCACCGTGCGCCGCCACGGACTCGGCCGATGGGTCAAGGCCTACCGCGACGATGCACCGTTCGTCGCTGACACCGTGCTGACACTCACCATCGAGAACGGCGCGTGGGACCTCTACGGCAGGGCCCAGGGCGGGCCGTCCGAGCCGATCGACTATGACGCGGACTACGAGATCGACGGGGACACCGTGATCTTCCATCATTCCGACGGTTCGAACACCTACCGCTGGGAGGTCGACCAGGACGCCCTGCGACTCCGGTTCGACAACTCGACGTTGCCCGGCTACCGGGGAATCCCGGACGAGGTGTTCCAGCGGGCGCTGTACATGACCGCCACGTTCACACGGAAGGGCTGACGCGGGACGCTGGGTGAGGGTGAGTACTCCGCGTCATAGGTCGTCTCCAAGCCCTGCTCACACGCGCTCTTCCAGGGCTCGGGCTCAGGCGGAGGCCAGCCACGTGTCCGGCCCGAAGACCTCGTAGTGGATGTCGGACTCGGTGACGTGCTGCTCGAGCAGCGTGCGGCGTACGGACTCCATGAAGGGCAACGGACCGCACAGGTAGACCTGCGCGTCGGCCGGGAGCTCCACCAGCCCGAGATCGACCCTGCCGGCCCTGAGGACGTCTCGGGCCGGCCGCACGCCGAGGTCCTCGTACCAGCGGTGCAGTGTCGCGGCGGGCAACGCCGCCACGAGTTCCTTGAGCTCCTGCCGGTGGGCGTGCCGGGCCGGCGAACGGTCGGCGTGCAGGACCAGCACCTGACGTTGCGAACCGGTGCCGGCCAGATAGTGGAGGATGCCGATGACCGGGGTGATTCCGATGCCGGCGGAGATCAGCACCATGGGGTCCTCGGAGTCCTCCAGGACCAGGTCGCCGAAGGGAGCCGACACCGAGATCTCGTCGCCCTCGAAGAGCTCCTGGTGCAAGAAGTTGGACACTTCACCAGCCGGCAACGTGACGCCGTCGTCCCCGCGGCGGGTCGGGACTGCCTTGACCGAGATCCCCCATTCACTCGCCTTCGGGGCGTGGGTGAGGGTGTACTGGCGAATCTGGTGGGCGCCGTCGGGCAGCGCCACCTGCACTGAGACGTACTGGCCCGGGCGGGAGTCCGGCAGCGGGCTGCCGTCGGCTGTGCCCAGCACGAACGACACGGTGTCGGGTGACTCCTGGCGTCGACTGCGCAGGACCAATGTGCGCCAGACGGCACCGTCCGCCACGCCCGTCTCGGCGTACAGCCGCTTCTCGATCGTGACCAGTGCGTTGGCCATCTGCCAGTAGACCTCGTCCCAGGCGGAGGCGACCTCGGGCGTGACTGCGTCCCCGAGCACCTCCACGATGGCGGCGAACAGGTGTTCGTGAACGATCGGGTACTGGTCCTCGGTGATGCCGAGGGAGGCGTGCTTGTGCGCGATGCGCCCCAGCACCTCGAGCGGGTCGCGTCCGTCGTCGGCCACCAGGAGAGTCGCGTAGGCGGCGATCGCACCAGCGAGCGCACTTTGCTGGTCGCCCTGAGCCTGGTTGCCTCGATTGAACAGGTCGCGCTCGAGGTCAGGATGCGCGGCGAACATCCGCTTGTAGAACACCGGGGTGATGTCGCCGATGGCGGCACCGATGACAGGCAGCGTGGCCTTGATGACCTGGGCGGACGTGGTGGACAGCATGGGGGCTCCGTGGGGGTTGGCGGGGAACATGAACCGGGGCGCGATCTCGGCGGGACGGCGCCATGGCTCCCCACTCGAACATTGTCCGCCTGGCCAGGGCAGTGCCAAAGGTCCCCTCACCCGCCGCAATACGTCCTGGCTGGCAGGTGCAGGCGAGCCGTCGAGCACTTGGGAGCACGCTGCCTGGTCGTTCGCAGCGACGTGGCGAACGAGTGGGCTCGCCCACGAGGTGGCCGATGGCGGAACGCGCGTGGTCGGCGTGGCCTCGGGGACGGTGAGCACCAGGATCCACGAGAACGCGGGTTGGCCCGGACAGGTGAGCCGGTTGGCGCCCAGGATCCCGCTCGGGCGGGCGGGCGGAACCTGAGGAGATCGCCCATGCGACCTTGTCAGATCAGTCCGAAGGCGCTCGCCAGCGAACGTAGACCCAATCCGATGGCGATCAGCACGACGATGCCACCCGCGACATTGCCCGATCTGGTGTTCACGTGCTCGCCGAGCAGGTCACGGCGGTTCATCACCACGAGCAGGAACACCGCGATGATCGGGAGGATCAGGCCGTTGGCGGCCTGGGCGAACACGATCGCCTGTGTCGGGCTGGAGCCCAGGATCGCGAAGGTCGTGCCGACCAGGATGATGATCGCCCAGAGCATCTTGAACTTGGGGTCGCGCAGGTCACGCTTCCAGCCGAAGGCGCCGGCGGTGGCGTAGGCAGCCGCCAGCGGTGCCGTCACCGAGCTGGTGACCCCCGCCGCGAACAGGCCGAAGGCGAAGAAGTACTTCGCGCTCGGGCCCAGCAGCGGCTCGAGCTGGCTGGCCATGTCGGCAGCGCTCTCGATCCCGCGCCCAGTGCCGAACAGCGCTGCGGCAGCCGTGGTGAGGATGGCGAGCGTGACCAGACCGCCGAGGCCGATGGACAACCGAGTGTCGAGTCTGGCCTCTTTGACGGCCTGGCCGGTGGGAACATCCTCCGACCACTTGTCCTGCACCGAGCTGGCGTGAAGGAACAGGTTGTACGGCACCACCGTGGTGCCGATCAGGGCGACCACCGTGAGCACCGAGCCCGAGGGCACTCGCGGCACGAACCCGGAGACGAAGTCACCGAGGTCCGGCGTGACGATGACCGCGGTGACCAGGAACACGATCCCCATCGCCACGACCAGCCAGATCAGCGTCTGCTCGACCGTCTTGTAGCTGCCGGTGGCCAGCAGGGCCGCGGCCAGCACCGCGACCACGGTGGCCCACACGCCGGTGTGGCCGCCGAAGACCGCCTGCAGCCCGAGGGCGGCACCGATCAGGTTGCCGCCCTGGAAGGCGGCGTTTCCCACCGCGATCGCCGCGACGACGAGCACGACTGCCGCGATCTTGACCACCGGGTTGGCGAACGTCGAACGCAGCGCCTCCCCGAGACCCTCGCGGCTGACGACTCCGAGACGAGCCGACATCTCCTGCAGCACCATCGCAGCGACCACGCTGAAAACGAGGGCCCACAGCAGCGCGAACCCGTAGTCGGCCCCGGCGACGCTGGCGGTGGTGACGGTGCCGGGCCCGACGAAGGCGGCAGCGACGATCAGCCCGGGACCGAGCTGACCGAGGCGAGCCCTCAGCCCGCGGGGCCGGTGGGTGGCTGCGCTGTCTGACATCTGGTGCCTCCGACTCGCACGGTGTGGGTGCGAGGGACCATAGTGACAGCGCGCAGACGACACGGCCACGGTCTGAGCACCGACACCCTCGAGGTATGCGGCATCCCGCCGCTGCTTGACGCTCCCTCGCTGTGGGCAGAACGACCGGAGGTGCGGGCTGCACTCGACGTGGCGCGAGCCGAGGTCCACACTCGGGACTGAGGCTCGGCTCTGTGTCCGATCAGTCTCAATGACCTCGCGCTGGCAGGAGGGCCCATGGGTTCAGGGTTCCACCCCGGAAGCCGATCCCTGCAGGATCGCTTCGACACGAGGGCGCTGGCCGACAGGATCGACGAGCTGCTCGTCAGTGACACCATCAGCGAGAACGACCGTAGGTTCATCGAGGACCGCGACATGTTCTTCCTTGCCACGGCGGACGCCGGGGGGCGTCCGACGTGTTCCTACAAGGGCGGCGAGCCGGGCTTCGTCCAAGTGCTGGACGCGCATGCGGTGGCCTTTCCCAACTTCGACGGGAACGGCATGTATCTCTCGGCCGGCAACGTCCTGGTCAACCCGGATGTGGGGTTGCTGTTCATCGACTTCGAGCGAGGCCACCGGATGCGGCTGGAGGGCACCGCGAGCATCGACCTCGACGACCCGTTGCGAGCTGACTACCCGGAGGCCCAGTTCGTGGTCCGGGTACGTGCCCGGGCGGTGTACCCGAACTGTCCCCGCTACATCCACCACTACGAGCTGGTGCAGCGCTCGCGCTTCGTCCCACGGACCGACTGCCTGACCCCTGTGCCGGAGTGGAAGCGCTCCGACTGGGCGGTGGACTCACTGGCCACCGACGACCCGGCCCGTGACCCCGGGGACCGCGATGTGCTCGGGCGATGAGGGGCGCACCGCGGAGAGGTGTGACCGGTGCACGAGGAAACGGTCGTGCTGCACGTCCCCCTGTCGACCGGGGTCAGGCTGTCGTATGTGTCGGTCGGCCCTTTGTCAGCGCCGCCGGTCCTGCTGCTGCCCGCGTGGGGTGAGTCTCGTCGCTCCTTCGACCAGCTGTTGCCGGCGCTGACCGACGACGTGCGCGCAGTCGCCGCGCGACCTACGAGGTCGACCACCTTTCGCCGACGAGGTCGATGAGCTGACCGATCCTGTGGATCCCGCCTGGGTGCGGGAGTCCCTGACGTGGTTCCCGCTGTTCCGTCGGGTGCCGCGGTGGTACGTCGACGACCGGGTCCAGGATGGCGCCAGTATTCCTGCCCACGTGTGGCGCGCTTCGCACCACGGTCTGTACGAAGCCGAGCCCCCCACCGAGACCGAGACCATCACCTGCCCCGCCCGCATCGTGTGGGGCGACCGGGACCACCTGGTGCCGCGCGAGCAGCAGGAGCAGCTGGCCGCGGCCATTCCCGGCTCGACACTTCTCAGCTATGAGGACACCGGTCATCTCGTCCTGTGGGAGCAGCCTGAGCAGGTGGCGCGCGACCTGACGGGCTTCGTCGAGCTTCTCCGAAGCCGTCCTACCTGCTGAGCAGGACCGCGAGGCCGGTGCCGACGCCCGTGACGACAAGCGCCACGACGAGGACAACTGCAACGAGCTTGGTGTTCATCACTGTTCCTCCACCCGGTCGTCGATCGTGCTGTCCACTGGTTCCACTCGAGCAGCGTACGGCGTGCACCGCAGCCCGGGTCGGGCAGTGCTCCGCCTTCTGCACAGTTCAGGGACGGAAGGTCGCACGGTACTGGGTCGGCGTACGGCCGGTGAGGTCGCGGAATGCGGCATTGAACGCCGACAGTGACGTGTATCCGACGGCGTGCGCGATGGTCGTGACGGAGTCGACGCTCGTGGCGAGCAGCTCGATCGACCGCAGCACCCGCATGCGGCGCAGCACCGCACGCCAGGTCATCGCGCACTCGTCCTCGAACCGACGGGCCAGCGACCGCGGCACCAGCCCGACGTCTCGCGCCACATCGTCGAACCGGATCTCCTCGGCCAGCGCGTCCCGGGTCAGCGCGAGTGCCCGACGGAGCTCCGGAGACCGACCGGCCGGGACGACGACCGGGCTCGGCTGCTGTGCCAGCCGCCAGGCGACGGCCGCCAGCGCCCCGAACATGCTGCGCGCGTACGGCGGGAGCGGTTCCTCGGCGTCCGGCCAGGCGACGCACTCCGAGACGAGGGCTCTGGCCAGCGGGCTGAGGTCGAACACGGTCAGCGGCGCGGGCGGTTCCGGCGCGAAGCCGGGGTCGAAGAGCACCGATGACGTCGTCACCGGCTGCGGGATGGCCACCTGGATGGCCTCACCGGCCGCAATCAGTGCGGCCCGCGCCGGAGGCAGCACCCACGACTTGCCGTGCGCCTCCAGCCACAGAGCGCCCTGGGACGCGCACAGCAGGTAGTGCCGGTCGACGCTGAGCTCCGATGATGGGGCCACCGCGAACTCTCGCGCGAACGCGAACGCCTCGCGCCTCACGGCCTGCCTCGCACGCGCTCACCCTAGACCGGGCTGAAGGTCAGACCGTCTCGAGGAGAGCCGCGCGGAACCGACGGCTCACCGGGGGAGCGGTCACCAGCGGGCGGAGCACGTCGCCGGAGCGGGCGAACGAGCCGGACGCGAGGTAGGCGGCGAACGACGGCTCGTCGGCCCATTCGTGGACGACCGTGACGGCCTCCTCGTTGTCGCGAGCCGCGTAGACCCGGAAGTCGAGGTTGCCGGGCATGGCGCGAATCTCCTCGCGCTCGCTGTCGAGCTGGGACAGGGCGACGTCCCGGTCGGCTGGGGCTGTGCGCAGGTCGAGCAGGGCGATGAGCATTGGCTTCTCCTGAGGATCGAGACGATGCGTCCGGTTGGACTCCTCGATCGTGCAGTGCCGTCCGGTCCCCGGGCTCGCGTCAGTCAGACACGTTCGCGTGCCCAGCGGACAGCCCGGATCCTGGCTCGAGGACTCGACGGTGGCACCCGGTTTGCCTGCGTCGGCCTAGGACCGCACCGTCGAGACGTTGAGCGGGAAGTCGCTGGCGACCTCAGGCGGGTCGCTCACGTGGTCAGCCTAGAGGGCCGCGCATCCCATCGTCCGCGCCTTCCACGCCGGGCTCCGCAGCCGATGAGATGGTGGGGGTCACCACGGTCCGTCCTGGCAAGAACCGATCACAGAGCCCCGTCACCAACCGAGGAACGCGGATGTCACTCACCCGGATCCACAACCTGTCCATCTCCCTCGACGGCTTCGCCACCGGCGAGCCACAGTCCGCCGACGCGCCGTTCGGCCATGCGGGTGAGCGGTTGCACGAGTGGATGATCGCCACCCGGTTCTGGGACGCCGGCGGAACCGCCGGGGTCGACGACGCCTTCGCTCAGCGACACAGTGAGGGGATCGGCGCCGAGATCATGGGCGCCAACAAGTTCGGTCCACCCGGCTGGCAGGACGACGCGGACTGGCAGGGGTGGTGGGGACCGAACCCGCCGTTCCACACACCGACCTTCGTGCTCACCCACCGCCCGCGGCCCGCGCTCGAGATGGACGGCGGCACGACCTTCCACTTCCTCGACGCGGCCCCGGCCGACGTGCTCGAGATCGCTCGCGAAGCGGCCGGCGGCCAGGACGTGCGGATCGGCGGCGGCCCCTCCGTCGTACGCGACTTCCTCGCCGCCGGGCTCGTCGACCACCTGCACGTCGTGCAGGTGCCCATCGTGCTCGGACGCGGCGTCCGACTGTGGGACGGCCTGGAGGCCCTCGAGGATGACTACGACGTCGAGGCGGTCTCCTCCCCCAGCGGAGTCACCCACCTCACGTTCAGGCGGAAGGTCTCGTGAGCGCCGGGACCTTCGACCTCGCAAGTTGATCCAACCGCCTCTGCCTTGTCCGCGGTCCAGGAGAGATGGTGGGGACCATGAACAGGATCAGTCACAGCGTCGCGGGAAAGACACTCCCGCATGCACACTGCCGTTACTGCGACCAGGAGATCGTCGAGGCACCCGAGATCGGTTGGCTCGACCCCGCTCCCGGCGACACCTACGACCTGTGTCCCGGCAGCACGTACGGCGACCACGAACCGAGCGACGCACGCGGCGACACCCGCAGGGCCGGCGCGCAGTTCGGGCCGGACCGGTAACGTCACGATCCGTGAGCCCATCCCACCCCACATACGATCTGCTCGTTGTCCTGCCGGCCTACACCGTGCAGCCGGTCCCGGTGCCTTTCGAGGACGCCAACGGCCACCTCAACGTCCGCCACTACACCGGTATCGCCAGCGAGGGCCTCGACGAGTCCCTGGTCGACCTGGGGATCCCTCACGACTGGCCGTCGCAGGGCCATGCCTGCTTCTCGGCGGAGCATCACCTGACCTATCTGGCTGAGCTGCTCACCGGCGACAAGATCTCCTCTCGGGTGCGGCTGCTCGGGCGTTCGGAGCGGGCTGCGCACGCCCTGGTGTATCTCCTCGACGACTCACACCAGCGGCTGAGCTTCGTGATGGAGGAGATCCTCCTGCACATCGACCTCGAGACCCGTCGTACTGCTCCCTGGCCCGAGGACGTCGCGGCTTCCCTGGACCAGCAGATCGCCTCTCAGTCCGGGTTGCCCTGGGAGCCCGACGTGTCGGGTTCGCTGAGCCTGCGCTGAGGGCTGCCGTCGTCGCTCTCCGACTGGTCGAAGGTGACGGTGACCTCTTCGAAGCCCTTGTGCCGCTGGGCGCTGGCATAGCTGGTGTAGGCCTTGCGGTCGGCAGGCGTGAGCTCCACGGCGTCGGTGAACGGCGTCAGCAGGGCGCGTGGCCACAGCCGGCGGGCGATGACGACGTTCAGCTCGATCCCCAGGACGGCGATGACGGACGCCACGAAGATGAGCCCGATCAGACCGAGGACCACGCCAAAGGTCTGGTTCATCGAGGAGGTCTCGGCCAGCACTCTCTTGACGTAGGCCGCGGACACGACCTGCAGCAGCTGCCACAGGACCGCGATCAGGATCCCTCCGGGCGCCGCGTGCCACCACGTGTGGCCCCGGGCCGTTGCCAGCCGGAGGAGCAGGGTGAGGAGGACGGCGACGAGCGCCACGCTGGCCACCGAGACCAGCCACTTGAGCGGTGTGTTGAGCTGGTTGCCGAAGACGTCGGTGTAGCTGCCCACCACGGTCAGCGCTGTCACGGCCAGCACGGAGGCGCCCGCCGCGAGGAGCAGCAGCAGACTCTTCAGCCGCAGCAGGATCGGGTTGGGACGGCTGTTACGCGGCACCGACCAGGCGATGTTCATGGCGTTCTGGATCGCCGAACCGAGTCCCAGCGAGCCGTAGAGGGCCACGAGAGCGCCGGCGACCACGGCACCCGTCGAACCGCTCAGCCCACCGGGGCGTCCCAGCTCGTCGCCGACCACGGGGAACTGGACGAGCGCGGACTCCAGCGCCGCCTTCTGGAGCTCGGGGTTGCCCTGCAGCACGAACCCGAGGACGGAGGTGGCCAGCAGCAACAGCGGAAAGATCGCCACGAAGGCGTAGTAGGTGATGATGGCCGCCAGGTAGTTGCCCTGGTCGTCGAAGAACTTGTAGACGACGGCGATCGGGAGCCCGAGCGCGGGGTGTCGGCGCTGGTAGTCGTCGATCGCGCCCGCGATGCCTGCCACATGCAGAACCTACCGGGAGCCACCGAGCGAGCAGCTCCGGCCTGCGTCGGGCAGCGCCCGCAGCGAGCCCCTCACCGGCTCTGCTGGCGGCGCAGACCCTCGTCGATCTCCGCCAGCGCCTGGGCAAGGTCGACCTCGGGTGCCCATCCCCAGCGACGGGCACGGTCGGCCACGAGGTGTCCGGTCCACGCGGGGCCGTCGTCCCAGGTGGGTACGACGCCGACGGCGCCGGTGACGGTCTGGTGGTAGTCCCGGACCGTGGCCGGCGCGCCCGCAGCGTTCACCGCAGTGCAGGAGCCTTCGACCGGACCCTGCTCGGGATCGGCTGACGTGGGCACCCGCCCCGTCGCGATGTCGGCGACCAGGACGGCGAGGTCGTCGACGTGGACCCAGGCGAACGTCTGCTCCGGAACGGCTCGGCGTGCGTGCGGGTCGTCGCGGATCTCAGCCGGCCTCAGCGTGTTCCAGACCGAGGTCTCACCCGAGCCGAGGATCGCGGGGGGCCGCACGAGCACACAGGTGATGCCGTCGATCTCAGACAGGGCGACGTCGGTGTCGCGCTTGGTCACGGCGTAGTCGTTGGCGTCGTCGCCGACCAGCGGCGAGGACTCGGGCACGTCACCGACGCCCGGGGACCGCTCGTAGACGGCGGCCGTGGAGATGTGCACCAGTCGCTCGACCCCTGCGTCACGGGCAGCCCGGGCCAGCACCGGCGTGCCCTCCACGGCGATGCGGTGCTGGGTCTCCCGGTCCGATCCCATCGGGTGGACCGTCGTGACGACGGCGCTCGCGTCCTGGACTATCGATGCCGCGAAGTCGGGATCGAGGAACTCCCCGACCCACTCCTCGACCCACTCATCGGCACCGCCGATCGCAGGCGCGGAGCCCGGGCGGCGTACGACGGCGCGCACGGTTGCGCCTCTCTCGGCGAGCGCGGCACAGATCCGGGACCCGACCAGGCCGTTCGCTCCGGTGACCACCACGACGGGGGACGACACTGCGCCTGGCTCACTCATGGGGCCACCTTGGCACGCGGCGACAACCGGCCGGCCCGAGCCGACCGGCCGGGCATCGGTCGACGCACTACCCTCGCCTGGCCTCCTGGCCGAGCTCGGACTCGAGAAGGCGCAGGACGGCGATCGAGTCCTCGGCTCCGTGTCCGGCGATCACCGCCCGGTCGTGCAGGTCGCGGGCAGCCGAGCCGACGGCGAGCTCGAGTCCCAGTGACTTGGCGAGCTGGACGGCCAGGTCGTTGTCCTTGCGGACCAGCTCGAGCGAGAAGGTCGGGGTGAAGTCGCCGTCCACGGCGCGCGGAGCGATCGAGCGGAACAGCCCGCTGACCGTTGCTGCGCCGGAGTCGATGATGGTGTCGACGAACAGGCCGGGGTCGATCCCCGCTGCCTTCGCGAGCAGCAGCGCCTCCGCGGTCACCGCGTTGATGACGCTGAACATCAGGTTGTTGGCCACCTTCACGGTGGCGGCGGCCCCGAGGTCGCCGACGTGCACGACGCGAGTGGCCAGCGGCGCGAGCACCTCCGCCGCCACGTCGTACGCCGCGACAGGACCGCCCACCGGGATGGTCCAGCCACCCACGAGGTCGGGACGACCGAGCACCGGGGTGTCGAGATACGACGCCCCGGCTGCCGTGGCGAGCTTCCCGTTGGCGCGTGCCGAGTCAGGACCGATCGTGCTGGTGTCCAGCACGAGCGGAGTCGCCCCGCCGGCGAGGAGCTCGGACAGCACCGCACTCACCTCGGCGGGACCTGGGAGGGACAGGAGCACCGTCGAACACGTCGCGGCCAGGTCAGCGAGCGAGCCGGCGACCGAGAACCCACCGGCCCGCGCCTCCTGAGCGGCCGACTCGCGGACGTCGTGGACGATGACCGGCCCACGCTCGGCCAGCGCCGCGGCGATCGGGCGCCCCATGGCACCCAGACCGACGACACCGACCGGGCGAGAGCCCGGACGCGGTGCTCCTGTTCCCAGGCTCACTGGTTGGCCTTGGCCACCTCGATGAAGAGGCTGGTGTCGAAGAACTCCTTGGGGTCGACGTACTTCGGCACCCCGCCGAGCTCGACGTAGGCCTTCTCGGCGTCACCGACCCACTTCAGGACGTCACCGTTCTCGTAGGCCGCCAGCCACTCCTCGTTGGTGTAGTCCTTCTGGAACTCCACCTGGTGCTGCAGGTCGCTCAGCTTGGCCGCGTCCTTGTAGGCGATCTCGTGCACCTTCTCCAGCGAACCCTCGGGGTCGTCGCGGTAGGACTCGTTGATCTTCAACCAGGCACCGATGACCTTCTTCACGGTGTCCTGGTTCTCGTCGTACCAGGTGTTGTTCGCGATCCAGCCGTCACCGACACCCGCGTCGGGGTAGTTCCCCGCGTTGTCGATCTCCTTGGCGCCCTTGCCAGCCTCGTTGACCCTCAGGTCGAACGGGACCCACAGCGCGATCGCCGGGACGCTGCCACCGATGAAGGCGGTCACTGCGTCGGGCATCTTCGCGTTGACGACGTTGACGTCCTTGCGGCTCAGGCCGGCCTGCTCCAGCGCGCGGTGCAGGAAGATGTCAGCGGTCGTGCCCTCGGTGGTGATGATCTTCTTGCCCTTGAGGTCCGCGACCGTCCTGATGGCGCTGTCACCCTGCACGAACAGCCGCGCGGTGGCGGTCTCGCGCGAGTTCAGCATGAAGATCTTGCCCTGCCCCTGGGCCGGGAAGTTCGAGGTGACGCCGCCCATGATCGCCACGTCGATGCTTCCGCCGGCCAGTGCCTGGCTGAGCTCGATCCCGGTGTCGAACTGGGTGGTCTTGACGTCCAGCCCGGCGTCGGCCCACTGGCCATCCACCTGGCCGAGCCAGAGCTTGTCGTCGACCGCGATCGTGTGCAGGAAGCCGACCTTGACCACGGTCGCGTCGTCCTTGGCCTTCGCCACGTCCTTGTCGTCGCCCCCCTCGTCCAGGGCGCCGCAGGCGGTGAGGACCAGGACGAACACGACCATCAGGGCCGTTCCGACCAGTCGTCGCAGGGATGTCATCGCTTGCTCCTTCTCTCTGTGGTTTGTTGCTGCGGTGCTCACTGGGTGGTGCTGGGACGTTTCGGGGTCATGGATCGCATCACCTGTTCGAGGTGCTTGCGCAGCTCGATGAACGCGGGGGCGGTGCGCGACTCCGGCGTACGCGGCCACGGCACGTCGACCTCGAGCACCTCGTGCACGTGCGTGGGCCGGTTGCTGAGCACGACGATCCGGTGGCTCAGGAAGATCGCCTCCTCGACGGAGTGCGTGATCAACATCGCCGTCCGACGCTCTCGCTGGCTGGCCTCGTGCAGCAGCTCCTGCATGAACTCGCGGGTCTGTGCGTCCAAGGCGGCGAACGGCTCGTCGAGCAGCATCACGTCCGGGTCGGTGGCATAGGCACGAGCAAGCGCGACGCGCTGGCGCATCCCGCCGGAGAGCGTCTTGGGCAGCGCCTTCTCGAAGCCGTTCAGCCCCATCAGGTCGACGTACTTCGCCACCACGTCAGCGACTTCTGCCCGTGGGCGCTTGTTGCTCCTCAACGTCAGGCCGAACGCGATGTTCTTCTCGACGCTGAGCCACGGGAAGATCGCGTACTGCTGGAAGACCACGCCACGACGGGCGTCGGGCCCGGTCACCTTCTCGCCGTCGACCTCGACCAGCCCGGCGTCGGGACGCAGGAAGCCGGCCGCGAGGTTGAGCAGCGTCGACTTCCCGCAACCACTGGGGCCGAGCACGCTGACGAACTCACCCGTGCGGACGCCGAAGTCGACTCCGTCGAGCACCTCCACCCGCTTCTTGGCCCGACCGAAGCCGAGGCGTACGTCGGTGAAGCTGATCCGCTCCACGGTGGGATCCGCACTCATGGGGTGGTTCATCGGACCACCCGCTCCTGCCAGCGCACGGTCCGCGACATCAGCAGCTGCACGACGCGGTCCATCACCAGGGCGGAGATGCCGATCAGGAGGATGCCGGTGAACACGTCGTCCTGACGGAAGAAGTTCTGGGCGTCCTGCATCATCGCGCCGAGCCCACGCTGGGCGGCCACCAGCTCGGCCGCCACGACGGTCGCCCAGCACACGCCGAGCGAGACACGCACCGCAACGAAGATCTGCGGCACCGTGAGGGGGACGACGACCCGGCGGAACAGCTCGAGCTGCGTGGCTCCGAGCGCCCGGCCGGCCCGGATGTAGATGTCGTCGATCGCCGCGACGCTCTCATAGATCACGATCACGGCGGAGAAGAAGGCGGCGTATACGAGGATCGAGATCCGGGCGGTCTCGTCGATGCCGAGGTAGACGATCACCAACGGGATCAGCGCCAGGGGAGGCAGTGCCCGGAAGAAGCTGACCAACGGGTCGAACATGGCGCGGACCAGCGGGAACCACGCGAGCGCGAACCCGACCGGGATCGCCGCGGTGCAGCCGATGGCGATGCCGATCAGCACGCGCAGCACGCTCAGGCGGGTGTCGAGCAGCAACCCGTCGCTCGTGCTGAGTCCCTCGACCAGCCGGTCCAGCACGGTGGCCGGCGCCGGCGTACGGTCGTCGACCTCGCTGGCCAGCCACCAGACGCCGATGGCGAGGGCGATGCCGCAGAGCGGAAGCAGCACGCGTCGTACGGTGGCGATCACCCGAGAACTCCCCCTGATATACAACTAGCTCGGTAAACAATACGGCCACGCACGAGAGGAATCCGCATGCGACTCGCCCTCGAGTACGGCGACGGACAGATCGAGGTGGACCTCCCCGAGAACACCACGGTCATCTCCCCCGATCACGCAGGCTCGCACGGGCACCGGGAGCCGCCTCCTCTGGAGGACCCTGTCGCCGCTACGCGCGAGGCGCTCGCCAACCCGCTGGGGACCGGCCCGATCGGCGACCTGGTGGGCAGCGGGGACACCGTGACGATCGCCTTTCCCGACCGGGTCAAGGGCGGCGGGCACGACACGGCGCACCGCAAGGTGGCGCTGCCGCTGCTCCTCGACGAGCTCGAGAAGGCAGGCGTCAGAACGCGCGACGTCCGGCTGGTCTGCGCGATCGGCCTGCATCGCAAGAACCGGCGCGAGGAGTTCCTCGGCTATCTCGGGCAGGAGGTGCTGGACCGGGTCCCGGCCGCGAACGTCGTGAACCACGACGCCGAGGACCCCGACGGGATGGCAGATCTCGGCCTCTCCGGGCTCGGAGACCCGGTGCACGTGAACAGCGCTGTGGTCGAGTCCGACCTGGCGATCATGATCGGCCACACGGCCGGCAATCCCTACGGAGGTTTCAGTGGCGGCTACAAGATGCCGGCCACCGGACTGACCTCCTGGCGCTCCATCGCCTCGCACCACACCCCGCGCAGCCTCTATCGCGACGACTTCGTGCCGGTGTCGACGAGGAGCCGGTTTCGAGACCAGCTCACCTCGATCGGGGAGGCGATGGAGGCACAGATGCCGCATCCGTTCTTCACCGTCGACGCGGTGCTCGACTCCACGTCACGCCAGCTCGGCGTCGCAGCGGGTCGGATCCCTGAAGTCGAGAAGGCGACCTGGCCACTGGCGAGCCAGCGCACGGACCTGCCCGTGACCGGGGAGCCGGCCGACGTGCTCCTGGTCGGGATCCCCCGCAACTTCCACTACGGACCGGGGATGGGCAGCAACCCGATCCTGATGATGCAGGCGGTCGGGTCCTCGCTCGTGCGGGCGAAGCGGGCGCTGGTGGAACGGCCGATCGTGATCGCGGCTGCTGTGTGCGACGGGTGGTTCAACAACCTCGAGTTCCCGCCCTACGAGGCGGCGTTCGAGCTGCTTCAGCAGTGCCAGCACCCCGCCGACATGGTCGAGCACCAGGAAGCGCTGGCCACCGATCCTGAGTGGGTCTACCGCTACCGGCACCACTTCGGCTACCACCCGTTCCACGCGTTCTCGATGATCTACGTCGGTGGGATCGCGCGCGACCACTCGAGCGCGGTCTACATCGCAGGCGCGAAACGCCCCGACCTCGCGAGGGCGATGGGCGCGCGGACGACCACCACGGTCGAGGAGGCGCTGCGCGAGGCGACGGCGAGCATCGGACATGCGCCGCGGGTGCTCGCGGTACCCGCCCTGTCGAAGCCGGCCTTCCACCTCGCCACCGGGGTCGGTCACACCCTCTGAGCGTCGGTCACTCAGCCGCTGCCGTGGCTCAGCGGCGCCGGACCGGCGACAGGTGAGCGCCGTAGCGCGGCAGCCCGAAATGGCGACGCTCCTCGTCGAGCCTGGGGGCGAGATGGTTGTCGGGCGGCTGCCCGGCGCGCGCCTGCGCAACCTGGTGGTGCAGCCGCCGGTAGGACATCAGCTCGAGCGCGTCCGAGAGGTCCGTCGCAGTCTCCTGGTCGATCACTCCCGCTTCGGCGGCGGCGAGTCGGCCGACCAGGCCGCGAACTGCTGGTGCCACTGGTCCACGGTGAGTCGCCAGCGCGGGTTGGTCGCCATCACCTGGCCGGGACAACGTGGCCATCCGCACTCCACGAGGACCCCGCTGAACCGCTCGGCCAACCGGGCGAACCACTCACCGTCGTCGGGTTCGGCGAGCACGAGCGCATGGTCCTGGTCGGCGGAGAGCGCCTCCTCCTCACGGGCGACCGAGCCGAGCACGAGCGAGGCGTAGGGCGCGGGCGGGTCCCCCAGCTCGGCCTCGGCGAGTGCGAGACGCGATGCCGTACTGCGTCTCCCAGCGCGGTGACCACACGACTGACCCTCCGCCGCGGACACGTCCCGCTCGACGAGCTGCCCGAGCACGCGGGGGATCCTCCTGGCCTGGTCCACCACCCCGGCCATGGTTCTCTGCCGACCGATGTCCGCCGCCAGGTAGACCGGGTTGGAGTTCTCCAGCCGCACCAGGTCGGTGGTGGTCACCACCCCCACGGCAGTGCCGCCCTCGTCGACAGCCGGCAGGTGGTGGATGCTGCGACTCACCATCTCGATCAGCGCCTCGAAGGCCGGGGATTTCTCGCGCAGGGTGAGCACGGGCGAGCTCATCACGTCCCGCACCTCTCGGCTGGGGTCGCGGCACAGAGCAAGACCCGGTTGCGCAGGTCCCGGTCGGTCACGATGCCCGCGAGTACACCTTGGTCGACCACCAGGATGCTCGAGACTCCCGCGCGCGACATGGCGGCTGCGGCCTCCTCGATGGTGGCCTCCGGCGTCGTGGTGACCGGCTCGCGGGTAACCAGGTCGCGGACCGGGGTGCCGAGCACGGTGCTGCCGGAGGCGGCCTGCTGCAGGTTGCCGATCGCCTTCGACAACCTGGTGTGGTGGGTGGCGGCGTAGAAGGACGCGAAGCCGGTGTGCTCGCGGGACAGTGCCTCGAAGCGCTCCGGCGGAAGGACGAGCAACAGGGTGTCCTCCATGGCCTGTATAGCGGTACCGCGTGGGCCGGTGCTCCAGCAGGGAGCTCATCCCGAACGCACCTCCGGTGCCCACCTGGTCGACGAGCCCGCCCGCCTGGTCGACCACGTCGACGGCCCCGGACCGGACGACGTACAGGCCGGTGCCCTGCTGACCCACGTCGAGCACCACCGTGCCGCGGCGGGCGTAGCGCAGCGTGCACTGGCTTGGGATCTCGGCCAGCACGGAGGGTGGGAGCACGTCGAACGGTGCGTGCTGCGCCAGGAAGTCGCGGACTTCCGCCAGCTCCACGCTCATGCCGCTCATCCTCGCACCGGGACAGCTCCGGGGCCTCGCCACCGCCCGGGGACGGCGCCGCTCGTGGAGACCTGGAGGGGACATGTCGGACAGGGTGGTGGGGCGATCCCTGACGTTGGTGGGTGCTGCAACGGTGCACGAGGTCCGGTTTCCCCGGTCGGCCGGGGAAACCCACGCCCACCTACCCTGACCCCATGACCAACCGCATGCAGGTGGCGCAGCGGTCCGACGTGCCGCCCTTCCACGTGATGGATCTGCTCGCGGCGGCGCAGCGGCGTCAGGCCAGTCACGGCGACCTGGTCAACTTCGTGGCCGGCCAGCCGTCCACCGGTGCTCCGAAGGCGGTGCGTGAGGAGGCCAAGCGGCTGCTCGACGAGGAGAACCTCGGCTACACGGTCGCCACCGGCATACCCGGCCTCCGCCAGGCGGTCGCGGACCACCACCGGCGCACCAGCGGCATCGACGTCAGCCTGGAGGACGTCGTGATCACCACCGGCTCCTCAGGCGGTTTCCTGCTCGCGTTCCTGGCCGCGTTCGAGCCGGGGGACCGCGTCGTGATGGCCCGGCCCGGCTACCCCTGCTACCGCAACGTCCTCACGGCGCTCGGCTGTGAGGTCGTCGAGATCGACTGCGGCCCGGAGACCCGGTTCCAGCCGACCGTCGAGCAGCTCGCCGCCGTCCCTGGGCCGGTCGCCGGACTGGTCGTCGCCTCCCCTGCCAACCCCACCGGAACGATGCTGCTGCCCGACGAGCTCGACGCGATCGCCCAGTGGTGCGAGGACAACGCCGTCCGGCTGGTCAGCGACGAGATCTACCACGGCATCACCTATGGTGGCGGCCTCGCGCATCGATCCGCCTGGCACACCTCGCGCACAGGTGTGGTCTTCGGCTCGTTCTCGAAGTACTTCTCGATGACCGGCTGGCGACTCGGCTGGATGCTGGTTCCCGAGGACCTGCGCCGTCCGGTCGACGTGCTCACCGGCAACTTCACCATCTGTCCCCCGGTGCTCAGCCAGTACGCCGCCATCGCCGCCTTCACAACGGACTCCTACGCCGAGCTCGACGGACACGTCGCGAGGTACGCCACCAACCGGGCCGTCCTGCTCGATGGCCTGCCCACACTTGGCATCGCGAACCTCGCCCCGGCGGACGGCGCGTTCTATGTGTACGCCGACATCGGCCACCTGACCGATGACTCCCATGCCTGGTGCCTGCGCCTGCTCGACGAGACCGGTGTGGCCACGGCGCCGGGCATCGACTTCGACACCCGCCGCGGCAACAAGTTCGTCCGCTTCTCCTTCGCCGGCAGCGCGGCCGAGATCACCGAGGGCCTGGACCGGCTGGGACACTGGCTCAGCTGAGCCTGCCTCCATCGTGGGCGGACGACCGGCCCCCTATCGATGAGCGAGCACTCGGGTTCCGCTGCTCCGCGCCCCGGACTAGGACGCCTCCTGACGCCGTAGCCCGGTGGGCCGTCGCGTGCGTACGGTGTCGCCATGCCCAGCAACTCGAGCAGTCGGTCCGCCGCGCTCGGCGTACGCCTGCGCGTCCTCGGCTCGGTGTCGCTCGAGGTGGTGCACCCCGGTGACGTCCCGCGGGAGCTCGGCCCTCGCCTGCGCCGGTTGCTGGCGATCCTCACCACCCGGGCCGGATCGGTGGTCTCGGTCGACACGGCCGCTGATGCGCTGTGGGGGAACGACCAACCCGCAGCCCCCGGGGCGGCACTGCACACCCTGGTGTCGCGGCTGCGGTTCGCCCTACGCGCCACGACCACCGACGTCGAGGAGTCGGCCCCGACCGTGCTCACCCGCGCTCCCGGCTATCTGCTCGACATCGATCCCACCGCACTGGATGCGTCGCGGTTCGAGCAGCTCGTGAGCACGGGCCGCGCGGATCTCGGCAACGATCCCGATGCGGCCGCGGCTTCCTTCTCGGAGGCTCTCGAGCTCTGGCACGGCCCGGCGTACGCCGAGTTCGCGGACGAGGAGTTCGCCAGGGCCGAGGCCACCCGGCTCGGCGGACTGCATGACACCTCGGTCGAGGATCATGCCGAAGCGCTGCTGGCGCTGGGCCGGCACGATGCTGCCGCGGCCCTGCTCGATCGTCTTCTTGCGCGGGCGCCACTGCGCGGACGCGCGCTCCACCAGCTGATCCTCGCCCGCTATCGCAGTGGCCAGCAGGCGGAGGCGCTGAACGCCTACGTGGACTACCGGCAGCGGCTGGCGGACGAGCTCGGCCTGGACCCGTCCCCTGACCTGCAGAAGCTCCACCAGGACATCCTCCGGCAGGACGCGAGCCTTGACGGTTCATCGGTGACCCGGCGGCGGCGCGAGCACACCGGTGGACTGGACCTGCCGACTCAGCGAAGCCGATAGAACCGGAAGAAGCTGAAGTCCTCGATCGGCAGCACCTCCACGTCCTCGAAGCCCGCCTCCCGGGCGTAGCCGCGCAGGACGTCGTGCCGCATCACGGTCCCGGTGCCCCGCGACGGAGCCGAGGACATCCCGTCGGGCAGGCAGACGAAGACGCTGCAGGCATACATGAACCGCTCGAGATCGTCACCAGGCGCGGTGAACTCGTCGGCCACTGCCTCGTCCATCACCACCACGAAGCCGTCCTCACGGACGGCGTCACGGGCAGCCGCCAGGACCTCCACCGGGCGGGGCATGTCGTGCACGCACTCGAACGCGAAGGCCGCGTCGTAGGGCGCCGAGTCCGTCAGCGAACTCGCGTCTGCGGTCCGGAAGGCGACCCGGTCGCCGAGGTCGGCCGACACAGCGTTGGCACGCGCCATCTCCACCGACGCTGCGTCGATGTCGACGCCCTCGACGGTCGCTCCCTGGTAGGCCCGGGCCAGAGCGATCGTGGACCAGCCACCTCCGCACCCGAGGTCGAGGATGCGGGCTCCCGGCTGCCGCAACACCTCATCGAGGTCCCCGACTCCCCGCAGTGCACCGGCGAGCTTCTGCTCGAACCACGGCCGGTTCAGAGCAGCCTGCGACTCCCGCGCGTCGCTGCCGAGCTCCTCCCAGCTGACACCACCACCGTTGCGGTAGGCGTCCAGGAGCTGCGGCAGGTGCTGGGTGGCGGCAGCGAACATCCGCGGCAGGGCGCCGAGGTAGGACAGGCTGGTCTCGTCGGTCAGCGCCTCGGCCGCACCGGGAGGCAGCTCGTAGCGTCGAACACCCTCCTCGGGATGAGCCACCAGGATTCCGCAGACCGCCTGCTGCTCGAGCCATTCCCGGGCGTAGCGCTCGTGGGTCTCGGTCCGCTGGGCGAGCTCGGACGAGGTGGCTGGACCCTCGGTTGCAAGTGAGCGGTACCAACCGAGCCGCTCACCGACGTAGACGCTCATCGACTCCGCGCCGGCCAGAGTGAGGGCGAAGATCCGTTCGGCGACGACGTCGGCGGGGGCTTCGGCGTACTGCGGCTGGGTGCCGGGTGGGTCCGTGCTCATGAGCTCCTCCTGCGTCCAGATCCGTTGGGTTGCCCCATCGTGACCCCGCGCCCTTTCAGCACACTGACACGGGCAGCGACCGCCCCAGGATATTGCCTGAAGTCAGTCACTTCTTCCGGTTGAGGAAGGCGGTCATCGCCTCGCGTGCCCCGTCGGAGCCGAACAACCGTGCACTCAGGCTCGCCATCTCCTCGGCGTTCGCGTCGAGGTGGTCGAGCACAGGTCGCGCCAGCAGGGCCTTGGTCTCGCGCAGGCCCTGGGGGTGGCCCTTGGCCAGGTCGGCACACACGGTGGCAACCTCGTCGTCCAGCGCCTCGGGGGCCACGGCCCGGGTGACCAGTCCCATCTCGGCAGCCTCGGCCGCGCCGAAGCTGCGGCCGGTGAGGAAGGTCTCGGCAGCACCCCTGCTGGTCAGCCGTGGCAGCACGGTCAGCGAGATCACCGCCGGGGTGAGCGCCAGGCGCACCTCGGTGAACGCGAACGTGACGTCGTCGCTGCACACCACCACGTCGCTCGCGGCGACGATGCCGAGACCACCGGCGCGCACCGGACCGCCCAAACGGGTGACCACCGGACAGCGATGGGCCAGGATCGCTCGCTGCAGGGCGACGAGTGCCCTGGCCCCCTCCTCCATGCCACCCGCGGCGGCCTCACCCAGGTCTGCTCCGGAGCAGAAGACCCGGTCTGCGGACCGAATCAGCACCACCCTCGCCTCGGGGTCGCCCTCCGCTGCCGCGAGCGCGTCGAACAGTCCGGTGACCAGCCTCCGGGACAGTGCGTTGCGGTTGTGCGGCGAGTCGAGGGTGATCGTGGCGATCCCGTCGGTGACCTGGTGGTGCACCAGCTCCTCGGTCACGTCCTGGCTCCGTGGCTCGCTGCGTGCCGGGCGACGAACTCGCCCACCGGGATCATCGCGATCACCTCACCCAGCACGTCGAGCGGCAGGTCGTCGAGCCGCCTGAAGCGGACGCATGACTTGCCCATGTCGAGCTTGAGCCCGCGGTCGGCGTACTGCTCCTGGAACCAGGCCAGCTCCGGACCCTCGGAGTAGAGACCCATCAGGTAGACCGACATGTGCTGCTTCTGCGAGGCCAGCGCGGCGTAGCAGAGCGGCTTGCCGTTGTAGGTGTCCGGCTCGATCTCGAGCGGCACGTTCCAGGCGATCACTCCCCAGTCCATCGTCTCGACGTAGCCCTCGGGCAGGTGCTCGTTGACCACGGCGCGCACCTCACTCAGCGCGGTTCGACGGTCCTCGGGCAGCTCAGCGAGATACTCCTCGACGGTCGCCGCATCGCTCTTCATCACACACCTCCGTTGCGCTCAGTATGACTTCGGCAGGCCCAGCGAGTGCATGCCGACGTAGTTCAGGATCATCTCGCGGCTGACCGGGGCGATCCGGCCGGCCCGGGCGGCGACGAGCAGACCGGCGACGCCGTACTCCTGGGTGATGCCGTTGCCCCCATGGGCCTGGACGGCTCGGTCGGCCGCGTCGCACGCCGCCTCCGCGGCGGCGTACTTCGCCATGTTGGCCGCCTCGCCGGCACCCAGGTCGTCGCCCTCCTCATAGAGCGCGGACGCCTTCTGGGTCATCAGCCGCGCGAGCTCGATCTCGATCTTGGACTGTGCCAGCGGGTGCGCGATGCCCTGGTGGGACCCGATGGGTGCACCCCAGACCTCGCGGCCCTTGACGTAGTCCGTGGCCCGGTCGAGCGCATAGCGGGCGAGCCCGGTCGAGAACGACGCGGCCATGATCCGCTCCGGGTTCAGACCGGCGAACAGCTGCACCAGGCCGCCGTCCTCGTCCCCGACCAGCGCGTCGGCGGGCAGCCGGACGTCGTCGATGAACACCTGGAACTGCTGCTCCGGGCTGACGATCTCCATCGGGATCGCGGTGAAGCTCAGTCCTGGCGCGTCAGTGGGAACGACGAACAGGCACGGCTTGAGCTTGCCGGTCTTCTCCCCTGAATCAGACAGAGCCTCGGTGCGCGCGACGACGAGCACGTTCTTCGCCTCGTCCATGCCGGAGATGTAGATCTTCTGGCCCTTGAGTACCCATCCATCCGCTTGTCCTGAGCCTGTCGAAGGGTCACGCCGTGCCGTGGTGGTGATGTTGTGCGAGTTGGTGCCGGCGTCGGGCTCGGTGATCGCGAACGCCATCGTCTCGGTGCCGTCGCAGATGCCGGGCAGCCACTTCTGCTTCTGCTCCTCGGTCCCGTAGCGGCTGATCACCGTGCCGCAGATCGCCGGGGAGACCACCATCATCAGCAGCGGGCAGCCCTGGGCAGCCAGCTCCTCGCAGACCGCCGCGACGTCGCCGATGCCGCCACCGCCGCCGCCGTACTCCTCCGGGATGTTGATGCCGAGGTATCCCGCCTTGCCGATGGCCAGCCACAGGTCGGTCGTCTTCTCGCCGTTGCGCGCGCAGCGGGTGAAGTACTCGCGCCCATAGGTCCTGGCGAGCTTGGTGACCTCCTTGCGCAGGGTCTGGCGCTCGTCGGACTCGGTGAAGCTGCTCATGCGTTCTCTCCTTCGGGGACTGGCTGGACTGATTCGGGGGCGGTGACCACGGCGAGCACGTCGCCCGACGCGACCTGGCTGCCCACGGAGACGGCGATCTCGCTGAGTACGCCGTCGACCGGGGCCGTGATCGTGTGCTGCATCTTCATCGCCTCGAGGACCAGGACTGTCTGTCCAGCGGTGACCGGGGCACCGGCCTCGAGGGGTACGCCGATCACGGTGCCGGGCATCGGCGCGAGGAGCGAACCCTGCGCGACGACGTCCGCCGGGTCGACGAACCGTGGCTGTGCCACGAGGTGCACGGAGCCGATCACGCTGTCGACGTACACCGCGCGCGTCCCCGACGGACTCGGAGTTCCGATCGTCACCGCCACCCGGGTGCGGGTCCGGTCGACCTCGATGGTGACGCTGTCCGGTGCGGCGGCGAGCACCCGGACGCCCCCCTGTGCCGAGCTGTAGCCGTCGCGGCCGCCGTGCCACTCGACCGCGTGCTCCTCCGGCTCGGTGTTCGAACCGGTCGAGACGGTGAAGACCGTGCGCTGCGGCTGGGACACGACGTTGCGCCACGCGACCGGGATCGCCTGTTGCACAGCCCTGGACCGGAGCGCTTCCTCGGCGAGCGCCACAGCCGCTGCGAACAGCAGGTGCCCGTCGGGGGGCAGCTGCTCGCCGGTGGGGACGATGCCGCGGCGCTCGAAGAAGTCGGTGCTGACCTGCCCGTCGAGGAAGGCCTGGTCCCGGAGGGTGGCCACGAGCAGGTCACGGTTGGTGACGACGCCGTGGATCATCGCGCGCGACAGGGCAGTGGCCAGCATCCGCGCCGCCTCACCCCGTGTCGGCGCCCAGGCGATCACCTTGGCGAGCATCGCGTCGTAGAACGTCGAGACCTCGCTGCCGGACTCGAACCCCGAGTCCAGCCTGACGCCGTAGGACCGGGGACGGCCGAACTCCGCCTCGACGCCGGGCAGCCCGAACGTGGTCAGGGTGCCGCTCTGGGGCTGCCAGTCATGAGCGGGGTCCTCGGCGTAGAGCCGCACCTCGATCGCGTGGCCGTTCACCGGGGGCACCCCCAGGTCGAGACGGCACCCCTCGGCAACTCGGACCTGCAGCTCGACGAGGTCCAGGCCGGTGACCGCCTCGGTGACGGGGTGCTCGACCTGGAGCCGGGTGTTCATCTCCAGGAAGAAGAACCGCTCACGCTCGGCGTCGTAGAGGAACTCGACGGTGCCGGCCCCGGCGTAGGAGATCGCCTTCGCGGCCCTGCGGGCGGCGTCGTGCATCGCGGTCACCACCTCGGTCGCGATGTCGGGTGCGGGAGCCTCCTCCACGACCTTCTGGTGCCGGCGCTGGATGGAGCAGTCCCGCTCGCCGAGGACGAGGACGGTGCCGTGCGCGTCGCCCATGACCTGCACCTCGACGTGCCGGCCCTGCTCGATGTAGGGCTCCACGAACACGGTGGCGTCCCCGAACGCCGACTTCGCCTCGGCGGCCGCGAGCTCGATCTGGCCGGGCAGATCCTCGAGGGTGCGTACGACGCGCATGCCGCGGCCGCCGCCACCGGCTGACGCCTTGACCAGCAGCGGGAGGTCCTTCTCGGTGGCGGTCTCGGGCGAGAGGTTGTCGAGCACCGGCACACCGGCCTCCGCCATCAGGAGCTTGGCCTCGATCTTGGAGCCCATCTGTTCCATGGACTCCGGAGCCGGACCGAGCCAGGTGATCCCCGCGCCGATCACGGCGCGCGCGAACTCGGCGTTCTCGGACAGGAATCCGTAGCCGGGGTGGATCGCGTCCGCTCCCGTGCGCCGGGCCGCCTCGAGGACCAGGTCGGAGCGCAGGTAGGTCTCGCTCGGGCTGGTCCCGGGAAGCCGGAACGCCGCGTCTGCCTCGCGCACGAACGGCAGCTCGGCGTCCGCGTCGGAGTACACCGCGATGGTCTCGATGCCGAGCCGCCGGCAGGTCGCGAAGACGCGGCGGGCGATCTCGCCGCGGTTGGCCACCAGAAGTCGTTCGATCATGGGTGAGTCACATCCTGAAGACGCCGAAGCGGTCGGTGCCCTCGACGGGCCGGTTGGCGGTGATCACGGACAGGCAGATGCCGAGCACGGTGCGGGTGTCCCGTGGGTCGATCACACCGTCGTCGTACAACATCCCCGAGAGGAAGAACGGCAGGCTCTGCTCCTCGACACTCGCCTCGACGAACTCGCGCATCCCCCGGTCGGCCTCGTCGTCGTACTCCTGGCCCTTGGCCTCGGTCGCTGCCCTCGCGACGATGCTCAGGACGCCGGCGAGCTGCGCGGGACCCATCACCGCGGACTTGGCGCTCGGCCAGGTGAACAGGAAGCGCGGGTCGTAGGCGCGGCCGTTCATGCCGTAGTTCCCGGCGCCGTACGACGCCCCCATGATGATCGAGATGTGCGGCACCCGCGAGTTGCTGACCGCGTTGATCATCTGGGCACCGTGCTTGATGATCCCGCCCTGCTCGTACTCCTTGCCGACCATGTAGCCGGTGGTGTTGTGCAGGAAGAGCAGGGGTACGTCGATCTGGTTGGCCAGCTGGATGAACTGGGTGGCCTTCTGCGCCTCCTCGCTGAACAGCACGCCCTGCGCGTTGGCGAGCACGCCCACCTGGTGGCCGTGGATCCGCGCCCAGCCGGTGACCAGCGAGCTGCCGTAGAGCGGCTTGAACTCGTCGAAGACCACGCCGTTGTCGGCGCAGACCCCGTCGGCGACCAGCGCGATCACCTCCCGCGGGTCGAACGGCTCCTTGAGGTCGGTGGGAATCAGGTCGAGCAGGTCCTCGGCCCTCCCCACCGGCTCCACAAACCGCCGACCCGTCGCATCTGAAAGCCCAGAACCCGCCGACCCGTCGCGTCTGAAAGGTTGGTGACGGTTCAGCCGGGCCACGATCCGGCGCCCGATCCGCAGGGCGTCGTGCTCGTCGACGGCGAGGTAGTCGGCCAGGCCGGAGGTGCGCGCATGCATCTCCGCACCGCCGAGCGACTCGTCGTCCGACTCCTCACCGGTGGCCATCTTGACCAGCGGCGGACCGCCGAGGAACACCTTGGCCTGCTCCTTGACCATCACGGTGTAGTCGCTCATCCCCGGGACATAGGCACCACCTGCAGTGGAGTTGCCGAAGACGATCGCGATGGTCGGAACCTTGGCGGCCGAGGAGCGGGTGATGTCGCGGAACAGTTTCCCGCCGGGGATGAAGATCTCCTTCTGCGTCGGCAGGTCCGCGCCCCCCGACTCGACCAGGGCCACCGTCGGCAGCCGGTTCTCCTCGGCGATCTGCGAGGCACGGAAGATCTTCTTCACGGTCCACGGGTTCGAGGCGCCGCCCTTCACGGACGGGTCGTTCGCGGTGATCATGCACTCGACGCCCTCGATGACGCCGATGCCGGTGACCACGCTCGCGCCGACCGTGAAGTCCGAACCCCAGCCGGCCAGCGGGGACAGCTCCAGGAATGCGCTACCCGGGTCGACGAGCAGCTCGATGCGCTCGCGGGGCATCAGCTTGCCGCGTTCGTGGTGCCGGTTGACCGAACGTTCGCCGCCCCCGGCCACCGCGAGCGCGTGCTGCTCGTCGAGATCGGCGAGCTTGGCGAGCATGGACTCGCGTCGCGACGGCGGCTCGCCTTTCAGATGCGACGGGTCGGCGGGTTCTGGGCTTTCAGTTGCGACGGGTCGGCGGGTGGTGGTCACGGCGTGTAGCCCAACAGTCGGGCGGACAGGTCGGTCAACACTTCGGTTGCTCCTCCTCCGATGCCCAGGATCCGGGCGTCGCGATAGTGCCGCTCCACCTCGGTCCCGTGCAGGTAGCCGATGCCGCCGTGCAGCTGCACGGCCTCGTCGACGACGTGGGCGCACGCCTCGACTGCGGTCTGCTTCGCCAGGCAGGCCTCGGCGATCACGCTGTCTCCCCGGACGTGACGCACGGCGACGTGACGGGTGTAGACCCGCGCTGCGTCGACCTGGCGGTGCATCTCCACGAGCTTGTGCTGCACGACCTGACGGGCCATCAACGGCTTGCCGAACGTCTCGCGCTCACGGCAGTACGCCGCCGTCAGGGCGAGCGACCGCGCCGCGATCCCGTAGGCGTGCACGGCGAGCGCGATCCGCTCGACGACGAACTGCTCGGCGATCAGGTAGAAGCCGGAGTCCAGGTCACCGACGAGGTTGGTGGCTGGGACCCGTGCATCCACGAAGGAGAGCTCGGCGGTGTCCGAGCAGTGCCAGCCCATCTTGGCGAGGCCGGGGCCCACCGTGAACCCGGGTGTCCCCTTCTCCACGACCAACAGGCTGACGCCGCCGTGGCCGGGGCCTCCGGTCCGGACGGCGGTCGTCACGAAGTCCGCACGCACGCCGCTGGTGATGAAGGTCTTGGCGCCGTTGACGACATACTCCGCCGCCTGACCTGAGCCTGCCGAGGGGTCGAGCACGGCGGTCGTCGTGATCCCGGCGACGTCGGAGCCACCGCCCGGTTCGGTCACCGCGAGTGCGCCGATCTTCTCGCCGGCCAGGGTGGGCCGAACGAACGTATCGACCTGGTCAGGGGTGCCGTGGGCCGCGATGTGCGGCAGCGCGATCCCGCCGGTGAACAGCCCGGCGGCCAGCCCGGAGGAACCGCCGGCCTCGAAGAAGGCCTCCTGCAGGGCGACCGAGTCGAGCAGCGAACCGCCCTGACCACCGACCTCCTCCGGGAACGAGACACCGAGCAGGCCCGCCTTGGCAGCGGCCAGGTGCAGCGACCGCGGGATCTCGCCGGCGTCCTCCCACCCCTGGTGATGCGGCTCGACCTCCCGGCGTACGAACTCACGGGTGGCGTCCTGCAGGGCACGCTGCTCCTCGCTCCAGTCGCTCCACATGGTCACAGGAGCTCCTCGGGAACGCTGACCAGCCGCGAACGCAGCCACTCGCCCAGACCCTTGGCCTGAGGGTCGAAGCGCGTGCTGGCCGCGACTCCCTCCCCGAGCAGCCCATGGATCAGGATGTTCACGCCGAACAGGTTGGGCAGCGCGAACACCTCGATCTCGAGGTCGGCAGCCTCCGGCACGAGCTCGCGGACACGGTCCTCCGAGATGAAGTGGTTCAGCCACTGTGCCCGTTCGGCCTGCTGCTCCCCGGCGCGCACCCACAGGCCGACGTTGGCGTCACCACCTTTGTCGCCCGAGCGGGCATGGACGAAGGTGCCGATCGGGATCCGTCTGGTGATCGCGGTCTCGGGTACACCGGCGATGTCGGGGGCCACCGTCAGGTCCTCCTTGGTCTGCACCAGCGGCTGTGCCGCGACCGGTGGGTCCGCGATGATCTCGGTCGAGCCGTCCGGGAGGTGCACGGTGTGGGTGACCACGCTGCGGTCGACGTACGCCGGCCGGTAGACGCCGTACGGCGAGGCCGGGCCGGGAGGCGCGGTCATCGTGAAGCCGGGGTAGGAACCGAGCGCCAGCTCGACCCCCGCGCTGGTGAAGGACTTTCCGGCCACGGCCGCGTTGTCGTCCTTGACCACGCACCGCAGCAGGCAGGACGCGCCCTCCTCGGTCTCGGAGTCCGGAGCGGGGAGACGGCCCATCGACCAGCTCACCGACGCGGCGTCGATCCGGCCGTCCAGCTGCGCGCGCAACCAGGCGGCCTTCGCCTCGATGTCGAGCCCGGTGAGCACGAACTCCATCTGGTTGCGGAACCCCCCGAGCTCGTTGACGCACACCTTCAGTTGGACAGGAGGCGCCTGGCCGCGTACGCCGCTGACGCGCACGCGGTCCGCGCCATCGGCGGCCAGCTCGACGGTGGTCAGGTCGGCCGTGACGTCAGGGCCGAGGTAGTGCCACGACTGCACCTCATACATCAGCTGCGCCGTGACCGTGTCGACCGAGACCAACCCGCCCGTGCCGGCCTGCTTGGTGATCACAAAGCTGCCGTCCGCTCCGATCTCAGCGATCGGGAAGCCGAGAGGTCGGTCGCCCCGGGGCAGGTCGAGGAAGCCCGAGAAGTTGCCACCCGTCGCCTGGGTGCCGCACTCGATCACGTGCCCGGCGATGACCGCGCCAGCGAGCTCGTCGTACTGCTCGGGGTTCCACCCGAACTTCCAGATCGCCGGCCCCACCACGAGCGAGGCGTCGGTCACGCGGCCTGTCACCACGATGTCGGCGCCGGCCTCGAGCGCGCGGGCGATGCCGAATGCGCCGAGGTAGGCGTTGGCCGTCAGGGCGCCCGCGAGCCCGAGCTCGGCAGCGCGCGGAGCCAGGTTGTCGCCGTCGACCCAGGCGATCTTCGGCGAGAGGCCGAGACCGCCTGCAACCTCGGTGAGCTTGTCGACCAGGCCCGCGGGGTTCAGGCCGCCGGCGTTGGCCACGATCCGCACGCCCTGCTCCAACGCGAGCTCCAGCGACTCACCGACCTGTCCCACGAACGTGCGGGCATAGCCGAGCGTGGGGTCCTTGAGCTGGTCCTTGCCCAGGATCAGCATGGTCAGCTCAGCGAGATAGTCACCGGTGACGACGTCCAGACGCTGTCCGCCGTGGAGCCCGTCGGTGGCGTCCCCGAGCAGCTCCCGCATGGCGGAGAACCGGTCGCCGTAGAAGCCGCTGCAGTTGCCGACGCGCAGCACCTCGCTCATTCCGCCTTCGCCTCCCGCCCTGCTCCGGGCGGGCCGGCGAAGGCCTGGGCAAGATCCAGCCAGCGATCGGCGTCACGGCCGACGGCGATCAGGTCGAGGTCGTCGCGGTGCCTGCGCTGGGTCACCCGGAGGCAGAAGTCGTACGAGGACCCCGTAACTCGTTGTTGGGCGCCGGCTGGTCCCCAGCTCCACAATTCGCCTGACGGAGCGACGAGCTCGACCCTGAACTCCTCACGTGGTGCTTCGAGTCCGTGCACGCCGAAGGAGAAGTTGCGGGTGCGTACGCCGAGATGGGTGACGTGGCGGATCCGGTCAGTGGGCTCGGGTTCGACGCCGAGGGCCTCGGCCACGTCAAGGGAGTGCGCCCACGTCTCCATGAACCGTGCCGTCGCCATCGACGTGGGGCTCATCGGCGGCCCGAACCATGGCATCTTCTGCCCGTCGGGACAATGCCTCAGGGCCTGGTTCAGCGCCGCCCTGGCCGCCCGCCAGCGAGACAGGATCTCCTCAGGGGGTCGCTGCCCCCCGGCGAGGGCCTCGGCATCGACGTAGCCCTCCGGGTCGTCGATCGCCGTGAGCACGTGGGCGTCCCACGCCTCCTTGTCGGTCGCCGCTGCCACCGCGACCTCGTCGGTCCACGCCAGGTGCGCGATCTGAGTGGCGACGTCCCAGCCGGCCGCCGGGGTCGGCGTACGCCAGTCTGGCTCGTCGAGGTCCGCGACCATGGCCTCCAGTGCAGCGCCCTCGGCAGCGAGGTCGCTGAGCACCTGGTCAAGCACCGAGTGCTTGTCGGGCTTCGTGTCCGGCACGCTCACCCTCGCCTCAGCTCTGCGTCGAGGGTGTGCGCCCAGGCGTCGAGGATCCTCCGGCGCCGGGCAGTGTCGTCGGAGATCGTGTTCGCCAGTCCGAGGCCGCGAACAAGGTCGAGGGTCGCCTGGACCAGCTCACGGACCCGCGGCTGCTCCTCGTCCACCCCGAGCGCGTCGACGGCGATCCGATGGGCCTCGCGGCCGACCCGCTGCTCGAGAGGTACGACGGCCTCGTGCAGCACGTGGTCGGTCCGCGCCGCCACCCAGAGCTCGAGGGCTGCGGTGAACACGGGCGAGGTGAAGTGGTCGGAGAACATCTCCAGCACCGCACGGGTACGCCGCCTGCCGGTCGGCAGCTGACCGGCTGCCTGACGCAGCTCGTCGCCGCGCAGCTCGCTGAGGTGCTCGACGGCGGCGACGACCAGGTCGTTCTTGGTCGGGAAGTGGTGCAGCTGGGCGCCGCGGCTCACGCCGGCGCGCTGCGAGACCAGTGTGGTGGAGGTGCCGCTCCAGCCGTGCTCGACCAGGCATTCGACCGTGGCCTCGAGGAGTCGCTGTCGCATCGCACGGGTGCGCTCCTCCTGCGGGACGCGCACCGTCGACACCTTCGTGCTGGTCACCAGAGCATCGTGACCCCTGGCGAACAAACAGTCAAGCCTGACTTTTATTCAGGTGGGACAAGTCGGGTGGGGTTGTCGGGCGGTCCCTGACGTTGTCGGGTGGAGCATCGGCCGACAAGGCCCGGTTTCCCCGGCCGACCGGGGAAACCGGCGCCCCACTCAGCCCCCCGTCCCCACCTCGTAGTGCGACAGCACCTCGGCCGGGGTGAGCGCGTCGGTGTAGACGGCGAGCTCGTCGAGGAGGCCGTTGAAGTACTGGCCGGGGTTGCCGGTCCAGCCGGTCATGCTCTCGGCGCCGGCCCGCCAGTAGCCGGTGCTGAGCGCCGGGGACGCCTTGTCCTCGTCCTGGAGCTCGCCGTCGACGAACAGCTTCATCCCGTTCTTGCCCGGGGCGTAGGTGCCGACCACGTGGTGCCAGGCGTTGTCGTTGACCACCTTGGTGCTCATGATCGTGGTCTTGGAGGAGCCGATGCCGAAGTACACCCGGCCGTTGTTGCCGAGGTAGAGCTGACGGTCCACGGTGCTGGACGCGCCCTGGCCGCTGCCGTCGCCGAAGCCGAGAATGCGGCCGCCGGTGCTGGAGCCGCTCTTGACCCAGCCCTCCACGCTGAATCTGCTCGAAGCGTCGTGCGAGCTGTTCGAGGTGATGCGGGCCGTCGTGAGATCGATCGCCCGGCTGGGCGGCTCGGCGAGGGCGCCGGCCCGGGCGAGCGCATAGGTCTGGCCGGACAGGGTTCCCGGTCGGTTCGTACCGCCGCTGGAGTCAGCGATCGCAGTGCCGCTGGTCTCGTCGAGCCTCCAGTAGAGGTAGGGCGAGTCGCCGAGGACCTCGGACTTGTAGGGGTAGAAGGCGGTCGACGCACTCAGGGTGCTGACCGGGTTCGTCGCGAGCCTCATGAACGCTGCCTGGGCGGGGCCGCCGATGGCACCGACAGCGATGAAGCTGACGGTGACGGCGGCCAGGATGCGGCGACGACGGCTGTTGCGGGCGGGGCGGATCCGGCGCGTGCGCCGGGGCGGCTTCGGCCCGGAAGTGTCGTCGTCGGTGTCCCCGTCGTTGTTCCCGTCGTTGTTCCCGTCGTTGTCCCGGCCCAGCGGCCTGGTCCGGCCGGGGAAGGCGGTGAAGGCACACCATCCGAGGAGCAGGAACGTCACGCCGAGGGCACCGAAGTTGTGCTCCGCGAGCCAGTAGGCGGGGCGGCCGACGTACGGCACTCGCACCACACCCAGGCCGAGGACGGCGTCGTTGGCCACCGAGGTGGAGTCGGGATCGCGGTTGGCGTCACCCTTGGTGACGATCTGGCCGGCGGAGTCGCGCTCGAGCACCCGGTGGGTGCGGGTCTTCGCGGGGCTGTCGGGGTCGATGGTGGTGATCACCTGACCCTTGGTCAGGTCGGTCGGTGACACTTCGCGGGTGACGATCACGTCACCGCTGTGGATCCGGGGCTCCATCGAGCCGGAGAGGATCACCTGGGGCGTCCAGCCGACCAGCAGCGGGAGGATCGACCAGACCACCAGCGAGAGGACCATGGCCAGCGTGGCGCGGGCCGCGGCGATTCGCAGCACCCCACCCCAGCCAGGCTCCACCACCGGAGCAGGAGCAGCAACAGCTGCCACCTGGTCCGGCGCCGGGCGCTGGGCTGGGATGTGAATGCTCATCTGCGAAATGAAGCTCTCTGTGAATCGTGTGGTCAGTCAGACGTCTGCCAGAACAGCGATCAGCTGTTCTGGGCCTCCCAGGTGAGGCCGACCTGCGCGGTGCCACCCTGCGCCGTGTCCGGCGTCGCCGCACTCAGCGTGTAGGTGACGCGGTAGGACTTGGTCTGCGTCCCCGCGGCCGGGGCCCAGGTGCCGACACCGGTGGCGAAGCTGGTCTTGGTGGCGAACGAGGTCAGCGTGCCGTCGAAGATCGCGGCACCACCGCCGGCGGTGAAGCTGGCGCAGTCGGCGCTGGTGGAGCCGGTGCCCTCCTCGACCTTGAGGTTGAGGTTGCCGGCGAGGTCCTTGGTGGTCGCATAGTCGGTGCCGTAGAGCTTCACCGTCGAGGCCAGTGAACCGGACGAGGTGACGGTGATGCACTTGGCGGCGGTGGCGCCGGGCTTGAGGTTGGTCGCGGTGAACAGCGCGGTGCCGGCGTCGCTGTCGGTCAGCGCCACGGTGCCGGCGGTCCAGTTGTTGGTGGGGTTGGAGGTCGTCGCGGAGAACGCCGAGTACGACGCCGACCAGACCAGCCCACCGCTGGCGAGCAGGGCCGCCGGGACGGCAGCGGCGGCGATGAGCTTCTTCTTGTTCTTGAGCAGAGCCATGATGTTTCCTTCGCAGATTCTGGGTCCGGTCCGCCTTTCGGGCCGGTAGTTGAACCATCACACGCCCAGAACTCCGATGCCAACAAAACGGACTCGGCGGCACGAAATGGGTTATATGGGACTAGACCGGCGTATTGGTTGCCTGGCCGAACCAATGCCGTGCGTCACAACCCTTCCCTTATAGGGAGGTTTCGTGGTATAAGTCGCAATTAGCTGGAGGGTGCAGCCAGGCCCTGACGAGCCCGGCGCCTGCTGCGCTTGTGCTCCTTGGCGATCTCCGCGCGGTAGGCGTGGAAGTCGACCTCGATGGTGTGCCGCTTGGAGGCGACGAAGCGCTTGCGCAGGCTGGCGTCGTACGCCGCGATCTGGCGGCGCATCTCGGCCACCGGTGGCAGCGCGGCTGCCCCGGTGACCAGGTCGGAGACCCACGCGGCCTGCACCTCGGCCAGCGGCATGATCGCGCCGAGCGGCTGGATCAGGCCGATGAAGTAGAGGCCGGCGTGGTCCGGGTGCACCACGCGCCGGTAGAGGTCGACGTGGTTGTCCTCCGCACGCACCATCGAGGGGGTGAAGAAGGGGAAGCTCACCTTGTAGCCGGTGCAGTAGACGACCACGTCGTACTCCCCTGAGCCCCCATCGGTGAAGAACACCTTCGACCCCTCGAACCGGTCGATGTTCGGCCGCACGGTGATGTCGCCGTGGCCAAGCCGGTTCAGCAGGTCCTGGCTCACCGTGGGGTGGGCGTGCAGCACGTCGTGGTCGGGCTCGGGCAGACCGTAGTCGGTGACCTTGCCCTGCGAGAGCCGCAGCAGCGCCGCCAGCGCCACCTGCTGCACCTTGAGCGGACCGCGAGCGAGCGGCGAGTCGGTGAGGTGGTCGGTGGGCATCCCGAACATGTACTTGGGCACGATGTGCGCGCCGCGGCGCATCGCCAGGTCCGTGGACGCGGCCACCCGGCTCGACTCGACAGCGATGTCGCACGCCGAGTTCCCGATGCCGAGCACCAGGACCCGCTTGCCGGCCATGGGGGCCGGGGTCCGGTAGTAGTGGGCATGCATCTGCTCACCCGGGAAGGTCTCCGCGCCGGCGAACGACGGCTCGGGCCACCGGGGGTCCCAGTGGTGACCGTTCGCGACGATCACGTCGCGGTAGTGGCGGGTCTCCGGCTCGCCGCCGTCACGGGACCGGATGGTGACCGACCAGCGCTCGCCGTCGACGCTGCCGCCCACCTCTTCGACCTTGGTCACCTCGGTGCGAAAGGTGATCTGCTCGCGGAGGCCGAAGTGGTCCACGTAGTCGTCGAAGTAGTGCGCGATCTGCCGGTGGTCCGGGTAGTCCGGCAAGGAGTGGGGCATCGGGAACGCTGCGTACTCCATCATCTGCCGCGAGGTGTTGATGTGCAGCGACTCGTAGGCCGAGGACATCTCGTTGTCGTTGTCGTAGCGCCAGTTGCCGCCGATCCCGCTGCCCGCCTCGAAGCAGTCGAAGGCGACCCCCTGTGCCTGCAGGGCCTGTGCCGCGGCGATGCCCGAGGACCCGGCGCCGATGATGCAGGCGGTGGCGTGCGTCGGGGTCATGGGGCGAGAGCCTACGGCCGAGCCGTTGGTGGGACGTATAGATTTGCTCAGGTGACCATTCTCGACGATGCCCGTGACGGCATGAACCCGGACATCCGCATCCAGGACGACCTCTTCGGACATGTGAACGGCGCCTGGCTGGACACCGCCGAGATCCCCGACGACCGCTCCTCCTGGGGTCCGTTCGTGATGCTCTCCGACACCGCCGAGGAGCACGTCCGCGAGATCATCGAGTCCTGCGCCGACGGCTCGCTCTCGGGGGCGACCGCGGAGAGCGCCGACGAGGCCCGCAAGATCGGTGACCTCTTCGCCAGCTTCATGGACGAGGAGCGGGTCGAGAAGCTCGGCCACACGCCGATCCTCCCGCTGCTGGAGCGCATCGCCGGCCTCTCCGACGTCTCCGAGCTCGGCGCCTTCCTGGGGTTCTTCGAGCGTCGCGGAGGCGGCGGCCTGTTCGGTTCCTACGTCGACTCAGACGACCGCAACTCCGAGCGCTACGTCGTCAACGTGGTCCAGGGCGGCATCGGTCTGCCCGACGAGAGCTACTACCGCGAGGAGAAGTTCGCGGAGATCCGGGAGAAGTACCTCGCCTACCTCGCCCGCATCCTGACGCTCGCCGAGCAGCCCGACGCGGAGGACACCGCAGCCCGGGTGCTGGCGCTCGAGACCAGGCTGGCCAAGGGGCACTGGGAGCGGGCGGAGACCCGCGATGTCATCAAGACCTACAACCTGACCACCCTCGAGGAGCTCAGGGCGAGCCTGCCGAGCTTCGACCTCGCCGGCTGGGTCGACGCCCTCGGCGGCACCGAGGAGACCATCGCGGAGACGGTGGTGCGGCAACCCTCCTACCTCGCCCACCTCGAGACCGTGCTGGCCGACACTTCTCTCGAGGACTGGCAGGCCTTCCTCACGGTGCGTGCGATCCGCACCGCCGCGGCCTACCTCCCCCAGGGGTTCGTCGAGGCCAACTTCGACTTCTACGGCCGCACCCTCTCCGGCACCCCCGAGCTGCGGGCCAGGTGGAAGCGCGGTGTCGGCCTGGTCGAGGGTGCGCTGGGCGAGGCGGTCGGGCGCGAGTACGTCTCCCGGCACTTCCCCCCGCGGTCGAAGGAGATGATGGACGAGCTGGTCGCCAACCTGCTCGAGGCCTACCGCCGCTCGATCACCGACCTCGACTGGATGGGTGAGGAGACCAAGCAGAGGGCCTACCTGAAGCTGGACACCTTCCGTCCGAAGATCGGCTACCCGGAGAAGTTCCGCGACTACTCCGCGCTGGAGATCAGTCCCGACGACCTCGTCGGCAACGTCCTGGCCGCGACCGCCTTCGAGACCGACCGGGAGCTGAACAAGATCGGCTCCCCGGTGGACCGTGACGAGTGGTTCATGCTGCCGCAGACCGTGAACGCCTACTACAACCCGGGCACCAACGAGATCTGCTTCCCGGCCGGCATCCTGCAGAAGCCGTTCTTCGACGCCGACGCCGACCCGGCCGAGAACTACGGCGGGATCGGTGCCGTGATCGGTCACGAGATCGGCCACGGCTTCGACGACCAGGGCGCGCAGTACGACGGTCTGGGCAACCTCAACGACTGGTGGACCGCCGAGGACAAGGCCGCGTTCGAGGTGAAGTCCAAGGCCCTGATCGAGCAGTACGACGCCTTCGAGCCACGTGACCTGCCGGGAGAGCACGTCAACGGCGCGCTGACCGTCGGTGAGAACATCGGCGACCTCGGCGGGCTGACGATCGGGCACAAGGCCTACCTGATCTCGCTCGAGGGCGGGGAGATCCCCGTCCGCGACGACCTCACCGGGCCGCAGCGCCTGTTCCTGAGCTGGGCCTATGTCTGGCGCACCAAGCGCCGCAAGGAGCTCTCGCAGCAGTTCCTGACCACGGACCCCCACTCGCCGCCGGAGTTCCGCGCCAACATCGCGCGCAACCTCGAGGAGTTCCACGCCGCCTTCGGGACCGGGCCCGGCGACGGACTCTGGCTCGAGCCCGGTGACCGCGTCCGGATCTGGTGAGGAGAAGCAGATGATCGAGGTTGCCACCAAGCTCCAGCTCGAGGGCGGGCTGCTCGTCGGGCACGACGGCTCCGCGCCCTCGAGCGAGGCGGTCCGCTGGGCTGCCAGGCTGTCGGGACGGCTGGACTGCACGCTGCACATCCTGCGGACCTGGTCGATCTCCTCCTCCCCCCGTCCTGCGACCGCCGAGCCGGGCTACGTCCCACCGCTGTCCGACTTCGAGGACGCGGTGCTCGAGCGACTCGAGGCCGACGTCGCCAAGCTGGGGCTTCCGGCCGAGCTCGACGTCCAGTCCCACGTGCTCCACGGCGCCGCCGGACGGCGCCTGCTCGAGGCTTCCGCGGGGGCCGAGATGCTCATCATCGGGTCCCGTGGGGCCGGCGGTTTCCGTGGCCTGCTGTTCGGGTCGACCGCCGACCAGGTCGTCCGCCACGCCCGGGTTCCGGTCGTCGTCGTACCAGTCGACGGCACCGACGACCCGGCCGACCTCGACACCCAGCTGCGCGCAGGTCACTAGCCGCAAACCCGGTCCCCTCCGCCCTTGTCCCGGGGTGACGCGCGGCAGTAGCCTGAATCATCAGCGGTGCGTAATACGAGATGAGTTTCACCATGCGCAACAAATCAGCGACCCGGAACCAGACGATCCAGCGGTTGCTGACCCACGCCCGCTATGAGGTGCTGCCGACCGCGAGCACCGAGGACAAGGTGCTCGCGTCGGTCCCGCGCGATCTCGCGGTGACCGTCACCGCGTCCGGCGCGAAGGGGCTCGAGGCCACCCTCGCGCTGGCCGAGACGCTGGCCAGGGAGGGTTTCGTCACGGTGCCCCACCTTGCTGCGCGGATGATCACCGGACGCGCCGAGCTGATGGAGATCCGGGCCCGTCTCGGCGAGGCAGGCATCTCCCGGGTCTTCGTCCCCGGCGGCGACGTGGACCCGGTCGGCGACTACCCGGACGCGTTCAGCCTGCTCGAGGACCTGGCCACGCTGGCGCAGCCGTTCGAGCAGGTCGGCATTGCCGGCTATCCCGAGACGCACCCGAAGATCACCGACGATCTCACGGTCCAGGCCATGTGGGACAAGCGGCGGCACGCCACCCATGTCGTGAGCAACCTGACCTTCGACGCCGACGCCATCAAGAGCTGGGTCACCCGGCTGCGCGCCCGCGGCGTCGCGATGCCGGTGCTGCTGGGCATGCCCGGCCCGATCGACCGGACCAAGCTGCTGACCATGGCGACCAAGATCGGTGTCGGCGAGTCGACCCGGTTCCTGTCCAAGCACAAGGGCACCTTCGCCCGTCTCGCCGCACCGGGAGGCTTCACCGGCCAGCGCTTCCTCGAGGAGTGCGCGGACACGGCCGCCCGACCGGACGCCGGGATCGAGGGGTTGCACATCTTCACCTTCAACCAGATCGCCGAGACCGAGGCCTGGCGACAGGAGCTGCTCGCCCGGTTGTAGGGCCCGCGACCACCCGGGGGCGTCGGCCGTGCGCGCCGGCTGCCCACGGCCCGACTCGCTGGCGGCCCGCGTCGCTCGGACTTCTCTGCCGCGCACGGCCCAGGCGTCTCGCGCCGCGCGTCGCTTCTACGCGAGCTCGGACCGCGTCCCCCGTCGCGCCCGTCCGCCGCAATTCAGGTGGTCGCGAGCAGGGACTGGAGGGCCTCCTCCAGGCCGCGGACGCCGGGATCGAGGGGTTGCACATCTTCACCTTCAACCAGATCGCCGAGACCGAGGCCTGGCGACAGGAGCTGCTCGCCCGGTTGTAGGGCCCGCGACCACCCGGGGGCGTCGGCCGTGCGCGCCGGCTGCCCACGGCCCGACTCGCTGGCGGCCCGCGTCGCTCGGACTTCTCTGCCGCGCACGGCCCAGGCGTCTCGCGCCGCGCGTCGCTTCTACGCGAGCTCGGACCGCGTCCCCCGTCGCGCCCGTCCGCCGCAATTCAGGTGGTCGCGAGCAGGGACTGGAGGGCCTTCTCCAGGCCGGAGTTGCCGGTCGGCAGCACCGTGAGGGGCAGGCCGAGGCGGGATGCGGCGGCCTCGGCAGCGGCGAGGAGCTCCGGGGTCTGTTCCTGGGCGAGCCAGATGACACGGGTGTAGTGACGGAAGTACTCCTCGCGCAGCTCCGGCCACCGGTCCAGGCCGAGCTCCGTCTCCACCGTGCGGGCGAAGGACTTCACCAGGAAGTCGGTGAGCAGGTAGGTGCCCGGCTGGTCGGCGAAGAACGTCTCGATCTGGCTGGCCCCGGCGTAGACGTCGTAGCAGTGCAGCCCCTCCAGCCGTCGCAGGCCGAGGCGCTCGCAGACCTCGTCGAGGGAGCCATAGGTGCCGCAGTCGGCGTACCCCACGGCCACGGTGTCGTAGGACTCGCGCAGGGTCAGCACGAGCCGCTCGACCTCACCGGCGATCTGGTGCGGCTGGTTGTGCAGCAGCGGGGGCAGCGGGTGCACGTCGACGTCCCAGTCGTGCTGCTCGACGATCCGGGCCGCGGGCTGGGCGATCGCGCCGCAGGCGATCAGCGCGGTCCGGGGTGGCTCAGACGGTCGGGAAGGAGAGCTGGTCGACGAACTTGTCGTTGAAGTCGGGGCGGTCGGAGAGCTCGACATACTTCACCTCCTCCAACAGCGTGGCCGCGCCGGTGCGCTCGCGCAACGACAACAGGGCCATCTTGGCGCCCTCGCCGGCGACGTTGCCGGCCGAGACGATCCGCAGCACCGGCAGCTTGGGCACCAGGCCGATGCGGACCGCTGAGGACGGCGAGAGATAGGAGCCGAACGAACCCGCGAGCAGCACCTGCTGGATGTCGTCGTGCTCCAGCCCCAGCTCCTCGAGCAGCAGCGTCCAGCCGGTGGCGATGGCGGCCTTGCCGAACTGCAGCTCGCGCACGTCGCGCTGCGAGAGATAGACGCAGTCGCCGACGTCGCTGTCCAGGGTCGGTCGGTCCAGGATGAAGACCCGCTCCTCACCGATCTTGGTGAACCGGTCGGCCAGTGCCGGGGTCCTGACAGCGATCTCGGCCTCGGGCAGGAACCGGCCACTGCCGTCGAGCAGACCGACGCGCACCAGCTCCGAGACGGCGTCGACCAGGCCGGAGCCGCAGAGTCCCTTGGCCGGCACGTCGCCGATGACCTGCAGGGTGACGCCTGCGCCCTCGGGGTCCAGCTTGACCACCTCGATCGCGCCGTCTGCGGCACGCATGCCGCATCGGATGGCGCCGCCCTCGAAGGCCGGGCCTGCCGGAGCCGCCGTCGAGAGGATCGTGTCGCCGTTGCTGAGCACGATCTCGCAGTTGGTGCCGACGTCGATGAACAGCCGGGTCCGCTTGTCGCGATCCATCCCGGTCGCGAGCATCCCGGCAACGATGTCGCCGCCCACGTAGGCACCCAGCGCCGGGAACATCACGGCCCGGGCTCGGGGATGCAGGTGCAGCCCGATGTCCTCCGCGAGCACGACGGGAGGCTGGGCGCTGGTCATCACGAACGGCGCGACGCCCAGGGGCTCGGGGTCGATGCCGAGCACGAGCGAGGTCATCGTCGCGTTGCCCGCGATCGCCACCTCGTAGACGTGAAGGGGGTCGATGCCACCCTCGAGGCACACCTGCTGGGCCAGCTCGTCCAGGGTCTCCCCGGCGAGCAGCTGGAGCCGCCCGAGGGCTTCGGGGTCCATCATCGTGGCGCTGATCCGGGTGATCACGTCGCCACCGAACGGCTGCTGCTTGTTCAGCCGGGACGCCACCGCGACCGGGGTCCCGGTGCCGAGGTCGAGCAGCGTGGCGACCACGGTCGTGGTGCCGAGGTCGAACGCAACGGCGTAGCGATCCTCGGTGGTGTCACCGGGCTCGACGTCGATGAGGGCCTCGTCGACCACCACGGCGGTCACCTTGAAGTCAGCCTCGCGGAGCACCTTCGGGAGCCTCCGCAGCACCGGCAGGTCGACGGTCAGCTCGAGGTCGTCGATCGCGTCGGTCAGTCTCGTCAGGTCGGTGCGCTGGTCCCGCAGCGTGGGGTCGGCGAGCTCCACGTAGCGCTTCTGCACGGCCGGTCGCAGGATCACCTGACGTCCGACGCCCACGGTCGCGGCCTTCGGGCGGGTGGTCAGCGCAGGTACGACGACCTTGAGGTCCTGCGTCGCCGTGGCCAGACAGGCCAGCCGCCAGCCGCCGGCGAGCTCGGTCTCGGAGAACGTCCTGCGGTCATGGCGCGAGATCGGCAGCCCGGAGATGTCGGGGGTGCCCACCTGGACCTTGCACTTGTGGCAGGTGCCGTGGCCGCCGCACGTGGAGTCGATCGCGATGCCGTTCCACGACGCCGAGTCGAAGACCGTCACGCCCGGAGGCACCCGCACGTCGCGATCCTGGCCGCCCTCGACGGTGAAGGAGAGCTGCACCCGGCCGGTCCCGTCGTGCGGGGTGACCGAGGCGCCGGGTGGCGCGATCAGGCCCTCCCGCGCCATCTCCCCTAGCGTGGGTGGTGGGCCGCCCAGCTCCCCGGGTCCGGGGATGCTTGACGTCACGCGAGCGCGGCCTGCGCCGCCCGGTGCCGGGAGATCCATGCCGTCCCCCACTCGTCGCGGCCCATCAGCAGGTCGGTCGCCTTGACGGCCGAGACCACCGACTCCGTGCGGGTGTCCATGATGGCGCTGGTCAGGCCGGCGGTCATCGCCATGCTCAGGAAGGTGCCGTTGATCTGGTGGCGGCCGGGCATCCCGAAGGAGACGTTGGACGACCCACAAGTCATGTTCAGCCCGTGCTTGTCACGGATGCCGCGCATCGTCTCCAGCGTGGCGAGCCCGTTGGTCACGTCGGCCCCGATGGGCATCGCCAGCGGGTCGATCACGATGTCCTCGATGGCGATGCCGTATTCCGTCGTTGCCACCCGCACGATCTTGTCGACCAGGAGGAGCCGCTTCTCCGGCTCCATCGGGATCTCGTCGACGTCATTGGGCAGTGCGATCACCGCGGCGTCGTACTTCTTCACGAGCGGCAGGATCTGCTCCATCCGCTCGTCCTCCGCGGTGATGGAGTTGACCAGTGCCCGGCCCTTGTAGGCAGACAGGCCGGCCTCGAGCGCCTCGACGACCGAGGAGTCGATGCACAGTGGGAGGTCGGTGAGCTCCTGCACCATCGTGACGACCCTGGCGAGCAGCTCGGCCTCGTCGACCAGCGGGACACCCATGTTCACGTCGAGGACGTCGGCCCCGCCCTCGACCTGAGCCTTGACGTCGCGTTCGACCGCGGAGAGGTCACCCGCCTTGATCTGCTCCTGGAAGATCCGCCGGCCGGTCGGGTTGAGGCGCTCGCCGATCAGGCAGAACCGGTGCTGGCGGCCGAGGACGACCTCGCGGGTCGCCGAGCGCAGGCGGGTCTCGTGCATGGGAGCGCTCATCAGGCGAGGACCTTGGAACGCTTGTCGAACAGCAGCGCCTTGGCCTTCTTGACGCAGCTCGACGCGTCGGACGCGTAGCCGTCGGCGCCGACCGCGTCGGCGTACTCCTGGGTCACGGGTGCTCCGCCGACCATCACGATGACGTCGTTGCGCATGCCCGCCTTCTCGAGTGCGTTCATGTTGGCCTTGAACATCGGCATCGTCGTGGTCAGGAACGCAGAGAAGCCGACGATGTCGGGCTGGTGCTCCTGGATCTTGGCCACGAACGTCTCCGGAGCCACCTGGACACCGAGGTCGATCACCTCGAAGCCGGCGCCCTCGAGCATGATGTTGACGAGGTTCTTGCCGATGTCGTGGACGTCGCCCTTGACCGTGCCCATCAGGAACTTGCCCACGGTCTCGACGCCGGTCTCGGCGAGCAGCGGTCGCAGCACCTCCATCGATCCGGCCATCGCCCGCCCGGCGATGAGCATCTCGGGCACGAAGAAGTCGCCGCGCTCGAAGCGGGCTCCGACCTCCTCGAGCGATGGGATCAGTGCGTCGAAGAGGAGCGTCTGCGGCTCCATCTCCATGCCCAACGCCTCGTGGGTGAGCTCGAGGACCCGGGGGGCGTTGCCCACCAGTGTCTCGTCGTAGAGACCCTTGAGGATGTCTTCGGGTGTCATGCTGTGCCCCTTCCTGGGCCCTTGCTGCGGGGTCCGTGACGGAGGAGCGCGGAGAGCGCCCCCGTCTGTTCCATCAGGAGTCGGCCGAGGTGGTCGACCCTGTCCTCCAACCGTGCGGTGGGACCGGAGATCCCTGCCGTCGCCACCACGGTGGCGTCCGGTCCGAAGACCGGAGCAGCCACACCCGAGAGACCGAGCTCGAGCTCGTCGAGGGTGACGGCGAATCCACGGGTCCGGGTGCGCTCGAGGTCGGCCTCCACGGCGTCGCGTGTGGACAGCGTCCGCTCGGTGACGGTCTCCGGGGCTCCGGCGGGGAGGTCGAGCACATTCCACGCGAGCAGCACCTTGCCGAGCGCCGAGCAGTGCGGCGGCACCTCGATGTCGGTCCAGTCACGGGCGCCGAGCAGGAACGTCGAGTCGACCTGGGAGATGTGCGAGACCCGGCCGCCGTTGGCGACGGCGAGGTGGACGGTCTCCCCGGTCTCGGTGCCGATGAGCTCCAGCATCGGGCGGGAGAGGCGGGCCAGCTCGGCGTTGCGGTCGTGCCGGGCGGCGTAGAGCGCGAACAGGGGGCCGCCGATGTACTCGCCGGTGTCCACCCGCTCGACCAGCCGGGTGCGTTCGAGGGCGGCGAGCAGCCGCGAGGTGGTGGAGCGCGCCAGGCCACAGGCCTCGCTGAGGTCGGCGAAGGTGACCGCCGTCTCGGCCTCGACGACGAGGGTGAGCAGGGCAGCGGCCCGGTCGACCGCCTGGGTGCCGCCCTGGGAGCTGGCCTGGGAGCTGGCCTGGGAGCTGGCCTGGGAGCTGGGCGGAGCGCTGTTCGTCGCGCCGGAGCCGGTGGTGTCGATGACCGAAGTGCTGGTCACTCTTGACCGCCCTTCGTTGTTCGGTCCAGTGTGTCGGTAGAAGTTACTCCCACCATGTGGAACTGTATGCCCACATGGTGAGGCTAGGTTTCCATACCGTGCCAGGTCAAGCACCGACCGTCCGAAACTCAGGAGTCATAGATGTTCCGCAACCAGATGCCGCGCTACGAGATCCTGTCCGAGCAGGCGATGGCCACCCTCGATGCCGGTTGGCGTCGGCTGGTCTCCGAGCTCGGGGTGGAGTTCATGAGCCAGCGGGCGCTCGACGCGTTCAGCGCTGCCGGCCAGCGTGTCGAGGGCGACAAGGTCTTCTTCGACCCCGAGTTCATCCTCGAGCAGGTCGCGAAGGCGCCGAGGTCGTTCGACCTCCAGGCGCGCAACCCCGAGAACAACCTGCACATCGGTGACGACATGATGGCGTTCGGCGCCGTCTACGGTCCGCCGTTCGTGCGCGAGGGCGCCGTACGCCGCGACGCGACCATGGACGACTTCTCCAACTTCACCAAGCTCGCCCAGTCGTTCCCGATCCTGGACTCGGCTGGTGGCGTGATCTGCGAGCCCAACGACACCCCGCTGGACAGCCGGCACCTCGACATGACCTATGCGCTGGCCACGCTCACCGACAAGGTGTTCATGGGCAACGTGGTCTCCGGACCCAACGCCCGCGACACGATCGAGCTGACCTCGATCCTCCTGGGCGGCGGCCAGGGGCGGGAGCACGGCCGCGCCAGCATGGAGCAGACGCCGGCGCTCATCTCGCTGATCAACTGCAACTCCCCGCTGCGCTGGGACGACCGGATGCTCGACTCGCTGTTCGAGTACGCCGAGGCCAACCAGGCCGTGGTTCTCACCCCGTTCATCCTGATGGGCGCGATGTCGCCGGTGACCATCCCGGCAGCCCTGGTCCAGCAGATCGCCGAGGCGCTCACCGGAATCGCCCTGGCCCAGCTGATCCGGCCCGGATGTCCGGTGGTCTTCGGCTCGTTCCTGTCCAACATCGACATGCAGTCAGGCTCGCCCACCTTCGGCACACCGGAGTCGGGCATCGGCCTGCTCTGCACCGGCCAGATCGCCCGCCACTTCGGGCTGCCGTTCCGCAGCGGTGGCACGCTCACCTCCTCGCAGGTCCCCGACGCCCAGGCCGGCTACGAGGCGCTGATGACCCTGATGCCGACCTTCCTGGCCGGCGCCAACTGGGTGATGCACTCGGCGGGCTGGCTCGAGGGCGGGCTGGTGGCCGGCTACGAGAAGTTCATCGTCGACATCGAGCTGCTCCAGATGATGCACGCGGAGTTCACGCCCCTCGAGATCGACGAGGAGTCGCTGGCCTTCGGGGCGCACGAGGAGGTCGGGTCGGGTGGCCACTTCCTCGGCGCGATGCACACGATGGAACGGTTCCGGACCTGCTTCTACCGGCCGCTGCTGTCCTCCTCGGAGAACTTCGAGCGCTGGTCGCGCAACGGTGGCAACGATGCGGCAGCCCGGGCGTCGAAGATCTACCAGGACAGGCTCACGAGCTATGAGCAGCCACCTCTCGACGAGGCGATCCGCGCCGAGATGGAGGAGTTCGTGATCCGTCGCCGCAAGGAGCTCGGGGACTGATGCGCCCACTCGACCCCTCCAACGCCGGCCTGCCCGCCGGCGACTTCGTGCTGATCCTCGACTGCCCCGACCAGCCCGGCATCGTGCACGCGGTGTCCGGGTTCCTGGTCGGGCGCGGTGGCAACATCGTGGAGAGCCAACAGTTCTTCGACCGGCTCAACGGCCAGTTCTTCATGCGGATCGACTTCACCCTGCCGGGCAAAGAGACGACCGAGGAGTCACTGCGCGCCGATTTCGCCGGCATCGCGAAGGCGTTCGAGATGAGCTTCGAGATCTGGGGCGCGCGAGCTCCCTACCGGACCATGATCATGGTGAGCAAGCAACTGCACTGCCTCAACGACCTGCTGTTCCGGACCTCCAACGGCAGCCTGCAGATCGACATCCCGGTGGTCGTCTCGAACCACCCGGACGCGGAGGCCCTGGTGCGCAGCCACGGCATCGAGTTCCGCCACATCCCGGTCACACCCGAGACGAAGCTCGATGCCGAGGCGGAGATGATGGCCCTGCACCAGGAGCTCGGCATCCATCTGGTCGTGCTCGCCCGCTACATGCAGGTGCTCTCCGACGAGACGTGTCGCCAGCTGTCCGGCCAGGCGATCAACATCCATCACTCGTTCCTACCGAGCTTCAAGGGCGCGCGGCCCTACCACCAGGCCTTCGATCGGGGCGTCAAGCTGATCGGCGCCACCGCCCACTACGTGACCGCCGACCTCGACGAGGGGCCGATCATCGAGCAGGACGTGATCCGCGTCCGCCACAACCACACCCACGTGCAGCTCGCGCGGGCGGGTCGCGACGTCGAGGCGCAGGTGCTCTCCCGGGCCGTGCGCTGGCACTCCGAGTCGAGGGTGCTGCTGAACGGCCACCGGACGGTCGTCTTTCGCTGACCCGGAGCGCGACGCGACTCAGCTGCGGCTGAGTGCAGCCGCCCGCCGGGTGGCCCGCCGGGCGAGCACCCACACCAGCGCAGCACCGCCGAGCACCGCGATGGCCAGGCCGATCCACGAGCCGGCGTAGGCGCCGTTGATCCCGAAGACCGCGTAGCCGATCTCCGGCAGGACGGCGAACAGCAGGGCCGAGACCGGCGTCAGGGCCAGCAGGGCCGCCTTCTCCCGCGCGGTCCACAGCGCCGTGACGGCGACCAGGACGAGGAGCACCAGCCAGAACGGCAGCGACACGACGAACGAGATCAGGCCCGCGCCAAGCGTGCCCAGGAAGGCAGAGTCCGTCACGGTGGTGGTCGCCCCCTCGACACTGGACCCGGTCGAGGAGCTCGAGGTGGTCACCACCGCCGCCATGCTGATCACCGCCAGCATCACCATCTGCGTCAGCGCCGCCACTGCCGTCACCACCAGGGGCAACCAGACCCGAGAGGTCACCGGGACCGGCCGCGGACCCACCACCTGCGGCCGCCCGGCGTAGGCCTCCTCGGCGACAACCTGGGGTGGGCCGAGCTCGTCGAGCGCCGCCTGGACGTCCGCGTCGGCGCCGGCCGTCCCTTCGAGCGAGGCGTGGATGTGCTCCCGCACCCCTTCGAGCACCTCGGCGCGGTCGGCAGGCTCGATGCCCTGGAGCAGCCGGCCCAGCTCACCGAGGTAGTGGTCGGCGAGCGGATGCAGCGTGGGTTGTTGGCTCATGCGATCTCCCCTGGGGTCTGGAGCGCGGCGTCGACCGCGTCCCGGAACGAGGTCCATGCCGGTCTGAAGCTCTCCAGGCTCGCGGCGCCGGCCGCGGTCAGGGAGTAGTAGCGGCGAGGCGGCCCCTCGGTGGACTCGCGCCAGCTCGTGGTGACCGATCCCGCCTTGCGAAGCCGGGCGAGGAGCGGGTAGAGCGTCCCCTCGCTCGACATCAGCACCCCGTTCGTCGTGAGCTCACGGGCGATGTCGAGCCCGTAGCGCTGCCGACCGGCGAGCAGCGAGAGCACGCAGTACTCGAGAGCACCCCGGCGGAGGTGGCTCAGCATTGCGTCCTCGCTGGGTACCATGCGAGACAAGATAGCAGCCCGGCCGACTCGTGCGGCAGTCCCGGGCGAACATTCGCGGGGCAGGTCGCGCCACCGTGCCGGCGCTCGCGGGCGCGACTACTCGAAGTCGTCGCGGGTGTACTCCTTCGGCTCGACTAGCACCATCCAGTTGCCCGAGTTGTCACGCAGGACGGCCTCCACGCCGTAGGGGCGCTCCTCCGGGTCCTGGATGAACTCCACGCCGCGGCTCTTCAGGTCCTCGGCGGTCTTGCGGCAGTCGTCGGTGGCGAGACCGAGTCCGTGCATGCCGCCCTCGTCGAGGGCACGGTTGATCGACTCGACCATCTCGGGTGTGTGCGGCGGACCGGGCACGGCCAGGTGCACCTGGAGCTCGGGCTGGCTGGGGTGCCGCACCGTGCACCAGCGGTAGTCGCCGAGCGTGATGTCCTCCCCCTCGTCGAAGCCGAGCACCTCGACGTAGAACTTCCTGGACGCGTCGATGTCCTTCACGAAGACCGACGCCAGTGAAATGTTGGTGATCATGCGACGACGCTAACCCTGGGGCCGGTCCGCCTGCTTCTCCTCGCTTGCGGAACCCGAACGCCTCTCCGCGAGGCCCCACATGAGCACGAAGCAGCCCGGGATCCGCGGCGCGTCGGCGCCCCACCGCTGCTGGAACTGGCGGGGCGTCTCCCCGACGATGTCCTTGAACCGGCTGCTGAACGAGCCGAGGCTGCTGAACCCGACCGCATGACAGACCTCCGTGACGCTGAGGTTGGTGGCCCGCAGCAGGTCCTGGGCTCGCTCCACCCGGCGCTGGGAGACGTACGCCGCGGGCGTGACGCCGTACGCCGCAGCGAAGAGCCGGTGGAAGTGGAACTTGCTCAACCCGGCCGCCCTGGCCATCACCGCGAGGTCGAGCGGGTCGGCGTAGCACCGGTCGACGTGGTCGCGCGCCCGGCGGAGGTGCACGAGCACGTCGCCGGGCGCCCGAGTCACCGGTGCGCTCATGAGGCCTACGGGTGGTGGCTGGCGTCCACGGCCAGCTGGTCGACGAGGTCGTTCATCGGGTGGCCGGAGTGGCCCTTGACCCAGCGGAAGGTGACGTCGCCGCGATCCTCGACCAGGTCGATCAGGGGCTCCCACAGGTCGCGGTTGGCGACCGGCTTCTTGGCGGCGTTCAACCAGCCGCGGGCGCGCCACCCCGTCCACCAGGAGTTCTTGAAGCAGTTCACGACGTAGGTCGAGTCGCTCACCACCACCAGCGTGCCGGACAGCGCGACGATCGCCTCGTACGCCGCCCGCACCTCCATCCGCTGGTTGGTCGTGGCGGGGTCGTGACCACATCCCTGGGGTCCGTCCTGCACCGCCCACGCCCAGCCACCGGGCCCCGGGTTGCCCCGGCACGCCCCGTCCGTGAACACCTCCGTGGTGCCGGCCGGAACAGGCACGTCGGGACTCAGCACGCGCGGCTGCCTGCTGACCTTCGACGAGCGTGCGGCCGGCACGCTCGCGCCGGCACACCCGGCGTGCACCCAGCTCGCTCCGTCCGCCGAGCGCGCGATCTCCGCGGCGGGTTCGATGCGCTTCGCGCAGGCTGCGCAGAGTCCGGCGTATCTCGCCTGCATCACCATGGCCCGGATCATCGCATCCGATGCCGGCGCGGGCCTCACCACGTGACGTCATCGGCACCGTTGGCCCGGGCCACGACGCGCCGGAGGGGGAGGTACGGGCTCTGGCGGGGTTGCGTCATGAGGTCTACGGTTGCGCCATGAGCAACCCGGTCATCGAGTCTGCCGTCGGTGTCCAGTCGGTCGATCGGGCGCTGAGGATCCTGGAGATCCTCGCCCGCTCGGGCGAGTCCGGCGTCACCGAGATCGCGGGTGCCCTCGAGGTCCACAAGAGCACGGCGTTCCGGCTGGTCGCCACCCTGGAACATCACGGTCTCGTCGAGCAGGTCGAGGGACGGGGCAAGTACCGGCTCGGCGTCGGCCTGCTCCGCCTCGCCGGCGCGACCAGCGCTCGGCTCGACGTCGTCCAGGAGGCTCGCCCGCTGTGCAAGCAGCTGGCGGCCGCCACCGGGGAGACCGTCAACCTGGCCACCCTGAGCGGGCACAGTGCGCTCTACCTCGACCAGGTCGCCGGACCTTCCGCACTGCAGCCGCACAACTGGGTCGGTCAGCACATCCCGCTGCACGCGACGAGCAACGGCAAGGTGCTTCTGGCCTGGCTCCCGGAGGCCGAGCTCGGTGAGCTGCTCGGACAGCTGCCCGCGTTCACCGGCTCGACGATCACCACCAAGGCACAGCTCAAGCGGGCGCTGGCAGTCGTGCGGGACCAGGGATACGCCGTGGCGGTCGACGAGCTCGAGGTCGGGCTCACCGCGATCGCCGCGCCGGTCCGCAACGCCCACGGTGACGTGGTCTGCTCGATGAGCCTGTCCGGCCCCACGTTCCGGCTTCCGGGCGAACGCGTCTGCGAGGTGACCCCGAGGCTGATCGAAGCCGCCGACGAGCTCTCCCACCGACTGGGGTGGGGAGTCAGGTGAGCGGCGGCGAACGGCGCAGCACCGGTTCATACCGCCTGATCTCGATGTCCGCACAACCCTTGACGGCGACCCCGTCCTTCACCATTGTGTTTCGTATAGCGCCTTGGAGTTGCAAGCAGCGCAACGACTAGGGCAGGAGGAAGTCCCAGTGCCCGAGAACTTCATCAGCGGAGAGTGGGTCCCAGCCCAGCAGGGCAGGCGCCGGGAGATTCGATGCCCTGCCACCTCAGAGCTGGTCGCGGAGATCGACGAGTCCACGGCCGCCGACACCGAGGCTGCGATCGCCGCCGCGCGGGCCGCGTTCGACGACGGCCCCTGGCCAGGCACCAGCGCCCGTGAGCGCGGCGACCTCCTGCTCCGCGTCGCGGACCTGCTCCAGCGGGACAAGGCCGACCTCGCCCGGATGGAGTCCCTCGACACCGGCAAGCGCCTGGTCGAGAGCGAGCTGGACATCGACGACGTCACCAGCGTCTTTCGCCACTTCGGCCTGGTGGCCGACTCGGACGGGGGCCGGGTCGTCGACACCGGCCGCGCCGACATCGTCAGCCGCGTGGTCCACGAGCCGGTCGGGGTGTGCGGGCTGATCACGCCGTGGAACTACCCCCTGCTGCAGGTCTCGTGGAAGGTCGCCCCGGCCCTGGCGGCGGGCTGCACGTTCGTGCTCAAGCCGAGCGAGCTGTCGCCACACACGGCGATCCACCTGCTGCGCCTGCTCGACGAGGCCGGCCTCCCGCCCGGAGTCGGCAACATCGTCGTCGGTGACGGTCCCAACGCCGGCGCCCCGCTGAGTGAGGACGCGCGCGTCGACCTCGTCTCCTTCACCGGTGGGCTCGAGACCGGCAAGCGCATCATGGCCGCCGCCTCGGGCACCGTGAAGAAGGTCGCCCTCGAGCTGGGTGGCAAGAACCCCAACATCGTCTTTGCCGACGCCGACCGCGAGAGTGCGCTCGACATGGCGCTCACCGCCGTGTTCCTCCACTCCGGCCAGGTCTGCTCCGCCGGCGCCCGACTGCTCGTCGAGGACTCGATCCACGACGAGTTCGTCGACGAGCTGGTCGCCCGGGCTCGGGAGATCCGCCTCGGCGGACCCTTCGACGAGAAGGCAGAGACCGGTGCACTGATCTCCCAGGGCCACCTGGACAAGGTCGCGGCGTACGTCGAGGCCGGGGTCGCCGAGGGTGCCACGCTGGCGCTCGGCGGTCGGCGGGTCACCGACGGTGACCTTGCCGACGGCTACTTCTTCGCCCCCACGATCTTCACCGACGTGTCCTCGAGCATGCGGGTCGCCCAGGAGGAGTCCTTCGGACCGGTGCTCACCGTCGAGCGGTTCAGCGACGAGGACGACGCCGTGCGCGTGGCGAACGACTCGATCTACGGCCTCGCCGGCGCGGTGTGGACCCAGGACTCGGGCAAGGGACAGCGGATCGCCGCACGACTTCGCATGGGCACCGTGTGGATCAACGACTACCACCCCTACGTCGCCCAGGCGGAGTGGGGCGGCTACAAGCAGTCCGGGATCGGGCGCGAGCTCGGCCGCGTCGGGCTGGAGGAGTACTCCGAGACCAAGCACGTCTGGCACAACATCGCACCTGCCCCCCAGGGCTGGTTCGGAGGCGGGGCATGAGCAGCCGACCACGTGACCACTGGGACTACGTCATCGTGGGTGGTGGCTCGGCCGGTTGCGCGCTGGCCAACCGGCTCAGTGTGGATCCCGAGACCTCGGTGCTGGTGCTGGAGGCCGGTCGCAGCGACCTCCGCATCGACCCGTTCATCCACATGCCGGCGGCGCTGCCCTACCCGATCGGCAACCGGCTCTACGACTGGAAGTACGAGTCCGAGCCCGAGCCGTTCATGGACGGCCGCAAGGTGTTCCACGCACGCGGCAAGCTGCTCGGCGGCTCCAGCTCGATCAACGGGATGATCTTCCAACGGGGCAACCCGCTCGACTTCGAGCGCTGGGCCGCCGACGAGGGCATGGACTCCTGGGACTACGCCCACTGCCTGCCCTACTTCAAGCGGTCGGAGACCTGCCTCGCCGGCGCAGACGCCTGGCGTGGAGGCAGCGGACCGCTCGTGCTCGAGCGCGGACCCGCGAAGAGCCCCCTGTTCGGTGCCTTCTTCGAAGCGGCCCAGCAGGCTGGACACCCGCTCACCGACGACGTCAACGGCTATCGCCAGGAGGGCTTCGCGGCGTTCGACCGCAACGTGCACCGAGGCCGCCGGCTCAGTGCCGCCCGCGCCTACCTGCATCCGGTGCGCTCCCGCAAGAACCTGCGGGTGGAGACGCTGGCCATGGTGACCGGGCTGGTGCTCGAGGGCGACCGCGTCACCGGGGTCGACTACCACCGTCCGGGTCGGGGCGACCGGCGGGTCAGGTCCACCGAGGTGATCCTGTGCGGCGGGGCGATCAACTCCCCGCAGCTGCTGCTGCTCTCGGGCATCGGTCCCAAGGACGACCTCGAGAAGCTCGGCATCGACGTGGTGGCGGACCTGCCCGGCGTCGGCAGCAACCTGCAGGACCACCTCGAGGTCTACATCCAGTACGCCAGCAAGCAGCCGGTCTCGATCGGTCCCTGGCTCAAGCACCGCCACAAGCCGCGGATCGGCGCCGAGTGGCTCTTCCTGCGGCAGGGCGTGGGGGCCTCGAACCACTTCGAGGCCGGTGGCTTCATCCGCAGCAACGACGACGTCGACTACCCGAACCTGATGTTCCACTTCCTGCCGATCGCGATCCGGTACGACGGCTCCCGGCCGGCCGCCGAGCACGGCTACCAGGTGCACATCGGCCCGATGTACTCCGACGTGCGCGGGAACCTGACCCTGAAGTCGCGTGATCCGCACCAGCACCCCGCCCTGCGGTTCAACTACCTCTCCACCGAGAGCGACCGCCGTGAGTGGATCGAGATGGTCCGGGCCGCACGGGAGATCCTCAACCAGCCCGCCTTCGATGCGTTCAACGCGGGTGAGCTGTCGCCCGGACCGTCGGTCGAGACCGACCAGGAGATCCTCGACTGGGTCGCCAAGGACGCCGAGACGGCCCTGCACCCCTCCTGCACCGCGCGCATGGGCGTCGACGACCACTCGGTGCTGGACCCGGAGACGATGCGGGTCCACGGCGTGGGTGGGTTGAGAGTCGTCGACGCCTCGTCGATGCCCTACGTCACCAACGGCAACATCTACGCGCCAGTGATGATGCTGGCCGAGAAGGCTGCGGACCTGATCCTCGGGAACACGCCGCTCCCCCCTCGTCGGCGCCGTTCTACCGGCACCGCGAGAACTCACCGCTCTACCCCCCCGGCGACAGCCGGAACCCCAGTGTTTCCACATCCCAAGGCGAGGACAGCCCATGAGCGAGACCAGTTCGAGCAACGGCAGACAGGTCGAGCAGGCCAACAGCGCCGGCCTCGAGGTGAGCAACCTGTGGAAGATCTTCGGCCCCAGGGCCGACAAGGTCATCGGCACCGAGGACGAGCACCTCTCCCGCCAGGACCTGAAGACCAAGACCGGCTGCGTGGTCGGCGTCAAGGACGTCTCCTTCAACGTGGAGCCGGGGGAGGTCTTCGTGGTCATGGGCCTGTCGGGCTCGGGCAAGTCGACCCTGGTGCGGTGCCTGACCCGGCTGATCGAGCCCACCGCGGGTTCGGTCCGGATCGGCGAGGACGACGTCACCGGCGCCTCCGACTCGGCCCTGCGCGACCTGCGACGGCACAAGGTCTCGATGGTCTTCCAGCACTTCGGGCTGCTCCCCCACAAGCAGGTGATCGACAACGTGGCCTACGGCCTCGAGGTGCGCGGCATGGGCAAGAAGGAACGTCGCGCGAAGGCCGCCAAGGTGGTCGACCTCGTCGGCCTCGACGGCTACGAGAACAACTACCCCGACCAGCTCTCAGGTGGCATGCAGCAGCGCGTCGGCCTGGCCCGCGCCCTGGCCGGCGACCCCGCCATGCTGCTCTTCGACGAGCCGTTCTCCGCGTTGGACCCCCTCATCCGCCGGGACATGCAGAACGAGGTCATCCGGCTGCACCACGAGGTCGGGAAGACCATGGTGTTCATCACCCACGACCTCGCCGAGGCCCTGAAGCTGGGCGACCGGATCATGATCCTGCGCGACGGAGAGGTGGTGCAGATCGGCACTCCCGACGAGGTGGTCGGTGCGCCGGCCGACGAGTACGTCGCTGACTTCACCTCCGACGTACCCCGCTCGCACGTGCTCACGCTGAAGTGGGTGATGCGCGAACCCCGTGAGGGCGACTCCACGGAGGGCCCGGTGATGCCGTCCAGCACGATCATCCGCGAGGCCGCGCAGGCCGCGCTCGCCTCCGACCATCCACTCCGCGTGGTCGACAACGGCAAGCTGGTGGGGGTCGTCGACGACGAGGCGATCCTCCGGGTGGTGGTCGCCGAGGAGCGGGTGACTCCGATGGTCGACGTGTCATGACCGCCGTCGCCGAGGCTCCCCCCACACCGGACAGGCCCGGCAAGGAGAAGCCACCCGAGGACGTCCAGGCACGCGGAGTGCCCAAGTGGGCGATGGTGCTCGGCGTCCTGGTGCTGTGGGTGCTCGTCTGGTCGATGACCAAGGGCACCAACACGCTGGAGCTCCCCGGCCGGGAGCACACCGACCTGCACGACTCCCTGACCGGCTTCCGCGACAGCGTGCTGGCGAGTCGTGACACGAACCCGGTCATCCAGGTCACCACCACCATCGCCGAGGGCTTCCGCAATGCCTTCGACTGGCTCCAGCGGATGGTGTCGGTCCCCGACTTCCCGCGGCCGGTGCCACAGATCGGCTGGCTAGGCGTCACGGGCATCGCCACCTGGATCGGCCTGGCCGTGGCGAACTGGCGGATCGCCCTGCTGATCGCCTCCACCTTCGTCTCGTTCGGCCTGCTCGGCTTCTGGTCCGACTCGGTCGAGCTGCTGCTGGTGACCGCGCTCTCGGTCCTGGTCGCCGCCGCCATCGGAATGCCGCTGGCGGTGCTGGTCGGCACGAGGCCACGCGCCCGAGCAGTGATCACCACCGTCCTCGACCTGATGCAGACCATGCCGACGTTCGTCTACCTGATCCCGGTGGTGCTGTTCTTCGGGATCGGAGTCTCCGGCGCCGTGGTCTGCACCCTGGTCTACGCGCTGCCTCCCCTGATCAGGATCGGCGGCTACGGCATCAGCGCCGTCTCGGAGACCACCATCGAGGCGACCGACTCGGTCGGCCAGACCTGGTGGCAACGCCTGACCAAGGTGCAGATCCCGATGGCCCGCAAGACGATCATCGTCGGGCTCAACCAGACCACCATGGCTGCGGTCTCGATGGCGATCATCGCCTCCTACGTCGACGGTCCCGGTCTGGGCAAGCCAGTGCTGCGGGCGCTGGTCCGCAACGACGTCGGCGGCGCGATCGTGCCCGGGCTGCTGATCGTCGCGGTGGCGATCATGCTCGACCGCACCACCACGGCTGCCAGCGAGCGTGCCGAGCTGGCCGCTCGTGGTGTCGGGCTGTTGGGGCGCACGCGACAGCTGGTGCTCGGGGTCTCGGGGGCGGTCGTCCTGGTCCTCGTCTGGGCCTCCCGGACCTACCCCGACGCCGCGACCTTCCCCAAGACCGGCCTGGGTGGCTCCCTGGCGGACGGGCTGGACTCGTTCGTCAACAGTGTCGTCGACGTCGTGGACGGCCCCGCAAAGGCGTTCAAGGACCTCGTGTCCGCTGCACTCCTGAACCCGATGCAGGAGCTCCTGGCCCAGTCGCCGTGGTGGCTCGCGGCCCTGGCCGTCGCCGCGATCGCGCTGATCCTCGGCGGCCTCAAGGCCCTGGTGCCGACACTCATCTGCCTGGCCGGCATCCGGTTGCTCGACCTGTGGCACGACGCGATGGTCACGCTGAACATGACGCTCGTGGCGACACTCCTGGTGATGGTGCTCGCGGTCGTCCTCGGTGTCTGGATGGCCCGGCGGCCACGCGTCGACCTGCTCCTCCGGCCGCTCCTCGACGCCGGGCAGACGATCCCCGCGTTCGTCTACCTGATCCCGGTGCTGGCCCTCTTCGGCCCGACCCGGTTCACCGCCATCGTCGCCGGCGTCATCTATGCATCCCCTGCTGCGATCAAGCTGGTCTCCGACGGGGTGAAGGCGGTCTCGCCCACCACGATCGAGGCATCGCGTTCCTCGGGCACGACTGCCTGGCAGGAGATCACCCAGGTGCAGCTGCCGATGGCGAAGGGGAGCCTCGTCCTGGCCACCAACCAGGGACTGCTCTACGTGCTGGCCATGGTGGTCATCGGCGGCCTGGTCGGGGCAGGCGCTCTCGGGTACGACGTCGTGCTCGGCTTCTCCAGGAGCGAGGAGTGGGGCAAGGGAGCTGCTGCCGGACTCACGATCGTGCTGCTCGGGATCATGGTCGACCGGATCACCAAGGCGGCGGCAGAGGGGAGCACGAGCAACGTCACGACCGAGAAGCGTCAGTGGTGGCGCCCGGCTGTCCACTGAGCTGATTGCGCGCAAGGCCCCGACCGGGGTGATCAAGTGTCCGAGAAACGAACAAGTGCAGGAGATCGAATGAGACTGACAGGCAGAAGTCCCGGACGCGTGCTCGCCCTGGTGGCGTGCGCGGCGTTCGTCCTCGCCGGCTGCGGCAGCGGTGGCTCCATCGACGAGCAGACCAAGGAGAACGAGGCCAGCTCCGGCGGTGACTGTGGCGAGCTGAACATGGCCGTGAACCCCTGGGTCGGCTACGAGGCCGACGCCTACGTGGTGGGCAAGGTCGCGGAGCAGGAGCTCGGCTGCAAGGTCAACTACAAGGAGCTCAAGGAGGACGTGTCCTGGCAGGGCTTCGGCACCGGCGACGTCGACGTGGTGATCGAGGACTGGGGCCACCCGGACCTCGAGAAGAAGTTCTTCGCCGCCGAAGGCGACGGCAGCGCCGAGGACGGCGGCCCGACCGGCAACGTCGGAATCATCCACTGGTACGTGCCCCCGTGGCTGGCCGAGAAGTACCCGGACATCACCGACTACAAGAACCTGAACAAGTACGCCGATCAGTTCAAGACCTCGGAGTCGGGTGGCAAGGGTTCGTTCCTGGGAGCAGACCCGTCCTACGTGCAGTTCGACGAGGCGATCATCAGCAACCTGAAGCTGAACTTCAAGGTGACGTTCTCCGGCTCGGAGGCCGCCAGCATCGCGGCGTTCGAGAAGGCCGAGAAGAACAAGGAGTTCCTGATCGGCTACTTCTACGAGCCGCAGTGGCTCTTCGCCGAGGTCCCCCTGGTGCCGGTCAAGCTGCCGCCGTACACCGATGGCTGCCAGGCGGTCCCGGCCAAGGTCGCCTGCGACTACCCCGAGACCACCCTGAAGAAGATCCTCTCCACCTCGTGGGTCGAGGAGGGCTCGCCGGCCGTCGACCTGGTCAAGAACTTCGAGTGGACCAACGACGACCAGAACCTGGTCGGCAAGTACATCGCCAAGGACGGAATGTCCTCCGACGAGGCGGCTGAGAAGTGGATCGCCGAGAACAAGGACAAGGTCGACGCCTGGCTGGGCTGAGCTGAAGCGCAGGTAGATCAGGCAATTGGGGCCCCGCATCTTGACAGGTGCGGGGCCCCTGACCGATTCTAGAGTTGTTCCGTATCGTGCATCAGGTTGCGTTATTCGCAACAGCACCTCGCACCATCCTAGGAGGCCCTCGTGGCTACAGTCCCCGCCACCGCCAAGGTCGTCGTCATCGGAGCCGGCATCGTCGGCAACAGCCTCGTCCACCACCTCGCCGAGCTCGGCTGGACCGACATCGTCCAGCTCGACATGGGTCCGCTCCCCAACCCCGGGGGCTCGACCGGACACGCCTCGAACTTCATCTTCCCGATCGACCACTCGCGCGAGATCACCGACCTGACGCTGGACTCGGTGCGCCAGTACAAGGAGATGGGGGTCTTCACCGAGTCCGGCGGCTTCGAGGTGGCGCGCACCCCGGAGCGGATGGAGGAGCTGCGCCGACGGATGTCCAGCGCGAAGGCATGGGGCATCGACGCCGAGCTGGTCTCGCCCGAGTTCGTGGTGGAGAAGGTGCCGTTCCTGGACGCCGAGCAGATCATCGGTGCCTTCTGGACGCCCTCGGTCGGCGTGGTCGACTCGCTGCGAGCAGGCACGATCATGCGCGAGAACGCTCTCGCCAAGGGCGCGCTGACCGTCGTACCCAACGTCGAGGTCGAGGACCTCGGTGTGGACGACGCCGGAGATGGCCCCAGGATCACGAAGGTCGTCACCAACCAGGGCGACATCGAGACCGAGTACGTCGTGATCGCCTGCGGCGTGTGGAGCCCGAAGATCGGCGACATGGCCGGGGTGAAGATCGCACTGACCCCGGCGGTGCACCAGATGATCTCCGTCGGCCCGTGCCCGCAGCTCGCCGAGCGCGAGGGCGAGATCTCGTTCCCGATCGTGCGGGACATGGACACGCTCTGCTACGAACGCCAGCACGGCGCCGACATGGAGGTCGGCTCCTACGCCCACCGTGCGATCCTGCACGAGCCCGAGGAGATCCCCTCGCTCGACCAGGCCAAGCTGTCACCGACCGAGATGCCGTTCACCGAGGACGACTTCGACCCGCAGCTCGAGCAGGCGCTGGAGCTGATGCCCGAGCTGCTCGGCGCCGAGGGCGCCGAGATCCGCTACGCGATCAACGGGCTGCTCTCACTCACCGCCGACGGGTCCCCGATCCTCGGCGAGAGCGAGGTCAAGGGACTGTGGGTCTCCGCGGCCGTGTGGATCAAGGAGGGGCCGGGCGTCGGCCGTGCCGTCGCCGAGTGGATGACCCACGGGCACTCGGAGATCGACATCTCCCACAGCGACATCGCCCGCTTCTACCCGCACGAGAACGAGCGCGAGCACGTGCGCGCCCGTGCGAGCGAGGCGTTCATCAAGACCTACGGGATCATCCACCCCAGCGAGCAGTACGAGTCCGACCGAGGCGTCCGGTGGGCACCGATGGCGGAGTCCCAGAAGGCCCTCGGCGCGGTGTTCTACGAGACCGTCGGCTGGGAGCGGCCCTGGTGGTATGAGTCGAACGCCCATCTCGTCGAGAAGTACGGCGACGCGGTGATGCCTCGCGAGCACGAGTGGGACTCCCGTTGGTGGAGCCCGATCATCAACGCCGAGCACCTCGCCATGCGTGAGAACGCAGGCGTGATCGACCTGACCGCGTTCTCGATGTTCGACATCACCGGACCCGGTGCCCTCGCCTCGGTGCAGCAGACCTGCGTCGCGCAGTGCGACGTGGCCGTCGGCAAGGTGATCTACACCCCGGTCCTGGACGCGAAGGGCGGCTTCCTGTCCGACCTCACGGTGATGCGGCTCGGCGAGGACCACTTCCGCGTGGTCACCGGCGGGGCCCACGGTCGGGCCGACCTGCAGTGGTTCACCCGGCACCTCGCCGACGGGGCCGACCTGCACGACAGCACCGAGGAGATCTCGACCATCGGTCTGTGGGGTCCGCGTGCGCGCGACATCCTGAGCAACCTCACGCCGGACGACGTGTCGAACGAGGGCTTCGGCTTCCTGACCAGCCGCGAGATCTCGGTCAAGGGTGTGGACAGCCCGGTCCTCGCCTCGCGGATCTCCTACGTGGGCGAGCTGGGCTGGGAGCTCTACGTCCCGTTCGCGGCCGCCCCGCAGCTGTGGGACGCCGTGCTGGAGGCCGGGAAGGACCACGGTGCCGTGCCCGTCGGCATCGGCGTCTACGGCAGCACCGGCCGGCTCGAGAAGGGCTACCGCGCCTACGGTGCCGAGCTCGACGCCGAGCGGTCCATCGTCGAGGCCGGGATGCAGCGTCCCAAGGTCAAGGCGGCGGACTTCGTCGGTCGCGAGGCCTATCTCGCCCAGCGCGAGGAAGCACCGGCCTCGGTGCTGTGCACATTGACCGTCGACGACCACACCTCCGCCAGCGGGACCAAGCGCTACATGCTCGGTGGCGAGCCGGTCCTGACCAGCGAGGGGCAGCTCCTGACCGACGGCCACGGGCACCACCCCTACGTGACCTCGGCCGGCTCGGCGCCGTCCCTGGGCAAGCACGTGCTGATGGCCTACCTGCCTCCCGAGCAGGCCACGATCGGCAACCAGCTGGCCGTGTCCTACATGGAGGAGCTCTACCCGGTGACGATCGGCTCCGTGGACGCAACCCCGCTGCTGGACCCGGGCAACGAGCGGATCCGGTGAGGCGCTGATGCCGGGTGACACCGTGAACGTGCTCGTCTGCATCAAGCGGGTGCCGGACTTCTCGGGCGAGGTGCTGCTGACGGAGGACGCCCAGTCCGCCGACGCCCGTTTCGTCGGCTACACGCTCAGCAATCACGACAGCTGTGCTGTCGAGCTGGCTGTGCAGGTCGCCTCGGCAACGGGTGGAACGGCGACCGTGCTCTCGGTCGGTGACGCCGACGCCGTCGAGCAGCTCCGTTCCGCCCTGGGGGTCGGCTGCACCGCTGCGGTCCTGGTCGAGGCGGAGCCGGTCACGCTGGGACCGGCCGACGTGGCCCGCGAGATCGCTGCGGTGGTCCGTGCCCACGAGGCCGCCGGGACGAGCCACGACCTGGTGCTGCTCGGCAACGACGCCGCCGACTCCGGTGACTTCCAGGTCGGCATCCGGCTGGCACACGAGCTGTCCCGGCCGGTGGTGACCGGGATGCAGACCGTGACCGAGAAGGACGGCGTCGTCCGGCTGCAGGGTGACGGGCCGGACGGTCGCGAGACCTACGAGGTCCCGCTCCCCGCCGTGGTGACCGTGATGGAGGGCGGCGTCGAGCCGCGTTATCCCACGATCACCGGCCGGATGAAGGCCAAGAAGATCGAGGTCGAGACGCGGCCCGTGTCCCAGGCGCCTCTGGGCAGCGGACGGGTGCAGCTCAGCCTGCCGCCTCCGTCGCCCTCGACGGTCGAGCTGCTCGGTGAGGGACCGGAGGCCGCGGGCAGTGTCGTCGACCTGCTGCAGCGTCTGGGGGTCGGCCGATGATCCTGGTCTACGTCGAGACGACCCCTGACGGGGTCAACGAGGTGTCCCTCGAGACCGTGACGTTCGCGCGCGGCCTCTCGGCTGCCGGTGGCGGTGTGCCGATCGACGCGGTCCTGGTCGGGCCTGCCCCCGAGGGCGCACCGGCCGAGCTCGCGACGTACGGCGTCCGGACGGTGCACCACGCCGAGAGTGATGACTTCGCCCAGTTCTCTGGAGCGGCGACAGCGACCGCAGTGCTCGCGGCCCGGCAGGCGGCTGGCTCCGTGGTCGTGATGGCCGGCGGGACCAACCGGGGCAACGAGGTGATGGCCCGCGTGGCCACCCGCCTCGGGGTCGCGATGGCGGCCAACGTCGTCTCGTTCGGCGGGCTCTCTCCGTTCGTCGTCACCCGGCAGGTGGTCGGCGGTGCCGCACTGGAGGAGATGCGCCTCACGCACCGGCCGGCCGTGTTCGCCGTCGCCGGACACGCCGTCGAGCCCGAGGCGGCGGCAGAGCCCGGCGCCGGCACGGTGCAGAGACTGGGCGTCGAGCTGGCTCCGGAGGATCTCGTGGTGCGAGTCGTCTCCGTGGAGCACGCGGGCACCGACGACTCCGGGAGCCTGAAGTCGGCCAGGATCGTGGTGGGCGCCGGTCGTGGCGCCGGCGGTCCCGACGGCTTCAAGGGCGTGATCGAGCTCGCCGACCTGCTCGGCGGCTCGCTGGGAGTCTCGCGGGTGGTGACCTCGCTCGGGTGGCGTCCGCACCACGAGCAGGTCGGCCAGACCGGCAGCCGGATCGCTCCCGAGGTCTACATCCCCTGTGGCATCAGCGGGGCGATCCAGCACTGGGCGGGCTGCGCGAGCTCGAAGGTCATCATCGCGATCAACACCGACGCCGAGGCGCCGATGATGACCAAGGCCACCTACGCCGTCGTCGGGGACATGCACGAGGTCGTGCCCGCGATCAACGAGGAGATCCGCAGCCGCCGAGGCTGACCCCTACGCTGTCCGGCGTGGGCAGACGCGCGTGGGTGACCGGGCTCGTCGTCGGCGCTGTCGTCCTCGCCGGGGTCGGTGCCGTCGCGGTCCCGAGGCTGCTGCCGGACTGTGGCGGCCAGGTCACGCACGTCACCGCCGCAGACTCGACCTCCCCGTTCCTCGACGCCGAGGAGCGCCTGGACCAGCCCGACCAGGATCGCGACGCCCTCGTCGCGGCGCTGGAGAAGGCGGCGGCTCCCTTCGGCGAGATCCTCGGCGCCGTCGGCTACCACTACGAGCAGTGGGCCCAGGTCGGTGCGTTCGCCCAGGGGATCGGCGTACGCACGCGGGACAACCCCGACTTCACGATGCTCGACGACACCACCCTCGAGCCACGCTGGAGCGTCGAGGTGGACACCAAGCGGTCGGCGTACGACGCCAGCGACAGCCGCTATCTCGTTGCCACCATGCCCGCGAAGGCTCCGCCCGACCTCGTCGGGATGGGTGCCAGGAACGGCCAGCGGGTCTGGTGCACCACCCTGGGCGAGGTCGCGATCGGACCGGACGACCCCTTCGCGACCCAGATCCTCGACAACGAGGACGTCGCCGTCCTCGCTCCGGGCCAGGGATCCGACGAACGGCTGGTGCGGCTCTCGGGCGTGGATGGCTCACAGGTGTGGGAACGGACCCTGGACGCCGACTCCGGCGACTTCCTCGGTGAGCTCGGCGAGGAGACCCTGCTGCTCGGTGGCCGCGAGCAGTTCCGGCTCTTCGATCCCGCGTCGGTGGAGGCGCGCCCTGCCGGAACCACACTGGCGCTGGTCTCGGCCAAGGACGGCAAGACGATCTGGACACGACGTGCTGCGAAGGGCTCCGACCTCCACGTCATCGGCACCGACCCGGGCATCGGGATGGCGATCGTGTCGGACTGGAGCGCCCAGACCCAGACCACCCGGTTGATCGCGATCGACGCCAAGGGGAGCCAGGTCTGGTACGCCGTGCCCGCGCGCGGCGCCTACTTCGACGCGGCGCTGCGATCCGGCCGGATCCTGGTCCGGGCCGGGACCCGCTGGTCGGCGTACGCCATCGAGAGCGGGCGCCGGCTCTGGACCCGGGAGTTCCCCGACCGGCCCCAGTTCCTGCCCTACGGCTTCGAGCTGGACAGCATCGCGATGCTGGACGTCGACCATGCCCTGATCGGCGGTACGACGGCGCTGCACACCCTCGACCTTCGCACCGGCCAGCTGACGTCGGCGGCGCTGCCCACCGACGGGATCAACACCACCTACTGGCCCTACCAGCTCGCCGCCAGCGCCGGCCTGATCGCCGTGGCGACCAACACCGGCGCCGTCGTCGTGCGGCGGGAGTAGGGCTTGGCAGTTTTCGAGGGGGGAAGTCGGTCCTCGCCCGCCGACAGTGCCCCGTTGATGATAAAGAACAGGTCGGTCTGGTCGATCAGGCCGACCACAGGGTGCTGCCATCCTCCACTTGCAGGAAGAACCCCTTCCGCTTGCCGGCTGCGTTCCTCGACAGCAGGTCGATCGCCTTGCCGGTCATCGACCTCAGGTCCGGCACCTGGCTGAACGTGGGCTCCGGCGTGCACCGGTGTGCTGGCCCGGTGGCGCCGCCCGTGGTGGCGACCAGCGGGGCGAACCGCGCCGGCAGGTTGCCCCGGGTCCGTAGCAGCTGCGCTGGCTGATGTGGCTGACCTGTACGGCGGGAGTCGCGTCCTGGATCTCCGAAGTGGTGACGTTGCCGGTGGCCAGCGGGAGAGGCCACGGTGAACATGTCGGCTCGTGTTGGTAGACAGGGGCAGTGACCGAATCGACGATCAGCACCACCAGTGCCCGGGACGAGGCCGAGCACCACCTGCGCGCCCTCGTCGGTCGCGAGGACGCCCGGCTGCACGACGACCAGTGGGCCGCGATCGAGGCGCTCGTGGTCGGACAGCGCCGGGTGCTCGTCGTGCAGAAGACCGGCTGGGGCAAGTCGGCGGTCTACTTCGTCGCGACCGCGCTGCTGCGTGGGCTGGGTGCCGGACCCACCGTGATCATCTCTCCGCTGCTCGCGCTGATGCGCAACCAGATCGAGGCTGCCGAGCGGGCGGGCATCCGCGCCGCCACCATCAACTCGACCAACATCGAGGACTGGGCGGCGGTCCGGACAAAGGTGGACGCCGGTGAGATCGACGTGCTCCTGGTCAGTCCCGAGCGGCTGAACAACCCGACCTTCCGGGACGAGGTTCTGCCGCAGCTCACCGAGACCGCCGGCCTGCTCGTCGTCGACGAGGCGCACTGCATCTCCGACTGGGGCCACGACTTCCGACCCGACTACCGCCGGATCAGGCAGATGCTCACCACGTTGCCCCCCGGCATCCCGGTGCTCGCCACGACCGCGACCGCCAACTCGCGGGTGACCGGTGACGTCGCCGAGCAGCTTGCGCCGCCGGGCGCGGCCCCCGGAGAGCTGGGTGACGTCCTCGTGCTGCGCGGGTCGCTGGACCGCGAGTCGCTGCACCTGGCCGTGCTGCAGCTGCAGCGGCCCGAGCAACGGCTGGCCTGGCTCGGAGAGCACCTGGCCGACTTCGACGGGTCCGGGATCATCTACACGCTCACGGTGGCCGCGACCCAGGAGGTCGCCGAGCACCTGCGCTCCCACGGCCACGCGGTCGCGGCCTACTCCGGTCAGACCGAGGCCACCGAGCGGCTCGCGCTCGAGCAGGACCTGCTCGCCAGGCGGCTGAAGGCACTGGTCGCGACGAGCGCGCTCGGGATGGGATTCGACGCCCGGCTCGGGTTCGTGGTCAACCTCGGCGCCCCGTCCTCGCCGGTGGCGTACTACCAGCAGGTCGGCCGTGCCGGACGCGGCACCGACAACGCCACCGTGGTGCTGATGCCAGCCCAGGAGGACCGCGACATCTGGCGCTACTTCGCCTCACTAGCGTTTCCCCCCGAGCAGCACGTCCGCACCACGCTGCACGCGCTGGCAGACAACGGTGCGCCGATGTCGACCGCCGCGCTGGAGACCCATGTCGACCTGAGCCGCACGCGGCTGGAGACGATGCTGAAGGTGCTCGATGTCGACGGGGCCGTGGACCGCGTGCGTGGCGGCTGGACCGCCACCGGTCAGGAATGGGCCTACGACCAGGAGCGCTACGACCGGGTGGCCGCCGCGCGTCGGGAGGAGCAGGCGGCGATGCTGGCCTACGTCGCGACCGACGGCTGTCGGATGCGCTTCCTGCGCGAGCAGCTGGACGACCCGGATGCCGTCGACTGCGGGCGTTGTGACAACTGCGGCGGGCTGCAGCTGATGGCCGACGTGTCCGGCGCCGCCATCGAGGAGGCCGGCGAGAGACTGCGTCGACCGGGGGTCACGATCGCGCCGCGCAAGATGTGGCCGAGCGCCTTGACCAACCTCGGCATCGACCTCAAGGGCAAGATCGCCGAAGGGGCCGAGCCGGGTCGAGCCGTCGGCCGTCTCACCGACCTCGGGCACGGGCAGGCCCTACGGACGCTGTTCCGTCCCGACGCCGAGGACGGAGCGGTGCCCCGGCCGCTCGTGGACGCAGTCCTCGAGGTGCTCGGCGACTGGCACCCCGAGTGGTCGGCGCGACCGACCGGGGTGGCGTACGTCGAGTCGGCGCGCCGCCCACAGCTCACCCGCGACCTGGCCGACGGGCTCGCGCGCTACCTGAGACTGCCGCTCGTGGCGCGCTGGGAGATCGTGGACCCCGATGTCGCCCCCGGACAGGGGGCGGCCAACTCGGCCCAGCGGGTCGCAGCGGTCGGGCGCCGGTTCGCGCTGGCGCTCGACGAGCCGCTCGACGGCGGGCCGGTGCTGCTGGTCGACGACCTCGTCGGAACCGGCTGGACCCTCACGATGGCCGCGCGTGCGTTGCGGGCCGCCGGTGCGGCGGCCGTGCTGCCGCTGGCGCTCGGGGTGGAGTCGTGACGCGCACGGCCGACTGGTGGTCCACAGCAACGTTCTTGGACGCCCTCAGGGGGACAGGCTCGTCGAGAGCGGTCGCCGCACCGGGTCGACGATCCTGGTCACGGACTCGCGGGTAACCGACCGGTACGGGCAAGATGCTGAGCATGACTGACTCGCCGACTGACCCGGCCCCTCGGAAACGACGCGCAGCGACCAGCGGCTCGTACTCGATCACGATGCGACTGCACACCGAGACCGACCCCGCGGTCGTCGGCCGGATCGCCACCGCGATCGCCTCCGACGGCGGCATCGTCACGGCGCTCGACATCACCGAGTCGCGGCACGACCGGCTGGTCATCGACGTCACCTGCTCGGCCACCGACTCCGAGCACGCCGAGGAGATCGTCACCGTCGTCAAGACTCTGGACGGCATCACCGTCCACAAGGTCTCCGACCGCACGTTCCTGCTGCACATCGGCGGCAAGATCGAGGTGCACTCCAAGGTGCCGCTGCGCACCCGTGACGACCTGTCCATGGCCTATACACCGGGTGTCGGCCGGGTCAGCCTGGCGCTCGCCGAGCACCCCGAGGACATCCCCCGGCTCACCGTGAAGGGCAACAGCGTCGCCGTGGTCACCGACGGCTCGGCCGTGCTGGGACTGGGCAACATCGGTCCCGGCGCCGCGTTGCCCGTGATGGAGGGCAAGTGCGCCCTGTTCAAGAGGTTCGCCGACATCGACGCCTGGCCGATCTGCCTCGACACCCAGGACACCGACCGCATCGTCGACGTGGTGGCGGCGATCGCGCCCGGCTTCGGCGGCATCAACCTCGAGGACATCGCGGCCCCGCGCTGCTTCGAGATCGAGGCGCGGCTCCGGGAGCGGCTCGACATTCCCGTCTTCCACGACGACCAGCACGGCACTGCGATCGTCGTGCTCGCCGCACTCACGAACGCACTGCGCTGCATCGAGCGCGACCTGCCCGACGTGCGGATCGTGGTCGCCGGCGCAGGTGCTGCCGGCACGGCGATCGTGACCCTGCTCCTCGCCGCCGGTGCCCAGGACGTCGTCGTGTGGGACCGGGTCGGCTGTCTCTCCTCCGACGACGACTCGCTGCCGCCCGCGATGGCCGAGCTCGCCGGCCGGACCAACCCGAGGCGGGTCACCGGCGACCTGCGTGCCGGGCTGGCAGGTGCCGACGTGTTCATCGGGGTCAGCGGTCCCGGGGTCCTCGAGGCCGAGTGGATCAAGGACATGGGCGAGAAGCCGATCGTCTTCGCCCTGGCGAACCCCGACCCGGAGATCGACCCGGCCGACGCGGGGCAGTACGCCGCCGTGGTCGCCAGCGGTCGCAGCGACTACCCCAACCAGATCAACAACGTGCTGGCCTTCCCCGGGGTCTTCCGCGGCCTGCTCGACGCCCGGGCCAGCGACGTCACCATCGAGATGCTGCTCCGCGCGGCCGAGGCGATCGCCCTGGTCGTCACCGACAAGGAGCTCAACGCCAGCTTCATCATCCCGAGCGTGTTCGACGAGAAGGTGCCGAAGGCAGTCGCTGCGGCGATCCGCGGCGTGCAGGACTGAGCCCCCCTCGCGCCCCCGCGCCGCCGCGCCGCCCAGACCCAACAAATGTTGGATTGTGACGTCCCGATCGGCGTTCAGGACGTTCCGATCCAACATTTGTGGAGTCCGCGCAGCGGCTCGCCCAGTCCTGTCAGGGCCACGGGTTAGGTTCGACGCCCAAGGGTCAGGGAGGCGGGTCGGTCGGTGAGCTTCGTGCCGCTGCAGGGGCAGGCCGTGCTGGTGGCGCAGCACCCGCCGCGCGACAGCGAGGTCGAGTTCTCGGGCCCCAGCCGCACCATCCGGATGCCGATGCGCGGCGCGATTCCGGTGCTCACCAGGGCGATCCGGGTCGAGGACGCCCACCCGTCGGTGGGCCTGCTCAGCGGAGCCACCCTGCTGGCGATGAAGCTGGTCGCCGCCGGCCGCATCCGGCTCTCCGAGTCGGGTGACTCCTGGCGGATCGGTCCACTCCAGCCCGAGGACGACGACCGGCTACGGGCGCTCGCGACCGCCCGCGCGCACGGGGACACCACGGTGGAGGACGCCGAGGACCTGATCAGGCAGCTGCTCGATGCCGTCGTCGACACCGTCACCCGCCCCCCGGCGGTGCCGGTCACGCCCAGGCGAGGCGGTCCCGACCGACGTGACCTGGAGAGGTTCGGCGCTCACGACGACGAGGATGACGCCGATCTCCCGGCCGACGTGCGGCTCACGCTCCGGATCGAGGCGCCCGCAGAGGTGCTGGAGGGTGGCGGCGTGGTCGTCGTGCTCCAGGCGCACGAGGCCGACGACGACACCCATGTCGTCGACGCCGACCAGCTGTGGCTCGGCGAGGGACACGGTTTCTCGCGGCGGGCCCGGGTCAAGGTGTCGCTGGCTCTGCGCGAGGCAGCCGGGATCTGGGCCCCGCTCGACCGGCTGCAACGACAGCAGGTGCCGGACCGGATGGTGCTCGACGCCGACGAGCTCTCCGACCTGCTCGAACACGGGCTGGAGGCGCTGGACCGCGCCGGCGTCGACGTGTTCTGGCCCCGTGGCCTCCGCGGCGAGCTGATCCCCCAGGCCAGGGTGGAGGTCGCCTCCGGTCCTCGGGAGGGACAGCTCTACGAGGGTCTGTTCGGTCCGGGAGCGCTCTTCGAGTTCGACTGGAAGCTGGCCCTCGGCGACGACCCGCTGAGCGACGAGGAGATGGCCACGCTCGCCGGTGCCACCACGCCGGTGATCAGGCTGCGGGACAACTGGATGATCATCGACCCGGTCGTGGCCAGGCGGGCGCGCAAGCGGAAGGCCGCGCAGAAGATCAAGCCGGTCGTCGCCCTGCAGTCCGCGCTCACCGGGGTCATCGACCTCGACGGCGAGCAGGTCGAGGTCCACGCTGGTGCCTCGTTGCTCAAGGTCCGCGACCGGATCGTCGACGCCGCGACGGTCGCCCCGCAGGAGGCGCCGGCCGCCCTGAACGCGACGCTGCGCGACTACCAGCGACACGGCCTCACCTGGCTCGCGGAGCTGACCGGGGCCGGGCTCGGCGCCTGTCTTGCCGACGACATGGGCCTGGGCAAGACGATCACCCTGATCGCGCTCCACCTGCACCGCCGGGACCGGCAGCTCGCGAGCGGTCCCACGCTGGTGGTCTGTCCCGCCAGCCTGATGGGCAACTGGGAGGCCGAGATCCACCGGTTCGCTCCCGGGGTTTCCGTGCGCCGGTTCCACGGCAGCTCGCGGTCGCTGGTCGGCCTCGACGGGGGGTTCGTGCTGACCACCTACGGCACCATGCGTCGCGACACGGCGTCGTCAGCCGGGGGGACCCTGGCCGAGGTGGCCTGGGACCTGGTGGTCGCCGACGAGGCACAGCACATCAAGAACGCCACCTCCTCCACCGCGCGCAACCTGCGCACCATCAAGTCCCGGTGCCGGGTCGCCCTCACCGGCACGCCCGTGGAGAACAACCTGACCGAGCTCTGGGCGATCCTGGACTGGGCCACCCCAGGACTGCTCGGCTCACGCAATGCCTTCCGCAAGGTCTGGGCCGCGCCGATCGAGAGCGGTGTCGACCCCTCCGTCGCCCGTCAGTTCGCCCAGCTGGTGCAGCCGTTCCTGCTGCGCCGCCGCAAGTCGGACCCGGGCATCGCTCCCGAGCTGCCGGCGAAGACCGAGACCGACCAGGTGATCGGCCTGACCCGCGAGCAGGTGGTGCTCTACGAGGCGCTCGTGCGCGAGTCGATGGACCGGATCGAGCAGGCCGACGAGGACACCCGTCGCGGCCTGGTACTGGCACTGCTGACCGGGCTCAAGCAGATCTGCAACCATCCCGCGCACTACCTGCGCCAGCCGGGCGGCCGGCTCAAGGGGCGTTCGGAGAAGCTCGACCTGTGCGACGAGCTGCTCGGGACGATCCTGTCCGAGAACGGCTCGGTGCTGATCTTCACCCAGTACGTCGCGATGGCGCGACTGCTCGAACGCCACTTCGCCAACGCCTCGATCCCCACGTTGTTCCTGCACGGCGGGACGCCGGTCCGCACCCGTGAACAGATGGTGCGCGACTTCCAGGCCGGCGCGGCGCCGGTCTTCCTGCTCTCGCTCAAGGCTGGTGGCACCGGCCTCAACCTCACCCGCGCCGACCACGTCATCCACTTCGACCGCTGGTGGAACCCGGCCGTCGAGGACCAGGCCACCGACCGGGCTCACCGGATCGGACAGACCAAGGCGGTCCAGGTCCACCGGCTGGTCACCGAGGGCACCATCGAGCACCGGATCGGGCTGCTGCTCCAGCGCAAGCGCAGCCTCGCCGAGTCCGTGCTGGGGACCGGTGAGGTGGCGCTCACCGAGCTCAGCAACGAGGAGCTCCGCGACCTCGTCACGCTCCGGGTCCAGGGCGACCCGGCCGACGGCCATGCCTGACCCGATCGTGCTGGCCCGGCTCTCCCGGATTCGCGGGGCCGCGGCGCGCAGCACCACGTGGTGGGGCCGCGCCCTGGTGCGCTCCTTCGAGGAGCTCACGGTCGAGGCCGGCGACCTGGGCACCGCCCGGTCGCTCGCGCGCTCGGGCCGGCTCGGCGCCATCGTGGTCCTCGAGGCGATGGCCTCAGCGGTGATCGACCCCGGCAGCACCGGTCCGCTGATGGCCCAGGTCAAGGTCGACCGGCTCGATGGTGAGGACTGGACGACCTTCGCGAAGGAGGCGGCCCGCGAGAGCGGCTACGCCGCCGCGCTGGAGGCCGGCGACCTGCCGGTCGACCTGGTGGAGCACGCCGACGAGGCCGGCTCGGAGCTGCTGCCCGGTCCCGGTGACATCGACACGGCGTGCGACTGTGACGCGTGGGCGCAGCCGTGCGTGCACGCGCTGGCCCTGCTCTACCAGCTGGCCTGGCAGGTGGACCGCGATCCCTACGTGCTGCTCCTCCTCCGCGGGCGCACCCGCGAGGCCCTGCTCGCGGAGGTCAGTGCCCTGGCCTCCGGTGGGGTGGCTCCGGGTGTCGAGGAGCGCGAGCAGGCCCGCATCCGCGCGGCCCAGATCATCGCCCTCGCCCAGGACGCACCGTCTGGCCACGGACTGGCCGACGCAGCGGTGGCGGCGTACGACGAGGCCGTGGCGCGCCTGATCTAGAGGGCGAGAGCCTCGGCCGCCATCCCCGCCAGCAGGGCGCGCATCTCCTCGGGCGGCAGGAACGCGCTGTGCGGGGTCGAGTTCAGCAGGCCGAAGACTGCGTGCACGCTGGCGCGCGCAGGCTTCGGGGCGAGGTCGGTGTGGATCGCCCGCAGCTGCTTGACCCAGACCTCGACGTACTTGCGCTGCGTCTCCCGCACCTTCTCGCGTGCCTCCAGCGGCAGGGCGGACCAGTCGCGGTCCTGGACCACGATCAGTGCCTGGTGGTCGAGGGCGAAGGTGACGTGCCAGTCGATCAGTCCGTGGAGCGCCTCCACCGGCGTGGCCGCCTCGCGCACCCGTTGCCGGCCGACCGTGAGCAGCTCATCGCTGATGCTGACCAGCATCTCGGCGAGCACGGCGTCCTTGGACCGGAAGTGTCGATAGAGGGCCGGGCCGGAGAACCCGCAGGCGGCACCCAGCTCCGCGATCGAGACCCCGCGGAAGCCCTTCTCGGCGAAGAGCTCGGCCGCGATGGCCAGGATCTGCTGCCTGCGTTCGCTCACCCGCCTAGGTTAGCGGTCACTAACTGAGCTCCTGAACTCCGGGACCCGAAGCCTATGGCCGCCGACGTTCTCAGCGGGTAGCCTAGGTTAGCGATCATTAACATCCCCGGTCGCAAGGAGGCAGACACCGTGAGTTCCGGCATGCAGGCCCTTGTCGACGAGCTTCGTGAGCGCACCGCCCGGGTGTGGCAGGGCGGGTCCGAGGCCGCGCGGCACAAGCACACGGAACGCGGCAAGATGCTCGCCCGCGAGCGGATCGACCTGCTGCTCGACCCGGGCAGCCCGTTCCTCGAGCTGAGCCCGCTGGCGGCCATCGGGATGTATGCCGACGATGACGACTTCGCCGTTCCCAGTGCCAGCATCATCACCGGCATCGGCCGGGTGGAGGGCCGTGAGTGCGTCATCGTTGCGAACGACGCCACCGTGAAGGGCGGGACCTACTACCCGATCACGGTCAAGAAGCACCTCCGCGCCCAGGAGGTCGCTCGCGCGAACAGGCTGCCCTGCATCTACCTCGTCGACTCGGGCGGCGCGTTCCTGCCGATGCAGGACGACGTGTTCCCCGACAAGGAGCACTTCGGTCGGATCTTCTTCAACCAGGCGAACCTGTCCGCTGAAGGCATCCCGCAGATAGCCGCCGTGATGGGGTCATGCACGGCCGGCGGAGCCTATGTCCCGGCGATGTCGGACGAGACCGTGATCGTCAAGGACCAGGCCACGATCTTCCTCGGCGGTCCGCCGCTGGTGAAGGCAGCCACGGGTGAGGTGGTCACGGCCGAGGAGCTCGGCGGCGGAGACGTGCACGCCCGGAAGTCCGGCGTCGTCGACCACCTGGCCGAGGACGACGCCCACGCCCTGGCGATCGTCCGCTCGATCGTGGCGACGCTGCCTCCCCCCTCGAGCGACGAGCGATCGCCCCACCACCAGGGAGGGGACGTCGAGGAGCCGACCGCCGACCCCCGCGAGCTCTACCAGGTCGTGCCGACGGACACCCGCACGCCGTACGACGTGCGCGAGGTGATCAACCGACTCGTCGACGGCAGCCGGTTCCACGAGTTCAAGCAGCTCTACGCCGAGACCCTCGTGTGCGGCTTCGCGAAGATCTGGGGCCATGACGTCGGGATCGTGGCCAACAACGGAATCCTGTTCTCCGAGTCCGCACGCAAGGGTGCGCACTTCATCCAGCTGTGCAACCAGCGCAAGACCCCGATCGTCTTCCTGCAGAACATCAGCGGCTTCATGGTCGGCAAGGAGTACGAGAACAACGGCATCGCCCGCGACGGAGCCAAGCTGGTGACCGCGGTCGCCTGCTCCGTGGTGCCCAAGTTCACCGTCGTGATCGGTGGCTCGTTCGGCGCCGGCAACTACGGGATGTGCGGCCGTGCCTACGACCCGCGATTCCTGTGGATGTGGCCCAACGCCCGCATCTCCGTGATGGGTGGCGAGCAGGCCGCAAGCGTGCTCGCGACGGTCAGGCGAGATGGCATCGAAGGCAAGGGTGGTGAGTGGTCGGCCGACGACGAGGAGGCGTTCAAGGCGCCCATCCGTGACCAGTACGAGCACCAGGGCTCGCCCTACTACTCGACCGCTCGGCTGTGGGACGACGGCATCATCGACCCGCTCGACACCCGCCGGGTGCTCGGCATGGGGCTGGCCGCCGCAGCCAACGCGCCGGTGCCCCCGCCCTCCTATGGCATCTTCAGAATGTGAAGATCCCGGATATCCCAAGGAATCGCTCTCGATGACGCTCATCAACACTCTCCTGGTCGCCAACCGCGGCGAGATCGCCCTGCGGGTCATGCGCACGTGCCGCGAGCTCGGGATCCGTTCGGTGGCGGTGTTCACCGACCTCGACACCCACGCACTGCACGTCCGGGCAGCCGACGACGCCGTGCGCATCGAGAGCTACCTGGACGCCGACGCGGTGATCGCTGCCGCGAGGACCACTGGCGCTGACGCGGTCCATCCCGGCTACGGCTTCCTCTCGGAGGCTCCGTCGTTCGCCCGTGCCCTCGAGGCGGCGGGCATCACCCTCGTGGGGCCCTCCGCGGAGGTGATGGAGCAGATGGGCCGCAAGGACGCGGCCCGGGAGATCGCCGTCAGGGCGGGAGTCCCGGTCGTGCCCCGCGGTGAGGATGCCGGCTTCCCCGTCCTGGTCAAGGCCGCCGCCGGTGGCGGCGGCAAGGGCATGCGGGTGGTCCGTGCGGCCGAGGACTACGACGAGGCCGTGGCCTCCGCGAAGCGTGAAGCCCGCTCTTCCTTCGGCGACGACACCATCCTGGTCGAGAAGTACGTCGAGCACGGCCGCCACATCGAGGTGCAGGTCCTCGGCGACAGCCACGGCAACGTGGTCCACCTCTTCGAGCGGGACTGCTCGACCCAGCGACGCCACCAGAAGGTGCTCGAGGAGGCGCCGGCACCCACCATCACCGCCGAGATCAGGGAGCTGGTCACGAGCTCCGCGGTCGCCCTCGCCCGCCACGTCGGCTACCAGAACGCCGGCACCGTGGAGTTCCTGCTGGACGCCGACACCGGTGAGGCGTTCTTCCTGGAGATGAACACCCGGCTGCAGGTCGAGCACCCCGTCACCGAGCTCGCGGTCACCGTCAAGGGCACCCCGCTCGACCTGGTCGACCTCCAGCTCCGGGTCGCAGCAGGCGAGCCCCTGCCCTTCGAGCAGGCCGACGTTGCCCTCCACGGTCACGCCATCGAGGCGCGCGTCTACGCCGAGGACTCCTGGAACGGCTTCCTGCCCCAGGCCGGCACGGCGGTCATCGTCCGCTGGCCAGAGCGAGCCAGGGTCGACCATGCCCTGGAAACGGGACAGGTCGTGAGCACGTCCTATGACCCCATGCTCGGCAAGGTGATCGTCCGTGGGCCGGACCGCGAGTCGGCCCGGCGTGCCCTGGTCTCGGCGCTGGACGACACAGCGATCCTCGGACTGACCACGAACACCGGTTTCCTGCGAGCCCTGGTCGCGAGTGAGGAGTTCCGCGACGCGACCATCGACACCGCCTGGCTCGACCACCACGAGGTGCAGCAGCCCTCGCGCGACGTCGCCCGCGTCTTCGTGGCGTGGGTCCAGGCGATGCTCGTGGCACAGGACACCGGGCATCCGTTCCAGTCCGACGGCTGGCGCAGCGCCGCAGACCCTGCCCCGACCATCGTCGAGCTCGACGAGACGGTCCGGGTCGACCGCACGCGCGGTCGGGTCGGCGACTACGAGGTCCGCGAGCTCTCGGCCGAGCAGCACGTCGCCGTCCTGGCGATCGACGGACGGCGCGAGCAGGCAGTGGTGAACGTGCAGCCGCACATCGCCGAGGTGGTCCACCGGGGGCAACGCTTCGTCTTCGATCGCCCCGACGTGTTCGCAGCCCACGGTCCGGCGGCAGGTGCTGGCACGCTCACGGCGCCCATGCCGGGCACCGTGCTCGCGGTCGACGTCGCCGAGGGCGGTGTTGTCGAGGAGGGCCAGCGGCTCGGCGTACTGGAGGCGATGAAGATGGAACTCGCGCTGAAGGCGCCGTTCACCGGCACGGTCAGCACCGTGGGCGCGAAGACAGGCGACCAGGTCGCCCTCGGCCAGGTGCTCTTCGTGGTGGAGGAGGAATAGTGGTCGAGAAGGTCACGATCTACGAGGTCGGTCCCCGCGACGGCCTCCAGAACGAGAAGGGCATCGTCCCGGTCGAGGCGAAGGCGGAGTTCATCCGCCGGCTGCTCGCCGCCGGCCTGCCGGTCGTCGAGGCGACCAGCTTCGTGCACCCGAAGTGGGTGCCGCAGCTCGCCGACGCGGGCGAGCTGATGACGCTGTTGATCGAGGGAGATCCGGGCGAGACGGGGAAGTCGCTTCCGGTGCTGGTGCCCAACGAACGGGGGCTGGACCGGGCGCTGGAGCTGGGCTGTGAGCACATCGCGATCTTCGGCAGTGCCACCGAGACCTTCGCCCAGCGCAACCTGAACCGCAGCCTCGACGAGCAGTTCGCGATGTTCGAGCCCACGGTCTCGCGGGCCCTGGAGGCCGGCATGGACGTGCGCGCCTACGTGAGCATGTGCTTCGGGGACCCGTGGGAGGGCGACGTACCGATCGAGCAGGTGGTGCAGGTCGGGAAGCGGCTCTACGACCTCGGTGCCGGCCAGCTCTCCCTCGGGGACACCATCGGCGTCGGCACGGCCGGACACGTGCGCGAGCTCCTGGCGGCGTTCAACGACGCCGGCCTGCCGAACGAGGCGCTCGCGGTGCACTTCCACGACACCTACGGGCAGGCGCTGGCCAATGCCCTCGCCGCGCTGCAGCACGGCATCACCACCTTCGACGCCAGCGCCGGCGGACTCGGCGGCTGTCCCTACGCGGAGAGCGCCACCGGCAACCTGGCCACCGAGGATCTCGTCTGGATGCTGCACGGCCTCGGCATCGAGACCGGCGTCGACCTGCCCGCCCTGGTGGAGATCAGCGGCTGGATGGCCGGCGTGCTCGGCCGTCCGAGCCCCTCGCGCGTCGTCACGGCGCTGACACCGGGCACAATGCCTGCATGAGTCGTCGGGTCCACCTGCACGTAGGGACACCGAAGAGCGGCACGAGCTACCTGCAGGACAAGCTCGCGCTCAACAGGGGTCGCCTGGAGCAGCAGGGGATCGACTACGTCCACACCCGCAGCGGCAACCACTTCGAGGCCGCGCTGGACCTGATCGGCGACACCTGGGCCGGTGAGGAGAAGGCCGCCCGCGGCCAGTGGGAGGCGCTGGCCCTCGAGGCGCGCAAGGCGCGGCGCGACGTGCTGGTGAGTCACGAGATCCTCGCTGCCGCGGAGCCGGCGAGCGTCGCGCGGGCGATGGCGTCCTTCCCCGGCCACGAGGTGCACGTGGTGCTCACCGCGCGGGACCTGGGACGACAGATCCCGGCCGAGTGGCAGGAGCGGGTCAAGCACCGGGGCCGCCGCGACTACCGCGAGTTCCTCAAGGCGCTGCAGAAGAACTACGCCCGGACCGACTGGCTGATGTGGTTCTGGCGGGTGCAGCACCTGCCGCGGATCCTGGAGACCTGGGGCAAGGACCTGCCTCCCGAGCGGGTGCACCTCGTGACCGTCCCCCCGACCGGCGGCCCACGGGACCTGCTCTGGCAGCGGTTCGCCGCCGTCGTCGGGATCGCCGAGGAGGCGTCGTTCGCCGAGAGCGAGACCACCAACGAGTCACTCGGTGGCGCCGAGGTCACCCTGCTGCGCCGCCTCAACATCGAGCTCGCCGAGCGCAAGGTGCCCCGGGAGACCTATGTGGAGTGGGTGCGCGAGGCGATCGTGAAGGACGTGCTGGCCCAGCGCGCGGGCAGGGAGCGCGCGACCGTGCCACCGCGACACCGCTCCGCGGTCGACGAGATCACGGCCGAGTGGCTCCAGCGGATCGAGGAGTCCGGCATCGACGTGGTCGGCGAGCTCGACGACCTGGTGCCGGTCTGGCCGGACCGGGAGACCTGGACCGACCCCGACCAGGCAGACCCTGCGGTCGTGGCCGAGGCGGCGATCCAGGCCCTCGCCTACGTGATCGACGAGATCGACACGGGCGCCCGGGGGGTCGGGCCGATGGCCCGCCTCGCGCGACGGTTGCGCGGCTGACGTGAGTCGATCGTGACCGCACCGTCCTATGAGCAGGCCGTCTCTGCGTGGGCGGCACACCTGCGCGCCGGGGGTACGACGCCCTGGTCCGCCTGGCGGCCCTCCATCGCCGACCCAGGCGGCGACCCAGGCGGCGACTCGTCTCTCCTCCACCCGCTCCCCGACGCGATCCACCTCGAGCTGGTTCGCCGGATCAACCTCGCCGCCGGGCCGGACGCACGCGGTCTCGGCGGCCTGGCCGACCGGGTGTTCGCGACCGCGTCACCCGGCCGGGGTCTGCTCGACGTGCCGCTCCCCTGGCCGGGGAGACCGCGCCGTTTCGGCACCCCGGCGCGCGACCCCAGCTCGCTCCCGGAGGACGAGCTGGTCCGCCTCGCCACCGGTGTCCTCGCGCACCTGCTGCCCGACGTAGCCTCCCCCACGCCGCAGCAGCACCGCACCCGATGGTCGGCCCCGTGGCGTCGCCGGTTCCTGCTGCACGGGTCGCCCGCCACCGTCGCCGCCGTACGCCGGAGCCTGCTCGCCCAGGGTCTCGTGGAGACGCCGTGGCGGACCACCCACGTGGTGATCGCTCGCCCTGTCGAGGTGATGATGGCGGAGCACTGGGCCGAGACCGTTCGCAACGGCGGGATCCTCAAGTGGAGCGCCATCTGGCGCCGGGCCGAGGCCGCTGGCCGGCTCCCGGGGCAGATCGACGTGACCGCCATCGCCAACCGGCTGCGCCACCGCCGTCGCGAGGCACTGCACGTCGTCGTCGCCCGAGAAGCGGGCACGGCCGCCGAGCTGGCCGCCGAGGTCCTGCGCGCGCGCCCGCCAGTTCTGAAGGTGACCGTCGACGCCGCGCTCTCCGACCTGCTCCGGCGTCTCAACCGGCTGACGGCCCTCACCCAGGGCCCCGCACACGTGCGTGGCCTGTCCCGGACGCTCGTCACGCTGCTGGACGAGAGCACCCTGGGGTCCGGTGACGTCGCCGAACCCGCCGTCCCGCCGTCTTCGCTGCCTTGGGCGCGCGAGGTCGCTGCTGCCAGCGCCGAGCAGCTCCGCGACGCTGGCTACGCTGTGCACGGCGAACCGGACGCCCTGGCCCCCACGGACCATCGGCTTCCCGGCATCGTGGACCGAGAGCGCACCCTCGAGCTGGCCGTGACGGCCTGCCTCCGGGTCTGGCCCCAGGGAGTTGACCGGTGACGACACGCGTTCTCCTCCACGTCGGTGCTCCCAAGACCGGCACCTCGTTCGTGCAGGACACCCTGTTCAACAACCGGGACGCGCTGCGCGAGCGCGGCGTCCTCTACGCGGCCGACCGCCATGACGCCCACTTCCTCGCGGCCCTCGACCTGATGGAGCTGCCGTGGGGTGGTCTCGAGCGCGAGGCCAGCGGCGCCTGGAACCGGCTCGCCGCCGAGGTCAGGACGTGGCCCGGCACTGCGATCATCAGCCACGAGATCCTGGGGACCGCCTCCCGGGTGCAGGTCGCGCGGGCGCTGGAGTCGCTCGGACCGGGCGTCGAGATCCACATCGTCTTCTCCGCCAGGGACCTGGTGCGCCAGATCCCCGCCGAGTGGCAGGAGAACGTCAAGCACCGGCGAACCAAGGAGTACGCCCGGTTCCTGGACAACCTGCGCGACGAGCAGCGGGACGCCGAGGTGGCGCAGTGGTTCTGGGGCGTCCAGGAGGTGCCGGACGTGCTCGACCGCTGGGCCGAGTCGATCCCCCGCGAGCGGGTGCACCTGGTGACGGTCCCGCCGCCGGGGTCGGGTCCCACCCTGCTGTGGCAACGCTTCGCCGGGCTGTTCGGCATCGACCCTGACGAGTTCACCCCGACCGCGCGAGCCAACACCTCACTCGGGGTGCCGGAGTCCGCGATGATCCGCCGGCTCAACGAGCGGCTCAACGACGTGCTCCCGAACCACCACTACCGCACTTTCGTCCGCGAGATGCTGGTCCACGAGCACCTCTCGACACGAGCCGGTTCCCCGCGACTGGCGCTGCCCGAGGACGCTCACCGGTGGGCCAGCGACCTCGGTCGTTCCTGGGTCAGCGAGCTCGCGCTGCGCGGGTACGACGTGATCGGCGATCTGGACGACCTGGTCCCCGGCGACCCGAAGCCGTTCGTCGACCCGGACACCTGTGACGAGCGCCTGGTCGCGGATGCGGCCATCGATGCCCTCGCGATCATGACCAACGAGAGCGCGCGCCTGCGCGAGTCGGAGATCGAGCTGCACGAGGTGGTCCAGGACCTGATGGGTCAGCTCGACCGGTTCCACGCGACACGCAGCTACAAGGCCAAGGAGCGCATGGTCGCGATGTCGAGGACCAACCCTTTCGCGCGCGCCGGCCTGTCGTTCTACCGCTGGTTGCGCGGCAGGAGCTCACGGTCGACGTAACGGCCGATCTTCCACGTCGAGAACCCGTCGGCACCCGCCCCGACCAGTCCACCCACCACCGGCACCCGACGGCCCACGGTGGTGGCGATCCGCTTGCCGGCCACCATGGTGATCAGCTCGGAGGCGACCTCGTTGGCCATCACGACGTCCACGTGCGGGTCGTGGACCGGCGCCGTCGCCAGGGCCATCGGGGTTCCCGGGATCTTCTTCTTCTTGACCAGCGCCAGGACCCGGTCCTCACCGAGGAGGCTCGCCATGATCGCGTTGCGGGTGCGCTTGTCCGCGAGGTCGTAGCCTCGTAGGTGGGCGATCCCCGCCACCATCCGGCACTGGATCAGCGCCAGTCCGGTGATGTTGGTCGGCACCATGACGGCCATCGTCACCAGCCCGCCGATGTTGGTCAGGAAGCCCTGCGCACCCGCCAGCCGGACGTTGTTCTCGATCACCTCGCGGATGGCCTTGTCGACATCACCCTTCTGCTCGTCGAGCTGCTTCTCGGCCGCCAGCGCGGCACTGTCGAGCGGGCCCACTCCACGAATGGCGCGTTCGAGCGCGTGGTGCACGAAACCCGCCGTGACGTTGGGAGCAAGCTCGGTGACCTTGGGTGCGAAGGTCTGACCGATTCGCTTGGAGAGGCTCATGTGTGAAGCCTACAAACCAACCCACATCCCCTGAGACGATGAGCCCGTGCCCGTCGAACCGCGCCCCACCCCCTGGGGGCTCCCACGTGCTGACTCCGGCGTCGGCGACCTGGTGGCCATCGGTGCCGACCTCGCCCCGGGCACGGTCCTCGCCGCCTACCGCCGCGGGCTCTTCCCGATGGCCGTCGATGAACCGCTAGCCCCCGGCCGGCCGGCGCGTGGCCGGTCCGAGCTGGCCTGGTGGTCACCGGAGCAGCGTGGCGTGCTGCCGCTCTCGTCACTGCGGGTGACCCGTTCGATGCGGCAGTCCGCGCGGCACTTCGAGGTCCGGGTGGACACCGCGTTCGTCGAGGTGGTCTCGGGGTGCGCGGACCCGTCACGATCTGGTGGCTGGATCGACGAGGAGATCATCGCGGCGTACACCGAGCTGCACGCGCTGGGCTGGGCACACTCCGTCGAGTCGTGGCGCGACGGGGCGCTCGCCGGCGGGCTCTACGGCGTCGCGATCGGCGGTCTCTTCGCCGGGGAGTCGATGTTCACCCGGGCGCGCGACGCGTCCAAGGTCGCGTTGATGGGGCTGGTGGAGCGGCTCAGCGACGAGTACGCCGGCCTCCGGCTGCTCGACACCCAGTGGCAGACCCCACACCTGGCGTCGCTCGGAGTGGTGGAGGTGGCACGGGAGGACTACCTCCAGCGGCTGGAGGTCGCCCTCGACCTCCCGCTGCCTTCGGCCTTCGCCGGTTGAGCTGGGGTCGGTTGGTCTCCGGCACGGAGGGGTGAAACCTAGACGACGAGCGGCTCGCCGTTGTCCGCGACCATCGAACGGCCCGCGTCGGCCCAGTCGATCATCCCGCCCGCGAGGTTGAAGGCCTCGAAGCCCTTCTCCCGCAGGAAAGCGGTCGCCTGGGACGACCGGCCACCCACCTTGCAGACCACGAGGAGCTGCTGCTCGACCGGAAGCTCGCCCGCGCGATCGGGGAGCTCGGTGAGCGGGATGTGCAGGGCACCGTCGATGCGTCCGTGGCGCCACTCGATGGGTTCGCGCACGTCGAGGACGGTCACACCCTCGGGGATGGGATCGGGGACCTGGGCGACCTCGATCGTCGGGACTTCGATCATGTGGGCAGTGTGACCTTTCACTTCAGACGAGCACAACTTCGAGGGCGATTCCCGCTGGGGGTCAGCTTGGGCATGGGATCTTGTCACCCTAGATGAGCAGCACCGATGTGCCCATGGAGCAGGTGCCTAGACTTGGGCGCAATGAGCCTCCGGACGCAGCCTCGAACCGCCGTGCGACACGCGTTGTGGCTTGGTGGGTTGCTCGTGATCCTGGGTGGGCTGTTCGGAATGCATGGACTCGCCAACCACGGCGGCGACCACGGCGGCGCAGCCATCGAGGCAGTTGCCCATGCCGCCATGACCGTTCCTGCACACGCGGCAAGGACTGTCGCGGGCGTGGACACCGCGGGCGTGGACACGGTGGCTGTCGTTGGAGTGATGATCGACCCGACGGGTCATTCGGCGATGGGCATGGGCACCACGGGCATGTGCATGGCCGTCCTCGTGCTGTCCCTCCTGTTGCTCATCCTGCGGCTCCACGTCAGCCGGGTGCCACCGCTGTTGTGGTCGGTGGCCCGCTCCGTTCGTTCACCTCTGGTTCGTGGTCGCGACCCCGACCCGCCGTCCCTGTTCCGTCTGTCGATCCAGCGCTGCTGAGGGCTCTCGGGCCCCTCCCGGCTGAGGCCGTGGGTGGCCCCTTGCACGTGCGCGCCCTCACCACGACAGACCCATCACAGGAGACCCCCATGAAGCGATTTCTCAGTTCCACGATCCTTGCGGCGGTGGCGGCGTTCGCGCTGACCGCCTGCGGAAGCGGCGACAGCGCCGGAGACGGCGGTGGTGACTTCAACGACGCGGACGTGACGTTCGCCCAGTCGATGATTCCCCACCATGAGCAGGCCGTGCAGATGTCCAAGATGGCCAAGCTGCACGCCTCGACACCCGAGGTGAAGAACCTGGCCGACGAGATCGAGGCGGCTCAAGGCCCGGAGATCGCCACGATGCAGGGCTGGCTCAAGGACTGGGGCAAGGACGAGTCATCTGGCGACTCGATGGAAGGCATGGACCACGGCTCGGATGACTCGGGCATGGACGACATGCCGGGGATGATGAGCGACAGCGACATGTCGGGCCTGGAGCAGGCCACCGGTGCGGCGTTCGACCAGATGTTCCTGGCCATGATGATCGAGCACCACAACGGTGCCATCGAGATGGCGCAGACGGAGCAGTCGAAGGGGAAGAACGCGGACGCGAAGGCGCTCGCGGATCAGATCGAGGCGGCCCAGACAGCCGAGATCGCCGACATGAAGGAACTGCAAGCCTCCTGACTACTTCAGGAGCCGCGACATCCGCCTGTCGGCCAGCGGTTTCCCGCCGGTCTGACAGGTGGCGCAGTACTGAAGGCTCGAGTCGGCAAAGCTGACCTCGCGCACCGTGTCGCCGCAGACCGGGCAGACCTGGCCGGTGCGACCGTGGACCGCCATGTGGCTCTTCTTCTCACCCTTGAGCTCACTCGCGGCCAGGCCCGCCGAGCGGGCCACGGCGTCGCCGAGGACGTTGCGGATCGCGTCATGCAGCGTCCGCAGCTCGGTCTCGCTCAGGCTGTTCGAGGGTTTGAAGGGCGACATCCTCGCGGCGTGCAGCAGCTCGTCGGAGTAGGCGTTGCCGATGCCCGCGATCGTGCCCTGGTGGCGCAGCACTCCCTTGATCTGCGCCCGTCCGGCGCTCTGCAGGATGCCGCCGAGGACCTCGACGGTGAACTCATGGGCGAGCGGGTCCGGCCCGAGCCGCGCGATGCCCTCGACGTCGGAGGGGTCGCGGACGACGTACAGCGCGAGGCTCTTCCGGGTTCCGGCCTCGGTGATGTCCAGCCCGGAGCCGTTGTCCAGCACCACGCGGGCGGCAAGCGGTGACTTGCTGCTCGGCCTCGGTGGGACCGGTGGCACCTCCTCCTTCCACCGCACCCAGCCGGCGCGGGCGAGATGGAGCACCAGGTGGGTTCCGGAGACGTCGAGGTCGAGGAACTTGCCGTGCCGGCTGACGCCGTCGACCAGGCCTCCCGCCAGGGAGGAGATCGGTGGGTCATAGGTCTTCAGGCAGCTGAACGCCGCGATGTCCACACGCACGATCGCGCGACCGTCCAGGCGCTTCGACAGGTCCTGGACCAAGGCTTCGACCTCGGGCAGCTCGGGCACGCGCCCACGTTACTGCGACAACGCCTGCAGGTAACCCCACGTGGCGCCTCTCGTTGTCTCACCTGCGCCGTCATCCGGGACGCCCCGGGTGTTCTCCGACGCCGACCTCGCCGGGGTGGGCGGGGGTGAACCAGAGTGAGAACCAGAGTGAGATCGAGGCTCTGGTTTCAGCGCGACTCGCGAGGGAGAATCGGTCATGGCCACGGTCGCACCGACACCTTTGGGAGCCGAGTTCTTTCTCGACACCCGCGGTGACGCGCGCTCGCTGAGGGTCCGGTGGCACCGCGAGGACGGCCTGGTGCTGCTCTCACTGTGGCGCGGTGCGGAGTGCACCGGCACCTTCCGGCTGCCGCTCGAGGACGTGCCGACCCTGGTCGACGCACTCCGGGCCGGCCTGGAAGGCGACCAAGCGGTCGAGCAGCGAGCGAAGCCAGTGATCAGCCGAGACCCTACGACTCGCTAGCGAAATCTACGAAATTCGCTAGACATCTCGATACCCTCCGATCGTGGACCCGATCAGGAACCCCTACGCACCCGGCGCCGGCCAGCGACCACCCGAGCTCGCCGGGCGGGACCGGGAGCTGCAACAGTTCGAGATCACCCTCGAGCGGGTCGCGGCGGGCCGTCCCGACCGGAGCATGGTGCTCTCCGGACTGCGGGGCGTGGGCAAGACGGTGCTCCTGAACGCCTTGCGAAGCCTGGCGGTCAAGCGGGCGTGGGGCACGGGCAAGATCGAGGCGCGGCCCGACCAGTCGCTGCGGCTTCCACTCGCGCAGGCGGTGCACGCCGCAGTGCGCGAGGTCGCCCACCGCCACCGCGACCAGGAGCGGGTCGAGCACGTCACCGGCGTGCTCAAGGCGTTCGCGCTCCGCACCGAGCTCAAGGACCGCAGGGCCGGCGCGCGGCAGCACCGCTGGCAACCACCCACGGACGTGCTCGCCGCCACCGGCCGAGCCGACTCCGGCGACCTGGAGCTCGACCTGATCGAGCTGTTCACCGACGTCGCCTCGCTCGCCGGTGACCTCGGCGTGGGCGTGGCCCTGTTCATCGACGAGATGCAGGACGTGCCACCTGCCGAGCTCGGCGCGCTCTGTGGCGCCTGCCACGAGATCAGCCAGCAGGGAGCACCGCTCCTCGTCGTGGGCGCCGGTCTCCCGCACCTGCCGGTTGCCCTGGCCGCCTCCAAGTCCTACGCCGAGCGCCTCTTCCGCTACGTCTCGGTCGACCGACTTCCCCGCGAGATGGCCGAGCGCGCCTGGATCGTCCCGGCCGGCACCGAGGACGCGACCTACGAGCCCCAGGCACTCGCGGAGCTCTACCGCCTGACCGACGGCTACCCCTACTTCGTGCAGGCCTACGGCAAGGTGACCTGGGACGTCGCCGTGGACAACCCGATCCGCTGGACCGACGTGATGCAGGCCGCCCCCGAGGCCGAGGCCGAGCTGGCGGTCGGGTTCTTCGGCGCGCGCTTCGACCGGGCCACTCCCGCTGAGCGCGACTACATGGCCGCGATGGCCGACCTGGGCGAGGGCACCCGCGACCTCGCCGTCAGCACCGCCGACGTCGCCAGACTTCTCGCGCGCAAGCCGCAGTCCCTCTCCCCCGCGCGCGACGGCCTGATCAAGAAGGGCCTGGTGTTCTCCGGCGAGCGCGGCACGGTCGCCTTCACCGTCCCCCACTTCGGAAAGTTCCTGCGCAGCCAGCGCTGAGCCGGGGTCCGCCTTCACCTCACGTTCGCCTGCTGAAGCGGACGCTGCCATCGGGCATCAGGTGGTGGTTGAAGCCGGTGTCGTGGATCCATTGGTGGTGTCGCTGGCACAGCGGGAGGGCGTCGGCGAGGTCGGTGCGGCCGCCCAGTCTCCAAGGCCTGCGGTGGTGCAGCTCGCACCAGGCGTAGGGGCGTTCGCACCCGTCGGCGGCGCAGGTGGAGTGCTCGAGGCCCTTGGCGAGGCGTTGGGCCTCGGAGAACAACCGGTTCTCGAATCCGAGGTCGAGGGCGACCGAGCGGGTGCCGAGGACCGCCGGCACCAGACCGGTGTTGCAGGCCAGGCGTCGGGCCTCGCCCGCGGTGATCGTGTGTCCGGTGTCGAGGTGGGCGGCCTTGAGCGCGTCCTGGAGGACGGTGTGGTCGATGGTGACCACGACGGTGGCGGCGCTCTTGGGGTGCAGGTGGTCGGTGGGAAGGTGCTCGAGGAGCTCGGCGAAGGCGAGTCCGCGGCGGTGGTCCCAGTCGAAGCGAGGCTCACTGTCTCCGTGGGGTTCGCGCATCCGTCGGGGTGCGGTCATCGTCTCGATCACCTTGCGCAGGATGCTGGCGGCGAGTGCGGGCACGGTGAAGTGTCCGGTGGTGGTGCCGTCACCGTTGTCGTGGAAGGTCAGCCGGGCGTGGTCGCGTGCTGCCTGCTCCTCGGTGCGCAGGAGGTCGTTCTCGTGGGCGTCGACCCCGGTCTGGTCGGGTTCGATCGCCTCGAGCGCGCGGCGGGCGATCCGGCGGAGCTGGTCGGGGGCGAACCGTCGCGCCTTCTCCACCAGCGAGGCTTCGACCTGTTGGCGCTGGGTCTCGCTGACCCCGGCGGGGAGGTCGTGTCCGGCGCGCAGGATCACTGCGGCGTGGTCGGGGGAGACCAGGCCCGCTTCGAGCGCGGCTGCGGTGGCGTCGTGTCCGGTGGCCAGCTCGGTAGCCAGCGCGACCTCGTGGGCGGCGTCGGACCGGGAGGTGGTGGTCTGCCGGGCGACCCAGGCGCTGGTGTCGGTGAACCCCGCGTCGGCCGCGACCCCGGTGCTGTCGGCGGCTGCCAGCATCCTGAGCTTGTAGGCCGCGAGTCGTCGGATCGCCTTCTCCACCTCGGCCACCGCGCGTCCTGGCTGGCTGGTCGTGTCGGGACCAGGCAGTCGGTCGAGCGCTGCGTGGACCTCCGTCACACCGGCGAGCACCGGGTCAGCGGTGTCGGTCAAGAGATCCAGGAGCGCGGGGGTCATGGGTCAATTCTAAATCGAACACATGTATGAATCAAGAGGTAGAGACAATCTGTGGACAATCGTTTCAATGGTCGCTCACTCAAGGAGCCGGCACCGACGGACCGCGCAGGAGGCACGCTCGGCCCGACGCCCTGAGCTCAACCGTTGGCGTCGCCCACCTGCACCAGTCGCGACTCGTAGGCCCACACGGCGATCTGCACACGGTCCCGCAGGCCGAGCTTGGCGAGCATATGAGCACGACGTCGGGCCGGTGCTCAGCTGCCAGCGCCATGCCCTCCTCACCATCGGCGCCCTGTCCGACCACCTCCAGGCCTGCCTTCTCGAGAATCATGGCGAAGCCCGTGCGCACCAGCTGCTGGTCGTCGACGACGATCACACGCGTCATCAGGCCGCATCCGTCGGCAGCACGGCATGCACCCGAAAACCTGCACCCGGGCTCGTCGTGGCGGCCACCGTGCCGCCATACATCTGAGCGCGCTCCCGCATCCCGATCAGGCCGTTTCCACCGGCCGGTGCACTCGTCCCCACGCCGTCGTCGACGACCTCGATCTCCAGCCGGTCTGCCAGGTAGCGCAGGGTCACCTCGACCGATCGCGCCCCGGAGTGCCGGCGCACGTTGGTCAGGGCTTCCTGCACGATGCGGAACGTCGAGAGTGCGACACCCGCCGGGAGCGGCTGCGGCTCGCCCTCGACCCGCAAGGTCGTGGGAACCTCCATCGCGGCCACCAGCTTCTCGATGTCCGCCTCGTCTGGCTGCGGCTGGAGCTCGGTCGCCTCCTGGGTGTCGCGGATCAGGGCGACAACCCGCCGCATCTCCGTCAGGGCGCTGCTTCCGGTGGTGCGGATCGAGACCAGTGCCTGGCGCACGTACTCGGGGTCGTCGAGCGCCTTCTCGGCCGCCCCGGCCTGCACGACCATCACACTCACCGAGTGGGCCACGATGTCGTGCAGCTCGCGGGCGATCCGGGCACGCTCGTCCGCGACTGCCTGCAGCGCCTGCTCGCGACTGCTCGACTCCGCTCGTGCGGCCCGGCCTGCTTCCGAGAACGCCCGCTGCTCATAGGAGTGCACGAAGTAGCCGAGGGCGAACGCGATCGTGCTGACCATCCAGTGAAAGACGATCTCGCTCGGCTCGCCCAGCTCCGGCACCAGGATTTCGATGTAGAGAAGCGTCCCGCCTCCTGCGAGGGCACCCCACCAGCCGCTGTCGGGCCGAGCCGTGACGAGCCACTGAGTACAACGCCACGACGCTCGGCACGAACTGTCCGTTGAACAGCACGAGCAGCGGGGTCAGGCTGTAGACGATCGGCCAGCCGAGGAGCACCACCAGCGCCACGAGCAGTAGGGCCGAACGCCAGTACGGCTGCGAGCCCGAGGTCCCACACAGGGGGCGCGCCGACCCGTTTCACGGCTCCACAGTAGGGCGCCAGCAGCCGGCCGTGTGTCAGCTGGAAGTCGACTCCGGACGCGACCTGGGAGGACTGCATGGAACCTCTCTGACCGATGACCGATGACTGCGGCGTTTCCTAGCGTCCATGGCAACCCCAACACCCGGAGGAAGCCATGCTCACCACTTCTGCCCGTCTCGTCGCTGCGACCTGCCTGGTCCTCACCGGCCTGCTCTCGGCCGTCTCGGTGATGCTTCAGCCGGGGTTTGCTGCGGGCCCTTCCGACCGGCTCGCCGTCATCGACGGGTCCGGTGCGCCGGGAACGATCTCGCTGCTGACCTTCGTGCTCGCGCAGCTGCCCTTCCTCGTCGCTGTCGTCGCCATGGCGCTGCTCGCGCGAGCCGCGTCCCCTCGCCTCTCGGTCATGGGCGGTGCACTCGCCGTGATCGGCGGTTTCGGACATGCCGTGTTCGGTGGGATCGGCCTCGCCTACCTGGCCATGTCCAGCGACGTCACCCACCGGGCTGCCATGGCCGAGGTGATCGCGCGAGTCGAGTCGGGCCCGGCCCTGGCGTTCATGGCCAGCGGGCTGCTCGGCACCGTGCTCGGACTGTTCCTGCTGGGCATCGCCCTGTTCTGGTCGGGCGCGGTCGCGCGCTGGATCCCGTGGGCTCTCTGGGCGTTCCTGGTGATGGAGTTCGTGATCAGCAACTTCGCGGAGTGGGCAGTCCCGGCTGCTGTATTGCTCTACGTGGCCGCCTTCGGCGCAATCGCCGCCCAACTGGTGCGTGGGAACGTGACCGACAACGAGCAGCCGCACGAGCTCGTGGTCGTCGGATCCGCGGTCAGCTGAGCGAACACGTCCCAGACCACCGCACGCCACGACCCCAGTCGTGGCGTGCGGCGTGCAGAATGGCGCCATGGTCCAGAGTCGGCCGCAGGTGGTGGCCCACCGCGGCGCGAGTGCTACCAACGCCGAGCACACGCTCGGTGCCTATGTCGCCGCTCTGGACGAGGGCGCCGAGGCGCTCGAGTGCGACGTCCGGCTGACTGCCGACGGGCACCTGGTGTGCGTGCACGACCGCGACCTCCGGCGTACGGCGCACCGCGACGGCGTCGTCTCCGCGATGGAGCTTGCCGACCTCGAGGACCTCGACTTCTCGGCGTGGAAGCACCCGTGGGCAGACCTGGACGACGAGGCCCCGGACCTGGATCCCGACCTCGCCAAGGTGCTCACGATGCGGCGGCTGCTCGAGACTGCGGCCGACTACCCACGCCGGGTCGAGCTGGCCATCGAGACCAAGCACCCCACCCGCTACGCCGGCCTGGTGGAGCGTCGGCTGGTGCACCTGCTCGACGAGTTCGGGTGGGCGGGCAAGGACTCCCCGGTGCGGATCATGTCGTTCTCCTGGGTGGCCCTGCGGCGCATTCGCCGCCTCGCTCCCGACCTCGACCTGGTGCTGCTGTTGAAGAACCCCGCCCAGTGGTACCGCTCTCGGCCGTTCGCCGACTCGGACTGGATCGCCGGGCCTGGCATCGACTTCGTCCGCGAGCACCCGGACATGGTCCGGCGCCTGGTGAGGAGCGGCGTGCGGGTGCACTGCTGGACGGTCAACGAGCCGGCGGACATCGACCTCTGCGCGAGCATCGGAGTGTCGGCCATCATCACTGATACCCCCGGGGTGGCAGTGGCTCATGTGAGAACTTTCGACTGATGAGTTTGGGGAGCAGTGAGATGGGCAAAATGTCTGATACCCGGGTTGGCCGGTGCCCACGAGAAGGATCTCGGAGGTAGTCATGGCGGACGCTGTGCGACGAATGGAGGAGGCCGACGCGATGGCACTCGAGCTCCCCTTCGCCGCAGAGAGCGCTTCGGTGGCTCGCCAACAGCTCGTCGAGTGGATGCGCGGCCTGAACGCCCGTGACGAGGACCGCGACGATGCCCGGCTCGTCGTCAGCGAGCTGGTCGGCAACGCCGTCCGACATGCCCGTCCGCTCGCCGACGGGACGATGCAGGTCGCCTGGGTCGCGGGGCCGACCAGCGTCGACATCGCCGTCACCGACGGCGGCGCGCTGACCACCCCGGAGCGGGTGGACGCCGGAGTCTCCGACCTCGCCGGCCGGGGCCTGGCCATCGTGGAGACCCTCGCCTCCCGTTGGTGGGTCGAGTCCACGCGCTCGCGCAGCACGGTGCACGCGGTCCTCGAGCTCGCCTGACCCACCGGTCCGCGGTCGCGGCGCCGGCCCCCCTCTAGTCTTCGGGAATGGGAAAGAAGTCACGCCAGCGCAACCGCACGACGACGGCATCGACGCAGGCTCCCGGTGACGGCACGCCCGTGGGGCCTCGCCAGCCGTGCCCGTGTGGATCGGGCCGTCGCTACAAGGCCTGCCACGGGGCCGAGGCCGGTGCCCCGTCGGCCTTCGTCGCCCGGCCCTTCGACGGGTTGCCTAGCGAGGCGGACGTCGTCGCCCTGCGTGAGTTCGTTCCCGCCGCCACCGCACCCCTGCGCGTCCAGGGAACCGACCGCAGCGTGCAGTTGTGCTCCCTGCTCCCTGGGGCAGCGCCCGCGCTGGTCCGCGAGGACGGCAGCATCTGGCTGGGCCTGCAGGTGCAGCACGCCTACGGCGACCCGAGCCGCGACCTGGCCGCAGTGCTCCGCAAGGCACTCGACGCCGAGCCCGGGAGCATGGTCGGGCTGGCCGAGTCGCCAGGATCCGGACCGCGGCTCCAGGACCTGGTGGGCGACGAGCCACTCGAGGTGACCGTGCACGCGGGGTTCGACTACTGGGTTGCGGATCTCGAGGACCCCGACGGCTCGATGGCCGCTGCTCTCCAGCAGGCCAACGAGGCCGCTGCGCCCACGCACCGACTGGGCGGCGTGGAGGCGGCGTACTGGACCTCCATCGGCAACCGCGAGTATCTCCGCTGGGTGCTCCCCCACGACGAGGACAGCGTCCTCGATGCTTTCGCCCGACTGCACGCCACGCGCACCGAGCGGCTGGTCGAGGACGACCGCCTGATCGGCATGTTCCGGGCGCACGGGCTCGTGGTCCCTGTCTGGGACCTCCCCCTCGGAACCGGTGGCGAGGCCCTCGAGGAACCAGCCGCCAAGCTGGTCAGCGCGCTGGACGAGGCACTGGCCACCACCACGCCCTTGACCTCCGAGGAGCGGGCGGCGCGAGCAGGGCTGGCGAGCCGCCAACTCACCATCCGCTGACCTGTTCGTCATGGACTGGAACACGCCGGTCCACAACTGGCTGGCCCGGGAGTTGTCGGTGCTCAGGGCATGCATTACCTTTGAAGAGCCCGACCGATGTTGTCCCCCCCGTCAACACCGGTCGGGCATCTACTTTTCACGACCTCTTTCCCGACCCGCCCGTGCCGGTGGACAGGAGTTCGGGACCTCATCCCACTGGTGGCCTCGAGGGCACGGTTCGTATGACGTCCCGGGCCTGGCAAGCGGCGGCTCAGACCTCGTCGCGGGCGATCGGGCAGGACATGCACCGGGGTCCGCCCCGACCAGAGCCGAGCTCGGAGCCGGAGATCGCGATCACCTCGATCCCGGCCTCCTCGAGCCGGGCGTTGGTCTCCACGTTGCGCTCGTAGGCGACCGCCACCCGTGGTGCGACGGCCAGGGTGTTGTTGCCGTCGTCCCACTGCTCGCGCTCGGCCGTCACGGGGTCGAGCCCCGTGTCGATCTGGTGCAGGGTGTCCATGCCCATCGCCTTCGCGGCGGCGACGAGGAACGGCTCGGCGGAGGCCACCAACGGGGTGCCGTCGTCACCGGCGGTCACCGCGTGCGCGGTGAGGTGATCGGCAACGTTCGGATACATCACGATCTTGTCGACGTCGACCATCGTGCAGACGGTGTCGAGGTGCATGGTCGCGCGCTCCTGGGCGATCGGGACCGCGAGCACTGTGTGCGCCCCGCCGTCGGCGAGGACCTGTCGGGCGAGACGCTCGACGCCCGCAGGCGTCGTACGTTCCCCGACGCCGACGGCGATCACGCCGGGAGCAAGCAGCAGCACGTCGCCGCCCTCGACGTGCTCACGGCGCCACCCGTGGATCTTGGAGGAGTCGGCGAAGCGTGGGTGGTCGGTGTAGATGAGCTCGGTGAGCTGACTCTCCCGCTCACGCGCCGGCATCGCCAGGGAGGTGATCGCGACCTTGTCGTGGATCCAGACGCTCGAGTCGCGGGTGAACAGCAGGTTCGGCAGCGGGTCGATCAGGAAGTCGTCGCTGTTCAGCAGGCTGGTGACCAGCCCGAACCCGCCACGCACCTCGTCGTTGCGCAGACCTGCGGTCAGCACGTCCTTGAGCTCCTCGGGTGAGAGCTCGCTGAGCCGCCTGCGCAGGTAGTCGCGCAGCGTGTCACCGAGGCGCAGCGAGCCGGTGACAGCCTCGATCGCGTGGCTGCGGGCATCCTCGGACGCGAGGGTCTCGACGAGCAGCTCGGTCAGGTAGAGCACCTCGACACCGCGGCTTCGCAACGCCTCGGCGAACGTGTCGTGCTCCTCCTGGGCCCGGCTCACCCACGGGATCCCGTCGAAGAGCAGCTTGTCGTTGTTGCGTGGCGTCAGCCTCTGCAGCTCCGGACCGGGGCGGTGGAGCATCACCGTGCGCAGCCGGCCGACCTCGCTCGACACCCGGGGGGCTGGTGCAGCGGATGTGGATTCGCTCATGAGGTCCAGCCTAGAGCGACCTCAGCCCAACAGCTCCCATGCCGTCACCGCGGCGAGGACCAGGCAGACCGCCGAGCCGACGTAGTGCACGGTGGAGAGCCTGATGTGGCGCAGCAGCACCCGCCCGGCGAGCACGGCGAGGCCGGAGACGGTCAGCAGCGCCGCCCAGGCGCCGATGAAGACGCTCAGCGGATGTCCGTACTTCGCGATCATGCTGATCGTCAGCAGCTGCGAGAGGTCGCCCCACTCGGCGGCGAACAGGACCAGGAACGAGGCGACGACTGCCTTCAGCCCGGTGCGGGCGTCCGTCGTCTGGCCGGCGAACTCCTCCTCGGTCTGCCTCTCGCCCTCGTCGGCCCCCGGGGCTGCGCGGAACAGGATCACGGCCCCGACCAGGAAGATCACCAGGGCCACGGACCTGACCAGCACCTCAGGGAGGTACGTCGCCAGGTGACCGGCCAGCACGGCGATCAGCGTCTGCACGAAGAAGGCCAGGCCGACCCCGACCCACACGGCGAGCGGTCGGTAGCGGGTGGACAGCACCAGGGCCGCGATGAACGTCTTGTCGGGCAGCTCGACCACGAAGATGGTCCCGAAGACGAGCGCGATCAGGGTCAGGTCCACCGTTGGGATCCCTCAGACCAGCCCGTGGGCAGCCGCAACCGCCTCGGACATCACGGCCTTGACCGGTCGACCCAACGCCAGCGCCGCCGAGGCGACGTCCTCGAACTCCGGCTGCACGTTGAGCACGTCCCCACCCGACCTGGCCACTTTCACCGCGATCGAGTGCCCGTCGATCTCGACCGTGGTCATCTCGCGCGCGAGCTCGTGCTTGCCGACGGACTGCTCGCGCATCCCGATCGTGGAGGTCTGCCGGTGGATCTCGCGACGTACGGCGTCAGCACGGTCACCGCCCACCAGCGCGCTGAGCATGTGCGCCGGGCGACCCTTCTTCATCAGGATCGGGGTCAGCCACGCATCGCTCGCCCCGGCCTGGAGCAGGGCGGCGATGACCACCGGCCAGATCCGTGGGTCGAGGTCGTCGATGTTCGTCTCCAGCAGCACCGCGATCCCGCTGGCACCCGCTGCAGAGGTCCCGCCGCCCACGAGGGGTGCGGACCCGGCCTCGCCGAGCAGCAGCCGGACGACGTTGGCGTGACCTTCGGGGTCACGCGCGCCCGCGCCGACGCCCACCTGCTCGACCACCATCGCCGGCTGGACGCCCCAGTCGTCGGCCAGCGTGGTGAGCAACGCAGCACCGGTGGGCGTGCAGAGCTCGAGCGCCACCGGGCCCCCGGAGCTCGGCACCCCACGGAGGAGCTCGACCACCGCCGGCGGCGGAACCGGCAGGCGGCCGTGCTCAGTGCTCACCGTGCCACCCCCCACCGACACTTCCGAGACGACGATGCGCTCGACGTCGAGCTGGACCACCCCGGCGCACACCCCCACCACGTCTGCGATCGCGTCGAGGGCCCCGACCTCGTGGAAGTGCACCTCCTCGGGTGCCACGCCGTGCACCCGTCCCTCGGCCTCGGCGAGCCTCGCGAACACGTCGTGGGCCAGCGAGCGGACGTCCTCGTGCAACCCGGCGCCGGCGAGCAGCCGTTCGACGTCTCGCCACGTGCGATGCTGCTCGACGTCCTCGACCTGGACGTGGCAACGGGTGGCCGCAAAACCCCCTCGTCGCACCTGCTCGGTGTCGAGCCGCACCACACCGGGCGCCACCTTCTCGACTGCCTCGGCCATCACGCCCAGAGGCACGCCAGCACCGGCCAGGGCACCGAGCAGCATGTCGCCACTCGCCCCCGAGGAGGCGTCGATCCAGGCGATCACGAGGGCTCCTCCGGGTGGGCACGGCGCGCGACCCGCGCGGCGAAGACGCCGGCGCCGTAGCCGTTGTCGATGTTCACGACGGCCACCCCCGGAGCACAGGAGTTCAACATCCCCAGCAGGGCAGCCAGGCCGCCGAACGAGGCGCCGTACCCGACGCTGGTGGGCACCGCGACCAGGGGTACGCCGCTCAGGCCCCCCACCACACTGGGCAGGGCACCCTCCATGCCGGCGACCACGACCAGGCAGTCCGCCCCGGCGAAGCGACCGCGCGCCTCGAGCACCCGGTGCAGACCGGCCACGCCGACATCGTCGATCCGCTCCACCCGCGATCCGTGGACCCGCACCGTGAGGGCGGCCTCGGCGGCCACGGAGGCGTCCGAGGTTCCCGCGCTGATCACGGCGACCAGCCCGCGGCTGACCGGGAGCGGCCCCAGGGTGACTGCCATCGCGATCTCGTCGACGACTGCCTCGCTGAGCTGATCCCGCACGAGGTCGGCTGTCTCCGGGGAGAGCCGAGTGGCCAGCACCGCGCGTTCAGGATGCTTCTCGTGCAGGGCGCGCAGGATCCCGACCACCTGGGTCGGGGTCTTCCCACCTCCGAAGACCACCTCCGGGTCGCCGGTGCGCGCGGCACGGTCGACATCGACCCGGGCGTACCCGAGGTCGGTGGTCCGCGGGTCCCCTGGGGCGTCGCGGGCGGGTTCGGTCACCGACCCAAACTAGCCGGTGGCGTGGGTGGTCACTCAGGGACGTTGCCGGAGTCCTTGCCAAGGAGGTACGGCGTGGTGACGCCCTCGTACATCAGGTGCGTCACGAGTCCCTCCCGGGCGTGCTTGAGGTTGTGGCAGTGGTCCATCCAGATCCCCGGGTTGTCGGCCACGAACGCCACGTCGAACGACTCACCGTTCTTGACCTCGAGGGAGTCGAACCACCATGGGCTGCCACTGGCCCTGGTTCCGTCCCGCGAGAGCACCAGCGCGTGGTGGCCGTGCAGGTGCATCGGGTGGCTCTCGCCGCTGTGGTTGGAGATGCGCACCTTCACCACGTCGCCCTCGCGCACCACGAACATCGGCATGTCCGGGTAGAGCTTCCCGTTCACGCTCCACCACAAGCCAGGTCGGCCGTTGAGGAACCCGGGTCGACGACCGACGGAGTAGTCGAAGCTCCGGTCCGGCTTGCTGGCGGCCAGCGCCACCGGAGCGGGCGATCCGTAGCCCAGCAGGTCGACCTCCTTGGCGGGCTGCCTGACCGGGTCGGCATCGCTGCCCGGGGGACCGATCACGAGCCCGGCGTCCCCCAGCACCCCGATGCGCACGGGCGAGCCATCGGCAGGCACCTCCACCGCGAGGTCGGCCCGACCGCCGGCCGGGATCGCCAGGGAACGCTCGACCACCGGGGTCGGCGCGTTGACCTCGACCCCGTCGATCGCGCGCACCGAGAAGGGCGACCCCGACCAGACGTCCTGCTGGCCGTTGTCGGTGTTGACCAGCCGGACGCGGAGCCGCTCACCCGGCTCGGCGTCGACCCGCACGTCGCCCGCGTGACCGTTGACCGTGGTGACGCCGTCGTAGAGGTGGGTCAGGGCGACCACGTCGCGCACCCCCACCTCGCGAGTCCTCGGGTGGATGAGGATGCCGCCCAGCAGCCCACCCTTGACCTGCTCGTCGGAGAGCTGGTGCGAGTGGTACCAGTAGGTGCCGGCGTCCGGCGCGATCCACCGGTAGGTGTGGTCCTCTCCCACGGGCACGGCGTCCTGGGTCACGCCCGCGACGCCGTCCTGCGCGTTGGGCACGTCGACTCCGTGCCAGTGCAGCGCGAGGCCGGCCCTGACCGACTCGTTGTGCACGCGCACCTCGACGAGCTGGCCCACGGTCGCCTCGATGAGGGGCCCGGGCGAGCTGTCGTTGAGCGAGTAGCCCTCGATCGTCTTCCCGGAGGCGAGCTCGACCTTGCCCTGTCGTGCGGTCAGCTCGACCACCACGTCCGCCAAGCGGTCGGTGTCGGTGTCCAGGTCGGCGACGCTGACCGCGTCGGCCCTGCCCACATGGGCGACGTCGCCGTGGCTCGCGTCTCCGCTGGACCGGTGTGGTCCTCCGCCGTAGTCCATCTGCCCCATCGACATGGCGGAGTACGACGAGGGCAGCCGGCTGTCCCACCACATCCAGCCCAGCGGTCCGACGATCGCCAGGGTGAGGACGACTCCGACCAGGACCCGGACCTGATCCTTGTTCATCAGTGTCCGGCGGAGACCTCAGTGCGCGTTTCCGACGCCACGGTCGGTGCGGAGACCCGTCGCCCCGCCTGGACCGCGACGCTGAACAGGACCAGCGCGTTCAAGCCGTGCAGCAGTCCTGAGTAGGGCGTCTCGTGCCCGAAGATGCCCAGCGCGACCTGGAGCACGACGAGGAGCAGGACGATGCCGGCCCACTTGACGCCGCCCTCGACCTTGGCGAAGAAGCTGACGATCAGCAGCACCAGGGCGACCAGGGGGATCAGCATCATGCCGGCCACCCCGTGCAGCATGAAGCCGATGGAACCGGTGAAGTCGAGGGACTGGTCCTCCATCACGGACTCGGTCAGCGTGTTGCCGTCAGTGATCCAGTTGTAGAGGCCCGCGATGGCGAACACCATGACCGCGGCCTGGAAGGCGACGAGGCCGGCGATCGAGTGTGCGAGCAACTTGTAGGCAGAGCGCATGGGATCAACCTCCTGAAGATGCGGACGACAGCATTCTCCACATTCACCGCCACCTGGGGGGAAAATGGATGTCTCGGACTAGTCCAGAAACACCGACGAGTGTCCCGAGCGGGATGCGTCGAGCCGGGGTTTTTCCACGTCGGGCGCCCCGGTCCCCGCGAGTCTCCACTGGCCGAACCACCGGCGTACCTACTCTCGGCTTCGTGGACACCGCTCTCGGCCTGCTCGCCCTCGTGCTCTCCGTGACCGCGCTGTCGGTGGCCCTCACGGGCCGACGAACGGGCCGACGAACGGGCCGACGAACGAGCCGGGGGGATCGATCGCGCGCTGACGCCAGTGGCCTTCCGGAGGACCCGCGGGCCCTGCGGCAGGAGGTTGCGGCGCTGAAGGCGGAGAACGCGCTGTCGATGCGGCACGTCGCCGTCGTCAGGTACGACGCCTTCACCGACACCGGCGGCCAGCTCTCCTGGTCGATGGCCCTGCTCGACGACAGCGGCAGCGGGGTCGTGCTGACCGCGATCCAGGGGCGCAACGACTCGCGCAGCTACGCCAAGAACGTCGCCGACTGGACCAGCGAGACCCAGCTCTCCCCCGAGGAGGAGGACGCGATCTCGCACGCCCGTCCGTGACGGCCAGCCCCCCTAGGATGCGGGCGTGAACCTGCTGACGCCCCTGGCCGTCCGGCTCGGGGCGATCTCGTGGATGCCCGGCTGCTCCCCCAGATCACCGCCACGGACAAGTTCATCCAGCGTGTCTCCAGGGGCCGGGTGACGCTCCTGGACATCGCCGGGCTGCCCAACCTGATGCTGACCGTGAACGGGCGCAAGTCGGGGGTGCCGCGCGCACATGGTCAAGACCTGCCCAACTACGCGAGGTACGCCGAGCGCACCGACCGGATCATCCCGGTCTTCCTCCTCGACCCTCAGGGCTGAGTCAGCGCGGCACCCGCACCAGCAGCCGACCGTGCACGCAGGTGGCGCGCAGCTCCTTGCCTGAGGGGATCAGGTCGCCGTCGAGCTGGCGCGGGGCATCGACACTGGTGCGTACGACGACCTCCCGGCCGGTCATCCGGGTGATGGTCTCGTCGGTGCGCTTGTTCCTGGTCAGCACGCGGACGGCCAGCGGCACCCACGACAGGAACCGCCGCGGGTAGAGCAGCACCACGTCGAGCTTCCCGTCGTCGATCGCCGCGTCGGGGATCAGCGGCATCCCGGCCTGGAGGAAGCCGACGTTGCCGATCACCAGGGTTCGGGCGCGGTGGCGGGTGAACGGCCCACCGTCGACCGACACCTCGACCCGGATGGCGGGGAACATCAGCGACTTCAGGCCCGACCACACGTAGGCCAGCCAACCCACCTTCGCCTTGATGGTCTCGTTGACGCCCTCCATGATCGCGGCGTCGAAGCCCAGCCCGGCCATCACGAGGAAGGTCGCGTCCTCCATCTTGTCGCCGCTGACCTCGACCATGTCGATCGCGCGGTCCTGCCCGTTCAGGGCGACGTCGACCGCCGAGCGCAGGTAGAGCGGGATGCCGAGGTTCCGGGCCAGCAGGTTGCCGGTCCCCGCGGGCACGATCCCCACGGGGATGCCGGTGCCGGCCAGCTCCTCGCACACCGCGCGGATGGTGCCGTCGCCGCCGATGGCCAGCACGACGTCGCAGCCACTGGTGGCCGCCTCGTGCGCCATCCCGTAGCCGGTGTCTTCGACGGTGGTCTCCCACCACAGCACCGAGGCGAACCCGGAGTCCGCCGCCAGCGCCTCGACCAGCACCCGGAACTGCTGGGCATCATCGATCTTGATCGGGTTGAGGATCACCGCGAGCTTCTTGCGTTGGTTCGGCACCGCGTCCGGCAGGGGGGTGTTGGCGAGGGCGATCGACCGCGGGGTGGGGTCGTAGAGCGCGAGCCACAGCAGCACCAGGACGCCGCCGAGCAGGTAGCCCGCGATCACGTCCGAGAAGTTGTGCAGGCCGAGGAAGATCCGGTCAGCGCCCACGAGCACGACCACCGCGACTGCCAGGCCGAGCACCAGGCGTCGTACGCCGCGCCGCCGGACCAGCATCCGACTGAGGACGACAGTCACCCCCATCGCGCCGACGATTCCGGCCGCGTGGCCCGAGGGGAAGGAGTACGACGTCAACACCTCGAGCGGGTCGTCCCAGACGGGGCGCTCCCGGCCGACGACCTGCTTGAGCAGGGCGGTCGCGAGTCCGACACTCGTCATCACCCCGATCGTCCAGATCGCTGCCCGGCGGTGCCCCTTCGCCTCGAGGGCGATGGCCACGACGGCAGTGGCCACCGCCTCGGGCACGGTCGAGGTGACGATCCCCAGGTAGCGCCAGAAGTGGTAGACGCCCTCGTGGGCCCGGGTGAACTCCTCCGGCCAGGTGCCCAGCTCCGTGTCGAGGTCCAGCAGCGGTGGCCACTGCGTCTTGACGAGGACGGCCATCACCGCGAACAGCACCAGAAACAGGGCGCTCCAGCCGAGCCGGCTGGGTCGCAGCGCGGCTTCAGTCACGTCCACGCCTCGGGTGGCCCGATGTGGGATCATTTGAATCAGCGGACCTGGCCATGCGGTCCATTCAAGACCATGGCCAACTCATCGAGGGGGACCACATGCACCGAACGATTTCCCGGGTGTCGGTCGCGCCTCTGGCTGCGACCGTGGCGGCCCTGCTCCTCACCACCGGGTGCGGCAGCGTGGAGGTCACCACCGACGACGACCCGACGGGCGCCGACCAGACCTCGTCGGCCGCTCCGGAAGAGGTCGACACCAGCGCCGGCGAGGGTGACTGGCTGCTCGGCGTGACCAGTGCCGGCGGTGCGGACGGCGAGACCAGCACCACCGTCTACATCACCTTCAACCCCTCGACCGGCGAGGCCACGCCCCACGCGCTTCCCGGCGTCCAGGCGGCCAGCTCCACGCCGGAGCAGGCAGCGTTGCTGGTCAGCAGCAACCGTCTCTGGGCGATCCCGGACACCCAGATCCCGAGTGCCGAGGAGAAGAGCGGAAAGCTCAAGGCCTACTCGCTGGCTGACGGCAGCGTGAAGGTGATCGACATCCGCGAGCGCACCGGGACAGCCGACGTCCGGGCGATCGGCTGGGCCTTCGACCCGGCTCGGGCAGACACGCTCCGTGTGGTGGACACCAAGAACCGGGTGTGGGGGCTCAACGTGGCCGGTGGCAAGGCGACCCTGGAGAGCACATTGCCCAAGGGTCCCTGGACATTCCTGAACGGCTTCAACCGCAACACCGGTGAGCCGTTCCTGGAGAGCATCGACAGCGACGCGACCAATCCGCCCGGCAACGGTCCTGCGGACACGACCGCCGTGACCCGCAGCGGCGGCATCGTCCTGCCTGCGGGTTCGCCGGGTCTCTCCACGCTGCCCGCGAGCCCGTGCCGGCTAGGGGCCGGGTTCACCCACGACAGCGGTGTCACCTGGGTCTTCTGCGCCGACAAGCCCACGCTGACGACCTACTACCTGCCCCAGGGCGGCACGGAGTGGACCGCCTTTGGCGAGCCCAGCACGGCCGTGGCACCGGTCGCTGCGGGTTTCCCCCTGGTGCTGCCGCCCGCTGAGTAGTTCGCGCCGGCCCCTGAACGTTAGTCTCGGGCGGTGATCGACCCACGACTGCTCCGCGACCATCCTGACCTGATCCGTGCTGCCCAGGAGAAGCGTGGGCTGCCCAGCGACGTGGTCGACGAGGCCCTCGAGGCGGACTCGGCGCGCCGCGCCGCGATCGCCGACTTCGAGCAGCTGCGCGCCGAGCAGAAGCAGCTGGGCAAGCTCATCGCCAAGGCCCAGGGCGAGGAGAAGACCGACCTGCTGGCCCGCACGAAGCGCCTCGCGGCGGACGTCAAGCAGGCCGAGGCCACCCAGACCGAGGCCGAGCAGGGCTGGCGCGACGCGGTCTACGCGATCCCCAACCCGGCGGCCGACGAGTCACCGGCCGGGGGCGAGGACGACTACGTGGTGCTCTCCGTGCACGGCACGCCGCGAGACTTCGAGGCCGAGGGCTTCGAGCCCCGGGACCATGTCGAGCTGGGCAAGATCCTCGGCGCTATCGACGTCGAGCGCGGGGCCAAGGTCTCCGGCTCACGGTTCTACTACCTGACCGGAGCGGGTGCAGACCTCGAGCTCGCGCTGGTGAACATGGCCATGGACCAGGCCCGTTCGGCCGGGTTCACCACGATGATCCCGCCGGCGCTGGTCAAGCCGCGGGCGATGGAGGGCACCGGCTTCCTCGGCCAGGCCGCGGACGACGTCTACCGGATCGAGGGCCAGGACACCTACCTGGTCGGAACCTCGGAGGTGCCGCTGGCGGCGTACCACTCCGACGAGATCCTCGACGGCGACACCTTGCCGCGTCGTTACGTGGCGTTCAGCCCCTGCTTCCGCAAGGAGGCGGGGTCGCACGGCAAGGACACCCGCGGGATCATCCGGGTCCACTGGTTCGACAAGGTGGAGATGTTCTCCTACACGACCCTCGACGAGGCCGCAGCCGAGCACGAGCGCCTGCTGGGCTGGGAACGTGAGTGGCTCGACAAGCTCGAGCTCGCCTACCGCGTGATCGACGTCGCGGCCGGGGACCTCGGCCTCTCCGCGAAGCGCAAGTTCGACTGCGAGGCGTGGGTGCCGACCCAGGGCCGCTACCGCGAGCTGACCTCGACCTCGAACTGCACGGACTTCCAGACCCGACGCCTCGACATCCGTGGGCGCTTCCCCTCGACGGGCTCAGGTCAGGCGACCGAGGTTGTGCCGATCGCCACGCTCAACGGCACCCTGGTCGCCATCCCACGCACCATCGTGGCGATCCTGGAGACCCACCAGCAGGCCGACGGCTCGGTCCGGGTCCCGAAGGCCCTGCAGCCCTACCTGCAGGGCCGCGAGTTCCTCGAGCCGGTGGGTAGCACTGGTGGTTGAGTCATCCTCCTGGCAGCCCAGGCTGGTCGCGCTCGACATCGACGGCACCCTGCTCAAGTGGGTCGACGGTGAGGGCCAGAGCTATGAGCAGATCTCGCCGGCGGTGTACGACGCCGTGCACGCGGCCGTCGACGCGGGAGCGCACATCGTGCTCGCGAGCGGACGGTCACCACACGGCATGGACACCATCGCCGACCTCCTCGACCTGCCCCGGGCCGGCGCGGACCGGCTCCATGTGGTGGCCTCCAACGGTGCCGTGATCTTCCGCTACCCGCCGCTCGAGGTGGTGCACGAGGAGACCTTCGACGCCCGCAAGGCGGTGCAGCAGGTGCTGGAGCAACACCCCCATGCCCTGGTCGCGGTCGAGGAGCGAGGTGTCGGTTACCGGGTCAACCGGCCCTTTCCCCAGGGAGAGCTGTCCGGCTCGATGATCGAGACCGCGGTCCACGAGATCGTGGCCGGCCCGGTGAGCCGGGTGATCATCCGCGACCCCACAGCCACCGCTGACGACTTCGTCGCGATGGCTGCCCGGCTCGGGCTGCACGGCACCGACTACGTCGTGGGGTGGACGGCCTGGCTCGACCTCGCCCCGGTGGGGGTGTCGAAGGCCTCCGGGCTGGAGCACGTGGCCCGCGAGCTGGGGCTCGGCCCGCAGGACGTGCTGGCGATCGGCGACGGCCGCAACGACGTGGAGATGCTCCGCTGGGCGGCCCGCGGGGTGGCGATGGGCCAGGCGGTGCAGGAGGTTCACGACGCCGCCGACCACTCGACCCTCACGGTCCACGAGGACGGCGCGGCCGTCGAGCTCCGCAAGTACTTCCCATGAGCGGGCTTCCGACGAGCGGGCTTCCCGAGCTCGTCACCTCGCCCCGCCTGCGGTTGCCCCTGGTCACCCCCGAGGACGCCGCCGGGATGCTCGCGGGAAAGCGGCGGGTCTCCTGGCACCGGGACTACCCGCGCAAGGCGGACCAGGATGCAGCGGCGATGGTGAAGCCCGACGACCCCGACGCGGGTTGGGGGCAGCGGCACATCATGCGCAGCTCCGACGGACTCGTCGTCGGATCCATCGGTTTCTTCGGCGCTCCCGTGCCGGCACCAGACCAGGTGCCGGAGACGGAGGTCGGCTTCGGGCTGGTCGAGGAGGCCCGTGGGCACGGTGCTGTCAGCGAGGCGCTGACCGCGCTGCTCGAGGAGACCGACCGGGCCGGCGTCCGGATCCGGGCGAGCGTGCGACCCGAGAACCGGGCCAGCCTCCGGGTGCTGGCGAGCTGCGGCTTCACCCAGCTGCGCGGTGCCAGCGAGGACGGCGAACTGGTGATGGTTCGCCCGTTTTAGGGAACCCGGCCCGCGCGGACGTAGAGTGAAGTACATGCCCCCCTTTCAGGCCGTCAGGCCGGAGCACGTCCTGCTCGCCCTAGAGGAGTTCGACCGCATCGGGGCCGACGAGTTCCTGTCCCGTTACGGCTTCGACCCCAACGGTGACTTCGAGCTGCTCCACAACGACTCGTCCTACGACTCGCTGGCCGTTCTCGGTGTCGCCCACCTGCGCGCGACCGGTGAGCTCGCGCCACCCGAGGACTTCTCCGGCGGGCCCGAGTCGGCGGCGGTGGTGCTGCGTGGTCTCGGGTTCGACGTGGACGGTGATGCCCCCGAGCCGGACCCGGCCGACGCGATCGTCGACGCCTCCGAGGTGGGTGAGGAAGCCGCCAGGACTGCCTGGGCGAGTGCCGCGAGGGACGTGCTCATCGAGACGGCGAGGACCTATCACTCGGTGATCACGTCCAAGGAGCTCGCCGCGGAAGCGATGAGCCGCAGCAAGATCCACACGAAGCGGCCGAGCCACTACTGGATCAGTGACGTGCTCGGACGAGTCTCCGCCGAGTGCGCGGAGCGCGGCGAGCCGCTCCTGTCCTCGCTGTGCGTCAACGCAGAGGGCAGTGTCGGTGCCGGTTATGGTCCCACCGTCGTGTCGGCCCGTGGCTCGCTCTCCGGCGACGCCGATGACCATGCAGCCCGTGAGCGACTGGAGTGCTACCGCGAGTTCGGCGCCAACCTGCCGGCCGGCGGGGGCTCCTGGGCACTCACCCCGAGGCTGAGCGCGTCACGCAGCCGCGAGCGTCGTGCCGCGGCCGCCGAGAAGATGCCGCCGCTGTGCCCGAAGTGCCACACTGCAGTCCCCTCGACGGGGTTCTGCGACTACTGCGACTGACCCGACCCGCTCAGAGGTACATCCCGCCCTGGGAGCCGCGTTCGTGGGCGTCATCGTCCCCCGGACCACCCGGCTGCCCCCGCTCTCCGTGAGCTCCGGGCAGCGCACCGGGTGGCAGTGCACGCATCTGTTCCAGCTGTGAGCGGGCTGCCATCTGCTGGGCGTAGATCGCCGTCTGGATCCCGTGGAACAGACCCTCGAGCCAACCCACGAGCGTGGCCTGCGCGATCCGGAGCTCCGACTCGGTCGGGGTGGTGTCGTCGAAAGGCTCGATCAGCCGGTCCAGCTCGTCGTCGAGCTCAGGAGCAAGCCCGTCCTTGAGCTCGGCGATCGAGGTGTGCAGCACCCCTGCCAGACGCTTGCGCCCTGGCTCGTCGACCGGGGCCGACTTCACCTCCTCGAGGAGCTGCTGCACCATCCGGCCGATCCGCATCACCTTGGCCGGCTGTTCGACCAGGGCGGCGACGTTGCGCTCGCCGCCTTCCTCGTCCTGGTCAGCGTCTGCCTCCACGGCGACGGGTTGGCCGTCGGGTCCGATCACCATCAGCTGGTCCTCGGGAGGCGGGTCATGGGGCGTCGACATGGGACCGACCCTACCCAGCCACCGTGAGCAGGATCTTGCCGCTGTGCGAACCGGACTCCATCAGCTCGTGAGCCCGTCCCGCTTCCTCGAACGGCACCTCCTCGTGCACGAACGAACGCACCTTGCCCTCTGCGATGAGCGGCCAGACGTGTTCGACGACCGACGCGCAGATCGCGGCCTTCTCCTCGGTGGGGCGCGAGCGCAGCGACGTGGCGATCACGGCACCACGCTTGGCGAGCAGGACACCCAGGTCGAGCTCGGCCTTCGAGCCTCCCTGCATGCCGATCACCACCAGCCTGCCCTCGGTGGCGAGCGCCTTGACGTTGCGGGAGAGGTACTTGGCGCCCATGTTGTCGAGGATGACGTCGGCACCGCCCGCCTCCTTGACCACCTCGACGAAGTCCTCGTCGTGGTAGTTGATCCCGCGCTCGGCTCCGAGCGACTCACACAGCGCGACCTTCTCGGCCGATCCGGCGGTGCTGAGCACCCGCGCGCCCAGTGCAACGGCGAGCTGGATCGCGAAGTTGCCGATCCCGCCTGCACCACCGTGGACGAGCAGGGTCTCGTCCGGCTGGAGACCCGCGACCATGAACACGTTGGACCAGACGGTGCACGCGACCTCCGGGATGCCGGCGGCGGCCTTGAGGTCGACCCCGGACGGGACCGGCATCACCTGTCCTGCCGGCACGACGACCCGCTCGGCGTACCCCCCGGACGCGAGGAGCGCGCAGACCTCGTCGCCCACGCTCCAGCCCTCGACCCCGGCGCCGACCGCACTGATCCGGCCGGAGCACTCGAGGCCGAGCACGTCCGACGCCCCCTTGGGGGGCGGGTAGAAGCCCTGCCGCTGCAGGGTGTCGGCCCGGTTGACCGCGCTGGCGACGACGTCGATCACGACCCCGCCGGGACCGGCCTCGGGGTCGGGCAGCTCGGTGACCTTCAGGGCCTCGGGACCACCCGGTTCGGGTGCGGTGACGGCGCGCATGCAGCCACCCTAGGACCCCACCCAGAGACCCCCGCCGGGAGACCCCGGCGGGCCGGGCGGCCACGGCCGGGGAGCGGGATCAGGCGTCGATCTCGACGTCCTCGATCTCGACCTCGACCTCTTCGACCTCGTCCTTGATCTCGTCCGGGGCCTTGTCCCAGCGCAGGGCGAGGGCGGTGGCCAGGCCGGAGAGCCGCTCGACCTGCTGCGGCGATCCGTCGAAACCTGCGGCTGCGTAGCCCAGCAGGAACGTGGTGATCGGGGCCGAGCGTCGCTCCACGTTGTGGGCCGAGTCGCGAGCAAGGTCCAGGATCAGAGCCTCGTCCACCTCGACCTCGATGTCGAGCACGTCGCAGAGCTCATCGATCCAGTCGTGGAGGTTCACGCTGACAGTCTTGATCCGAACGGCGCGCGTGTGCAACACCTATCCCAAATGTCCTGCTGTTTTCATGTCAGCCCTCCAGTCGTGACCGCAGGGCGAGGAGATCGTCCCAGGTGTCGACGTCGTGTGCCTCGCCCGGCAGCGCCGGCACCTCCGCGAGCCGCAGCCGGCCGACGAGCCGTCGCACGGGCAGCCCGGGCTGGGCCTCGAGCGGGGGGGCGGCCCCGAGCAGCGCCTCGGTGCGGTAGACCGCGCACAGGTACTGCCGTCGTCCGTGCTCATCCACGAGCAGCGCACCGTCACCCTGTGCGTCCTCGTCCTCGTCCGCGGCCAGCCTCAGCCGGCGCACCGTCGCGGTGGTGACCAGCGGCATGTCCACAGCGAGTACGACGACCAGGCGCGGCGGCCGCGGAAAACCCGACAGGCCGGCCAGCAGACCGGCAGCAGGGCCGCCACCGGGCGGGTCCTCGCGCAGGAAGGTCACCGGGCGAGTGGTGCCCACCTCGTCCCCGACGACGACCACGTCCGGGATCCCGACCAGCGCTCCCAGCACGTGCTCGAGCAGGGTCAGCCCGCCCAGCTCGATCGAGGCCTTGTCAGCGCCCTGGAACCGGACAGCGCTGCCACCGGTGAGGACGACGGCACCCCACTCGGCGACCGCCGGGCTGCGCTCTGGTGGTCTCACGACTGGCAAGTCTGGCACCCCGGCTGGCAGTCTGGGTGACATGGCCGACCAGACTCAACAGCTGCGCCTGCGCCTCGTGCAGCGCGCCTCCGGACTCGACCCGGCGGAGAACCGCGCCGCCCTCGAGGAGGTCGCCGGGCTTCCGGGAGAGGCAGACCTCGTCGTGCTCCCCGAGGCCTTCGCCCGGGACTTCGGCGAACCCGGGTCCGACGTGGCTGCGTTCGCCGAGCCACTCGACGGTCCGTTCGCCAAGCAGCTGCGTCAGTGCAGCGCGACGACGGGATCTGCCTGGCTGGCCGGGATGTTCGAGGTGGGTGATGACCCGGCGCGGCCTCTGAACACCCTCGTGCTGGCCGACGACGACCGGCTCACGGCCTACCGGAAGATCCACCTCTACGACTCCTTCGGATTCAAGGAGTCCGACACGGTGAGCGCCGGGAAGATCGAACCCGCGTTGGCGCAGGTGCGCGGCTTCCCGCTGGGGCTGATGACCTGCTACGACCTCCGCTTCCCCGAGCTCGCCCGAGCTCTGGTGGAGCAGGGGGCCGAGGCCCTCGTGGTCCCCGCCGCCTGGGTGGCCGGTGACCGCAAGGTCGAGCACTGGCGCACCCTCCTGCGGGCACGCGCCATCGAGAACACGGTCTGGGTCGTCGGGGTCGGCCAGCCGGCCCCTCGCTACACCGGCCACTCGATCGTGGTGGCCCCCGATGGGGACGTGGTCGTCGAGGCGAACGGTGACGAGGCGGTGCTGGAGGCGGTCCTCGACCGCTCGGCGGTGGGCGACGTACGCCGTACCAACCCCTCGCTGGCCAACCGGCGCATGTAGTCGCCGTTGGTATCCTCCCGGCGTGCCCAGGGTCAAGGATGTGCCAGGCCATGGCGGCGCCCCGCGCCGAAGTGAGCCGGCCACGGACCTCCCCGCCAGGGCACGCCCGCCGATGAGCACCGACGGGCACCCGGCTGACGGCCCGGGTCCCCGCCCGCTGACGGGTCGCAGGTCGGCGACGGCTCTGGGCTGGGCGTGGATGCTGACCGTCGTCGCCGTGGTCGCCGGACTGGTGACACTGGACGCTCTCGAGCAGCCGCGGCCGGCCCAGCAGTCGCTCGCTGCAGCTCTCGGCGTCGTCCTCGCCGTCGGGCTCGCCCGGCGAAGCGGAGGTCGGATGACCACGGCGCTGGTCCTCGCGGCGATCCTCGGAGGCGGCGCGGTCGCCAGCCAGCGGCCCCTGCTCCTCGCCGGCGCAGCCGTCGCGACCGCAGTGCTCGCCGGGTGCCTCGCCGTGCTCATCACCCGACCCGCGCCGACCTTCCCGGCCGTTGTCCGTGAGGTCGTGCTCGCCCTGCTGGTGGCCACGTCCGGCGGCATCGGTGCTGCGGGGTTCGCCGTGCAGGTCGACCACGAGCGGTTCGTCCACACCGTGCTCGGCCTCACGCTCGTGTCGACCACTGCGCTGGTCTACCGACTCGGTGGTGGCCTGCACAGCCTCGGCCGGCGGGGTCTTCTTCTCGCCACGGGCGCCCTCGTCCTCCTGGTGGTCGTCGTGGTCTACACGGCTGCGCTCACGAGGTACGGCGACCCCGGGCTGGTCGCGGAGGTGAGCAGGGCCCGGGCCTGGACCCGTGATCACCTGGGCGGCGTGCCCCATCCGGTCGAGATCCTGATCGGCATTCCGGCGCTGGCCTGGGGTGTCTCGATGCGCTCTCGCCGCCGCCAGGGCTGGTGGGCCTGCGTCTTCGGCACGGCCGCCACCGCACACGTGGCCAGCGACCTGATCAGCAGGGAAGACCTGACGCTGAGCACGGCACTCGCGGCCGCCTACAGCATCGTGCTCGGGCTGTTGCTCGCGTTCGTCCTGGTCCGCCTCGAACGACTCCTGACCAGCAGGACCGGGCGCCGTTCAGCGGATGACCCGAGCATCCCGCCACGGGTTGAACCCGGGCGGTGGCAGCCGCTGCAGTGAGGAGCGGGCCTGGGTCGGGCCGGCTCCGAGCGCCGCGACGGCAGGAACGGCATCGAGCAGAGGGGGCGGGATTCGAACCCGCGGCTGACATCACTGCCAGCGACCGCTTTCAAGGCGGTTCCGATCGGCCACTCCGGCACCCCTCCAGGTCCTCACGGACCGGGTGCGAGTCTAGGGCGTGCTGCCGGGTCGAGGAGCGGCGACGGCCTGGAAGCGGCTACTCGGAGCCGCCGAGCTCCAGGGACACCGAGTCGTAGACCAGGTCGTGCAGGCGCTGGACGTGATGCTCGAGGTCCGCCAGCAGCCGCTGCACCTGGTGGGCGATGGTGGCGGCGTCGAGCTTGTCCAGCACCCCCGCGGAGAGCGACACGACACGTGCCTGCAGCTGGTGGCGGTCGCGGTTGGAGAGCTGGGCCCGGGCCGCCAGCCATGCCTCATGGGGCCGGCCCTCCGGTTGGGCGAGCGCGTCCTTCACCTCGGACAACCGCCGACGCACGTTCCAGCGCCACTCGGGCGCGGTGCGGTCGGCGGCCAGGATCTGCCGGAGTTCCCTGATCGCGGTCTCGAGAGGAGCCATCTCGAACCACCTTCCACGCCTGTCCGTGCACAGATGGGATCATGAGTGTGACCCAGGTCACTGCCATCAGACAAGGGCCAGTTTGGCCCGACCTCGCAGACCGGGTGTAATCGCTCGGTGAGCACTCCCGACTCCCAGCCGGCCGGAGATCCCGGTGCGGGCCGCGTGGACTTCGCCTTCGCGGCCCCGCTGCGGTTCCGGCTGCTCGGTGCCGGCCTGCTGTCGATCGGCACGGTCGTCCTTCTCGGCGCGCTGGTGACCTGGCTCTTCGACCTGTCCTCCCGGGTCATGTCCGGGCTCGTGCTGCTCGCGCTCGTCGGCGTGGCCGTACTGGGGCTGCTGCTCGGCGTACGCCACTGGGTGCTGCGCCTCGACCAGCACGGCTATCGGGTGCGGGCGCTGCGCTCGGCGCAGGCCCGCTCAGCACGCTGGACCGACGTCCTGGACGTGCAGGCGACCACGGTGGCCGGGCACCGGTGCGTCGTGCTCCGCCTCCGGGACGGCCGTACGACGACCCTGCCGGGCGACGTCATCGAGGGCGGCCCGACCAGGCTCGCGGAGACGATCACGGCCCATCTCGACCGGGGGCACGGCTACCGCCGCGTGCGTTGAACGGGCGTGGGAGGCACCGATGAGGGTCCGAGTTCCCGAGCCGGCTCCCGGCCGAGAAGCTGGCCCGATTTTCAGGCGAGGCAGACGATGGGTAACCTGTGCCCTGCTTGTTCGGGGAGGTGTCGCCTAGCCCGGTTTATGGCGCCCGCCTGCTAAGCGGGTTGAGGGTAATGCCCTCTCGCGGGTTCAAATCCCGCCACCTCCGCAGGCTGACCGCCTCGGACCCCTGGGTCCGGGGCGGTTATATGCATGTCTGAGAAAACCTGCATGAACATGCAATGCACAGTCATGCGGGCTGACGATCTGTTACCGGGCCGATTGCCCGGGCACGATGCTGTTGCCCCGAGTTGGAAGGATTCTCCATGAATCTCCGCCAGATCTCCAAGCCCATCGCCGCCATCTTGCTGAGCGTCGGCCTCGTGACCGTCGGGATCGCCGCACCGGCCGATGCCGCCACGAGACCGACGCAGTTCACACAGGACACGGGTTGGGGCTTCAAGTAGGCCAGCCGGGACAGCGACGACGCAGAGTCGGTCAGGCCTCGGGGGCCGACTCCGCGTCTCTGCTGCCCATGGCGAAACCGAGCTGGAACCGCGTCTCCACGCCGTACTCCTCCTTGAGCGCGGCCACGTAGGACGCATAGGTCCTGGTGCTCACACCCACGCGCTTGGCACTGGCCGGGTCGCTGTGCCCTTCGGTGAGCATGCGCACAGTCAGCTGGCGCACCTCGGCGGCGATGTCGCTGTCGGAGACCCCTCCACGCTCGTCGTACTCCCTGGCACGCTCCCAGGAGCGGTCGAAGACGTCGGCGAGGTAGGACACCAGGTTCGGGTCGTGGATCGCCACCGCGACGTCGGGTGACCCCCCGGGGATCACCGCCAGACGCCGGTCGATCACGATCAGCCGGTTGAAGAACTCATCGAGCGTGCGCACCTTGGCGCCGAGCTCCAGGGTGCGTTCGACGTGGTCCCGCGTCGCCTTGCTGCGGCGGGCGGTGTGTTGGTAGAGGGTGTGCATCGTGACGCCGCGCTCCAGGGCCCGGACATCGCGGTCGACCGCCTGCTCGAGGATGACTGCCCGGCGCGCTCCGGCCGGCTGCGCCGTGAGCAGCTCGAACTCCGCGTCGTCGACGGCCGACTCGAGGAACTGGTTGATGCTGGCCAGCCCCCGGATCTCGTTCAAGGCACTGCCGCTGGCAGGGGTGCGTCGGAACGTCTGGGCCAGCGAACCGAACGTGTCGGTCCATGCGGCCGACTCGTCGAGCAGCTCGACCACCTGGCGACCCATCGGCGCGACCACGCCCGCCTGGACCGCGGCGGGATCCACGGCCACCCACGCTCGCGCACGGTCGTCCTGACGGAGCAGCCCGAGGTCGATCAGCAGGTCGAGCGCCTGCCGGTCCGGGTGGTTGTCGGCCAGCCGCGGATCCTCGGGGGACAGCGCGCCTGCCTTGATCACGTCACGGAAGAGCTCACCGGCCCGGCCGGCCAGGAGCGCGCGCCGTTCTGGCCCGTGATCAGTGCTCATGCCGAGCATCATGACGACAAACAGCAGGACCCGCACCCCTGGGGTGTGGGTCCTGGGCTGCTCTGCCGGTCGGGTCGGGGGTGATGGGCTCAGGCTCCGAGACGGGCCTTGAGGCCGTCGAGCTCGGTCCACAGCACGGCGGGGAGCTCGTCGCCGAACTTCTCGAACCATTCGGTGATCTCCGGGATCTCCTTCTTCCACTCCTCGACGTCGACCGCGAGGGCCTTGGCGAGGTCGTCCTCGGTCACGTCGAGACCGTCGATGTCCAGCGAACCAGGGGCCGGCACGTGGCCGATCGGGGTCTCGATGGCGGCGGCCTGGCCTTCCATGCGGTCGATGACCCACTTCAGCACGCGGCTGTTCTCGCCGAACCCGGGCCACAGGAAGCCACCCTCGTCGTTGCGACGGAACCAGTTGACATAGAAGATGCGCGGCATCTTCGCCTCGTCGTTCTCCTTGCCCATCTTGATCCAGTGGCTGAAGTAGTCGCCGGCGTTGTAGCCGATGAACGGCAGCATCGCCATCGGGTCACGCCGCACGACGCCGACCTGGCCGGTCGCGGCTGCCGTGGTCTCGCTGGAGAGCGTCGCACCCATGAACGTGCCGTGGACCCAGTCACGGGCCTCGGTGACGAGCGGGATCGTGGTCTTGCGGCGACCACCGAAGAGGATCGCGTCGATCGGGACGCCGCGCGGGTCGTCGTACTCGGGGGCGAGGATCGGGCACTGCTTGATCGGGGTGCAGTAGCGGCTGTTCGGGTGGGAGCTGAGCTCCTCACTCTCTGGCGTCCACGGCTCGCCCTTCCACGACGTGGCGTGCGCCGGCGGGTTCTCCAGGCCCTCCCACCAGACGTCGCCGTCCTCGGTGAGCGCGACGTTGGTGAACACCGAGTTGCCGATGTTGATGGTCTCCATCGCATGCGGGTTGGTGTGCTCGTTGGTGCCGGGGGCGACGCCGAAGAAGCCGTACTCCGGGTTGACCGCCCACAGGCGACCGTCCTCACCGATGCGCATCCAGGCGATGTCGTCGCCGATGGACTCGACCTTCCAGCCCGGGATGGTGGGCTTGAGCATCGCCAGGTTGGTCTTGCCACAGGCGCTGGGGAATGCCGCGGCGATGTACTTGGTGACCTTCTGCGGGTTGGTCAGCTTCAGGATGAGCATGTGCTCGGCCATCCAGCCCTCGTCGCGCGCCTTCGCGCTGGCGATCCGGAGGGCATAGCACTTCTTGCCGAGCAGGGCGTTGCCGCCGTAGCCGGAGCCGAAGGACCAGATCTTGCGCTCCTCGGGGAACTGCACGATGTACTTGGTGTCGTTGCACGGCCAGGCGACGTCCTCCTGGCCCTCCTCGAGCGGCATCCCGACCGAGTGCAGTGCGGGGACCCAGGCCACTTCTTCTCCGGCGGCGACGAGCTCCTCCATCTTGCGCAGGACGTTGGTGCCCATGCGGGCCATGACGCGCATCGAGGCGGTGACGTAGGCCGAGTCGGTGATCTCCACGCCGAACATCGGGTGCTCGGCCTCGAGGTGTCCCATCACGAACGGGATGACATACATCGTCCGGCCCTTCATGCAGCCCGCGTAGAGCTTGCGCATGAGGCCCTTCATCTCGTTCGGGTCCATCCAGTTGTTGGTGGGCCCGCAGTCCTTCTCCTCGACCGAACAGATGTAGGTGCGGTCCTCCACGCGCGCGACGTCGGTGGGGTCGGAGGCGGCGTAGAAGGAGTTGGGCTTCTTGGCCGGGTCCAGGCGCGTGAAGGTGCCGGTCGACACCAGGGCGTCAGTCAGCTCGACCCATTCCTCGTCGGAGCCGGTGCACCAGTAGATGCGGTCAGGCGTGGTGAGCTCGGCGGCCTCTCGAACGAAGGCCAGGATGCCCTCATGCGTCGTGGGCGCATCCTCGATGGCGGTTGTGTTGTTCGACGTCTCGGCGGTCATGACTAATCCCTCTCGAGCATTTCGCGGCCACGACCTGTGGGGGCCTGGCCGGCCGTCGAGCCCATCGACGGTGAGTGTCCTTGAGTTCGTGATCCCCGGATGCGGCGCCGTTGCATCACCCGATGTGGTGGCCCAAGTTACGCCCGCAGCACGCGCCGGAGTAACCGAGGTTGTGGGGAATCTACGTCCCCGGACGCATTCGGCCTATTGGATCGTTCCAGTGGAGAGCCGGTGTGTTCCGGGTCACGTTCGTGGGGGTGTGGGGCGCGGGTCCGCCGACGACGGGATCTACCGATTTCAACCCCGTCCGGGTCGTCGGCTAGCATTGCGCAGTCCTCAGGACAGGCGCCCGTAGCTCAACGGATAGAGCATCTGACTACGGATCAGAAGGTTGGGAGTTCGAATCTCTCCGGGCGCGCCAGGCCGATCCAACTCAGGTCGGCGAAGACCACCCGCTCGCCCTACGTGGTGGACCTGTCGTCGACATCCTCGACAACCCCACGGCTTGCGCGGGTCTGGCGTAGAGTGGTAAGAGCCCCTTCACTAAGGCGTCTACCCAGCAGGCCGTCCCGAACGACGCCCTTGGACTGGGTCGAGCTGTCCAGAACTCGGGAACATGGAGCAAGGTGCCATGCGCAATCCGGCGTCGGACCGGCAGGACAGCGACCGTGGGCGGGAACACCTGAGTCCCCTACCGAGCGAGCTCAACTCGCCGACCACACGAGACGGACCCATGCCCGATCGTGAGCTCGAGGCGGACCTGGTCACCTTGCCTCACATGGACCACGCTGGATCTCTCGCGGCGCTTCAGGAGAGTGAAACGCGACACCGCTTGGTCATGCTTGCGACCAACGACATCATCTGGGACGCCGACCTGACCACAGACACAACGCTGTGGAGCGGCGCTATCGAGAAGATCCTGGGGTATCAGGATCGCACCCATATCGACGACGTGTGGTGGCAAGCAAGTTTGCACCCCGCTGACCGAGACCGGGTTATTCATTCCTTGGCCGAGGCGATCGACAACCCAGATCAGTCGTCGTGGGAGTGCGAGTATCGATTCCGCTGCCGCGATGGCGAATACAAGACCCTCTTCGACAGGGGGTTCATCATTCGGGACCAGAACTCAGCCGGAGTCCGAATGGTTGGGTCGATGATGGACTACACCGCGCAGAAGCAGGCGGAGGCCGTGCTGGTGGAGGCTCGCCTGCAGGCAGAGTCGGCACAAGAGGCAGAAACTCGATTCCTGGCCAACATAAGTCACGAGCTCCGCACTCCGCTGACCAGCATATTGGGGCTGGGAGAGCTGTTGCTCGATGGCGACCTGGATCCACAACAGCGCTCATTCGCGGAGACGATGCATCGCTCCGGTCAGCGCCTACTCGCCATCATCAACCAGTTTCTGGACCTTTCCAGGATCGAGGCAGGCTTCATAGTCCTGGAGGCACTGCCCTTTGAGCTCTCCTCTCTCTTGAAACAACTCGCAGCGGAATTCGCCCCGCTGGCGTCCCAGAAGGAGCTCCTTTTCACGGTCGAGAGGAGCGAGAATGTCCCAAGCTCCCTTCTGGGAGACGAACTGCGCATTGCGCAAATCCTGCAGAATCTCTTGGGGAACGCCATCAAGTTCACCAAACAAGGCCATGTCCAGCTCCGGGTCGCACTGCATGACAACCACACCGAGCGGGCCCTGCATTTCGTCGTCCAGGATTCAGGCGTCGGGTTTCCCGTTGACGAGGAGGCGAACTTGTTCAAATCCTTTGGCCAGGCCGACGAGTCAGTGACACGGGAGTACGGCGGGACGGGGTTGGGCCTGGCCATCTGCAAGCAGCTCGCGGAGCTGATGGGCGGCGAGATCACTGCGGAAAGCCACGCCGGGGACGGGAGCACCTTCACGTTCGTCCTCCCTGTTGCACCCGGCCCCTGACTGCTCTCCCCGGACATGGCCGAGGGCCATCTGCTCCTTCACCACGCGCCGGTCGGGCTCAGCTCCAGGCCAGCGCCTGATCGAGGTCCAGGTGAAGGTCGGCGACGTCTTCGAGGCCGATCGAGAGCCGGACGATGTCGGCGGACGGGCGAGCATCCGGCGCCACCGGACGGTGAGTCAAGGCGGCCGGGTGCTGGATCAGCGAGTCCACGCCTCCGAGCGAGACCGCGTGCGTGAACAACCGGACCTTGCTGGTGACGCGAGCGGCATGGTCGTAGCCGCCGGTGAGCTGGAGCGCGAGCATCGCCCCGGGGCCGCGCATCTGCCGGCCGACCAGACCGAGCGGGTCGCACTCCGGGATGTGCGGGTAGAACACCCGGGCCACGGCGGGATGGGTGGACAGCCAGGCGGCGGTCTTCTGCGCCGACTCCTGCTGCGCCCGTACCCGCAGGGGCAAGGTGCTGAGGCCGCGGTGCAGCAGGTAGGCGCCCAGAGGATGCATCAGTGCACCCGTGACCGCGCGAACCCGGCGCAGGGCAGCAGACCACTCGGCGCTGCAGGCCACCACACCACCGACCGTGTCTCCGTGTCCGCCGAGGTATTTCGTCGCGCTGTGCAGCACCAGGGCGGCGCCTTGGAGGGCAGGGTTCTGCAGCACTGGGGTGGCGAATGTGTTGTCGACGAGAACCGGTCGCCCGTCCGCGGCGGTGACGACAGCGCGGATGTCGACCAGCTCGAGTGTCGGGTTGGCTGGAGTCTCCAGGACGATCAGGCAGGTGTCCTCTCTCACGGAGGCGGCGACCTGGTCTGGCGCGCAGTACGTCACCTCGACGCCGAGCAGCCCCGAGGCGAGCAGGTGGTCGGTGCCGCCGTACAGCGGGCGCACTGCGACCACGTGGGTGCCGCCGGTCTCGGCCTTCGCCGCGAGGATGGACGCGCTCATCGCGGCCATGCCCGAGGAGAACGCGACGCTCTCGGCGGTCCGCTCCAGCGTGGCCAGCGCGGACTCGAACCGGGCGACGGTCGGGTTCCACAGCCGGGCGTAGACGTTCCCGCCCTCGGTGGTGGGGTGGCCCCCGGTCGCCATCGCCTCGTACGACGCCCCGCCGTGGTCGAGGTCCGGCAGCGGGCTCGTGGAGGACAGGTCGAGTGGGAGTGCGTGCACGCCCAGATCAGCGAGGTCCTCGCGACCGGCGTGGACGGCGAGCGAGTCGAGGGCAAGCATGTGAGGGTCCATGCCCGCATGATCCTATTTTCTGCGAGGATGCAGTCGCCTTGTTGCAGAACCTGATGCCCAAGACCGAATATTCGCAATTTCATGGAGCCAACACCGTGACGAAGGCCGCCAAGCCGAAGAAGACGTCAACCGGTTCGCCGCGGAACCTGGATGAGACCGACCGACGGATCATCTCCGAACTGCTGGCCAACGGCCGGCTCACCAACGCGGCACTCGCCTCGCGCACCGGGATTGCCGAGTCGACCTGCATCCACCGGGTCCGCGCCCTGCGCGACTCCGGGGTGATCAGGGGCTTCCACGCGGAGATCGACCTGGGTGCGCTGGGGCTTCCGATGCAGGCGGTGGTCAAGGTGCGTCTCGGCACCCACAACCGGGACGAGGTCAATCGTTTCCACGCCACCCTCTCCGCGATCCCAGGCGTCCTGACGATCTTCCACGTGGCCGGAGAGGACGACTACCTGCTGCACGTGGCGGTCGAGTCCTCCCAGGCCCTACGTGACCTGGTCCTCGAGCACGTGACCGTGAACCCGGTCGTGAGGCACGCCGAGACCCAGCTCGTGTTCGGGGTGATCCCTGCGGCCGGGGTGTCCCTGTAGACCGCGCTGGGGGCTGCTCGTCAGGAGCAACCTCGGTGCGCCGGCGGTGGCCGCCTTGTCGCCTCCAACCACGCGCCGTACACCCCCTGGAGGCCGAAGCCTGACCCGAGCCCGAGGGAGCAGATCGCCGCCACCTGGGTCACGGCGTCCCCCTGTTCACACGAGCTGTCGGCCGCGGACCGGCGTGATGTAGCTGCGGTACCTGCGTTTGCCGACCAGGCGCCAGAGCACCTTCACCGGCGGTGGCAGCTTGGCGAACATCTCTGCTACCTCCTCGGGCGTCGAGACCTCGACCAGCTGCCCTGTCGCGATCCATCGCTGGGCAGGCGTGAACTTCTCGAAGCCACGCTCCCCGACCTCCTGCCACTCGGCCTCGGTCAGGTGACGGTCGATCAGCGGTACGACGACCCTCTCCTCCTCATCGAGATGGGCTTCGAGGACGAGGAGGAACTCATCGAGGCGGTCGGCCAGCGCCGAAGACGTCTCCAACCTCGGATCCGAGCGCCACGGCGTCATCGCCGCGCGCACCTCGGCGACCGACACGTCGATCTGCTGGTGCTGCTCCTCCATCCGCTGCACCAGCGGCGCGTCCAGCCCGGCGCGGGCGAGCAGCTTGGGCCAGATCAGGTCGTCCTCGGTGGTGTGGTGCCCGTGCAGCTCCTCGAGCAGGAACCCCAGGTGGTCGGCGACGGCGCGCACCCGCGTCACATCGGCTGCCGACACCTCCTGCACCAGCGTCCGCACCTCGGCGAACTGGCGCCGGAGGATCCGGTGGATGATCGGCATCTCGCGACCCGCGGCTCCGCCCGCGAGCGTGGGGTCACCAGTGCGCCGCTCCACGGCTGCTCGCAGATGGGTCATGTTGGCCTTCTCCTGACGGCGCGCCATCACCACGAACGCCGGGAACATCAGCCGGAACCACCCTCGCGGCCGCGCATCGAACCGGGCAGAAAGCAGCGACCCGCCAACGACCGGCTCCACGGCGCCGGTGAAGGTCACGGCGATCGGCCCGCCATTGTCGTGGACCCATCGACGAGGCCGGTCGAACTCGAGGCACTCGACCTCGACCGGCGACGGGGCTCCCTTCCAGTGGGCCATGAACCTCGTGCCAACGCCGACCGGGCCGTCGGACAGCTTCTCCATCGACTTCGCGGTGGGGTTCCATTCGAGTTCGTTGCGGATGTCCACGCAGTAGTCGAAGAGCTCCTCGGGCGGACAGGCAACCACTGTCTGATTCGTGATGACGACCATGTTGTTGCTCCTTCTCGTGGCCGCGCTGAGTGATGGGCTGCGTTCACGCGGTGGCCTCGATCATTTCCAGAGCGCGTAGCCCAGGGCCGCGAAGAGCAGCATCCAGACCGTGATGGCCAGGCGCGCGAGAACGAACGGTCCCATCAAGGCAGGCATCATCGGCACGAACACGAAGACTCCGGCGACCAGCACCACGAGCCCGCGCCAGCCGGACCAGCGTCCCCCGCGGCGGACGGCCAGGCCGGTCAGGATCAGTCCCACACCGACTGCCACGCTGGAAAACCCGTAGAGCACGTCGAGAAGCGCGGTGCCCTCGCCTGGATAGGTCGAGTTGCGCGCCGTGATGGCGATCAGCTCGGTAACCGCGAGCAGCGCCATGCCCAAGACGGCGAGGCCGGTGCCCCGGCGTGCGCTGCGACCCTCGGTCATCACCTCCGCGCGGGCGAGTGCCGCGATGCCAGCGACCAGACCAAGATGCTGGACGAAGAACCAGATCTGGATGAGGGTGAACCCGCCTGCCGTGAGCGGATAGCTGAACATGTCCTCAGACACCTGGGCCGGGTAGACCGCCAAGACGATGCCGCTGACGGCTCCGAGGATCCCGGACGCCATGCATGTCGCACCAGCGCGGGTCACCCAGTCGGGAGCCTTGATGACAGGCAAAGTGCCCGCCTCGATGTGGGTCATGGTCACGGCTCCTCTCACTGGCGAGAAGCAACGCTCCGAGTGGAGTGTGCTAGAAACTACTCAGGTAACCTGAATACTCTGCGGATCCGGAGTTGTCAATGGCGAATGACCTGAACACGATCTCGATGCTCGGCCAGGCCTACAGCCTGTTGGGCTTCCGGATCGTGGAGGGCGTGGTTGGTGCCGGCTATCCGCAGAAGCCCAAGCACTCGGCTGTCTTCGCCCAGATCTCGCTCGAGGGCTCCCGGCTCACCGAGCTCGCACGCAGGGCCAACATGACCCCGCAGTCCATGGCCGAACTGGTCGACGAACTGGTCGACATGGGGTACGTCGTCCGTCAGCCCGACCCCAGCGACGGGCGGGCGAAGCTCATCGTGCTCACCAAGCGCGGTCGAGACGCCGTGGCAGCCGGTCGCCAGACGATAGAAGGCCTCGAAGAGCAGGTGACCGCGATCCTGGGAGAGCGCGGACATCGCGAACTCCGCCGACTGCTCACCAAGCTGCTGGACGCTACAAAAACCTGACGGCGGCCTCAGCCTCCGACTGGTTGCCAGGACTGGCCAAGCCGCTGCGCGGATCGCGGCATGGCACGCAGAGGACACCAACCGCGGATGCGGAAGGCTACTCGCGGAACGCGATGGACTCGATCATGCGCGTGAGTGCGTCGTCGTCTGCCTGGGTGGCGTCGGGTGGGGTCTCAGCGGTGAAGATGAACTGTTGATCGGCGACTCGGACGATCCACAACCGGACCACGTCACCAGGCTGGTCGGCCCACACGGTCTCGTAGAGGGAGGCGCCCAGGTCCCCGCCCGAATACAACCGGTACGCGTCGTCGTGGCAGCGGGTGGGGTTGTCGTCGGGATGGACCGTGATGGTCAGGCCAAGGGCGTCCAGGCCGCCGAGCGTGGTTTCCGCGGGGGTACTCACCTCGACCAAGGGCAGCCTGGCGATCGCCGCAGCGATTCCGCTGATCGTCGTCGGCCCGCCAGAGGAGTAGCCACCATGACAAGGGTTCTCGTCAACCGCGACCCCATCGCTGACGTGCTGGACAGAGAGCCGGCCGAGCCCGCCCGATTCCTGGGTGGGGGTGAACTCGGGACGGATGGGGGCCGGCATCCGGATCATCGGCTTGGTGACCTTCCACCCCTGGGGGACGTCCATGTCGAAGACGAGCAGCACTCCGCCCTGGTCGAGATCCCTGGGCAGGTCCCGCAACCGCACCGTGTATCGCCCCTCGTCGAGATCCGTCGAGTCGCCGTACTGCTTCGGCAGTGGCAGCGGGAGCGCCTCGGCGGGCGCGGGAGTGGTCGTCACGGTCGGTGTCGGTTTCGAGGCAGGGCCCGGGGTCGAGCGCTCGCCGCCACCGCGAGCCAGCAGCGCACCGCTCGCGATCACCACGACAACCATCGCGGCACACACCGCGACCGTGAGCGCCGCAGCGCGGCGGTTGCGACGCCTGGCGGTCTCCCGCAGGAGCTCGAGGGTGGGCGGGCGGACTTCGTCGCCAAGGTCACGAAGCAGGCTGAGATCAGGCATTACGTGACTCCTCTTCGTGGAGCAGGTCGGCGAGCCGGCCGCGAGCCCTGCTGAGCCGGGACTTGACGGTTCCCTCGGGGATGCCGAGCTCGTCGGCGATCTGGGCCGTTCCGAGGTCGGCCAGGTGGTGCAGGACCATGACCCGGCGTTGGTCGAAATCGAGCTGCGCCAGCGCGGTGACGATGGCAACGTGCTCGGGGCCGACCTCGACCGGTGCCTGCGGGCCGGGTACGGCGGCCTGGTACCTGCGCACCACCGATGCATGCCGCCACCCCGCGCGCAACCGGTTCAGCGCCACCCGGCGCAACCAGGCATCGGTGTTCGCGACCCCGTCGAGCCCACGGCCCTTGCGAAGCGCCGCGACGAACGCCTCCTGGACGGAGTCTTCGGCGTCGGCCAGGTCGCCACAGATGGCGTAGACCTGCACGACCAACCGCCTGTACGAGGCTGCGTACAGCGTGTCCAGATCACCGGTCTCCGGCATGCCACCTCCCTCCTGCTGCCACGTTCTCGCACCCAAGGAGCCTGAGAGCCCAGCTTGGTTCCCGATTGGCATGACATCGGCGGGAAAGGGCGTCCTGGACCAGACCAGATCGATCGCTCGATCACTCGATCGCTCGCTCACCGGAGACCTTGGGCGACGGACACCGATCAACCCGTTCCCGCACCAGGCGATGACCTACCCGCGGTCGATGAGGAGCTCGATGCCGAGGTCGTTGGCGTTGTTGGCGACGTCGGACAGGACGATGACGGCCTTGCGGAGGGAGCGGTCGATGCCGAGGTAGGAGGCGTAGCCGCCGGTCTGCCCGGCGTGGGCGGTGATCGTCTGGCCGTTCCTCCAGGTGGATACCCACCAGAGGTCGCCGATGCGGGTGTTCGGCTGGTCGGTGGCTGTGCTGGGCTCTAGGGCGGACATGCCGGGCGCGGTCCCGTCGAGGACTGCGGTGGCGAGTTTCGCGAGGTCTGATGTGGTGGATACCGCGGCTGCGCCGGGTGCGTACGCGTCCATGACCCATGGTTGGGCCGGGAGCCCGGTCTGGGTCGTTCCGCCCTCGACCAGAGGGCCGTCGACCTCGATGGCGGTGTCGGTCATGCCGAGCGGCTCGAACAGCCGGGTGCGCATCAGGTCGGGGTAGCTCATGTGGGCTGCCGCCGCGACGGCCTGTCCGGCGACGGCTGAGCCGAGCGTGGAGTAGACGTAGCGGCCCCGGTTATTGAGGGTCTGTGCACGGGTCTCGGTGGTCATCTGCTCGTCGTCGGCGGTGAGGAAGCCTTTGCCCAGAGGCGCTTTCCACGCGCCGCGGCGCACGGTGGCGGCCCCGAATTCGGCGTACCCGGAGGTGTGGGTGACGAGCTCGTGCAGGGTGGCGGTGCCGGCCGGGGCGCCCTTGAGCTGGGGGAGGTAGGTGGAGACTGGGGCGTCCATGCGGATCTCGCCGCGATCCACGGCGTCGGCGATGACCAGTCCGGTCATCGCCTTGGTCATCGAGCCGACCTCCATCACGGTGGTCTCGTCGGCGCCGATGCCGGCCAGTCGCACCTGCTGGGTCGCGTCCAGGTCGACCTCGGCGACTGCAACGTTGTGGTAGCCCGCCAACCAGCCCATGCTGGCTTGCCGGTCAACGTGTGCCAGGACCGTCGGGTCGCCGTTGCGCGTCTGGGCCAGCTCCGGGGCGAGTACCCAGGATGTGACCGCGACGGTCACTGCGCCGATGAGCACGGTGACCAGCAGGCGTCGTGTGGCGAGGTAGGTCGCGGCCAGGACGACGAGCATGAGGAGTGCTTTCCAGCTGTCGTCGGCGTATCGGCCGTACCGGCCGCCGACCACGGAGAGACCCACCATCCAGGTGGGGACGGCGACCAGGGCCACGGCGACCAGGACCTTGCCGGGCCAGCGACGAGCGAACGTCGCCGAGTCGCGGGCCAGCAACGTCAGCAGTGAGCGACGGCGCACCAGTGTTTGGAACACCGCCACCATCACCACCCCCATGAGCAGGTGACCCACGAAGCCCAGCTCCAGCAGGGCGTCGAGGGCCAGCCAGACGACAACAAGTCCGGTAGCGGCGCACACGGCAACGAGGCGTCGGCGCTGACGCCCAGGCAGTGACGGCCAGCCGGGTTCAGTGGTGCGGGTCGTCTCCTCGTGAGTCTGGGCGGCGAGGTTCTGGGTGGGGGTCATCAGCTGCACCTTTGGGCGTAGTAGGAGCTCACGAGCTCGCCGATCTCGGCGGGCGCCTTCGCCGGAGTGCCGGCTTCGTCGGGGGTTGAGGGTCGTACTCGAGGGCCAGCTGGACGGCCCGGAGAGGGCGCCCGGGTGCGACCACCACCACGGCGCTGGCGAGGTGGGTCATCGCGGGTCCCTCATGTCGGCGGTGACGGCTGCGGGCTTGAAGCCCTTCACGATCAGGTACACACCGAAGCTGAGCTCCCAGAAGAACTCCGGCATGCTGGCGAGGACCTGGGCACCTGAGCCGGCCTCGATCACTCCGAAGATGACGGCCGTGCCGGACAGGAGGATGAAGGTGCCGCCGACGAGCCCGAGCGTCGCCATGGCGCGGGGAACCAGGCCGGTGCGGTACATCATCCAACCGAGGATCAGACCGTTGCCGACGCCGACGACGAACCCGGGGCCCAGGTTGAACGTCCACTCCTGGAGGGTGACCAGCGCGTGGCTGGTGGCCGCGAGAGCTGTGCTGTCGCCGGCGGCTGCGTCGGAGAAGCCCTGCCGCATCGTCACGAGCGTCAGGACGCTGAGGATTCCGACAGCGATGAACACGGACTCCATGACGCGAGCGGTCACGAAACCGAGACTCATCGCGGGGAAGCGTCGTTTGAGGACGGGGTATAGGGCGACGGCGGTGCCGATGTTGGCGATGATCAGGATCAACTCGGCGAACGCTCCCCACAGGACGCGGGTGTCTTCGCCGTCGCCAACGATGTAGTCGGCGTTGTCCAGGAATGGCGGGTAGAACGCGAACTTGGCGGCGATGGAGGTGAGGTAGGTGATGACGAACAGGACTCCGACGACGAGCGCGGTTCTGCGCACCGAGTCCATCGGGTCGCGTGGCAAGGGCTTGGTTGCGGGGGTACGGGCGGTGGTGGTCATGACTCACCTTTCTCCTCTGTTGGGGTGTGCGCGTTTAGCGGGTGTGGGTAGTGGGGGCGTCGGGGTCGACGGTGTGCGCGTCCTCGACGTGGTCGACGGAGGCCAGGGGCAGTCCGGTGTCACGGACTTGCTGGAGCAGGCCGTGCAGCGAGGCCTGGTCGACGACGGGACCCTGGATGAGGGTGGTGCCGTCGTCTGTGGTGCTCAGAGTCATTCCGTCGAAGTGGGTGGCCCAACGGGATGGGAGTCGGCCCTTGATCCGGATGCGGTACCAACCGGAGTGGGGTGCTCGGTCGGTCGGCGGGGTGTCCATCGCTGCTCCTCGTGTGGCGCGGTGCGTGCACGCTAGGAGCCGACTTGGTGAGGGGGCGTCATCACATTTGGTGATCGGGTTGGTGAACTTCGTTGGCGACACCCTGCGGGCCGCAGCGTGGCCAGGAAACGACCGTGTCAGCGACCAGGTCTCAGCGGCTGGGGTGGCGCAGCAGGCCCAGGCGGGCGGCTTCGCGTACGGCTTCGCGCCGGCTGGTGACACCGAGCTTGGCGTAGATGTGGCGGGTGTGGGTCCGCACCGTGTTGACCGACACGCTGAGCTCGCGGGCGATGGCTGGCCCGCCGAGGTCGCTGTCGAGGAGGCGAAGAACTTCTAGCTCGCGTTCGCTGAGCGCGTCGATCAAGGGTTGCGACGATGCTGTGGGCGGATCCCGCTCAGGTTCCCCGGATCGCGACTGGCCCCTCGCAGCGGCAGCAAGGACGCCTTGCGCGTGCTGGCCTCCCGGTGAGTCCGGACGAACGCTGTGCAGCAGCGCGGTCAGCGCTGACCCGGTGTCGAGGAACACCGCGATGTGGCCCTCTCGCTCGCCCAGTGCCAGGGCTCGACCCAGCTGGTCCGTGGCCCGCGACTGGTCACCTTCGACCTGCGACGCCAGCACCAGCTGAACCAGGATCTCGAGCACGTTGCCCATCCGGCCGCCGGCCTCCGCTGCCGTCAGCAGCCGCTCGAGAAGGCGGCGAGCCTGGTGTGCGGCAGCTGGTGCTTGGCCGGCGCGGTGTTGAGCCAGCAGAACCATCGCCAAGGTGATGTGCTCGAACTCGCGCATGTAGCTGAGCTCGTCACCGGCGGCCAGGTCGACGCTGCCCGCCCAGGCGGAGGCGGCGACGAGGTCTCCTTGCGCGAGCTGGAGTCGTGTGCGCTGCGCGTCGAGGGGACGCACGTTCGGGGCGAAGTCCCCGAAGTAGACCTGGTCGGCCTCGTTGAGCAGCTCCATGGCCTGGTCGAGGTCTCCTCGGGCTCTGTGCAGGCGGGCCTGGGCGATGCGCCAGCGGTAGGGGTTCTGCGGCAGGCCCGCGGCGTCGCCGAGCTCCCGGGCGAGCTTGAGCTGGTGGGCGGCGGTAGCCAGGTCGCCTCGTTCGTAGGCGACGCCACTGATGCCCACGTGCATGTCGGCGGTTCCTCGGGTGACCGGGAGGGGGTCGTCAGCTGCGAGTCGCAGCGCGTCCTGGTAGGTCTGCCCGGCTTCGGTGAGGCGGCCCTGGGTGATGCGGATGTCGGTCAGCGCGATGGAGCAGCCCAACACGTCCGAGATGTGTCCGGCCCTGCGTAGCCCTTCGACGCTCGTCGAGTAGGCGTCGTGGGCCCCGTCCAGGTCACCGCCGGCCCATCGAGCGAGCCCGGCTGTGGCAGCTGCGCCGGCCCGGGTCAGGTGGTCTTCAGCTGCGGCTCGGGCGATGGCGAGCTCGGCGTGCGCGATGCTCTCGTCCGGGTCGCCGCCGAGGAGCGCGAGTGCGGACCAGTACAGCTCGATGGCGCCGGGGATTCGCTCCCACTCTTCGGGGTCCATGACGACCATCCCTGGTGGTGGCCCGCTTGGCTGGCCATCAGGTCCGGGGGCGGGAAGGCGCTGCTCGAGGGCGCGAAGGCGTTCCTGGACACCGGAGAACCGGCCACTCGACATCAGCGCCGCGATGAACCCGAGGGCGAGGACGGGTCGGGACTGGACCACTTCGTCCGGGATAGCGGTGAGCCAGGAGACCACCACCGCTTCTTGCCGCGCCCGTTGCAGGCCACGCATGGCGAGCTCTGCAAGGTCCGCTGCCCCCTCGAAGTCACCGCCGGCGAGGGCATGTGAGACGGCGGCGCCGGGTTCGCCTGCCTGGTCGAACCACTGGCTGGCACGGTGATGCAGCGCCGCCACCTCCTCGCGGCGACCTTCGATCAAGTGGGTCTCGAGGACTTCGGCGAAAAGGTGGTGGTAGCGGTACCAGCGGCGAGTGGAGTCCAGTGGGATGAGGAACAGGTTGGCGCGGTCCAGGTGCTCGAGCATCGCCCGGCTGTCGGTGTTTCCGGTGACGGCTTCGCACAGTGGTCCACTCAGCCGTTCCAGGATGCAGGTCTGGAGGAGGAAGTCGCGCACCTGCGGTGCTTGTCGGCTGAGTACCTCCTCGACGAGGTAGTCCACGATGTAGCGGTCGTCTCCGGCGAAGGCGGCGATGAACGCTCCGGTGTCGGCACGCCCGGCCAGTGACAGCGCCGCAAGCTGCAGCGCCGCGATCCAGCCTTCGGTGCGGGTCTCGAGCGCCGCGACATCACCGGCGGTGAGATCGAGTGAGGCAACGTCGCTGAAGTAGGCCGCGACCTCAGCCGGGGTGAAGCGCAGGTCGGTGGCACGGATCTCCACGAGCTCTCCACGGGCACGAAGGCGAGCCAACGGTAGCGCCGGGTCGACGCGGGTGCTGATGACCAGGTGCACGTGGTCTGGGAGGCGTTCGAGCAGGTAGCTCACGCTCGGTTGCAGGTCTGGGCCCTCGACGAGGTGGTAGTCGTCGAGGACCACGTCCAGCTCAGTCGCGGAGGTGGCCAGGTCGTTGATGAGGGTGACCACGACGCTGTCCAGGGACGGCTGACCCGTCGCCAACAGTGCCAACGCGCTGTCCCCGACCTGCGGCAGGGCCCGCTGGACCGCCGTGACCAGATAGTTCCAGAACTGCGCGGGCCGGCTGTCACTTGCCTCCAGCGACACCCATGCAAGTGGTCGCTGGCGATCGGTGGGGTTCGTGAGGCCCCTGGCGAGCAGCGTGGTCTTCCCGAAGCCGGCAGGGGCGGAGACCAGCGTGAGCCTCGCCCTGCGTCCTCGGTCCAGCAGCTCGGTCAACCGGGGTCGCGTCACCGCATCGCTGCGAGCCTGGGGCGCGAGGAGTTTGGTCTCCACCAAGGGGCTTGCCACCACAGTTCCCCTCCCCGCGATTCCGGGTGCCGTGGTCGAGCCTAGAACACGCGCACCGTCGTCGGTCGTGGCTGCTCTGGAGTCCTCGTCAAGTTTCCCCTGATGTGGGAACGGTCGGGGACCGGGGCTGATGATCTCAATCATCCTGGCCGGGACCTCGCCGGCGTTCCACATGGCGTGCACCTCTCCACGCGGCTTGGTGATCTAGCCGCCCGCGCCCAACAGGTCGACGAGACCCGACATCGCATCGTTGCTGCGACCGTCGGCCTGCACGGCACTGTCGGCCCGGCGCACACCACCGTCTCCGCGATCGCCGAGCTGGCCGGCGTGACCCGGGTGACGGTGTACCCCGTCCACGCGCACGAGGCCTTCGCCGACCACGTCTGTGAGGAGGTCGAGCAGCTCTTTGGCAAGGATCGGTGAGCAGGCGGCGATTCGCACGTGCATCTCGGCACTTTGCTCGTGGTCAACGGGCGACGTTGGCCGTGAGCAATGGACTCCGTGACGGACGAGATCGCCACAGCGCGAGCTGCGGTTTCCTCAGGGGGTGTGGGAAGGACTGAACGAGATCGTGTGGAGCAGGTTCGCCACGGATCGGCCCACGTGCAGGTCGAAGGGACCGCTCTCCGTGACCCAGCCATGGGTGTCGGTGTCCCAGTGCTCGAAGGCGCGGGCTGATATCGCTATGTCAGCGGTGACCGCCTGGAGCGGCTCTGCATCGACGACCGCGAAACCGCCGAGCCATCGAGCTGGTCGATCCACCGAGCTCTCTGGTCTCGAGAGGTAGACCTGCACCACCTCACGGCCGGCGCGGTCTCCGGTGTTCTCCGCCGTCACGCTGACCGTGCAGCCCCCTGCTCCGTCAGCGGTGACGCGATCCGCACGCAGATCCCACGAGGTGTAGCCGAGGCCGTGGCCGAACCAGTACGCCGGGGTGGTCCCGTCGCGGAGGAACCGCCGGTAGCCCATGTGGATGGTCTCGTCGTACTTGACCACTCCGTTCGTCGGCCGGGTCGAAGGCAGGGAGTAGTCCTCGACCTCCGGCCAGGTCGTCGGCAACCGGCCACCGGGTTCGGTGAACCCGAGCAGGACGTCCGCCAGAGCATTGCCGAACTCCTGCCCGGGAAACCAGACGAGCAGGACTGCGGCCACCTCGTCTCGCCACGGGAGGAGCACCGGAGAGCCGGAGTTGACGACCACCACGGTCCTCGGGTTGGCGGCTGCGACCCGTCGAACCAGCTCGTCCTGCCGACCGGGAAGGGCCAGTGAATCGCGATCGAATCCCTCGCTCTCGACCTCTTCGTTCGTGCCCACGACCACGACGGCGACCTCGGCTGCGGCAGCCGCGGCGACAGCCCGCTCGATGAGGGCGGCGTTGCCCGGGTCCGGCGGCTCGAGATTCAGCTGGAAGCAGAGCATGGGCAGATCGAAGGACACTGCGCCGGCAGCTGCTTGGTAGGTCAGCACGATGTCGAGCTGCTGCCCTGTCGTGAGCTCGACCTCGAAGCCGTGCTGGGGAGGCCTCATCAGTCCCTCGACGGGGTCAGCACCCTCCGGCAGCTCGAGGGTCACGTCGAACACGTCATCTGTGTCGAGGCGCAGCGCGAGCCGCCCGACGCCAGAGCCACCGACGGTATAGGTGCCTGTCTCCGGCGCGACGAGCCGAGCGCGAGTCCGCACGGCCGACACGAGGGAAAGGTCGAAGTCGCCGGAGCGCAGGTCCAGGTTGAACGCGGCCGCACGCCGCTTCTCGGTGCCGAGAACCCTCCCCTCGCTGTCGAGGAACTCCAGCAACACTCCCAACTCACGCGTCCCGGGCAGGGTCAGGTGGGTCACGTCGGCCGGGGACAGCCGAGTGTGCGCACGCACCCCGGGTGCATACTCGACGACACCCTCGCCGAGCGCGGCGGTCAACCCCTCGAGTGGCGAGACGGCGTACGGCGGGAAGACGAGGGCGCTGCCGCCGCCGAGGGTGCGGCCATGCCGGGCGTTCGGCCCCAGCACGGCCACGCTCTGCACGGCGTCACTCAGGGGCAGCACGGGCGCGGCGGCCGCCTGGTCCCGGCTGCCGACCGGAGCGTTGCGCACCAGGACGAATCCAGCCGCGGCGGTCCGCCGCAACTCCTCGGAGAGCTGCGCGTCGTCCCACGGGGTCGCGTCAGCGACCGGGTCGATGTCGGTGAGCGCCCCGACCCGAGCAGCCAGGCGAAGAACCCGCATCACCTTGTCATCGATTGCCTGTTGGGGCACCCGGCCCTCGCGCACTGCGGTGACGAGGGCGTCTTTCCACGGCCCGCCGGGCCCCGGCATGATGAGATCAAGTCCGGCCGTCGCCGCGGCCTCTGTCGTCCGACCCGCGAACCAGTCGGTCATCGTGAGCCCGTCGAAGGACCACTCGTCGTGCAGGATGCTCCGCAGCATCGGGCTCTCGGTCATGGTCGAGCCATTGGTGCTGTTGTAGGCCGCCATGACGGCCCAAGCGTCGGCCTCGTTGATGATGAGCTCGAAGGGCGCCAGGTAGAGCTCGCGGAGGGTGCGTTCGGAGAGCACCATGTCGGCGTTGTAGCGGTCGGTCTCCGAGTCGTTTGCGACGAAGTGCTTGATGGTCGCCCCGACGCCTTCCGACTGCAGCCCTCTCACCATGCCGACGCCCAGCCGGCCCGTGAGCAGCGGGTCCTCGCTGAACATCTCGAAGTGACGACCGCCGTACGGGCTCCGCTGCAGGTTGATCGTCGGCGCGAGGAGGACGTCCACCCCCTTGCGCCGACACTCCGCGGCGAGGAGTCGCCCGAGCTGCTCGACGAGCGACGGGTCCCAGGTCGCACCCAGTGCCGTGGGCGAGGGGATGTTCGCCGACGTGCTTCTTTCATCCCACGTCTCACCGCGCACCCCGGCGGGGCCATCGGAGGTCACCAGGCGTCGTAGACCGGCATCCGGTTCGGCGTGGAGCGACCAGAAGTCGGCGCCCGTGAGCAGGCGGACCTTCTGCTCGAGGCTCAGGACGGACAGCCGGCGGGCGAGGGTCGCCTCGAGCTCCGCGTGGGCATCGGGCGCATACATGTCTTACTTCACCCCTCCTGCGGCCAGTCCGCTCTGCCAGAAGCGTTGGAGCAGGACAAAGGCCAAGATCAGCGGCACAACCGAGATGAGCGCACCGACGATGACGAACAGCTGAAGTTCGGGCGCCTGGTTGATCGAGCTGTTCCACGTGTACAGCCCGAGTGTCACCGGGTAGAGCGTCTGCTTCTGCAGCATCACGAGCGGCAGGAAGAAGTTGTTCCAGATTGCGACGAACTGGAACAGGAAGATCGTGACGAGTGCGGGGGCCATCAGGCGGGAGGCGACCAGGAAGAAGATCCGGAACTCGCTGGCACCGTCGAGCCGCGCGGCCTCCAGCAGCTCGTTCGGCACACTCGACGCTGCATAGATCCGGGCGAGGTACACACCGAAGGGGCTGACGATGCTGGGCAGGAACACCGACCAGAAGGTGTCCGTCGCCTGGACCTTGCTGAAGAGCAGGAACAGCGGCAGGGCAAGGGCAGTCGCCGGAACGAGGACGCCGGCCAGGATGATGTTGAAGGTCGCCTCCCGTCCCGGGAAGACGTACTTGGCCAGCGCGTAGCCCGCCATGCTGGCGAACAACGTGCCCACCGCCGCCCCACCTCCCGCGTACAGCACGCTGTTGCCGAGCCACCGGACGAAGATCCCGTTGTCGTAGGTGAGGACGTTGCCGATGTTCCTGAACAGCTCGAAGGGCTGGGCGAACCACAGGCCGTTCGTCGTCGTGATGTCCGACTGGCGCTTGCTCGACGCCACGAGCAGCCACCAGATCGGGACGAGGAAGTAGAAGGCGAACATCACCATGAAGAGCGTCGCGCTCGCGACCGAGAGAGGGTTCTCACGCGTCGCGTACTTCTTCTGCTTGGCCGATCCGCGCGGTGCTTGGGAGACGTGTTCGTCATGGCGTTCATACGAAGGCTCGCTTCTGGGTGAGCTTGAGGAAGCCGAATGAAAGGGCACAGGTGGCGAGTGCGAGGATGACCGAGTAGGCCGCCGACAGGTTGTAGTTGGGGATGTTCGAGGTCGCGTAGACGACCATGTTCGGCGTGTAGTTGCTGCTGACGCCGCTGGTCAGGGTCCGCATGACCGTGGGTTCGTTGAACAGCTGCAGCGTGCCGATGATCGAGAACACGCCGGTGAGGATGAGAGCGGGCATGACGATCGGGATCTTGATCGACCAGGCCACCCGCAACTGGCCCGCGCCGTCGACCCGCGCCGCCTCGTAGAGCTCCTCAGGAATGGCCTTGCAGCGCCGAGTAGATGATGATCATGTTGTAGCCGATGAAGACCCAGTTGACGATGTTGGCGATGGCGAAGAGCACGAGCTCCGGACTGAGGAAACGAACGTTCGTGACGAGAGTGGTGAACGGGGACAGCGACGGAGCGTAGAGGAAGCCCCACATCAGCGCGGCGATGACGCCCGGGACGGCGTACGGGGCGAAGAACGAAACTCGGAAGAAGCTCTTGCCCCTGACGATGGGCGAGTCCAGGAGCAACGCGAACACGAGTGCGAGGCCGAGCTGCAGCGGAATGGAGATGACGAAGAACATCAGAACCCGTCCGATGCTCGCCCAGAAATCACTGTTCTGGAACGCGAGCGCGTACTGCGAGAAGCCACCGAAGACCTGTTGGGGTGCCCCGAAGGCTCCTTGCCTCTCAGTCTTGAAGAAGGACTGGTAGATGGCGTAGAGGATGGGCACGATGTAGAAGCAGACGAACAGTCCGACGAAGGGCGCAAGGAACCCCACGATCGCGCCTTTGTGCGCGACACCACCCGATGGCCGGACCAATGCCGTGGCATCTTCGGCTGGGTCTTGCTCGACGACGGTGATGGCCATGGGGCCTTCCTCTCAGGCAGGCTCAGTCATGAAGTCGGTTTGAAGGACTCCATGACCGAGCGGTGGAAGTTCCTACTTGGCGACCTGGAGCGACTGGGACTCCATGGTCGAGATGGTCTTCGCCTGCGTGGTCGTGAGCGCCTCCGCGATGGTGCCCTTACCGGTCCCGGCCGTCCCGAGCCCGTTCCCGAGGTCCGCGAAGCTCTGAGTCATCGTCGGGCCCCACTGCCACGTCTCGTCCACACCCTGGGCGGCCTCCGCGAAGACCTCCCAGATCACCTGTCCCCCGTAGTACGGGTAGGGCTCGGTCAGGGCAGGCAGGTTCTCCTGGGCGTCGAGCGTGGTCGGATACTGACCACCGTTCTTGTTGTTCAGGGCGAACGCATCGTTCGAGCCGAAGGCCCACGTAGCGAACTTGGCCGCCTCGTATGGGTGCTTGGCTCCCTTGAACACCACGGTCGTCGACCCGCCCCAGTTGCCGGCCGCGTTCTCGCCGGCGGTCCACTGCGGCAGCGGAGCGACCGCCCACTTGCCCGCGGTCGACGGCACGCCGGTCTCGAACAGCTTTGCCGTCCAGGCCGCCCCGAGGCGGACCACTCCTTGCCGTGTCCATCGCCTTGTACTGGCGGCGCTCAGGGTCGGCTTGTTGTCGACCAGACCCTCCTTGGCCATCCTCGTCCAGTAGTCAGCGACCTCGCGTGGTCTTCGGGTCGGTCATGGTGACCTTCCACTGGCCGTCCTGGTTGCTGAACCATTGGGCGCCGTTCTGCCATGCCAGGCCGGCAAAGAGCGAAGGGGCATCGCGGGAAGTTCGTGATCAAGCCGCCCTTGGCCTTGATCGCCTTGGCCGCGGTGTAGAACTCATCCCACGTCGTGGGGACGGCGATACCAGCCTGCTCGAACAGGTCCTTGCGGTAGTAGAGCGCGAGCGGGCCGATGTCCTGCGGGATGCCGTACACCGCGCCTTCCTCGCCGAAGCTGACCTGGTTGATCGTCCACGGGATGTAGTCGTCCACGGCGTCCTTGACCGGCTCGCAGGCAGCCGATGTTCATCAGGCCGTCCTGGACGCGGAAGCTGGGCAGCGCGTCGAACTCGACCATGCCGAGGTCGCCGGCGTTTCCGGCCTTGAGCTGGTTGGAGTAGGCCTGATACGTGCCGTTCTGGCCACCCACGACCTGCTTGTACTTGACCTGGATGTCGGGGTTCTGGGAGTTCCACAGGTCGACGGTCTTCTGCATACCCGGCACCCATGACGAGAACGACAGGGTCACCTTCGTCGCCGTCCGGCGCGGGCTCGCAGGCGCTGGCCGAAGAGTCAGAGGTGGAACCGCTGTCACTGCCACCCAGCTGGCCATCAGTCCGAAGGAAGCGACGATCGCGAACACGCCGACACCTCGGAGAAGCTTCTTGTTCCGCATTTCAGTGTTTCCTCTCTTGGCCCACACGGGGGTGCGAGGTCTGGTGGCTCGCCACGGACAGCCCCGTACTCCTGCGGTGCCCGAAAGCCAGGGTGGATCTGCACGACGCGTCGGCAAGGCGGCCGCGCGGGTGGGGGCCAAGGACGAGTGCTCCGTGCAGAATTTGCGAGTCGGGACGGTGTTTCACCGACTCACAATAAGCCGAAAAACCTACCGACCACTAGGTAGTTTTTAATAACGATTGCATAACGACGGGTGGACCTCCGGGAACGTCGTAGCCCTCCAGGCGCACGACGGCCGACTGCTTGATGTCGCGGGAGGACGAGCCGATGTGGATGGAGTACTCGCCTGGGGCGACCCGCCAACATCGGCCCTCAGGAGCCCAGTGAGCGAAGGCGCGAGGGCCGAGCTCGAAGGAGACCTCGGTCGACTCCGAGGCGTCGAGGTGAAGAGCGCGAAAACCTTTGAGCTCGAGGGGTGGGCGCGGCACTCCACAGGGAGCGGGACTCACGTAGAGCTGCGGTACGGCCTTTCCCCGACGCCCGCCGATGTTGCTCACGGTGGCCCGAACCGACAGCGTCTGACCGGCCGAGAGTGCGTCGGTCGAGAGCAGGAGCGCGGTGTAGTCGAACGTGGTGTAGCCGAGTCCATGACCGAACGCGAACAAGGGCTCGATGCCCGCAGCGTCGAAATGCCGGTAACCGATGAGGACCGACTCGTCATAGTGGCGACGGCCCTCCGCGTCGGGGAGCGTCGAGAACGCCGGGTAGTGATCGGAAGCGGCAGCGAGGGTGAGGGGTAGCCTCCCACCGGGCTCGAGGTCACCGGCCAGGACCGCGGCCAGCGCCTCCGCGAAGCCGTGACCGGGAAACCAGGCGTAGAGAACCGCTGCCGCCTTTTCGGTCCACGGCATGTCCACGGCGATCCGGCGTTGACCACGACGACCGTGCGTCGGTTCGCGTCGAGGACGGCCTCGATGAGCGCGTCCTGTCCCCCTGGGAGTGCGGTCGTCGTCCGGTCGCGACCCTCAGCCTCCACGTCGGAGCTGGTTCCGACGACGAGCACGGCGGTCTGTGCGGCTGCTGCCAGCTCGACAGCGCGTTCCAGTTGGTTGGCAATGCGCGGCTCGCGACAGCCGACCTCGAACAGGGGCACTCCGATCGCCTCGTGACGCATCACGCTCTCGATCAAGACTGGATGACCCGCCGACAGATGCACTGATCCAACCCCGACGTCGTCGCAGTAGAAGGGTGCGAACATGTCGGACGGATCCGAGAGCGCGCCTGAGAGCGGCGACATCGACGCCGTCCACGACGAGCCGACTCGGCCCGCTGCCGCGGACGGAGAAGTGGTGCGGTCCGGACCGTCGTGGTGTCAGCCAACCCGTCATGCGCACCTCGCCGGTGCTGCCGCGCGGGAAGGTGGGGATCCCGTCGAACCAGCTGAGCGAGCTGCTGCGTCGTACTTCGGTCGCGGCTTCGGCACTGGAGACACCCGTCGGGAGGTACGTGATCGTGAGTCCTGCGCCCGCAGATCGATCCGCAGCCTCCACGTCCCAGTTCTCGAGGGGCCGGTAGCTGCTCCGCGGCGCGCACCCCTGCTCGTGCTCAACCGGCACGATGCCGCCGAATCGCTCCCTGATCGCACTGAGCGGGGTGCGAACCGAGCCCAGGTTGACCGATGAGCTCCCACCCCCCTGGATGCATGGATCCACCGCGTTGGCACCGATGACGGCGAGGTGTGCAGCCCCACGATCGAGCTCGAGGGGTAGCACACCGTCGGCGTTCTTCATCAGCACGAAGCCCGCGGCCGCCGCCCTCGTCAGGAGTGCAGCCGCCTCGGAGCGCCCGGGCCCGGCGTCGAAACCGCTCGGCGATGGCCGCCGCGGCTCGTCCGGTGGGCTGGCGAGTCGGGCCCGGCGGCGGACCCGACCCGCGAGGCGCCGGAGCCGCTCGACCTTGTCGTCAAGCTCCGACTCCGGGACGGATCCCCTCCGGACAGCGTCGGCGAGTGACACGCCCAGGACCTGGCCCGCGGGCATCTCGAGGTCGAGCCCGGCGAGCGCGCAGCGCACGGTGTCGTGGGCGGCGAACCAGTCGGAGACGACGACCCCGTCCCAGTCCCACTCTCCTTTGAGCAGCTCACGGATGAGCCCGCGATGCTCCGCGGCGTGCACGCCGTTGACGCGGTTGTAGGCCGCCATCATCGTCCAGGCCCCGGCCTGCACGACGCACTCGAAAGGCACGAGGTAGAGCTCGCGCAACGCGCGTTCGTCGATGATGCAGTCGACCGTGGTCCGTGACTTCTCACAGTCGTTTCCCACAAAGTGCTTCGGGGCCGCAGCGACGCCGCGCCCCTGCAGCCCCTTGACCCATGCGGCCGCGATCCGCCCGGACAGAAGCGGGTCCTCCGAGTAGCACTCGAAGGACCGGCCACCCAGGGGGCTTCGGTGCAGGTTGATCATGGGACCGAGAAGCACGTCGACTGCCATCGCGGTGGCCTCCGCCCCCAACAGCTCCCCCACCTCGTGCACCAGGTCTTCGTCCCAGCTCGACGCCAGAGCGGTCCCGCACGGGGTGCACCGTGCGCTGAGCCGCTCGTCGAACGTGCTGCCTCGGACGCCGTTGGGTCCGTCGGACATGCGCAGAGACGGAAGGTCGAGCAGCGGTTCCGCGGGAGTGGACCACAGGTCGGAGCCAGTCGTCAGTCGAGCGCGCGTCTCCAAAGGGAGGGTCAGTTCGTTCCTGGGAGTCGCGGCCCTGCGTCCGCGCGACATCAGCCGACCGGTCGCAGCGCTGCGACGGAAGGCTCTCCGCCCTCGTCCGCCTCGGTGGGTTCAGACGGTGTCAACGCCGTCCCGAGGAGATTGGAGAAGAGTTCGAAACTCGCTGCCATGTCGACCTGCGGGTCAAGGAGCCACTGGGTCTGCAGACCGTCCATGACAGCGACAATGACGGGGACCAGCAGCGTGAGGTCGACATCGGGACTGATCTCGCCTGCATCCTGAGCATCCCGCAGGATTCTCTCGAACCGGGCTCGGACCTTCGCGTAGCGGACCGTGAAGTGGTGGTGCGCCGGGTGGTCCTCGGAGATGCTCTCGGCAGCGAGCACGGCAAAGAGCTTGACAGCGTCCACGGACTGCTGGTTGTGCTCAACGATGTCCAGCAGAGCCTCGAGCAGAGGCAAGCCCTCGTCGCGCACTAGACCGAGGAGTCGTCGTCCGTCGAGGTGGTACCGGTCCTCGCACACCGCGAGGAGCAGTGCTTCCTTCGACGGGAAGTAGTGCAGCAGTCCTGGCTGCGTCAGCCCGGCCTTGCTCGCGACCGAGGCCAAGGATGCGCCGCGGTAACCCTCCTCCGCGAAGAGCCCGGCGGCGGCAGCAATGATGGCCGCGCGTCGATCAGCACCCTTTCGCGTCGTCCCAGACCCACGCTTGTTCTCTGTCATGTGGCCTCCCTGGGGCAGTCGGGTCGAGGGAGACGGGCAGCGTTGGAGGCGTTTGCCCCTAGCGCCGCCGCGCTCCGCACCAGTATGTCGGGTTCTCGAAACGCCGACCCGCATTTCGACTTCCAACGCTTGACTTCGGTGGCCGTGCTCGTCTTCTGGGCTTCCGACACCTGCCCCGGTTCATCTGGCACCGCCCACCGCCCGGGGGCCTGACTGCGGGGAGGCTTCTCCGAGAGGTATGCCGCCCACCCGATGCCGGAGGCGACGGTCGAGCCCACTTCGTCCTGCTTCGCCGATGCCCCCACCGCAGTCGCCGACCTCGCGATCGACTGGTTCGAACGAACAGCTCGACGATGCTGAGTACTCACTCTCCCGCTCAACGCCTCCGAGCACTCCTGCGCGTCATAGTGGGTGCACCGACGCGGTGGAATGTCGCGCTCAAGGCCCAGCCCGTCCCCGCAAGACGTCGGTTGGCGGGATGGCGTTTCGACGCGGCGGCACACGCCCGCTCACCCGAAGTGGCGCGCTGCCCATCCGCACGTCGATCCCCACCGGCTCGCTCGGTGACGATCCCGTCGGGCGAACGCACACACCTGCCAACGGCTGCTCCAGACCCGTAGCATCGGTGCGACCGAGCGGCGTCGGCCGCAGACAGGGGTCCCGATGCAAGCTGTCATTCAGGACAGGTACGGCCCGTCGGACGTCGTCCGGTTGGGCGAGCTCCCAGATCCCGTCCCCGCCGCCGACGAAGTTCTGCTGCGAGTGCGTGCGGTCTCATTGAACGGCTCGGACCGTGAGAACCTGGCGGGACGTCCGGCGTACGCGCGGTGGTCCAACGGCCTACGCCGCCCGCGGCAACCGGTTCCTGGATCCGACGTCGCGGGCGCCGTGGTCGCGGTCGGCAGTGCGGTCACGGAGTACGCCGTGGGAGACGAGCTTTTCGGCGAGCTGACCGGATACCGGGGCGGGCTTGCCGAGTTCGTCTGCACGCGACCCAAGCTGTTGGCCCGCAAGCCCAGCTGGCTGTCGTTCGCGGAGGCTTCGACGATCCCGCAGGCAGGCGGCATCGCGCGCAGGGCAACTGCCGATGTCCGGCCGAGAGATCGGGTTCTGGTCAACGGCGCGGGTGGCGCCGGCGGTGTGTTCGTTGTCGCACTGGCCAAGCATGCCGGTGCCGAGGTGACGGCGGTCGACCGAGCCGACAAGGCCGACTTCCTGCGCGAGATCGGGGCCGACCGCACGATCGACTTCGCCACCGAGGACTGGGCCGGCGAGCGCGACAGCTTCGACCTGATTGTAGATCTCGTGGCCTGCCGCTCGCCGTTTCGCGTGCATCGCGCCCTGCGGCGCGGCGGGAGGTACGCGATGGTGGGCGGCCTGGCCAGGATCCTGCTGGGCACCGCGGTCGCCGGCCCGCTGGTGGGACGTGCCACCGGGAAGAGGGTCGGCGTGCTGGTCGTCCCCCAGTCTCGAGCCGAGCTCGAGGCGGTGACCGCCCTCGTCGCCCTGGGCGCCGTCACGCCGCGGATCGACCGCGTGTACCCACTTCGCGATGCCCCGGCAGCGTTCGCCCGACTCGCCGCCGGGGAAAGCCGGGGCAAACTCGTGCTCGAAGTGTCCGAGACCTGACAGTCGGTGGCGGCGGCGGCGCCGCGACCTGCCCGCCCCACGTCGATCCGGAGCCGAACTCGGATCCGGATGGGCAGCCTAGGGGGCCGAGTGTCAAGGGCTTGGTTTCTCGATTGGGGTCATGAGTGAGCGGCTCGCCGGGTCGGTGCGGCCGATCAGGCCGCGGGGTCGTGTTCGGGGCAGTCGAGCCGTAGCGATTCGGGCGGCAAGGGTACGTCGAGCAGGTTGCAGTGTCCTTCGGACCTCGAGTCCTCGCGGGGTCGGTAGAACCGGCAGGTGGTGCAGGTGCGAGCCACGCTGACCAGTCCGGACTGCTGCATCCGTCCGATCAGGTCGAGCAGCAGGTTGAGGGTGTCGCCCTTGGCCGACGGCGACAGGGCGGCCAGCTTGGCGCGGACCGGTTCGTGCCACCCGGCAAGCTGTCCTGCCACCTTCCGGCCGCTGGGCGTGAGCACGAGCCGGGTCCGCCGCCGGTCCCCCGGGACCGGCTCGTGGGTAAGGAGGTCCTTGCGGCGCAGGGCTGCGGTGGCGTCACTGACAGTGGGACGAGAGACGTCGAACCAGCGGGCCAGCCGAGCAGGCTCCCGATCCGGCTGGTCCACCGTCGCGATGCGAATCAGCAGTTGCGCCTGGATTGGGGAAAGTCCGTGCTCGGCACCGGCCGCGCGCATCTGCGTGCGCAGCACGTGCCCAACCCGCTCCAGGGCGTCGGCCAGCCGGGAGTCGATCGGATCGCCGGATTCGTTGGTCGCATGGTCGCCTGGCGTCACCAGAGATCCGGGGCATAGGCCCTCGACCACAACGCGATCTGCATGGTCACCGACTTGCGCCACGCCTCGTGCATCGCCTCGACTCGCTCAGGTGGCACGCCGTCGCTGGCCAGGAACGGCCGGATCGTGGCGGTGATCGGGTAGACCAGCGCGATGAGATACCGAAGGGGCACGTGCGAGGTCGACGACGCCCCGTCGGTGAGGTTCTTGCGGTCCGGTGTGTGACGAAGCGCCATCTCGTGTTGATAGGCGAGCCATTCCTCGTCGTAGGGCCGCTCGCAGGTGTCCCGGATCCACTGCCCGAACCGGCCCCGCACCCCGGCTAGGTAGTCGGCGATCGGCTCCGCGTCCAGAGTCGAGAAGTGGGCGAGCAACTGCGGGTTGTCGCCGACAAAGCCGTACCAGACGTCAAGCACCTGCTCCACCTGACCGGCCAGGATGCTGCCGGCCTCGCGCAACGCCGCCTCGTCCTCATCCCCGAACAGCACGCTGGCGCGAAGAAGGGAGAGCTCGTCCATGGTGACCGGAGACGCCTCGGCCGAACCGTAGCTGTAACCGGCGATCGCTGCCTCAGGCATGGTGCCCTCCGAATGGGATAGTTAGGACTCCTAGTGATCGTAGACCCGACGGCTCCGTAGAGGAAGAGCTTTGGACCCGCTCCCTTGGTTGGTGGCGGGCTTCCTTCCACCCCGCACTGGCACGCTGTGAGTGTCTCCGCGTGACCATCCCCTTGCGGTCACAGGTGAGGGTCGTACCCGGAGCCTCTCCACTGCACGACGTTCTCGTCGTCGAACCGACAACCGATGTCCGTCGCGAGACCTTGACCTGTGCCGTCGTCCCTCGGCGCCCCTGTGCGGGCGGCGCACCAGCCGTCTCAGGCCGAGGGCCGCATCGAGACTGGCGTGCTGTTGCACTGTGTCTGGCGGTAGTGCGAGGGCGAGACGCCGTAGGTGTTCTGGAATGTCTGGCGGAGTGCCTCTGCCGTGCCAAGACCGCAGCGCTGGGCGATGGTGTCCATGGTCAGGTCGGTGGTGACCAGGAGATTGGCGGCTGCCTCGGTGCGCGCGCGCCGCACGAATCGACCCGGGGTGAGGTCGACTTCGGCCAGGAAGAGGCGCGAGAGGTGACGCTCGCTGACGCCGGCCCTGGCGGCTAGTGCGGCAGCCGACAGGTCATGGGCGAGGTGGCCCGCGATGTGCTCGACCGTGTCCCGCACCAGCGAGTGCTGTGCGGCGGGAGGCGAGATGAACATGCTCATCTGCGCCTGGTTGCCCGGCCGCTGGAGGTAGGTGACCAGCTGGCGGGACACCCGGCGGGCGAGATCAGAGCCGATGTCGTTCTCGATGAACGACAGGGTCAGATCCAGGGCTGCGGTCACGCCCGCTGACGTGGCGACCGGGCCGTCGACGACATAGATCGGGTCGCCGTCGAAGTCCACGAGCGGGAAGCGTGTGGCGAGGAAGTTCGCGTGATCCCAGTGGGTGGCGGCTCGACGCCCGTCGAGCAGGCCGGCCGCGGCGAGGATGCCGGCGCCGGTACACACCGAGGCGACCCGCCGCGCTTCCCGCGCCAACCGGCGTACGTGTGCGACCACGTGGCGGTCCTCCATCGCCTCGACGTAGCCGATGCCACCGGAGATGATCAGGGTGTCCAGTGGGCCGACCACTCGCTCCAGGGAGTCCTTCGCCTCGAGAGTGAGGCCGGAGCTGGTGTGGATGGGTGCCCCGCCGGGCGAAGCCAGCGAAACCCGGTAGACCGCCTCACCGTGAAGAAAGTTCGCCATCTCGAGGGCCGAGGTCACGCAGGCGATGTCGAGCAGCTCCGCCGCGTGGTAGCCGACCACCAGAACACGTCGCGCTTGTTGCATGGAACAAACCCTACGGCGGACGGGGCGCCCGGTCTGCATGTCCGTCAGACGTGGAGCCCAAGATATCGGACAAAGGTCGGCGGCAGGCGTGCACCGGCGGACTCCGCGCTCGCAAGGTGGCTGGCATGACACCGACACCTACCCCGACCCACGTGAACGCCGTGACTCAACAGGCCAGGCTCGGATGGCGACCGCTCGCTCGGCACTACGTCGAGATGGTGCTGGCAATGCTCGTGGGCATGCTGGTCCTCGGTGCGCTTCGGACTGCGGCCGGGCTCACGGTGCCCTTTGAGGAGCAGCCCGGTACGGCCTACGTCCTGATGGCGATCGACATGTCCGTCGGCATGGCGGTTTGGATGCGGTTCCGAGGACACGGCTGGGCCGGCACGCTTGAGATGTGCGCGGCGATGTTCGTGCCGGTCGTCCTTCTGCCGCTGGTCCGCTCGGGCGCCATGGACGCAATGACGTTCATGATGACCGCCCACGTGGTGATGCCGCTCGCAATGCTGGTCCTCCTGCTCCGGCGGCGCGACGAGTACGCCTACTGCTGACCCTTCATTGCCTTCGCCGAGTACGACCCCCAGCCACCGTTCGACGGCGGGTCCCCGCGCAAAGCCTCAACGGCAGTCCTCGACCGTGCCGCCGCGTACGAGCTGGCTGCAAGACGCCAACCCGTCACATCCCCCGCCGACGACGGATCACCACAGAAGGTGCCGAGATGCGAGAAGTAGTGCAGAAGAGTGTCCTGTGCATCGCGATCCTCCTGCTCGGCCTCATCGCCGTTGCCGGAGTCGGGGCGATTGGGATCCGGGGCGCGGCCGATGACATCTACACCGCTCCGCCCGCACGTTCGGCTGTGACACAGGCGGCCTTTGCGCCGCCGTCGTACGACGCCAAGAAGCCAACCGTCGCAGTGGTCCTCGGCAACGAGGGCACCAACGTCGCCGACTCCCTGGCTCCCTACGAGGTTTTCGCGACCACGGGTGCGTTCAACGTCTACGCCGTGGCAGCAGGACCGGACCCGGTCCCGCTGACCGGCGGTCTGGACCTCCTCCCCGACCTCACGTTCGAGGAGCTGGATGCTCTGGTTGGCGAGGGCCCGGACGTGATCGTCGTCCCGCAGGTTCACACGACCGGTGAGCTGAAGGCGGACCCGGTCGTCGCCTGGCTGCGGCGACAGGCCGACCAAGGAGATCCCATCCTGATGAGTGTGTGTGTCGGCGCCAAGGTGCTGGCCGCCGCCGGCCTCCTCGACGGCCGTCCCGCGACATCGAACTGGCTCGCCTTGATCGGACTCCGGCGAAGCAATCCCGAGGTGGAATGGCGTGACGGAGTGCGGTTCGTCGATGACGGCAACCTGATCACCACGGGGGCGGTGCTGTCCGGCATGGACGGCTCGCTACGTGTGGTCGAGCGCATGCTCGGACCGGAGGTGGCATCGCGGGTATCACACCGCCTGGAGTGGGACGGATACGTCCCCGGTGGCACAGTGACCATTCCCCGCAACCGCCCGGCCCCCAGCGATTTGGTGGCTCTCCTGAGTGCCGCCTATCGATGGGATCGCCCGCGAACCGGCGTCCTGCTCACCGACGGCGTGGGAGAGATCGAGCTCGCCTCGGCCCTACGGCCCTACACCGAGATGTCTTTCCTGGCCAACCTGGTGACCGTCACCACCGACGGCAATCCGGTCCGTTCGCGGCACGGGTTGGTGTTCCTGCCCAGGGCAGACCTGGCCACCGCAGTGTCGAGCGTCGACCGGGTCCTGGTTCCCGGCTCCGATGCGGCAAGCAGAGGGGTGCACCTCGGCGACTCGATACCTCCGGGCGTGGACGTCGTCTACCTCCACCAAGCGGACGGCTTCCCGTTCGACGGCGCCCTCACCGACATCGCACGCACCTATGACGCCGCCACGGCTCGATGGGTCGCGAAGTCACTGCAGTACCCCATGGTGCCGCTCGACTCCACCAGCTACCGCGATTGGCCCTGGTTGCTCACGGTCCGCCCCCTCGCCCTCGGCGTGCTGGCGATGGTCGCGGGGCTGGGTCTGGTGCACCTGCGCCGTAGGCATCGAAGCCGGTCGCTTCGCACGCCATAACGGGTGACACTCGCCCACACGTGAGGAATCGTCCTCGGGATCACCACCCGGTGGTGCCGCGGCCGGTTCTGAAGGTGAACAGGAGACGCATCGGGCACCCTTCTCGAGGTCGTGACAGGGCCTCAGGCCACGAGGTTCGCGTTCACCTGACGCCAGGCCCGAACCACGTGGGCAGTTGGCTGAGCAGGTCCTGCTGGTCGTCCCCGACCCATGCGACGTGTCCATCCGGGCGAAGCAGCATTGCGGGCACGTCCAGTTCCGCGCTGACGTCGACGACGTGGTCTACCCGCCCGGACCAACCGTGCACAGAGAGCTGGCCGGTCTGGTCGAGCAGCAGCCCGCGGCCTCCGTGCATCAGCTCATACAGGCGTCCCCCCTTCAGTCCGACGTCCCGCATCCGACGGCCGAGCTGGGGATGTCCCTCGCCGAAGTCGTAGTGGACGCCGATCGCGGGTGTTGTCCATCACGCTGGCGGCCACCGGGCGCCGTTCGGTGTGGTAGCTGTCCAGCAGTCCCTCCGGTGCCCACCCGTTGATCTCCGCGGCGAGCTTCCAACCGAGGTTGAACGCGTCCTGGATGCCGAGGTTGAGGCCTTGACCGCCCAGCGGTGGATGGATGTGCGCCGCGTCGCCGGCCAGCAGCACCCGACTGCTCCGATAGCGCTCGGCCAGCCGGGTGGCGTCACCGAAGCGGGACAACCAGCGCGGTGAGTGCACGCCGAAGTCTGTACCCGCGAACACACGCAGTTGCTGCCTGACCTCCTCGAGGGTCGGCGGAATCGTGCGGTCCTCAGCCACCCTCTCCGTGGGCACTACGACGCGGTACACACCCTCCCCAGAGGGTCCGAGGCCGAACCCCTTCTGGGTCTTGCGTACTTCCGCGACGATGGCGGCCAAGATCTCGGGATCCTCTGTCACCTCCATCTCGCCCAGCAGCGTCTCTACCCTTGCGGGTTCGCCAGGGAAGTCGACGCCGAGCAGCTTGCGCACCGTACTGCGACCGCCGTCGCAGCCGACGAGATAGCGGGAATCGGAGCGGTCTTTGCGGTGGCGACGGTCGTGATCACCTTTGCTGGCAGCGTTCCGCTGAACGACGCTCTGATGGACGCCGGCCCCGTGGCGCAGATCTACGACCTCGCTGCCGTCCGCGCCGACTTCGAGTCGAGCTGGGTGGTGCTCAACGTCCTCCGGACCCTGACCTCCACCGGGTCCGTGGCCTGCCGGCGTGGGCGGCCCTCCGGCTTTGAGCCGCGAAGACCGATGACGCCCTCGACCTGTCAATGATCGTGCAACGGAACCACCTGTCATAGGGATTCGATTGGCAGACCCCTCAGCGCCCCACGAACCGATCCAGGCGGAGTGCCTCGATCGGAGTCGCCGAGTGCCGCGCACGAACCGGTGCGCTTGTCCGGGGCTGCGACAGTACGCCGAGACATGGAGCCAAGGATTCCGGACGGATGGTGCCGCGCGCCTTGTACACCCGGTTGGCCGACGGCATCGTCAAGTCTTGTCCACCGGATCCGTGCGCTGGTGCCACCTGTGTGCGGTGCTGTGTGACCACGCCGACCCGGCAGTCGGGCGCGGGTCTCGCCTGCGGGACGGGAAGGATTGAAGTGATGGACGTTTCCACCTGGAGCTTGACCATCGGTTGCTTCTGCCTCAGCGTCATCGCTGGCGCCGGAGTCTTTCAGGCGCTGTTTGTGATGCCGGCGTACTTCAAGTCACCACCGGAATCACTGGCGGCGATGCAGAACGACAAGTCGTTCGTGTTCTGGATACCACTGCAGTTGGCAACGCTTCTCTCCCTGGTCGTCGCTCTGGCATCAAGTGAGGGCGACAACCGGATGACCGCGATCTGGGTGTCGGTCGCCTGCTACGTGGTGTGTTGGGCGATCACCGGAATCTTCTTCGTCCCCGGTGTCGTCGCCTTCAACAAGGTCGACACTGCGGGCCCACCTTCGCCGGAGCTAGCCGAACGTGGCCGCCGATGGCTCCAACGATCGTGGGGACGGCACGTGCTCACCGTTGGCTCCGCCGGGGCTTTGCTCGTCGCACTGGCGCAGTAGCACGACCCCATAGCCATGGCCGGGGCCAACATCCAGCGGCAGCCAAGGAACGGAGAAGCACAGTGTCCAAGTCGATCCTCGACATGTCAGTTTCGCTCGACGGGTACATCGCCGACCCCAACGACTACCTCGGAGGAACGGATGGCGAACGGCTGCACCAGTGGGCCAGCGCGATCAACGACTCCGGTGATCCGGCTTGGCCGGTCGCAGAGTTCGAAGCCGAATGGGACTCATGCGGTGCAGTCCTGGCAGGTCGACGCACCGTCGAGCTCATGGATCACTGGGGAGGCGACCACGGCGGCTCACCGATCTTCGTTCCCAGTCACCGCCCACCCCCGCCAGCAGCTCGTTGGGGCTACCCGCTGGTTACCTACGTGAGCGCGGGCATCGAAAGCGCGATGGCGCAGGCGAAGGCCGCCGCCGGAGACCGCGACGTTCAGGTGCGTGGAGCCAATACAGGGCAACGGGCACTGGAGGCCGGCGTCCTCGACGAGGTGCAGATCCACCAAATCCCGGTGCTCCTCGGTGCCGGCCACCGGCTGTTCGACATCTTGCCCGCGGAGATCGAACTGGACATCCTCCGGGTGATCGACACTCCCCAAGCGACCCACATTCGTTACCACGTCCGCCGCTGACATGCACCCTCGGCCGGACCCCACGGGTCGAACGACGCGGAGCTCGCAGTGCATTCCATTCTGTCGCAGGAGGAACCTATGAGGAAAGTAATCAGTTCGACGTTCGTCAGCTTGGACGGAGTCGTCAACCACATGGACAAGTGGCACTTCGACTACGTCGACGACGAGTCGAACGCGCTGGCCCTGGAACAGCTCCGTGCCGCAGACGCAATGCTGATGGGCCGCAAGACGTACGAGGTGTACGCCAGCGCCTGGCCCGGTAGGGACGGCGAATATGCAGACACGATCAACGCCGTGCCCAAGTACGTCGCCTCCAGCACCCTGACCGACCCTGCCTGGCACGGCACTGAGGTCCTCGACGGAGACCTCGTCGAGGCGGTCAGCAAACTGCGTGCCCAGAAGGGGGCGTCAATCCTGATGCACGGCTACGGCCCGGTCGCCCAGGTTCTCCTGCAGGCAGACCTCCTGACCGAGCTCCACTTGTGGGTCCACCCACACCTTGCCGGAGTTGGCGAACCGGGTGATCTGCTCATCCGCCAAGGCCTCAACAAGAAGCTCGAGATGTCCTCCACCCGGACCCTCGAATCCGGGGTGGTTGTCCTGACGCTGCGGAATCCCGACGCATGAGCCAAGCTTGAAGGAGCCGCGTCATGCCGAACATGCGGCCCAGAAGGCGAACGGGGGGTCCATCGTGCACCGTCAGCTTCTCGCCCACAGCTGCTCGAGTGTGTGCCGCGTTGGTGCAACCCGCGAAGCTCGAGCAGTGGTTCGTCGTACCTGGCTACGTCACCCCTGCCGATCGGATCCCCCTCGGGCTCGAGTACGCCGAGGTCAACCTTCCTCACGGAGTCGTCATCCAGCAACCCACCATCCGCCCTACAAGCCATGTCTGGGGCGCCAGAAGCCCACGAACCGGAGAACTCCTATGGACCTCAGCGGACTGACCAAGAAGCTGACCCACGCGCCTGGGGTCGAGGTGCCGCGCGACCTCGAGCACGAGCAAGTGCGGGCTCATGCCATCACCCGCGCCGACCTAGAAGCAGACGTTGGCGGCATCAACGTCAGTCTCGACCTCATTCGGCGCACGCGCGGGGGGTCATGGCCGAGCGAACCGGTCACCCCCCTACTCCACCGGTCAGGTCTGCTCCCATGGCACCCGAGTATTCGTGCAGCGCGGCGTCTACGAGCAGTTCCTCGACGGCCTCGCCGACCGAGTGGGCCAGCTGACCCTCGGTGACCCGTTCGACCCAACCACGACAATCGGCCCGCTCGTCAGCGCCGAGCACCACCACAAGGTGATGCAGTACATGAAGCTTGCGTTCGACTCCGGCGCCCGCCATATCGTCGGCGGCGAGATCCCCAACGATCCGCTGCTCAAGGACGGCAACTACGTCACGCCAGCAGTGTTCGCCGATTGCACCGATGACATGGCGTTCGTGACCGACGAGGTCTTCGGTCCGCTGATGGCAGTGTTGCCGTTCGACGACGAAGCCGAGGTCGTCGATCGCGCCAACGCAACGGACTACGGCCTGGCTGGTGCCGTCTTCTCGTCAGACCTCTCACGTGCCAACCGCGTCGCCAACGCAATCCAGGCCGGATTCGTCTGGATCAACGACTACGGCACGATGCCGGCATCGGTGCCATTCGGCGGATACAAGCATTCGGGCCTCGGCCGTGAGAACGGCGAGCAGGCGATCGAGCACTACACGCAGACCAAGACGATCTACACCAACCTGGCCGCTGTCGAACGCCAGATGTGACGTCGAACTGCTGTTGCGATGGCCGACGGAATCCGCTCATCCCGCTGTGGCACGCTCCCGGTTGAACCATCCGCCCCGATCACACCCGGCCGGGCTGGGGGCGCCCGACCGGGTGTGATCGGACGCCCCTCATCCGACGCTGATCAGAAGGCGCGCACGTCGAGCAGGCGCTCCTTGGTGCTGTCGCCGTCGTCGGTGTTGTTCCAGTCCAGCGTGCCAGCGTTCTGGAGCGCGGACTTCACCGCCGCAGGGGTCGCCGCGGGGTTGTTCGCCTTGAACAGCGCTGCAGCGCCGGCGACGTGCGGGCTGGCCATCGACGTACCGGAGATCGTGTTGTAGCCGCCGAGCATCCAGGTGGAGTTGATGCACACGCCCGGGGCGATGATGTCGACGTCGGCGCCGAAGTTGGAGAAGTCGGCGAAGGTGTCGTCGACGTCAGCGCGGCAGGTCGACGGCGCGCCACCGCCCGGCTTGCCGTTGAAGTCGGCCAGCGCGCTGACGGTGATCACTTCGTCGTACGCCGCCGGGGTGAAGTTCTTGGCGTCTGCGGAGTCGTTGCCCGCCGCGACGACGTAGGTGATGCCGGCCGCCACCGACTTGCAGATCGCCTTGTGCATGGCGTCGCCGTTGGTGTTGCCGCAGTTCTGGTCGTCGGTGCCCTCGCCACCGAGGCTCATGTTGGCCACCTCGATCCTGGAGGCGTTCGCGGTGACGTAGTCGATGCCGCAGATGACGTCGGAGTTCAGTCCGGTGCCGGCGTCGGTGAGCACCTTGACCGGCCAGATCCGCGCCCCCGGGGCCATGCCGACCACGCCGCTGCCGTTGTCGATCGCGCCGACGGTGCCGGACACGTGGGTGCCGTGGCCGTGCAGGTCGTTGGCGTTCACCGCGCCGATCGAACAGTTCTTGGCGCCCGCTTGGTAGATGTTGAGGTCGGGGTGGCTCAGGTCAGCGCCGGTGTCGATCACCGCGACGTCGACGTTGACGCGCTCGTCCGCGCCGTTGATCCTCGCCGTGGGGCTGAGGTCGGCGTTGGCGCGGTCGACCCCCGTCGGGGTGGACTGCGCGGTCGTCTTCACCGCTGCGTCCTTCTGCACCCAGCGCACGCCCGGAGTGGCCTCGAGCGCCGCAGCCGTCGACGGCGTCATGGTCGCGGAGTAGCCCTGCAGTGCAGAGGTGTAGACGTGGCCGACGGCAAAGCCGAACCGGTCGGCCTGCACCGGTGCGATGGCCGCCGCGGAGGCGCCGTCCTCCAGCACCACGACATACGGCTCGGGGGCTCCGGCAGCTGAGGGAGCCGCCTGGGCCGACTGCGCGGTCAGCGTCGTCGCGCCCAGGGTGAGAACGGTGGAGGCCACGAGGGCAGCCGAGGTGAAGGTGCGCATGCTTGCCTGTGCTTTCTTGGGAGTCGCTGCGTCGTGCAGCCTTGGTTGCCCAACCAATCCCCTGCCCACGCGTCACGGCGTCCCGGCCGCATGTTCACGCACTGCACGAGCGTGCACCCGAAGAGGTCGTCACCGAAGCCATGGTCGAGGACGTGTTCGGGATGCGGTCCCGGGTCACCGCCGATCCGGTGTCCGGGTGGCCCAGGGTGCTGCCGCTCGGCCGGCACCACGTCAGCCGGCCGGTGTGAACCCCTGGGTCCGCTCGGCGTCGATCAGGTAGCGGCCGTCCTCGAACTTCAGGTCGAGCACGGTCGGGCCCGGGCCGTTGTCGAAGTTGTCGAACCGGACCTGATAGCTGACGCTCAGGTTGTCGGGGTTCGCCGAGATGCTGACGACCCGGCCGTTCGTGGCGGCATCCCAGAACCTGCGGTAGGTCTCGATCCCCCCGCTCTCCACCTGGAACTTCGGGGACAGCATCTGCCACGCGGCGTCGGGGTCGTCGGCCACCGTCGCCACGTAGTCGCGGATGAACGCCTTGATCCCCTCCTCCGTCGGCTCGTCGGCAGGCTCGGTGCTGGACGGGGTCTCCGACGGCTTCTTCGTGGCCTCCGAGGACGGGTCGCGGTCGGAGAGCGCGGCGTAGAGCACGCCGGCCAGGACGAGCGCAAGGACAATCCCGAGCCCTGCGAACAACAGTGTTCGCTGAGGAACGCCGGCGGCCCGGGGAGCCCTCGGGCGCGGCCGGCTCTGCGGTCCGGGGTGCGGGTGCTGGTGTCGGTGCGGGCGTGGGTGCTGGTGTCGGTTCCGGGGCGAGGGTCGCGAGCGGCCTGGTGCCCGAGGTCTTCCCCGGCCGGTCCGCGCCAGCCCCGGCGCGGGTGGCCCCAGTCGGCACCCGGTGCTCGGGGTCGGCGAAGAAGTCGCGGACCTGCTTCATCGTCCACCGCTGGGAGGGGTCCCTCACCATCGTCCCCTCGAGCAGCGGGGCCATCCAGCCGGCATCGTCCAGGCGCGGCGGCTCCTCGTTGACGATGCGGTAGAGCCCGCTGAGCACGTTGTCGCCGATGTCGTACGGCGCCCGGCCGGCCAGCACGAAGAAGACGGTCGCCCCCAACGACCAGACATCTCCGGCCTCGCCACCGCGATCACCGGTCGCGACCTCCGGAGCCAGGTAGGCCGGGGAGCCGGTGACCATGCCGGTCTGGGTCAACGAGGGGTCCGTCGCGATCCGGGCGATCCCGAAGTCGGTGAGCTTGAGCTGCCCGCTGCTGTTGACCAGGATGTTCGACGGCTTCACGTCGCGGTGGACGATCCCCGCTCCGTGGGCGGCGACCAGCGCGTCGGCGACCTGCCACAGCAACGGCGCCGCCGCTTCGGGTGAGAGCCGGCCCCGCTGCCGGACCAGGTCGCCGAGCGTGACCCCGTCGACGTACTCCATCACCAGCCAGTGGGCGTCGGGCTCGATCACGACGTCGAAGACCGCCACCACGTGCGGATGGTTGAGCTGCGCGCTCAGGCGTGCCTCGCGCTCGGCTCGGGCCAGGTCGGTGCTGTCCGCGCCCGGCAGCAGGCCGATCCGCTTGAGCGCGACGTTGCGGCCCAGGAGCTCGTCGCGGCCGAGCCACACCACGCCCGTGCCGCCGCGTCCAATCTCACGGTCGAGCGAGTACCTGCCTGCGATCACGAGGGTCCTTCGGTCTGTGGCTGCTGTTCGACGGCCACCATCGTAGGCACGCACGATCCGGGGAGCCGTGGTCGCACTGGGGGCTGGGCGCGGGAGGTGTTGCCGGGAAGGTGCGATGGGGTGGGTACCCACAATTTAGGCTACCCTAACTTCAACCCTGCCGAAGGAGGTTCGTGATGCACGGTCGCGTCGTGGAGAAGGACTGGCTGACACCGAACCTCGTCCGGATCGTGCTGGACGGCGACGGCCTCGACGGGTTCGAGATGGTCGAGGCGACCGACGCCTACGTGAACCTGGCGTTCGCGCCCCCGGGAGCGCCGTACGGCCCGGTCTTCGACCCCGCAGTCGTTCGCGACCAGCACCCGAAGGAGTGGGCGCCGGCCCGTCGCCGCTACACGGTGCGCGCGTGGGACCCGGCAGCGCGGCGACTCACGATGGACTTCGTCGTGCACGGCGATGTCGGCGTCGCCGGTGCCTGGGCCGTCCGCGCGGAGCCCGGCAGCCCGCTCGTCCTCGAGGGCCCGTCCGGTGGCTATCTGCCAGATCCGGACGCGGACTGGCACCTGATGGTCGGTGACGAGTCGGCGCTCCCCGCCATAGCCGCCTCGCTCGCGTCCGTGCCGGCCGGGGCCATGGCCGTGGTCCGGATCCTGTGTGACGGACCGGAGTTCGAGATCGACCTGACGAGTCCCGGCAACCTGGCCGTTGCCTGGGTGCACCGGCTCGGAGACGGACGGGACGACGAGCTGCTCGCCGAGACGGTGCGCGACGTCGCCTTCCCCCAGGGTCGCGTCCACGCGTTCGTCCACGGCGAGGCCGTGGCGATTCGCGAGATCCGCAGGCACCTGCTGGTCGACCGAGGTCTTTCCCGGAGCGAGATGTCCTGCTCGCCGTACTGGCGACGCGACATGACCGACGAGGCATGGCGCAAGGTCAAGCGCGAGTTCGTGCAGGCGATGGACGCCGACCTCCCGGACCGGACGGACGCGGCCTAGCTCAGCAGGGTCAGCAGGGTCAGCAGGGTCCGTCGTAGCGGCCCAGGGTCGCCTGCGGCGCCGCGATCGACTGCGCGTTCTTGCGTTCCAGGCTGTAGTAGCGCACCCAGTCCATCTGCATCCGTCCCCTGTTCATCCGCGCGCCCGGAGGGGCGACCATCCGGAAGCGGACTGCGTACGGCGCGCCGGTGCGGGCAGCGCTGCGGGGCTCGGTCATCACGACTCGGGTGTCGATGAACCAGGAGATGTGGTCCGGCGTGACCTCGACGGCGTAGGTGTGGAACACGTCCTGGCGCAGGTCGAGCACCTTCGTCGCCGAGAAGTCGACGCCCGCGTTGCGCAGGTGCATCGTCGCCGGGTTCTTGCCGATCGTCGAGTCGCTCAGGATGATGCTGCGCGAGCACTGGTCGCCGGTTGTCGGGACCAGCTCCCACACCGCGCGGTAGGGGGTGTCGCCGGTGCCGTACTGACGGGTCCGGACGCGGGCCTCCCATCGACCGTACTGACGAGCGCCGGCTGTCCAGCCGGCCGTCACGGTGCCACTGGTGGCCGTCGTGTTCAGGGTCAGCATTCCGTTCTGGTTGCGGACCAGGCCGGCGCCGGCCGGGTTCACCGACCAGGTCGGGGCCAACGCGCCGTGGAACTCGTCCTTGAGCTGGGCGTTGCCCCACTTGAAGATCTTCGCGGCGTTGGTCGGGGCCGTGGCCGGAGCGGGTGCCTGGGCGGTCGCGGCCCGCTTCTTCTTCTTGCGCTTGTGAAACCTGTGCTTGTGCTTGTGGGGCTTGTGCTTCTGGGCCGAGTCCTGGTGCTGCCCATGGTGCTGCTGGTTCGACGGCGCCGCGCCGGAGGGCACGGTCGTCCCGGAGGCCAGCAGGAGGGTGCCCACCACCACGGCAGCGGCCCGGAGGAGCCTGGCTCTCGACATACGCAGACTCTAGACACTTCGACACCCTTTTGCCATGAAATGTCGGAATCTTGACCTCACGCTGTCGAGGAGTCCACCCGGACCTCGGTGTGCGGACGGGACTGCCACAGCGCCCACTCCGCACTGACGTCCCCGGCCGTGCGTTGCAGCTTCGGCAGGTGCTGCTCGAGCAGCACCTCGGTCGAGGTCTCGGCGGCGTGCACGGTGACGTTCATCGCCGCCCGGACCGCGCCGGTGGCGTCCCGGACCGGCACGGCCACGGAGCGTACGCCGGGGGCCAGCTCCTCGTCGGCGAGCGCCCAGCCACGAGCCCGGACCTGCGTCAGCTCGGCGAGCAGCTGGCCGTGCGAGCGCCCGATGTAGGGAGGAAGACCTGCCCTGCTCGGCTCGGCCAGGATCCGCTCGACGGCCGCGGGAGCGAGGTCGGCCAGCAGCACCTTGCCCTGCGAGGTCTGGGTCGCGGGGAACCGGGTGCCGACGTCGACACGCAGGGCGATGATCTTGGGCACCGAGACCCGCGCCACGTAGACGATGTCCGAGCCGTCCAGCTGGGCCATCGAGGACGACTCGCCGGTGCGGCGCACCAGCGCCTCCAGGTGCGGCCGGGCGATGTCCCAGAGCCCCAGGGAGCTCACGTAGCTCATCCCCAGGCCGATCACCTTGGGGGTGAGCTGGAAGCCGCCGTCGACCGAGCGCACGTAGCCCATCTCCTGCAGGGTCAGCAGCAGCCGCCGCGCCGTGGGACGAGCCAGGTCGGCAGCGCTCGCCACCTCGGTCAGCGACATCGTCGGGTGGGCAGCATCGAACCCCGCCAGGATGTCGAGTCCGCGAGCGAGCGCCTCCACGAAGTCGGGTCCAGACCCTCTTCCAGCCATGCGACGCCTCTCTGCTCGGGGACCGACCGGACCGGATCGGGTCAGTCCGTGGACGACTCCTCGAACACCGAGTGTGCGTCGCGGGTGGAGTCCGACTTGTAGTCGGTGTACTGGTAGGGATTGTCCAGCACCTCGTTGGTGGGCAGGTCGGGGTTCATCCCCTGGGCCCACGCCTCCTCGCCGAGTGCGCCGCGCAGGTGGTCCACCGTCGCCTCGACCGTACGACGCACGGCCGGCAGGTCGACCCCCACCAGTGCGCCCTCGTGCTTGACGATCCGGCCGTTGACCACGACGGTGTGGACGTCTCCGCGCTGCGCCTGGAACGCGACGTGGCCGTAGGGGTTGAGCAGCGGGAACGAGACCGGGGACGCGTCGTTCTTCAGCAGGACGACGTCGGCCTTGAGGCCGGGCTCGAGGCGGCCGATGTCGTCGCGCCCGAGTGCACGGGCACCGCCACGGGTGGCCCACTCCACGACCTGCTCGGCGCGCAGGCGGTGGTGCGTGACCGTGTCCCCCTTGGCGTGCGCCTCCAGGTGCTCGCGGGCACGGTCGGCCCCGAGGGTCGAGCGCATGGCGGAGAACAGGTCGCCGCTCCACCAGACGCTGGTGTCCATCGACAACGACACCGCGATGTCGTGGCGGCGTACCTGCCAGGTGGGGGGATAGCCCTGCCCCGCGCTCTGCTCGGACTCGGTGGAGACCGAGATCGATCCCCCGCTGGCCGCGATGCGCTGGTAGGAGTCGGTGTCGAGCGTCGCGGCGTGCACGTAGATCGTGTCCGGCCCCGCGAACCCGTGGTCGTGCATCAGTCGGATGCCGTCGTCGTTGGTGGCACCCCACACTCCGGCGTGCGTGGTCACGGGCAGGCCGAGGTCGCGGGCCACCTCGAAGGCTGCCTTCTCGGGGAAGGCGGGGTCGCCGGTCACGTCGAAGGCCAGCTGGTAGCCGAGCAGGTCGTCGCTGGCTGACTGACGGCGTTCGAGGAACGCGCGGACGGCCGGGTCGGCGGTCCACTCCCACGGAGCGGCCTGGATGTTGCCGTAGGCCAGCACGAACCGTCCCGGCACGGCCTGCAGGGCATCGACCGCGGCGTCGGCATGGTCGACCGTCTGCAGCCCGTGGGACCAGTCGACCGTCGTGGTCACCCCGGCCTCCAGCGACTCCCAGCCCGAGAGCTGGTTGCCCGCGAAGATGTCCTCGGGACGGAACTTGTTGCCGTGCTCGAGGTAGTACCAGACGAAGTACTGCGTCAAGGTCCAGTCGGCGCCGTAGGCACGCATCGCGGTCTGCCACATGTGCCGGTGGGTGTCGATCATCCCCGGCATCACGATGCCGCCGCGGGCGTCGATCTCCTGGGTCCCCTCGGGGACCGCGAGCCCCTGCCCCACCGCGGCGATGCGGTCATCGACCACGAGGACGTCCCCGTCCGGCAGCACCGTGTGCGCGTCGTCCATGGTCAGGACGAGGCCGTTGCGGAAGACCACAGGCCGAGCTGGGTCAGGAACCTGGGAGGCAGCGTGGGTCATGGGGGTCCTCCAGACCAGAGTGGCGGTGCGGACGTATGTCCGTCTGACGGTCGTCGCGAGCCGATCACGCCACTCTCGTCGTGACGGTCGTCACCTGTCAAGGCCTCTTCGGGCAGCAACCACGCTCTCTTGACAACGTCGCTCAGCGCGCGCCACGCTGGTCACCGAACGGACGCATGTCCGCACACGAAGGGATTCTGATGCCCCAGATGGCCACGGATGCCGGCACCGGGGTGTCGACCGGCCCGCTGGCCGGGCTGCTGGTGGCCGACTTCTCGCGCATCCTCGCCGGCCCCTACGCCACGATGCTGCTCGCCGACCTCGGGGCCGAGGTGGTCAAGGTGGAGTCACCCGCCGGGGACGACACCCGCACCTGGCAGCCACCTGTCCGGGACGGGCAGTCGACCTACTACCTGGGCGTGAACCGCAACAAGCGATCGGTCGCGCTGGACCTGAAGGACCCCGGCGACGTGGCCGCCGCCCAGGAGCTGGCCCGCCGGGCGGACATCCTGGTCGAGAACTTCAAGCCTGGCGGACTGGCCCGGTTCGGCCTCGACTACGCCACGGTCGCCGAGGGGAACCCGGCCGTCATCTACGCATCGATCAGCGGTTTCGGCAGCGCGCCCGCGGGCGCGGTCCTGCCTGGCTACGACCTGATCGTGCAGGCGATCTCCGGCCTGATGAGCCTCACCGGAAACCCGGACGGGGAGCCGTTCCGGGCCGGCATCTCGGTGTTCGACGTGATGGCCGGCCTGCACGCGACGATCGGCGTACTGGCCGCCCTGCAGTCTCGCCAGGCGTCCGGACGCGGCCAGCACGTCGAGGTCAGCCTGCTGGGCTCGGCGCTGTCCGGGATGGTCAACCAGTCCAGCGCCTACGTCGCCGGGGGTGTGGTCCCGATCCGGATGGGCAACAGCCACCCCAGCCTGTTCCCCTACGAGCCGATGGCCTGCTCGGACGGGGACCTGATCATCACGGCCGGCAACAACGGTCAGTTCCGTCGGCTGGTCGAGGTGCTCGGCGTACCCGAGCTGGCCGACGACCCGCGGTTCAGCGACAACCAGGACCGCACGGCCAACCGCGACCAGCTGCGGCCGCTCCTGGTCGAGCGGCTCCGAACCCGGACCAAGATGGAGTGGTTCCGCGACATCATCGCGGCGGGCGTTCCCTGCGGCCCGATCAACACCGTCGACGGCGGCTTCGCCTTCGCCGAGGAGGTCGGCCTCGACCCGGTGGTGCGGGCCCAGGGCGACCCTGAAGGGGTGCCGTCGGTGCGACACCCGATCCGGCTCTCCGAGACGCCGCCGGACTACCGGCTGCCGCCACCTGGGCTCGACGAGCACGGGGCTGACATCCGGGCGTGGCTGCGCAGCCCGACGAGACCCGAGGAGACCGAATGAGAAGCACCACCCCTCCCGACCCGCACGAGATCGACGACCTCGGGTTCCCCACCTCGCTCGGCACCTCGACGCAGGACAGCATCGGCCTGCTCGGCCAGGACCTCACGGCAGACCTGATGGGCAAGGTCGGCTTCGGCGAGCTCGCCTTCTGGCTGGTCGCCATGCGCCGGCCCACCCCCGGTGAGGTCCGGGTCTTCGAGTCGGTGCTGGTCGCGCTGGCCGACCACGGCTTCACCCCGACGGCGATCGCCGCCAGGCTGACCTACCTCTCCGCCCCCGACTCGCTCCAGGGGGCCCTGGCCTCGGGGCTGCTGGGAGGTGGCTCGCGCTTCCTCGGAGTGACCGAGGACTGCGGCGGCTATCTCCACGCCGTGCTCGACCGGCACGAGGGTGACCCGCCCACCACCGAGGAGTCCTGGGACGAGCTGGCACTGGCAGCCGTGCGCGAGACGCGAGCCCAGCGCAAGCTCGTTCCTGGTCTCGGTCACCCGGTCCACAAACAGGGAGACCCGAGGACGCCGGTGCTGATCGCGATCGCCGAGGAGGAGGGCCTGCGCGGGCCCCACCTGCGGCTGTTCGAGGCGATCGGCCGCACCCACGACCAGGTGCTGGGTCGTCGACTTCCGCTCAACGGTGCGGGTGTCTGTGGAGCGGCGCTGGCCGATCTGGGACTGCCGGTCGAGATGTTGCGCGGCTTCGCCCTGCTGGCCCGCGCCGCGGGCCTGCTCGGGCAGCTCGCGGAGGAGCGACGACGACCGATCGCCAACGACATCTACCTCACCGTCGACCGCAACGCGACCTACGTCGACCCGGCAGCCGAAGGAGACCACTGATGGCCGAGGTCGTCGCCGTGATCGCCTCGACGCACCACCCGTTCTACCTGCGCGCCAGCACGGCCACCGGCCCCGACCGACCGCCGTTCGCAGACGAGTGGGTCTCCAAGATCGAGACCTTCCGCGAGACGCTCACCCAGGCGAAGCCGGACGTCCTCGTGATGGTGGGCAGCGACCACTTCCACCAGCTGTGGCTGGACAACATGCCGCAGTTCCTCGTCGGCAAGGCGCCGTTCTACGATGCCAACTGGTACAACGAGGAGCGCGAGTTCGGCCTCCCCCGCATGCGTCTTGCGGGTCAGGAGGACCTGTCCGCGCACATCCTGCGGCACGGCCTGGACGCCGACTTCGACCTGGCCTTCAGCAACGAGCTGCGGATCGACCACAGCATCACCTGTCCGATCATCACGCTGCGCCCCGAGGCGGACCTGCCGATCGTGCCGATCTACACCAACATCTTCGCGCCACCGTTGCCCCAGCCGAAGCGCTTCGTGCAGTTGGGCAGGACGATTCGTGAGCTGGTCGAGTCCTGGCCCGAGAACCTGCGGGTGGCGATCATCGGCACCGGCCACCTGTCCCTCGAGCTCGGTGGGCCGCGCCAGTTCGGTGAGCACGGCCCGGACCCGGAGTTCGACCGCAAGGCGGTCGACTGGATCGCGAGTGGCGACATCGAGGGCTGCCTCGCCGAGGTCACGCTGGACAGCCTGCACCAGCCGGGGAACGCCACCCACGGGTTCATGGACTTCATGCTGATGATGGGCGTCGCCGGCGAGGGCGCGAAAGCCGACCACGTCGACTCGCTCGACCTCTTCCACACGATGGAGGCCTACTTCACCTGGTACCCGAACGGAGCGCCGACACCATGAGCAAGTACCTCCTCGACAAGTTCCTTTTCACCGTCGACCGAGACCCCGAGCTGGTCGAGCGTTATCGCGAAGACCCCGTCGGCACGGTCGACTGGTGGGAGCTGGAGATGGCGAACCAGCTGCTCAACTGCACGGCTGCTGAGCGGTCCACCTGGCTGGCGTTCAGCGAGCAGGAGCGAACGGCGCTGAAGGGGCACGACCACGTGACGCTGTTCGAGATGGGGGCGCACCCGTTCCTGACCCTCACCCTGTTCATCGCGATGTTCGAGCGCGACCACGGTCCGCTGGAGTACCAGAAGGCCTACGGCGCCAGGCTGGGACACCTCCAGCTGCCCTACCCGGACATCGCGACCTGACGTGCGCGCCGCCGTACTCCACACGCTCGGCGAACCGCCGGCGTTCTCCGAGCACCCGGACCCGCAGCCCGGACCGGGTCTGTCGCTCATCCGCGTCACGGCAGCCCCATTGGTGCCGCTGGACCTGCTGTGCGCCTCGGGCACGTCGTACTTCGGGCAGCCGGCGGTTCCCTACGTCCCGGGCGTGCAGGGCGTCGGCGAGGTCGTTCGGTCCGACTCGCTGGAGGCACGCACCCGGGTCTGGTTCGCCAGCTCGGCCGGGATGGCGCCTGGCGACGGCAGCCTGGCCGAGCTCGCCGCGGTGAGGGGTGAGGATCTCGTGCCCATCGACGTGGCGGTGGACGACGTCGAGCTCGCTGCGCTCGGTCTCTCGGCCGTCGCCGCGTGGATGTCCCTGACCTGGAAGGCACGGCTGCAACCCGGCGAACGTGTCCTTGTCCTGGGCGCCGGTGGCGCCGTCGGACAGACCGCCATCGGCGCCGCCCGGATCCTCGGTGCAGGTCGGGTGGTCGCCGCGTGCAGGTCGGAGGAGGCAGCCGCCCGCGCGGTCGCGGCCGGTGCCGACGACGTGGTGCTGACCACAGGAGAACCGGCGGACCTGGACGTGCAGCTCAGCGATGCGTGCGGCGGGCACGTCGACGTGGTGATCGATCCGGTGTTCGGCAGCACGGCTGCCGCCGCGAGCCGGGTCCTGGCCGTGGGAGGACGACTGGTGAACCTGGGCGGCGCCGGCGGCGACGAGGCGGCCTTCTCCTCCGCTTCCCTGCGCAGCCGGTCGATCGAGATCCTCGGCTACACCAACAACTCGCTCACGGTCGAGCAACGGCGCACTGCGATCACCGAGATCGCCGGGCACGCAGCCAGTGGACAGCTCGCGGTCGCGCACGAGGTCCATCCGCTCGAGCACGTCGCTGAGCTCTGGAGTGGGCTGGCGTCGGGCGGTGGCGCTGCCGTGAGGCTGGTGCTGCGCCCCTGACGGGGAAGGACGTCTCCCGCCGGTCCCAGGTCAGCTGCCGGGGTCCCGCAGCCGGGCCACGAACACCGTGCTTCTGTTCGGGCTTCTGTTCGGGCTTCTGTTCGGGCCCTTGCGCGAGGTGACGAGGAGCCGCACCAGGATCTCGCTGCCGTCCCGGCGCAGCGCGGGTACGACGACCTCCCGGCCCAGCAGCGGCGAGCGGCCCACCAGCATGTGCAGCGTGAAGCCCGCGATGTGCGCCTGGTGGAAGCGGGGCGGGATGATCGTCACCAGCCGCTGGCCGACCAACTCGTGCGCCGCGTCGTACCCGAGCAGCTGCACGACCGAAGCGGACACCGCCACGATCTCGTTCGCCTCGTCAGCGGCGATGAGGTGCTCGACCGAGCTGGTGATCTCCTCGAAGCACCCGGGGTCGGGTCGGGCAGCCGGTGGGCGGGTCCGTTGGTCGATCGACCACGGGACGGCGGGCCGCCCCTCGGCCTGGTCCGCCACCTGCTGGCACACCCATCGGCGGAACGCCTGGATCTCCGGCTGCGTCTTGGGGGCCAGTACCTGTCCCGAGTCGACCAGGACGAACGCGTCGTCCAGCGCCCGCCCCAGGGTCACGAAGTGCGGCACCGACGTCTCGGGGACCTCCAGCCACACCTTTGCTGCCGAGACGCCGGGCTCGGTGGCACCGGCCATCAGCTGGGCGGGTTCCATGTCGATCCGCGCGACCGGCACCTGCTCCTCCAGCAGGGCTATCGCGTCGGTGGCATCTGCGTGCACCTGGATGGGGTCCTCCAAGACCGTGGGGACAGGGGTCGTGCCGCCCTCTTCGAGGGGGAGGTCGAGGCGGGCCAGGAGGTACTCCCGCAACAGGGTCTCCGCGTGCTCGCGCCAGGCCTCGTGCAGCAGGAGCGGCATCATCAGCAGCTGGACCCGCACCGTCGCGACCCTGGTCCGGCGCTGCCCCCCTGGAACGATGACCCGAGCAGCAGAGGGGGCGTCCGACCCGCCGGAGCCAGCCGGGGGCACAGTGTCGCCTTCGGCACGCTCCCGGTGTCGTTCGGTGCCCAGCTCGAACCAGACGGTCTTCCCCACCCCGGCCGGCGCGACCCCCCAGTCGTCGACGAGGTCGACCATCAACGCGAGACCGCGACCGGTGCCGGCGGTGTCCGCGTAGTCACGCAGCGCTGGGTGGTGCGGGCTGGCGTCACTCACCTCGACCCGGATCCCGTCCTCACCGACCTGGCCACTCATCCTGATGGAGGAGCCGGCGTGGATCAGCGCGTTGGTGACGACTTCGCTCACGAGCAGCACCGCGTCGTCCTGGAGATCGCGACGACCGGCCGCCTCGAGCAGGTCGCGGACCAGCCGGCGGGCCACGCCGACGCTGGACGGATGTGGGCGCAGCGTCCGGTCGAACGCCTCGGTGACAGGGGAATGGCGACTACTGCGGACCAACGCGCACCTCCCGATGATGAGCATGTCTCCGGCGAGGCTCCCTGGAGCGGCGTCCGGTGGCAGACCTTCAACGACCCGCGAGGGTCGTGGTCACGGCACCGAGGCAGTTCGTGAAGGTCCTACATTGTGAAGTATCATCACGGTATGGCCACCTCGACCGACTACGAAGCCGCACTCGGGCAGGTCCTCGAGCTCGCGCTGCTGGTCAACACCGACATGACGCGCAGTCTCGGCGACCTGGGACTGACCCCGTCCCGTACCCACCTGTTGTGGGAGCTGGGCCAGCGTGGGCCCACCACCCAGAGGGTGCTCGCCGATGCGCTCGAGGTCAGTCCCCGCAACATCACGGGCCTGGTCGACGCGCTCGTGTCGACCGGCTTCGTGTCGCGGGAGCCGCATCCCACCGATCGCAGGGCGACGCTCGTCCAGTTCACCGAGCACGGGGCCGACGTCGTCCGCCAGATGGAGACCGACCACCAGGAGTTCGCGCGACTGCTCTTCGACCAGATGCCGAAGTCCACGTTCGCGGGCCTGGTCAGCGGTCTCGATGCCGTCCTCGACCGACTGCGGCCGCTGGTTCCGCCGGACGACGAGGGAGGCATCGATGCCTGACCTGGGCCCCCGCGGGCTCTACCGACTTGCCAGGCATGCGGTGGTGTTCGAGTACCACCTCTACCGCAGCCTGGTGCGATGGGTGGCGCGCAGGCCCGACCACGGCGGTCCGGAAGACGTCCCGTTCACCTACGCCAAGGCCATCACACCGGTGATGTGGCTGTGGATCTTCGCCTCCGCGGCAGAGATCCCGCTGGCTCACGTGCTGCTGCCCTGGGAGAGCGCCCGGACGGTGCTGCTGCTCCTCGGGATCTGGGGGGTGCTCTGGATGGTAGGCCTGCTGGCCAGCCTCTACGTCCATCCCCACCTGCTCGGCCCGCGGGAACTGCGGGTGCGCAGCGGCGCCCTGCACTCCATCTCGGTCCCGTGGGAGCACGTCGCCTCGATCACCTACCAGCGGCGGGACGTCACCGCGTCGATCCGCACGCTCCAGCCCCGTGAGGTGGAGGGCGGGGTCGACCTGCAGGTGGAGGTGTCCGGGCAGGTCAACGTAGCTGTCCGGCTGCACGAGCCGACCGTCGTCACCACGGCCAAGGGCGAGATGGAGATCGTCGAGCTGAGCTTCTTCGCCGACGACCCCCGTCCACTGGTCGCCCAGGCTCGCAAGCTGCTGGCCGCCCAGGCGGACCGGGCCCGCTGAACCAACGCCCTGGGAGAGGTGCAGTCCTCGTCAAGAGATGCCCAAGAGCCCCTCGGGATGGTGAACGCACAACACACCAACCCCGTTAGGAATCGATCATGAGCTTCGACACCGACGCCCTCGCCGTCTGGATCAATGGCTTCCTCGTGGTGGCGCTCCTCAGCTGCATGCTCGCCATCGCCGCGATCGTGCTGCTCCTCGTCCGTGGCCGGGCCGCGGGCGGGCCGGTGACCCGGACCGTCGAGCGGCTGCCCGAGATCACCATGACCCGCACGCGAGCAACAGACCAGGCCGCCTGAGAGCGCACCTCGGGGCACGGTCCGCCAGAATGCCCGCATGAGCTCCACGGTGTTCGTGAACGGAACCGTCTTCGACGGCCATCGCTACCTCGGACCGGCCGGTCCGGTGGTCGTCGACCACGGCCGGATCGTCTCCGTGGGCGAGGCCGGCCCCGGTGCCGGCACCCGCGTCGTCGATCTCGACGGCGGTCTGCTGGCGCCGGGCTTCGTCGACGCGCACGTGCACGCCGTGCAAGGGGGCCTGGAGCGAACCCGGTGCGACCTCTCCGAGATCTCGACCCGCGAGGGCTACCTTGCCGCGATCAGGGACCACGCCGAGACGCACCCGGAGCTGCCCTGGATCCTGGGTGGGGGCTGGGGGATGTCGGTGTTCCCGGGCGGGACACCGACGGCGGCGGACCTCGACACCGTCGTGCCCGACCGCCCGGTCTTCCTGCCCAACCGCGACCACCACGGAGCGTGGGTGAACACCCGGGCGCTCGAGATCGCCGGGATCACGAGGGCGACCCCCGATCCCGCACACGGGCGGTTCGAGCGTGACGCCGACGGGCACCCGACCGGAACCCTCCACGAGGCAGCGATGCATGCCGTGGTCCGGCACGCTCCGCCGACCACCCCTGAGGACTACTACCGCGGGCTGCTCACCGGCCAGGCCTATCTGCACTCCCAGGGTGTCACCGGCTGGCAGGACGCGATCGTCGGCGCCTATGCGGGGATGGACGACCCCGGTCCGACGTACCTCCTCGCAGCGCAGCGCGGCGACCTGACCGCCCACGTGGTCGGCGCGCTGTGGTGGGACCGCGAGCTCGGTGAGGAACAGGTTGCCTCCCTCGTCGAGCGCCGGACCGAGTACACGCACGGCCGCTTCCGCGCGACCAGCATCAAGGTGATGCAGGACGGCGTTCCCGAGAACGGGACGGCAGCCCTGTCGGCGCCATACCTCGACCGCTGCGGCCACGCCACCACCAACAGCGGCCACTCCTTCATCGACCCGCTGGCACTGAGGAAGTACGTCGCCCGCCTCGACGCCGAAGGCTTCCAGGTGCACGTCCACGGCATCGGCGACCGGGCCATCCGGGAGGCACTCGACGCCTTCGAGGGGCTCGACCCGCGCAACGACCGTCGGCACCACATCGCGCACGTCCAGCTGGTGCACCCGGACGACGTACGCCGCTTCGCCGGTCTGGGTGTGGCGGCCAACGTGCAGGCGCTCTGGGCCTGTCTGGACGAGCAGATGGCAGACCTCAACATCCCCTTCCTGGGTGCTGAACGAGCGCGTTGGCAGTACCCGTTCGGCGACCTGCACCGCTCGGGCGCCCGTCTGGTCGCCGGGAGCGACTGGCCGGTGAGCACGCCCAACCCGCTCGAGGCCATCCACGTCGCCGTGAACAGGTGGGCCCACGGCGAGGACGGGCCGGCCGGCGAAGAGCCGTTCCTGCCCGAACAGGCGGTCGACCTCGAGACGGCGTTCGCCGCCTACACGAGCGGGTCCGCGTGGGTGAACCACCGCGACGATGCGGGGACCATCGCGGTGGACCAGGTCGCCGACCTCGTCGTCCTGGATCGCGACCCGTTCCTCGGTGGCACCGCGGAGATCGGGTCGGCTGGCGTGGTCTCCACCTGGGTCGACGGAGAGCCTGTTCACGAGTCCTGAGACGGACCACGCGCTAGCCGCGTCGACTTGTCCTCGCCCGTCCGGGTTCGTGAGTGTTTGGCGGTGCAGACCGGTTGGCCGTCGTGCTTGTCAGAACAACAGGTGCGGGTGCGAATGTGGACCCGCTGGAGAAGACGGCTTCAGGGATGTATCAGCCGCAAGGGCAACACGCTCCTGGCGGTGACACATTCTCGAGGGAGGGCGAGCCATGCCTGTGGGTCACAGGAAGCGAGGTTCGGAGAAGCAAACCTTCTGGCGCCCACCTCGGGCCGCTACTCGGCCATGACCTGACCGACCTGCTGTGCTCCAGGTCGGGCCAAGAGCTGAGCTCGCCCCCGCCGGGTGAGCAAGGGATACGGGGGAACGCGGGGGAATCGGCGGAACGGGGAAAGAACACGGGGGAACGGGGGAAACCGGGGGGAAATGAAGGGCCCCGCGCGAGCGGGGCCCTTCATATATCGTCTCCAGGTTCGCGCAGCTGCTCGAGCAGCGCCCCCCGCTTGGGCTCGCTCAGATACCGCTCCCATCCCAGGTCCATGAGGTCCCCGGGAGCGTCGACCACGAGCGGTGCCCGTGGTCGCGCACCCCAAACGCGTCAGCGCAGGGTGACCACGGACTTGCCGAGGGTCTTGCGGTCCTCCATGTCCCTGAGCGCCTGACCGAATTCCTCGATCGGGTAGGTCCTCCCGATCGGCGGGTCGATCGCGCCGGACTCCATCAACGGCAGCAGCTCGTCCCACTGCTGGCGCATGTAACCCGGGCGCACCATCGCGTAGGCGCCCCAGCCGACGCCGCGGACGTCGACGTTGTTGAGCAGCAGCCGGTTGACCTTGACGGCCGGGATCGCGCCGGCGGTGAACCCGACCACGAGCAGCCGGCCCTGGGTGCCGAGGGAGCGCAGCGAGTCGGTGACCAGGTCGCCACCGACGACATCCATCACGATGTCGACGCCCTCGCCGTGGGTGAGCTCCTTGACCGCGTCCCGGAAGCCGTCGACCAGGACGACCTCGTCGGCGCCCGCCCGTCGGGCCATCTCTGCCTTCTCGTCGGTGGAGACGACGGCGATGGTGCGGGCGCCGTACCCCTGGGCGACCTGGATGGTGGCCGTGCCGACTCCCCCGGCCGCGCCGTGCACCAGGACGGTCTCGCCCTTCTTCAGATCGCCCCGCTTCACGAGGGCGAAGTGGGCGGTCAGGTAGTTCATCGGGAGGGCAGCGCCCTGCTCGAAGCTCAGCCCGTCCGGGAGGGGGAACACGCTGTCCGGCCCCATGCCCACCACGTCAGCGGCGCCACCGTGGCCGAGGACCGCCGCGACCCGGTCGCCCGCGGAGAGCCCGGAGCCCTCGGGCGCGGTGCGTACGACGCCCGCGAAGTCGACCCCGAGCGTGAACGGGAGCTCCGGCTTGAGCTGGTACTCGCCCTTGCTCAGCAGCAGGTCGGGGAACGAGATCCCGACCGCATGGACCTCGATGAGCACCTGCGGTCCGAAGGGACCCTCTTCGGTCGGCTCGGGCAGACCCTCCTCGATGCTGATCGCGGACGGGCCATCGAGTCGGGTCACCTGGACTGCGCGCATGCGTCGAGGCTAGTTGCCGCGAGCAGCCGGCTGCTTCCAGGTCAGGTCTTGGCCAGCTTGGCGAGCTCGAAGTGCATCGGGTCGGTGTAGTTCCAGTCGCCGCCCCAGGCGAAGCCCCAGCTCTTGAAGATCGAGACCACGGTCCGGTTGATGTCCCCCGGGATCCCGCGGTAGTTGGTGGAGGCGTTCAGGTCGATCGCGGTGCCGAAGGTGTGGAAGCTCAGTCCTCGCGACGGGTCCCGCGCGATGAAGCGGGGCACGTAGCAACCGTCGTAGGTGTGGATCTCCTTGCTCAGCCGCTGGACCACGACCTCGTTGAGAGCGCCCCTGAGCTGGGGAAGCATCACCCGGTGGCCGGTGACCCGGCCGATGATCGGCATCTCCATCGTGACGATGTTGCGGCTGACCCACGCAGGGTCCGGGTCCACGGTGCCGTCCGAGTTGGCCTTGTAGCTGAACGACCCGACCGCCGCGGCCACGTTGCCACCCGTGAGGAAGGCCGTCCGGGCTGCCTTGAGATCCAGGTTCTGGGCCAGGATCTCGATCTGGGCCTTCTGCCCGACGTACTTCTTGAGCTCCTTGAGGATGCTCGCGGGGGAGGCCACGCCGAGGGCGACGATCATCGCGTTGTTCGGCCGCATGCCGAGCTTCTCGGTCCACTTGGTGTTCAGCACCGCGTCGATGCGGGACCGGACCAGGCTGGGCAGGATGGTCGCGTAGGCACCGATGTGGGCAGTCTCCGCACCCGCCTCGTTGCCGAGCCGCATGTAGCCGTCCTTCTGCTCGAGCTGCTTGCCGATGACCGGCTCGACGGCGATCTCGCCGCCCGCGACCCGGTCCCAGACCGCTGGGGTCTGGGCCGTCCCGCCGGCGGTGAAGCGACGGAACGTCTCCAGGTTCACCGCCGCGTAGGTGACCTGCCGGTCGGCGACGTAGAAGGAGGCCATCGCGATCGGCTCGACCGCTTCCACTCCCTTGATCGCCTTGATCCTGGCGATCGTTCCCTTGTCCAGGGTGTTCTCGCTGAAGACCAGGATGTCGGAGGACAGCAGCGACTCGGTGAGCTTGCCCGGCGGGTCCACCGCCACGTCGTCGGACACGGGCCTGGCAGGCGCGGCCTTGGGCGCGGTCCCCTTGGGCTTCTCCGAGGTCTTCTGGGACGTCTTCGCCGGTTCCTCTGCGCCGCATGCGGCAGTCAGGAGTACGGCGCCACCCGCCGTCACCAGCCCGCGTCGGGACAGCTCTCGCATGACTTTCCCCTGCTCCCCGGCCCCTACCGAGGTCCCCGAAGAGCGTACCCGCCATCACCAGCCCACGGCCCGGGAGTCCGCGAACCCGGAGCTATGTGCTGCCCAGGCAGCTCAGGCGCTGAGGACCCGCCCGGCGATCCACGCGATCGTCTCGGCGGTCTGCCTCGGCTGACCTGTCGGTTGCATGACATGGCTCAGGACGAGGCGTACGACCATGTCGATGAGCACCTCGACACGGTGGTCCTCCAGCGGCACGTCATAGGTCGACACGTGCGAGCGGATCATCTGGCCGGCCGCGCCGAGCAGGGGCTCGGAGTTGGTGGTCAGCAGGGGCAACAGCTCGCTGTCCGCGCCCTGGCTGCTGCTCAGGATCGCGTGCAGCAACGGGTCGGTGCGGGCGAGGTCGAGGACCCGGAACGCGGCCGTCTCGATCGCCCGGACGAGGTCGTCGGGGTTGTCCTGGAACGCCGAGTCGACGAGTCCGAGGAACAGCTCGAGCTCGCGAAGCACCATCGCCTCGGCCAGCTGCGGCTTGCCGCCGATCTCGTTGTAGACGGTTTGACGGCTCACGCCCACCAGATCGGCGAGCTTGCCCATGGTCAGCGCACCCCAACCGTGCTCGGCCGTGAACCGCGCGGCCGCAGTGAGCAGGCGGTCACGGTGGGTGACCGGTGCCGAAGCCAGGGAGCTCATGCGTCTCAGCCTAGCGAAGCTAGGTTCTTGAAACTCTGACGTTTGTCTTGAGTTTTGCTTGACGGGTCCGGTGAGGTCGACGCACCCTGGGTTCAGGGCCAGATCTTGCTCCAATCCCTTGATGCACAAGGCATCCATGTCGCGTAGGGCGACCGGCCTGGCTCCTCGGAGTCGGGATTTCAGCGCAGTGAGGGTGGCCTGGACAACATGGCCGGGTGACACCAGGGGAGATGACGTCGCCAGCGCGCCGCGCGGCCATGTTGTGCTGCCCGGACGCAAAGTCGGTAGGGACCTTAACCACAGGCTCTCGGCGGTCAGAGGCGAAGCCTCACTGGATGTCAGGTCCAGGAGGAGAGTCATCTGCGCTCGCGCCTAGTCGATCAGGGTCAGGGCGAGCTCGATCCTCGTCACGCAGTCTCCAGCTCGGAGTCCACGGGGACGAAGTCGATCTTCTCGCGCACGCCACAGTCCGGGCAGCACCAGCTGGCAGGTACCTCGGCCCAGGCGGTGCCGGCTGCGAAGCCCTCGTGCTCGTCTCCTCGTGCGACGTCGTAGGTGTAGCCGCAACCGGGGCAGCGGGCGGCGAGAACCTCACCGGCTGTCGCCTCGGCGGCTGCTGCCTCCTCGCGTCGTGCCTGCTCGGCTTCCCGGCGGGCTCTCTCCACGCCGTAAGCGCGGAGCACCTTGTCGCGCTTGCGGGGGCTGATGTTGGCCAGCGAGATGTCGCCACCGAAGTGGGCGACCACGCGCGGGTCCATCACCCGGCGCCAGACGGCGGGCACGATCGCGAGCACGATCATCCCGGCGTACCCGGTCGGCAGCACCGGTGACTCCTCGTAGTCGCGCAGGGTCTGGTAGCGGCGGGTGGGGTTCGCGTGATGGTCGCTGTGGCGCTGCAGGTGGTAGAGCAGCACGTTGGTCGCGATGTTGTTGGAGTTCCAGCTGTGGCTCGGGTCGACGCGCTCGTATCGCTCGCGGTCACCGACACCGACCCGCTGGCGCAGCATGCCGTAGTGCTCCATGAAGTTGACCACCTCGAGCAGCGAGAAGCCGACGATCGCCTGGATCACCAGGAAGGGCAGGATGCCGACGCCGAGGAGGGCGATCATCACGCCCCACAGCACCGCGGACATCAGCCAGGCGTTGAGCACGTCGTTGCCGATGCGGTAGGGGTGCTTGCCCCTGCGGGCGTAGCGCCTCTTCTCCAGACGCCAGGCGCTCTTCACCGAGCCGGTGACCGTCCGCGGCCAGAACTGGTAGAAGTTCTCACCGAACCTGCTGCTGGCCGGGTCCTCGGGGGTCGCGACGCGGACGTGGTGCCCGCGGTTGTGCTCGATGTAGAAGTGGCCGTAGAAGCTCTGGGCCAGCGCGATCTTGGAGAGCCAGCGCTCGTGGCTCTCCTTCTTGTGGCCGAGCTCGTGGGCCGTGTTGATGCCGATGCCGCCGATGGCGCCGATGGAGAGCGCGAGGCCGACCTTGTCGACGGTGGCGAGCTCGGCGACGCCGAGCCACTCCGGTCTGGCCATCCAGACGAACGCGCCGGCGAAGCCGACGTACTGGATCGGCAGGAAGAGGTAGGTGATCCACCGGTAGTACCTGTCGCTCTCGAGGCGCTCGATGACGTCGTCCGGAGGGTTGGAGCGGTCGAGGCCGGCGATCAGGTCGATGGCGGGAACAACGACCAGGATCACGATGGGCCCGATCCAGAGCCACACGCTCCAGCCGGTGAGCTGGAACATCGAGAAGGCGATGAAGGCCAGCGACGGGACGACCAGGCCGATCAGCCACAGGTGGCGCTTCTTGTCCGTCCACGTCGCGCTGGATCCCTCGGGGAGCGTCGAGTTGGCGATGGAGTCGGGTGCCATGGCTGTCTCCTCTGCTTTACATCTGGGGAACATCTGTCAACCGCTTGACATGACGCTAGAGGATGTAAAGTGCTTTGACAAGACCCTGGCGAATGTAAAGCGCTGCTGGTTCGCAGACCCGGTCAGCCGATGCACCCCTGCACAGCGCGAGGCCGCGCCGCTAGGTTGGCGGGCATGGCAGACCCGATCGGTATCGACTTCGGCGGCAGCGGCATCAAGGCCGCACCGGTGGACCTGTCCACCGGTGAGTTCTCCTCCGACCGCGAGCGCATCGACACCCCCGAGGAGTCCACCCCCGAGGCCGTCGCGGAGGTGATGGCGCAGCTGCTCAAGAAGTTCAAGGGCAGCAGCTCGGTCGTCGGCGTGACGGTGCCAGGGGTCGTGCGCAAGGGAGGTGTGATCGGCTCGGCGGCCAACATCCACAAGAGCTGGATCGGCACCGACGCCGACGACCTGCTCAGCGACACCCTGGGCCGCGAGGTCCACGTCATCAACGACGCGGACGCGGCCGGCCTCGCCGAGGTGCGCTACGGCGTGGCCAAGGGGCGGGACGGACTCACGATCGTGACCACCCTCGGCACGGGCATCGGCTCGGCGCTGTTGTACGACGGGGTGCTGGTGCCCAACTCCGAGCTCGGCCACCTCGAGGTGGAGGGGCACGACGCCGAGAGCCGCGCCGCCAACTCCGCGCGCAAGAACGAGGACCTCACCTGGGACCAGTGGGCCAAGCGCCTGACGACCTACTACCGGACCGTGGAGAAGCTGTTCTCCCCCGACCTGATCGTGGTCGGTGGCGGCGTCAGCAAGAACGCGCGCGAGTTCATCCCGCTGATCGAGATCGACACGGAGATCATCTCCGCGACCCTGCGCAACACCGCCGGCATCGTGGGGGCCGCGGCCCTGGCGGCCGACAAGCAGGGGTGAGCGAGCCCGCCCCGGCACCGGCGTCGGTCGATCTGACCCTCAGTCCTCGGTCGACTCCGCCCAGAGGTTGATCCCGGCGTCGACGGCGTCCTCGTCGATCGCCGCCAGCTCCTCCTCGGTGAGCGGTGGGCCCTGCAGCGCGTCGAGGTTGGTGTCGAGCTGCTCCACCGAAGAAGCCCCGATCACGGCCGACGTGACGCGCTGGTCGCGCAACGCCCACTGCAGCGCCAGCTGGGCCAGCTTCTGGCCGCGGCCGGCGGCGATCTCGTTGAGCCTCCGCACGTGCGCGATCGTGGCCTCGTCGAGGTGGTCGCCGGCGATCGTGCTGCCGCTGCGGGCCGCGCGCGAGTCCTTCGGCACCCCGTCGAGATAGCGGTCGGTCAACAGCCCCTGGGCCAGAGCGGTGAAGACGATGCAGCCCATCCCCTGTTCCTCGAGCTCGTCGAGGAGGCCCTTCTCGATCCAGCGGTTCAGCATCGAGTACGACGGCTGGTGGATCAGCAGCGGAGTGCCGAGCTCACGGGCGATCGTGGCCGCCTCCCGTGTCTTCGCCGGGGAGTACGACGAGATGCCGGCGTACAGCGCGCGACCGGAACGGACCGCCGTGTCCAGCGCGAGCATCGTCTCCTCGACGGGCGTCTCGGCGTCGAACCGGTGGCTGTAGAAGATGTCGACGTAGTCCAGCCCCAGCCGGCCGAGCGACTGGTCGAGCGAGGAGAGCATGTACTTGCGGGAGCCACCGCCCTGCCCGTAGGGACCGGGCCACATGTCGTAGCCGGCCTTGGTGGAGATGACCAGCTCGTCACGCAGCGACGAGAAGTCCTCGCGGAGGAACTTCCCCATGTTCTCCTCGGCCCGGCCGTAGGGAGGCCCGTAGTTGTTGGCGAGGTCGAAGTGGGTGACCCCGCGGTCGAAGGCCCGGCGCAGGATCGCGCGCTGGGTCTTCTCGGGGCGGTCGGTGCCGAAGTTCTGCCACAGGCCCAGGGAGAGCGCAGGCAGCTTCAGCCCGCTCTTCCCGCAGTAGCGGTAGTCCATCGTGTCGTAGCGGTCCGCGGCAGGCTGGTAGGCACTCATGAGGACATTGTGCGCGTGCCTCTAGGGTGGCAAACATGCCGGCTACCCGTGTGCTCCCGACCGAGGAGGCCACTGCCCTGGTCGAGCTGGTGCGCGACATCGCCCAGCGTGAGCTGCTTCCGCAGGTCGCCGGGGCCGAGGCCACCGAGACCTTCCCGCGTGAGACGTTCCGCACCCTCGGTCGGGCGGGTCTCCTGGGCCTGCCCTACCCCGAGGCGCACGGCGGTGGCGGCCAGCCCTACGAGGTCTACCTGCAGGTCGTCGAGGAGATCGCAACCGTGTGGGCGAGTGTGGGCGTCGGCGTCTCGGTGCACGCGCTCTCGTGCTTCGGCCTGGCCACCGCAGGCACTTCGGAGCAGCGGGAGAAGTGGCTCCCGGAGATGCTCTCTGGCGAGCTGCTCGGTGCCTACTGCCTCTCCGAGGCGCACGCCGGTTCGGACCCGTCCGCGATGAGGACCCGCGCCCGTCGTGACGGTGACGACTACGTGATCAGCGGCGCGAAGGCCTGGACCACGCACGGTGGCCATGCCGACTTCTACAAGGTGATGGCGCGGACGTCGGACCCGACCGCCGGCTCGGGACAGGCGAGGGCCGGCGGCATCTCGTGCTTCCTGGTTCCTGCCGAGACGGAGGGTCTCAGCGCCGACCCGCCCGAGCGGAAGATGGGACTCACGGGTTCGGCCACTGCGACGATGCGTTTCGACGACGTGCGCGTCTCCGCCGAGCGGATGCTCGGCAACGAGGGTGACGGGCTCAAGATCGCACTCGCCGGGCTGGACTCCGGACGGCTCGGCATCGCTGCCGTCGCCGTGGGTCTCGGCCAGGCAGCGCTGGACCACGCCGTCGCCTACGCCGGCGAACGCAAGCAGTTCGGCCAGCCGATCATCGACTTCCAGGGCCTGGCCTTCCTGCTGGCCGACATGGAGGCGGCCGTGCAGAGCGCGCGGGCGATGATGCTGCACGCAGCCCGGCTCAAGGACGCCGGCCTGCCGTTCTCCCGTGAGGCGTCCATCGCCAAGCTGACCGCCACCGATGCCGCCATGAAGGTGACCACCGATGCCGTGCAGGTGCTCGGCGGCTACGGCTACACGCGTGACTTCCCGGTCGAGCGGTTCATGCGCGAGGCCAAGGTGACCCAGATCTTCGAGGGCACCAACCAGATCCAGCGACTGGTGATCAGCCGGTCGCTCGCCAAGGACCGCACCGGTCGCCTGCACACCAAAGGAACTCCATGACCCGACCACCGGCCGGCTTCACCGCCAAGGACCTCCCCGACCTGACCGGCACCCGGGTGCTGGTCACCGGCGCCAACTCGGGCATCGGCTTCCACGCCTCGAGGGCGCTGGCCGACCACGGTGCCGAGGTGGTGCTCGCCTGTCGCAACCTCGACTCGGCCCGGGAGGCCGCGGTCAAGATGCCGGGCATCACCACGGTCGAGGAGCTCGACCTGGCCTCGCAGAAGTCGATCCAGTCGTTCGTGGACCGGTTCGAGGGCCCGCTGGACCTGCTGGTCAACAACGCCGGCGTGATGACCCCGCCGGCCTACCGCGAGACCGAGGAGGGCCACGAGCTGCAGTTCGGCACCAACCACCTCGGCCACTTCTCGCTCACCGGGCTGTTGCTGCCGTTCCTGCTCCGCGCACCGTCCCCGCGGGTCGTGACGGTCGCCTCGATCGCGCACCACCGGGGCGACGAGTCCGTGGTCGAGGGCAACCCGGCAGCGTCGTACGAACCGAAGAAGACCTACGGCAACAGCAAGCTCGCGAACCTGCTGTTCGCCCACGAGCTGCACCGGCGTGCCACCGAGGCCGGCAGCAAGCTCGTCTCGGTCGCCTGTCACCCGGGCGTCTCGGCGACCAACCTGGTCGGCTCGACCGACGGCATGGGCGCCAACGTGATCGTGCGCAAGGCGGCGCCGTACTTCATGCCGGTGCTCTTCCAGTCCTCCGCGGCAGGAGCCAACCCGACCCTGTACGCCGCGACCTACGGCGAACCCGACTCCTACACGGGGCCGACCTGGCTGATGGAGAGCCGCGGCCGGCTCGGCGAGGCCAAGCAGAGCCGAACTGCCCGCGACGAGGACCTCGCCCGCAGGCTCTGGGACGTCTCGGAGCAGCGGACCGGTGTGCGCTTCGACCTCACGGCCTAGGAGCTGGTCACTCCCTGTCGGTCACCGCGCGCGGACGACGTTGGTCTTCGCCACCTTGTCGTGGATGGCCTGGTTCTTGTCGTCCCACAGGGGCCAGAGCACGTCCAGGAGGGTGAACAGGCTGGCCAGGAAGCCGACCAACGGCACCAGGCCGAGCAGACCCGGAACACCGGACTGCGTGGCCCATCGCAGGACGATCGCCGAGAACGGCAGCCCGGGAGTCTCGCGGAGCCGGATGCGCAGACCGACCACGAGCTTGCCCGGCGTCGCCTGCTTCCAGCTCAGGAACCCGATCGTGTAGATGAGACCGACCACGAAGGCCACCGCGCCGATCGCGACGACGGATCCGGTGATCTCGCTCTGTAACGCCGTGGTGGACGGGGCCGCGCGGCCCTCATCGGCGGCCGTGACGGCGGCGTCGATGTAGTCGCCGAAGGCACTCATGATGTCGCGCAGGAACGGGAACGTCAGCGCTGCCACCACCACGGACAGGATCAGGTAGTCGATCACGGTCGCGCCCACGCGGTGCCACCAGCCAGCCAGCGGCACGCCGTCCGGAGTGGTCGGTCTCCCCGGCGCGCCGTACGCCGCGGTGTCGGCGCCTGCCGGGTAGGACGGGTAGGCCGGCTGCTGCCCGGTCGTGGGGTAGCTCGGCTGCTGCGCCGTCGGGGCGACATGGGCTGTCCAGCCCTCGCCGTCCCAGTAGCGCTGTTGCGGCGAACTTCCGGGGGCGGGTGGTTGGGGGTCCGGGTACCAGCCAGCGGGTGCACTCATGTCAGCCATGTTGTCAGCAGCGTCCTCGCTGGGGGTTCCGGGGCCGCTCACTGCAGGACGCCACGGCGGCTCAGCTCGCGGTAGAGGTAGGGGGCCAGCGTCTTGGCGTAGGTCACGGTGAGGTGGTTGTTGTCGAAGTAGACATTCACCCCACCGATCACCACCGGGCAGGTGTCCTCGTCGCAGTAGAAGCTGGTCAGGTCGACGAACTCGGCCCCCGGCGTACGGCGTGCGGCGGCCGACAGCGCGTCGTACCACCGGTCCAGCCGCTTGGACCGGTCGAGCCCGCAGCGTTCGTTGGCCTCCTCGACCGGGACGTCGGCGAGGCAGAAGTTGGGGTCGTGCTCCGCCTTCTGGTCCTGCCGGTCCTGGGGGTTGTCGCGGAGCACCACGACCGGCACCCCTTGACCCGTCACCTGGCTCCAGGCCTCGGCAAGACCGGCTGCGCGTTCCTCCCGGCTCCCCCGCATCGTGGTCAGCCGGGCGGTGGTGAGCACCGCGTCGTAGTCCTTCGCGTGATCGTCGAGGAAGGTGGCCAGGCGGTCGCGGAAGTCCGCGCAGACGCGGCCCTCGGGGATCTTCAGGTTGGGCTCGTACGTCGACCACGGGCAGCCGCCCGAGACGAAGAGGTCCGCGGTGAGCTGACCGGCCTCGACCATCGGCTCGACCATCGACATCATGATCCGGGCGTGCGAGTCGCCGATCACCGCGACGTGCGGACGTCCCTCGCGACGCTGGCCGAACTCGCATGGCTGCAACGGGTCCGCGAGGCCCGGCTCGATGCAGCGCTGATACTGCGGAAAGTCCTGGTCGACGGCCGTCGGTGTCGGCACGAGCACGTTCTCGAGCTCCGGGTTGGGGCAGTCGGTGGCCTGCGGATCCCGGGCCGCGGCACCGAAGCAGGGGGGTGCATCGGCGGCCAGCCGGGCGGCCACCTGTTCGTTCCGCTCGGCCTCGCGGGCCACGTCGGCCCGTGGGACGACGCACAACGCCGTGAGCACGACGGCACCTGCGGCGGCGTAGGCAAAGGTGACGCGGGGACGCGCCAGGCCGAACCTGCGGGCCGCGCGCACTGGGTCCTCGACCCAGCGCTTGGTCAGTGCCGAGGCGCCGATGGTGGCGAGCAGGATCGAGAGCTTGTCGAGCATCGTCAGCGGATGGTCGGTCACGTAGGGCAGCAGGATGATGAACGGCCAGTGCCACAGGTAGACCGAGTAGGAGATGTCGCCGAGAAAGCGAGCCGGGCGGAGCACGAGCAGGTTCGACGACGCCCAGGAGACCTCGGGTGCCTCGACCCAGATCAACGTCAGGGACGCGGCCACCACCCAGAGCGCAGCGGTTCCGGGCATGGGGGTCGACTCGTCGAGGACCAGTGAGCAGCCCAGCAGGCCCACCAGTGCCAGCCAGCCCAGGCCCGCGCGGGCAGGTGCTCCCAGGTGTCGTGACGCCACCGGCGCGAACGCCAGCAGGGCACCCGCCCCGAACTCCCAGGCCCGCGCGGGAGTGACGAAGTAGGCGAGGGCGGGGTCGGTGGCCGTGATCCAGAGGGAGTAGCCCAGCGAGGCGGCGGTCGTCGTGGCCAGCACGCCGAACACGACCTTCCGTCGGGTGGTCCCACCAACGTGCTTGAGACCGCCGAAGCCGTGGGTCGCCAGCCACAGCCCGAGCAGCACGAGCAGCGGCCAGATCAGGTAGAACTGCTCCTCCGCGGAGAGCGTCCAGTAGTGCTGCGCGGGCGACGGGGTGTTGTCAGCGGCGAGGTAGTCGACCGAGTTGATCGCGAGCGTCCAGTTCACGACGTACAGCGCTGCCGAGAGGATCTCCCCGAAGAACTGCTGCCACAGCAGCCGTGGCACGAACACGAGCACCCCGACGGCCGAGACCAGCAGCACGACGTAGGACGCGGGGAGCAGCCGGCGCAGCCGACGGGCCCAGAAGCCGGCGAGGCCCACCGAACCCGTCCGGTCCACCTCGCGCAGGATGTGGGAGGTGATCAGGTAGCCGGAGATCACGAAGAAGACGTCCACCCCGATGTAGCCGCCGGGGACCCGGCCGGGCCAGAGGTGGAACAGCACGACCAGGAGCACCGCCACTGCCCGAAGGCCCTGGATCTCCTGCCGCATCGGTCGATGCTACAAACCCGATCGACCGGATCCCGACAGCGCGAGGCCGAGCAGGTGACCTGTTGCCTGCGAGGCAGGACCTTCGACCCTGCCGGTGGAGCCCGTGGCGATGAAGGCTGGCGGCATGGACGCACCCGTTGAGCTGTCGTACGCCAAGTGTCGTGAGCTGTTGGGAGGCGGCGTGTTCGGCCGGGTGGCCGTCTGCACGCCCGAAGGTCCCCGGATCCTGCCGGTCAACTACAGCGTCGTGAACGAGTCCGTGGTCTTCCGCACCTCGCCCACCGGGGTCGTCGCCACCCACGACTGGGGATCCCCGATCGCGTTCGAGGTCGACTTCGCGGACTACGCCGACCACCGGGGCTGGAGCGTGCTCGCAACCGGTCGGGGACAGCGAGTCGAGGACGCCGAGCAGATCGCGCAGATCAAGCGCACCTGGGACCCACGCCCGTGGGCCGGCGGATCCCGGCCGCTCTATGTCCGGCTCGCCTGGGACGAGCTCACCGGGCGGCGCCTGGGACACGGCTGGACGCACGACAACGAGATGCCAGTGCGGCAGGCGCTGCGATGAGGCCCGCACCGAGGTCCGGCACCCAGGCTGGGTCCGGCGGGTCAGCGACCACCGGACCGGCACCTAAACTCGGGCCTGTGACTCACCAGGAACCAGACGCCCCAGCCCCCGTCCGTCGGGCGAGGCACCTCCTGGACCCGGAGAACCTGCAGCGCAGTCACCGCAGCTCCCAGTCGTCGCAGGAGTCCTTGACCCGGGTGCAGCGCTGGGTGATGTCTGTCCTGGCCGTCACCACGATCATGCACCTCTCCGCGGGGCTGGTGGTCGCCGCGATCTACACCGACGACTCGCGCCTGGACGCCCGCATCGGCCTGAACGTGATCGCCGCCATCATCGGTGTGCTCGCGGTGGGCATCGGCCGGCTGATCCACGGCAAGTCCGCCGTGAGCACCTGGCTCCTGGTCGGCCTGGTCCCTGGCGTTGTCGGGCTCTGGCTCACGTTGCGCTGAGACTGCCCGGATCCCACATTTGTTGGCAGATGCCGGTCCGCGGGACGGGATGTCGCGCCGCTCCCCCACAAATGTTGGATCGAGACGTCCAGATCGCACGCGAGCACGTTCCAACCCAACATTTGTGGGGCCGCGCGCGGCCGAAAAACTCCTCAGCCCTCCGGCGTCCGTCCGCCCGCCGGCCGGACCGGGATGCGGACCCGCAACCAGGTGTCGCCCGGGCGCGAGTCGATGTCGATGCTGCCGCCGTGACGCTCGACGATGACGCGCCGTGCGATGTCGAGCCCGAGCCCGGTGCCCTGGCCGACGTCCTTGGTGGTGAAGAACGCCTCGAAGGCACGGGCTGCGACCGCTCCGGGCATGCCTCGGCCGCTGTCGCCGATCTCGACGAGGACCGAGTCGCCGTCGGCACGGGTGGTCACCCGCAAGGTGCCGCGGCCGTCCATCGCGTCCACCGCGTTGTCGACGAGGTTCGTCCAGACCTGGTTCAGCTCCCCGGCGTACGCCTCGATCTCGGGTACGTCGGAGCCGTAGTCGCGCTCGATGACGACACCCTCACGGAGCTTGTGACCGAGCATGATCAGAGTGCTCTCCAGCCCGTCCTGCACCGCGATCCGCTGCAGCGAGCCACGGTCCACCTGCGAGTAGGAACGCACCGAGGCGACCAGGTCGGAGACCCGCCGGGTCGACTCCTTCACCTCGGAGAGCAGGGTGATCGCGGCGAAGGTGCTCGACACCCACTCCAGCCCGGGCTCCAGCGCTGTCCCGCCGAGGGCAACCGACGCCCGCTCGCACCAGGCCAGGTCGGCGCCGGCCGCGGCCAGCGTGGGAGCGATCACCCAGTCGCGCTCGACTCCGTGGTCGGTGAGCCACGTCGACAGGTCGTCCTCGACCGCCGACAGCTCGAGCGGGTCCAGGGCCACCGCGCGCGGCCTGAGCTCGAGCCGGAGGGTGTCCAACGCGATGAACTGCTCCGCGTCGATCTCTCCGTGCGCCAGCCGACCCAGCGAGGAGAGCAGGGTCTGGCAGGCGTCCTCCAGCGACGCGACGGCGCGGGTGGCCGCCGCAGCCGGGTTGTTGATCTCGTGTGCCAGTCCGGCGGCGAGGGTGCCGAGGGTGACCAGCGACTCGCGCTGCCGTGCGGTCGACTCGATGCTGCGGGCGGTCTTGTAGAGCCCGCCGATCAGATGCCCGGCGAACGGGAACCACGCGTGGGAGCGCTCGCGCAGCACCTCGGCAGGAAGCCGCAGCACCCGTCCCGCCTCGGCACCCCGGCCACTCGCGAGATAGACCCCGTGCTCGTCCCAGGCCCGGAAGCCGCCGGCCCAACGGCCCGGTGCGTCCATCCGCCCCACCACGACCTCCTCGCGGCCGACGTGGCGCGACAGGTCGATGACGCCGTCCACGAGCACCCACCAGAAGTCGGCGTGCTCGCCCTCGTGGAAGAGCTCGGCGCCGGGTTCGATGCGCACCTCGGTCCCCGCCTGGACCAGCTCGCCGAGCTGTCCGTCCGAGAGCCCCTCGAACAGGTCGAGCGAACGCAGGTCGGCGACCTCCATCACGTCGCCGCCAGGTAGCGGTGCACGAGGTAGACCGACATGGCGCCCTCTCCGACGGCCGAGGCGACCCGCTTCATCGAGTCCAGGCGGACATCTCCGGCAGCGAAGACCCCCGGCACACTGGTCTCCAGGGCGTACGGCGCCCGCGGCAACGGCCAGTGCTCGACATGCGCAGGACTCTGCAGGTCCTGACCGGTCACCACGAAACCCTTTTCGTCACGCACGACCTCGACGCCGAGCCAGTCGGTCCGGGGCGAGGCACCGATGTAGACGAACAACCAGTTGGCCAGCACCTCCTCGCGCTCCCCGGAGTCGCGGTCGCCGAGCGTCAACCCCTCCAGGTGCTCCGCGCCGCGGCAGGCCACCACCTCGCTGCGGAAGCGCACCACGACGTTGCCCGTCGCGGTGATCCGCTCGATCAGGTAGAGCGACATGCTCTGCTCCAGCGACGAGCCCCGCACCACCAGCACGACGCACTGGGCGAACCGGGCCAGGTTGAGCGCGGCCTGACCGGCGGAGTTGGCGGCGCCCACGACATAGACGTCGTCGCCCCGGCACTGGCTGGCGTCGCTGGCGTTGCTCCCGTAGTAGACCCCGCGACCGGTGAGCCCATCGAGCCCCTCGGCCTGCAGCCGCCGGTAGGACACCCCCGTGGCCACGATGACCGAGCGCGCCTCGACCTCGCCGGAGCCGTCGAGGATGACGGCGTGCACCGGCCCCCGGGTCTCGAGTGCGACGACGTCGCGCGGGAGCACCATCTCGGCGCCGAAGCGCGAGACCTGGGCGACGGCGCGCTGGGTGAGGTCGGAGCCGGTCAGCCCCTTCGGGAACCCGAGATAGTTCTCGATCGCGGCACTCTGGCTGGCCTGTCCTCCTGGCCCCTCTCGTTCCACGATCACCGTGCTCAGCCCCTCGGAGGCGGCGTACACCGCAGCGGCGAGGCCGGCCGGCCCGCCACCGACGATGCACACGTCGTAGAGCGGCTGCTCGGCCGTCGTACGCAGTCCGAGCGCTGCCGCGAGCTCCCGTGGGGCCGGTGAGGTGAGGGTCTCGCCGTCGGGAACGAGCACCAGCGGCAGGTCCTCGGGCGTGGCCCGGGCGAGCTTGCTCAGCCGCTGGCCCTCGGCGTCGAGCTCGATGTCATACCAGCGATAGGGCACGTGGTTGCGCGCCAGGAAGGTCTTGACGGCATGGCTGCTCTCGGACCAGCGGTGGCCCACGACCCTCAGCTCGGAGGTGTGGTCCGGGTTCGCCTGCTGCCAGTCGCCGAGCAGGTCGTCCACGACGGGATAGAGCCGTTCCTCGGGCGGGTCCCACGGCTTGAGCAGGTAGTAGTCGATGCCGATGTCGTTGATCGCCTTGATGGCCACGTCGGTGTCGGCGTACGCCGTGAGCAGCAGCAACTTCGCGCCCGGAGCCTGGTCGCTGGCCTGCTCGAGCATCTCGATGCCAGTCATCTCGGGCATCCGCTGGTCGGAGGCGATCAGGGCCACCAGCTGCTGTCGCAGGGCCAGCTTGGTCAACGCGGCCAGCGCCTCGGCCCCCGACGTCGCGCGCACCAGGCGGTACTCCGAGCCGTAGCGGCTGCGCAGGTCACGCGTGATGGCGGCGGAGACCAGGGGGTCGTCGTCGACGGTCAGAATGACTGGTTTGCTCATCGGATCCGCCTTCTGGCGGCCACCACGACTGCCGAACAGCAGGCTAACGCCGGAGGGTCGTCGAAGGCGAGAGACCAAAAGGGGCAGGCTAGTCGCATGGTCGCTGCCTTCTTCGAGACCCCCCGCCTGCGCGTACGCCCGTTCATCGCGGGCGACCTGGACGCCTTCGTGGCCTACCGCGCGGATCGCGACGTCGCGCGCTACCAGAGCTGGAGCGACTACACCCGGGAGCAGGGGCGGGCACTGATCGAGTCGATGGGCGGGAGCCGCCCGGGCACTCCCGGCGACTGGTACCAGTTCGCGCTCGAGGAGCGCACCGACAAGGCGCTCGTGGGTGATCTCGCCCTCCAGGTGAACCGGAGCGAGCCGCGCGAGGCGGAGATCGGCTTCACTCTGGCGCCCGGGCAGGCAGGGCAGGGGCTACGGCACGGAGGCGTTGCAGGCGCTCCTCGGCTACGCCTTCGAGGAGTTGGGCCTGCATCGCGTGATCGCCATCACCGATGCCCGCAACGCCCCGGCCGCCGCCCTGCTCACCCGCGTGGGGATGCGGCAGGAGGCGCACTTCATCGACAACGTCTTCTTCAAGGGAGCCTGGGGCAGCGAGTACCAGTTCGCGAAGCTCGATCGGGAGTGGGCGGCTCAGGCACTGTAGGACGATCTGTCAGGCTCTGCCGGCTGCACCGAGGCACTGAAGTGGTCACGCAGATGCCGAGTCCCGGTCTCCGGCGCCAGGAAGTCACTTGTCAGTGCACGGGCGCTGAAGTCGGTGACCTCGGAGAGCCGAGGGTGCACGCGGCGCAGCATCCGGGCGCCTCGGGTCAACGCCCACAGCGGAAGGTGCAGGACGCGCGGCCGCCGACCCACTGCCTCGAAGGCCAGGCGGACAATGTCCTCCCTGGTCAGGATCTCCGGTCCACCGATCGGGATGCTCAGGTCCTCGTGCTGCCCGAGCGCAGCCACGCACACCTCGGCGACCTCCTGCGGATGGATCGGGTTGGTGCGCGCCCGGCCGTCACCAGGGATCCAGGCGAGGCCACGTCGAGCCATCGGCAGGAAGGGATCGAAGATCGGGAACATCCCCGTCGGTCGGACGATCGCGTGGGAGATCCCGGAGCGCCGGACTTCGCGGACGACCTCCTCGTGTGCCTCGACGTAGGTGGTGCCCTCCCAGCCCGGGCGGATCAGCAGGGACACGTACACGAACCGCTCGACGCCGGCGCGTGTCGAGGCGTGCAGCAGGTTCAGGTTCGCGACCGTGTCCACGTCGCGAAAGCTGCGGCGGTCGGACAACACGAAGGCCATCGGCGCCCCGAGGCAGGAGATGACCGCGTCGACGCCGTCCAGGGCGCCGACCAGGGTGTCAGGATCGGTGGCGTCGCCGAGGACGACCTCGTGCGCCAGACCCGTCAGCGCCTGCACCCTCACCGGGTCCCTGGACAGGGTCCGGACCCGATAGCCGTCGGCGTGCAGGATCGTGACCACCTCACGACCGAGCATCCCGGTGGCGCCGGCGACCAGGACGGTGCGGTACGGGCGCGGTGACTCCCCCCGTCTCATGGCGCAGTCCCCGTCCCGGGCCGGTCGGAGTCATCGAGGGCGGTGACCGGACCGCCCGAGCGCACGCCGCCAGCCACGTCGAAGACGGGGCGCAGTGCGCGTAGCTGATAGACCATCACTCCCGCACGGACGGCAGGATCGGCGTCCATCACCGCGCGAGCGGCGATCTCGTCCCTGACATCCAGCACGGCGATGCCCCCGCCGTGGTCGAACGGGCCGCCCAGCTCGAGGATCCCTGCGTCGTACTGGGCCCGCATCGCGACGAGATGGTCTGCGATCGGCTGGCCCTGCTCGTAGACGCTCTTGCCCTCGAGCCAGTGTGGTCCGTGCCCGATGAGTGCGACGTACTTCCTCATGACATCCTCCATACGTAGGGGTATGGAACGTGACCATACGCTTGCGTATGGAAGTGCGCAAGGGTTTTCGCCGACCTTCCATACGCTAGGGTACGGCGCATGCCAGCTCCGAAGAATGAGCCCCAGCCCGCCTCGCAACCCACCGCGAAGCCCACGTCGAACAGCTCGCGTGGTCGGAGTCTCGACCGATCCGACTGGGTCGGCGCAGCTCTTCGTGCACTCGCCGTCGGTGGGCTGGGCAACCTCTCCGTGGAACGGCTGGCAGGCGAGCTCGGGGCGACGAAGGGGAGCTTCTACTGGCACTTCAAGGATCGGCCCGACCTGATCGAGGCGGCCCTGGACGAGTGGGAGCGGCGTGACACCGACCAGCTGATCGAACACGCAACGACCATCGATGGGCCGCGCGCGCGGTTGGAGTGGCTCTTCCACGTCGTCTTCCGCGAGGAGGCCGCCGTCGGGATCGACACAGCACTTCTCGCAGACGCCGGAGATCCAATGGTTTCGGCCGTGCTCGAGAGGATTGCCTCGAAGCGACTGCGCTTCATCGAGACCCAGTTCGAGCTGATGGGCACCGCCGACTCCGCGGACCGCGCGTTGCTCACCTACACGGCCTTCGTCGGACTCGGTCAGCTCCGTCGCGCCACAGCGTCGCTCACCCCTACGGGAAGGCATTCGGCCAGATACCTCACGCACATCACGGGGTGGCTGATCGACTGAGTCCGATGCCGGGACCGCAAGCTGCCCGGGGGGAGCGCCCCACTCGTCGGTTCGAGGTGGCGCCGGCCCGGGGTGGCGGTCAGTGCAGGTGCAGGGCCGACGAGGCTGAGACCAGCCGTTGGACACTGGAGAATCCCGGCACCTGGCGCCGGGAATCATCCAGTGTCGGGACCCGGGGGTCACCGGACAGAGATGAAGTGATCCCCAAGGGCTGAACCACTCCTGGTGCGCGAGGGGGGAGTTGAACCCCCACGCCCTTTCGGGCACACGGACCTGAACCGTGCGCGTCTGCCTATTCCGCCACTCGCGCCAGAAGCAGGGGTCAGGTTATCCCACCTCGTCTGCGCCGCCCAAACCGGCTCCAAGTGCTGCAGGCCCGCCGGATACCATCGCCTGAGCGCCCGGCCGGACGACCACCTGAGAGGAGGCCTCGTGAGTGGACTGCAGCGGTTCGAGAACAAGCTCGAGCAGATGATCTCCGGGGTCTTCGCGCGCACCTTCCGCAGTGCCGTGCAGCCGGTCGAGATCGCCTCGGCGCTGAACCGAGAGGTCGACAACTCCGCCCAGATCCTCAGTCGCGACCGTCGGCTGGTGCCGAACACCTTCTCCGTCGAGCTGTCCCAGGCCGACCACGAGCGCCTCGAGGGGCTCGGACCGCAGCTGCCGCGTGAGCTCACCGAGATGCTGCGTGAGCACGCTGCGCAGCAGTCCTACGTCTTCACCGGCCCGGTCAGCATCAACCTCGAGGTGAGGGAGGAGCTGACCACCGGGCGGTTCCGGGTGACGAGCAAGGCCGTCTCCAGCTCGAGCCTGGCCGGTGGCGACCCCTCCGACACGCAGGTGCGCCGAGCCACCGCGATGCTGGAGCTGAACGGCGAGAAGCTCCCGCTGGCGCCACCCGGCATCGTGATCGGGCGCGGCAACGACGCCGACCTGCGCATCGACGACCCCGGGGTCTCGCGCAAGCACATCGAGATCCGGGTCGAGGACGCGCAGGACCTCGGTGCTCCGCCGCGGATCACGGTCCACGATCTAGGCTCGACGAACGGGGTACTGGTCAACGGCAAGCGCGTCGAGCAGGCCTCCCTCGCCGATGGTGCGACGATCAGGATCGGCAACACGACCATGTCCCTGCACCTCAAACAAGGGTGAGTGCGACTTGTCCGAGCTGACCCTCGTTCTGATCCGCTTCGCCTACCTGGCGATCCTGTGGATCTTCGTCCTCTCCTGCATCTCGGTGATCCGCTCCGACATGTTCGGCGCGCGCGTCGCCCGTCAGGGCGCCACGCGCGGCCAGCCAGGTTCGGAGCGCCGATCCAAGACCAAGGGGAAGCCGGCCAAGCCGCGCCGCGGTGTGCCCACGCAGGTCGTCATCCTCGAGGGTGGCAACAAGGGTGAGGCCATCTCGCTCGAGGAGGCTCCGCTCCTGATCGGGCGCGGCAACGACGCAGCGATCCGCCTCGACGACGACTACGCCTCCACCCGGCACGCGCGGATCGCCAGCTCGGGTGAGCAGTGGTTCGTGGAGGACCTCGGTTCCACCAACGGCACCTACGTCGGCGCCAGCCGCATCTCCCAGGCCACCGCCATCCAGCTCGGCACCCAGATCCGCATCGGGAAGACGATCATGGAGCTGCGCAAGTGAGCCCCAGGTTGAGTCGTTGATGAGGCTGCGCTACGCCGCCCTGTCGGACGTTGGTCGAGTCCGGCGCGACAACCAGGACTCCGGGTACGCCGGGCCGCATCTCCTCGTCGTCGCCGACGGAGTGGGCGGGTCGGCGCGCGGGGACGTCGCGAGCGCCGCCACCGTCGAGGTGCTGCGCCATCTCGACGAACCCCCTGGCAATGACATGCTCGGCGCGCTCGCCGGTGCCATCCACAAGAGCCACGACCGGATCGCCGGGATGGTGGCGGAGGACCCGGAGATCGAGGGCACCAGCACCACGGTCACGGCGACCATCTTCGACGGCACCCAGATCGGCGTCGGCCACGTCGGCGACAGCCGCGGCTACCTGCTGCGTGACGGCACCCTGTCCCAGCTGACCACCGACCACACCTTCGTGCAGAGCCTGATCGACGAGGGCCGGATCACCGAGGACGAGGCGCGGGTCCACCCGCACCGCAACCTGATCCTGCGCGCCGTCGACGGGGTGCACGAGCCCGAGCCCGACGTCTTCACGCTGGAGGTCGCGCTGGGCGACCGGATCCTGCTCTGCTCCGACGGCTGCTCAGGCGTTCTCACCGACGAGGACCTGGCCCGGCTGCTCGGGGACGGCTCCCCTGACCATGCAGCGGTCACCCTGATCAACGCCTCGCTCGAGGCAGGCAGCTCGGACAACGTCACGGTCGTCGTCGCCGACCTCGTCGACGACGACGCCGTGGACGACGCCGACACCTCCGCCTCCGCCGTCACCGGCCCGATGCTGGTCGGCGCGGCCGCGGAGTCTCCGCGTCGGCGCGGCATGGGCTCCGGCCGGTCCGCGCGAGCGGCCGACACCGGCGAGCTCGCGCCTGTCGAGGACGGGCCCGGGGACCGCGACGCCGTCGACCCCGAGGAGATGCGTTACGCCCCGCGGGCCCCGCGGAGGTTCACCTGGGCCAAACGGCTGGCAGTGCTCGTCGTACTCGCCGTCCTGGTCTCGATCGTGTCGGTGGCGGGCTACCGCTACACCCAGACCCAGTTCTTCGTGGCCGCTGACGGCGACGAGGTGGCGATCTTCCGCGGTGTGGAGGTCGACCTGCCGGGGTTCGACATGAACCACGTGGAGGAGAGCAGCGACCTCACGCTGGCCGAGCTGCCGGACTACCTCCAGGGCCAGGTGCGTGAGGGGATCAGTGCCGGCAGTCTCGACCGCGCCCGGACCATCGTCCGCAACCTGCAACGCGACGCCCTGTGCCAGGACACGTCGGCGCCCGGCACCAGCCCGTCCTCACCTGCCAGTCCGTCCACCAGTTCATCTGCGAGTGGGTCCGGGAAGCCGAACAGGGCGACGCGTCCCAGCCAGAGCCCCAGCGCGAACCCGTCCGCCAGCCCTTCCCCGGCCACCGACCTCCCGTGTCGCGAGGCACCATGACCAGCGCCCACCCGCCCGAGGCGTCCCAAGGCCTGATGGGGTTCGTCCACCGTCGCCGTCGGGGTGCCGAGCTCGTCCTGCTCCTCCTGAGCCTCGTCGTGGGCGTCGGCGCCTACGCAGCGGTCGATCTGGGCGTCAACGGCGCGCTTCCGGTCAACCTGTTCACCTACGGCGCCTGGCTGGCCGGCCTGGTGATCGGCTGCCACATCGTGATCCGCATCTTCGCCGAGTACGCCGACCCGATCCTGCTGCCGATCGTCTCGGCGCTCAACGGCCTGGGCCTGGCGATGATCCACCGGATCGACCTCGCCAACGAGGCCCGGGAAGCCACCGCCCGCACCTTCGCCGGCACCCAGCTGATCTGGATGACCCTCGGCGTCGGCCTGTTCGTCGCTGTGATCGTCGTCCTGCGCGACCACCGTCGCCTCCAGGCATTCACCTACACCGCCGGCCTGGCAGCCATCGTGCTGCTGCTGCTCCCGCTGCTGCCGGGACTCGGGCAGAACATCAACGGCGCCCGCATCTGGATCCGGCTCGGGCCGATGAGCTTCCAGCCGGGCGAGGTGGCCAAGGTGCTTCTCGTGGTGGCCTTCGCGGGATACCTGGTGCTGCACCGGGACGCCCTCGCCCTGGCCGGCCGCCGGTTCCTGTTCGTCGACCTGCCTCGCGGACGCGACCTCGGTCCGATCCTGGCGATGTGGCTGCTCTCGCTGGGGATCCTGGTCTTCCAGCGGGACCTGGGCTCCTCGCTGCTCTTCTTCGGGCTGTTCCTGGTGATGCTCTACATCGCCACCGAGCGACCCGGCTGGCTGGTCGTCGGCGGGAGCCTGTTCGCAGTCGGCGCCTACTTCGGCTATCTCGCGATGGCGCACGTGCAGCTGCGCGTGGCGGCCTGGCTGGACCCGTTCGACCCGGACGCCCGCGCCTTCCAGATCGTGCAGGGCCTCTACGGGATGGCGTGGGGCGGGTTGGTCGGCCGAGGCCTGGGACAGGGCAACCCGCAGATCACGCCGTACTCCTACTCCGACTTCATCCTGCCCTCGCTCGGTGAGGAGCTCGGGCTCACCGGGGTGATGGCGGTGATCCTGCTCTACGGCATCCTCGTGGAGCGGGGCCTGCGCACCGCGCTGATCTGCCGCGACGACTTCGGCAAGCTGATGGCCGCCGGCCTCGCGATGGTCTTCGCGCTGCAGGTGTTCGTCGTCCTCGGCGGGGTCACCAAGCTGATCCCCCTCACCGGGCTCACCACGCCGTTCCTGTCCTACGGCGGCTCGAGTCTCGTCGCCAACTGGGCCATCGTGGCGCTGCTGCTGCGCATCTCCGACCAGGCCCGGCGACCACCTCCGGAGCTGATCGAGCCCAGCGATGACTACGACGCCGACGCGACCCAGGTGGTGAACATCCGCCGATGAACAAGCCGATCCGCAACCTCGCCGTCGCGAGCATGTTCCTGTTCGTGGCGCTGCTCGTGAACGCCACCTACGTGCAGTACTGGGAGGCCGACAACCTCACCTCGCTGAGCGAGCACCCCGACAACAAGCGGGTGCGCGACGCCGAGTTCTCCCGCGAGCGCGGGGCCATCCTCGTGCGCGGCAAGGCGGTGGCTGAGAGCAACAAGTCCGACGACGCCTACAAGTTCCAGCGGGTCTACCCCGAGGGGCCGGAGTACGCCCACCTCACTGGCTACTTCTCGCGCGACTGGGGGCTCGGCGGCGTGGAGGCCACCCAGAACTCGATCCTGTCCGGCAGCGACTCGCGCCTGTTCATCGACAACCGGGTGATCGCGCTGATGGGTGGCGAGGACCCCAAGGGCGGCAGTGTCACCCTGACCGTGCACCCGGGCGCCCAGCGTGCGGCCTTCGACGGGTTGAACGCGCTCGGCGACAACGTACGCGGGTCCGTGGTCGCGATCGAGCCGAACACCGGCAAGATCCTGGCGATGGTCTCCAGCCCGAGCTTCGACCCCGACCGGTTGGCGAGCCACGACTTCAACGAGGTCGGCCAGGCCAAGCAGCGCCTCGAGAAGAACAAGCTCAGCCCACTCAACAACCGCGCGATCGAGGAGGTGCTGCCGCCCGGCTCCACCTTCAAGCTGGTGACCGCGGCTGCGGCCCTGGACTCCGGGAAGTACACGCCCGACACGATGGTCCCCGGTGGCGCGAAGCTCGACCTGCCGCTGACCAGCACCGACCTGGTCAACGACGGCGGTGGGTCGTGTGGTGGCGACAAGATCACCCTGACCAAGGCCCTGCAGGTCTCCTGCAACGTCTCCTTCGGCGACGTGGGGCTCAACGTCGGGGCCGACGCGCTCCGCGAGCAGGCGGAGAAGTTCGGCTTCGGCACCCGCACCTTCCGCGATCTCGATGACGCCCTCACCCGCCAGGCGCTCAGCCGGTTCCCGGAGGACCCTGACCAGCCCCAGACAGCGCTGTCCGCGATCGGTCAGTTCGACGTCGCCGCGACCCCGCTGCAGATGGCCATGGTCGGAGCCGGGATCGCCAACGACGGCGTGGTGATGAAGCCCTACCTCGTCGACGAGCTCAAGTCGCCGAAGCTCGATGTCCTCGAGAAGACCGACCCCGAGCCGATGCCCAAGCAGCCGGCGATGAGCTCCTCCGCCTCGCGCGACCTGCGTCAGATGATGGTCGCGGTCGTCGAGGGTGGCACCGCGAGGACCGCCCAGATCCCCGGCGTCGAGGTGGCCGGCAAGACCGGTACCGCCCAGAGCGCGCCCGACCGCCCGCCGTACGCCTGGTTCGTCTCCTTCGCCCCGGCCGAGACGCCCGCAGTCGCGGTCGCCGTTCTCGTCCAGGACGCCGGCGTTGCTCGTGACGAGATCTCGGGCAGTGGCCTCGCCGCCCCGATCGCCAAGGCGGTCATGGAGGCGGTGATCGGCCAGTGACCGACGACAGCACCGGGCTCACGTCCGGCTCGGAGGAACGCTACGAGCGCGGTGAGCGCATCGCCACCGGCGGCATGGGTGAGGTCTGGCGAGCGCGCGACACGGTGCTCGGCCGAGAGGTCGCCGTCAAGATCCTCAAGCGGGAGTACGCCGACGACCCCACCTTCCGCGCACGTTTCGAGGCGGAGGCCAGGCACGCCGCAGGCCTGCACCACCCGGGGATCGCCTCGGTCTTCGACTACGGCCTCCTGAGCGAGGGCAACTCCCCCTATCTCGTGATGGAGCTGGTCGACGGAAAGCCGTTGTCCGACCTTCTTGCCAGCGGTGATCCCATCGACCCCGAGCAGGCGCGGTTGCTGGCGCTGCAGACTGCGGAGGCGCTCGCGGTCGCACACTCCGCCGGGGTCGTGCACCGTGACGTGAAGCCGGCCAACCTGCTCGTCACCCCGGACGGCCGGATCAAGATCACCGACTTCGGCATCGCCCGGGCCATCGGCTCGGTCGCGTTCACGCAGACCGGTCAGATCGTCGGTACGCCGCAGTACCTCTCGCCCGAACAGGCCCGAGGAGAGTCCGCCACCGCCGCCAGCGACGTCTACGCCCTCGGCGTGGTTCTCTTCGAGTGCCTCAGCGGCCACCGCCCGTTCGTGGCCGAAACCCCGATCGCCACCGCGCTGGCACAGATCCAGCAAGACGTCCCGCCCCTGCCGGACTCGGTGCCCCCAGCGCTCGCCGGTGTCGTCTACCGTGCCCTCGCCAAGAGTCCGACCGAGCGCTACGCCGACGGAGCGGCGCTCGCCGAGGGGCTGCGGGCGGCCGGTGAAGACCCGTCGACCGTTCCCGTCCCGGTTCCCGTCCCGGCCGCCGAGCAGACGCAGGTGCTCACCGGTGTGGCGGCGCCGGTGGCAGTCGCACCGGTTGCCGACCCACCCAGTGAGGACCCATCCAGCGAGGACGCTGCGTTCGAGGATCCCGCCGACGATTCTCGGACTGCCGCCACGTCCAAGGGCCGCTCACGCGGGCCGGTGCTCGCCGTGGTGGCGCTGCTCGCTCTCATCCTGATCGGAGCACTGCTGATCAGCCGCCCCTGGGCTGACGACGGGTCTGCGACCGACGACGGCACCGACACCTCGGCCGACGCGAATGACACCGTCCGGGTCCGCCGCGCCGCGTTCATCGGGGAGCCTGTCAGCGACGTCGTGTCGGCGCTGGAGAACAAGGACCTCAGGACCGAGACCCGGACCCAGGACAATCCCGGCGGCGAGGAGTCGGGCACCGTCGCGGACCTGGACCCCACCGGGGTGGTCGAGAAGGGCTCCACGATCACGATCCAGGTGTGGGGCGACCCTCCGGAGGAGCCCACCGACGAGGAGACCACCGAGGAGCCCACCGACGAGCAGACCACGAAGGAGCCCGACCCGGGCAACGACGAGGGCGGGAGAGCCTTCGAAGACCCCGAAGCCGGAGAAGTCCGACAAGCCCAACCCGGGCAATGCCGAACCGACGGGCGGAGCCTCACCGGGTGGTGGCAAGACGTCTGCGGCGCCCGAGGCGGGTGGCGGGAAGCTCGACACGGGCGGAGCCGGAGGGACCGATGGCTGAGCCGCATCGCATCGGTGGTCGCTACGAGGTGGGGGAGCTGCTCGGCCGTGGCGGGATGGCCGAGGTCCGCAAGGGCGTCGACGTGCGGCTGGGTCGCACCGTCGCGATCAAGCGCCTGCGCACCGACCTCGCCAGTGACGCCACCTTCCAGGCCCGGTTCCGCCGCGAGGCACAGTCGGCGGCCTCCCTCAACGACCCCACGATCGTGTCGGTCTACGACACAGGTGAGGAGATGTCGACCGACGGAAGCAACGTGGCCCAGCCCTACATCGTGATGGAGCACGTCGCCGGTCGGACCCTGCGTGATGTTCTCCGCGACGGCCGCAAGATCCTGCCCGAACGTGCCCTCGAGATCACCTCGGGCGTGCTCCGGGCCCTGGACTACAGCCACCGGGCCGGCATCATCCATCGCGACATCAAGCCCGCCAACGTGATGCTCACGCCGGCCGGCGACGTGAAGGTGATGGACTTCGGCATCGCGCGGGCGGTCTCCGACGCCTCGAGCACGATGACCCAGACTGCTGCTGTGGTCGGGACGGCCCAGTACCTCTCGCCCGAGCAGGCTCGCGGCGAGACCGTCGACTCCCGCTCCGACGTCTACTCCACCGGCTGCCTGCTCTACGAGCTGCTCACCGGCCGGCCACCCTTCATCGGGGACAGCCCGGTCTCGGTGGCCTACCAGCACGTGCGCGAGCAGGCGCAGCCGCCGTCGGCGCACGACGAGGAGATCACTCCCGAGCTGGACGCGATCGTGATGAAGTCGCTCGCGAAGAACGTCGGCGACCGCTACGCAAGTGCCGCCGCGATGAAGGCCGACATCGACCGCTTCCTCGAGGGCAGGCCGGTGCAGGCTCCGGCGGTGGCGGCAGCACCGCCCCCGAGCAGCTACCCGCCGGACCACGCGACGCGGGTGGTCGGTGCAGTGCCCGCCGCGGAGGAGAACGAGCCGTCCCCCAAGCGGCGTGGCCCGCTCATCCTGCTCCTGCTGCTGCTCGTGGCCCTGGTCGCGGCAGCCCTGGTCTTCGGACCTCAGCTCTTCAAGGCGGCCGCCGAGCAGCAGTCGGTGCCGACGCTGACCGGGCTCACCCGTGACCAGGCGGAGCAGACCATCCGCGACAGCGGCCTCCAGGTCGGCAAGGTGAGCGAGGCCGCGAGCCGGGAGGTCGCCGAGGGGCGGGTCATCTCCCAGGACCCTCAGTCCGGTGACCTGGTCGACCCGGACGACACGGTCGACTTCGTCGTCTCCGCAGGACTTCCGCAGGTGGAGCTGCCGGACGTGGTCGGGCAGAGCAGGAACGACGCGGCCAACCAGCTGCGTGGTGAGGGCCTGCGCGTCGTGCTGACCCAGCGTGACCTCGACGACCCCAAGGACCAGGTCGTGGAGATGCAGCCCCCGGCCGGGACCGAGGTGGCCAACGGCTCCAAGGTGACCCTGTTCTGGTCCGACGGACCTGAAGTCGTCCCCGACGTCGTCGGCAAGACCGAGGGCGAGGCCACCAAGCTGATCGAGCGGGCCGGCTTCGAGGTCAGCCGGGTCACCGACGCCACGACCGAGGCCAAGAAGGGTGAGGTCCTCCAGCAGAGCCCGAGCGCCGGGCAGAGCCTGGACAAGGGCAGCACCGTGACGATCGTGGTCTCCACCTTCGAGGAGCCGCCCCCGCCGTCACCGTCGCCGTCCCCGTCGGTGCCGCCGTCGGTGCTGCCCAGCCCTTAGTAGCCAGCCCTTAGCAGCCAGCCCTTAACAGCCAGCCCTTACAGCAGCCTTGCCAGCCCTTAGCAGCCAGTCCAGCAGATCCCCGCGTGCTAGTCCCGGTCGAGCTCGGTGGTGGTGGGACCTGCCTCGGCGTAGCGCAGGTCGCTGCTCCCGGCGTAGGCCGGCATCGTGACGTCCTCGTCGGTGCTCACCTCATAACCCAGGTTGTGCGCCTCGACGTAGGTCTTGTAGCCGTCGATGTACTCGCTGGACTCCAGGCTGACGAGCAGCGAGTCGATGTCGCCGATCGCGGTGATCTCGTAGGGCGGGGCGTAGGGCACCCCATGCAGCACGACGGTGTTGCCCACGCACTTGATCCCGGTGGTGCTGATCACCCGCTGCTCCTGCAGCGTCATCGCCTCGGCCCCACCGGCCCACAGGGCGTTGACCACCGCCTGGATGTCCTGCTGGTGCACCACCAGCTGGTCGGCGGTGATCTCACCCTTCTCGACGGCCCGGTTGATCTCGTCCTTGGGCGCGTCCGTGAGCACCACGGTGACCGCCGGTCCGTGCACCTTCTTGAAGCCTGCCGGACCACGTAGCTCGGCGACCTGGTTCTGCAGGTTGGTCACCTGCGCGTCGTCGACGTCCTTGCCCAGCGTGTCCACGTCGCGGGTCAGCTCGGTGACCCGGCGCTGGAGGTCATCGGTGCGCTGCCGCTCCTGTCGTACGACGGTGTCCAGGTCGGTGACGCTCGACCCACGCAGGTCGAGCCCGCCGGACGCGATGCCGCTCGTGACGAACAGCACGCCGGCGACGACGAACGCGGCGACTGCGACCAGTCGCCAGGTGTTGCGTTCGCGATGACTCGGGGTGCTCAAGCGGGGCTCCTGCTCTCGGATCGACGTGGCGTGACTACGCTAGCCGACGAGCTCGTGCCCGATCCCACCAGGAGTTGACCGTGTCAAGACGATCCGCGCGCAAGCCCACTGCCATCTCCAGTGGCTACCAGACCTCGATCACGCGGACCGCGATTGCCGTGCTGCTGGTCGTGGTGGGGATCGCCTGGATCGTGGTCTACATCAACTTCGCCAAGGACGCTGCCGAGTTCACCTCGTTCCCGGGTGCGAAGAAGCCGACCGACCCGCTGCCGTGGATGGCTGACCTGGGGCAGTGGAACTTCCTGATCGGCTTCGGCCTGATCTTCCTCGGCCTGACGGTCTCGGCACACAAGCTCACCCCGCTGGGGCGTGGCCGCGGCGTGGTGATCGGCATGCTCGGCTGTTTCCTGATCGGCCTCGTCTGGATCGTGACGTTCTACTTCGCCGGCCAGGACGGCCCGATCCCGGTGCTCAAGGACCTCGACCAGTACAACCTGCTGGTCGGCATCGGGTTCATGGCCGTCGGCTTCACCTTCGCCACCAAGTGGGAGTAGCTCCTTCGGTCACTAGTTACACAGGTGTAGTTCTCCACAGGGTTGTGCACAGGTGTGGATAACTTCCACCGGTGTAAGTCCGGTCCGCCGCTCCTCAGGACGACTCTCAGGCCGACTCTCAGGACAGGGCCACGGCGCGGGCCGCGATCAGGGCGAGCGAGAGCAGCAGGATGGCCCCGGTGGAAGTCCACTGGACAACCGCTCGACGCTGCCGCGGTGCATAGACCATCGCGGCGCCCAGGAGCGCGCCGGCGACCAGGCCGCCGATGTGCGCCTGCCAGGAGATGCCGCCCACGGTGAAGGTGAACACCAGGTTCAGACCGATCCACATCAGGATCGACTGCACCTGGCCACGCACCTTGAGCGCGACGACGGCCAACGCTCCCATCAGCCCGAAGATCGCACCCGAGGCGCCCAGGCTCTGCGAGTTCGGCGCGGAGAGCAGCATCACTGCCGCGGAGCCGGCGACGCCCGAGACCAGGTAGAGCGCGAGGAACCGCGCGCGACCCAGGACGGCCTCCAGCATCGGGCCCAGGAAGTAGAGGGCCAGCATGTTGAAACCGATGTGCAACGCCATCTCGTGGGTGAACACCGAGGTCATCAGCTGCCACCAGGCGCCGCCCGAGACTCCACTGACCTCGACCAGGCTGCCGTCCCCGAGCCGTCTCACCCCGGACGCTGGGAGCAGGGCCAGCTTGTCGAGCAGGGTGCTGGTGCGTCCACCGGTGGCCTGGATGAGCAGCCACACGGCCACGTTGAGGCCGATCAGCACGAACGTGGTCAGGCGTGGGTCAGCGACCCGCTGGCCGCCGTACGGCGTGCGTCCCTGCCGGCTGCCGCGGTTGCCCTCCTTGACGCAGTTCGGGCACTGGAAGCCGACCGAAGCGGAGTTCATGCAGTCGGGGCAGATCGGCCGTTCGCAGCGCTGGCACCGGATCCAGGTCTCCCGCTCGGTGTGGCGGTAGCAGGTGGGCGCGGCGTCCGGGACGCTCCCGGCGCCGCCGAGCCCACCGACCGGCGGGGTGGTCACCCGCGCTCGATCTCCACCGTCTCGATGACCACCGGCTCGACCGGCCGGTCGCCGGCTGCCGTCGCAGTGCTGCCGATCGCGTCGACGACGTCGCGCCCGGCCTGGTCGGCCACCTCACCGAAGATGGTGTGCCGACGGTTCAGGTGCGGGGTCGCGCCGGTCGTGATGAAGAACTGGGAGCCGTTGGTGCCCGGGCCGGCGTTGGCCATCGCCAGCAGGTAGGGGCGGTCGAACTGGAGCTCGGGGTGGAACTCGTCCTTGAACTTGTAGCCAGGTCCACCGGTGCCGGTTCCCAGCGGGCAGCCACCCTGGATCATGAAGCCGTCGATGACCCGGTGGAAGCCGAGCCCGTCGTAGAAACGCTCCCCGGTGCGTCCTGCGTCGTCGCGGTAGTCCTTGGTGCCCTCGGCGAGGCCGGTGAAGTTCTCCACGGTCGCTGGGGCGTGGTCGGGGAAGAGGTTGATGACGATGTCGCCACGGTTTGTCTTGAGCGTGGCCTTCAGGTCAGACATGACAGCCTTTCGAAAAATCTCGGGTGTGCACTTCGGCCACGATCCTCCCACGCGACCCCACACGCGCCACCACACGGGACGCAGCATGCCCCTGCGTGCCGACTACCCACCGCCTGAGTGCTGACACGGGTTTATTTACGCGGGCGACAAGGGCATGATCGGGGCCAACCTTCGCAACAAACTCCGCAGAGAGGGAGCCTCGCAACCCATGTTTGCCAAGAGCCGCAAGGAGAAGTTCGTCGAGCAGGCCCAAGACCTTGCTCGCGACGTGTCCGAGGCCATTGCCCCCCATGTGGATCGGGCTCGTGACGAGCTCGCTCCGCTCCTCGCCGACGCCCGCGGACAGCTGGCCGACGCCCGAGACCAGGTCGCCCCACGCATCGCGGACGCCAGGGACCAGATCGGTCCCAAGCTGGCCGAGGCACGCGATGACCTCGCGCCTCGGATCGCCGAGGCCCGTGACCAGATCGCCCCGCACGTCGAGGACGCCAGGGGTCGGCTCGCCAAGGGCGTCGCCACTGCGACCGCGGCGGCAACCCCGGTCGCCGTCGAGGCCAGGCGTCGCGGCACCGCCGCAGCGGCAGCGCTCAAGGGTGAGCCGGTGGTGGTGAAGAAGAAGGGTCGGAAGCGGAAGCTCTTCGTGTTCGCCACCCTCGCCGGTCTCGGCGCACTCGCGGTGCAGAAGCTCCGTGGCGGGGAGTCGGCCAACTGGCAGACGTCGTACTCGCCGAGCCCCGCACCCGCAGCGCCCCCGGCCCCGCCCAGCCCCGCGGCCCCGATGGCCGGCAGCCACACCGCCGACGTCCCGGTCGACTCGGCCTCGGGTGACCCCGTGGGCGCCAGCCCGGGCGAGTCGATCTCGGACGCAGCCGAGGAGCCGCACCCGGTGACCACGCCGGACGCGCCCGCCGAGGACGTGGACGTCGCCGACATCGAGGACCCCAAGAAGTCCTGACTGACACACAGCCCGCCGAACCTGTCGGTTCGGCGGGCTGTTGTCATGTCCGGCCGCGCTTGCGAGGCAGGTCCGCCGGTCGGTGCTCGGCGACCCACACGTCCACGTGTCGCCACCACTCGAAGAGCCACTCGATGCGCGCCTCCCGGTCGCTCGGGATCTCCTCCCGCGGGATCCGCCACCAGCCCATCAGCAGGCGCTTGTCCATCGGCAGCAATCGCCACACGTCTGCGATGCCGACCACGTGATCGAGCCCCGTGTGCGCGACGAGGAGCACGTCGGCCTCGGGAGCGGCATCCAGGGCCGCCAGCACGCCACCGGGCCTCGGCGCCAGGACGTGGATCATCTCCTCGGCCCGCTCCGCCATCCGGTGCAGACCCAGACGGTGGAGCCTCCCGATCGCACGCTCACGTCTCTCCGGCGTGAAGTTGCCGCCCTCGGGAAAGATCACGAACGCGTCGTTCTCGTCGAGGTTGCGTGCCAGCTCACCCACCTCGGACTCCAGGTCGCGGCCGGCGGCCGGGCGGGCGGAGATGAACCGGCTCGGCAGCCGGGTCAGCAGCACCCCGAGCATCGGGTCCCAGGCCAGCGTCTCCCTCAGCACGACGCGCGGCTCGCGGCCGTACCAGTGCATCAGGGCATACATCAGCGTGAACGAGTCGCCCGGTCCCGCGTGGCGGCAGAAGACCAGCAGCGGCTTCCCCGGATGGGCGTCCGGGCTCGGGCCGACGGTCCTGATCTTCAAGCGCAGCACCCGGCGGGCCTCACGGAAGAAGATCACCAGGTAGGCCTGGGCGAGGTCGTAGTGGATCCGCTCGAAGAACGGCGAGCGGATCCTCCACCCGAAGCCGGAGGCGATCCACAGTCCGAACAGCTCGACCAGGGCGAGGCTCTCGAAGCTCAGGTGCACCACGGCGAGCCAGAGGAGACGCACCGGTCGCAGCCACCCCGGCACGAACGGCGACAGGATCCCCGCGCCGAGCAGCCAGAGGGGCAACGTGGTCCACAGCAGGACGGTCAGCACGAGCACCAGTGGGGCGACCACGACGCGCTGGAGGACCAGCGTCACCGCCCGGGACACCACAGGTGGCATCAGAGATGCTGCTCGAGATAGGCCCGGCTGGCGTCGTACGCCGATTCGATGCGTCGTGCGACCTGCGAGGTGTCGCGATAGGCGAACGCCGAGTCGTCCCTGGTCGAGCCGGCCGCCGGCAGCACATGGGCGGCCACTCCCTCGGGCAGCTCTGCGAGCTCGCGCACGAAGCGGTGCCGGCGCGCGATCTCGAAGGAGACGCGAGCCACCTCCCACGGCTTGCGCGGTGCCTTGAGCGGCCGGTCGATCCGACCGACCTGGAGCACGAAGACTCGATCGGCACCGAGCTGGACGGCGCGAGCGAGCGGGATCGAGTTCACGATCCCCCCGTCGAGGTAGTGCTCGCCGCCCACCCGGGCCGGCGGGAGCAGCCCCGGCACGGCAGCGCTGGCCATCACCGCCGGCACGACCTGCCCTTCGGTGAACCAGTGCTCCGCGGCTCGCTCGATGCTGGCCGCGCAGCACTGGAACTCCACGTCGAGGTCCGCGAAGGTGACGCCGCCGAACTCCTGCTCGAGCCGCTCCCTCAACGGCTTCGCGGAGTGGAGGTGCGTTCCGGTCCGCATCGCCCGGGACACCTGGCGCCAGGTGCCGTCGCTGTAGACCTCGTTGCTCTCCCCGACCGACCTCCAGAGGTCGAGCAGCCGGTCGATCACGGCGATGCTCGGGTCGCTCGCGACCACCAGCCCGTTCAGCGCGCCCACGGACGTGCCGAGGACGAGGTCAGGCTTCACCTCGTGCTCGAAGAGGGCCCGCAGCATGCCCACCTCGACAGCGCCCAGCAGCCCGCCACCGCCGAGCACGAACGCGGTGCGGACCGCATCCTGGTCGGCCATCCTCAGCCGATCGGGCCGGTGGAGGTCGGGTCGCCCGCCTTCGGCGCCCACTCGCTGCGGACCCGTGCGGTCGCCCGGTGCTCGGCCCAGAAGCTCAGGACCGGGACGGTGCCGAGCAGGAACGTGACCAGGGTGAAGCCCATCGGCCACAGCGCCCGCCGGGAGAGCAGGAAAGCCGTCAGCACGAAGATCATGTAGAGGTAGCCGTGCGCGACGCCGAGCACCGTCGTGATCCACTCGCCGACATCGTGCGCCTGGCTGCCCTCCGTCCAGATCACCGGCGTCGAGTCGAAGATCCCCCACATCGCCGTGCCGTCGAAGTTCGCGAGCGGGACACCGATCAGGATGAGCACGATCAGCAGCACTCCGACGATGTTGGCCATCACGCGGTAACGGAGCAACGCGCCGCGGAGATTGTCCGGAAGGTCGACCTGGTTCACGCCTCCGACGCTACCGGCTCGGGCTCGACCACCGCGGGTCGGGACGCCGCGAGCACGTCGCGGCACCACCGGCCCCAGATGTAGATCGCGAAGCCGCCGAAGACCCACCACTGGAACGCGTAGAGCAGGTTGCGCAGCGACGTCGAGCTCGACACCTTCGGGACCGACGCGGGAGTCACCGCTGCCAGTGCGTCGGTCGGCTCCCGGTCGACGACGTAGGCGCTGTAGAGGTCCGCGTCGACGTGTTCGACGATGCTGGCGATCCGCATCTCGGGGATGACGTCGTCGTGCGGGTCCTGGTCGCTGGCGCCGGTGCCCTCCGACGCCTGCAGCCACCCCTCGACCTCGGCGGGTCCGGTCGCCGGTGGCGCCTCGGGCTGGGCGGACCAGCCGCGTACGACGGGCATCGCGCTGTCCCCCACCAGCACCGGCGTCACCACCCAGTAGCCGCGCCTTCCGTCCAGGTCGCGGTCGGCCACGAACAGGGTGCCGTCTCCGAGCCACTCACCGCGGAAGGACACCGGCTGCCCGAGGGACTGGCCCGGGAACGGGCTGTCGCCCGTCATCACGTCCACGAGCGGCACCGGCTGCGCGTTGGAGAGGTCCCGCGCCTCGGCGTCCCGCGCTGCATCCCACACGTTCAGCTGCCAGAGCCCCAGGGCCACCGCCGCGACCACCGCGGCCACCATCAGCAGGTGGGCGCTCCAGTAGCGAGGAGCGAGCAGTGTGGGCACGCCGCAAGCGTACGGGCGATCCCCGTCCGGGCAGTGGGCCAGGCGGTCCGCCAGTGAGCTGCTAGCGCAGGCCCGAGCTCAGGTAGGCGACCAGGCCGCTGAGCGCCACTGCACCCAGGACGACGCCCGGCAGCAGGCCGCGAGCGAAGAGTCGCCAGGAGGGCGAGTGCATCAGGACCAGCCCGACGGCCACGACCAGCGCGACCGGCGTGAGCAGCAGGAACCTGGACTGCTGACCCGCCAGGCCGACGAGACCCAGCGCGAGGGCGCAGACGGGTGTGAGCACGCACCCCGCGACGAAGCCGGTCACCCACCCGGCCCGCGAGGACGACTCAGCCCTCGGTGCAGATTGGTCGACCACAACTCATCATGCGCCCCGTATGTCCGCACACCGCAGGAGCTTCAGCTATTGCTCACCCGGCGCATCCGGACGTGCGGGATGCCATCCTCGTCGTACGGCTCACCCAGCGCCACGAACCCGAGGGTGCTGTAGAAGCGCGCGAGGTGGGCTTGCGCACCGAGCTCGACGGGCTGATCCGGCCAGTGCTCCTCGCACGAGGCGAGCGCCCGCTCCATCAGTCCTCGGCCCAGCTGCTGCCCGCGCGCCGCAGCGGTGACGATCACCCGGCCGATGCGCGGTGCGGTTTGCTCGTCCTCGGGCGCCAGGATGCGGGCGTACGCCGCGATGCCTCCCGGCTGCTCACCTCCCTCGGCGATCAGGTGCCGGGTTCCTTCGAGCAGGTCAAGCCCGTCCGGGTCCTGGTAGGGACACTCCTGCTCGACCACGAAGACCGCCGAGCGCAGCACGAGCACGTCGTAGAGCGTGGGGACGTCGAGGTCCGCGGCGCTGAGGTCGGTCCAGGTCACCGGTTCGGCTGGGCTCATGGAGCCAGTATCGCGACCCGTTCACGCGATCTGCGGAGGGCGACGTGCACGGCTGGGCGCGGGAGGCCAACCCCGGACCCGTGAGCGAGCTGATCGAGTGGCGCTGACCTCGTGGCTGCTGGTTCTCGGTCGCTCGATGCCGCCTCAAGCTCCGGCTCACCCCCGCCGGATCACCGCACGGGCGGTGGCCGCGACGGCGAAGTCGATGCCCTGGATCTCGCCCCAGCGGGCGCGCGCCGCGCCGGCCAAGTGTTCGAGGACGTCAAGGGTGGGACTGTGTGCGGGCGGCGGTGAGTACCGGTCGTGCCCACTGCGCCACCCGAGCGCATGGAGCAGGCCACTGATCTCGCTGCGCCACTCCTGGGCCGGTACGCCGCCGCCAACCACGGCCAGCGCCATCCAGCCCGCGTGGCGCTCAGCATCCTTGCTACCCAGCGGAAGGCGACCGACAACGTGACGCCAGAGTGACTCGGGGTCCTGGCGGAAGCGGATGGCGGCGGCGGTCGGGCTCAGCCGGCCCTTGCGGACGCTGACCAACCCGAGTGCGCGACCCGTGCTGCGCACCTTCGCGACCGGTGGTGTCAGGTCCTCGCGGTTGGCCTTGCCGATCCACCAGTCGGTGATGCCGCTGCGTTCGGCGAACTGCTCGACCACCGAGGGCGGTAGGTAACCTGCGCCGGTCAGCGCGACCCCGTCGCCGATGACGTCGAGGAAGAGCCGGTAGGTCTCGGTGATCTGGGCGGCTTCGACGGCGGTGACGTCCGTCGGTCCGTGGGAGAGCGGGCGGCCGAGCACCTCGCGCAGTAGGCGAATGCCGCGGTGCTCCAACCGCTCGGCCAGTTCGGCCAGCTCGCCGGTGACCGTGACGGGCTCGGCGACCGCGACGGCCAGCGCTGCGTTGGTCTCCTCGACGTCGAAGTGATCGGGGTGCCAGTCGAGGGGCAGCCAGTCGTGCGCGTGCGCGGCGACGTCGAACACACCGGGGAGGAGCGCGTCGTCGTGCCCGCTGCGGACCCACGCGGCCAGCTCCTCGTAGCCACCGATGCCACCGCAGTCCTCGGGGGGACAGGCCATCCGGCCGCCGGTGCAGCGCGGCACAGGCGGTGGTTCGTCGAGCACCTCCTCGACCACCAGCTGGTGGTCCCACCCGTCACCGAAGTCGTACTCGTACCAGAGCTCGTCGCCCTTCTCGGCGAGGAGCTGGTCGAGGCGTACGCCGTCTTCGAGGGTCCCGTCCTCGCCCTCCTCGAGGTCGAAGGTCGTGACGAAGAACGGCGAGCGATGGTCGTTGCCGGTGCGGAACCGGTGCAGGTGGCTGTTGGTCCACCCCATGGCCCCCTGGATCACGTCGTGCAGTCGGGGCAGGGTCAGATCGCCCGGAAGCTCGAGCCGTCTCCAGACCGGGGGCTTCGCGCGGTGCAGGTCCAGGCGCACCCGGAACCCCCGGACCTCGGTCGGGGCGGGGAGCAGCGTCGGCGCCTCGTCGTGCTTCAGCTTCTCGAAGATGCTGGTCACCTGCCCGCTCATCAGCGCCTCGAGCAGCGCCCGGTTCTCCTCGGGGCTGGCTCCCGCCATCAGCTGCTTCACCAGGTGCTGGACGTCGGTCGGTTCGGCCACGACGCACAGTCAATCACCGTCCATGCCCAGGCGTCAGGACCCCACGAGGAGGCAGTTCGATCTGGCGAGCTGTCGCTCACGCGGGGCCATCAGGACTGCGCGCGCGAACTGCCTCCACTGGCGAACCGAGAGCCTCGTGCCCCAGTCCGTGGCACTGCGGTTCGCGGGTGCGGCAGAGGCCGCGGTGCTCCATCGCTCCCGGCGCAGCGATCGGCTCAGCTTCGCAGGCGTCGATGAGTCTGCGCTCTGGGCGGAAGGCCGGGGCGCGCCCTTCTAGACGCCACCAGGGAATACCTGCTCTAGAACTATAGCAGGTTCTTGCGCGCTGAGAAACGCCAACACTGCGAGCACGCGGCGGTGGGATGATCCGTTGTCCC
>CAWAFS010000009.1:0-33823 GCA_963781335.1 uncultured Actinomycetota bacterium | reverse complement strand
TGGGGGTCGACGGGTTGTCGCTGCCGCTGGTGGCGATGACCGCGGTGATCTTCCTGGCGTGTGCGGTCTACGGCCTGAGGGAGCAGCGCCGCCCACGGCTGCACGCCGCGCTGTTCCTGTTCCTGCAGAGCGTCAGCCTCGGGCTGTTCGTCTCGGCGGACCTGATCCTCTTCTTCGTCTTCTTCGACCTGTCCATCGTCGGCATGTACTTCGTCATCGCCGGGTGGGGTCACGAGAACGCCGCCCGCTCGGCGCTGAAGTTCTTCCTCTACACGTTCCTCGGCTCGCTGGCCCTGCTGGCCGGGTTCATCGGGCTGTATGTCGCTGCCAGCCCGCACACGTTCGACATGGTCGAGCTGACCAAGGCCATGCCCTTGTCCGGTCGCCCCGTTGCGGGCGGGTTCGTGCTCGCCGCCATCCTGCTCGGACTCGCCGTGAAGACCCCGACCGTTCCCTTCCACACCTGGCTGCCCCCAGCCCACACCGACGCACCCGCCGTCGGTTCGGCGGTGCTGGCTGCCGTCCTGCTGAAGATGGGCACCTACGGCTTCCTGCGGATCGCGATGCCGATGCTCCCCGACGCCTGGCGGTCCTGGGCGTGGGTGATCGTCGTCGTCGGCGTGGTGTCGGTGGTCTACGGAGCGCTGGTCGCACTGGCCCAGACCAACCTCAAGCGGATGATCGCCTACACCTCGGTCAACCACATGGGCTACGTCGTGCTGGCGGTCGGTGTCGCCGGTCTCGTGGCCGGCGACACGGCGCAGGCGCGCTCGGTCGCGGTCACCGGTGCCGTGACCCAGATGGTCAGCCACGGCCTGGTCACCGGAGCGTTGTTCCTGCTCGCCGGCGTCCTGCACGACCGGTCGGGCACCTACGAGATGGATGACTACGGTGGCCTCGCGGGCCCGGCCCCCCGGCTGGCCGCGTTGTTCGCCGTGGCGGCGTTCGCCTCGCTGGGGCTGCCGGGCCTGTCCGGCTTCATCGCCGAGTTCCAGATCTTCACCGGGAGCATCGCCGCCGCGCCGGTGACCGCGGTCGCGCTGGTCGGCATCCTCATCACGGCGGCGCTGTTCCTGCTTGCGCTGCAACGGATCTTCACCGGCGAGACCACTGGCGCCTCGGTCGGGTTCCGCGACCTGCACCGCACCGAGTCCTGGTCCGTCGGGCTGCTGCTGCTGCTCTCCGTCGCGATCGGGGTGCTGCCCCGCTTCCTGCTCGACGCCATCGAACCGGCCGCCCGGACCGCGGTCGTCCTCGTGGGGCGGTGAGGGGTGGGGTCGGACACGCAGATGCGCCCACTGCTGCTGCTCCCGGAGATGCTGCTGTTCGTGGGCGGGCTGGTGGCCCTGCTCGGCGGGTCGTTCCTGGCCCGGGATCGGCAGTGGGTGGCGCGTGTCGTGGCGGCCGTGGCCCTGGTCGCCAGCATCGCCGTGTCGGCGCTCGCCCTGACCGGCGACCCGACCACCGCCTTCGAGGGGACGTTCATGATCGACTCCGGGACCGGGGTCGCCCGGATCGTCGCGTCGGTGGGGACCCTGCTGGTGCTGGCACTCGCCGGTGACGAGCTTGCCGGGACCGCGCGGGAGAGTGAGAGCTACGCGCTGCTGCTGTTCTCCACGGCGGGGACGCTGGTCCTGGCCGGCGCCCAGGACCTCTTGGTCCTGACGGCGGGCTTCCTGCTCGCGAGCATCCCCCTGTATGCCCTCATCGGCCTGGCCCGCGGACCACGCGCCGCCGAGGCGGCCATGAAGACCTACCTCATGGGGGCGCTGTTCGGCATCCTCCTCATGTTCGGGGTGACGATCCTGTATGCCGTGTCCGGCAGCACGCTGTACCCCGACCTCGCGACCACCCTGGCCGACGTCCCTCCCGCTGCGGTGGGTGTCGGGCTGCTGGCCGTGCTGGCCGGGCTGCTGTTCGAGGCCGGCGGGGTCCCTGCCCACTTCTGGGTGCCCGACGCGGCGCAGGGAACGAGCGGCACGGTCGCCGCCTTCCTCACGACCGTGCCCAAGATCGGCGCCCTCGTGGGGATCTACCGGCTGGTGCTCGCGATGCCGGACACCGTGGCGTGGCCGTTGCTCGTCGCGCTGCTGGCCGTCGCGAGCATGACTCTGGGCAACCTCGCTGCCTACGCGCAGCAGGATCCCCGCCGGTTGCTCGGCTGGTCGACCGTCAGCCAGGTCGGCTTCCTGCTCGTGCCCGTGGCGGTCGCCGGACGGGTGGACCTGGCCCTGCCCTCGCTCCTGCTCTACCTGGCCGCCTACACGGTGACCAACATCGCCGCCTTCGCGGTCACGTGCGCCCTCCCGCGCCGGCGCGAGCTGGCGGCATACCGAGGCCTCTCGCGCGAGCGGCCGTGGCTGGCGGTGGCCCTAGCCGTGGCGCTGCTGGGTCTGGTGGGCACCCCGCCCACCGCCGTGTTCGTCGGCAAGCTCACCACGGCGACGGCGGCATGGGACGGTGGGATGGCCTGGCTGGCGGTCGCGCTCCTGGTGAACTCGCTGGTGAGCCTGTTCTACTACCTGCGCTGGATCGCGCCGGCGTTCGGCCCTGCGAAGGGTGGGGGCGACACATCGCCGTCCAGTGCTGCGGCGGAGGTCACGCTCCGCTGGTCGGCTCGGACCGCGCAGGGGGCCGCGTTGCTGAGCATCGCCCTGGGTCTGGGCGCGGGACTGGTCCTGCAGGCCATCGGCTAGGCCGGCTCCAAACCACGTTGGCCCAACGCGCAGGCAGGGCCAGGCCACCGTTCCAGGAGCTGGTATCCCGTCGCTGTCAGCCGTGACGGGGTTCCGCACGGTAGTCGGACTCCGAGTGCCGAAGGACCAGGTCGTCGCGAACTTCGGTCAACGCTTGGCCTGGGGCGCGACGCCGCTGCCCCGTCGCAGACACGCCTCGACGGTTGCGTGGTCCAGCGAGTCTCCTGAGCACCACCTTGCGGATCTCGTCGTACCAGAGCACGACGGAGGCCAAGGCGACGCACGCGCTCCAGTGGGCAAGATCCATCGAGGCGGTGCCGAAGGCGACCTGCAGGAACGGCAGCTCCACCACAGCTACCTGGAGCACCACACTGAGCAGGATCGAGCCCCAGAGCCACTTGTTGGCGAACAAGCCGTGGAACGCACTGGTTGTCTCCGACCGGGCGTTGAACGCGTTGAACAGCTGAGCCAGCACCAGCGTGGTGAACCCGGCCGTGCGCGCGACCTCGAGCGTGTCGTTGCCCTCGACCAGACCGCCCGGCAGGAACAGGTCGATCGTGAACAGGGACACGAGCGCCATCACGAGCCCCACCGAGGCGATCCCTGTCCACATGCGTGCGTCGATCGCGCGATCGGTCAGGCTGCGTGGCCTGCGGGTCATCACGTCGTCGATCTCAGGGTCGACGCCCATCGCGAGCGCCGGGGTGGAGTCGGTGACGAGGTTGATCCACAGGATCTGCGTCGCGAGCAGCGGCAGGACGATCGCTGCGTCGCTCGCGTCGTTCAGGCCGATCAGCCCCGCGAAGCACGACGCCCAGGAACACGGTGAGCACCTCGCCCATGTTCGACGACAGCAGGTAGCGCAGGAACTTCTTGATGTTGTCGAAGATGACCCGTCCGTGGCGGACCGCGGCCACGATCGTGGCGAAGTTGTCGTCGGCCAGGATCATCCGTGATGCCTCCTTGGTGACCTCGGTGCCAGTGATGCCCATGGCCACCCCGATGTCAGCGGACTTCAGCGCAGGGGCGTCGTTGACACCGTCGCCGGTCATCGCCACGATCTGCCCGTCGGACTGGAGCGCGTCGACCAGCCTCAGCTTGTGCTGAGGCGACACCCGGGCGTAGACCGAGACCTCACGGGTGACATCGCGCAGCGCCTGGTCGTCGAAGGTGTTCAGCTCTCCGCCGGTCACGGCCCGTCCGCCCGGCTCGATGATGCCGAGGTCGGCCGCGATACGGCGCGCGGTGCTCGGGTGGTCGCCGGTGATCATGAGGACCCGGATGCCGGCACGGTGGGCCTCGGCTATCGCCGTGGCCGCCTCTGCCCGGGGCGGATCGATGATGCCGACCAGCCCGACGTACACGAGGTCGCGCTCCACACGCGCGTCGGCGTCATTCGTCCCAAGGACTGGTGTGTCATCGGTAACCCGGTAGGCGACGCCCAGGGTCCGGAAGGCCTCGGCCGAGAGCGCCTCGACCTCGGCGAGCCGCTGCGCCCTGGCCTCGTCGGTCAGTGGGATCGTGGTCTCTCCGACCTGGAGCTTCGTGCAGTGGTCGAGCAGGACGTCCGGCGCCCCCTTGCTGAACAGCCTGGTGGTCCCGTCGTCGCGCTCCTGGTGCACCGTCGACATCATCTTGCGCTCGGAGGTGAAGGGGATCTCGTACTGCCGCTCGAAGCGGTCCATCTGGGCTGTGGTTCCCTCGAGCTTGCGTGCCGCCACGAGGAACGCGGCCTCGGTCGGGTCGCCCTGAATCGTCCAATCGCCGTCGTGCTCAGTGAGCTGTGCATTGTTCGCGAGTGACCCGGCGCCCAGGACCAGCTGGGTCTCGAAGTGGTGGCCCTCGCTGAGTTCTTGGCCGCCCGCGGTCAGTAGGCCCTCGGGGCGGTAGCCGACCCCGGTGACGTCTGCACTCCCTGAGGCCGTGACCACACGCTCGATCGTCATCTCGTTGCGAGTCAGGGTGCCGGTCTTGTCAGTGCAGATCACCGACGCAGACCCGAGAGCCTCGACCGAGTTGAGCTGCTTGACCACCGCGTTGCGGCTGGCCATCCGTCGCACGCCGATCGCAAGGACGACCGAGAGGATGGTCGGCAAGCCTTCGGGCACCGCCGCGACCGCGAGCGAGACACCAAGCAGGAGAACGACGACGAAGTCGCTCGGCTCGGTGACGCCGTCGACCACGACGATCGTGATCATCACGACGAGGGCGATGACGATGACCATGGCACCCAGCAGCTTGCCGATGCGGCTGACCTCGTTCTGGAGGGGAGTGGGCTCGGCTACCGTCGCCTCGAGCATCTCAGCGATCGCGCCGACCTCCGTCCCCATCCCGACGCCGGTCACGACCGCACGGCCGACACCTTGGGCGACAGCCGTGCCCTTGTAGACCATGTTGACCCGGTCGCCCAGCGATGCCGGCTCCGTCAGCGTTGCCGGGCTCTTCGTCACCGCCTCGCTCTCTCCGGTCAAGGACGCCTCTTGGATGCGCATTGCGCTCGCAGTGAGGAGGCGCGCGTCGGCGCCCACCGCGTCGCCTTCGCGCAGGGCCAGCACGTCACCGCGCACCAGCTCTGCCGAGGGCACGGTTTTCAGCTCGCCGTCGCGAAGCACCGTGGACAATGCCGCGGTCATGGTGCCGAGAGCCTCGACGGCGTTCTCGGCCTTGGCCTCCTGGGTGTAGCCGAGGAGGGCGTTCAGCATGACGATCGCGGCGATCACGATGACATCCACCGGCGCACCGTTGGCGCCTTCGACCACCCAGGAGACCAGCGAGATCGCGATGGCTACCAGAAGCAGGTAGATCAAGGGGTCCTGGAACTGCGCCAGGACTTGGCGCCACGTCGCTATCGGCTTCGTGCCGGGTAGCTCGTTGCGCCCGTCCACCTCGAGCCTGCGCGCGGCCTCGTGATCGGTCAGGCCCGTTGCCGGGTCCACCTCCAGCTGCGCTGCCACCCCGGCTGCGTCGACTCGTGACGCGTCGTCAACGGATTCGCTCACCCTGTCATCGCTTGGCTGCACGACTCCATCGTCTCGCTCGGGCCACCGGGACGGGACATGGGTCAGCCAGAACCTGCTGGCCACCGTCCTCACGGCGAGCGGCACGAGCAAGGCCCCGACCGCGTCTTCGCAGGTCAGGGCCTCAATCGTCTGTCTCAACGCAGAGTGCGCCCGGAGGGATTCGAACCCCCAACCTTCTGATCCGTAGCAATTCGCCGACAACGACTGGCCGTGACTCAGCACGACTCACAGAGGATTCCCCGTTTCGCATCGTTGCAGGTCACAACGCTGCAGACGCGTTCAGTCGACCACAGCCGAGTGTTGTCGGATCGTTACTCAGGTCGTTCCACGCCGGGCTTCTTGGGCCCATTTCTGGGCCCGCCTTGCTCGATCTTCAGATGGGCCTCCCCTGCCACGGAGGGCTCATTGGGTCGCATGCCGGATTCAACGACGGCGCCGCGAGGCGCCGCAGGGGTGCCCGCAATCCGTGTGACGCGGTTCGGGCTCGGCTGAGATTCACGCAACAGCCTCTGTGGACCTAGCCCGGCTCTCGAATGGCCGAGATTCGATCTTGCTTCCCGGCCGTGCGTACACCACGTGCGGCCCACGGAAGACCCGAATGTTGCACGAGGCGGTGCACGGAGACGCGGGGCGGGTCTGATGACGCGCGCGTTCGCGAAGCAACCGGGACGGGGCGAGCCCGCCTTGCCGTCGAGACCACATCTCGCAACTGACGATGGGCAGCCCCGTCCGTTTCCACCTCAGGCCCGGATGAAGGCTGTCGGGACCAAACCCGCTTGAACGCTACGTAGGGACGGAGACGAGCGGTGCCACCCGATCCCCAAGCAACGCACACCTGCACCACAGCCCAACTCACCCCGTCGCCGCCGGTGAGCCAACCCACCCTGCCCGAGACGACTCCAGGCAGGGACTTGAATCGCCCCGGGTTTCGTGGAGGCCCGATTACTTGGATCCGACCTCGGTGAGGACCGGGATTTCAGGGTAGTGCTGGATCTTGGTGCTGGCCCAGTGGTTGGTCTCGAACTCGTCGGGCGGGACCAGCCCGATCTCGCCGTGAAGGCGTCGGTGGTTGAACCACTCGACGTACTCGGCGACGGCGATCTCGACGTCACCGACGGACTTCCAGCCGCCCTGGGGGCGCATGGCCGGGTTGCGGATGCACTCGGCCTTGAACAACGAGTTGAGCGCCTCGGCCATCGCGTTGTCGTATGAATCGCCCTTGGACCCGACCGATGCGACAGCCTCTGCTTCAGCGAGCCGCTCGGTGTAGCGAATCGCTCGATATTGGACTCCTCGATCCGAATGATGGACCAGTCCGGTGACGTCCTGGCCGGCACGCTGGCGTGCCCACAAGCCCATGTCGAGGGCATCCAGGGCCAGATCGGTGCGCAGTGATGTTGATACCTGCCAGCCCACGATCATCCGGCTGAAGACGTCCAGGACGAACGCGACGTAGGTCCAGCCGGCATGGGTGCGTACATAGGTCAGGTCGGCCACCCAGAGTTGGTTCGGCGCGGTGGCGACGAACTTGCGCTCCACCAGATCGGCTGGCCGCTCGGTCTCGGCGCCCTGACTCATTGTGGTCTTGCGGGTCTTTTCCCGGCTGATCCCGCGCAGACCCTGGGCTTTCATCAGCCGTTCGACGGTGCAACGTGCGACCTTCACGCCCTTGCGGTTGACCTCGGCGTGCACCTTCCGGGCGCCGTAGACACCGATGTTGTCCTTGTGAACCTGATGAATCACCGGGACCAGCTCGGCGTCCCGCACGGCTCGCGCCGATGGCGGTCTGGTCTTCGCGGCGTAGTAGCCGCTCGGGGCAATCTGCACGCCAGCCTCGTTCAGCACGGCGCAGATCGGCTCGACCCCGACCTCGCGCTCATCGACCACGTCGTGGCGATGGGCGTCGATGTAGGCAACTACTTGGTGATGGGGCGGTCGAGCTCCGCCGCGAAGAAAGCCGAAGCCGTCCGCAAGATGTGGTTGGCCCGACGCAGCTCGCGGTTCTCCCGCTCCAGCTGGGCCAGCCGCTGCGTGTCACCGGTCGTGGTCCCCGCCCGGGTGCCGCCGTCGACCTCCGCCTGCCGAACCCAGTTGCGCAACGTCTCGGGATGCATCCCGAGCTGGCTGGCCACCCGAACGATCGCCCCCGACCTCGTCGCCGGGTCCTGCCTCAGCTCAACAGCCATCCGAGTCGCGCGCTCACGCAGCTCGTCGCCGTACTTCTTCGGTGCTGCCATAACTCTCATCCTCCATGGATTGAGAGCCTCCACCGAACCCGGGATGCTTCTACTTGACTTCAACCCCATAGGTTGGTCATCTCCGGTCGAGCGACAGCCAACGGTGCCTCGGGCCGGTAAAGCACTCGACGAAGTCAGCGGCCGCCTCAAGGTCGTGCGTGGTGACCAAGGGCGATGCCAGGCGCTCGGCCCCCTCCAGACCCAGCAGGAGCGTCCGGAGCACCAGGGTCTGCACGCCATCCCCGGCGATGGCCCTGCACCAGCGCGCCCACGACGGCGCGTCGACGGGGAGCATCTCGGCGATGACCGCCTCACGGGCCCGAGCGTCCAGCATCAGGCCACTGGCGATCGTGACCAGGGGCGCGAGCCTGCACAGGGGCAGGGAGTCGACCGTGCGGAGCTCCAGGAACGTCCGGGTTCGCACGTGCGTCCACACGGTGGTGAGGTGATGGCGCAGGTCTGCCACTGTTGGACGTCGACCGACGACGCTGGGGTCGTCCACCCAGTTCCCGAAGCCCAGTCCGGGCGGCGTCGAGCGAAAGTGCCCGTCGGGCCTGCGCACCATCATGACGTCAGCCCTCAGCGCGCTGCGGGTGACGAGTTCCAAGGGTGTCCGCGCAGTGTCTGCGGGACCGGTGAGGACCGAGCCGACTCTGGTGTGGTCCAGATCCTCCCAGACCTGTGCGCGGCTGGTCCTACCTCGAGGCGCCGTGTCGAAGGCGCGTCCCAGGATGGGTGCGACGAGGGTGGCCGCCCACCAGGTGCCGAGGGGATCAGCAGGGTCGGCGTCGATGTTGAGTTGGACGGAACAGGTGTTGCGCATCATCACGGCGCCGGGGCCCCGCTCCCCTCCGCGGGACGCGAAGTACGCCGACATCGCCTGGTACCGCGAGTCCGGGAGCTGCTGTGGGACCGCGGAGACAGGGTGCCAGGGGTCCACACCCACGGCCACCAGCCGACGCGACGGGCCGAGCACCTGCTGGATCCACTCACGGGCCGAGACGACCTGCGCGACGAGTTCCTGCACCGAGCCGTGGATCCCTGAGGAGAACTCGATCTGACCGCCCGGTTCGAACGTGATCCTGCCACCGGCCGGCACCCCCGGGCCCTGCGCACCTCGCAGGGACTCCTCGAGCGCAGCGTCCAGCATTGTGGAGCTCTCCAGAAGAGGCACCCGCCCACGGACCTGCCCCGACTCGTCGACCGACACCGCGAACCACTCACACTCCAGGCCGAGGCGCGCACCGACCGGTGCTGCTGTGCCGGCCGACCACGGCATGGACTCCGCGAGGCACCGCGACACGTCAGCCGCGTTGCGCAGCTCGCGTTCGTCAGGAGGAGCGTGGCCGGCCACCGCCGGCGAGGGGCACGTGGTCATAGCCCAGCCGAGAGCACTTTCTCGACCGCCTCGACCAGCTGTTCGCAGTCAGCCGCTGTGAGGGCGTGTGAGAGCGGGATGTCGATGGCGCGATCGAGCAGGTGCGCCGCGCGGGGCAGCACCGATCGCCGGTCTGCCTCACTCGATCCGGGCCACAGGTAGTTCCAGTTCCAGAAGCACCGGGCGTTGGGGCGGTCAGGGTCACCGAACCCGCGGGCATCGACGCCCTCGGCGGACAGCGCACGGGCGAGAGCGGGCGCACGCTCGGCGTCCCCGTCCACGATGAGGATGAGGGAGTCGCCCACCACTGCATCTGGCTCAGCGGCACGACGCACCCGTATGCCATCCAAGGAACCCAGACGCTCCTCGAGCAGCGCATGGTTGGCCGCCTGGTGGGCCACTCGCTCAGGAAGGCGCGCCAGCTCCGACCTGGCGAGCGCCGCCCGCACCTCGTCCATCCGGAAGTTGAACACCGGGATCGTGCGCCAGTCGATGTCCGGGCGCTCCACGTGACGCTCCAGGTGCGTCTCGTAGCCGCCTGCGGCAACGACGGCGCGCTGGTAGATGATGGGGTCGTCCGTGACGATGAAGCCACCCTCGCCGGTGTTGAGCATCTTCCCGGACTGCATGCTGAAGGCGCCCACGGTGCCGAAGGTGCCCAGCTTCTTCCCGTTCTGGGACCCACCCAGGACCGGGACCGCATCCTCGACGACGGGCACCCCCTTCTTCCTGGCGAACTCGAGGACTCGCTCGATCGGTGCAGCGAGCCCACGCATGTGCACGATGACGATCGCCTCGATCCCGTCGTGCCACGAGCGCTCGAGTGACTCCACATCCATGTGGAGGTCGTCGTCGACATCGATCAGCAGCGGCCGGAGCCCTGCCTGGAGGATGGCGCTCGGCGTCGCCGTGAACGTGAACCCGGAACAGGCCACCTCCGCCCCCGGGTTCAGGCCGAGGGACAGCAGGGCCAACGAGATGGCAGCGGTTCCGTTCGTGGCCGTGAGGCTGTACCGGGTGCCGAAGAACGCGGCGAGCTCGCCCTCGAGGGCCCCGCACTCGGTGGCGCTCTGCGGCCGGTCGTCATACCGGTGCAGGCGGCGCGACCGAAGAACCTCCTCGCCCGCCTTCTCGTCGCTGTCCGCCAGGTAGTTGATGCCCTTGGCGAATGACGGCCAGGGGGCGCTCCGGACGGGCGCGCCACCCTCGATCGCTAGCTGCTCGGTCATGAGGAGGTTCTCGTTTCTGTCGAAGAGGACGGTGAGCGGGGAGCCCGGGGGTCCGCCAGGAGGTCACCCAGGGGAAGGAAGGAGTAGTCGCGCGTACCGCGCTCACGAATTGCGCGCGCCACCGTCGTCCAGGCGGCGCCCGGGTCCCGGACCAGGGCGCCGGTCAAGGAGTCGAGGACGGGAGCCGGACGCCGGGCGTAGTCACGCCAGTAGGACGTGGTGATGTCCTTCACCGAGGCGTCGCGCCACCGACCGATCCGCGCTGCGGCCACGAGGCTGCCGACTGCCAACAGGTCCTCCACCGGAGAGACCGCACTCCCGCTCGCGGGAACGAACCGTCTCAGGGACTCGCCCTTGTGCGCGGCGATGAAGGCGCCGACCGCGTCATACCCCTGTCGTCTGAGCAGCGGGATGAGCATCCGGCTGTTCGCGCCCCACCGCAGGTTCGACTCGATGAAGGCGTGGCGTCCCTCGGCGTCCTGGCGCAGCTGCATCGCCCCGAAACCCACGTGGTCGATGGCGTGGAAGTAGTCGAGGACAGCTTCCGTCTCCGACAGGGGTTCAGTCACGTGGATGGCCGTGGACACCGAGTTGTTGAGGTACCTGCGCTTGCGCAACGCCACGACGAGCCCCACGGAGCCGTCTCTCGAACGGATCAGGCTGACGGACGGTTCGCGCGTGCCCGACACCGGGGACTGAACGACGACCTCGCCACCACCCAGACGGCGATGGGCGTCACCCAGGGCGTCGAACGTGCGGACCAGCTCGACGCCGTGGGTCCCGGACGAGTAGCGCCTCTTGAGGAAGAGCGGCAGCCCGAGCTCCCTCGCCCAGTCCTGCACCCCACGCAGGCTGTCCGTGAGCTCCGTGCGCGGGACCACCAGCCCGGCACGCTCCGCGGTGCGCACCGCGGTGTACTTGTCCATCGAGGACGTGATCGTGCTGACCGAGGGAACGGCACACACCGCTCCGGTGGCCTCGCGTATAACGGCGGCGTTCACCGCGAGGGCGACGAGCTCGTCGTCGACCGTCGGGACTACCGCGTCCGCACCCACTCGTGCGGCGAACTCCAGCACAGCCGTGCTGAAGGGATCCGGCCCGTCGGACCCCCCGTTGACCGAGTCGTCGGCCGACGGCGGGCTGGGCACCCGGACCGCGGAACGGACGTGCCTGGAGCGGACGACGTCCGACGCCTGACCGCAGTACGCGACGTGGACCTGCGCCCCCGACGAGGCCAGGGCGTGCACGAGGGCGTAGCTGCTCTCGTACATGCCCGACGTGACCAGAACCTTCATCGCCACAGGCTCGCCACCGACACTCCAGCTGCCGACACCTCGCCCTGCACGCGTGGGGGGAACGAGTCCGGCCAGCGCAGATCGAGCACGGCAGCATGTCGCGGGTAGAGGACCGGACGACCGTCCTCGCGTTGCACCTGCTTGGACACGAGGTGCGACAGGAAACGGTTCTGTTGGAAGTCGTCCTTCGGGGCAGCGCTGAAGAAGACCCCGAACTTGGCATCCTCACGCGAGCTCGACGGGCCCTCGACAGAGGGCGTGCTCGCGTGGACCAGCCGCGCGTGCCACAGGACCAGGTCTCCCGCCCGACTGGGGATCCGGCACTCACCCAGCTCGCGACGAAGGTCGGCCATCGCTCCCCCGAAGTCCCCGCCCACGGTCCCGCGCTCGTCCAACGAACGCACATGCGACCCGGGGACGACGTCGAGGCCACCGCCGGTGCGGTCGTCGTTGTCCTGCAGGTACACGGCGCCCTGCACGTGCGAGAAGTCCGGCTCCCACACGGACTCCCTCCCCGCACCCACGAAAGCCTCGTCGACGTGCCAGCCGACGTACAGGTCCTTGCGCACCGTGACGTTGGGGTAGACGACCACCTGCTCGCCGAGGATTGCGCGGAGGGCGGCTGCCACGTCGGCACCGAAGGGCACCCGGGTGAGCTCAGGGACCGAGAGGAACTCCTGCGGGAGCATCTCCTGCCTGCCGCGGTCGGTCAGTCGACGGGAGCAGATGCCGCGCAGCGCAGCGACCTCGTCCGGCGACAGCAGACCCGGGAGCACGGTGAAGCCGTCGGCGTCGAAGCGTTCGACGTCGATGCCACCCCCCTGGCGGGAGACCACCGCACTGCTCCCCCCCGACAGGACGCGGCCCTCGGTCATCGGCCGACCTCGGCGATGTCGATGCTGCGCTCCTCGACGAAGGCAGTGGTGGTCGGCAGGTAGCTGGAGGGAAACCTGACGGCGTTGACGTCTTCGTAGCGGCGGACCATCCACGCCATCTTCTCCGGTCCGAGCCCGAGGTCCTTCAAGTGGTCCGCGCGTGCACCGAGGTAGGCGGTGTACCGGTCCACCTGCTTCGCGTCAGAGCGCGAGGCGCTGAAGAAGATCCCGTACTTGGCCCTCGTGTGCGTTCCGTCCGTCGGGGAGCCGCGGTGGATCAGTCGCCCGTCGAAGACCACCAGGTCGCCAGCGGTGCTCGGGACCGCGACGGGACTGTCGTAGGTGTCGAGGAGCGTGTCGTAGTCGGGCTTCACACCGTCCGTGGCCCACTGGTGCGACCGGGGCGCCACGTCGAGACCTCCACCGGGACCGGCTTCGTTGTCCTGCAGGTAGATCACGCACTGCAGGTGGGCGAAGGCCGGGTCCGTGAGGTGGTCCGACTCGGGGTGGTACTGGGGAAGGAAGCCGTTGTCCACGTGCCAGTCGGTGAAGCGGTTGAGGCGGACCACGTAGTTGGGGTACAAGGTGAGGGAACCGCCGAGGAGCGCACGCAGCGCACCGCACACCTCGTCGTTGAAGATCGCCTCAGCCAGCTCGGGCACCGTGAGCAGGACCGACGCCTCGATCTCCTCCTCGGCGGAGGAGTCCTCGGGCAGGTAGCGGTCACAGACCTCACGCAGGGTTGCCACGGTGCTGTCGTCGACGACCCCCCTCACGATCGCGAAGCCCTCGCGATCAACCTGCGTCGCGCATTCCTCGAGCATCGTCTCTTGCGTCAAGCCGGTCATCTGTAATCCTCTCAATCGCTGGTTGTCGAAATCTGGAATGCGTTCTGCACCATGGACAACAGGTCCTCGACCTCGTCCGGGTGCTCGAGCCGGAAGTGGACCATCCCGGCCATGCTCGTGGAGAAGATCGGCGCCCCGACGACGTCCCCCGGCGACAGGCTGACGACGGCGGAGGTGACCCCGGGCACTGCGGCGAGATCCTCCACCGGGCTGATCGACCGGATCCTGCCGGGCGTGACCGGCAGCCGGCACCAGCCGAAGACACCGGGGGTGGGCCGTGAGACACCATCGAGCGGCACACCCCGCGCGGCACGGAAGAACTGCTCGTAGATGTCGACTCCGTACTTGGCCCTCAGCACGGCGCTGACGCCACCACCGCCCGGCCGGCAGGCGATCTCCCCGATGACGAGCTGGTCGGCGTCGGTCCGGAACACCTCGAGGTGGGTGACCCCGGAACGAAGGCCGAGTGCCTCCACGGCAGCTTGAAGGAGCTCGCGGATGTCCCGGACCAGGGGGTCCTCGGCATCGACGGTGTACGACCCGAGCAGACCGTCCACCATGGTGAGGAGGGGTGCGAAGTACCGAGAGCACGAGGCGAAGACGACTCGACCGTCGACCACCAGCCCGTCACAGTGGTACTCCTCCACGACGTCGGCCCGGCGTTCGAGCAACAGGGGTCCGGTGAACCCGGCCAGGGACTCCATCACCGCGGCACCCTCAAGGCGCCAGGCCTCCTGCGACTCGACGACCGTCGTGTGCCAGGCACCGATCCCCGCCACGGGCTTGATGACGGCTGGGGCACCGAAGGAGGCGACGGTCGCCGGCAACGCGGCCGGACCGGGCACCAACGTCCAGTCGCAGACGGGCAGTCCGCGGTCCCTCAACCTCGACTTCATCACGTGCTTGCTCACGAAGCCCAGCGTCTCGTCGACACCGGGCCCCGGCAGACCGAGGTGCGCCCGCAGGTAGGCGCCGGGGACCAGTGATCGTTCCGACAGGGCCACGACTCCGGCGGCCGGCCCGTGGGTCTCGATGGCGGACAGGCCTGCCCGGACCACAGCTCCAAGGTCGTCGAACGATTCCACCTCAATCGGAACGCACGACTGCGAGTAGTCCCCGGCCGAGCGCTTCTCGGTGATAACGCTCAGGGGGGCGCAGGTCGAGGACCTCAGCTTCTCCAGCAGGTCGACGCGTTGCCCGTTGATGACGACGAGGTGACCCTCGCCGCTAGGCATGGTTCTCGACCTCCGAGATCAGGAGGCGCGAACGGAGCCACGCGTCGGCGGAGCGCAACGAGGCGAACACTTCCTCGGCGCTCGTGCCGACGACGACCACCGAGAGAAGGCTGTCCACCGAGGCGGCAGCCTCGTCGAGGACGGCTCCGGCCTCTGCCATGACGCGGAAGTCCTCGACTCCGGGGAGGGGACAGCTCACAGGAACAGCGTCCAGCCGACCCGCCCGCGGCGGGATGAGCAGATAGCCGGCGAGCCGAGCTGGATCGGAGAGCAGCGACGGTCCCGCGGGCAGGCCCACCTCCGCCCTGAGGTACTGCTCGGTCATGGACACCCCGAACGCGGCTCGCAACGAGCGGTGCACCTTGGCGCCCCCCATCCGGGAGGCGATCTCGTTGAGCACGAGCTCACCTGTCGGGGTGTGGAACAGCTCCGCGTGGAAGATCGCGTGGGTGGGCGTCGGGAGCGCGTCCAGTGCCTGCCGGACCAGGTCCACTGCCCGCTGCCACAGCTCGTCCGACCGGTCGACCATGCAGCTGACGAGCGACCCGCCCGTGCGGTAGTCCAAGGTCGAGCTCGCCCCGTGGGTGAAGGGCCAGATGAGTCTGACGCGACCATCCCTCACCACCCCGTCGACGTGCAGCATCTCCCCGGCCACGAAGGACTCGGCGATCAGGTGGCTCGACTCGTCCCCGGACAGCACGCCTGCAGCACGCTCGACGAACTGGCTCAGGTCCTCCTCGTCGGTCAGCACGTCGACCCCGACGGAGCCAGCGCCCAGCCGTGGCTTGACCACGACGGGGTAGCCCACCTCGTCGACGAACCGGACTAGGTCGAGGACGTGTGACACCTCTGCGTAGCGGGCCACCGGGACGCCGGCCCGCGAGAGGATCTGCTTCATCACGAGCTTGTCGCGGAAGGCGGTCGCGCTCTCGACCGACTGCCCCGCGACGCCGAGGTGTCGCCTCAGACGGGCTGCCCGGAGGATGTCGTACTCGGACAGGGCCAGCACCATCTGCACGGGACCGTCGCGGTGCACCTCGAGCGCCGCGACCTCCACCCGGGGGCTGTCCATGTCCTCGACGTGGATGACGTCGCCATATCCGTCTTCCGCCCGAGCCGAGTCGTCGTCGGTGATGACGCAGACCGAGTGCCCCGGCCCGACGAAGTCTGGGTACGGGGTCGCAGCCAACCCGCCCCTGTGCAGCACGAGGATCCTCACGCGGCGACCTCTCGTTCCCGTGGCTGGCCTTCACGCAGACGAGACGCGACCGCGAAGGCGACCGCCGATCCCAGGACCACGGGCAGCCACAAGGCGTGGGGGCCCCAGCTGGACACCAGGCCGACCAGCAGGGCTGAGAGGGGGACCACGCCCATCGCCACACCTCTGACCACGGAGTTCACGCGACCGACCTCGTCAGCAGGTATGACTCGCGCGCGAAGCTCGTTGGTGCACACGGTCATGGCGCCCTCGGCGACGCCGAGAAGGAAGAGAGCAGGCACGACGGTCGAGGGGAGTCCGAACAGCATGAGGAGTCCGCTCAGCAGGCAGCAGCCGAACCACCCCGTGATCCTCGTGCCGAGGTCCAGGCGCAAGCCGATCCGCCCCGCGAGCCACGCCCCTAGGGCGCTGCCTCCAGCGACTGCCGCGAGGACGACCCCCGCACGGCTCGAAGGCCATTCCCAGTAGTCCTGGGCCGCGAGGAGCACCAGCACGGGCAGGGATCCGGTGCCGATGTTGTAGGCCGCGAGGGCCACGGTCAGTCGAGGCACCCTGCGGCTGCGCCAGAACAGTCCCAGCGCGCCGACCATCGGCCCCTTGGAGCGGGTCGTCCTCCGGATCGGCAACAGCTGTGCCACCGCGGCGGTGATGACGAAGGTGGCGGCGTCCAGCAGGAGCGCGGTCGTCCCACCGAACGCCGTGATGACGAGGCCGGCAAGGGCAGGCCCCAGGCACCGGGCGACACCGGTCACCGCCCCGTACCGACTGTAGGCAGCCGTCGTGAGCTCGGGCGACACCAGGCTCGGCACCAGGGCGTAGTCGCTGGTGAGGTTGGAGATCACACTGCCCAGGCCGACGACCACCAGCCCGAGCAACGTCAGTCCCGTCGCGTGGTGGGCGAGCCCCAGCGGAATGAGCGCAACCACCACTCCCTGCAGGAGCTCGGTGCACAGGAAGACCCGGCGGCGGTCGTAGCGGTCGATGATCCGACCCAGCAGCGGCGAGAGGACGTACGGGGCGTGCTGCGCGGTGAAGCTGAGCGCGGCCACGACCACCGAGTGGCCGTCGCTCAGCAGCACCCACGGCACGGCCAGGGCGAGGAAGGTGTTGCCCAGCTTGGACAGGGCCGAGACCGAGGTGAACCACCAGAACGCGGGGCTGACCCTGGGGGTGTCCACGCTGACACCCGACGGCTCGGTCATCGTCCGACCAGCTCCTCCAGAGGATGTTGACGCCCCGACAGGGGAAGTTCCGTGGAGCCACCGCCGAGCTGTGCCGCGTACGCCGCATGGATCATCTCCAAGGCAGCGAGCCCGTCCCGACCCGAGCAGCGAGGGTCGCGTCCTTCCTCGATGGCGTCCAGGAAGTCGATGGCGGCGTCCTGGTGGTACTGCGCGTACGTGTCGTAGGGCCTGGTCGGAAACGACGTCCACTCCGAGCGCCCCGGCATGAAGGCGGGCTGGTCGCAGAACCACAGGGAGTGGTCGCCGTACGGTGCCCGCAGCAACATCGTCCCCTTGGTGCCGAGGATCTCGAGGCGGTACGGCTGGAGCCCCCGGTCGTCGATGCCACAGCGCCACGACTCGATGGTCCCGACGACCTGTCCGGGGAAGTCGTACGCCGCCCAGATCCGGTCGCCGGCGATGAGACCACTCTGCTCTGGCCCCGCCTCGACGTCCCGGGCCTCGATGGGCCGGTTGCCGACACTGACGCGGGCCGTGCACCGCGTCGGGTCGCCGGCCAACCGACGCATCATGTCGGCGAAGTGCACCCCCAGGATCAGGAAGTCCTGACCGCCTCCGCGATGGTCCCACTTGCACAGTCCGCGCACGTGCAGCAGGTCGCCGAGGGTTCCGTCGTCGAGGGCGGTCCGGACCTGCTCGAAACGCGCCTCGTGCGACGCCGGCAGCGCGACGGCGAAGCGACGGTCGGCAGCATCCCCGGCTGCAACCATGCGATCGGCCTGCTCGAGGGATTGGGCCACGGGCTTCTCGCAGTACACGTGGGCGCCGGACTCGAAGGCGGCAAGGACCATGTCCTCGTGGCAGTCCATCTCCCGCGGCGCCACGACCACGACGTCCGGCTGCTGCTCCTTGAGCATCAGCTCGTAGTCCGGGTACCAGACCTCGGCCCCCGTGGCCCGCAGCGCCTCGCGGCCCCCGTCCTCATCCGGGTCCGCGACAGCGACGATGCTGGCCCGAGGGTCGCGGGTGAAGGCCAGGTGGAGCTGATGACCGTAGTTCCCGGCGCCCGTGCGCCCGATGACACCGACTCGGAGCTGGCCCATCAGCCGGCCCAGCTGCCGGGCTCGATGTCGCGCAGTGACGAGATCTCGTCGTGGAGGCTGGACTCCAGGGGTCCACGCTCGGCCCATTCCACGTTCTGCTCCAGTTCGGCCCGGTTGCGGGGGCCGACGAGGACGGTCTGGACACGTTCGTCCGACAGGAGCCAGCGCAGCCCCATCTCCATCATGCTGATCCCGGCGTCGGCCGCGATCCGGTGCGCGGACTCGATCCGCTCCACGATGCCCGGTGGGACCGCCGGGCGGCGCTCGTGACGAAGACGGTCGATGAGCCCGGCGTCGCTGGACGTGAGCAGGCCCTGTCGGTAGATCGCCCCGAGGGCGACGCCCATGTCGTTGTCGAGGGCAGCGGGGAGGACGGCGTCGCCTGCCTCCTGCCAGATCATGTTGTAGTAGTGCACGTAGAGCATCGCGTCGAAACGCCCCGTGCCACACAGCTCTGCGGCGATCTGCGGGTCGCGGACCGACAACCCGACGGCGCCGACGGAGCCCTCGGCGCGAAGGTCGTCGAGCAGGGACATGACCGGTCCGGTCGCAGTGTCTCGGTCGTCCCACCACTGCGCCCAGTCGGACTCGTGGATCAGCAGGAGGGGAATGCGGTCGACGCCCAAGGTCCTCAACGAGTGCTCGAACTGGGCCCGGATCAGCCCCGGGTCGGAGTATGCGTCCTCGTGCAGCCTCGCGAGGATGCCTTTCTCGAACCGGCCCACCTTGTTGACGAGGACCACCTCGTCGGCGCGCGGGTGGTCGCGCAGAGCCTCTCCGACGATCTGCTCGGCTTCGCCCAGGCCGTACATCGGTGCGGTGTCGATGACGTTGATCCCGAGGTCGAGCGCTGCACGCACGAGCTCCAGCGCGTCAGCGTGCTGCACGTGGCGGTCCGAGGTCAGGTGGTAGGTGCCGAGCCCCAGTGGTGAGACGGTGCTCTCGACGCGTCCAAACCTGGACTTCACCGTGGTGGTCTGTGCGGTCATGCTTGTTCGCCCTCCTTGGGCTTGGTGGTCGACATCGCGAGGGAGGACCCCCCGTCCAGGCGGACAACCTGACCGGTGAGGTAGCCGCTGGCCGGCGACACGAGGAACGTCACGAGCGCAGCGAGGTCATCGGGCCGCCCTGCCCGACGGGTGGGGACCTGGGCGGCGTATGCGGACAGCGTTCCCTCGTCACGCCGTCCCCCGCGGCGGACTCGCGGGGTGTCGATCTGACTGGGAGCGATGGCGTTGGCGGTGATCCCGTGGGGACCGAGCTCCAGGGCCAGTTGAGCGGTGAGCCCCTGCAGGCCCGCCTTAGCCGCGGCGTAGCCGGCGCTGCGGCCGTGCGCGCCCCGGAAGGCGGAGCTCGAGGAGATGAAGACCATACGGCCGTACTGCTGTTGCACCATCGCGGGCGTGACGCCACGGGCCAGGTAGAAAGCGGCATCCAGGATGACCGACGTGTCGTCCCGCCACTGGGCCGTGGTCAGCTCGGAGGTGGGTCGGTGCGGGTTGGAGGGCGCCGCGTTGTGGACGAGAACATCCAGCCGCCCCTGCTCCTCGGTGATCTGGCGAACCACCGCGTCCACCTGGAGGGGGTCCGTGACGTCCCCCAGCACCGGGCGAAGACGTGCCTCTCCCTCGCACAGCTCATGGAGGGCACTCGAGTGGCGCTTGAGCCCACTGGCGTACACCACCGCTCCGGCTGCGTGCAGGTGCCGCACGATCGCGGTCCCACCACCCCCTCCAGCGGCCCCCGTGACCAGGGCGACAGTGCCCTGCAACCCTGTCTCCCCCATCGGCTATTCGAAGGTGAAGTTGCGCGCGCGCAACTCGGCCTCGACGTCGAACGGCTCGTAGGTCTCCCACGAACCTCGCAGCTCGCGTTCTGCGCGGAGCTTCTCGGCGACGGGAGCGACGAGGTCCGCGGCCACGGCGCGCGGTACCACGACCACGCCGTCGTCGTCCCCTAGGACGAGGTCACCGGGCTCGACCAGCACACCCCCGCACACGACCGGCACGTTGACGGACCCGTGGTCGCCGGACTCCGGGTAGTGGTAGTTGCGAGGGGTCACGCCACGCACGAACGTGGGAAAGCCCAGGGCCCTGAGCCCAGCCGCGTCACGGGTGCACCCGTCGACCACGGCCCCCGCCAGCTCCTTCTTGATCATGCGTGACGCGGTCCCGTCGCCGAAGCACGCAACGTCACGGATGTCGCCCGCAGCGATGACGAGGACGTCACCAGGCTGGGCGAGGTCGATCGCCATGCGACGCACCGTGAGGTCGGGCCCCAACGACGTCACGGCGGGCCCGCACATCCGCATCCCGGGTGAAAGCGGTCCGATGTCCGTGTGCATGGCACCGTGCTTGCCCAGGGTGTCGAGGACGATCCCCGTGTAGAACTCGGAGAACCGGCGCACGACCTCGGCGTCGGGACGTTCGATCCGGGTGACCACCCGTCGTTGCTGCGGATGCGTGTCGACGCTCATGAGTGCGGACTCTCCTTCTCGATGGGTTCTGCGGCCGGGTAGTGCAAGCTCTTGCTGACGAGGTACTCGGCGATACCGCCGTGCCCCCCCTCCGTCCCGTGACCGGACAGGCCCCGTCCCGAAGCCGCCAGCGGTAGCCCGTCGATGCGGTGGTAGGAGTTCAGGTAGACGGTGCCGACGTCCAGCTGGCGAGCGACCCTGTCGAGGCGGGCGAAGTCGTGGGACCACAGGCCGGCGGCCAGTCCGTAGTCGGTGTCATTGGCCTGGCGGATCGCATCGTCCTCGTCCGCGAAGGGAGAGATGACCGCGACCGGGCCGAAGGCCTCGTCCTGCCACAACGAGGAGGAACGCTCGACCGCGGTGACCAGCGTCGGTTGCAGGTAGCTTCCCGACCGCCCTTCGACCTCCACACGCTGACCGCCGGAGAGCACCTCACCACCGGCAGCCACGGCCCCCATGACCGAGGTCTCGATGGACTCGAGGAGCTCGCGGTTGCGAATGGCCCCCATGTCCGCGTCACCGAAGGGATCCCCCACCCTGACGGCCGCAAGCTCCTCGAGCACTCGACCGACCACTTCCTCGAAGACCTGCTCGTGCACGAGGATGCGCGATCCCGCCGTGCAGACAGCGCCTTGGTTGCGGACGAAACCCTGCACGAGTCCGACGGCGGCTCGAGCGAGGTCGGCGTCCTCGAAGACGACGTTGGCGCTCTTGCCCCCCAGCTCCATCACGCAGCGGCGCGGTCGACCCGACGCTGCACGCATGACCGCGCTGCCCGCTCTCGTCCCCCCGGTGAACGAGATCATGTCCACGTCGGGATGGCTCGCCAGCGCCAGGGTCGACTCGACCGAACCGTGCAGGACCGAGCCGGCCTCGGAGGGCAGTTCCGCCCTGCGCAGTGACAGGAGCAGCTCGTGCACCGAGGCCGCCGCCAGCGGCGAGGGCTTGAGGATGAAGCTGCAGCCCGCCGCGACGGCGCCGCCGATCTTCATGGCGGCCAGCTGCAGCGGCATGTTCCAGGAGATCATCATGGCCGCGACGCCGATCGGCTCCTGCACCTCGATGCCCCACGCCCGGGTGGAGTGTCCGCGGACCACCCTTCCCTCGACGGTGGCGACGTGGTGCGCATAGGTGCGCAGGATGCGCGCGCAGGACCGCACCTCGCCGACCGCGTCGGCGAGCGGCTTCCCGGTCTCGCGCACGAGCTGGGGCGCGAGGTTGTCCGCCCGGAGGTCGAGGTCACGAGCGGCGTTCTCGAGGACGGCGACCCGCTGAGCGACGGTACTGTGGCGCCAGCGACCCAGTCCCCGACGAGCCACCGAGACGGCCTCGTCGACGATCGCATCATCGGCGCACGGCACCTCGTACAGGGGGAGGTGGTCGGGGGCATCGGTGACCATGACCGTCTCGGACGACGTCAGTCGGCCACCGAGATCGTGCCTCAGCATCGTGGTTGTCAGCGCGCTCTGGAGCATTGCAGTGTCCCCCGTCTGCGCTCAGACTCCGATCGGCAGGTGGTCGCCGACCCACTGCTCACGGCGTGACTTGGCCTCGGCGAAGCCCGAGATGCCCTCAGGCGAGCGGGGCGGCTCGCCCACGTAGTCCGCCGACGGCCGGATGATCTTGCCGAGGCGCTTCTGCTCCATGATGTGCGCGCTCCAGCCTGCGGTCCGAGCACACGTGAACATCGGGGTGAAGAGGTACGACGGCACCTGCGCGAAGTCCAGGACGATGGCCGCCCAGAACTCAACGTTGGTCTCGAGCACACGGTCGGGCTTGCGCTCACGGAGCTCGGCCAGCGCTGCGTTCTCGAGCTCCAGCGCTGCCTCGTAGCGTGCCGCGCCGAGCTCTCGCGCAGTGCGTCGCAGGAGGCGCGCTCGGGGGTCCTCGGCGCGGTAGACGGGATGGCCGAAGCCCATGAGGCGCTGACCGCTGTCGAGGATGCCCTTGACGTACTTGCGGGCATCGTCGGCGCGCTCCACCCCGTCGATCAGGTCGAGAACACGTGACGGCGCGCCACCGTGCAGGGGACCCGACATCGCACCGATCGCTGCGGAGAGGCACGCCGGTACGTCTGCGCCGGTGCTGGCGACGACCCGAGCCGTGAAGGTCGAGGCGTTCACACCGTGCTCGGCGGCCGAGATCCAGTACTTGTTGACCGCCTCCACGTGCCGGGGGTCCGGGTCCCCCTGCCACCGCACCATGAACCGCTCGACGACCGAGGTGGCCTCGTCGATGCGCTTCTGGGAGACAGCCGGCTTCCCGAGCCCGCGCGCGGCCTGGGCGACGAAGGACAAGATGGTCACGGAGGTCCTGGCGAGGTCCTCGCGAGCCTGGGCGTCGTCGACATCGATGAGCTGCTTGATGCCCCAGTGGGGCGTCATCATCGCGATGGCGGCCTGGGCGTCGATGCGGACGTTCCCGCTGTGGACGGGAAGGGGGAACGGCTCCGCGTGGGGAAGCGAGTTCTCGAAGTTGCCGTCGACCAAGAGGCCCCAGACGTCGCCGAAGGAAACCGTGTCCACCAGGTCCTCGACGTCCAGCCCGCGGTACCGCAGGACGCCTCCGTCACGGTCGGGCTCAGCGATCTCCGTGTCGAATGCCACGACCCCGGCCAGTCCTTGGTTGGTAATCACGCACTTCCTCCTTCGACCTCATATATCTACACATACGGTGATATGTCGCGGCGACTCTAGCCCATGAAGTACCGCGACTTGCTTGAGTCCGTTGACATTTGATCGCACTCACCCCCGGTCCGCTCCTTCGAGACCGATGTGATAGGGGTTTGCCCGTGATCGTCCCTCATCGTCCCGCTTCCCGTGCGATCGACATCGCCGACGCGGCCATCAGGCACATGCACGTCGACCGACTCCTGGAGCGCGGCCTCGCCGCGGCAGACCTGGCGACGATTCCGCCGTCGTCCCGGGTGTTCGTCGTCGCGATCGGCAAGGTCGCCCCGGCCATGGCGCGGAAGCTGGCCGCCGTGTTCGGGTCGCGCCTGACCGGTGGCGTCGTGGTCTCAGCTGTCCCTGTCCCGTCGCCGGAGCGGGCTCCTCGCCTTCAATACGTCGTCGGCGACCATCCGGTCCCGGGGGTGGGGAGTGCGTCTGCCGGTCGCGCGCTCTTGGCCTGGGCGGCGCAGCTCGACGCCGGACCGGACGACGTGGTGCTCCTCGCCGTGTCGGGGGGAGGCTCCGCCCTGGTCGTGGCACCGCGGCCACCGGCGCGGCGCGCGGACCTCACACTCCTGTACGCGGCCCTCGTGAAGTCGGGCCTGGACGTGACGACCATGAACCACGCTCGAGCAGCAGTCTCCCGGGTGCACGGGGGCAACCTCCTGCACCTCCTGCAGCCGGCGAGGGTCGTCAGCTTCGTCCTCTCGGACAACGTGCAAGTGGGCGCCAGCGCCGTGGCATCCGGCATCGCGGCGCCGGAGTTCCTCCAGGTCGACCGGGGGCGGGAGGTGATCCGCGGCCTCGGGCTCGAGGCAGAGGTCCAGGCCAGACTGATGGCGGCCGCGTCCGAGTTGTCCACGACGTTCTCGGGGCGGCTCGACTCCTTGGTCATCGGCACGCCTGACGACCTCCTCGGGGCTGCCCGGCAGGAGGCGACCAGGATGGGCTACGAGATCGACGACCTGGGCTCCCTCGTGCAGGGCGAGGCCCGTGACTTCGCGCAGGCCCTCGGGCGGCGCCTCGTCGCCGCCGACAGTGCGACGACCCGCGGCCCCCTGTGCATCGTCGGCACGGGTGAGGTCGTCGTCAAGGTGGCCGGGCGAGGAGCGGGAGGTCGGTGCCAGGAGCTCGCCTACGCGATGTCCGAGCCCCTCAGGAAGATCGCGTCCGGGGGGTTCGCGGCCGTAGCCAGCGACGGCCGCGACTTCATTCCGGGGGTCATGGGTGCGTGGGCGAACGAGGAGAGCTTCTCCCAGCTGGCCACGGATGCGCAGCAGTGGCGCGCCCAGCTGGAGCGGAACGACACCCACCCGCCGCTGCAGCGGGCAGGGCTCTGCCTGACCGGCCGGGACACGGCGACGAACCTGTGCGACGTCTACGTGGCGTGCCTGCCTGCGCGGCCGGCCCGGTGAAGGTCTTCGGTCCCGACGAGGTGCGAGCGCTGCCCGTGGAGGTCGTGCTCGACGCCATACGCCAGGCCCTCACGGACCACGCGACGGGAGCCCTGGTCTCCCCCGCCCGGGCGGGTGCGGAGCTGGTCGACGGCACACGCATGGTGTTCACCTGTGCGTCCCTGCAGGACGAGTGGTACGGCTATCGCTCGTACGACACGCTGCGTGACCTCGACCAGCTGGTCGTCCTCCATGCGTGGACTGGGGAGCTGGCCGCGGTGGTCACGGGTGACGCACTGGGACCGCGACGCACAGGGGCCATCGGGGCGCTCGCCGCGGACGCCCTTTCGGCGGAAGGCCCGCTGCGTCTGGCCGTCGTGGGGACCGGGCCCCAGGCCAGGGCACAGGTCTGGGCGCTGGCCGCACTGCGTGAGCTCGAGGTGCTCGTCCACACGCGACGACCGGAGCGCGCCGAGGCCTTCGTGGCGTGGGCGCGCGAGGACCTGCACGCCGAGGCCGTCGCGTGCCGCACGATCGAGGAGGCGCTCGGCCCTGCTGATGTCGCCGTGCTGGCGACGTCGAGCAGCGCCCCCGTCGCCCCCACGGAGCTGCTCGCCCGGTTGAATCACGTCAGCACCATCGGCCCCAAGAGTGTCGAGGGGAGCGAGCTGCCCCCCGACCTGCTCGACCGGGCCGACCTGGTCGTCACCGACTCGCTCGCCCAGCTGCACTCCTACTCGCCACGCCACATCGCGCACGACCACCACGTAGAGGAGCTGGGTTCGATCCTGACCGCGCAGGAAACCTCGATCCGCGACGGCCTGACCGTCTTCTGCTCGACCGGGCTGGCTGGGACCGAGCTCTCCGTGGCGGCAGCACTGCTCGCCCGATCAGGCGGAGGACCGACCGGGGCGCAGGCCGAGCCGGCCCCACCGGGGGGAGCTCACCCCTGCCCCCCGCGGTCGGCGTTCAGCCCGTGATGGTGCGGTGGCGCTGGCCGATTCCGGCGGTGCCGTAGGGGTAGTCGTCCATCTGCGGGGCGCTGACCTCCGAGAGCCGGTCGAGCTGCTCGGCGGTGAGGTCGAGGTCGGCCGCGGCCAGGGTGTCGGTGAGCTGGGTGACGCTGCGGGCGCCGAGGATGACCGAGGTGACCGCCGGCTGCGCCGCCACCCACGCGAGGGCGACCTGCGCGGAGGTCACGCCGGCCTCCCTTGCGACCCCGCCCACGGCATCGATCACGGCCCAGGTGCGCTCCTGCTGGTTGCGCGGGCCCGGCCCCACGCCTCCATGTCGCGCTCCGGGTCCTCACCGAGGCGCGACTCGCCCGTGGGGGTGCTGTTGCGCTGGTACTTGCCGGTCAGCCAGCCGCCGGCCAGCGGCGACCAGGGCAGCAACCCGAGGCCGCCGCCGAGGCAGGCCGGGACGGCCTCGTGCTCGATGTCGCGGACGAGCAAGTTGCACTGCGGCTGCAACGTCACCGGCGGCGTGCGCTTGAGGACGCCGGCCTCGCCGCGCTCATCCACTTCTGCTGCACCGGTGAGGACATCAACAACCTCTCCTACGCGCTCATGGTCCAAGGTGCCGTCCAGCAGGTCTGGCTACCCCGCGCGACCCGCCTCGTCGAGGCTGTCGCGACGATGGCATCGACGAGGCCCATCATGTTATTCGGACCCTGAATGCCGCGTGCTAGAGGACCTCGCCGTCAGGCCGTACTTCTCCGCGCCCACCGCGATGGCGACGGGGCCGGTGTAGTCCACGTCCGTGTGGTCGAGGTCGGTGTCCGGCGTCGTGGCCACGAGGGCGATGTCGCAGGCGTCGAGCCAGGCCAGGGTCTGCGCCGTCGAGCCGCTCGCGACCGGCACGGAGAAGACGGTGCCCTTGGAGGCGCGCACGAGGTTGGGGTTACCCCAGTCGGTGACCGGGTCGGCGGCGAGGACGGCTTAAAACCCCGGCAGCGTCGGCGGTGCGCACCATGGCACCGAGGTTGCCGGGCTTCTCGACGCCCGGCACAGGACGGTCAGGGCGCGGGGCCCAACGGTGAGGTCCGCACAGCTGCGGACCACCGCGGGGACCACGGCGATGGAGCCGTCGGAGCCCTCGCGGTAGGCCGCCCGCTCGAACGCTGCGCGCGACACCTGCACGGTGTCGACACCCGAGCCACGGACCAGGTCGACGACCCGGGTCTGTGTCGCGGGGTCGAGCCTTGGTTCAAGGCACTAGTAGAGCGCCTCCGGGCGCGCCCGCGTCGAGCGCCAGCTCCTCGTACCCCTCGATGAGAGCCTGGCCGGCCTCCTCGCGCGTCCGGCGGCGACGCAGGAGGCGAGCGCCTAGGGCCTCGGGTTGGACGGGAGGTGATGTTCAGGTCAGGCATGGCGCGATCAGTGCGTCAGGTCACGGTAGGACTGCCCGTGCGGACCGGACCAGCCGACCGGCGTGCCGTCGAGCGCGGTGACGAAGAGCTCCGGCCCGTCGACCCGCGGTGGCACTCCAGCCTCGAGGAGCTCCGAGACCAGGCTCGGATGCTCGTTGACGAGCCAGTGCGCACCGAGCGACCGGACCACCGCGACGAACCTGCGGCGCGTCGGACTGTCGACGTAGGCCAGGACCGCCGAGTGCATCACCACGAGCGTGGTCCCCGGCGGGGCCCGCTCCGCGAGCCGGGGCAGGTCCTCGACCAGGTCGCCGGTGACCAGCGGCGGCGGCTCCGCGACCACCAGCTCGGCTGCCGCGTGCAGCCGGCGGCGGCGTTCGTCGTGCTCGGGCCAGACCAGGCACTCCAACCAGCGCAGGTCGTCGGGATCGGCCAGGTTGAGCGGGTGGAGGTCGAGCCCGGCACGCCAGACCACCTCGGGGAGCGTTGTCGGGGGCGGGTGGTCGCCAGACCACGAGCAGGACAGGACCGGTCCCGGACCGTCGCCGACCACCCCGGAGCCCCAGTCGTAGCGGTAGCGGTCCGGGTACAGGCACAGACCCGCACTGGCACCGACCTCGAGCAGGGCCAGCGGACCCGGCAACCGGTTGAGGGCAGGAACCAGCGTGGCGCAGCGACCGGCCTCGTTGGTCTGCGTGGATCGGGCGAGCAGCTCGGCACGGACCTGCGCCCAGTGATCGGCCAGCCAGCCGAGGAACGCCTGCGGGTCCTGCACCGGCGCCCCGAGCAGGCGACCGACGCCGAAGAGCAGGTTGGGCTGGCGCTTCGCGGCGGGTACCGACGCCAGCGCGCGCTGTGCCCCGGGGTCGGCGGCCACGGCATACGCCAGGCGCTCGTAGACGGGGGACGAACCGGCTGCCTGCCCGCGGGCGAAGGCAAGGTACTGCGGGTCGGGCCGTTCGGGCACTCCCGCATGATCGCACGACACCCTCGAGCACATGTGCGCCATGAGCCAACCTGCCGTCCCGAGCGCTACGCGCTGCGACAGAAGATCACCATGATGGTGAACCGCTACGAGATCCGGACCGTCGACGCCGCCGGCAACGAGGGCGCGGCCGTGGCCGTCGCGCAGCAGAGGCGGATGGCCTTCAACGAGGCTGGCCGAGCTGCCGGCGTCCGGCATTCGCCGATAGTGCTGCTCCAGGGTTTCCGGGCGCAACGAGCTGAGTCGAACGGAACCCAACACAGGAACGATGTGCACTCCCATCTGGCTTCGATACGTGACAGCGTCTTCCATCGGACAGTGGATGGCAGGACATTCTCGAACCAGTGCTCCAGCCACTGACCAAGTGTGGGATCGGACTAGGTCCATGTGTACTTGCCAGTGTCCCGTGACCGTTCCAGCGCTCGGACTGCCCGGTCGAGTTCGCCCTTGGCGCTTCGACTGATGTGCTTGCGATCAGGACGGCCGTCCAACCGCGTCCCCATGGTCACCCGCCGTGCCAGCGACCGTCCTTTCCCCGGTACTTGGACGAGGTGGTCTCTTCGGGGGAGAGTCGCCGTCTACCCTTCATCGGGGCCCCTAAGGGACCGGAGGTGGCGGTTGAGCTCGCGTCGCTCGACTCGGACGGAGCGGCCGATGCGAACAACGTGGATGTGATGGCGTGCTACTTCACGCTCGACGCTGCGCCGCGTACCGCAGATGCGATGCGACCTCGCCAAGCGTCAACAGAAGTGTGGGCTGGGCGTCCTCGATGGCCCTCTGGGCAGTTGCAGTCTTCATGCCGAAATACGCCAGACCGGAGCCGTCTGGTGGTCACGGGAGGGCACGACAGATCCCGCGTCTTGGACCCACGAGGACTGGTGCAGACCACCAGTCTCCCGAATCGACCGGAGCCACCGAGGTCTCATTGTTGAGCCCCTTCTTCGGCCCATCGGACGACCCAGGCAGGCCGAGCGATACCAAGGACGAGTAAGGCCCTGACCGCGTCTCCGCAGGTCAGGGCCCCAAACGTCTGTCTCAACACAGAGTGCGCCCGAAGGGATTCGAACCCCTAACCTTCTGATCCGTAGTCAGATGCTCTATCCGTTGAGCTACGGGCGCAGATGCTGCCCTGAGATTCCTTGTGGGATCGCCCAGAGCAACGACGGGCAAGACTACCGGCTAATCCCCGCGCCCACGAAATCGGTATGCCGCGTGCGCGGGGCAGCCTCGCGGCATACCCCTGGGCGGGTGGCCGAGGAGGACGGCCGGGGGCTTCGTGCGACGAGCGGCTGGCCGCCACTGCCACCCCGCACCCCGGGGTCCGAAAGGGCAAGAAACGCAACTGAATCCGGGGGTTTCTTGCAGGCGTTGCAAGAAGACTGCAAGCGCCCCGGACCCACCCCTGCGGTTGTGAGGCTTTTCACGAGCGATCTACGGGCCTCGCGGTATCTACTGGCGCGTAGCCGGGCGTACGGTGACCAGATCAGAAGCGTTCACCATGTGGACACGGCGTCCTCGGACCCGGGTCGGTGGACCGCATCACCTCATGGATCCGGGGGTCATCGCACCCGGGCGAAAGGGACGGCCGATCACATGACGACCGAGGCGACGCAGACCGACCAGCGCGCAGGCGGCACCACGCACGCCGGCCTGCAGGCATGGGTCGACGAGGTGGCAGCGATGACCACCCCCGACCACATCGAGTGGGTCACCGGCTCCGACGCCGAGTGGACCCGTCTGACCGAGAAGCTCGTCGAGGCCGGCACCTTCGTGCGCCTCAACGAGGAGCAAGAAGCCCAACAGCTTCTACGCAGCCTCCGACCCGACCGACGTCGCCCGGGTCGAGGACCGCACCTACATCTGCTCCGTGGACGAGAAGGACGCCGGGCCCACCAACAACTGGATGGACCCGCACGAGATGAAGGACCTCATGCGCGGGCTCTACGCCGGCTGCATGAAGGGCCGCACGATGTACGTCATCCCGTTCGTCATGGGTCACGTCGAGGCCGAGAACCCGATGTTCGGCGTCGAGATCACCGACTCCGAGTACGTCGTGGTCTCCATGCGCGTGATGGCCCGCACCGGCGTCAACGTGCTGCGCCGCATCGAGGAGCTCGGTGAGGACGCCAGGTACGTCCCTGCGCTGCACTCCGTCGGCGCCCCGCTCGAGCCCGGCCAGCAGGACGTGAAGTGGCCCTGCAACCCCGAGAAGTACATCGTCCAGTTCCCCGAGGAGCGGATGATCTGGAGCTTCGGCTCCGGCTACGGCGGCAACGCCCTGCTCGGCAAGAAGTGCTACTCGCTGCGCATCGCCTCGGTCATGGCGCGCGACGAGGGCTGGCTGGCCGAGCACATGCTCATCCTCAAGCTCGATCTCGCCCGGAGCAGCAGGCCTACTACATCGCGGCCGCGTTCCCGAGCGCCTGCGGCAAGACCAACCTGGCCATGCTCGCCCCGACCATCCCGGGCTGGAAGGTCGAGACCCTCGGCGACGACATCGCCTGGATGCGCTTCGGTGAGGACGGCCGGCTGTATGCCGTGAACCCCGAGTTCGGCTTCTTCGGCGTCGCCCCCGGCACCAACGAGCACACCAACCCCAACGCGATGAAGACCATCAACAAGGGCAACTCGGTCTTCACCAACGTCGCGCTCACCGACGACGACGACATCTGGTGGGAGGGCCTGGAGAACACGCCGGACCACGCCACCAGCTGGAAGGGCGAGGACTGGACGCCCGACTCCGACGAGCTGTCCAGCCACGCCAACAGCCGCTACTGCACCCCGATCGAGCAGTGCGACATCCTCGCCGAGGAGTACTACGACCCCAAGGGCGTGCCGATCTCGGCGATCTTCTTCGGTGGCCGCCGCAAGACGACCGTGCCGCTGGTGACCGAGTCGCGCGACTGGATCCACGGCACCTTCATGGGCGCCACGCTCTCCTCGGAGACCACCGCTGCCGCCACCGGCGCGGTCGGCGTCGTCCGCCGCGACCCGATGGCGATGCTGCCGTTCATCGGCTACAACGCCGGCGACTACTTCCAGCACTGGGTCAACCTCGGCAAGGACGCCGACGCGACCAAGCTGCCGAAGATCTTCTACGTCAACTGGTTCCGTCGCGACGACGAGGGCGGCTTCCTGTGGCCCGGGCTTCGGCGAGAACAGCCGCGTCCTCAAGTGGGCCATCGAGCGCATCGAGGGCAAGGCCGCCGCGGTCGAGACCCCCATCGGCCACGTGCCGACCCCGGAGTCGCTCGACACCGCCGGCCTCGACATGACCGACGCCGAGCTCGAGCAGGCCCTCGCGGTCGACGCCGAGGAGTGGAAGGCCGAGATCCCGCAGATCGAGGAGTGGTTCGCGAAGTTCGGCGAGACCCTGCCGACCCAGCTCCAGGTCGAGCTCGACGGCCTCAAGGCCCGCCTCGGCGTCGAGTGACCGATGGTGAGCTAGCCCGTATGCCGCCCGCGCGGCATACCGTCGAAAGGCCCGGAACCGCTGTGGTTCCGGGCCTTTCGTCGTGGCCGGAGCGTCAGTCGCTCACGCTGGCCCGTCGCTGCTTCGAGGACGGCGAGGTCGCGGATGGCGTACTGGTGGTGGTACCACTCCTCGTTGACGATGCAGCCCACGCACGTCTGGACCGGAAGGCCACCAACTCGGGGTAGCCGGGTTCGGTCGACCGGCGTCGTCTGGCCTGCGAGCTGTTCGTCGGTCAGCCCGTCGACGACCTCGCGCATCGTGGCCATCCGGTCGCGCCGCAGCTCCAGCACCTCCTCGAGCGACGGCCGGACCGTCTGGTCGCGCGGCACCGAGGGGATGTCGGCCATGTCGTCGTGCGGCAGGTCGAGCGGGCTCCACGGCGAGGGGTCGCCGAGGAGGGCCCGCCGGATCCACGCGTCGGTGGCGAAGACGAGGTGCCGCTGGCGTCTCGATGAACGACCACTCGCCGTCGACCCGCTCGTGCAGCTGCTCGGGGTCAGCCGGGCAGCGCGCGTCGAACGTCTCGGCCCACCGGCGCTCGAGGATGTCCCAGGCCTCGCGGAACTCGGCCGGCGTGCGGCGGCCGCATCTTGGCGCGGTCGGGCTCGCGCCGGTCGAGCTCGGCCTCGACGAACTCGGTGACGTCGACGCCGTTGACGGTGAGGCGCTCCACCTCCCCGGTGATCTCGACGTCCACGACCTGCGCACCGGTGATCCTCGCGCCCTTCAGCGCCACGTTCTTGAAGTGCGCGTTGACGAGGTAGGTGTCGTCGAAGACCGCGTCGGTGAAGTCGAACCGCCGGAACGTCGCGCCGCGGTGCGCGGCGTCGAAGCCGGGGTGCTCGTCGTGGTCGGTCATCGGGTCGGCCATGTCCAGGCGCCCGACACCGGCTGCCACCCGGGCGGCGGGTCCTCGCCGACCCGACCGTCGACCGCTTCGCGCAGCAGGTCGGCCTGGCCGGTGTGCCGGCCGTACTCCTCGACCATGTCGAGGAGCAGCCGACGCACGTTGGCGTGGTTGCCCTCGTCGTCTCGACACGTCGGCCGCTGGTCCAGGCCCGCCGCTCAGCCAGCCGCCGCGAGCCTGGCCCGCGCCCTGGCGACCGCACCGTCGTACAGCGCGTAGAGCCGCTCGGGTGGAGTCCTGCGGCGGCCGACTCGAACTCCCAGTCGTCGCTGTCGTCCCAGCCGTTGTCGTCCCACACCGGGTCCATCGGGGCGCCGGAGAGCTTCACCGCGAACTTCTGGTCCTCGTTGCGCGGCCAGGTGCTTGAGCAGCCCGCCGAGGGTCAGGCTGGACCCGCCGATCCGGGTGGCCAGGCCGGCGGCGTCGAGGTCGTCGGCCTTGTAGCGGAAGGTGGCTCGCATCCGCTCGAGCGCACCCGACCACGGCCTCCGTCTCGCTGCCGGCCAGCGGGGGCTCCCAAGGGGTGTCGGTCACGGTCTCTGTGTCGCCATGCCTGCACGCTAGGGCGAGTTCCGGACGTTCGGCTTCCGCATCTGGTCCTACGCTGTCGCCATGTCGCCCACCGGACACCAGCCCGACCGCTCGTGCCCTGCTCGCCCTCGAGCTCATCCAGGGCACGCCCGGGCATCACCGCGGGACGCCTCGCCGAGCGGCTCGGCGTGACCGAACGCGCGGCCCGGCGCTACGTCGCGATCCTGCGCGAGGCCGGCATCCCCTGGAGTCCGAGCGCGGCCCCTACGGCGGCTACCGCGTCGGCCGCGGGCTGCGGCTGCCACCGCTGATGTTCGAGGCGGCCGAGGCGCTGGCCCTGGTCATGGCGGTCCTCGACGGCCACCACGAGGCGGCCGACCCGCCGACCCCGCCGGGCAGCGCGCTCGGCAAGATCGTCCGCGCCCTCCCCGAACCGGTCGCCGCGCAGGCCGAGGCCGTCCGCCGGGCCGCCGCGCCCGCGCCGGACCGCGGCGCTGCGCGACCGAACCCGCAGACCACCACCACCCTCGTGCAGGCCAGCATCGACCGCGCGCCGCGTGCGGATCGGCTACCGCACCGAGGCGGGCCGCGAGTGGTCGCAGGAGGTCGACCCCTGGGCGGTCGTGATCCGCCACGGCCGCTGGTACCTGCTGTGCTGGAGCCACGCGCGAGCGCACCGCCGCGCCTTCCGGA
>CAWAFS010000008.1:0-13673 GCA_963781335.1 uncultured Actinomycetota bacterium | reverse complement strand
GAAGCGCGGCACGCTCAGCGGCTGTTGACGGTCAGTGTTGGCATTGTGGGGCTGACCTGCACAAACGCGTTGGCCGGCGTTGGTCGCGAGCGGTCGCTGACGACTCTCCTGCCACGTTTTTGCCACGCACGGCCGGGCCGTCATGACCGCTCCCACGGAGGCGGCCCGATGTCGGGGTGTGCGCTGTCCAGCCAGGGCGCGGGAATGTGGGCCCATCCGCCGATCTGCTCGTGAGTGCCGTCGGCGAGCGTTGCCCAGACCTCGGTGTCGGCCGGCCGCCAGATGGTGAGGTAGTCCGGACCGTGCACGACCTCGAAGTCCGCGGCTGCCACAGGCCCACGAAACGTCAGAAGAACACGCTCCTGCGGAGGGAAGTCGTACGACATCGCCTCCGGTTCGACCATCACGGAGAAAGGAGTGTCAGCGTCCCCCTGCACGAGCATCCGCACGATCTGAACATCGGCAGACCGGTCGCCCTGCGCGCCCAGTTGCTCCTCGACATCGCGCTTTTCATCTCGGCGACGCACACGCGAAGCCCACCTCTTCGCCTCGTCAGCGTGCCCCCAAAAGCCATGTTTGCGCGACATGTCGCGAGCACCATCGTGCTCGGTCTTCCCGCGTCCAAGGCCCACGTCGACAGGCTACCCATCAGGAGCTGACGCGGTCTCGCCAATAGCCGGGGCGGCGTTTGGCGTGAGCCACCGCAACGATCGTGAGCAGGTCGCCCTCGACGAAGTAGACAACGCGGTAAGGGAAATCGGCCACGCCCTTGGATCGCACCACGGGCTCACGCTCCCAGCCTAGCCACTTCGCCCAGGCATCGGGGTCATCGACGGCAGCATCGACCGCGGCACGAACGGAGTTCGCAAAAAGGCCACCCATACCGACCTCGCGGTCGTCGTACCAGTCGACGTCAGCAGCGAACTCAGCCTGAGCTTCCGGGTGGAAGTCGAAGGCGAGCGTCATGCGTTGCGCGCGGCCCGCCGCACGGCGATATCTGCGAAGACCTGCTCGCCCGGGACGGTCTTCACCTTGCCGCTTCGGATGTCATCGATACGAGTTGCGATCTCGGACGTCCACGCCGCGTCGACCGACTCTTGGTCGGCCACCTCGAGCGACTCGAGCAGCCGAATCGCCACGTCTTTGCGCACCGAAGGTGGCAGGGACATCCCCGCCTCGAAGTACTCCGACGCGCTCAGCGACATGCGATCAGTCTACGTGCGACCTCGGACAGCCGATAGGCATCCAGCACGTTCGGCACCGTCAGGAACGGGCGGCCCACTTGACCTCGAAGGCAGCCCTGACGTCCTCGACCGGGATAGCGCGCGTCGGATCGGCCCCTAACGCGTCGTAGGCAGCGGCTGCTTCGCCGTGAAGCCAGACCTCTGCCGCCGTCTCGTACGCCTCAGACTCGCTCAGTGCCACGCAAACCATAGTAGGCGCGAGCGCCGAAAACCCGTAGGCCTTCGGACTTCATCCGGGCCGGGGACCTATCCGCACTGCAGGACCATCCACGTGGCGTCCCAGTTCTGGGACGCCAGATCGTGCTCCTTGATCCAGAAGTACAGGCGGCCGGCGTCGCCCCACATCATGCCCGTCTCGTTCTCGTGAGAATCGACCTGGAGAAGGAGTCGCCAGGCGCTCGCGCCTGGAACGAGCGCCTGCGCTTCGGTGCGCTTGAGGTAGTTGCCGTCTCCGCAGTAGATGCCATTGCTGGCCAACTGACACTCGACCTGCATATCGCCCTGCACCGGCTCCGGGTTCCCCAGGAAGCGACTGACCAGGTCGTCTCCCTCGCCCAACACCCGGCCGTAGGTAGACCACGGGGATTCGATGCCAACTTGCTCAACGTCGAACGACTCGGCCGCAGGGAACGCGAGCTCCGTCGTCAACCCGAGCGGGACCGTTCCGAAGCGACCCTCGTCGGTCAGCGACTCCGGCCATGAGCGGCGCCCACACGCCGCAACGTCTGGGCTGTAGGTCACTGACCAGGAGGCGTCGTCGCCGGGAGCGAATCCCCATGCGGACTGCGCGACGGCATCGTAGAAGAACGACAGGAGCCCCGACGTCGGGAGACCACTATTGGTTGGCATCACCGTTGCGACGTCGGCCAGGTTGAGCTGCACGATGAAGCTCAGGGGCCCATCCGGCCCATTCGGCCAAGGGACGTCCTCGGGGAGGTCAGGCATGCCGCCAAGCCGCGACATCCCGACACTCGCAGCATCGATCGACGAATCCGGCGAGAGTCTGCAACTCGGCCGCGCAAGTTCGACCAGTGTGTCTGCCACGTCGTCCAGACCGACCGCCGCCAGGCGATTGCGAAACTCATCGACGCCAACTGGAGGGGTCGTCCAATCCGGCAGTTCGGCCGACGAGCGGTCGCTTCGCTTCTCCGGCTCGTTCCGTTTCCACCACGCCATGCGCCAAGTGTGCTGCACCGCGGGCCAGACGACGGATCGATAACCGCGCGATTCCGAGCGGCCAGGCGAATAGATTGCCGCTATGGGATTCGGGCGCGAGGCGCGGCGGGTGCGTGAATCATCGCTCCCACATGGCCACCGCCTTCACGCACTCGGGTCTTGCATCGAGATGTCGGGACCGATCGGTTTCAACGCGACCTGGTCTTACCTGGAGGCCAAGATCGGCGAGTCTCGGCGATCCATCGAGTTCCTGACGCCTGCGATCGACCTATTGGAAACACAGCGGAGGGCGGGTCAGGACCTCGAGGTGCGGTATGCGGCCCTCCGGCGGTCCCAGAAGCGGGCTGGACTCCGTTCTCCGCGGCGTGATGAGGTCACGCCGCGGTCACCCAGCCGATGGCATGGAGACGAGCGCACCGGCGCCATCCACGAGTTGACTGTTTGGCTCGATCGTCGACTGGCCGGTGAGCTCGTGGAACACCCGCAAGGCGCAGCCGCCGTCGATGCAGCGCGCCTGGCGGCTGCCACTACAACGCCAGATCTAGATCCCGAATCCCTTCAACACACCCTCGATTGGGCGCGGCACGAGGCCTATGTCATCGGCTGGACTCCGGACCGCACTGACTATCGCCTCGCGTGGCTGACCTTGTTCCTTCTCGGCCAGGTCCACCTCGTCCTCCACGGACAGCCGGCGATCGGGAGCTCTTGGAACTTTGTGCCGCCGCGGGGCGCAAAGGCCGCTCGTAAATCGGCGGTTCACCCTGTCTTGAGAAATCCGATCGGCCTTTGGCGCAGCTCACCGCTGGAGGGCACGGCCGAACTCATCGACGCTGCAACAGACCTTCTCGTTCTCGGGTTTGACGGGCCAGCACTTCGACAGCTCGCAGGCATGTCAGCCCGCGATTCCCAGTTCGAGGTCGAGCCTGTCGTAATGGCGACCCTTCTACAGCTCGGAGCCAGCGACCTCGTCCGCGGAACTCCTGAGCGAGCCGGTCTCGAAGTCCGCCTCGAGCGATTCCTCGACGGCGAGCTCGACCTGCGCGCGCTCTCGCGCTGGGCGCATTCGGTGATCGGCCACGAAGGAGACGACGAACTGCAACCGTTCGTGCTGCTCGACGACATCTACGACGACTGGGAGAACGCCGGACTTGACCTTGTCTACCTGGAACAGGTCACTCGACGGGCCAGCAATGCTTTCCTCGCCGGGCAGCCGGTCACCCAGTTGGACTACCTCGAGCCGCCACCGATCCAGGGAGAGAATCGGGACTCAGCGCCCAGCCGGCGGCGGTGGCGTGACCGACTGAAGGCTCGCAGAAGCTCTACGTGATCAGTCATCCGAAGCGACGACGAGGTGCATGGCCTCATTGGTCCGATCGATCGTGACGTACTCATGGAAGCCGGTTGTGCCGACCACCCAGCCGTACTCATGCATGAGGCTGTCGTCGTCAGGAACGTCGAGTCGGTAGACCTCTCCGCTCCCAAATGCTCGATCCAGAACGGCGTCGACACGTGTATGAGTTCGCGGGGTCTGCGGCGGCTCAAGCATCTCGTCGTCGATCCAGGAGTGAATCGTTTGCCGAGCGTCGGCCGCGTCCACCCGGCTGAACATCTGCGCCGTGAGCATGTCGGCCATCCATCGCGCATGGATCGGCCGGTCTTCGAAGCCCACGTCCGGGCCGTAGCGGTACGGCGACGCGAAGTCGTGTGCGTAATCGGCGGAGGACAGGAGCCCGCCGAGGATCTCGCCATCCGACAGCCCCGCCTCGATCGAGAACACGAAGTGGTCCACCCACATGAACGTGTTCTTGTCCAGCGACGTGAAGGCGTGCTGTTCGAGCCTCAGCCACGGTAGTCGCGGCCATGGCCAGTCGGTGCTTGGAGAGGGCGCCGCCACGAGGCTCGCCGCCGACGCGGCTTCCTTCTCGGAGATGAGCTCCAGCGCAACCGTCATCCCGTTGACGCCACGGACCCGAGCCCACGACCAGCGGCCCGGTGTGCCGGCAATGACAATTGCTCCCGGCTTGAGGAGCGCACGATCGCGTCGCATGCGACCGCGAACCAAGCCGTCGCGTTCGACGGCCGCGATGTCCGTGGGCACGTCAATCTCGATCACAACCGCTCCTCTCTCCTGACGCCCTCATCCTCTCCTGATTCCTGCCAAAGATTGGGACCCGTTGACTCTTCACGGTCCCCAGAATCTCGTCCGACTACCACCCGCTTCTGCCCCACTTCGCCACCTCCATTTCAGTCGGCACGCATGCTACGAAGGATCGTAGGAATCAGGAGCCGAAAACGGCCTGTGACCTGCGGATATGCGGTTGTCGACGGTAGTCGATGAAGGCTTGATCGGGGAGGTTCGGGTGCACGGTGGGGTGAAGTTCTACCGCGGCGCGGCAAGGGCCGCCCGTGCCTACGTCGAGCGCGACCGATCCCGGGCTGACGACTACTACCTCGCCGAGGGCACAGGCGTTGCCGAGCGCTTGACCGCCACACCCGAGGGTGTCGAGCACGCGGGCTCGATGGACGGCGACACGTACGAGCAGTGGGTCGCCGGGATCAACATCGACACGGGCAGCAGGAAGGGGCGCGTCCTCAAGGACGAGCACGCGCTGCGGTTCGTCGAGGTCACCGTCAACGGGCCCAAGACCTGGTCGCTCGCAGCAGCTCTGCACCCTGACATCTCGGCCGCCTTGGGCGCGGCACAGGACAAGGCGGCCGGCGAGATCGTCGGTTGGGTCGCGTCGCACGCAACCACCCGCGTCGGGTCGCGCGGACGTCAGGTGCAAGTGCCCGTCGAGAGGATCGAGGCGGCGGTCATCCGGCACTACACGTCTCGTGCTGGTGATCCGCACCGCCACCTTCACCTGCAGATCAACGCCCGCATCTACGCCGCCGGCGGTTGGCGCGGCCTGCACTCGGTCGGGTTCCGGGACTCGATCGAGGCGATCAACGGCATCGGGCACGCGGCGGTCGCGACTGACCCCAACTTCCGGGCAGCGCTCGCCGGACGAGGTTTCACCCTCGACCCCGAGACGGGCGAGATCCGCGAGCTCGCCGTTCACGTCGGCGCATTCAGTGCCAGGACATCCCAGATCCGGCGCAATGTCGACCGCTACGAGGCCGAGTGGCGAAGCGAGCATCCCGGCGAAGAGCCCGGGCCGCGACTGCGAGAAGCGTGGGACCGGCGAGCGTGGGCCGAAGCCCGGCCCGACAAGGTCGTCCCGAGCGACGGGCGGGAACTCGTCGAGCGCTGGACCCGGGAACTGCACGATCTCGGATACCGCGATCCGTGCGGGGCCGTCACCCTCAGTGGCACGCAGCCCGGGTGGATCGACCGGGACGCCGCTGCAGACCTGATCGTCTCCATGCTCGGCGCGAAGGCGTCGGCCTGGAACGAGGCCGACGTCCGCGGGAAGACCGAGGTGCTGCTCGCGCAGACCTGCCTCGTTGCCGACTCAGCTGTGCGGATCGAGTTGGCCGAAGACATCACGGCCCGCACCATCGAGCGATGCCGCCGCATCCTGACAGGAAGCGACGTACCGGAACACGTCCGGTCGCTGTCGTCGCCGCACGTGCTCGACGTCGAGGCCAACCTGATCGCCCGCCTGGCAAGGCGCGGCGCCCAGCCCGCCCGCCGGGTGCGCATCGGCGCGCGCGGCCTGGACCGCATCGACCCTGCCCAGGCCGCAGTCGTCGGCACGCTGACCGGCGACGGCGAACTCATCGTGGTTGAAGGCGCCGCTGGCTCCGGGAAGACGACCGCACTGCGAACTACCCAGGCAGCCCTCACTCGACAAGGGCACCGTCTCGTCGTGGTCACGCCCACACTCAAGGCCGCCGAAGTCGCAGCCACCGAGACGGGTGCCGATGGACGCTCGGCTGCCTGGCTGATCCATCAGCACGGCTGGCGCTGGGACGCTGACGGCCACTGGACCCGAAAGGACTCGACACCTGATGGGGCAGCACTCCTGCGACCGGGTGATCTCCTGCTGATCGACGAGGCCGGGATGCTCGACCAGGACACGGCACGCGCACTCTTGACGATCGCCGACGAGGCCGGGGCCCGCGTCGCGTTCGTCGGGGATCGCCACCAGCTGCCCGCTGTCGGCCGCGGCGGCGTACTCGACCATGCCATCACTTGGGCGCACCCGACGGCGGTCGTCTCGCTGGAGAAGGTGCACCGGTTCGCCGATCCCGACTATGCGGACCTGAGTCTGCGAATGCGGAAGGGCGACGACCCGGCAAGAGTCTTCGACGAGCTGAATCGACGCGGTCAGATCGTCGTCCACGCGTCCGATGTCGAGCGGACGGCAGCACTGGCGGAAGTTGGCGCCGCCGGCGACCTCGTCATCGCTGATCGGCGAGAGCAGGTGGCCGACCTCAACGCGGCCATCCGCGACCACCGACGCACTGGCCGAGAAGGACAGGCCAGTCACGACCGCCAGCGGCGAACAGATGGGGCTCGGCGACCGCGTCGCCACGCGCCGCAACGATCCTGACCTTCAGGTCGCCAACCGCCAGACCTGGACCGTCGCCGACATTGGCGATGACGGCGGGCTCACCCTGCGCGGCCGCGGTCGCGAAAGAAAGGTCCCGGCCGAGTACGCCAAGCAGTACGTTGAACTCGCCTACGCGACCACCGTGCATGGCGCGCAGGGCGACACTGTCGACCGCGCCCACGTCGCGCTCAGCGATACGACGGGCGCGGCCGCGGCGTACGTCGCCATGACCCGTGGCCGCGACAGCAACACGGCCCACCTCGTCGCCGAGTCCGTCGACGACGCCCGGCAACAATGGATCGACGCGTTCAGCCGCGACCGCGCCGACCTCGGGCCGGCGCACGCACGTCGGCAGGCGATCGAGGCGATCGACCGCTACGGCCCAGCTGCCCGAGCCCGCTCCTCTCCGCTTCCGCCGCCGCGGCCAGCTGCCGCCTCGATCCGCGATCCCGGGCTCACCATGTGACTACGAAGGTGGAATGGCGCCTCGCCACCGTTTCGGGAGAGGCCAACCGAGCTTGATCTCCCCGGCCATCCATTGGCTCACACCGCCGGGATCGATGGGCGGTCCGTCGTGCTTCGTGGCCGCGTCGATGAGTGGTTGCCAGGCGCGCCGCATCGCAGAGGGCAGAGTCATCTCCGGCCAGGCCTGGATCAGCAGGAGCCCATCGACCGAGTCCTCGACCATCTTTTCCATGCCGTGTTGCAGGACGAGTTGGTAGTAGTCGATCCGCTCGCTCGTCACTGACAGGTCCCACGTGCGGATGTACTTGGTCCAGTCCTGGGTGACCTCGGCGGGGAAGACGTACTTGAACGCCTGCACCTTGGCGAAGCATCTCGGGACCGGCACAGCCCACAACTTGTCCGGCACCCAGAACGACCCGACTTCGGGATCCTCGACGAGGTCCCAGAAGACCATCTGCTTGGCCGTCAACTCGTGGTCGGCGGCGTCGAGGAGTCGCTCGACCACGTCCAGCGTCGGGGACTTGCGGCGGCGCTCGTACTCCGAGATCGACGACTGTTGAGTGCGCGCGAGCTCGGCCAGACGGCGCTGCGAGAGGCCCGCCGCGCGGCGGGCAGCCTCGATGACTGTCCTGGAGGACATCTCTCGATGATCGCTGATCATCGATTGGAATGCCATGCACACCTCATGGGTGAGGTGGAAACGCCGCCTCACCGACCCACCGGGTCGAATCCACTGAGGAGAACCCGTCATGACCGCACAGCCCTCCATCCCCAACCCGCGCAAGAACCTCGGAGACGAGATGCTCACGCTCGACGAGACCGCTGCGCTGCTCCGCGTCCCCGAGAACACGCTCCGCTACTGGCGCGTGACCGGCGCCGGCCCGCGGAGCTTCAAGGTCGGCCGCCACGTCCGCTACTGGAAGGCCGACGTCGTCCTCTGGCTCACCGAGCAGATGAACCGCCCACAGCACCACTGAACCGCTCGGCGCCCGTCGGTGGACGGGCGCATCATGAAGATCTCTCGGAAGGAGACAGCCATGGGCTGGGTCTGGAAGGAACGCCAATCCTGGCGCGGGTCATACCGCGACGAAGCAGGCAAGCAGCACACCAAGTCGTTCAAGCGGCAGGTCGACGCCAAGCGCTGGGTCGCCACCGAGGAGTCCAAGGTCGTCCGCGGCGACTGGATCGACCCGGCCGCGGGGAAGATCACCTTCGCCACCTTCTACACCGACTGGGCACCAAGGCAGGTGTGGCTGTCCTCGACACGGGAGAACGCCGACCTGGCCACCGCTGGCGTCACGTTCGGCGACATGCCGCTTCGATCGATCCGCCGCTCACACGTCGAGGCGTGGGTCAAGAACATGACCGCGCGGCTCGCGCCCACGACGATCGACACCAGGTTCACGATCGTGCGCGGTGTCTTCCGCGCTGCGGTCGCTGACCGCCTCATCGCCAGCGATCCGACCGTGGGCGTGGTGCTGCCTCGGAAGCGGAAGGCCGAGGCGGCCATGTCGATCCCCACGAGCGCGGACGTGGCGAAGGTGCTGCGGGCGGCCGAGCCCGAACGACGACCGAAGTCGAGGCCGGGATTCACCGCGTACGTCGCACTCTGCGCGTTCGCCGGTCTGCGCCGCGGCGAGGCGCTCGGCGTGCAGGTCGGGGACATCGACTTCCTCGGCCGCACGCTGCGGGTCACGCGACAGCTCCAACGGGCCAAGGCCGCCGACGTCGACGCGGGCAAGAACCTCGTCGAGGCGGCCGGCGGGATCACCGTCGTCGTCCGGCCGCCGAAGTACGAGTCGGAGCGGACGATCTACCTGCCCGACGAGGTCGTCACGATCCTCTCCGAGCACGTCCGTGTGCACACTCCGAAGGGCGAGCCCACGCGGTGGCTGTTCGACGAGGGCGGCAAGCCGTGGCACGACAACCTCGTCGACTACCGCTGGCGGTCGACCCGCACCGACGCCGGTGTCAGCTACAAGCTCCACGAGCTCCGGCACTACTTCGCCAGTGGACTGATCGCCGCCGGGTGCGACGTCGTCACCGTCCAGCGGGCCATGGGCCACGCTTCCGCTACGACGACGCTCAGCACGTACGCGCACCTCTGGCCGACGGCCGAGGACAAGACGCGGGCCGCATCCTCCGAGATGGCGGCGGCAGTCCTATCGACCGATCTGGCACTTCACCGGAGCAGCGGCGGGTGAAGTGTCGACGCGTGGCCAGCTCGGTACAGACGGGCGGGTCGTCCGCCATCCCTCGTCGTGGTGCCGGGCGTCGCCTCGACGAACCCCTCGGTCTTGGTGGCCTTGCGGTGGAAGTTCCTGGCGTCTAGCTCCGTCCCCCATACGACCTCGTACACGCGACGCAGCTCGCTGATCGTGAACTCCGGCGGGCAGAAGGCCGCCGCAAGTGGGGTGTACTCCAGCTTCGAGCGGGCCCGCTCGACGCCGTCCCCCAGAATCCGCGCGTGGTCGAAGGCGAGTCCGTCAGCGAGCAGGATGTCGACCGGCTGCCAGCGCGCTTCGGCGGCGTCACTGCCCGCCGTAGGGGTGGGCAGGTCAGCGGCGAGCGCGAGATAGGCCACGGTCACGGTGCGCATGCGCGGGTCACGGTCAGGGGTTCCGTATGAGGCGAGTTGCTCAAGATGGACTTGCTGCGCCGACAGCGCAGTTTCCTCCTCCAGTTCTCGCGCAGCCGCCTCCTGCAGGTCCTCGTCGGGCCGAAGGAACCCGCCCGGAAGGGCCCAGTGCCCCAAGAACGGCTCCTCGCCACGGCGGATGGTGAGGACCTGGAACTTCTCCTCACGCACAGTCAGAACGACAAGGTCCACGGTCACCGCAATCGGCGGGTACTCGTTCGTGGCAGCCGGCATGCCCTCCACCTTACCGTCTTTACGTCAGGTTGACGATTAGTCTCCATACAGGTTATCGTCATTCTGACGCTAATCCCCATGACAGGAGACTCCGATGGCTGACATCGCCCGCTACCCGTTGGTCCGCCACCTACGCGGATCCGGCACAACGCACGTCGAGCAGATCCGCAACGGAAAGACGATCCGCGCCGGCGTCGGCGCCTCGTTCTGGTTCCGTCCCCTCAGCGCGGTGCTCAACGAGGTCCCGGTCGACGACCGGGAGCTGCCTCTGATGTTTCACGCTCGCACCAGCGACTTCCAGGACGTCACCGTGCAGGCCACGATCACCTACCGGGTGACCGACCCGACCACGGCGGCCGGCCGAATCGACTTCTCGATCGACCCCGACACCGGCCTGTGGCGAACCACTCCCCTCGACCAGGTTGCCGGGCTGCTCACCGAGTCCGCGCAGCAGTACGCGATCGACTTGCTGGCCTCCGCGAACCTCACAACCGCGATGGCCGGAGGCGTCGGCCCGATCCGTTCGGTGATCGCCGGCGGCCTCGCAAACGACGAGCGACTCGCGGAGACCGGCATCGCAGTGGTTGGCGTACGCGTCGTCGCAGTGCGGCCCGAACCCGAGGTAGAGAAGGCGCTGCGGACGCCCACCCGCGAGCAGGTGCAGCAAGAGGCAGACAAGGCGACCTTCGAGCGGCGTGCAGTCGCGGTCGAACGCGAGCGCGCGATCGGCGAGAACGAGTTGCAGACGCAGATCGAGCTCGCCCGCCGCGAGGAGCAGCTGGTCGCCCAGCGGGGCGCGAATGCCCGCCGCGAGGCTGAGGAGAACGCAGCGGCCGGCGCGGTCGCCAACGAAGCCGAGGCCCGTCGCACCGTCACCCTCGCCGAAGCACGCGCCGAAGGCACCCGGCTGGCTGGTGCGGCTCAAGGCGATGCGGAAGCGGCACGCGTCGGCGCGTATCGCGACGTCGCGGAGAGCGTCCTACTAGCGCTCGCCGTCAAGGAACTGGCTGCCAACCTGCCGAAGATCGACACGCTGGTCCTCAGCCCCGACCTCATCAGCAAGGCTCTGGCGCAGCTCGGAACTGGCAAGGTGACGGCATGAGTCTGACGCCCCGGGTGGTCATCGTGACCCGTCGTACCGAGTACGACGAGATGCTGGCCACGCATGGCACCCGGGGCCAGGCAGCGTTCTTCCTCAGCACGCGCGGCCGTGACATCGCAGAACTCGAAGAACGACACCGCCTGACCCAGCGCGCAATCGACACCGCAGCCGCCGCAATCCCTGTCGACTGGCGCCGAGGGACCGTCGAGCGCAGCGATGTCTCACGGTTCCTGTTCTCACCCGACGACGTCATCGTGGTCGTGGGGCAAGACGGGCTGGTGGCGAACGTCGCCAAATACCTCGACGGGCAACCTGTCGTCGGAATCGACCCCGAGCCGGGACGCAATGCGGGCGTGCTGGTCACCCACGCCGTCGGCGACGTCGGCGAACTGCTGCGGGCAACCGACCATGTTGCAGAGCGCACGATGGTGGAAGCCAAGCTCGACGACGGTCAACACTTGCTGGCCCTGAACGAGATCTTCATCGGGCACCCGAGCCACCAAACAGCTCGCTACGACCTGCACGCCCCCGATGCCAGTGGCGAAGCACAAGCATCCTCGGGTGTGATCGTCGCGACCGGAACCGGGGCCACCGGCTGGTGTCGCTCCGTGGCCCTCGAACGCAACAGCGCACTCCACCTGCCGTCGCCGAGCGAGCCGCGGCTGGTCTGGTTCGTGCGCGAAGCATGGCCCTCGCCGGCCACTGGAACAACACTCACCGAAGGTGAACTGGTCGGGACCGAACTCTCATTGACGATTAAGTCCGACCGCCTCGTCGCGTTCGGCGACGGCATCGAAGCCGATTCGCTCACACTGACATGGGGTCAGGCAGTGCGAGTTGGCCGGTCGGCAAAGTCGCTGCGACTCGTCGCCTGAACCGCCCCCCATCCGACACCGAAAGTAGTCCACCAATGGAGACCGTCACCCTCTGGCGTCCGACCGGGCCCGAGGAACTCGCGCTCGTGGAGGATTCAGGCTGGCGCGCATGGCCGCCTCGACTCCCGGATCAGCCGATCTTCTATCCCGTGCTCAATGAGGACTACGCGACCCGGATCGCCCGCGACTGGAACGTGAAGGCCAGCGGCGTCGGCTACGTGACCCGCTTCGAGGTCGACAAGAAGTTCCTCGACCGGTACGACGTCCAGCGCGCAGGCGGCGAGACGATCTTGGAGTACTGGATCCCAGCCGAGGATCTGGACGAGTTCAATGCTCACATCGTCGGACTGATCGAGGTCATTGCCGAGTTCCGCTGATCAGACTCAGCTGACCGCTTGATCGACCAGCGTCAGTAGGTCCTCGTAAGTGATGCCTGGGTATCCGTGGAGCGGTGTGCGCCAAGGCTGCGGGACCGATGCCGCACCCGATCGAGCGCCGAGGAGACCGCCAGCAATCGCGGCGACCGTGTCGGTGTCGTCACCGATCCGGATAGCGGTGTCCAGGGCATCGGATAAGTGTCGGTTCGGAGCGTCCTCAGGAATCGGCGTGTGCACGATCGCGGACCATGCGGCCTGAAACGCAGTGACCACCCAGCCGTTCGGGTTGAAATCACCCGGCTCCCGCCGTTCGGCTTCGTCGATAAGCTCAGCCCAGTTCTCGGCAGCCGCAGGCTCGAGATAGGCCAGACCGGCCCGGAGGTGGAGGTCACCAGTCACAATCGCGTGCCTGATCGCCAGTGACCAAAGCGCACAGGCATCCTGAGCTTGCCGGTCATAGTGCGTGAGGGCACTGATCCGCCGCGCAGCCGCGGTCAAGCCCTGGGGGTCACCGAGGTACCTCAGCGCGACTGGTGCTGTCCTCATGAGTGACCCGTTACCGGCAGTGTGACCGGTGCGCCGATGCAGGTCGAAGGACGTCGCGGTCAGCGCTGCGCCAGTCGGGCCTGGGCCGACTGCTCCAAGAATCATTCTCGTTTGATTGCCAATGTCCGCGGGGCCGGTCTCGTACCACCGGATGAACCGTCTAGCGATCTCGGTCAGCGCATCATCACTTCGGAGATCGTCGTGGCTTGCTGCGACATCAAGGATGCACCACGCCATCGTGGTGTCGTCAGTCCACTCACCAGGCGCAAAGCCACCGAGGCCGCCGCCCAGCATCTCTGGACCGTTTGGGCCGACAGCCCTGCATTCGAACTCGTAGGGCGCCCCGAGCGCATCTCCGACAGCAGAGCCGAGAACTGCGCCCCGCGCTCGGTCGACCTGGTCGGGACTCAACGTCATCTCCACGTTCCTCCGACTCGTCGATCGCGATTCTTGCCACGCATCTGCCACGCAGGAGGCCCTAGCAGGCGTCTGACCTGCACAAACGCGTCAGATCAGT
>CAWAFS010000007.1:0-436520 GCA_963781335.1 uncultured Actinomycetota bacterium | reverse complement strand
GTTGAGCAGTTCCTCGTCGACATCGATCGCCGTGGTGGTCAGCACGATTGCGGTCGGCCCGGTGACCTTGTAGGTGTGCGTCACCAGCCGGCCGGACGCGGTGTCCTTCCCGGTGCTGGCGATGCCGAGTTCGCCCTCGGACTGCAGCAGCTTCAACGCATAGGCCGCCCTACTGGCGCCTTCCTCCTCCGCGATGCTGAGCACCTTGTGGGCCAGGTCGGACTCACCCAGGTAGAACAACGACTGCCCGGTCATCGCTGAGAAGCTGACGCGGTCCTCATCTGGGACGAAGCCCAACACGCTCTCCATCACCGCGGACTTGCCAGCCGCAGACGTCGACTGCACGATCACCGCCAACGGCGACGGCAGCAGGCTGTTCGACACGGCGGTCAGATAGCCGACCAGACAGTTCACGGCCTCCCCGACCATCCCCACCCGTCCGAAGTCGCCCTCGATCCGCTGAATCAGCTGAGGGTCCCGCAGCAACTCCAACGCCGCATCCCGCTGCGCACTGGTCAGCTGGATCTCGGGCTTAGCGGGCTGCTGCGCGGCCGCGATCACCTCCTCCGCCCGCGACTCACACGCCAGCAGCACCCGGCCCAGGTCCGCTTTCACGACCTCCGATTCGTAGCGGAGCTCGGCCGCCGCAGCCGCGACGAACACCGACCTCGCTCGCGCCGAATACAAGTCGAGGGTGTCGACGTGGAATCCGGGCGGCGCATCGGCCGCCAGCCGCGGCCGGTCGGTGCGGGTGACCAGCAGGTTCACCCTGAGGACGTCAAAGCTGGTGACCTTCTCCAGCCCCCGGACTCGCCACCTACGGGTGCCCAGCTCGATCACCAACTCCCGGCCGACCACTGCACCCTGCCCGGCATCAGCGTCCTGCTCGACCACCGGCTCGACGGGCTCGACGACCAGGCGGGTGAGTCCAGCCCCGGCTCGACGACAGCAGCAGGCGGTGGCGTGGGCGGCTCCTCGACGGCCGGCAGTTCCGGCGCTGACGCGTGCTCAGGAGCAGCTGGGACGACAGGCCCCGGCTTCGACTCCGACATCGGTTCGGGTCGCGGTGCCGGCTTGGCTGCCGGTCGGGCCAGGGCGTCCATCCACGACGCCTTGCGCAGGAACCTCCCCAGCGTCTCGCTCGGCACCTTCGCATCGACGGCGACCTCGTTCATGCTTGGTCCCGGACGGCAGCTCGACCCGATAGGACTCCACCCCCGCGGCCGCGAGCTCGGATGCCAGCGCCTTGGCGCCCTTGTCTCCCGCGGTGTCGGCGTCGAACGCGATCAGCACCCGTCGAATCCCGTGCTCGACGACCGCGGCCTGATGCTCCGGGGCCCAGCCGTCGGTGCCATAGGCAGCGGTGACGTGGCGGAACCCGGCGCACCACAGTGTGAGCGCGTCGATGATCGACTCGCACACGATCAGCTCATCGGTCTCGGCAAACGCGGCGATGTTCCAAACACCGCGGTGCGGGCCGGGCAGGTAGAGGTGCTTCGGTGGCTGGGTCCGCTGATCGGGCTTGCCCAACAGCCGGCCGTAGACCTCGCCGACGTTCCCCTCGACGTCGAGCACCGGGAACGTCACGTAGCCGCGGAAGTGCTCGTGCCCGTTGGCCTTCAACACCCCCAGGTCCCGCAGCCTCGTCCGCAACGCCCGACCGGCCTGGACCTGTGACGGTGGCAGTCGGTAACCCAGCGTCCGGTCGGCGAACCCGATCCTGAACCGCTCGACCGCCTCAGGATGGTCGATCTTCCGCCTCGTCAGGAACGCCTGCGCACCCTCATGCGTGACCAGGACCTCGGCGTAATAGCCGACCACCTTGTTGAGCAGCACCTGGTCCTCAGCATCCGGGGCCGCCAGGGTCGGGAGCTTCGCCGTCGTCGACCTCGACGGCGGACCCGGTGTCTTCGCCAACGGCGAGGACTGCGCCAACACACTCAGCGACGGTGAGGACTCGCGCAGCAGCTCGACCGCGTGCCGGAAGCTCACGCCCTGGGCGGTCATCACCCAGTCGATCGGACCACCACCCCGGCCGCACGCACCCAGGCAGTGCCACAGGTTCTTGCCCGGCGTGACCACCAGCGACGGACTGTCGTCATCGTGGAACGGGCACGCACCCACGAAGTCCTGCCCCTGCCGCCGCAGTACGACCCCGCAGCCCTCCACCAGCCGCTGCACCGACACCTCAGCCTTGAGCCTCGCCAGCTCTGCGTCGGGGATCCTTGCCACGGCCAACTCCTGTCAAGACGGCTACTTCGCTCGCTAGAATAGACCTAGTTCGCTCTGCATCGTCAACGACACCCAAAGGCGGCACCTATGGTCCAGGCATCAGCAACACCGCTGCACGCACCAGGAAGCGAGCCCGTGACCGACACCAACTTCGCCGCCCGCCTCAGCGCCGCGCGTAAGTCACAGGGACTCACCCAGCAGCAGCTCGCCGACCGCTCCGGCGCCCACGTCACCCAGATCCGCCGCTACGAAGCCGGCAGCAGCCAGCCCACCCTCGACGTCCTCCGTGCATTGGCGCTCGCCCTCAACATCAGCGCTGACTCGCTCCTCTTCGACGAAGACGAACGAGGACCCCAGAGCCAGACGCTCCGGCTCAAGCTCGAAGCCGTCGACCAGTTCACCCCCGACGAACAAGAACACGTCGCCGCCTTCATCGAAGGCGCACTCCTGCGCCACCACGCCCGCCAAGCCTTCAGCGGCCAAGCCAGCTGAACTCGAAGGCTCACATGAACGAAGCGTGCACGACCTCGATCTCCGAACTCCACGACGCCAGGCCCGCGCGGATCTCCGCGTCCGTCGCAGCGGTGAAATGGGCGGCGGGTCATCCCCGCCAGGGATGTCACCGACATAGAACTCGGCAGCCGAGCCGACCACCTGCGGACATGCTCCCCGAAGTGAGCTCAGCGGTGCACGAGAACCCGGCCCCGGACGCCATCGGGCGCCAACCGATGACGGCCCGCCACCGGCGCTGCTCGCTGGGCTGAGTCCGCCACTGAATGGCGGTGACACCGTGGACCACCACGACGGCGGTGTTGCCCATCTCAAGTTGAACCGCGCCTCGACAGTCGAACAACAGCCATGCCGACGAGGCCGTCGCATCCAGCTTGACGTCGAGCAGGGCGGCCTCGAGCAGCGCGTCCGGCTCGACCAGCGCATCGGCCTCGGGCGCCGCCGCCAACGACCGGCGGTCCGGCCAGACCAGGAGGTCCTCGATGATCACGGCAGGAACTCCCAGTGCCACCAGGGACTGGACTTCCCGACGGTCTGCCCAGTGAACGGGTTCATCGTCTGCCCGCCGCCATTGAGGTAGGAGGCGTACCCGTTGGGCTTGGGGTCCCGCCACCCGTGACCGGGTCCATGATCCGCACGTCAGAGGCAGCATCGCTCAGTCCATGACCACCGCTACCGCCGCGGAACATGAAGCCCTTGCCGCTCTCCACTGGGAACGGACCCTGTGCACCCTTGGGCACGATCACCGTCTCGCCATTGGGCTTCACGATGAAGCTCGGAGAGCGAGACACCCCCTCAGCAACTTCGTCTGCTGACTTTGCGGCAACCATCGACGACGCAAGCGCCAAGAAAGTTGCGGCGTTCCCCCGCGCTACCGTCTGGGTCGTATCCGTAGCCCGTGTGATCTGCACGGGCGCGGCGGATGAGTCATAGGTGGTCGGATGGTCCGGGGTCGACGTCGATTCCGAGCGCGCACAAGCGCCGTCGGACATGAAGTCAACGCCGGCGTGGGTGGTGTCAAACTGCCCCGTGCCAGGCGGGCTACGTTCGGACGGGCAGCCGACTATGGGCACCGAGCCATGGCTCGCGGCATAGGTGTAGATCAGGTGTGGCGCCGAGGCCGGCGCGGATGCGATTGCCGGGCCGTGAGCAAACCACCCGAGGACTGTGATCACAAGTGCGAGCAAGACCGTTGAGATTCGGGCAAACGCGCCGAGCACGGCAGGGCGTCTCACTGTGAGCGCCTTGTGGTCGAGTCACGGAGAATAAGTTCGAGAAGCCGCGCGCAGGCGTCGCCCTCGACCTCAAATGCCTCCTCACTTGAGCGCATCCCGCGCTGGAAGTAGTAGACGACCCAGTCACACGGTCGACGTTCTAATACGTAGGCCTCGAATGGGAGGCCCCCGTCCAGCGAATACGCGGCCGGATCAACGTCCTCTGCGTCCAGGAGTGCCTTCAGGGATTCACGGTCCATGTCCTCACCTCACCGGCTTGAGGATTCCGCGGCCGATGAGATCAGCGACGGATCCGGGTAGTTCGTATTGGATCCCGCCACCGGACTGGCCGAACCAGGGTGCCGTGATGCCGCCGCGGACCTCCAAGTCTCCGACCACTTCGTACTGGCGGTAAGGGGCGCTGGCCGAGTCCGGAGGCAGCGACCGCTGGCCAAATGGAGTGCCCTTGGGCGAGACGAAGGATCCTCCCTCGCGTCCGTAGCGGTCGACGATCGTTCCCGGCTTCAGGGTCGTCGGAACTGGATCGTGCATGAACCCCCTGTTGGGCGGCCACGCCCATTTCTCGATGGCAGTTCCGGGTTTTGCGGCAACACCGGTAGCCACCGAAGTTTCTGGCCCCCCGACGCCTTTCCCTAGCTGCTGACCTGGGGCTTCGTGTTGCGGGGGCTCGACGGGAACCTCGACCACAGCGCTGGAAGCCCGGACGCGAGTTTCAGCCGTGGCGGTGGTTGCGGCCGACGCTGTAGCGCTGCTGAGGATCGTGGCCAGGACCGCAACGAGGGCGGCTAGGAAAGGAAGCACCCAGCGGCGTGAGCTCGTCTGCTGGGTGTGGCTGGTCATGGGTTCGATCATCGCAGCGGCCTCACCGGTGGTGCTGTTGGACACGGTGCGGGACGTAGATCGAGTCCATCAGCCGGTGCGCGGCGGTCAGGGTGGAGTCCCACTTCGGGTCCCGCAACTGGTGGTTCTCCGCCATCCGGGCCAGCTCGTAGAGCACCTTCCGGCAGGCCGCCGGCGACCCGACGACGCGGTTCACGCACTCGCTCAGGTCGTGCTCGATCGTGGTCTGGTGCTCGACGACCTTGACCTCGAACGCGGCCGGTTTCCGCGCCCTCCTGGCGTCGTAGGCGGCCTTGCGGCAGGCACCCGTGCAGTAGATCGGCAGCCGCCCGTAGGGCTTGGCCGGCGGCATCGGACCACCGCAGTTCGCGCAGGTCGCAGCTGGTTTCCGCGTCTTGTCCCCGGTCGGTTCCGGGGTCGGATCGGTGCTCATGACGGCACTCTACGATTCGTTACCGACTATTCGGCGGACCAGGAATGCAGGAGGTGTGTGGCACTTCGAGGTTCGTCGTGATCGGGGGGGACGCTGCGCGTGAAGGTGACGGTCCGGCCGTCGGGCTCAGGGGCCGCGGGCGGCGTCCGGGGTGGGCGCGCGTGGGTGATGTGTAACGAGGTGTAACAAGCTGCTGGGAGGAGCGCTCTCAGTGGTCGGCGCGGGCTGCCCAGGTGAGCGTCTGCTGGGCCTGGTCGACGCGGTGCGCGAGTTCGTTGGCGGTGCCGGCGGCGGCCGCGAGCCAGTGACCCGCGATCGCCGCGACCGCGACCGGATCACCGGCCATGTCGTTGAGGGAGCCACCGTCGACGACGATCACCTGGTCGTTCTCGACGAGGCGGTCGAGGAGATCCTCAAGGTGCCGCAGCGCCTGCGGCAGCCGGGACGCAAGTAGCGCGAGTTCGGCGAGCAGGTCGTAGACGTCGGTGACGTCCAGCTCGACGACTCCAGAACGCGTGGCGTGGTTGAGTGCCCGGATCGCCTCGGCGGCGGTCTCAACGGCCTGCTGCGCCGTCGACGAGGTGGTCACGACACGGCTCCGGTCGATCCGGGCTGCGATCCGGGGTGGCCGCGGTTCTCTTCTTCGATTTCGGAGTCGATAGCAGCAAGCAACTGTTGCGGCGACACCTTGTGAACGGGTTCCGACTCGACCGGCACCAACGACGCACCACCCCGTCGCTTCGGGCTGTTGGATGCTCCGGGGAACGTCGCGGCATGCACCGCTTGAAGGGCTCTGATCGACACCTGGGTGTAGATCTGAGTCGTACTGAGTTCGGCGTGGCCGAGCATCGCCTGGATGTAGCGGATGTCCGCCCCGCCCTCCAGCATCAACGTCGCCAACGTGTGGCGGAACAGGTGACAGGCACCCTCCTTGTCGACGCCGGACGCCTTCACGTAGTCGCGGACGAGCTGGGTGAGCCGGTCCAACGAGAACCCGGTGCCGTCGACGGTGAGGAACAGCGTCCCGTCGTCCGGCTCGGCCGCGAACCGGGGACGGACCTCGGCCAGGTAGCGGTCGATCCACGCGATCGCTCTCGGGCCGATCGGGACCATCCGGTCCTTGCGGCCCTTGCCCTGCCGGACCATCAGGGTGTGCCGGTCGGCGTCCAGGTCACGCATATTCAGCCGGGCCAGCTCAGACCTGCGGATGCCGGTGCCGTAGAAGACCTCGATCATCGCCCGATCCCGCACTCCGGTGGCCGTGGACAGGTCAGGCAGGGACAGGACGGCCTCGGCCTCCTCGACCGTCAGTGCGGCCTTCGGGAGCCGTTTCTCCACCTTCGGCAGCTCCAGATCACTAGCGGGGTTGGACCCGACGTGGTCGTTGCGGACCGCCCACTTGAAGAACGCCCGCACCGGCAGCAGCTGCGCGTTCTGGGACCGGAACGACAGCGGTTCGCCGTTGGGCTTCCTGTAGTGGAACAGGTGCCGCTGGTAGCGCACCAGCATTGGCCTCGTGACCTCCACCGGGCGGGTCACCCCGCGGTCGGCGAGCCAGGCCGACAACGCGGCCAGGCACTGCCGGCGGGCCCGGATCGTCGCTGGCGAATAGCCCCGGGCTCCCAGGTCGATCAGGAACTCCTCCACCAGCGCCGGGAACCCATGGGAGTCGGTCGGGTCGCCCGGTATGCGCTGGGGGACGTGGACGCCGCGCTTACCCATCGCCAGCCGCCCAATCGAGCAGGTCAGCGCTGCTTCCGACTCTCGGATCGTCCTCCGACCGGGGGCCGACCACCCCCCGACCGGCCCCCGACCAGGGGCCGACCAACGGGGTCTGAACCCCGACCGGTTCGCTGTTGTAGTCATGGCGCTGACCGTTGAGCAGGGTCCGCGGGTCGATGAGGCCGGCGAGGAACCGACCATCACCGTTGTAGGTGGTGTCGTAGCTGGTCGTACTCGATGCAGTCGTACTCGGGTTCCAGAGGAGCTCGTAGCCGAACGCACCGGACTCGAGCCGGTGCACGATCACGAGCTCGAGGTCGACCAGCCTGGCCAGGTGCACCTTGAGTTGGGTGTCACCCCAGCCGGACCCGTTGGCGGCGAGGTGCTCACGCAGCTGCCTTCTGGTGAAGCGGACCAGGTCGAGTGGGATCGCCAACCGGCGCGCCTCGGTCGTGGCATAGGAGTGGACCGCGGTCAGCAGCCGGCGGGTCTGCGGGGCCAGCTCGTCCAAGCTCTGACCGAGCACGGCGTGGGCGAGCCGGTGCGCGACCTCGATATCAGCCAGAGTGGTTTCGACATAGGCCACGGTCCGGCCGTTGATCGTGGCGGTCTTCCGCTGCCGCTGATGCTGATGCAGCAGGGTGACCGCGCTGATCAGCCCCAGGTACTTCCCGTGATCACGACGCGTCCTGGTGCGGCCGTCAGCGAACGTGAGCCGGTCGGCGAATGGGTTCACCACCGCCAGCGGCTCCAGCAGTCGTTGGGCGTCCCTGTGGACGCCGACGATGGCCTCGCGCTCGGTGCGCGCGGCCAGGCCTTCGAGTGTCTGCGCCCGCCGCTGCGCCTGGTGGATCGCGCGGGTCTGGTCGCGGTCCTCATCGACCGTCAGTACCAGGCACCGGTTGAGCAGTTCCTCGTCGACATCGATCGCCGTGGTGGTCAGCACGATTGCGGTCGGCCCGGTGACCTTGTAGGTGTGCGTCACCAGCCGGCCGGACGCGGTGTCCTTCCCGGTGCTGGCGATGCTGAGTTCGCCCTCGGACTGCAGCAGCTTCAACGCATAGGCCGCCCTACTGGCGCCTTCCTCCTCCGCGATGCTGAGCACCTTGTGGGCCAGGTCGGACTCACCCAGGTAGAACAACGACTGCCCGGTCATCGCTGAGAAGCTGACGCGGTCCTCATCTGGGACGAAGCCCAACACGCTCTCCATCACCGCGGACTTGCCAGCCGCAGACGTCGACTGCACGATCACCGCCAACGGCGACGGCAGCAGGCGGGACACGGCGGTCAGATAGCCGACCAGACAGTTCACGGCCTCCCCGACCATCCCCACCCGTCCGAAGTCGCCCTCGATCCGCTGAATCAGCTGAGGGTCCCGCAGCAACTCCAACGCCGCATCCCGCTGCGCACTGGTCAGCTGGATCTCGGGCTTAGCGGGCTGCTGCGCGGCCGCGATCACCTCCTCCGCCCGCGACTCACACGCCAGCAGCACCCGGCCCAGGTCCGCTTTCACGACCTCCGATTCGTAGCGGAGCTCGGCCGCCGCAGCCGCGACGAACACCGACCTCGCTCGCGCCGAATACAAGTCGAGGGTGTCGACGTGGAATCCGGGCGGCGCATCGGCCGCCAGCCGCGGCCGGTCGGTGCGGGTGACCAGCAGGTTCACCCTGAGGACGTCAAAGCTGGTGACCTTCTCCAGCCCCCGGACTCGCCACCTACGGGTGCCCAGCTCGATCACCAACTCCCGGCCGACCACTGCACCCTGCCCGGCATCAGCGTCCTGCTCGACCACCGGCTCGACGGGCTCGACTACATGTGCGGGTGAGTCCAGCCCCGGCTCGACGACAGCAGCAGGCGGTGGCGTGGGCGGCTCCTCGACGGCCGGCAGTTCCGGCGCTGACGCGTGCTCAGGAGCAGCTGGGACGACAGGCCCCGGCTTCGACTCCGACATCGGTTCGGGTCGCGGTGCCGGCTTGGCTGCCGGTCGGGCCAGGGCGTCCATCCACGACGCCTTGCGCAGGAACCTCCCCAGCGTCTCGCTCGGCACCTTCGCATCGACGGCGACCTCGTTCACGTCGGTCCCGGACGGCAGCTCGACCCGATAGGACTCCACCCCCGCGGCCGCGAGCTCGGATGCCAGCGCCTTGGCGCCCTTGTCTCCCGCGGTGTCGGCGTCGAACGCGATCAGCACCCGTCGAATCCCGTGCTCGACGACCGCGGCCTGATGCTCCGGGGCCCAGCCGTCGGTGCCATAGGCAGCGGTGACGTGGCGGAACCCGGCGCACCACAGTGTGAGCGCGTCGATGATCGACTCGCACACGATCAGCTCATCGGTCTCGGCAAACGCGGCGATGTTCCAAACACCGCGGTGCGGGCCGGGCAGGTAGAGGTGCTTCGGTGGCTGGGTCCGCTGATCGGGCTTGCCCAACAGCCGGCCGTAGACCTCGCCGACGTTCCCCTCGACGTCGAGCACCGGGAACGTCACGTAGCCGCGGAAGTGCTCGTGCCCGTTGGCCTTCAACACCCCCAGGTCCCGCAGCCTCGTCCGCAACGCCCGACCGGCCTGGACCTGTGACGGTGGCAGTCGGTAACCCAGCGTCCGGTCGGCGAACCCGATCCTGAACCGCTCGACCGCCTCAGGATGGTCGATCTTCCGCCTCGTCAGGAACGCCTGCGCACCCTCATGCGTGACCAGGACCTCGGCGTAATAGCCGACCACCTTGTTCAGCAGCACCTGGTCCTCAGCATCCGGGGCCGCCAGGGTCGGGAGCTTCGCCGTCGTCGACCTCGACGGCGGACCCGGTGTCTTCGCCAACGGCGAGGACTGCGCCAACACACTCAGCGACGGTGAGGACTCGCGCAGCAGCTCGACCGCGTGCCGGAAGCTCACGCCCTGGGCGGTCATCACCCAGTCGATCGGACCACCACCCCGGCCGCACGCACCCAGGCAGTGCCACAGGTTCTTGCCCGGCGTGACCACCAGCGACGGACTGTCGTCATCGTGGAACGGGCACGCACCCACGAAGTCCTGCCCCTGCCGCCGCAGTACGACCCCGCAGCCCTCCACCAGCCGCTGCACCGACACCTCAGCCTTGAGCCTCGCCAGCTCTGCGTCGGGGATCCTTGCCACGGCCAACTCCTGTCAAGACGGCTACTTCGCTCGCTAGAATAGACCTAGTTCGCTCTGCATCGTCAACGACACCCAAAGGCGGCACCTATGGTCCAGGCATCAGCAACACCGCTGCACGCACCAGGAAGCGAGCCCGTGACCGACACCAACTTCGCCGCCCGCCTCAGCGCCGCGCGTAAGTCACAGGGACTCACCCAGCAGCAGCTCGCCGACCGCTCCGGCGCCCACGTCACCCAGATCCGCCGCTACGAAGCCGGCAGCAGCCAGCCCACCCTCGACGTCCTCCGTGCATTGGCGCTCGCCCTCAACATCAGCGCTGACTCGCTCCTCTTCGACGAAGACGAACGAGGACCCCAGAGCCAGACGCTCCGGCTCAAGCTCGAAGCCGTCGACCAGTTCACCCCCGACGAACAAGAACACGTCGCCGCCTTCATCGAAGGCGCACTCCTGCGCCACCACGCCCGCCAAGCCTTCAGCGGCCAAGCCAGCTGAACTCGAAGGCTCACATGAACGAAGCGTGCACGACCTCGATCTCCGAACTCCACGACGCCAGGCCCGCGCGGATCTCCGCGTCCGTCGCAGCGGTGAAGTCGGGCGGCGGGTCATCCCCGCCAGGGATGTCACCGACATAGAACTCGGCAGCCGAGCCGACCACCTGCAGACTGCTCCCCGAAGTGAGCTCAGCGGTGCACGAGAACCCGGCCCCGGACGCCATCGGGCGCCAACCCATGACGGCCCGCCACCGGCGCTGCTCGCTGGGCTGAGTCCGCCACTGAATGGCGGTGACACCGTGGACCACCACGACGGCGGTGTTGCCCATCTCAAGTTGAACCGCGCCTCGACAGTCGAACAACAGCCATGCCGACGAGGCCGTCGCATCCAGCTTGACGTCGAGCAGGGCGGCCTCGAGCAGCGCGTCCGGCTCGACCAGCGCATCGGCCTCGGGCGCCGCCGCCAACGACCGGCGGTCCGGCCAGACCAGGAGGTCCTCGATGATCACGGCAGGAACTCCCAGTGCCACCAGGGACTGGACTTCCCGACGGTCTGCCCAGTGAACGGGTTGATCGTCTGCCCGCCGCCATTGAGGTAGGAGGCGTACCCGTTGGGCTTGGGGTACTTGCCACCCGTGACCGGGTCCATGATCCGCACGTCAGAGGCAGCATCGCTCAGTCCATGACCACCGCTACCGCCGCGGAACATGAAGCCCTTGCCGCTCTCCACTGGGAACGGACCCTGTGCACCCTTGGGCACGATCACCGTCTCGCCATTGGGCTTCACGATGAAGCTCGGAGAGCGAGACACCCCCTCAGCAACTTCGTCTGCTGACTTTGCGGCAACCATCGACGACGCAAGCGCCAAGAAAGTTGCGGCGTTCCCCCGCGCTACCGTCTGGGTCGTATCCGTAGCCCGTGTGATCTGCACGGGCGCGGCGGATGAGTCATAGGTGGTCGGATGGTCCGGGGTCGACGTCGATTCCGAGCGCGCACAAGCGCCGTCGGACATGAAGTCAACGCCGGCGTGGGTGGTGTCAAACTGCCCCGTGCCAGGCGGGCTACGTTCGGACGGGCAGCCGACTATGGGCACCGAGCCATGGCTCGCGGCATAGGTGTAGATCAGGTGTGGCGCCGAGGCCGGCGCGGATGCGATTGCCGGGCCGTGAGCAAACCACCCGAGGACTGTGATCACAAGTGCGAGCAAGACCGTTGAGATTCGGGCAAACGCGCCGAGCACGGCAGGGCGTCTCACTGTGAGCGCCTTGTGGTCGAGTCACGGAGAATAAGTTCGAGAAGCCGCGCGCAGGCGTCGCCCTCGACCTCAAATGCCTCCTCACTTGAGCGCATCCCGCGCTGGGAGTAGTAGACGACCCAGTCACACGGTCGACGTTCTAATACGTAGGCCTCGAATGGGAGGCCCCCGTCCAGCGAATACGCGGCCGGATCAACGTCCTCTGCGTCCAGGAGTGCCTTCAGGGATTCACGGTCCATGTCCTCACCTCACCGGCTTGAGGATTCCGCGGCTGATGAGATCAGCGACGGATCCGGGTAGTTCGTATTGGATCCCGCCACCGGACTGGCCGAACCAGGGTGCCGTGATGCCGCCGCGGACCTCCAAGTCTCCGACCACTTCGTACTGGCGGTAAGGGGCGCTGGCCGAGTCCGGAGGCAGCGACCGCTGGCCAAATGGAGTGCCCTTGGGCGAGACGAAGGATCCTCCCTCGCGTCCGTAGCGGTCGACGATCGTTCCCGGCTTCAGGGTCGTCGGAACTGGATCGTGCATGAACCCCCTGTTGGGCGGCCACGCCCATTTCTCGATGGCAGTTCCGGGTTTTGCGGCAACACCGGTAGCCACCGAAGTTTCTGGCCCCCCGACGCCTTTCCCTAGCTGCTGACCTGGGGCTTCGTGTTGCGGGGGCTCGACGGGAACCTCGACCACAGCGCTGGAAGCCCGGACGCGAGTTTCAGCCGTGGCGGTGGTTGCGGCCGACGCTGTAGCGCTGCTGAGGATCGTGGCCAGGACCGCAACGAGGGCGGCTAGGAAAGGAAGCACCCAGCGGCGTGAGCTCGTCTGCTGGGTGTGGCTGGTCATGGGTTCGATCATCGCAGCGGCCTCACCGGTGGTGCTGTTGGACACGGTGCGGGACGTAGATCGAGTCCATCAGCCGGTGCGCGGCGGTCAGGGTGGAGTCCCACTTCGGGTCCCGCAACTGGTGGTTCTCCGCCATCCGGGCCAGCTCGTAGAGCACCTTCCGGCAGGCCGCCGGCGACCCGACGACGCGGTTCACGCACTCGCTCAGGTCGTGCTCGATCGTGGTCTGGTGCTCGACGACCTTGACCTCGAACGCGGCCGGTTTCCGCGCCCTCCTGGCGTCGTAGGCGGCCTTGCGGCAGGCACCCGTGCAGTAGATCGGCAGCCGCCCGTAGGGCTTGGCCGGCGGCATCGGACCACCGCAGTTCGCGCAGGTCGCAGCTGGTTTCCGCGTCTTGTCCCCGGTCGGTTCCGGGGTCGGATCGGTGCTCATGACGGCACTCTACGATTCGTTACCGACTATTCGGCGGACCAGGAATGCAGGAGGTGTGTGGCACTTCGAGGTTCGTCGTGATCGTGGGGGGACGCTGCGCGTGAAGGTGACGGTCCGGCCGTCGGGCTCAGGGGCCGCGGGCGGCGTCCGGGGTGGGCGCGCGTGGGTGATGTGTAACGAGGTGTAACAAGCTGCTGGGAGGAGCGCTCTCAGTGGTCGGCGCGGGCTGCCCAGGTGAGCGTCTGCTGGGCCTGGTCGACGCGGTGCGCGAGTTCGTTGGCGGTGCCGGCGGCGGCCGCGAGCCAGTGACCCGCGATCGCCGCGACCGCGACCGGATCACCGGCCATGTCGTTGAGGGAGCCACCGTCGACGACGATCACCTGGTCGTTCTCGACGAGGCGGTCGAGGAGATCCTCAAGGTGCCGCAGCGCCTGCGGCAGCCGGGACGCAAGTAGCGCGAGTTCGGCGAGCAGGTCGTAGACGTCGGTGACGTCCAGCTCGACGACTCCAGAACGCGTGGCGTGGTTGAGTGCCCGGATCGCCTCGGCGGCGGTCTCAACGGCCTGCTGCGCCGTCGACGAGGTGGTCACGACACGGCTCCGGTCGATCCGGGCTGCGATCCGGGGTGGCCGCGGTTCTCTTCTTCGATTTCGGAGTCGATAGCAGCAAGCAACTGTTGCGGCGACACCTTGTGAACGGGTTCCGACTCGACCGGCACCAACGACGCACCACCCCGTCGCTTCGGGCTGTTGGATGCTCCGGGGAACGTCGCGGCATGCACCGCTTGAAGGGCTCTGATCGACACCTGGGTGTAGATCTGAGTCGTACTGAGTTCGGCGTGGCCGAGCATCGCCTGGATGTAGCGGATGTCCGCCCCGCCCTCCAGCATCAACGTCGCCAACGTGTGGCGGAACAGGTGACAGGCACCCTCCTTGTCGACGCCGGACGCCTTCACGTAGTCGCGGACGAGCTGGGTGAGCCGGTCCAACGAGAACCCGGTGCCGTCGACGGTGAGGAACAGCGTCCCGTCGTCCGGCTCGGCCGCGAACCGGGGACGGACCTCGGCCAGGTAGCGGTCGATCCACGCGATCGCTCTCGGGCCGATCGGGACCATCCGGTCCTTGCGGCCCTTGCCCTGCCGGACCATCAGGGTGTGCCGGTCGGCGTCCAGGTCACGCATATTCAGCCGGGCCAGCTCAGACCTGCGGATGCCGGTGCCGTAGAAGACCTCGATCATCGCCCGATCCCGCACTCCGGTGGCCGTGGACAGGTCAGGCAGGGACAGGACGGCCTCGGCCTCCTCGACCGTCAGTGCGGCCTTCGGGAGCCGTTTCTCCACCTTCGGCAGCTCCAGATCACTAGCGGGGTTGGACCCGACGTGGTCGTTGCGGACCGCCCACTTGAAGAACGCCCGCACCGGCAGCAGCTGCGCGTTCTGGGACCGGAACGACAGCGGTTCGCCGTTGGGCTTCCTGTAGTGGAACAGGTGCCGCTGGTAGCGCACCAGCATTGGCCTCGTGACCTCCACCGGGCGGGTCACCCCGCGGTCGGCGAGCCAGGCCGACAACGCGGCCAGGCACTGCCGGCGGGCCCGGATCGTCGCTGGCGAATAGCCCCGGGCTCCCAGGTCGATCAGGAACTCCTCCACCAGCGCCGGGAACCCATGGGAGTCGGTCGGGTCGCCCGGTATGCGCTGGGGGACGTGGACGCCGCGCTTACCCATCGCCAGCCGCCCAATCGAGCAGGTCAGCGCTGCTTCCGACTCTCGGATCGTCCTCCGACCGGGGGCCGACCACCCCCCGACCGGCCCCCGACCAGGGGCCGACCAACGGGGTCTGAACCCCGACCGGTTCGCTGTTGTAGTCATGGCGCTGACCGTTGAGCAGGGTCCGCGGGTCGATGAGGCCGGCGAGGAACCGACCATCACCGTTGTAGGTGGTGTCGTAGCTGGTCGTACTCGATGCAGTCGTACTCGGGTTCCAGAGGAGCTCGTAGCCGAACGCACCGGACTCGAGCCGGTGCACGATCACGAGCTCGAGGTCGACCAGCCTGGCCAGGTGCACCTTGAGTTGGGTGTCACCCCAGCCGGACCCGTTGGCGGCGAGGTGCTCACGCAGCTGCCTTCTGGTGAAGCGGACCAGGTCGAGTGGGATCGCCAACCGGCGCGCCTCGGTCGTGGCATAGGAGTGGACCGCGGTCAGCAGCCGGCGGGTCTGCGGGGCCAGCTCGTCCAAGCTCTGACCGAGCACGGCGTGGGCGAGCCGGTGCGCGACCTCGATATCAGCCAGAGTGGTTTCGACATAGGCCACGGTCCGGCCGTTGATCGTGGCGGTCTTCCGCTGCCGCTGATGCTGATGCAGCAGGGTGACCGCGCTGATCAGCCCCAGGTACTTCCCGTGATCACGACGCGTCCTGGTGCGGCCGTCAGCGAACGTGAGCCGGTCGGCGAATGGGTTCACCACCGCCAGCGGCTCCAGCAGTCGTTGGGCGTCCCTGTGGACGCCGACGATGGCCTCGCGCTCGGTGCGCGCGGCCAGGCCTTCGAGTGTCTGCGCCCGCCGCTGCGCCTGGTGGATCGCGCGGGTCTGGTCGCGGTCCTCATCGACCGTCAGTACCAGGCACCGGTTGAGCAGTTCCTCGTCGACATCGATCGCCGTGGTGGTCAGCACGATTGCGGTCGGCCCGGTGACCTTGTAGGTGTGCGTCACCAGCCGGCCGGACGCGGTGTCCTTCCCGGTGCTGGCGATGCTGAGTTCGCCCTCGGACTGCAGCAGCTTCAACGCATAGGCCGCCCTACTGGCGCCTTCCTCCTCCGCGATGCTGAGCACCTTGTGGGCCAGGTCGGACTCACCCAGGTAGAACAACGACTGCCCGGTCATCGCTGAGAAGCTGACGCGGTCCTCATCTGGGACGAAGCCCAACACGCTCTCCATCACCGCGGACTTGCCAGCCGCAGACGTCGACTGCACGATCACCGCCAACGGCGACGGCAGCAGGCGGGACACGGCGGTCAGATAGCCGACCAGACAGTTCACGGCCTCCCCGACCATCCCCACCCGTCCGAAGTCGCCCTCGATCCGCTGAATCAGCTGAGGGTCCCGCAGCAACTCCAACGCCGCATCCCGCTGCGCACTGGTCAGCTGGATCTCGGGCTTAGCGGGCTGCTGCGCGGCCGCGATCACCTCCTCCGCCCGCGACTCACACGCCAGCAGCACCCGGCCCAGGTCCGCTTTCACGACCTCCGATTCGTAGCGGAGCTCGGCCGCCGCAGCCGCGACGAACACCGACCTCGCTCGCGCCGAATACAAGTCGAGGGTGTCGACGTGGAATCCGGGCGGCGCATCGGCCGCCAGCCGCGGCCGGTCGGTGCGGGTGACCAGCAGGTTCACCCTGAGGACGTCAAAGCTGGTGACCTTCTCCAGCCCCCGGACTCGCCACCTACGGGTGCCCAGCTCGATCACCAACTCCCGGCCGACCACTGCACCCTGCCCGGCATCAGCGTCCTGCTCGACCACCGGCTCGACGGGCTCGACTACATGTGCGGGTGAGTCCAGCCCCGGCTCGACGACAGCAGCAGGCGGTGGCGTGGGCGGCTCCTCGACGGCCGGCAGTTCCGGCGCTGACGCGTGCTCAGGAGCAGCTGGGACGACAGGCCCCGGCTTCGACTCCGACATCGGTTCGGGTCGCGGTGCCGGCTTGGCTGCCGGTCGGGCCAGGGCGTCCATCCACGACGCCTTGCGCAGGAACCTCCCCAGCGTCTCGCTCGGCACCTTCGCATCGACGGCGACCTCGTTCACGTCGGTCCCGGACGGCAGCTCGACCCGATAGGACTCCACCCCCGCGGCCGCGAGCTCGGATGCCAGCGCCTTGGCGCCCTTGTCTCCCGCGGTGTCGGCGTCGAACGCGATCAGCACCCGTCGAATCCCGTGCTCGACGACCGCGGCCTGATGCTCCGGGGCCCAGCCGTCGGTGCCATAGGCAGCGGTGACGTGGCGGAACCCGGCGCACCACAGTGTGAGCGCGTCGATGATCGACTCGCACACGATCAGCTCATCGGTCTCGGCAAACGCGGCGATGTTCCAAACACCGCGGTGCGGGCCGGGCAGGTAGAGGTGCTTCGGTGGCTGGGTCCGCTGATCGGGCTTGCCCAACAGCCGGCCGTAGACCTCGCCGACGTTCCCCTCGACGTCGAGCACCGGGAACGTCACGTAGCCGCGGAAGTGCTCGTGCCCGTTGGCCTTCAACACCCCCAGGTCCCGCAGCCTCGTCCGCAACGCCCGACCGGCCTGGACCTGTGACGGTGGCAGTCGGTAACCCAGCGTCCGGTCGGCGAACCCGATCCTGAACCGCTCGACCGCCTCAGGATGGTCGATCTTCCGCCTCGTCAGGAACGCCTGCGCACCCTCATGCGTGACCAGGACCTCGGCGTAATAGCCGACCACCTTGTTCAGCAGCACCTGGTCCTCAGCATCCGGGGCCGCCAGGGTCGGGAGCTTCGCCGTCGTCGACCTCGACGGCGGACCCGGTGTCTTCGCCAACGGCGAGGACTGCGCCAACACACTCAGCGACGGTGAGGACTCGCGCAGCAGCTCGACCGCGTGCCGGAAGCTCACGCCCTGGGCGGTCATCACCCAGTCGATCGGACCACCACCCCGGCCGCACGCACCCAGGCAGTGCCACAGGTTCTTGCCCGGCGTGACCACCAGCGACGGACTGTCGTCATCGTGGAACGGGCACGCACCCACGAAGTCCTGCCCCTGCCGCCGCAGTACGACCCCGCAGCCCTCCACCAGCCGCTGCACCGACACCTCAGCCTTGAGCCTCGCCAGCTCTGCGTCGGGGATCCTTGCCACGGCCAACTCCTGTCAAGACGGCTACTTCGCTCGCTAGAATAGACCTAGTTCGCTCTGCATCGTCAACGACACCCAAAGGCGGCACCTATGGTCCAGGCATCAGCAACACCGCTGCACGCACCAGGAAGCGAGCCCGTGACCGACACCAACTTCGCCGCCCGCCTCAGCGCCGCGCGTAAGTCACAGGGACTCACCCAGCAGCAGCTCGCCGACCGCTCCGGCGCCCACGTCACCCAGATCCGCCGCTACGAAGCCGGCAGCAGCCAGCCCACCCTCGACGTCCTCCGTGCATTGGCGCTCGCCCTCAACATCAGCGCTGACTCGCTCCTCTTCGACGAAGACGAACGAGGACCCCAGAGCCAGACGCTCCGGCTCAAGCTCGAAGCCGTCGACCAGTTCACCCCCGACGAACAAGAACACGTCGCCGCCTTCATCGAAGGCGCACTCCTGCGCCACCACGCCCGCCAAGCCTTCAGCGGCCAAGCCAGCTGAACTCGAAGGCTCACATGAACGAAGCGTGCACGACCTCGATCTCCGAACTCCACGACGCCAGGCCCGCGCGGATCTCCGCGTCCGTCGCAGCGGTGAAGTCGGGCGGCGGGTCATCCCCGCCAGGGATGTCACCGACATAGAACTCGGCAGCCGAGCCGACCACCTGCAGACTGCTCCCCGAAGTGAGCTCAGCGGTGCACGAGAACCCGGCCCCGGACGCCATCGGGCGCCAACCCATGACGGCCCGCCACCGGCGCTGCTCGCTGGGCTGAGTCCGCCACTGAATGGCGGTGACACCGTGGACCACCACGACGGCGGTGTTGCCCATCTCAAGTTGAACCGCGCCTCGACAGTCGAACAACAGCCATGCCGACGAGGCCGTCGCATCCAGCTTGACGTCGAGCAGGGCGGCCTCGAGCAGCGCGTCCGGCTCGACCAGCGCATCGGCCTCGGGCGCCGCCGCCAACGACCGGCGGTCCGGCCAGACCAGGAGGTCCTCGATGATCACGGCAGGAACTCCCAGTGCCACCAGGGACTGGACTTCCCGACGGTCTGCCCAGTGAACGGGTTGATCGTCTGCCCGCCGCCATTGAGGTAGGAGGCGTACCCGTTGGGCTTGGGGTACTTGCCACCCGTGACCGGGTCCATGATCCGCACGTCAGAGGCAGCATCGCTCAGTCCATGACCACCGCTACCGCCGCGGAACATGAAGCCCTTGCCGCTCTCCACTGGGAACGGACCCTGTGCACCCTTGGGCACGATCACCGTCTCGCCATTGGGCTTCACGATGAAGCTCGGAGAGCGAGACACCCCCTCAGCAACTTCGTCTGCTGACTTTGCGGCAACACCGGTAGCCACCACGATCCCGGCCCCCGCGGCGTCGTTTCCTAGCCGATGACCTGCGATTTCTTGCGGCGGGGGCGCGACGAGAACCTCAACCACAGACGCCGAAGCCCGGACACGAGTTTCAGTGCCAGCGTTGGCCACCGCTGATGGTGGAGCGCTGCTGAGGATCGTGGCCAGGAGTGCGACCAGAGCGGCCACGAGTTGGACCACCCACCCCCGCGAGCAGTGCGTCTGCCTACCCGGAATCATCGTTCCCACGGGCCTCCGACTGACGAGCCATTTGCTCCCCATTAGGCGCCAGCCTCAGCCAGAAGCCGTCGCCCATCGGGCTCCACCCCAAGCGGTCAAGTTCGATCTCGGAGCGGAGAACCCACCCGTCGGACGGAAGGTCCCAGTCCTCGAACCCTGACTCGCCCAGGTCACCCGGAACCATCAGCTCGTCTGAGTACAGGGCTCCAAGGACGTCCAGCACTGCGCGCTTCGTCTCCGGGTTGATGACGCCTCGAGTGCAGAGCCACACGACATCGTGTAGCGAGACCCAGTCGACGAGACCGGCCTCCAACAGTTCGCCGACGACTCGCGCGCGCGTCACCAGGGCACCCCGTCCGCAAGATGCACGGTGCGCTGCCGCCCGCTCACAGGGAAGAAGTCGATCGTTGGTCCCCCTGTTCCCGAACTTGTACGCCACTGGATCACGCCGCCATCCGGTAGCCGGTGCACTTCAGGCACCTTCGGGCCACGCGATGCGATCCGTTCAGCACCAACAGTCCAAGCATTGAAGGTGTCCTGCAGTTCGTCTACCGAACCCGCGGTGCGGACATGCGCGTTCCGACCCGGGCCAAGTTTCCGGAATGAGTCCAGCACCAGATCCGTGTTTCTGGCCGGGCCGAGGGCAGGACCCGTCTTTGCGGCGGGGGCTACCTTCCGTGCATCCGCGACGGTCTCGCATATTTCCGCGATGGCTTTCCCAGCCTTACCCAGTCTTGAGATGGGGATCACGCTGGCTGCAGTCCAGGCGCAGGCCGACCCATCGCCATTGCGTAGGCAGTCCTCGGCGTCGTTTACGCCGGAGATCTCGCGGCCGAACTCGAAAGCGGGTTCGGCAGCGTCGATGCCCTCATCCAGCCACCTGGATAGCGCACACCAAGGATCGGGCGTACCGCCAGGCTCACACCCCGCTAAGCCAGTTGGATCTACAAGAACCGTGGGCTGGTTGTTGACGTACAGGTAGGGGGAGATGGCGGGGTCGGTTGGGGCGGGGGTCAGGGGGTCGGTGCTGGTGAACCGTCCGTTGGTTGGGTTGTAGTCGCGTGCTCGGAGGGCGTACTCGGCGCCGAGGGTGGGTTCTTGGTAGGCGCTGGTGTAGCCGAAGTTGGTGTCGACTGCTCCGGTGACGAGGGGTGTGGAGTTGGTGGTGGCGCCGAAGGGTTCGTAGGCGTGTTTCCAGGCTGGTGTGCCGTCGCCTTTGAGGGTGTCGGTGACTGATCCCATGGCGTCGTGGCCGTAGTAGGAGCGGTCGTAGCTGGCGGCGGAGTGTTCGGTTTCGAGGATGTCGCCGGTGGGGGTGTAGCGGTGGGTGCTGGTGTCGTTGTTGGGGTCGGTGGTGACGGTGAGCATGTGCATTGGGTTGTTGATGTCCCAGGAGAGCTTGGTGGTGCCGGCGCTGGTGGTGGCGCTGCGGCGGTCACCGAGGCCGTCGTAGGTGTAGGTGGTGGTGCCGCTGATGTTGGCTGCGGTGAGCTGTCCCAGGACGTTCCAGGTCCGTCCGTCGCTGGCGAGCTGGCCGTCTGCGGTGTAGGTGTAGTTGGTAGTGGTGGGGCTACCGCCGGTGGGGGTGAGGACCTTCTTGGTGAGCTCGTCGGCGGCGTTGTAGGTGTTGGTGGTGGTGCCGGGGTTGGGGACCGTGCCGACTCGTTGTTCGGTGAGCCGGTTCCCGGTTCCGGAGTATCCGTAGGAGACGTAGTTGCTGGCACCGGTGCAGCTGGTGACGCCGGGGCAGTACTTGCCGAGCCAGTTCTTGAGGCTGTAGGTGAACGCCTCGTTGGTGACTGTGGTGCCGCGGGTGGTCTGGATCCGTTGGACGTTGCCGTTGGCATCGCGGGTGTAGATGAACTTGCTCAGCGCGTTGGCGGCGCCGTTCTTCTTGTTGCGGATGCTGGAAAGGCGCCCGGCCTCGTCGTAGTTGCGTGTCTCGACCAGGCCCACTGCGGTGGGGTGGTTGATGGCCGTGAGGGCCTGGTTGGCGTCGTACTCGAAGCTGGTGGTGCGGCCGCCTTCGGCCAGGGTGTCTTGAAGGCCGTCGTCGTTGTAGGTGTAGGCGGTCGAGGCGCTCGTGGGGTTGGTGACCTCGCTTAACCTGCCCTCTTGGTCGTAGTCGTAGTAGTAGCCGCCGTCGGCCGAGCGGAACACGTAGGAGAGCTGACCGTCCTCGTGGTAGCCGAGCTGGGTGGTCTCGTTGGCGTCGGCGACGTTGACTAGCCGACCGCCCGGGTCATATTCCATGGTGACCGAGGAGCCGGCGTTGACGCCGGTCTCGCTGGTCGAGCGTTCGGTCAGGAGCCCTCGGGAATCGAAGGTCTGCTCGACGGTCCAGTCCGATGCGGTGGCCCCGGAGGCGTGCCCGCGGGCGGTGACCCAGGAGACCAGGTTGTTCTCGGCGTCGTAGTCGAAGGTGCGTTGCCGGGCGAGTGGGTCGATGACCTTGGTGACCTGGTGGCGGGCGTCGTACTCATAGGTGGTGGTGTGGTGCTCCCCGTCCTCGCGGGTGACCATGTCGCCGTGCTTGTTATAGGTGTAGGTGGTGTCACCGCCCACTGATCCGGGCGGGGCGACCTTGGTGAGCCGTCCGAGCCGGTCGTAGGTCCAGTTGATCGTCTGGGAGGCGTTCGGGAAGGTCTTGGAGACCTTGTTGTCCAGGGTGTCGTAGGTCCAGCTGGTGACGTGGACGAGCGGGTCGCTCTGGGAGGTGAGGTTGCCGGCGGCGTCGTAGGTGTAGGTGGTGGTGTAGTCGGCCGGGACGCCACCGGTGGCGTTGCCGTTCGGGGCGACCATGGTGTGCACCTGGTCGTCCGGGGTGTAGGTCCAGGTGGTGACGGTGTCACCTGAGGCGGACTCTTCGGAGACCTTGTTCCCATCGTGGTCGTAGTCGAAGTAGGTGTTGCCGGTCGCGGGGACATGGGTCTGCACGGTGCGTCCGGCAGCATCGTAGTTCCAGGTGCTTTGTCGGCCCATGGGGTCGATGCTGCGCCGGACACGTCCGAGGCCGTCGTACTCGGTCTTGGTGTCGTAGCCGTTCGGGCTCCGCACGAGCACGGGCTGGTTGAGTGAGTCGTAGCGGGTGTAGGTGATGTTGGCCTGGGGGTCGCTCGCGGAGATCTGGTTGCCGTTCTCGTCGTAGGCGAAGGTCCAGGTGTAGTCCGCGGCTGTTGCTCCCGGCTCGTTGCCACGCGGGGTGGTCATCGTGAGCCGGCGGCCGAGTGCGTCGAACGTGTAGGACGTCTTGGCTCCCTCCGCGTCGGTTGTCTGGGTGAGTCGTCCGAGTTCGTCGTAGAGGTTGGTCACGGTGGTGCGCTCATCGGCGGTGCCGTCGTAGTCGGTGGCGGTGAGTTGCCGCCCGTCGGCGTCGTAGGTGTAAGTGGTGTCGGCGAGCCCCGTGACCGGGGTGGTCGCGGGGTTGGTGATCGTGCGTCGCGACAGGTTGCCGTCATCGTCGTAGGTGTTGGTCGTCAGGGTGTCCTTGGCGTCGATGACGGTGAGGACTCGGCCGTTGGCGTCGTAGGTGTAGTGGGTGGTGTAGGTCTCGGCGGTTGCGCCCGGGAGGTTGCCTCGCGGGTCGGTCGTCGAGGTCATACGTCCGGCGCCGTCTCGGCCGTAGGTCGTGACCCGCCCGCTCGGGCTTGTCTCAGCGATCAGGTAGCCGTCGGTGTTGTAGTCGTACTCGGTGGTGCGTCCCTCGGCGCTCTCGACAGTTTCAAGCAACCCCGTGGGGGTGTAGGAGTAGCTCGTGGTCTCCGAGAGGTCGTTGGTGACCGAGATCAGCTGGTTCTCGGTGTTGTAGTCATACGTGGTCCAGTCGCGTGCCGCGTCCTTGTGGATCTCGACGTTGTTGTTGGCGTCGTAGGTCCAGGACTCCGCCGAGTCCACTGGTTCGGCTGCCGCGCGGCGCAGCATGTTCCCGGCGGCGTCGTAGGTCATCGTGGTGACGTATCCGCGTGGGTCCTTGACCGCGACGAGGTTCAGGGCGTCGTCGTAGTAGTAGTCCGTGGTCTTGCCAAGGGCATCGACGTGCTTGGTGACCACGTTGCCGTAGTAGTGCGTGATCGAGTCGTGCTCGAGTGCGTCGGTGGTGGTCTGGACTCCGGTTCCCGGTGGCGCCCCGGGGTCGGTGCTCGGTTCCCAGGCGAACTCCCACACGTTCCCGCGGGCATCGGTCTGCTCGGTGATCCGTCCTGTGGTCGGGGAGTAGACGTTCTGGGCACTGGTGTGGCTACCGGGTGTGGTGAGTCCGTCGAGCTTGCCGGTAGTGGGGTCGTAGCTGAGCGTGCTGACCTTGCCGTCGGGTGCGGTGACGCTGGTCAGCCGTGCGGCGCCGTTGACCGTGGTGTAGCCATATTCGACGTCCCGACCGTCGTCGGTGGTGACCGTGACGAGCTTGCCGGTGGCAGCTCCGCTGCTGCCGTAGTTCATTGAGGTCGCGTTGCCGTTCGCGTCGGTCACTGTCGCGACCCGGGTCGCGGTTCCGGTGCCGGTGTAGGCGAGGGTGAGACCGATGCCTGCGGCGTCGAGATCCGAGGTCAGTCGTCCATCGGCGTTGAACGTGAGCTGCTCCTGCGCGAGGCTCGTGAGGGTCCAGCCGCCGCCAGTGAGAGCGGCTAGCGTCCCGGTGACGCCGGTGTCGCCCAGGTAGGAGCCGTCGGTCTGCTTGACGAAGTTCACCCGGCCACCGGTCGGGTCCCGGAACTCGACATCGCCATTCACGGCGTTCTCGGACAGTGACGTCTCGAAGGCGTGGGTCCAGCCCATTCCCATCGGCCCGTCGGTGGTGTCCGAGCCGTTGTAGGTGCGTCGCAGGTTCACCGGAACCCCTGGCGCAGCCACACTCAGGTCGACCTCGGACTCCATCAGCCCGCCGTCGGCGGTGTTGATCGGGTCCCCCTCGTGGACCACGCGGTCGGGGCCATGGCCGAACTCGCACGAGCAACCCCAGGTCTGCTCGACCGGTATCGGTGGCGGCAGCGCGCGCCCGGTGTACTCGATGACCAGGGTCGGGTTGAACACCTGCCCCGACCCCTCTGGCTCGAGGGTGACCTGGAAGCCGGCGTTCGCGCCGTTCGCCGTGTCCAACCAATGGCGCACGCTGGGTGTGACGTCGGCTCGGTGTCGTTCGTGGACGTTCTCTTCGGGGCCCTCCGAGACGCCGTCTGGGGGGCCGAAGGTGGTCTCGATGCCGGCGTATCCGCCGGGTGAGAGATCACTCCAGCCGTCGCCGGGCTCCAGCAGTTCATCCAAGGTGGCCACGCCGACGGTGCTGGACTCTGGGAAGGCCGCCTCTGGGTTGGCAGACGCCTCGTATCCGAGGTAGAACGCAGCCGAGACGATCGGTGTCGAGGTCGGGATGCTGCTCAGGTCCATGTGGTAGTAAGCAGCCGAGCGGTACTGCTCCTCAGGCAGGCCACCAAGGTATGCCGAGCCGTCCTCACTCGAGCCCAACAGGCACGGGTCGCCGCCGCAGGCATCCTCACCGACCGGGGCCCACGCGGCAGAGACGGTCTCCTGCTGCCAGCTGTACTCCAGCGTCGGGTCCAACACGATCGGGAACGACTTGCCGGCCAGCCACTCCTCGTCCAGCGACAGCGACACGCTGTATCCCTGAGCGGTCTGCTTCACGACTTGGCGCGCCGACACCTCTCCGACGCCGCCCACCGACTCGCCGGTGCTCTGCTCCCACGCGCGCGGCGCATCCAGCGAAAGGGACAAGCCGTCGCCGACCGGGTTGGAAAAGGTGGCGCCACCATCGGCGTCGCGTTTGACGTCGCCGAGAAGGTGGCGGCGGTCGGCGATGTCGAACTCGAAGGACCGCGGAGCCGCCTCGGATTTGAGCACCAGCTGTTCCTTGACCTTGGCAGCCCCCACGAAGTACTCAGCGTCCACGCCAGGCATCACCTCCGCGAACGAGACGAACGGAGCAGCAGCCCCCTTCGGGTCCTTCAGCACTGGACGCCGGTGGGCGGCACCCCTCAAACCCATCCGCACCTCACCTTGTGGCAACGCGAGACGGACCAGCGAGTCAGCGCGGATACCAAACGATGTCGGCACCGCCGCACCCGGTGCCTGCAACGGAAATGCGCCACGTGCACGTGCGATTCTGCCTGACAGGCGCTCCCAGCCCGTCGCCGAGCGCCGGAACGTGGGCGAACCGAACAGCTCGAGCCGCGTACGCCCATCCGGCTGCGTCACAGCGTGCGACGTCGGCGTCCACCGCTCCAGCTTCGGAATCTTCTGCTTCGGTGGCTTGACAGCGCGCAGGGGAACCGGCCGCGGCTCTACCTGCCGCTTCGGCGCGGTCAGCGAACCTGCATCGTCAGCAGACGAAACACCCTCAGCAGGCGCGGTAGCCAGCGGAGCGATTACCGCCAACCCAACCGCCGTAACAAGGATGCGCGCTACTCGTGTACGAAGGCCCTTCACAGGCTCCCCCAAGCTTGACGGCCGTCCGACGCCCTCATGGGCGACGCAGGGAACCTTAGAAACGCCCAAGAATCCGCAGGACCGATCTTGCACGAAGAGACCCGGGGAGTCCAGCAAAACGGACTTATCGGACTTACTCCAAACTTGGAGGCGCTAATCCAAGTCCCGGACGAGTGCGGTTCCGCTGGCCCCATGCAGGAGACCTCGCAGGGTTGTGGTCAGCAGACCGAAGATGAGCAGGCCTCCGGCGATTAGGGCGGCCGGCTGCAGTGCTGGCGCCGGCCCTTCACTCACCACTTATTCACCACTTATTCGATGAGAAGCGATGATTCCCGGTGACCTCCCCGAAGCTCATACCCCGTCTGACGTGCGCGTATTGAGTCCGCATGACCTCCCATGATGTCTCTGAACCCTCTCCGCGGGTTGTGGGTTCGAGTCCCACGGGGCCCACCATGCATACCGTCTGACCTGCGCAGATGCGATGGAGACGAGCTCGGCGGGGTCGGCTGTTCCACAAACTCACCACTGATTACAACCGAGAGCGATGGCCGCTCGGGCCAGGTTGCACCCATGGGAGGCAGTTCGCGTGTTCGGTTCGGGCGATGCGGCGTCAGCGGCCGGTCGCCACCTCGAACTGCCTCCTCGTAGGCACGCTCGGGTAGTGCTTCCGAACCACGGTCAGCGGTCGGCTCGGGGACGGCCGCGAGGCGAGGAGCTCGCGGTGTCGCCGGATTCGACTGAGATGACTTGCCCACAAATGAGATGATGCGCGTAGTTCCCCGTCGGACACTCGGTGCCGAGCCGCAAAGAAATGGGTCCAGATGGTGTCAGGTACCGCCCAACAGGTGCACACTCAGTCGAGAGTCACTGGGGAGGACACATGGACCGGGTGTCGGAGAATGACACCTCGACCGAGGCCGCGCGGGCCCGTCGCAAGCGCATGCGCGCAACCGCGCGAGGCCTGCGCGTCGTGCCCCCGAGGGCCGATGAGTTCCAGACTCCCGAGTGGCTCGAGCGTTCGTTCGTGCTTCCGCTCACGGTGCCGGAGGTGACCGGGTTGCCCAACCAGTCGGTGCCGCACCACGACGACCACGAAGCCGCGTTGGCCGAGACTCCTGCCGTGGAGCCGGAGGTCGATCCCGCCCCTGTGTTCGTGCGGCCGGCAACGCCCGAGATCGACTTTGCCAAGGTGATCCGGCGCGCGGACCTCGGCCGCACCGCGACCCGCACCGCCATGGGCGCCACCGCAGTCACCGGGCTCGTGCTGATCGGCTATCTGCTGACCTCCTCCCCGGTCGTGCTGGGGATGGCGATCTCGTTCGGGCTGGTGGCAGCGGTCGCCGCGGCGGTCCGCATCCGGCTCTCCACCGCCGGCATCCCGCACCTCGACGGCTGACCCGGCCCCTCTGGTCTGCGGCCATGAGGCCGCCGGTGGACCACACCGTGGTCGAGCTGACTGCCGGGGAGCTCGCGCACGAGCGCACCCTGTTCGGTGGACTGGCCGAGAACGTCCGCGCCCTGGCCGGCGCCTCACTTACTACGACGGTCTCGGCTGATGTCGTGGCCGAGGTGAACCTGCGCTAGGCGCAGAACACGCCGCTCGGCGACTGCTCGGGCAAGGCCTGGATCGACCGCGTCGAGGGCGTCATGCCGGTCAGCTCCTGACCCGAACCTTCACCACGGCGGTCCGGTAGCGCGTCTCCGCGCGGAAGTAGCGGTGGAAGCGTCGGGTCAGGTCCTTGAGGTCGCTCGGCGAGAGCTTGATGCAGCCGTTGGACCGGTAGTCGTTGTAGCGCGGCAGCTCCCAGCGGCACAGGTCGTCGCCCCTGCGGTTGCGGCACTGGGTGTTGTTCGAACGCTGCTCGGTGTGGATGAACAGCAGCTGGCGCCGCGTTCCGTTGCGGCAGGCCTTCGGCTGCAGCTCGAAGACCCGACCGTTGATCATCGGGGCCTTCCGGCGGTCGTGCTGGACGAAGGAGTAGTTGCCGTTCGGCAGCCACCCGGTGTTGCGGTGGCACGAGTCCCGGCCACCGCGTTCGCCCAACCCGGATCCGGCGCGCCAGGAGGCCCGCTCGATCGGCACCCACTTCTTCTTGCCCCTCGGTCCGACCAACGCATCGGCCCGGAAGGTGAGTCGCGAGGCAAAGGGGTTCTTCTGGTTCTTGTCGAAGAGGATCACAGCCCGCTTGGGGAGCCGCTTGTTCTGCCGCAATCGCTTCAGTTGAGTCGCCACGGCGAGCGCGTCGGCCGGCTTCTTCGCGACGGCCGGTCGTTGCTTCGCGAGGGGCCTGGACTGGTCAGTGGTCACCACGGCGGCCACAGCCGGAGGCGGGAACACCACGGCCGAGCCAGCGAGCGCGAGCACGAAGAGAACCCGAGCCCCACGGGGGAAGTAGCTCATGACCGTGGAGTTTCACACGATCACGTGCACCCCAGTCCGCTTCGAGCCTCGGCCCGCGTGTCGTCAGGCGGTCCGGTCCGAGACCCGTCCGCGCTCCCCCGCGTCGGTGAGCCGTGCCTCCTCCGCCGCAACGGCCTCGAGCTCGGCTCGCCGGTCCGCGCCGGCACCGGGCGCGCTGACCAGCTCGGCTGCGCCGCCCGGCAGTCGCTTGAGCGCCATCCGGGCGAAGATCTGCTGCTCGGTGGCGACCCGCTCGGAGCGGTCGTTGCTCAGGAACGTCACCGTCCAGTGCAGCAGCGCTGTCACCTGGTTCTTGAACCCGGTCAGGTAGATCAGGTGCACGCCCAGCCACATCAGCCAGGCGATCAGGCCGCTGATCCGCAGCTTGCCGACCATCGCCACCGCGTCGAAGCGGGAGATGGTCGCCATGCTGCCCTTGTCGAAGTACTTGAACGGCTCCTGCGGGGGCTTGTTGCCGAGCCGGCGCTTGATCTCCTTCGCGGCGTACTTCGCTCCCTGGATCGCCACCTGGGCAACGCCGGGCAGGTTGTTCAGCGCGATCATGTCGCCGACCACGAAGACCTCGGGGTGGCCAGGGAGCGTCAGATCGGGGTTGACACCGATGCGTCCGGCGCGGTCGAGCGAGGCGCCCGACTGCCTGGCCAGTGTCTCGGCGAGCGGGCTGGCCTGGACCCCGGCGGCCCAGATCTTGGTGACCGCCTCGATGCGGCGCTTGGTGCCGTCCTTGTCCTGGACGGCGAGACCGCGCTCGTCGACGTCGGTCACCATCGCACCGAGCTGGACCTCCACCCCGAGCTCCTCGAGAGTCCCCTTCGTCCTGGCCCCGAGCTTCGCGCCGAAGGGAGGCAGCACCTGGCTGGCGGCGTCGACCAGGATCACCCGGGCCTGCTTGGTGTTGATGAACCGGAAGTCGCGCTTGAGGGTTCGGTGCGCGAGCTCGGCGATCTGGCCGGCCATCTCGACACCCGTCGGTCCGGCGCCGACGACGACGAAGCTGAGCAGGTGCTCGACGTCCTCGCCCTTGGCCGCCAGGTTCTCGGCGAGCTCGAAGGCCCCGAAGATCCGGCCACGCAGCTCGAGCGCATCGTCGATGCTCTTCATGCCGGGCGCGAACTCGGCGAACTGGTCGTTGCCGAAGTAGGACTGGCCGGCGCCTGCCGCCACGATCAGCGAGTCGTACGGCGTGACGGCCTCGCGGCCCAGGACGTGGTGGGTGACGGTGCGGGCCTCGAGGTCGATGGCGCTGACGTCGCCGAGCATCACGGTCGCGTTGTCCTGGCGGGCCAGCACCTCACGCGTCGCAGGGGCGATCTCGCCCTCGGACAGGATGCCGGTCGCCACCTGGTAGAGCAGCGGCTGAAAGAGGTGGTGGGTGGTCTTCGCGATCATGGTGACCTCGGCGTTGGCGTTGCGCAGCGCCTTGGTCCCGAAGAGCCCGCCGAAACCGGAACCGATCACGACGACCCGGTGCCGACCGGAATCCTTGCGGTGCGTGGTCTCAGTGTTCACGTGAGGCATAACAATCAGTCTCCCCGCACCAGTCCCCTTCCAGCCAATCGGCGGGCGTCGTCTGGGTCACACCCTCAGGCTCCTCGGGCACCATGGGTCCCGTGACCCACTATGACCTCGCCGTCATCGGCACCGGCTCGGGCAACCCCATCGTGACCAGGAAGTTCGCGGACTGGAGGGTGGCGATCCTGGAGGAGAACCTGTTCGGCGGCACCTGCCTCAACGTCGGCTGCATCCCCACCAAGATGTTCGTCTACCCGGCTGACCTGGCCCGCTCTGCCCGGCACGCCCCCGCGCTCGGCGTCGACATGTCGTACGACGGGGCCCGCTGGCCGGAGATCCGGGACCGCATCTTCGGGCGGATCGACCCGATGGTCGCGAGCGGAAAGACCTACCGGCAGGGCCAGCCACACGTGGACGTCTACGACCAGCACGCCAGGTTCGTCGACGACCACACCCTCGACACCGGCACCGGTGTGCAGATCACGGCCGACCAGATCGTGATCGCGGCCGGAGGTCGGGTGGACGTGGCCGACATCCCGGGCCTGGACGAGGTGGCGTTCCACACCAGCGACACGGTGATGCGGCTCGACGAGCTGCCGAGCCGGATGGCCATCGTCGGTGGCGGCTACGTCGCAGCGGAGTTCGCTCACGTCTTCTCCGCGCTGGGCACCCAGGTCACCCAGATCCAACGGGGTCCGACCTTGTTGCACTGGCAGGACGAGGACATCTCGCGACGCTTCACCGAGATCGCCGCCGCCCAGTGGGACCTGCGGCTCGAGACGACCGCGACCAAGGTGGCGCAGCACAACGGGACGACCGTGCTCTCCCTCTCCGACGGCACCGAGGTCGAGACCGATGTGCTCCTGATCGCCACCGGCAGGATCCCGAACGGTGACCGTCTCGGCCTGGAGAACACGGGAATCGCCCATGAGGACGGGCGAATCCTGGTGGACGAGTTCCAGCGCACCTCCGTCGAAGGCGTCTGGGCACTGGGTGACATCAGCAGCGAGTGGCAGCTCAAGCACGTCGCCAACCTGGAGGCGCGCACGATCCAGCACAACCTGCTGCACCCTGACGACCTGGTCGCCAGCGACCACCGATTCGTGCCCAGCGCGGTCTTCACCTCACCCCAGATCGCCAGCGTCGGGCTGACCTCACAAGAGGCAAGGGAACAGGGGATCGAGCACGTCGCCGTCCTGCAGGACTATGCCGACGTCGCCTACGGATGGGCCATGGGGTGCGCGCCCGGCGAGCACTTCGTGAAGCTCCTCGGCGACCCGAAAGGTGAACGCCTGTTGGGCGCGCACATCATCGGACCGCAGGCGAGCGTGCTGCTCCAGTCCCTTGTGCAGGGGATGAGTCTCGGCAGCTCACCGACCCAGATGACGCGTGGGCAGTACTGGATTCACCCGTCCCTCGCAGAAGTGGTCGAGAATGCCTTGCTTAAATTGGTCACAGAATGAGTGCTCTTGGGCCCGTATTCCCCTAATCTCTAGCCAGCGGGAGGTCAGCGCCCCACCCCCGCCCGCCTGGTGCGCAGGAGCGAGGGAAGGTGAACCTGACCAAGCGATCGCTCGTCCTTCCCGCGAGTCCCCCGTCAGTGCGGCTCGCGCGCTCCTGGGTGTCCAAGGTCCTCGAGGAGATCGGCCGGGGGGACCTGGTCGACGCGGCCCAGCTGGGTGTCTCGGAACTTGTCACCAACGCGCTGATCCACTCCCAACCGCCACTGTCGGTGCGAGTCCGCGGGACCGTCGACCACCCCCGCATCGAGGTGGTGGACTCCTCGCCGGTCCCCCCGCAGCGCGCCCCCAACGCCCCCGAGTTCGAGGACGTCGACGACTTCAACCTCACCACGTTCGGACGTGGCCTCGACCTGGTCGCCATGATGTCGCGGCGATGGGGCTCCGACCTGGCCCACGACGGTCTCAGCAAGTCGGTCTGGTTCGAGCCGAGCGGCCAGGTGCACTTCGAGAACCATCTCGAGGGAGAGATCTTCGACTTCGACCTCGAGTTCGACGGTGGACCGACGACCTCTGACGGCCCGTTCATCCCGCTGGTGCTGCTCGGGGTTCCGGCCAGGCTCTTCGGCGAGATGCGCCGCTACCACTTCGAGGTACGCCGCGAGCTGCGACTGCTCGCGATGACCGCACCGGATGACTACCCGCTCGCCACGGCCATCACCGACGTCTTCGTCCAGGCCGACCGCGAGCGTCGCTCCAGCGACGGCATCCACCGCCTGGACCAGGCGATCGCCGACGGGCTGGAGAGCGTGGACCTTCAGTACAGCGTCCCGGCCAGCACCCCCAAGACCATGGCGCACATCCGCGACCTGCTCGACGAGGTCTACCGCGCTCTCTCCCAGCAGCATCTGCTGGCGCTGCGTCCACCGGACCTGATCGTGGAGCTGCAGACCTGGTACTTCACCGAGTTCGAGCGACAGGGCGACGGCGAGGCGCCGCTGCCCTGGACCGGCCCGACCTCGCTGCCTCCTGCATGACCGCGAGCACACCGGTGGAGTCACCTCGTCCGCAGCTGTTCGTGGGCGTCCTGGCCACGGGAGTGGGCGGCGCTGCCGGCGCCGCGACCCGGTGGTCACTGACCTCTGCCTTCCCGGTGGAGGCGGACCACTTTCCCTGGAGCACCTTCCTGATCAACGTCGTGGGCTCGGCGCTGCTCGCGGCCTTGCCGTTGCTGGCTGCGGTCCACCACCGACCGTGGCTCGCGCTGCTGCTGGGCACCGGGGCGCTGGGCGGCTTCACCACCATGTCGGCGGCATCCTTGGAGACCTTCGCCCTGCTCGACCGCGGCCACGTCGTGCTCGGTCTCACCTATGCCGTGGGCACGCTGGCCGCCTCCGTGGTGGCCGTGCTGGCACTCGAGCGTCTCTCGACGCCGGACCAGCGCACTGACACCCTGGACCATGGGGGCGACCTGTGACCGCGCTGCTCGTCGCTCTCGGAGCCGCGGTCGGTGCACCGGTTCGCTTCCTCGTCGGCCACGCCCTGGACCGCGGCTGGCCCGGGGGCACCCTCGTCGTCAACCTCGTCGGCTCCGCAGCGCTCGGCGCCCTCGTCGGGGCCGCGGTCGAGGGTCGCTGGATGGCCCTGCTGGGCACGGGTTTCTGCGGTGGGCTGACCACCTACTCGGCCTTCGCGGTGCAGACCGTGCACGGCGGACGGCGTCGCGGGACGGCGTACGCCGTCACCACTGTCGCGGGCTGTCTGGCGGCGGCCACCCTGGGGCATCTGCTCGCAACAATGCTGTCCTAGTGTGGCCGGGTCCGGGGCCCCCACTCCCCGCTGGTGCGCACGGACGAGGGAGGGATGGCGATGCGCTCGCACCGGCGACCTGCGGCGGTCCCGAGCCTGATGCTGCGCGGTGCCCGGCTGGTGCCCGTGCGCGGCGCCGGCGCGACCCTGGCGGGCGAGGTCCCCGCCGAGGTCCCCATGGACGTGCTCGTCGTCGACGGTCGCGTGGTGGAGGTCGGCCAAGCGTTGGCCAGGCCGCAGGGAGTCGCCGAGCACCGGGCCGACGGTCGCTGGCTGATGCCTGGCCTCTGGGACCAGCACGTCCACCTCGGCCAGTGGACGATGGTCTCGCAGCGGCTCGACCTGACCGGCACCCGTTCGGTCGAGGAGGTGCTCGGCCTCGTCTCGCGACGGCTGGCCGAGCAGCCGGAGGGCCCCGTGATCGGCTGGGGCCACCGCTCCGCGTCGTGGTCGCGCCAGCCCACCGTGAGCGAGCTGGACCAGGTGACCGGCAACCGACCGGTGGTGCTGATCAGCGGGGACGGGCACCACGCCTGGATCAACACGATCGGCCTCCGCGGGCTCCGCCTCCCCGTCCGCGATGACGTCGTGGCCGAGGGCGAGTGGTTCCAGGCCTACCCCCGGCTCAGCGACGTCGCGGGCAGCGACGGCACCGGCCCCGAGGCCTACCTGCACACGCTCCGTGAGGCAGCTGCGAAGGGGATCACCGGCCTGGTGGACCTGGAGTTCGACCAGAGCCTGACCGCGTGGCCGGAGCGGGAGGCGGCCGGGGCCGAGCTGCTCCGGGTCAAGGTCGGCGCCTACATCGACACCGTGGCGGAGTTCGTCGACGCCGGCCTGCAGACCGGGGACATGCTCCCCGGCTGCGGTCCCCTCGTCACGATGGGTCCGTTGAAGATCATCTCGGACGGGTCGCTGAACACCCGCACGGCGTGGTGCTGCGCGCCGTACGCCGAGGGGGGCGGGATCGGGGCGCCCAACCTGTCCGAGGAGAGCCTGCGTGCCCTGCTCGCCCATGCGACCAAGCATGGTCTCGAGGTGGCGGTGCACGCGATCGGCGACGCCGCGGTGCGGGCAGCGTTGGCGGCGTACGACGAGACCGGCGCCACCGGCACCATCGAGCACGCGCAGCTGATGAACCGGGAGGACAGCCGCACGATGGCGCGTCTCGGCATCCGGGCCAGCGTGCAGCCGGCGCACCTGCTCGACGACCGCGACCTCTCCGAGAGCTTCTGGCCCGGTCGCACCGACCGCTGCTTCGCACTGCGCTGGCTGCACGACGACGGCGTGGAGGTCGTGTTCGGGAGCGACGCGCCGGTCTCGCCACTGGACCCGTGGGACGCGATGGCAGCGGCCGTGCACCGCAGTGCCGACGAGCGGGAACCGTGGCACGGCGAACAGTCACTCACCGTGCACGAGGCGCTGGCCGCCAGCACGAACGGCCTCGGGACCGTGACCGTCGGCCACCCGGCCGACCTCGCCCTCCTCGACTCCGACCCGCTTCCGGGCGGCACCACCCGGGAGCAGGCTGCGGCGTTGCGGTCGATGCACGTCGCGGCCACCTGGGTCGGCGGCCGACTCGCTCACACCGACTTCTGATTCACCGGCTCCTCGGGCTCGTCCTGCGTCGGTGCGGCCGTCGGCAGCCCGAGGGCGATGGTCAGCTCCAGGACGGTGCGGGGGTCATCCAGCGCCTCGCCGAACAGCTCGCGGAGCTGGCCCATGCGATAGCGCACGGTCTGGGCGTGCACGAACAGATCGCCCGCCACGGCGTCCCTGCGGCCCTGGTGCAGCAGCCAGGACCGCAGTGTCTCGGTGAGCTTCTCCGCGCTCGCCGGGCTCAGGCCCTCCAGTGGTGCGAGCGCCCGGCTGCGCAGGTCGGCGAGCGCGCTGGTGTCGGCCGTCAGCACCAGCTCGGCGAGGTACTCCTCGCTGTCCGTGCCGACGTCCAGGGCGCGCACCCGCAGCGCCCGGTCGTAGGAGGACCGCACGTCGAGCCACGGACGCGCCGGGCCGAGGACGGCACCGATACCGTCCAGTGCCTTCAGCAGGGTGCGACGGGTCCGGCCATGGGCGTTCGGGACCAGCAGCAGCACCATCCCCTCGCCGCCCTCGAACGGCAGCGTCTCGGTCGACTGCAGGGTCTCGCCCGTGATCGCGTTCACGACCGTGCGCACCTGTGACTCCGGGACGATCACAGCCGTCAGCGTCTTCGGCAATGACCAGTCGGCCCGCTCGGCCGCGGTCTCGACGGCCTCCGGGGTGGACTCGTCGAGCAGGTGCGAGGCGAGCCGCTCGAGTAGGCGGTGCCGCACCCGTCCGCTGGTGGCGAGCTCGTCGTTGTGCCCGGCCACGCTGGAGGCCGACAGCTCGTCGATGTAGGCGAACACCAGCTCGGCGAACCGGGCCAGGGTGCCGGCGTCCACCTCGTTGCGGACCGCCGCCGCGGACATCTCGCGCCAGGCCACCCGGGCGCCGATCCGGTAGGCCGAGAGCAGGGCGTCGACCGAACGACCGCTCCGGGCCTCCCCCCGGCCGAGCTGGTAGGCGCCGTCCACCGCGGGTGCCGTCGGCGTCTGCGCGAACCCTCCCCCGGACCTCGCGGCCAGTGAGATGAAGCCGCCGAGCGCGAGCTCGACGGCGTTGCGGATGGTCTCGCCCATGGGGCCCGTCAGGGCGTCGGCATAGCTCGGCACGTCGTCGGTGATCGCGGACACGGTCCGACCGGCGACCTCGGGCAGAATGTTGCGCAGGTCACTGATGGCGGCCGCAGAAAGGTGCAGTTCGGGCTGTTCAGCCATCTTTTCATCCCTTGCGAACAAAAAAGCACAGTCGATTCACGCACTCAGGTCATGACTTTAACCTGTTCACACACCATTGTTGAGTACATGGCCACCACGACGACCCCCGCCACCGCTGCAGGGACCCCGCACCGCTCCGGCAGGACCCTGCGCGAGCGCGTGCTGCGCGTGGCCGAGCTCGCTGCGACCCCACTCGTACCGGCCGACTACCTCGACGTGTTCAACCCGCTGCGCAAGGGAGCCGAGCTCCGCGGGCGGATCGTGCACATCACCCATGAGACCGCCGACGCCGCAACGATCGTGATCGCGCCGGGCGCCGACTGGGCCGGGCACATCCCCGGCCAGTACCTCCGGATCGGCATCGACGTCGACGGGGTCCGCCTGTGGCGCGCCTACTCGCTGACGCACGGCCCCCGGACCGACGGCCACATCTCGATCACCGTCAAGGCCGTGCCCCAGGGCAAGGTCAGCAACCACCTGGTGCACCGCGCCAAGGTCGGCACACTGGTCCACCTCGAGCAGGCGGCCGGCGAGTTCGTGCTGCCCACCGAGGGCGGCAAGTTCCTCTTCGTCACTGCCGGGTCCGGGATCACGCCGGTGATCGGCATGCTGCGCAACCTGTTCCCGGTCGCCGAGTCGGGTGTGGTGCGGCTGCCCCGCAGCAAGCACTTCGACATCGTCGTCGTGCACGTCGCGCCCAGCCAGCCCGACTCCATCTTCCTCGCCAACCTCCGCGAGCTCGACCGGGCCGGGATGATCAACCTCGTCGCCCGCTACGACGACGAGCACGGCGTCCTGGACGTGGCCGACCTGGCCCACATGGTCCCCGACCTGCTGGAGCGCACCACGTTCGCGTGCGGTCCGGCCGGGCTGCTCGACGCCCTCGAGCAGCACCACGTCGAGCTCGGTCTGAGACTGCTCACCGAGCAGTTCCGGGTCGCGACCCTGGTCACCGCCGAGGGCGGCGGCACCGTGAGCTTCCTGAAGAACGGTGTGACCCTCGAGGCGGACGGCTCACGCCCGATCCTCGACGAGGCCGAGGAGGCCGGCGTACTCATGCCGAGCGGGTGCCGGATGGGCATCTGCTACGGCTGCGTGCTGCCGCTGCGACAAGGCGCCGTGCGCGACCTGCGCACCGGCGAGATCACCAGCGCCGTCGTGGGAGACGGCGTCAAGGTCCAGACCTGCATCAACGCGGCTGCCGGCAGCTGCGAGTTCGACCACTGACTCACCACTGACCGCGATCACCAACCGAAGGAGATCACCATGACCGTCCTGCAGAAGAAGCCCACCAGCCCGATCGACCACCTCACCACCGAGGACATCGAGAACATCGGTGCCGAGCTCGAGGCGATCCGTGCCGAGTTCATCGAGAAGCGCGGTGAGAGCGACGCGGCGTACATCCGCAAGGTCATCGACTCCCAGCGCAAGCTCGAGCTCGGCTCGCGCGCCGTTTTGCTGTTCTCGCTGTTCCCCCCGGCCTGGTTCGTGGGTACGGCGGGCCTCAGTGTCGCCAAGATCCTCGAGAACATGGAGATCGGGCACAACGTCATGCACGGCCAGTGGGACTGGATGCGTGACCCGAAGATCCACTCGAGCACCTGGGAGTGGGACAACGCGTCGCCCTCCGAGCAGTGGAAGCACTCGCACAACGAGCTGCACCACAACTTCACCAACGTGGTCGGCAAGGACAACGACCTCGGCTACGGCATCATGCGCGTCGACGAGGACCAGCGCTGGCACCCGATCTATCTCGCGCAGCCGCTGTGGAACCTCATCAACGCCTGCTTCTTCGAGTACGGCATCGCGGCCTACGACCTCGAGATCGGCAAGAACATCAAGCGGAAGAAGCTGAAGTCGCCCGAGTTCAAGGCGCAGGCGGCCATCACGATGCGCAAGATCCGGAACCAGTTCAAGAAGGACTACGTCGTCCACCCGATCCTGTCCGGCCCTTCGTTCCTGCACACGATCAGCGCGAACTTCACCGCCAACCTGGTCCGCAACCTGTGGACGCACTCGGTGATCATGTGCGGCCACTTCCCCGAGGGCGTGCAGACCTTCGAGAAGCACTCGATCGAGGGCGAGACCAAGGGCGAGTGGTACGTCCGCCAGATGCTCGGGTCGGCCAACATCAGCGGTTCGAACGCGATGCACCTGATGACCGGCAACCTGTCCTTCCAGATCGAGCACCACCTGTTCCCCGACCTCCCGAGCAACCGCTACAAGGAGATCGCGCCGAAGGTGAAGGACCTGTTCGAGCGCTACGGCCTGGAGTACAAGACCGGTTCGCTGCCCCGCCAGGTCGCCTCGGCCTGGCACAAGGTGATCCGCCTGTCGCTGCCCAACAACTTCATGGGCACCAACAGCCACCCGGCCCCGCTGCCCAAGCGCGTGGAGCAGCCGCTCGCTGCCTGAGGCCGTCCCGCTTCGCCCGAACCCCACAAATGTTGGACTGAGACGTCGATGACACCGTTCTGGACGTTCCGATCCAACATTTGTGGGGTTCTCGCGCTCTCGGGTCCCTTGCCACACCTGTCAGGCTGATCCCGATGGACATCGACGAGGCGGGGTTCGAGGACCTGGTGGCGCGAGCGCTGGACGGCGTACCGACCGAGCTTGCCGACCTGATGGACAACGTCGTCGTCCTGATCGAGGCGGAACCGCCCGCCGAGGACCCCGACCTCCTGGGGTTGTACGACGGGGTGCCGCTCACCGAGCGGGACAGCAACTACACCTTCCGCGAGCCGGACCGGATCTTCATCTACCGCGGCCCGCTGACCCGGATGTGCGAGACGTCGGAGGAGCTGGTCGACGAGGTCCGGATCACCGTGGTCCACGAGATCGCGCACCACTTCGGGATCGACGACCGGGCGCTCCACGACCTCGGCTACGCCTGAACCTGTCCCTCCCCTATGCTGTGCCAGTCGCTCAGCGGATCACTTCCGGAGCGGCAGGCCCCCATCGTCTAGTGGCCTAGGACGCTGGCCTTTCACGCCGGTAGCACGGGTTCGAATCCCGTTGGGGGTGCGGATTCGGAATGGGACCCCGTCGTGGGTTAGCATTCCGTGGCTTCGCAATCGAGCGAGCTTTGCACCATCCAGGCCCCGTAGCGCAGTTGGTTAGCGCGCCGCCCTGTCACGGCGGAGGCCGCGGGTTCGAGTCCCGTCGGGGTCGCACACGGACAAGGCCTCTCGACACACGTGTCGGGGGGCCTTCGTCGTCTCCCGACCGGGTGACCAGCACCACCGTGCTCCAGTGGTGCGAACGGGTGTGTCCCGACCGCGGCCGGGTACTTTCCCAGCATGATCAGCGTCGAACGCGTCGTGCACACCACCCCGCAGCGCGTCTGGGACGTCCTCGCCGACGGCTGGCTCTACCCGCTCTGGGTGGTCGGCGCCTCGCGGATGCGGGAGGTCGACGACAGCTGGCCCGCGGTCGGGTCCAAGCTGCACCACTCCGTCGGCGCCTGGCCGGCCCTGCTCGACGACGACACCGAGGTGACCGCCTCCGAGCCCCTGCAGCTGCTCGCGCTGCGGGCCAGGGCGTGGCCGTTCGGCGAGGCCGCGGTCCGGTTGACCCTGCACGTGCACGGCGCCGACACCCGGGTCGTGATCGAGGAGGACGCCGTCTCCGGCCCCGGCAGGCTTGTCCCCAAGCCCGTCCGGGCGCCCGGCCTGAAGTGGCGCAACGTCGAGACGCTGCGCCGGCTCGCGTTCATCGCCGAGCGCAGGTGACCCGATGACGTCGTACGACGCGGTAGTGATCGGCTCCGGACCCAACGGCCTGGTGGCCGCGAACCACCTGGCCGATGCCGGCTGGTCGGTGCTCGTCCTGGAGGGCCAGCCCGACCTGGGTGGCGCCGTACGCAGCGCGAACGACGTCCATCCGGACTTCGTGCACGACACCTTCAGCGCCTTCTACCCGCTGGCGGCCGCATCGCCCACGATCAGGTCCTTCGGCCTCGAGGACCACGGTCTCAAGTGGACGCACGCCCCGGCCGTGCTGGGGCATCCGCTGCCTGACGGCCAGTGGGCCCTGCTGGATCGCGACCGCCAGGTCACCGCCGCATGGTTCGAGGAGCAGCAGCCCGGCGACGGCGAGGCCTGGCTCGACCTGTGCAGCGACTGGGACGTCATCGGCGAGCACCTGATCAAGGGACTCCTCACGCCGTTCCCGCCGGTGCGGGCCACCCTCGGCGGGCTGATCAAGCTGCCGCGCGTGGGCGGGCTCCAGTTCGTGCGAACCCTGCTCACCCCGGCCCTCGACCTCGGCCGCAACCGGTTCAAGGGTGAGGCTCCCCGGGTGCTGCTCGCCGGCAACGCCGGCCACTCCGACATCCCCCTCGACGCCCCGGGCTCGGGGCTGATGGCCCTGATGATGAGCATGATGGGCCAGACGGTCGGCTTCCCGGTGCCCGAAGGCGGGGCCGGTGAGCTCACCCAGGCCCTGGCCCGGCGGCTGCGCTCGCTGGGTGGCGAGATCCGGTGCTCCAGTCCGGTCGATCGGATCAGCACCTCCCACGGCCGCGCACGAACGGTGCACACGGCCGACGGACTCTCGGTCGAGGCACGCCGGGCGGTCGTGGCGACGGTCGTGGCCCCTCGCCTGTACGACGACCTGCTGGACCCCGCCGAGGTACCCCACCGGGTCCGTCGCGGCATGAAGGCGTTCCAGCTCGACCCCTCCACCGTCAAGGTCGACTGGGCGCTGAGCGGCCCGGTGCCCTGGCAGAGCCAGCCGGCGAAGGCGCCGGGCACCCTGCACATCGCGGACGGCGTGACCGACATGGCGGAGTCGCTCGGACAGGTCGCCGCCGGACTCGTCCCTGCCCGGCCGTTCATGCTCGCCGGGCAGATGACGACCTCCGACCCCACCAGGTCACCGGCGGGAACCGAGTCGATGTGGGCCTACACCCATGTCCCGCAGGAGACCGACGGGGACGCCGGCAACGCGGCCGGCAACGGGGGCATCCGCGGCGGGTGGGACCACGACGACCTGGAGCGGTTCGCGGACCGGATGCAGGCCCGCTTCGAGAAGCTGGCCCCCGGGTTCGGCTCGCTGGTGCTCGAGCGCCGGATCCTCGGCCCGGTCGAGCTCGAGAGCCGCGACGCCAACCTGATCGGCGGCGCCATCAACGGCGGCACCTCCCAGCTGCACCAGGAGCTCGTCTTCCGCCCGGTCCCGGGCCTCGGCCGCGCCGAGACCGGCATCCCCGGGCTCTACCTCGGAGGGGCGTCCGCCCACCCGGGCGGCGGCGTACACGGAGCCGCTGGCATGAACGCCGCGCGCGCCGCTCTCGCGCACCACCGGGTCAGGCGGTTCACGGGTCGGCGCGGATGACCGTCTACGTGGCGTGGACCCCGGAGCTCCCGGAGGAGAACCTCCCCGGGCCATGGACCGAGATCAGGGTCGCTGCCCCGGGTCTCCTCCTCGTCGAGAGCGACGACACCCTGTCGCGCGTGTTCCACGAGCTGAAGTGGGCGCTGTCCGAGGACGCGCCCCTCTTCGTGGCCCCGTTGGCTGCGACGCCCAAGCTGCGCGGCCTGGCAGCGGGCACCCTCCGCTGGCTGCGGGAGCGCACCACCCGTCCGTGACCGGCACTGACCCCCGCCGGTCGGTTCGTCCGCCAATGGACCCGTCCGTCCCGGGTGGTCACCCCAGGCAGTCCCCAATTGCCACCCCACGGGTCTTGCCACGCCCTCGTCAACGCGCTAAGGCTGAGAAGGGAGTCTCAGCCCTTGGTCCATCGACCCGGGACAGACGCTCGGTTCGGGGAGAGCATGGGAGCCACCCAGGCGGAACTGGCCCGTGGCTCGGCCACGGACTCGGGGGTCTTCGTCTGCCTGCTCGGCGGCTTCCGGCTGTTCAAGTCCGGCGTACCGCTGCAGGTCCCCGCCGGAGGCAAGGTCGAGCAGGTCCTGGGCCACCTCGCGATGCACCCGCGCAACGGCGTGGCCCGCGAGGAGCTGCTCGAACGGGTGTGGCCGACCAGCGACGTCGCCCTGGCCGGCCAGTCCCTGAACACGCTCAGCCATTGGCTCAAGCGCCAGCTCAGCGACGCGCTGTCCGGCGACTCCCCGATCGTCCGCCACTCCGGACGCTGCTCGCTGAACACCGACTCGAGCCTCAGGGTCGACCTGCTCGAGTTCGACGCCGCCGTGGACCGGGCCACGAGACAGACCTCCGCGGGTGAGGACGAGGGCGCGATCCGGTCCTACAAGACGGCCTTGTCGCTCTACGTCGGTGACCTCTCGGTCGGCCACGACGTCCGGCTGCTGCTGGAACGAGAGCGGTTGCGTGCGGCGTACCTCACCTCACGAGCGCGGCTCGGCGACCACTTCTTCAGGGCTGGGAGGTATGACCTCAGCCTGCACCAGGCCTACGAGCTGCTCACGGTGGACCCGTTCCGCGAGGACGCGCACCGGATGGCCATGCGCTGCTACGTGCGCTCCGACCAGCGGTCCCAGGCGATGCGTCAGTACCAGACCTGCGTGGAGCTGCTGAAGGACGAGTTCGACGCCGTTCCTGAGCCGGCCACCGACGCGCTCTACGACCAGGTCCGGTGGGCCCCCGGGGACGTCTGACCCGTCGTACGACGTCGAGGCGGCACCCACCTCAGTCGGAACTCAGCGAGACCTCAGCGCGAACCCGCCGCCGACCCACCGCCCGCGCGGCCGCACCTCAGCGCGCGCTCACCCCGGTTCGTTAGGCATGGATCCTGACAGTGCAGAGGGGCTCATGAGCGATGGCGGGACAGCCGACAGCTTGGAGAGCAGTCGCCACCATGTCGGCGTGCTTCGCGTGCTCGTCGAGGCCAGCGGCAAGTTCTCGGGTGTCCTCGTCGTCGGCCAGGACTCGCACAGCTATCGCTTCGTGGGGCCGAGCGGGCTCACGGCGGCGGTGCGCGCATGGCTGACCGATGCGCAGCGCGAGCACCGGACCGACGGGCCGGCCTCGGGGCACGGGACCTGAATGACACCAACGTCCGTCGGTCGTCACGACCGCGGAAGGAGCAGAGATGCCGGTAGCACCTACCTATCCGGGCGTGTACATCGAGGAGATCAGCAGCGGCGTACGCACGATCACCGGTGTCGCGACCTCCATCACGGCGTTCGTCGGCTACACCCAGCGCGGCGACGTCGACCATGCCACCCACATCTTCAGCTTCGCCGACTTCGAGCGGGGCTTCGGTGGGGTGACCGTCGACAGTCCCTTGAGCCATGCGGTCAAGCACTTCTTCCAGAACGGCGGCACCGAGGCGTACGTCGTCCGGGCCGCCCACAACGCGGCGTCCGCTTCGGTGATGCTGAAGAACTCGACCACTGCCGGCGTGAACGTGCTCGAGCTGACCGCCACCTCCGAGGGGGTCTGGGGCAACAACCTGCGCATCGACGTCGGCTACGCAACCGAGAACCCGGCCAGCCTGTTCAACATCGCCGTGACCGAACTGGTCGAGCGCAACGGCGAGCTCGTCCCGGGCCGCACCGAGGCTTTCGCCAACCTCAGCCTCGACCACCTGCACCCGAACTACGCCGAGGCCATCATCAACGCGCGCTCCCAGCTGCTCGACGCCGCCCGGCCGGCGATCGCGTTCACCGGCAACGGCAAGAGCACGAGCGCCGTTCTCGCCGTAGCCGACGACCTGACCGGGACGCCGCTGGCTCCGGGCTACCGGCTCGCCTACATGCTCAACGGCCAGGGCCCGTTCGAGATCACGGTGAACACCCCGACCGCACCGGGAGCCTCGCTCGCGAGCGCGCTCACCGCGATCGCGGCCGACGTGGCAGCGGCGATCACGGCCGCCAGCCCTCCCGGGGTCACCGCTGCGACACCGGGCAACAACACCCTCGAGTTCACCGCGAAGACTGACGCCACCCACCTTGCCGAGCAGTCATCGATCCACTTCCTCGACGCCAGCCGGAACAGCGCGACCGCCCGGCTCAAGCTCGGCACCACCAAGGGCGGGGTCGAGCGGGACGCGGCAGCCGCGTTCCGGCCCTCGCCGTCCGGCACGGTGGGCGCCTCCGGCCTGCCCGCCGCAGCCGACGGGTCGATCACGGTGGAGGTGTTTGCCGGCGCCGCCTCGGTGAAGTCCGGGATCGCGCTGCCGCTGTGGGGGACGGGCACGACCGTCGTCACACCGCTGAGCCGGGAGGAGCTGGTCACCCAGATCCAGGCGGCGCTCTCGCTCAAGGCCGACACCGAGCCGCTGCTGAAGGGCGCCACCGCGCAGCTGGTGGGCACCACGATCCAGGTCCGCCCCGGCGGCACCGACCCGAACGTCTCGTTCAAGGTGACCGGCACCAGCGCGGCGACGCTGGGCCTCGACGACGCCGCCGGAGCGCGGAACGTCACGGCGTACGCACCGGGTCTGGGGGTCTCGGTCCTGGCCCAGATCGCCGGTGTCCCCGGCAACAACGGCACCGCGCCGACCTCCGCGGAGATCCGCGGCAACCAGCTGAACAAGACCGGCCTCTACGCCCTGGAGGACGTCGACATCTTCAACCTGCTCGTCGTTCCCGAGGCGACGCTGGGGTCCGGGATGACCGACGTGCTCACCGAGTCGCTGTCCTACTGCCTCCAGCGGCGGGCCTTCATGATCATCGACGTGCCGGAGAACACCAGCTCCTTCGAGCAGGCACAGCAATGGGCCGGCAGCAGCGCCTCACCGTTCCGCAGCCGCAACGCGGCACTGTTCTTCCCACGGCTGCGGATGCCGGACCCGCTGAACCCCAGCGTCCAGGGCACTTATGGCTCGGCCGGCGCCCTCGCGGGACTGTTCGCCCGCACGGACGCCGAACGCGGGGTCTGGAAGGCCCCGGCCGGTACGGCGGCCACCATCGTCGGCGCGACCGGTCTTTCGTACACCCTCAACGACCGCGAGAACGGGACGCTCAACCCGCTGGGCATCAACTGCCTGAGGACCTTCCCGGTGATCGGCACCGTCAGCTGGGGAGCGCGCACCGGCCGCGGGGCGGACGCCCTCGCCGACGAGTACAAGTACATCCCCGTCCGGCGGCTGGCGCTCTTCCTCGAGGAGAGCCTCTACCGCGGCACCCAGTGGGCTGTCTTCGAGCCGAACGACGAGCCGCTGTGGGCCCAGATCCGGCTCAACCTCGGCGCGTTCATGCACACGCTGTATGCGCAGGGAGCCTTCCAGGGCCGCACTCCGAGGGACGCCTACTTCGTGAAGTGCGACAAGGAGACGACCACCCAGAACGACATCGATCTCGGCCGGGTCAACATCGTGGTGGGGTTCGCCCCGCTCAAGCCGGCCGAGTTCGTCGTCATCCAGATCCAGCAGATCGCCGGCGCGATCCAGACATGAGCGAGGACACCTAGAGATGGCGAAGTTCACCGTCAACCCGGCCCGGTTCGATCCCTACAAGAACTTCAAGTTCCGAGTCAGCTTCGGCACCGGCTACATCGCCGGGGTCAGCAAGGTCAGCGCCCTCAAGCGCACCACCGAGATGGTCGAGCACCGCGAGGGCGGCGACCCGTCGAGCAGCCACAAGTCCCCCGGCCGGACGAAGTACGAGGCCATCACGATGGAGCGTGGCGTCACCCACGACCCGGAGTTCGAGAACTGGGCCAACAAGGTCTGGCACTTCGGCAACGCGCAGGCCTCGGCGGAGCAGCGCACGCGGGAGGTGTCGCTCAAGGACTTCCGTCGCAACCTGACCATCGACGTGTTCAACGAGGCCGGCCAGAAGGTGCTGTCCTACCAGGTGTTCCGTGCCTGGGTGAGCGAGTTCACCGCCCAGACCGACCTCGACGCCAACGCGAACGCGATCCTGATCCAGTCCATCAAGATCGAGCACGAGGGCTGGCAGCGCGACGTCAGCGTCGTCGAGCCGGCCGAGCCGCAGTTCGACGGCGTGGTCGCGTGAGATGACGCAGCTGGCCCCCGACCCTGCTCCGGGAGCCAGTCACGCCCACCTCCCCGGAGGCCTGTGGGCCCAGGGTGCCCCGGGCGCCAAGTGTGCCGAGTTGATCCGGACGCTGGCCGTGCGCGCGGTCGGCGACGAGGACCAGGCCTTCCTCCTCGACACGGCGCAGCGCCTCTCCCCCGCTCAGCGCGCCAACCTGCTGCTGGAGCGCTGCCTGGAGCCCGCGGTCCGGCACGTCGTACCGGAGCTGACGGTCGGGGACCGCGAGGCGCTGCTGCTCCAGCTGCGCAGCCTCACCCTCGGTGACCGGCTCGAGTGCCTGGTCTCCTGTCCCGACGAGCGCTGTGGCGCGGTGATGCAGGTCGACCTGGACGTGCACGACGTGCTGCTCCCGGCCTACGACGAACCGCGGCCCGAGCACCAGCTGGCCATGGATCAGGGCGACGAGACCGTGCTCGTCCGCTTCCGGGTGCCGGTCTCCGCTGACCTGGACCGGATCGGCGACCTCGCCCTGACCGACGCGGAGGCCGCGGCCACGACGCTGCTGGCCTCCTGCGTCTCGGAGGTACGCGTGGACGGGTCGCTGGCACCGCTGGGCACGGTCGGCGACGACGTCGTCGCGGAGGTCGAGCGGCAGATCGCCGAGCTCGATCCGCAGGCGGAGATCGAGCTGGAGCTGGAGTGCCCGGACTGCGGGCTGGCCTTCGCGGTGCTCCTCGATGCCGGCACGTTCCTCCTCCAGGAGCTGGACGAGCAGGCCGGACAGCTGCTGGCCGACGTGCACGCGCTCGCGCTGAACTACCACTGGAGCGAGCACGAGATCCTGTCGCTGAGCCGCGACCGGCGAGCGCGCTACCTGGACCTGATCGCGGCTTCGGCGAGCGCCGCACCGGTCTCCTGGGAGGAGCTGTGAGCGGCTACCTGTCCCGACTGGCCCGCAGGGCTGCCGGCGCTGCCCCGACGCCCCAGGCGCCCCGACTCCCGTCCTGGGCACCCGTGGTCAACCAGGCCACGGGACAGCTGCGGGCTCCTGCACGGGCAACGGTCGGACCCGACGCACTGAGCTGGACGCCCGACCCCGTGATCCGTCCGGCCGGCGAGCCGACGGCGCGACAGCCCATGTCCGAGCCGGAGATGCTGCCTGCGGCCCGCCCGCTCTCCGAGCGGGCAGGCGAGGTGACTCCCCAACCGTCGCAGCCCACGCCGGACCCGCCCGCGCAGACGGTGCTCCCGGACCCTGCCGCGCCGGTGACCATCGGGCCGGTACCCACCTCGACGGTGCGGCCGCTCCCGCCACCGGCGCGCGTCCGGAACGCGGAGGCCGGCAGCACATGGCCCGTCGCCGAGAGCCCGGCCGCCCCCACGGCGGCACCGCCCGTCCGGGGCCACGAGCCGACCCCGACCGTGGCCGATCCCGGACCGAGGTCCAGCCCGCCGGTCGTCCCGGTCCCGGAGACTCGACGCGACCTCGCGGCCACGCCGCCCAGCACCCGGCCGAGGAGCGAGCCGCCCGCGGTGACGCGGCCGTCGAAGCAGGAGGGCCCACCGGCCGGTCCCGTGAAGGCCGTGCCCACTCCCACTCCGCGGGCGAGTGCCCAGCCGGTGGCGCGGGTAAGGACCGGCCAGCCCGAGCGACCCGCCCCGCCCGGCAACGCCGTGCAGGTGCACATCGGCACGATCGAGATCCAGGGCGCGCCGGTCCCAGCCACCCCCGAGCAGGCCCTGGCGGCACCCGTCCTCCAGCCGGCAGCACCGGCAGGCGGTGCCTTCGACGAGTTCGTCGGCCTGCGGACCTACGCCCCCTGGCGCTGGTGAGCCCGATGAGCGACTTCCGCGCGATCGGCGGCGTCAGTGCCACGTTGCGGGCGATGATCCGCGACCGGATGGAGCTTCCGGACGGGGTGCCGGACGCCCCGGTCACCATCGGGCCGCCGCCGTTCTCGGCGAAGGACGCCGAGCAGCGCAAGGAGGACGCCCGGCTGAACCTGTTCCTCTACCGGGTCACCGAGAACGGCTACCTGCAGAACCAGGAGCTCCCGGGACAGGGGTCGAACGGCTATGGGCACCCGCCGCTGAGCCTGAACCTGCACTACCTGCTCACGGCCTACGGCAACGCCGAGCTCAACGGCGGCGCCACCACCCTGTTCGACGACACCAACGCGCACTTCCTGCTCGGCAGCGCGATGCGGGTGCTGCACGACTTTCCGATCGTGACCGACGAGCTCACCGCCGTACGCCCGCCGAGCGGAGGCCAGCTGCTGCACGCCAGCCTGCGCGACGCCTACGAGAAGGTGCGCCTGAGCCTGGAGCCGCTGACGCTCGAGGACGTTACCAAGGTCTGGACGGCACTGGCGCTGAGGTACCGGCTCTCCGCGGCGTACGTCGTCAACGTGGTCCAGGTCGAGAGCCGCAAGCCACGCTCCTTCCCCCGGCCGGTCGGCCAGCCCGCCAGCCCGACCACGCCGCCGCTGCCGACCGACCCGCCGTCACCCGGACCGTGGATCTACGCACTCACGTTGCAGACCCCGACGATCACCGAGGTGCGGGTCCGGCGGCTCGCCGAGCCGGACGAGACGCCGTTCCCCTACGCCCGCATCGGCGACACACTGGTGCTCCGCGGCACGGCGCTGTCCGGCCCCGAGACCAGTGTCCGGTTCGGTGACGTCGAGCTCCCCGCCACCGCGGCCTCGCCCCTCCAGGTGGAGGTGAGCGTGCCGGACACGCTCGCCGGGACCACCCTCATCCCGGAGCAGCTGCGTCTCCAGCCCGGCGTCCGCACCGTGCAGGTCGTCACCCACGACCCGCAGGTGCCGCACAGCGCGTTCACCTCCAACGAGGCCGCGTTCATGCTCGTCCCGACGGTCGATCCCACGCGCGTGGTGCTTTCTGCCGGCAACCCGCGCACCCTGACCGTCGAGGGCGACCGGCTGGTCGGCCCGACCCCGGGCGGAGAGACGGTCATCGGCCGGACAGCCGTCGAGCGCACGGCCTACCTCGAGGACACCTCGGAGAAGATCGTGGTCCCCGTGCCCACGTCCCTGCCGATGCGGGGCGTGCCGGTCCTGGTGGGTGCCGCGCTCGCCGACCCGGTGCCGATCGGCACCACCGCCCACACCCTGAGGATCGTCGTCGGCGGCACCGTGCGGACGGTCAGTGCGGCCGCCACGCTGCCCGCGAACGTGCCGCGGAACTCCGTGGCCGGCATCCTCACCGCACTGGTCCGCGACGCCGCCCCCGAGGACCCCCGCTTCGCCGCCGCCCGCGCCGAGCTGCGCGACGACCGCCTGGTGGTGGTCTCCGGCGACCTCGCCTCGACCGTGTCGATCACCTCGCCCGCGCCCGGGACCTTCGCGGGAGCGCTCGGGCTGACTGCGGCGCCCGGAGCCGGGGACGGCTCGGCCGCCGTGTCCGGCTCGCTGCGCCCGCTGCCCGTGCTGACCGCCGCCACGCCGCGCCTCCAGGTCCAGGTGGCGGCGCTCACCCCGGTCGTGGTCGCCGTGGAGCCGTTCGGGTCGGTCGCCGACCTCGCCCTCGGGCTGCAGACGGCGATCCGGGCCACCTCGGCCGACCCGGCGTACGCCACCCTCCGGGTGCTGACGATCGAGAGCCAGCTGCTGGTCATCCCCGGCACCGCCGGCGCTGTCACGTTCGCGGCGCCGGCCGGCGACCCGGCCACGGTCGCCGAGCTCCAGCTGCACGCCCTCTTCCCTGTGCGGGTCCGCGCCAACGGGGCCGAGAGCACGGATGCCGCGACCGTGGAGCTGCCGCAGTGACCGCGGCCTGGCGCGCCGAGAACGCGGTCTGGCTGCTGACCAGGCTGGAGCTGCTGCGGCTGCGCATGCGTCGCCTGGCCGACCCGGACAGTGCCCGCTCGCTCGTCGGAGAGGTCAGGACCCTCGAGGATCGACTCGGCCTGCTCGAGGGGTCCACCGCCGAGCGTCCGGCCCTGCAGGTGCTGTCCACCATCGCCGGACTCTCCCCCGAGGAGGAGGAGCTGCTGCTCGTCGCGGCGGCACCAGCGCTGGACGGTCACTTCGCCCGCGACTGTGCGGAGCTCCAGCAGGACGGGCGCAAGGACCACGCGACCGCGCAGCTCGCGCTGGAGCTGGTCTTCCCCGACCCCATCGACCGGCTGGTGGCGGCCGACCACCTGATGCCGCACGCAACCCTGCGCCTGCTCGGACTGGTGGAGCTCTCGGAGGACGGCGAGCCACTCCTTCTGCGCCGGCTCTCGGTGGACGACCGGATGGCCGACTACCTCCGTGGCGTCAACCGCCCGGACGGCACCCTGGAGCACCTCCTGCGGCCACTCCGCCCGACCGCAGTCGCGACGCGCACCGACGAGCTCGACACCCGGGTCGTCACGATCATGGAGCAGGATGCCGAGCGCTGGCCGACGCTGAACCTGGTCGGCGCACCCGACGCCGGCGGTGACGCGGTCGTGGCAAAGGCGTGCGCCGCACTCGGCCTGCGGCCGTGGCTGCTGGACCTCGAGCGGTTCGCCCTCGAGGAGCAGGGCGACCGGGCCGACCTGCTGACCCGGCTGGGCCGCGAGGCGCTGCTCGGTGCGCTGGCCCTCGTGGTGGACACCGGTTCGTCGTACGCCGATGCCGGGCAACGTCAGACGATCGGCCAGCTGGTAGACGAGCTGGCCGGTCCTCTGTTCCTGCTCAGCCGGGACCGGTGGCCGACGACCTCGCCGGGCGTGCGCGTCGTACACCTCACCAGGCCCGGCGTCGGCGAGCAGCGGGCCCTGTGGCGGGCCGCGCTCGAGCTGCACCCGCACACGGTGAACGGCGAGCTCGAGTCGATCGTGCACCAGTTCGACTTCGGCCCCGGCACTATCTCGCAGGTGGTGGAGCGGGCCGCCCACGACACCACCGAGCCGATCAGCGGGGCGCTGTTGTGGGATGCCTGCCGCAGCGAGACCGCGGGTGCCCTCGACGACGTCGCCCAGCGGATCGAGCCCTGCTTCGGCTGGGACGACATCGTCGTGCCCGACACCGTCCGCGGGCAGCTGCGCGAGATCGCCAGCCAGGTGCAGCATCGATTCACGGTCTACGAGGAGTGGGGCTTCGGGGAACGGCTGACCCGAGGCCGCGGTATCACTGCCCTGTTCGCCGGCCCGAGCGGCACCGGGAAGACGATGGCCGCCGAGATCCTGGCCGCGCACCTGCGGCTCGACCTGCACCGCGTCGACCTGGCGGGCGTGGTCAGCAAGTACGTCGGTGAGACAGAGAAGAACCTGCGCCGCATCTTCGACACCGCCGAGCGCACCGGCACGATCCTGCTCTTCGACGAGGCCGACGCGCTCTTCGGCAGCCGGACCGAGGTCCGCGACAGCCACGACCGCTACGCCAACCTGGAGATCAACTACCTGCTCCAGCGGATGGAGGACTACACCGGCCTCGCGATCCTCGCGACCAACCGGCGGGCGGCCCTCGACAACGCGTTCCTGCGGCGACTGCGGTTCCTGGTGGAGTTCCAGTTCCCCGGCGCGGACCACCGGCGCCGCATCTGGGAGCGCGTGTTCCCCACCGCGGCCGCACTCGACGAGGTGGACCCTGGCCTGCTCTCCCGGATGGAGATCACCGGCGGCAACATCCGCTCGATCGCGGTGAACGCTGCCTTCCTCGCCGCCGACGACCGTTCCTCGATCGGGATGGAGCACCTGATGCGGGCCGCCGCCCGCGAGTACGCCAAGCTCGCCAAGCCGCTCAGCGCGGTCGAGTTCGGCGACTGGGCGGACGTGATGACGCGATGAGCAGCCGCAGCGTCCGCATCGACATCGACCGGATCGTGGTCACCGGCGCCCAGGTGGCCGGCCTCGACCCGGCGCAGCTGCGCGTGCTGGTCCAGGAGGCGGTCGTCGGCGGGCTGGCACGGAGCAGCCTCCCGGCCGGTCGCGTCGTGCAGGCGTCGATCCAGGTCCAGGCCCCCGCTCTTGGCACCGGCAACGGGCCGCTCTCGCGCACCGTCGGGGCTGCCGTCGTCAACGCCGTCAACCGCAGCCACGGGGCGGGCCGACATGGGTGAGTACGCGCTCGCGCTGCGCACGACCGCCCAGCTGCCGCGGTCCAGGGCCCACGACCGGAACCGCGTCGGCAGCGCGGCCCGGAAGGTCGCCCAGAAGAGTGCCCAGAAGAGTGCCCGGAAGAAGATCCAGAGTACGAGCCAGCGGCGGCCGTTGGCACTCGCTGGGCTGCAGCCGCGACTCGTCGTCGGCCCGAGCAACGACCCCTTCGAGCAGGAGGCGGAGCGTACGGCGGCCGCCGTCACCGGGAGCCGGATCCCGAGCCTCGCCGCGGGCGCCCGGCCGGTCGCCGCCTCGCTCCTCCGGGTGGCGCAACGTGCGATCGGCAAGACCGAGCCACCGACCCGCAAGGACGACGACGAGACGAAGAAGCAGGTGCAGAAGGCGCCGTCGAGCGCGGCTGGACCTGAGCTGGTGCCCAGCGGCGTCGAGAGCGGCATCACCTCGATGAACGGCGGCGGTGCCGCGCTGGACCACGGGGTGCGCGCCCGCTTCGAGCCCCGGTTCGGCTTCGACTTCTCCGACGTCCGGGTCCACTCCGGGAGGGAGGCCGCGGGCGCGGCGCTGAGCCTCGGGGCCCGCGCCTTCACCGTCGGTCGCGACATCTTCTTCGGGGCCGGCGAGTACCAGCCCTCGACGGCGTCCGGCCAGCACCTGATCGCCCACGAGCTGACGCACACCATCCAGCAGAAGCCGGCGGCCGCGCGCGCAGCCCGGCTGATGGCGGCGGGCACCGCGCGAGTACAGCGGTGGGAAGGGCCCATCGACAAGCTCCGCAACATGGTCGCCGACCTCATCGTCAAGGACTTCCCGCCCTGGGACCTGATCACCCTCGTCATCGGTCGTGACCCGATCCGCGACGTACCCGTCAAGGGCAGCACCAAGGACTGGATCCGCGCGGCGATGAAGCTGGTGCCCGAGGGGCTCGCGCTGTTCGAGCGGCTTGACAAGGAGGGCAAGGTCGACGCGATCGCGAAGTGGTGGGACGCGGAGATCGTCAAGCTGGACCTCACCCTGGACAGCCTGCTCGCACTCGTACGCCGGGGCTGGGACGCCCTCTCCCTCGACGACGCGCTCGACGTGGTCGGCGCCTGGACCCGGAAGATCAAGCCGATCTTCATGCCGGTCGTCAACCGGGTCTGGGACTTCATCAAGGCCGTCGGCACCAAGGTCCTCACCTTCATCAAGGACGTGGTGCTCAAGCAGATCGGGGACTGGGCCAAGACCCAGCGCGGCTACCCGTTGCTGACGATGGTGCTCGGGCGCGACCCGGTGACCGGTGAGGCGGTGACCCCGACGCTCAAGGGCCTGATCTTCGCGGTCCTCGACCTGGTCGACGAGAGCGGCAAGATCAAGGAGAACCTGGAGAAGTCCAAGACGGTCGAGAAGGCCGCCGCCTGGTTCAAGAGCGAGGTGAAGAAGCTCGACCTCACCTGGGAAGGCATCAAGCTCCTGTTCAGCAAGGCCTGGGACGCCTTCTCCGTCGCCGACCTGCTCAAGCCGCTCGTGCTGTTCGAGAAGATGTGGGCGATCTTCGGCCCGTCGGTGATCCGGCTGATCCGCTTCCTGCTCGCGGTCGGCGAGAAGGTCCTCGAGTTCGTCTTCGAGGGCGCCATGCTCATCGCCGGACCGATCGGGCTGCAGATCGTCGGCATCGTCCGCAAGATCGGTGCGACCTTCAAGAAGATCATCAACGACCCGATCAAGTTCGTCGGTCACCTCGTCGCCGCCGTCAAGAAGGGCGTTGCGCAGTTCGGTCAGAACATCTGGGAGCACCTGAAGACCGGGCTGATCAACTGGCTCGTCGGGACGATGGAGGGAGCCGGGCTGGTGCTGCCCAAGGTCTGGGACCTGCGCGGGATCCTCGACCTGGTGCTGCAGATCCTCGGTGTCACCTACCCGAAGATCCGGGTGAAGCTGGTCAAGGTGCTCGGCGAGAAGACCATGGGGATGCTCGAGAAGGCGTTCGGCTTCATCAAGACGCTGGTCACCGAGGGGCCGGCGGCGGCCTGGAAGGAGATCGTCGCCGCGATCGGCGGCCTGTGGGACATGGTGATCGGCGGCATCAAGGACTGGGCGGTCACCAAGATCGTGACGGCCGCCATCACCAAGCTGGTCACGATGTTCAACCCCGCCGGTGCGGTGATCCAGGCCGTGATCGCGACGTACAACACGGTGGCGTTCTTCATCGAGCGGATCAAGCAGATCCTCGCGCTCGTCGAGGCGATCGTCGACTCGATCGCCAACATCGCGGAGGGCAAGATCGCCGCGGCCGCCAACTGGGTCGAGGCTGCGATGGCCCGCACGATCCCGGTGATCCTCGGTTTCCTCGCCCGACTGATCGGCCTCGGCGACGTGAGTGGCGCGGTGAAGAGGGTGATCACAGCGATCCAGGCCAAGGTCGACAAGGGCATCGACGCGGTGATCGCGTGGGTGGTGGCCAAGGCCAAGTCGCTGTTCGGTCAGGGCGAGGGCGACAAGACGGATGCCAAGTGGGACGCGGCCGCAGCTGCGGTCAGCGCCGATGTCGACGCCATGACCGAGGACGAGCGCAATGAGGCCGGGTTCAAGAAGCGTCTGGCTGGCTGGAAGACCCAGCACGGCTTCACGGATCTCACGGTGAAGCATGCGAGTGGCGAGCTGGTCATCGAGGGCTCGATGAGCCCGCCGAAGAAGGTCAAGGCGGTCAAGGACAACGACACGATCGTTGCCGAGCTCGCCGGTGAGAAGTACATCCAGATCAAGCGTGGTGCTGGATGGCTCACCGGCACGCTCGACGAGAACGGGGTCGACAAGGCAAAGGCCCAGATCCGTTCCACGGTGGTCTTCCCGGCCCAGGGGACGGTCAAGCTCACGACCGCGTTCAGCCAGTACGACAAGCAGATCCGCAAATACGTCCCCGGCTCCGAGCCGTTCTTCCCACCGGACAAGCTCGCCGCCGAGAACGCGAAGGGTTTCAAGGACGCCTGGACCAACTTCGAGACCGCGAAGAAGGTGCTCAACTACCGCGCTCGCGAGGACAACGACCAGTCCCGGAACATCCCCGGCATGGAGTGGCACCACATCCACGAGAACAAGGCCAACCCTCCCGGTCCGAACTCGGCCGAGAACCTGGCGCTGACGAGCGCAGCGAACAACGCTGCCTTCAACACGTTCTTCCGTCGCCCCCAGAGCAACTACACCTCCAGCCTCGGCCGTCTCGAAGGGACCGGCGAGCTGTCCCTGCGTGACCACCTGAAGAAACACGCCAACGGGGACCTCTGGAACAAGTGGGGCTACGCCTGCTTGGCGCTGCACGGCGTTCAGGTCCAGGACGGCAAGCCGGACCCCAAGGGCCGCTGGCGAACGATTCCGGGGTCGGTATGAGAAACGGAGAACGCTGATGCCTGCCCAGTCCCCGCTCCGGCCGAACCTGCAGAAGGGCGCCCTGGCGGTCTACAAGACCCAGACGCCCGGCACGCAGCCGTCGTTGATCGCGTTCCAGTTCAACCCCGACACGATGAAGCGCACGCTGGCCCACAGGGCAGCGCCGGCGCCGGCGCAGGGGGCTTCCGGCACCGCGCGGGAGGACGTGCTCCGGGTGGCCGGGCCGCCGGTCGAGACGATCAGCCTCAGCGTGGACATGCATGCCGCCGACCAGCTCGACGAGCCCGACCGGCCGGGCAACGCCACCGTCGCCGAGGACGGGCTGCACCCGGCGCTGGCGACCCTCGAGCTGCTGATGTATCCCCCGACGCTGACCGCCGCCTCCATCGAGCAGCAGGCCGCGGCCGGGAAGGTCCAGGTCTCACCGGCAGACCTTCCACTCATCCTCCTGGTTTGGGGGAAGTCGCGGGTGGTGCCGGTGAAGCTGACCGGGTTCGCCATCTCCGAGGAGGCCTTCGACACCCGGCTGAACCCGATCGCCGCGAAGGTCGAGCTGACCATGCAGGTGCTCACCTACCTGGAGTTCGACGACTCGAGCATCGGTCGCGACGCGTTCATCTCCTACCAGAAGTCGAAGGAGAACCTCAGTCAGAAGAACAGCCCCAACCTGCCCAACCTCAGCAACCTGCTGCCGGGCTGAACCGACCGAAGTCACCAGAGGGAGTCACCGTGTTCTTCAAGGGGAGCCGCTACGAGAAGGTCCCCACGCGCTCGCTGACCGACAGCGAGGGTCACGCGATCGCGTTCGTGGGGACCCGCTTCATCCCACCCACGCCCGCGTCCGTCGGCCATCAGGTCGTCGACGGCGAGCGGCTGGACCTGATCGCCTGGCAGCACTTCCGCGACCCGCAGCGCTTCTGGCGGATCTGCGACGCCAACCTGGCCCTGTGGCCCGACGACCTCCTCGAGGAGGCAGCCGTGCTGAGGATCCCCGAGGCGGAGGGCTGACGTGGCCGTCACGACCAGCTACAAGCTCACGATCGACGGGGCAACTGCCTCGGCGGCAGTGCTCGGCGCGGTCAAGGTCATCGAGATCGAGGACCACCTCTCGATGGCCGACATGATGAAGATCCACCTCTCGGTCGCCGTACGCCCGGACGGGGGCGGCTGGACGGTGCTCGACGACGACGTGTTCAGTCGGCTCAAGCACCTACAGGTCACCGTCTCGGTGGGCACCGGTCCCGAGCTGCCGCTGATGGACGCGTACGTCGTGAACCTGGAGACGACCTTCGGCAGCGACCCCGGGTCCTCCGAGCTGGTGGTGACCGCGATGGACGCGACCGTGCTGATGCACCTGGAGGAGAAGGTCAAGCAGTGGCCGAACATGATGGACTCCGACGTCGCCTCGGCCATCTTCTCCGACGCGGACTACGGCTTCACCCCGGTCGTCGAGTCCACGCAGTGGAGCCGCCAGGAGGACGACCAGACGCTGATCCAGCGCGGGTCCGACATCGCGTTCCTCCAGCACCTCGCGGAGCGCAACGGCTACGAGTGCTTCGTCGAGCTCGGGTCGAGCGGGCAGGTGGAAGGCCACTTCCACCCGCCGAAGCCGGACGCCGCTCCCCAGGGGACTCTGACGGTCAACACCGGGGCGGCGACCACCGTCGACAAGTTCCAGGCCAAGTTCGACATGCTCGGCCCGGCCGTGGCCCAGGCGGCGACCATCGACCCCGACGACTCCAGCTCACAGGCCGGTGACGCCACCGAGCCCGCCCAGTCCAGCAGCATGGGCTCCGCCCCGGCCACGGCCGCGGACCGGCCGCGCAAGGTGCTGCTGAGCCAGCTCGGCATCGCCCAGTCCGGTGAGCTACAGCGCTACGCCCAGTCGGTCGTGGACCGCTCCAGCTGGTCGATCGTCGCCGAGGGCGAGCTGAACACGGTGGCCTACGCCCAGGTGCTGCGCGCCAAGCAGCCGGTGATGGTCCGCGGCGTCGGGCAGCAGTTCAGCGGCCGCTACTACGTCGAGCGGGTGCTGCACACCATCAAGGGGGACGGCACCTGGACCCAGAAGTTCACGCTGCGCCGCAACGCCACCGGACTGACCCGCCGAGAGAACTTCAGGAGCGACGATGCCCTCGCGATCTAGCCAGGCCTGCCCCCGGACCGGGGGTGCGCGATGACCCTCACCCAGACCGGCGCACCTCCCGCTGCCGGGAAGAACGCCGAGCGGCACTACGGGAAGTACCGCGGCACGGTCACCGACGACCAGGACCCCCGTCACCAGGGGCGGATCAAGGTGCAGGTGCCAGAGGTGCTGGCCGACGTGGACAGCGGCTGGGCACTGCCCTGTGCGCCGTACGCCGGCGACACCACGGGTGCGTACGCCGTACCGAAGGTGGGCGCGGGGGTGTGGGTCGAGTTCGAGGCCGGCGACGTCTCCCGGCCGATCTGGGTCGGGTGCTGGTGGGGCACGGACAAGATCCCGACCGACGAGGAGGGCACGATGGCCACCCCCGACGTCAAGATCACCCGCAGCGAGGAAGGCCTGCTGCTGGCCTTCCACGACGACAGCCAGGTGATCGCGCTGTCGGACTCCGATGGCGCCAACCTCCTCAAGATCGAGGTGCAGGGCGGCAAGGTCACGCTCAAGGCGTCTTCCAAGGTCGTCGTCGACGCACCCGCGATCGAGCTGGTCGACGGCGCCTCGCACGCCGCGGTCTTCGGCGACAAGCTCAACACCTATCTCAACCAGCTGGTGCAGAGCATCAACATGCACATGCACCCTGGCCAGGTCGCCGGCCCCTTCCCGGTGACGCCGGCGCCGCCGACTGCCCCGGCCACCCCGCCCACTCCGGAGCTGCTCTCGATGAAGGTGAAGGTCGGATGAGTGCCACGGTGAAGCTGCGTGCCGGGGCCCTCCAGGCCGACGGCACCCTGACGGCCGGGAGCATGTCGCGGGCGATCGCCGACGCGCTCAACACGCTGGTGCCACCGCGGCCGGACGAGGAGCCGATGGCACGCAGCAAGCTCGCGCTGGCCATCGCGCTAGGGGTGATCGGCCACCTAGACGCCAACGAGGGCGCGCTGATGGTCGCGGTGCCGGACACCGGCGCGGCCACGGTCCAGCGGACAGTCACCGTGGACGTGGGGTGACGCGATGGACCCGACGTACTTCGACTTCCCGTTCCGCATCGACGGCCGCGGCCGCACCGCCGAGACGGACTGGGACAACCATGTCCGTGACCTGATCCACCAGGTGCTGTTCACGGCACCGGGCGAGCGGGTCAACCGTCCCGACTTCGGCTGCGGGATCGGCCAGCTCGTGTTCATGCCCAACGGGGACGCCCTCGCCACGGCGACCCAGTTCCTGGTGCAGGGAGCCCTGACCCGCACCCTCGACCACGTCATCGCGGTGCACAGCGTCGACGTGTCCGCCGCCGACAGCACGCTCACCGTGACTGTCGTCTTCTCCGACCGCCGGTCGGGCGAGCTGCGCGAGTCGCAGTTCATCTCGCCGTGGCGGCCATGAGGGAGGTGTGAGCACATGAGTACGGCGACCGCGAACCGGATCCTGACGGTCCTGGGTCCGAGCTGCCGGGACAACGCGCGCCGGCAGCTGCTGCTCGCGCAGAACGTCGTGAACGGCATCGACTACGTCGAGTTCGAGATGGTCGGTCCTGTGCCGGGCACGCCCACGCTGCACGTGCACTTCCTGCTCAACCTCCCGGCCGGCGCCTTCGGGCTCACCACCAACTTCTCGACGATCCTGGTGCACGGCGGCGAGCGCATCGTCACGGTGGGCGTGACCTCGGTGGTGACGACCGCCGACCCGCAGGTTCTCGACGTGGTCGTCGACCAGCAGGGCGACTTCTCGCCGTACCTCCTGACGCTCGGGTGGGACCAGGACGACACCGGCGCCTGGGTGTTCAACTTTCCCGGCATCGACCGGCTCTTCTCGGTCTCGCCGATCAACTTCCGGCCCGGGTGCCCTGTCGACTTCGACTGCGCCATCCCCGGCGAGTGCGACGATGAGCCGCTGGGCGAGCCGGCCCTCGACTACCTGGCCCGCGACTACGCCAGCTTCCGGCAGCTGCTCCTCGACCTGGTGGCGCAACGGAACCCGTCGTGGGTGGAGCGGAGCCCGGCAGACCTGGGGATCGCACTCCTGGAGCTGTTCGCCTACGAAGGCGACCAGCTGAGCTACCTCCAGGACTCGGTGGCCAACGAGGCCTACCTGGACACGACCCGGCAGCGCGAGTCGGCCAAGCGGCACGCGAAGCTCGTCGACTACCAGATGCACGACGGCCGCAACGCCTGGACTTTCGTGCACCTCGAGGTGGACAAGCCGGGAACAGTCCCGGCCCGGACCCAGCTGGTCACCCGGATCACCGCCGCCCTTCGGTTCGACCGGGTGCCCGGTGCCGTCCCGACACCTCAGCCCAGCTCGCCCCCTGGTCCCGAGCTGAACGCGCTGAGCGGGTTCGAGCCGTCGGGGGCGTGGTTCGACGACTACCTCGTCGATCCCGCGCTGTCCCGGGTGCGGGTGTTCGAGACGACCGAGGACACCGCGGTCGACCCGGTCGACAACACCATCCGGATCCACGCCTGGGGCAACGAGAGCTGTTGCCTGCCGACTGGCACCACCAGCGCCCATGTCTACGGCGTGGACCCGGTCGCCCAGAAGGCGGTCCGGCCTGCATTGCGGGTCGGGGACCTGGTCCTGCTGGAGGAGGTGCTCGGGCCGGAGACGGGTGCCGCCGCGGACGCCGACGTCGAGCACCGGCAAGTCGTGCGCATCACCCGCGTGGTGCCCGACGCCACCACCCCGCCCGGCGACCCGGTGGCGACGCAGATGCGGGACCGGCTGTTCCTGGCCGCCCTCGACGCCGACGGCGAACCGAAACCGGCACCCGGTGGCACGCCGGTCGGCCAGACGCTGCCGCTCGTCGAGGTGACCTGGCAGGCGGTCGACGACCTGCGCTTCCCGTTGAGCCTGACCGCCCGGCTCGACGACGGCACGGTCGTACGACGGCTCTCGGTGGCCCGCGGCAACATCGTCCTGGCCGACCACGGCCGCACCGTCGTGGAGACGCAGGACTTCTCCCCGCCGTTCGGCGGCCCCCGCGCCCGGATCCGCCTCGAGCAGGGGCCGTTGACGATGCGCTGCCTGCCTCCCGGCCCGGACCAGGACGTGCGTACGGCGAGCCCCGCCGTCGCCATCGCCGTGCAGCGCTCGGCCGGGCCGCCGCCCGTGGAGTGGACACCGGAACGCGACCTGCTGGACAGCCGCGCGTTCGACGACCACTTCGTCGCCGACGTCGACGAGGCCGGCGTCGCCACCCTGCGGTTCGGCGACGGGGAGTACGGCCGACGACTGCTGGACGTGGAGCACGTCGTGGCGACGTATCGGATCGGCAACGGCCGCGACGGCAACATCGGCGCCGAGGGGCTGCACCACGTCGTCGTACCCACCCTGCCGCCCGGCTCCCCGCTCGTGTGGCCCGGCCCGATCCACGGAGTGCGCAACCCGTTGGCGGCGGCCGACGGCACCGACGCCGAGACGATCGAGCAGACCCGGCAGTACGCACCGGCTGCGTTTCGGGCCACCCAGCTCCGGGCCGTGACCGAGGAGGACTACCGCCAGGCGGCCCTGCTGGTCCCCGGGGTGGGGGGTGCGGTGGCCAGCTTCCGGTGGACGGGCAGCTGGCACACCGTGTTCGTCGGGATCGACCCGGTCGACGAGGCCGACCTGGTCGTCGACTCCCGCGGCCACGTGACGCTCGGCGAGGAGCTGCGCGAGCGCGTGCTGGACCAGCTCAACAGCTACCGGCTGGCCGGCTACGACCTCGAGGTGCGACCCGCTCGCTACGTCCCGCTCGAGATCAAGCTGCAGCTCTGCGTGCTGCCCGGCTACTTCCGCGGCGACGTCACGCGAGCGGTGGCGCAGGCCCTCAGTGGCAGTGCGGCGCGGGGTTCCGGGCTCTTCGACGCAAGTCGGATGACGTTCGCCCAGCCCGTCTACCTGAGCCGGGTCTACGCGGCGGTCGAGGCGGTCCAGGGCGTCGACTCCGCCGAGGTCACCGTGTTCCACCGGCACGGACGCGATCCGGCCGGGGAGCTCCAGCTCGGGGTCCTGTCCATCGGTGCCTGGGAGGTCGCGCAGCTGGCGAACGACCCCAACCGGATGGAGAGCGGCACCCTGACCATCACAGCCGGAGGTGGATCGTGACCTGCGACTGCGGCTGCGGAGGTTCGACCTTCCAGAACGAGCTCCCGGTGAACCGGCCATGGCTTTCCGAGATCGACTACGCGCCCGGCACCTTCGGCTCGTTCCGCCAGCAGCTGCTGCACGACCTCTCGGGTACGCCGGAGCTGGCGGCGCTGCGCTCCCGGGTCAGCGACGACTACTCGATCTCGGCGGTGGAGCTGTGGGCCGCGGTCGCCGACGTGCTCTCGTTCTACCTCGAGCGGATCGCCAACGACGCCTTCATCAGGACCGCGCCGACCCGGGACGCCGTGCTCCGTCTGGTCCGGCTGATCGACTACCACCTCGCCCCGGGGGTGGCCGCGACGACCAGGCTGGCCTTCACCCTCGAGCGGAGCTCCACCGCGCTGATCCCGGCCCGGTCGCGGGTGCAGAGCGTTCCGGGCGCGGGCCAGAAGCCGCAGAAGTACGAGACCCTCACGGCCCTCGACGCCGACGCCCGCCTCAACCGGCTCCGCGCGTTCCCCGCCCCGGTGCGGATCGACGCCACCGGGAGCGGGACTGCCTCGGCGGTGGCGGCACCTGACGACGACGCGGTCGCCGGTGTCGCCGACCTGACCCCCGGCAGCCAGGTGGTCTTCTTCGCGCAGGCCAGGATCGAGATGCAGACGGTGGCCGACCTGACCGCGACCGACGACCTCCTCCGGGTCACCTGGGCCACCCCGATCTCGGGCCTCTCGTTCGGCGCCTTCTCCGCGGTCTCGGACGAGTCGGTGCTCGACGTCGGCGCCTACCGCCTCGGGCGGTCGTTCCGCCTGTTCGGCCACGACGCGCCGCGCACCACGGTGGTGACCCAGCGCAAAGTCGCGGCGGACCCGACCACCACCTTCCTGGTGGCGGCGCCGACGGACTACACGCTCCACGGCGACGGCACCTCGGCCAGCCAGATCGCCCTCGACGCGGCGTACCTCGACCTCGAGCCCGAGGGGCGCGTACTCGCGGTCGCCTCGCTGGCGAACGGCACCACCGTGGCGATCCCCTTCAGGATCGACGCGGTCGCCCAGCGCAACACCGCGCGCTCCGGCACCCCGCCGGGCGGCACCCCGGTCGTGGTGCACAGCGGGACGGTCAGCTGGCTCACGCTCGCGCCGCTCAGCTCGAGGACGCTCGCGAACCTGCTGCCGACCGGCGACGTCCGGGACGTGGTGATCCACGAGCTGCTCGGGGACAGCCTCCGGTTCTGGCCCTACGGCTACCCGGACCAGGTGAGCGGGCAGACGGTGTGGATCCCGGGCCGGCGGGCGGGCTGGCAGTCCATCGAGGTGGGGCGGACGATCGAGAAGGGCCGCTACCGGCCGGGCACGGTCCTCGACCTCGAAGACCTGCCGGCCGGGCGCGCACTGCTCGCGGTCGACGAGGCGGGCAGCCCCGCGACCGTCGGGCAGGTCACGGCCACCACGCTGGTCGGCAACCGGGTGGAGTTCAGCACCACCGCGACCGATCTGACCACGGTCTCGACGCTGGGTCTCGACGCGACGGGGTCCTTCCGGATGACCGCGCTCGTCTCCGGGCCGCTCAGCAGGAACCCCGACCTCGGCGGCGCCCCCGGCGAGCTCACCGTGGAGATCGGCGACGCTCCGGCGACGACGCTGACCATCGCGCTGCCCCCGGACGACCCTCACCTGGAGCTCGGGGCGGCGGCACTCCAGGCGGCGATCCGCGCGGCGGCACCGGAGTCGCCCGCGTTCGCCAACGCCGTGGTGACCGTCGTGGACGACGGACTCGCGGTCGTCCCCGGCGCGCCCGGCCAGGCCGTCCGGTTCGGTCCTACCCGCGCCGACGCCACCACCGTCGTGGCGCTGCGGCTCGATCCCGTGCACACCCGGTTCCTCGACGGAGTGCTCTCCGGTGACCTCACCGGCCTCCTCGGCACTACCGTGACCGGGTCGGTGAACATGGCGCTCGGCCCCGACCCCGCCATCTCGTTCTCGCTCAACCTAGCGGTGACCGGGCCACCGTCGCAGCCGTTGACCGGCCTGGCCGGAGGTCTCGCCGCCGCACTGAAGATCCGCGTGCTGCCGGCGCCCGGCCACCGCCGGCTGCTGCTGTTCCCCCGCCTCCCGCGACGCGAGCAGCGCTCGTGGCTCCGGGTGCTCGTCGACTCCGAGACCCCGCTGGCGCTCGACCGGGACACCGCCTGTCTGCTCGGCAACGTGGCACCCGCCAGCCACGGCGAGACCGTCCGGGCCGAGATCCTCGGCGACGGTGACGCCGCGGCGTCCTTCCAGCGGTTCGACCTCCGCAAGAAGCCGTTGACCTACGTCCCCGCCGCGGGCCCAGCGGCGTCGAGCCTGCAGGTGTTCGTCAACGGGGCCATCTGGAGCGAGGTGCCCACGCTGTACGGCGCCGGCGCCACCGACCAGGTCTTCACCACCCGGGCTGCCGACGACGGCACCACGACCGTGCAGTTCGGTGACGGGACCACCGGGTCGCGGCCGCCGACCGGCCGGCTGAACCTCGAGGCGTGGTACCGCCAGGGCGTGGGGATCGACGGGCGGGTCGACGCCCGGAAGCTGACCACGCTGCTCGACCGGCCCACCGGCGTGAAGTCGGTGACCAACCCGGTCCCGGGTGAGGGCGGCGCCGACCCGGAGATGCTCGACCGGGCGCGAGAGACGGCCCCCGGGACGGTGCGGACGTTCGGGCGGGCGATCTCGCTGCGCGACTTCGAGGACTCCACCCTGACCAGCGGCGAGGTGTCCAACGCGCGCGCCGACTGGGTGTGGACGGGTCAGCGCCGGGTGGTGCACGTGACGGTCGCCGGCGTGGACGGTGCGGTCTTCAGCACCGACGCGCTGCAACGGCTGAGTGCCACGTTCGACGCCGAACGCGACGTGAACCGGCCGCTCGTGATGAGCAGCTATGCCCGGGTGCCCATCTCGGTCGACGGCACGGTCGGCGTCAACGGCAGGTACGTCGCTACCGAGGTCCTCGAACAGGCCCGGGCCGCCCTGATCGACTCGATGGCGTTCGCCAACCGGGACTTCGGCGCACCGGTCCACCTCAGCGACCTCTACGCGACCCTGCAGTCGGTCGAGGGCGTGGAGAGCGTGGACATCGACTCGCTGGACCTGAAGAACACCGACCCTGCCTACCGCTTGGTGCGCGGGCTCGACCCCGCCGCCGTACAACCGGTGGCGCGGCTGTTCATGCTGCCGGCCCGCTGGTCCAGGCCGACCGGCGCAGTGCTGCCTGCCGAGATCGCCTGCATCGACGTGCCCGAGCTCGACGTCAGGCTCCGCTCGACCGGAGGGATCGTCCTGTGACCCTGCGACCCAGCTCCCCCGACCGGCTCTTCGAGCTGCTCCCCGCCACCTACCGGATCTCGGACGCGGAGAACGGTGACGGGCTGCGCGCACTGCTGCGACTGGTCACCGGCCAGGCGGACGAGCTCCGCGACGACATCCAGCAGCTCTGGGACGACTTCTTCATCGAGACCAGCCAGCGGTGGGTGATCCCCTACATCGGCGACCTGGTCGGCAACATCCCGCTGCACGACCTGGACGTCGCCGCGGCGGCAGCGAGCGCCGAGTCGCTGTTCACGGACCTGGCCGGTCCCGACCTCGCCGCGGCCAACCCGGTCAGGCTTCGCGCCGACGTCGCGAAGACGATCCACTACCGCCGTCGCAAGGGCACCCCGGCGATGCTCGAGGAGCTCTCCAGCGACGTCACCGGCTGGGACACGAGGCTGGTCGAGTTCTCTACGCTGCTCGACTGGAACCAGCACCTGGAGCACCTCCGGCCGGACTGCCACGGCTGCCCCGACCTGCGCTCGGTCGACCGCTGCGACCGCGTGGACGGACCGTGGGACGAGGCGACCCACACCGCCGACGTGCGCGCGATCACCGAGAGCGAGGGCTGGCACAACATCCCGCACCTCGGGTTCCTCCTGTGGCGGCTGGTCGCCCAGCCGAGGACGCGCACGGTTCCGCGGCAGGTCGCCGGAGCCGCCTGGCGGCTTACCTTCAGCCCGTTGGGTCACGATCTCCCGTTGTGGTCCACTGGGGACCACGAGCCGACCGCGGCGGGACGCAGCACCGAGCGGAGCATCGACACCCCGGTAAGACCCGCGGCGTTCTTCGACGACTCGGCCGGCTGGTACGGCGAGGATGGGTGCGCGCGCCTGCTCGTCGAGGCAGACGGTATCCCCGTGCCCGCGAGCGAGATCGCCTGCGCCAACCTCGGGCAGTGGACGGCGGGCGGCTTCGCGCAGCCGACCGGGACGGTGATCCGGATCGATCCCGAGCGCGGCCGGCTCGCCCTGCCCACGGGCCGTACTGGCCAGGACCTGCGGGTGCACTGGTGTGAAGGTGCCAGCGCCGACCTCGGCGGCGGAGAGTACGCCCGCGGCAACTGGCTCGCTGCCGCCGGTCCCCCGGTCGTCACGGTGAGCGGCGGGGGTGCTGCCCTGGACACGGCGATCTCCGGGCGGGTGGCCCCCGGGACGGTCGTCGAGATCACCGACAACCTCACCTACGACCTGAGCACGAGCATCACCCTGCTGGCCGACGAGGAGCTGACGATCCAGGCGGCGAACGGGTTCCGCCCGCACGTGCGCCTGGCCGGCGGTGCCCTCGTGGTACTCACTGCCACGCCCAAGACCGACGCCTCGCTGACCCTGAACGGGCTCCTGATCGAGGGCGGGCTGAAGATCGACGGCGACCTCCGGGCGCTCCGACTGCTGCACACCACGCTGGTGCCCGGGCGTTCGGTGGTCCAGGGACTGTCGCCGCGGCCGAGCGGCCCGAGCATCGTGGTCGCGCCCGGGCCAGCGAACGCCCGGCGGAACACCCAGCTCGAGGTGCAGGTCGCGTTCAGCGTCGTCGGCGCCCTCCGGATCCCGGAGCACGTGACCCGGCTGTGGCTGCTGGACAGCATCGTCGACGGCATCGAGAAGGAGGGCGACCCCAAGGGGACCGCTGTCTCGGACGCCGCCGGGACCAGCGGCCCCCCCGCCCACGTCGAGCGCTGCACCGTGTTCGGCGAGTTCCGGGTCTTCCAGCTGGAGCTGGCGAGCGAGTCGGTGTTCACGGGCAGGGTGCGGGTCGAGCGCACCCAGACCGGCTGTGTGCGGTTCAGCTTCGTGCCGTGGGGCTCGAAGACCCCGCGCCAGTACCGCTGCCAGCCCGACCTGGAGATCGCCCGGCTCAAGGCGGAGCGGCGCGAGGAGCTCGGCGCCCCGCTGACACCGGCGATGGAGACTGCGATCGAGAACGCCAACGTTCGCTGGCTGAAGCCGACCTTCGGTGCCACGGCGTACGGCCGGCCGGACTTCGCCCAGCTGCGCACGACGGCCCCTCTGCAGATCCGCACGGGGGCTGCCGACGGCTCCGAGATGGGCGTCTTCTGCCTGCTCAAGCAGCCGCAGCGAGAAGCCAACCTCCGGCTCCGGCTGGAGGAGTACCTACCGATCGGCCTCGAGGCCGGCCTGATCTACGAGACCTGATGACGCACCATCTGAGGGAGGAACCATGAGCGGCGACTACTCACGCCTGACGTTCGATCCGAGGCGGGGCTTCAGCGGTGTCCGCAAGCAGCAGGGCCGGGTCAGCCTGGACTCGGACTTCAACGAGCTCGAGGCGATCCTCGACCGGCGCGACCGGGCCACGTCGTACGACACCCTGGGCCCGGCGGTCTACCCGGCCACCACCCCGGACGGGTTCAAGATCGGGCTCGCCGGCGCCGGGAAGATCACCATCGGACCGGGACGGGCCTACGTCGACGGCATCGGCGCGGAGTGCTTCGGGGATCTCAGCGACCTGGTCGACCCGGCCAAGTCGCCGTTCGACCCGCACCTCGGCAACCGCGTCGGCGTGGCACCGCTTGCCTACGAGAGCCAGCCGTTCTTCTACGCACCCGGCTACCCGACGGTGAGCTCGGCGGCGGGTACGGCGAGCCTGCTGTACCTGGACGTCTGGCAGCGCGAGGTCACGGTCTACGAGGACGAGAGGCTGATCGAGCCCGCCCTCGGCGGCCCCGACACGGCCACCCGGATGCAGACCGCCTGGCAGGTGAAGTCGATCGACGGGGACGTCGGGCTGACCTGTGCCACCGACCTGCCGACCTGGACGACGCTCACGGCAGCCTCGACCGCCCGACTGAGCTCGGAGTCGACGCCGGTAGCACCATCGGCCGGTCCCTGCGTCGTCTCCCCGATCGGCGGCTACACCGGGCTCGAGAACCGGCTCTACCGCGTGGAGGTGCACCAGGCCGGCACCCTCGGCGGTGCCACCAAGGCGCTGTTCAAGTGGTCCCGGGACAACGCCTCGCTGGCCGCGTCGGTGACCAAGATCGTCGCCGCGCCGGCCAGCCACTCGACGATCACCGTCGGCTCGACCGGCCGCGACTCGTGGATGCGGTTCGAGGTCGACCAGCACCTCGAGCTGCTCGACGACCACGTCGAGCTCGCCATGCGAGAGACCGGCACCGGCGGCCCGCTGGTGAAGATCCTCGACGTCAACCACGCGACCGGCGAGATCCTCGTCGACCAGGACCTGTCGGCCTTCGCGATCGCGACAGCCCGGCACCCGCGCGTACGCCGCTGGGACAGCGCGACCCCCACCGAGGCACTGGTCCGTGAGGCCGGCGTCAACGTGACCACCCCGCTCGAGGAGGGGATCACGGTCACCTTCAACGGTGGCGCCGCCGACACCCTGCATGCCGGCGACTACTGGGTGATCGCCGCCCGCACCGTGGAGGGCACCAGCGAGACGCTCGTGCACGAGCCGCCGAAGGGCATCCACCACCACTTCATGAAGCTCGGCGTCTTCACGGTCGGCAGTGACGCGATCGGTGACTGCCGGGTGGAGTGGCCCCCGGAGTGCACCTGCGAGGAGGGCGAGGGATGCGGCTGCGACGCCTGCGTGACCCTCGAGTCCCACAACTCCGGCGACCTGACCATCCAGGCTGCCGTCGACCAGGTGATCGCGGCCGGCGGTGGCACGGTGTGCATCGGCATCGGCGTCTTCCTGGTCCAGGACACCATCAACGTGCAGAACGGCATCTCGGTGCGGATCCGTGGCTCCGGCGCCCGCACCGTCATCCACCACCGCAGCGGCGGGGCGGCGATGATCGTCGACGGCTGCGTGGACCTCGGCATCCGCGACCTCACCCTGGTCACCGAGCGAGAGGGCGACCAGGCACAGCGCTGCCTGCAGGTCGGCAACTCCGCCTTCGTCGACCTCGAGCGGCTCAACGTGATCGACGACCCGCTGGGCCTGGTGCAGTTCCTCGGCAACACCCAGGTCAGCGAGAACAGCGGCGCTGCGCTGGCGCTGCACGGACTGCTGCTGGGGATGTCGGTCTCCCGGTGCCTGCTCGCTGGTGCCTCGGCCGCCATCGCGCCCCTCGCGGCGCTCGACAACCAGCGGACGGGTCTGGTCACCGCGGACCTCACGATCCGGGACAACGTCGTCGTCGCCGGCATCATCGGGGTGCTGCTCGGCACGCTGGACGGAACCACTCCAGTGCTCCACCTGGACGGGACGACCATCGAGGACAACTCCGTCTACGGCTGCCTGCAGACCGGCATCCACGTCGGTGGCGAGGTGCCCGCGGGCGCCATCCACGTCATCCGCAACTTCCTGGCCTGCTTCGGCACCGGCGCGGTGGTGGCCGCCGACCACACCACACTGATGACGAACAGTCTCTTCGGGCTGGCTCGGGACACCGACCAGGTGCGCTTCGGCGTCGAGCTGCTCAGCGAGGCCAAGTCGCAGCTCGAGGACGTGCACGTCGCGAACAACGAGATCACCCGGTTCACCGACTCCGCCGTACGCCTCGACGGGTCGTTCACCGACGCCACGTTCACGGGCAACACGATCTCGGAGTGTGGCGGCGGAGTGAACATGACCATCGAGAGCTCCGGTGAGGTGGTCACCGTGTCCGGCAACCGGATCCGCGACATCACCAGCAGCCGTCGCCGCGAGTTCGTCCCCGGCGGGGTCACCCTCGTCCGGGTCGCCGAGGCCGCGGTGCACGACAACGTCGTGGACCGTGTCTCCGCCGACGACAACGTGCTGGGCGTCTTCGGTGTGGGCACCATCGGCTGCGCCTCGGCGATGCTCCTGCGCAACCAGGTGCACGACGTCCACAGCGACCGCGGCCCCGAGTTCAGCGCCGGGATCGGCTGCTTCGAGACCTTCGCCGCACTCGACGTCGCGGACAACTTCGCCAGCATGACGGCGAAGGACGGGTTCGCGCTGCTGATCGGCTGGCCGAACAGGGAGCGGCCGCCGGACTTCGCGCGCCTGGTCGTAGAGGCCCAGGAGGAGCGTTTCTGGGTGTCGCGGACCAACGTTGCCAGGGTCGTAAGCCGGGACAGCCGGTTGCCCAGCCACGTGGGCGGGAACCTGCTCCAGGCCGCGAGCGAGGTGCCGTGCGTGCTGGTGGCCGAACCGAGCGCCGGCATCTTCGAGTCCAACCAGTGCCACCACGCGGGCGGAAACTCCCCGATCGTGGCGATCGACGCGTTCTCCCTCGCGTTCACCTCGAACCAGGTGCGCGCCGAGCAGGAGGACGTCTCGGTCCGGCTCCGCATCATCGACACGGGGTTCGTCGAGATCGACAACCAGCAGGTCTCCGGCGAGGCGCTGACGGTCCTCGGCAACCTGACCAACGGCCGGATCGAGGTCAACGGCAATCCGCTCACCAACCCGTGGACCCCGCTCAACGTCCGCCTGTCCTAGAAAGGTCAACTCATGCGAGTGACGCGATTCGACAACCAGAAAAACCTGACCGAGCTCGTGGAGCAGCTGTTCAAGGTCGGCAAGACACCGGGCACCAAGGCCGCTGCCCTGAACGCCCTGGCCGAGGCGAACCCCACCCTCGACCTGCGCGCAGGTCGCCTCGGCGAGCGGCTGGACGCCGGGACCCTTCTCGTCGTACCCGAGGTCGAGGGGGCCACGCACACCAGGCGCAGCCGCGAGCTCGGCGACGAGACCGCGAACGCCATGCTCGCGCGGGCCAAGAGCCTCGTCGCCGAGACCGAGGGAAGCCTCCAGCAGTCCAGCCGACGCTCGGTCGACCAGCTCGTGGCACGCATCGAAGCCCTCGAGTCGCAAGAGCTCCGCGCCGCCGGGGAGGCCGACCCCGACCTCGCGGAGAGGCTGGCGTTCCTGGGCGAGCAGGCCAAACGGTCGCTGGAGCAGCTCGACGAGCGACGTTCCCGAGAGCAGGTGGCCCTCCAGGCGGCCGGTGAGACGGCCGCTGCGCTGATCACGCTCCTGCGGACCGGCGGTTGAGCACGGCCGCCCGGTTAGCAGGCCCGGAGGCGTTCCGGTAAGGTTTCGCCTCGCCTCTGGAAACAGAGGCTGACCTGTGTCACGGCTCCGGCCGAGGGACGGGAAGAGGTACGGCCAGGTAGCTCAGTTGGTACGAGCGTCCGCCTGAAAAGTGGAAGGTCGGCGGTTCGACCCCGCCCCTGGCCACCACAGAAGCCGCAGGTCAGGCCGTTGGCCCGGCCTGCGGCTTCGCTCGTCAGCGGCGTTGGACCGCAACCGGTGCCGCACAGTCGCGGACGGAGTCCGCGGCGCGTTCACCGGGCGTGGTCACACTTGGTCCGGCTCGTGCGTCAGTGGGGTGAGCAGCAGAGGTGGCAGGTGGGGACCGTGGACCGGACAGACTTGTTCGAGGCTGAACGACCACGCCTGGTCGGTATCGCGACCCGGGTGCTCGGCGACCACGCCGAGGCCCAGGACATCGTCCAGCAGGCGTGGCTGCGGTTGCACGGGACCGACGCCGAGATCGAGAGCCTGCCGGCCTGGCTGACGACCGTGACCACCCGGCTGTGCCTCGACCGGCTGCGCTCACGCACCCCCGTGCCTGTGGATGACGTCGAGGCCGGGGTGCACGTCAACGATCCGGCCGACGACGTCGCGCTCGCCGCCACCGTCGGCCTCGCCCTGCACGTCGTCCTCGACCGTCTCTCCCCGCGCGAGCGGGTCGCCTTCGTGCTGCACGACACCTTCGGCTTCGACTTCACGACGATCGCAGCGATCCTTGACATCACCCCGGCGGCGGCACGCAAGCTGGCCTCGCGGGCACGAGCGAAGGTCGCCCAGCCCCATCCCGAGGACCGACTTGCGGACTGGGAAGTGGTCGACGCCTTCATGGCCGCAGCCAGGAACGGCGACTTCGACCAGTTGCTGCGACTGCTCGCACCCGACGCCGCCGTGATCGCTGACGACGCCGCGGTCCTCGTCGGCACACCGCGGCAGATCGAGGGCCGCGAGGAGGTGGCGAGGTTCTTCAACGGCAGCGCCAGGGCCGCGCTCCCGGTCTTCGTCGGCGACCGGCCCGGCACCGCCTGGTTCCACCTCGGCGCCGCCAAGGTCGTCTTCGACTTCACCGTCGACAGCGGCGTGGTGCGCTCCATCACCTTCCGCGCTGCACCCGACGTACTCTCGCAAGTCGTGCGCCGCGAAGGCGGTCGGACGCACGGCTGAGATGGTCACACTTTGTCCGTCTGACTCGTCAAGCGATCAGGACACCACGACGTAAGGAGACGACCATGAAGACCATGACCTGCCAGGCCCTCGGCGGGCCCTGCGACCTCGAGCACCACGGCGAGAGCGCCGACGACGTCATCAAGGCCCAGGACCGTCACCTCAAGGAGGCGGAGCAGGCCGGCGACGCGACCCACCAGGAGGCCCGCGACGCCATGAAGAGCCGCTGGCGCCACCCGAAGAAGTCGATGGGCTGGTACCGCGACACCAAGCAGGTCTTCGCCGCACTCCCGGAGGACTGATACCGCACGCCCGCTGCCTCCTGCCCTCTCCCACCGCCGCGCCACCCGGTCGTCCCCGCGGAATAGACCATCTGCACTATTTCCTGTATTTCGTCCTATATATGGCATTCCCTTGTCATAGTGGAAATGGATACAGACGGGGGTCTGCGCGAGAGGGCGTCATGGACAACAGGTCAGAATCCTCGGGGGAAGAACGGAACGTGTTCGTGCTGTCCGGCGGGGCCGCACGCGGTGCCGTGCAGGTCGGCATGATGGAGGTCCTCCTCGATCACGGCATCGTTCCCCACGCCCTGGTCGGCACCTCGGTCGGCGCCCTGAACGCCACCTTCATGGGTTTCCGCCCCGACCGCCTCCGGGTCCAGGAGCTCCGCGCCCGCTGGCTGCGCCTGAACACCCGGGACATCTTCCCCGGCGGCACGCTCACCCAGGTCGGACACCTGCTGCGCCAGCGTCCCTACCTGTTCTCCTCGGACGCGCTGGCTCGCCTGATCAACGAGTGGGCCGCGGTCCCCCGACTCGAGGACCTCTCCACCCCGGTCCGGATCGTCACCACGCCGCTCGGTGGCGACAGCGCGGTCTACCACCGCCACGGACACATCGACCAGCTCCTGCTCGCCTCGGCCGCAGTGCCTGCCGTCTTCGCTCCCGTCGCTCTCCCGGCCAGCTGCGGCTACCCCGGCCTGCACGTGGACGGCGGCGTCGCCGACCTGGTGCCGATCAGCGGTGCCGCCGACCTCGCGCCCACCCGCGTGTTCGTCCTCGACGCCAGCGTGCCGGCCCGGTTGCCGCGCGGGCGTACGCCGATCGACGTGCTCGTTGCCAGCCTCGGCGTGGCCACCCGGGTCCGCCCGGAGCCTGACCTCGGCCCGCGCGTCGCCGTTCACCGGATGACCACCCCGGACCTCGGCGCCCGGATGACCGACTTCTCCTTCACCGCCCAGCACATCGCCGACGGGCGCGCCGCCGCCCAACGCGTCGTGGAGGAGATCGCGGTCAGGGAGCAGACCCGGGCCGAGCAGTCCGTCGTACCCCGCCGAGCCAGCAGCCGGATCTGGGACCGACTTCTCCGGGTGGCCTGAGACTTCGGGTGTTCGTCCGACCGACGACGGACACCCGGAGAACCAAATGCGGTCTCTCGACCTCTCACAGGTGTAGGTATCTAGACGAGCCTGGGAGTCGCCATGAACCGCACCACTGCAGCAGCGCTGATCGCCGCCGGGATCGTGGGCGTCGTCGGAGGGACCGTCTCCGCTGTGGTGCGCGGGTCCGACGAGCCGGGCTCACCGAGCGCCCTGCCGACGAAGAGCCCCACGATCACCCCCACGTCCACCCCCTCGACCGGCCCCTCGACCGGCCCCACGACCGGCCCCTCGACCGGCCCCACGACCGGCCCCTCGACCGGCCCGACGGCCTCGCCTGTGCCGGCTCAGGTGGAGACCAACGAGCCCCTGCTGTACGCCGGCGGCGGCCAGATCCACGACGGCGACACCGTCGTCGCGTTCGCCAAGGGGCGCGTGCAACGGGTCACCCGCGCGGCCGACGGCTGGCTGGTGGCCACTGCCGTCTCGCCCCAGGACGCGGCCTCGTCCACCCTGTGGTGGGTGACGCAGGACCAGCCCGCCCGGCGTCTCGCCGAGGTGAGCACGTGGGACCCGGACGCGGTCGGCAAGCGCGTCGTGGCCTACGACGTCAAGGCCGGCCAGGTGAAGGTGTGGAGCCTGCCCGACCGCAAGGTCACCGGTGTCTACGCGACCGAGGGCTCCCCCGTGCTGACTCCCGCGTTCGCCGGCCACGACGTGCTCATCGCCCAGGACATCGAGACCCAGATCGACCTGGTCCGCTGGAACCCGGACACCGGACGCAGCAGGATCACCCCATCCATCGGGTACGACGACCTGTCGCTCTCACCGGGTGGTTCCTACCTCGCCGGAGCTGTCGGCTCGGAAGGGATCAGCATCGAGGCCAACTCCTGCCTGCGCGTCCAGTCGACTTTCCTGAAGAGGCAGAACACCGGCTGGACGACCTGCGACTGGCGCGGGGACAGCGCCCCCGTGCGGTTCAGCCCCGACGGCACCCGGCTGATCGCGATCCCCAGCGACAGCGACGGCTTCGGCCCCGGCGAGTTCGGCATCATCGACGCCTCGGACGGACCCCGGAAGCTGGTGGCCACGATCGACGCGCCGGACTGGACGCTGGGGGCGCAGTGGGCCGACAACGACCACCTCTACGTCTTCGGCAGCAACACCGACGATCCCGCGACCGGTGGCACCTGGATCCAGCGCTGCGACCTGGCGGGCACCTGCACCGAGGTGGCCCGCTCCAAGCAGGTCCTCACGGTGGGCTCGGGACTCTAGTCCTGCACGCGGAGCAGCGGCCGGACGAAGGAGCGGGCGTGGTGGATGCGCGACTTGACGGTGCCGAGGGGCAGGTCGAGCAGCCGGGCGATCTCGTTGTAGTCGAGCTCGTTGACGTCGCGCAGCACCAACGGCTCGACGAGGTCGGGGTGGTCGCGGTGCAACGTCTCGAGCGCCTCGAGGAGGTCCAGCCGGCTGCCGGCGATCACGCTCGTCGTACGCGGATCCACGGTCGGTGGCAGCTCCTCGGCCGGATGCTCGACAGAGCGCCGCTTCAACGTGCGGTACGTCGACCGGGCGCTGTTGCTGGCCACCGAGTGCAACCACGTGGTGAACCGGCTGCGGCCCTCGAACTTCGCGATGTTGCGTGCCACGGCGAGCAGCGCGTCCTGGGCCGCCTCCTCCGCGTCCTGCGGGTGCAGCAGCATCCGTCCGACGATGCGGCGCACCCTCGGCTCGATCGCGAGGAGCAGGTCGTTGAGTGCCTCACCGTCACCGGTCGCGGCGGCCTGGGCCAGCTCTTCCAACGACGCGGCACCACCGGGTGGTTCGCCCGACGGGTCGTCGGAGGATGAAGGCGTCACCGGTTCCTCCCGTGCTGTCGGGCCATGGGGCAGGACTCGGGCACAATACCGACGTGTCCCTTCCGCAGCGTCTCGGTCGTCTGCGACAGATCGAACGTATCGGAGCCGGAGGGTTCGCGACCGTGTGGCGCTACCACGACGACGAGCTCGACTCCGATGTCGCGGTGAAGGCGCTCGCCGACAACTGGGCCCAGCGGCTCGACATCCGTGAGCGGTTCCTGGAGGAGGCACGGATCCTGCGGCGCGCCGACGCCGACCACGTGGTCCGGGTCTTCGACAGCGGCGAGACCGAGAGCGGCACGCCGTACTTCGTGATGTCCTACGCCGACCGCGGCACCGTCGCCGACCTCATCGAGCAGGGTCGACCGGCACTCGAGGAGTCGCTCGAGATCATCCGGCAGGCGGGCGCCGGGCTCGAGGTGCTGCACCGTCAGGGGATCATCCATCGCGACATCAAGCCGCAGAACCTGTTGCTGCGATCGCTGCCCGAAGGCGGCACCGAGGTGCTGGTGGCCGACCTCGGCGTCGCGAAGACGGTCTCCCATGCGTCCGGACTGACCCAGGTGGTGGGCACCCCGGCGTACATCGCCCCCGAGCAGGCCCTCGGCCAGGGACTCGACATCCGCGCGGACGTGCACTCGCTCGGTGCGGTGGCCTATGTCCTGCTGACCGGGCGGCTGGTGCGCGAGGACGGGATCGCGAGCCTGGTCGCAGCCCAGCTGCCGCCTGCTCCCTCACAGGTCGCTGACGTGCCGCGGCACCTCGACGCGCCGATCCTCAAGGCGCTTGCGATCGACCCGGCCCAGCGCTGGCCGGACATCAGGTCCTTCCTGGTCGCTCTGGACGCACTGCCGGCGGAGGACTCCGAGAGACCCCAGCGCCGACTGCTGCCCACCCTCGCGCTCGTGCTGCTCGTGCTGGTGGTCACCTTCGTCGGCTCCTACGTGGTCACCTCGCTCGTCCGCTGAGACCGCACCCAGCGGGTCGGGCGGCCTGGTGCCCGGGAGCGAGCCTCCCGGGCGAAGGGAGGGGCTGGCCTATCGTGGCCGCGTGACGGCACCTCGCTCCCTGGCTGCGGTGGCCGCCGTGATGGTGGCGCTTCTCGTGGCCACCGCGTGTGACGCCCCCCTTGCTCCGGACCGCGAGCCCGCGGCCGCCGCAGCGGCCAGGCGGGCGGCCACGCCCGTCCTCGCGATCTCCGTCGACGGCCTCAACCCCACCGCCGTGACCCAGCTCGGCGCCGGGAACCTGCCGAACCTGTTCGCGCTGATCCGGGGCGGGGCCAGCACCCTGAACGCGCGCACCGCGCAGGAGCTCACCGAGACGCTGCCCAACCACACCGGCATGCTCACCGGTCGACCCGTCGAGGGACCCGACGGTCACGAGGTCGACTTCAACACCGACCCGGGCCAGGCAACCGTGAGCTCGCACGCCGGCCGACCGATCGCCTCGGTCTTCGACGTCGTCCACGCGGCCGGTCGCAGCACCGCGATGTATGCGAGCAAGTCCAAGTTCGCCCTCTACCAGCGCAGCTGGGCCACCTCGATCGACCGAGCGGTCATCGACGAGGACAACGACCAGCTGGTGAGCAGACTCGTGGCCGACCTCGGCAGCCAGCCGGCCGCGTTCACCTTCGTGCACCTGTCCGCCCCGGACATCGCGGGCCACGACAGCGGGTTCATGGGTGCGGCCTACCTGCGCGCGGTCGAACGGGTGGACGGCCTCCTCGGCCGCATCCGAGAGGCAGTGCGAACCTCGGTCGTCCTGAAGGGGCGGGCCAGCCTGGTCATCACCGCCGACCACGGCGGGCGTGGCACCAACGGCCACGCCGATGCCGCCACGCTGGACGACTACCGGATCCCGTTCATCGTCTCCGGGCCGGGCGTCAGCCCCGGGAGCGACCTCTACGACCTGAATCCGGACTACCGCGACCCGGGCACCAGCCGTCCGTCGTACGACGGCGCGCAGCCGGTCCGCAACGCCGACGTCGCCAGCCTGACCACCCGACTGCTCGGCCTCGCGCCGGTGCCGGGCAGCGTGATCGGGGTCGGCGACCCCCTGGACGTGAAGTGAACCGATCCTGCGTCACCACCGGTCAGGGTCCGGTAGCCGGATGACGACCGCGCTGCGACCACCCGGCTGTCCTGCCTGCTGAGCACCCACGATCCGCACGGTCCCGCCGTGCTCCTCGACGATCACCCGCACGATCGCGAGACCCAGCCCGTGTGCGCCCGCCGTGCGGGCACGCGGCGAGCGGCTCAGCCCGTCAAAGGCCCGCTCTCCCATCGCTGCAGGAACACCGGCCCCCTCGTCCTCGACGCTGAGAACGGTGCTGCCCTCGTCGAGCTCGGCGCGCAGGGTGACCTCCCCGTCGCCATGCACCAGCGCGTTGTGCACCAGGTTCCCCAGCGCGCGACCAAGCCGCTCGGGATCCCCTCGGACGCAGCTCGAAAGCTCGCTCCTGACGGTCAGCTGGCGCCCCGCGCGCTCGGCGAACGTGGAGTACCGCCGGGCCACTTCCTGCAGGAGCCCCCGCACCGGTACCTCGACCGGCTCGAGCGAGCTGCCGTGCTCGTCAGAGTCAGCGAGCAGCAGCAGGTCCTCGGCGAGGACCGTGAGTCGCTCGACCTCCTCGCTGGCCGACTGCAGGGCGGTCACCAGCTCCTCGGGCGGGCGAGGGCGGGCGAGGGCGAGATCGAGCTCCATGCGCAGCAGCGCCAATGGGGTGCGCAGCTCGTGACCCGCCTCGGCGACGAAGTCGCGTTCCCGGGTCGCGGCTGCCTCGAGACGGTCGAGCATGGCGTTGAGGGTCGTGCCGAGGCGGTGCATCTCGTCTCGAGCAGCGGGCAACGGCAACCGAGTGGTGGTGTCGGCGGCCGAGATGGTCGCCGCCTGTCGACGCATGCGTTCCACCGGGCGCAGGGCGGAACCGGCCACGCCGTACCCGACGACCGACGCCGCCAGCAGGACCAGGGGAAGGCCGAGCAGGAACTGGGTCCGCACACCGTCCAGGGCCTCCTCGACCGGCTCCAGCGAACGGCCCACCACGAGGACCTGGGGCCCCAGCCGACGGGTCAGGAGCAGCGCAGGCTCGGACTCGTCGTCACCGAGCCTCACCGCGTGCTGCACGGGTTGGTCGCCCGCGCCCACCAGGGCCTGGGTGAGCGGCGAGCCCACCTGGGGCGAGGAACCCACCAGCGCACCGGCAGGAGTCAGGACCTGCGCGAACGTCGCCCCCGTCAGCTCCTGGACGGCGACGACCCGCTGCTCCGCCGAGAGGGTGGTCAGCGCCTCGGTCTGGGTTCGCAAGGACTGCTCGGTCTGGTCGCGCAGGGTGTCCTGCACGCGCAGGTAGACGAACGCGCCGAGCCCGCTCAGGACCACAGCACTGGTGAGGGCGAAGGCGAGGGTGACCCGCAGGCGCAGCGGCACCTTGCCCATCATCGGCTGCTCATCGGCCGATCATCGGCTGATCATCGGCCGGTCTGCTCTCTGAGGCCGTGAGCCGGTAGCCGATGCCGCGGACCGTCTGCAGCGAGCTCCTCCCGAAGGGTCGGTCGATCTTCTCCCTCAGGTAGCGGACGTAGACGTCCACGACGTTGGAGCGGCTCTCGAAGGCGACGTCCCAGGCATGGTCCAGGAGCTGGTCCCGGGTGAGGACCTGTTCGGGACGGCGCAGGAACACCTCCAGCAACGCCATCTCCTTCGCCGACAGCTCGATCTCGCGATCACCGCGGAACACTCGCCGCGTGCCCGGGTCCAGGTGCAGGTCACCCAGGCTGAGCGCCGTCGGACGCTCCACCACCCCACGCCGGCCCAGCGCACGGATGCGGGCCAGCAGCTCATCGAGCGCGAACGGCTTGGCGAGGTAGTCGTCGGCGCCCGCATCGAGGCCGCGGATCCGGTCGCGGACCGCGGTCCGCGCGGTCAACATCAGCACCGGCGTCCAGACCCGCGCGGTGCGCAGTCTCCGGCAGACCTCGAATCCCTCCACGTCGGGAAGCATCACGTCGAGGAGGATCACGTCGAACCCGCCGTCCGCGGCGACGGCGACGGCCTCCTCACCCGTGGTGGCAACCTCGACGACCGCCCCGTGCTCGACCAGACCGCGACGAAGCAGGTGCGCCATCTTCGGCTCGTCGTCGACCACCAGGATCCGCATCTCCCCATCGTATGGACGCAGATGAGAGCCCGGTGAGGAACTCATCACCCCCTCATCGAGGGTTCCTAGCGTCAGCGGTCCACACAAGGAAAGGACCGGCCATGAACATCTCCATGAGCAAGAAGAGGGCGAGCCTCATCCTCGGCGCCGCTGTCGTGCTGACCCTGGGAGGCGCCACCACGGCCCTCGCGTCCAGCGACGACGACGCGCGCGACCAGTCGATCACGGGCCCTGCCCTGGAGAAGGCGACGACAGCCGCTCTCGCCGAGACCGGAGGCGGGAAGGTCACAGCCACCGAGGTGGAGGACGAGGAGAGCAAGTACGAGGTCGAGGTGACGCTCGACAACGGACGCCAGGTCGACGTCCAGCTCGACGAGTCATTCGCGGTCGTGGGCTCCGAGGACGAGGACCCGGCTGAGGACGCTGCCGAGAACGAAGGTTCGTGATGCGCGCCCGGACCGCACTCGTGACGGGTGTCGGCACCGCCCTGGTGACCCTGGTCGGGTGCGGGGCCGGGCCCACCTCCCAGGCGACCCAGCCCCAGGCCCAGCCCAAGGCCCAGGTCCAGGTCCAGGCCGACCTGCCCGAGTCGAGTGAACCGGTGGAGCTCGACCCGGCTGACTTCACCGCCGACATCACCAACCCCTACACCCCGTGGAAGGCGGGGTCCCGCTGGGTCTACCGGGAGATCGGGGAGAACGGGGAGGAGGTGCGGGTCGTGATCACCGCGACCAGCATCACCCGGAAGATCGCCAACGGGGTGACCGCGCGGGTCGTGCGCGACACCGTGTTCTCCGACGGGGCGATCGTCGAGGACACCTTCGACTGGTACGCCCAGGACAAGGAGGGAACCGTCTGGTACCTCGGCGAGGACACGGCCGAGTTCGAGAAGGGCAAGATCTCCTCGCGCGGGGGATCCTTCGAAGCGGGTGTCGACGGTGCGCTGCCCGGGGTGTCCATGCCAGGCAAGCCCGAGCCCGGAGTGGCCTACCGGCAGGAGTTCTACGAAGGTGAGGCCGAGGACAACGGCGAGGTGCTGAGCGTCGAGGAGATGGCCGACGTGCCGGCCGGGCACTTCGAGAAGGTCCTGCTCACCAAGGACACGATCACCATCGAGCCCGACGTGCTGGAGTACAAGCTCTACGCCCCCGGCGTGGGGGCGGTGCTGATCTTCGGCGTCAGTGGCGGAGCCGGCCGCGAAGAGCTGGTCAGGCTCTCGACGGTCTCGGCCGCGGTGTCCCGCGCTGCCGGCACCGCGCCGCTGGGCACGCCGTACGGCTGACCGGGCCGGACCTCCACCCCCACTAGGCTGAGGGCGTGGAGGTCCAACGGTGAGGTCGAGCCCGGTTCACGGGCGCTTCCGGGCGCCACGGAGCGCCCGCCGTGGGGGCGCGCAAAACTCCCCGCCGACTCGACGGGGAGCATGCGATGCTTGGGTCCCACCAGGGTTTGGGGCGGGACGGCCGCAGTCAGTCGCGGGCGCTGCGCTGAGCGGGGATGACGTCGCCCAGCAGCTCCTTGACCTCCGACTCGCGGTAGCGGCGGTGGCCGCCCAGCGTGCGGATGGCGGACAGTTTTCCAGCCTTCGCCCAGCGAGTGACCGTTTTCGGGTCCACTCGGAACATGGCTGCCACCTCAGCAGGAGTGAGGAGGGATTCAGTTTCGGTCGGTCGCGTTACCACGGCGCTCCCCTTTGGAACTTGACTTCGGAGCTCTTTGCTCTGTCAACGAGTGTGCCACCGGGCTTGATAGTAGGAAACATGAAATGTCCGGATTCCTCAAAACGGCAGGAAAACGGGCGATGTAGTCTAGACCAGTCCAGGTCCACCCTTGACCTGCGCCGAAAAAACGTGCATTCACCCTCAAGCGCGACAAATCAGAAGGATCACTACCGTGACCCACCGGGAGTTCGCTGTGTTCGACCAGCTAAGCGGCCATGAGCAGGTCGTCGTCTGCCAGGACGAGCGGAGCGGTCTGAAGGCCCTGATCGCGATCCACTCGACTGCGCGCGGTCCCGCGCTCGGCGGGACGCGGTTCCATCCCTACGCCAGCGACTCCGAGGCGATGCGCGACGTGCTCAACCTCTCGCGCGGGATGTCCTACAAGGCCGCGCTGGCCGGGCTCGACCTCGGCGGCGGCAAGGCGGTGATCATCGGCGACCCGCACACCCAGAAGACACCGGCCCTGTTGCGCGCCTACGGACGCTTCGTGCAGTCGCTCGGCGGGCGCTACTACACCGCGTGCGACGTCGGCACCTACTCCGAGGACATGGACGTGATCGCGGAGGAGAGCAGTTGCGTCACCGGGCGCACCGTGGGCCAGGGCGGGGCCGGCGACTCCTCGGTGCTGACGGCGTACGGCGTGTTCCAGGGCATGCGGGCAGCGGCGGACGCGACCTGGGGCGAGCCCACCCTGCACGGCCGCACCGTGGGTGTCGCCGGCGTGGGCAAGGTCGGCCACCACCTGGTGGAGCATCTTCTCGAGGACGGGGCGGACGTCGTGATCACCGACGTCCACGAGCCGTCCCTGCGCGGGGTCACCGAATCCCACCCCGAGGTGCGCACCGTCCCGGACACCACCACGCTGGTCTCCTCACCCCTGGACGTCTACGCCCCGTGTGCGCTGGGCGACGCGCTCACCGACGAGGTGGTCGCCGTGCTGAGTGCTCGCATCGTGTGCGGGGCGGCGAACAACCAGCTCTCCCACCCGGGGGTGGAGAAGCAGCTCGCCGACAGCGGGATCCTCTACGCGCCGGACTACGTGGTCAATGCCGGCGGGCTGATCCAGGTCGCCGACGAGCTGCACGGGTTCGACTTCGCGCGGGCTCGCGAGCGCGCCAGCCACATCTTCGACACCACCCGGGAGGTGTTCGCCCTCGCCGTCAGCGACGGAGTGCCGCCGGCGGTCGCCGCAGACCGGATCGCCGAGCAGCGGATGCTCGCCGCCAGTGACGAGCGGGGGATCTGGCTGCCCTGAGGTCAGGACCCTCCTGAGGGTGGAGGCTCAGTCGCGGGAGGTGGACTCGTAGTCCGACCACTTGTCGTACTCGTCGGACTCCTCGGCGGGCTCCACCGGGTCGACGCGCTTGGCCGGAGTCGACTCACTCCCGTGGAGCTCCTGGGCCAGCGAGGCGAAATCCGTCTCGTGGGTCTGGTACTTCAGTTCGCGAGCGACCTTGGTCTGCTTCGCCTTTGCACGGCCGCGCCCCATGGGTGGCCCCCTCGCACGTATGGCCGGCGCCGCATCGGGCTGCCGGTCGGAGTTGTCTGTTCGTGCGACAACCCTAACCGGCCGGTGGTGATTCCCGCACGTCGGCCCGCAGACTGGTCGGCCACATCCCACAATTGTTGGGTTGGGACGTCAGGATCGGCGGTCTGGACGTCCCGATCCAACATTTGTGGAGCCCGGGCCGAGGCTCAGGCGTAGTTGCCGTGCAGCGTGACCCGCCCCCGGTCGTCCACGTCGTCGTCCGCCCCGGCCGGCCGCACGGTCCCGGCCACCCAGGCCTCGATCCCGCGCCCCGCGAGCAACGAGACTGCGCGGTCTGCGTCGGCGGCCGCGGTGAGCGAGACCATGCCCACGCCACAGTTCAGGGTCCGCTCGAGGTCCTCGCGGGCCACACCACCGCTCTCGGCGACGAGCCGGAAGATCGGCGGCAGGGACCAGGTCGTGCGGTCGAGGTCCACGGTGAGCTCGACCGGCAGCACTCGCTCCAGGTTGGCCGCCAGACCACCGCCGGTGATGTGCGACATCGCGTGGGTCTCGGTCCCCTTCGCGAGCTCGAGGCAGGCCTTGGCGTAGATCCGGGTCGGCTCGAGCAGCTCCTCGCCCAGGGTCCGACCGAGGTCGTCGACGTGCTCCTCGAGCCGCCGGTTGCCCCCACCCTCGGACGACGGAGCGAGCAGCACGTGCCGCACCAGGGAGTAGCCGTTGGAGTGCAGTCCACTCGAGGCCATCGCGATCACGACGTCTCCGGGGCGCACCCGTCCGGGTCCGAGGAGCTGGCTGGCCTCGACCACCCCGGTCGTGGAGCCGGCGACGTCGTACTCGTCAGGACCCAGCAGCCCGGGATGCTCGGCGGTCTCACCGCCGATCAGGCCGCAGCCGGCGGCGACGCAGGCCTCGGCGATGCCCTTGACGATCGCCGCGATCCGCTCGGGTACGACGCGGCCGGTCGCGATGTAGTCGGTCAGGAAGAGCGGCTCGGCCCCACAGACCACCAGGTCGTCGACGAGCATGCCGACCAGGTCGAACCCGATGGTGTCGTGCTTGTCCAGTGCCTGCGCGATCGCGACCTTGGTGCCCACACCGTCGGCGGAGGTGGCCAGCAGCGGCTGGTCGTAGGCCTTCAGCGCGGAGGCGTCGAAGAGCCCGGCGAAGCCGCCGATGCCACCGATCATCTCCGGACGCCGGGCCTGGTCGACCCAGACCTTCATCAGCTCGACGGCCCGGTCACCGGCCTCGATGGAGACTCCGGCCGCTTCGTAGGTCGCCCCCGTCGCCCCAGTCATGGTCGGCCCAGGGCATCGGCGGCGCCGACGCCGGCGACCGAGGCGGTGAGGCCGTCAGCGTCGAGCAACGGCGCGATCTCCAGCAGGTGCTTGCCGAGGAACTCGGGCTCGGGCAGCCTCACGGGGTAGACGCCGTCGAAGCACGCGCGGCACAGGTTGTCCTCGGGCACCGTCGTCGCCTCGATCAGCTGGTCGAGGGCGATGTAAGCCAGTGAGTCGGCCCCGATCGAGGAGCAGATCTCCTCGGTGCCCAGGCCGTTGGCGATCAGCTCTGCCCGGGTGGCGAAGTCGATGCCGTAGAAGCAGGGCCACTTCACAGGCGGGCTGGCGATGCGCACGTGCACCTCACGGGCGCCGGCCTCGCGCAGCATCCGCACCAGCGCGCGCTGGGTGTTCCCGCGCACGATCGAGTCGTCCACGACCACGAGGCGCTTGCCCTCGATGACGTCGCGCAGCGGGTTGAGCTTGAGCCGGATGCCGAGCTGGCGGATCGTCTGGCTCGGCTGGATGAAGGTGCGACCGACGTAGGAGTTCTTCACCAGACCCATGCCGTAGGGGATGCCGCTCTCCTCGGCGTACCCGATGGCGGCAGGAGTCCCGGACTCCGGGACCGGGATGACCAGGTCGGCGTCGGCCGGGCTCGGTACGACGGTCTCGGCGCGGGCGAGCCGCCGGCCGATCTCGACGCGGACGCTGTGGACCCGCTGGCCGGAGATGACGGTGTCCGGGCGGGCGAGGTAGACGAACTCGAACAGGCAGCCCTTGGGCTCCGCCTCCGCGAAACGGCGGGTGCGCAGGCCGTGCTCGTCGATGGCGACCATCTCACCGGGCTCGATCTCGCGGACGTAGGAGGCACCGACGATGTCGAGGGCGGCGGTCTCGCTGGCCACCACCCAGCCTCGCTCGAGGCGGCCGAGCACGAGGGGGCGGATCCCCTGCGGGTCGCGGGCGGCGTAGAGCGTGTTCTCGTCCATCCAGACGAAGCAGTAGGCACCCTTGAGCTTGGGCAGCAGCTGGGCGGCGCGCTCCTCCAGCGAGCTGTCCGGGTGGTAGGCGAGCAGCGCGGTCACCAGCGAGGTGTCGTTGGTGCTCGTCTCCAGCTGGCGGGCGTTGAAGTCGAGCTCGCTGCGCTCGATGGGCATCTCTGCGATCAGCTGCTGGAGCTCGCCGGTGTTGGTCAGGTTGCCGTTGTGCCCGAGGGCGATCGAGCCGTCGGCCGTGGGCCGGAAGGTCGGCTGGGCGTTGCTCCAGGTGCTGGCGCCGGTCGTGGAGTAGCGCGAGTGGCCGATGGCGAGGTGCCCCTTGAGCGCGGCGAGGGTGGACTCGTCGAAGACCTGCGAGACCAGGCCCATGTCCTTGTAGACGAGGATCTGGCGCGAGTTGCTCACCGCGATCCCCGCTGACTCCTGCCCGCGGTGCTGCAGGGCGTAGAGGCCGTAGTACGTCAGCTTTGCGACGTCCTCGCCGGGGGCCCAGACACCGAAGACACCACAGGCATCCTGGGGTCCGCGCTCCTGGGGGTCGATGTCGTGGTTCAGGCGGCCGTCTCCGCGACGGCGTGCCCCGGGGTTCTCTGGGCTGGCCACGCGGCCGAGTGTACGGGTCGGGGCAGGTGGGTGGACCCACCGACCACCGGTGTCGACGCGACGCGGGACCCAGGTCGCTGAGTACTCCCCCTGTACAGCACTCAGCGACCGGAAGCCCGCGTCACAAGCCGGTAGCTGGCCGGGCACTCACCTGCTCTGGGCGCCGGCCCTGATCGCCTCGCGGATCCCGGAGGTGAGCCGGTGGAGAACCTCGCTGGGGCGAACCTCGCAGCGCAAGGCCAGACGACGGTGGTCACGCAGTGTCCTCTCGAGACTGCGGCCCGGGAGGCTCCCGAGCCCCCCTCCTCGTCACCGCATCACCCGCTCCCGAGGGTGACGACGGCCACCTGGTGAACGTACCGCGCTCGCGGCCGGATCGCACCTGGTTGGGCGGCCGGACCTTGCCGCGCGACGGCGTCAGCGCGCAGTCGCGCCGTACGCCGGCACGGCCGGCTGACCCCTCATCGGCGAGCTCCTCGCCACCCGGTCCTCGTTGTCCCGGAACCGTGGTGCGTAGTGGTCGAAGAAGGCCCGCGCCACCAGCTCGCGCCGGCTGCGCACGCCCATCCGGTCGAACACCGACTTCAGGTGCTGCTGGACGGTGTGCGTCGAGACGACGAGCACCGCGGCGATCTCGGCCGTCGACAACCCCTGCAGGACATGGCGCACCACCTCCTGCTCGCGCTCGGTCAGGCCGTGCGCACCCACGAGCAGCTCGAAGATCCGCGCTGGCTGGGTGGGCTCGACGATCACCGCCACCCGGTTCTCACCGGCGAACCTCGCGGCACGCAAGGTCACCCAGGCGCCGTTCCCGGCTCGCACCCGGGCCTCGGCGGGGCGTCCAGGCTGCGTGACGGCCTGGTGCGAGACGGCACGCAGCGCGATCGGCACCGGGCCTCCCCCCGGCAGCAGGTCCACCCACCTCGCAGCCGTCTCGGTGACCGACTCCACCTCACCCTCGGCGGAGACGACGACGAGTCCCGGAGCATCCGGCCAGTCCGGGTCCGAGGACTCACCGAAGAGCAGCGCGCGGCGCGCACCCTCGGCCAGGTGGGCCGAGGCCGCCAGCAGGAAACCGGTCTCCGCCTCGGAGAACATCGGACTCCCAGGCTCGCGGTAGAGCCCGAGCGCACCCCAGGTGTCGGGCCCGACCCGCAGCCGCATGATCAGCTCCTGGTCGCCGCCGAGCTTGATGTTCTCCTGCCACCGAGGCGTGCCCGAGGGATCGCCGCCCGTCAGCTCGTGCAGCGTCGAGAGACCCCGGTCGGAGCGCACGACGTCGATGATCTGGTTGACGTCGTCCTCGTAGTACTCGGCGTCCAGCCACGCGTCGGGGAACTCGTCGAGACCTTCGTGGAAGTGGCTGGTGATCAGCAGGGAGGCCGGGTCCAGGGTGTACCAGCACGGCGTCCAGTAGTAGGGCACGCGGGCGCCGATCACCTCGGTCGCCTCGCGCCAGAACGTGACCAGGTCGTACTGGCGGTTCGCCAGCTCGACGAGGCGGTCGACAGCGCGCTCGGTGGAGAGTTGACCCACGCATCGAAGGTACGGCGCGTGGCTCACCAACACCACATTTCTGGTATTCCCGCGCTGGGCCGAGCCACCTAGCGTCGTGGCCGTGAACACACCGCGACTGCTCCGGCCCGACGACGGCCGGGTCGAACCCGGGCCCGGCCAGGTCACCGACCGATTCATGATCGACGGGTCCGACACCGGGGAGAGGTTCTCGGTGGTCCAGCACCTGTTCGCACCGCGAGCCCTCGCAGCGCCCATGCACCGGCACCGGCTGGAGGACGAGTACACCTATGTCCTGGGCGGGCGGATCGGCGCGGTGATCGAAGGCGTCGAGGTCTTCGCCGAGCCCGGCGACCTGCTGTTCAAGCCGCGGGGCCAGTGGCACACGTTCTGGAACGCGGGCGAGGAGCCTGCCTCCGTGCTGGAGCTGATCTCACCCGCGGGACTGGAGCGGTTCTTCCGGTGGCTCGCCGAGCTCGACCAGGAACCCACCTCCGAGATGCTCGCCGAGGCAGCAGGCCCCTATCAGTGCGACGTGGACCCGGAGGCGACGGCTGCACTGGTGGCGCGGCTGGGGATCGGCTGAACCGATCGAGTATCCGGCCGCCGACGTCGGGCAACGGCCTACCGGACCGGCCGCCCAGGCGGTGCCTACGGGGCGAGCAGCAGAGGGAGTATTGGAGTCGACACGGAGGTTTCGGCGCCCGGGCGCGGCGGCCCAAGGACCGGCGGCTCGACAGCGGGCCGTTGAGTGCGCAGTTGGTTGACTCCGCCCTCTTGCGCGATGCCCGTCGTGCCTGTAGAATCGAACACAGGTTCGATCCAATAGTGATGCTGAGGGATCGGCCCGGACCCGCTGTCGGGTTCGCCGCTCACAGGCGCGCTGCATCGACACGTGAGACCCATTGGTCCGTCGTCGGTGGCAGGAGGTGTCAGGTGAGCTCCACGTTCGATCGTGCTGCTGCTCATCCGGTGCTGGTCTGTGCCGAGGCGATGACGGCGGCGCTGAAGGAGACCGCGGACGTCGAGCTGGCGTTCATGGATCCGGGTGACAAGCGAGACGCCTTGTTGCGGTTGGCCCAGGTGGAGGCGCAGCTGGCGGCCCTGAAGCTGCGGCTGATGGCGGTCTCTGACGACGTCGCGCTGGCAGAGGGGGCTCGTGATGTGGCGGCGCTGCTGACCCAGCACACCCGCGGCGACTTCGGTGGCAACCGTCGCGACTTGGGGCTGGCCGAGGCGCTGGACCGGCGCTGGCACCAGGTCGCGGCCGCCCTCGCTCAGGGGGAGGTCAACGTGGCGCAGGCGCAGGTGATCGCCACGCGCGCTGGACGAGCTGCCGGCCGAGAAGATCGGCGCCGAGCTGCTCGCTCGCCGCAGAGGCCCACCTGATCGCCCAGGCAGCGGACTTCGGACCCCGCGAGCTGCGGGTCCTGGGCCGTCGGATCCTGGACATCGTCGCCCCCGAGATCGGCGAGCAGCACGAAGCCGAACAGCTCGCCGCCGAGGAACGACGCGCCCGGCGCCGCACCAGCCTGGTCTCCACGCGATCGGGGGATGGCACCACCCGGATCACCATCCACCTCCCCGATGCCGTCGCGACCCGACTGCACACCTACCTCGAGGCCTTCACCTCACCACGACACCAGGCAACCCAAGGCGCTCACACCACCGGCGAGGCCGACCGGATCCCGGTCGACCGCAGACGCGGCCAGGCGTTCTGCACGCTCCTCGAGGCCCTCGACCCCAAACGGATCCCGGCCCACGGCGGTGACGCGACCACGGTGATCGTGACGATCCCGCTCGAGGAGCTCCGCAAGGAGCTCGGCACCGGGGAGCTCGGAGCTTCGGACAAGCTCTCCGCCGCCGAAGTACGCCGCCTCGCCTGCACCGCGCAGATCATCCCCGCCGTTCTGGGCGGGAAGTCCGAGGTCCTCGACCTCGCCCGCCTCTCCCGATTCTTCAAACCCGCGCAACGCAAGGCGATGATCCTTCGGGACCGGGAGTGCCGGGCCGAGGGCTGCACCATCCCCGCGGCCTGGTGCGAGGCACACCACTGGGGCAGACCCTGGGCCCAAGGCGGAAGGACCGATCTCAAGGACGGCGTCCTGCTCTGCCCCTGGCACCACCACCGCGCCCACGACCCCACCTACCACGCCAGCCGCATGCCCAACGGCGACATCCGATTCAACAGACGGACGTGAGCAACACCCCACCCGGATCCCGGTCGGCGAGCTCAGCTCGGCCAGAGGTCCGCGCATGCCTCGCGCGCCCGGTCGAGCGTGACCGGATCAGCGGCGACGACGAGTCCGGCACCGCCGGAGCGGGCGTCGTACGGCGTGCCGTCGCGATGCGACGCCGCTCCGCCGGCCTCGCGGAGCATCAGCGTGCCGGGGAGGTGGTCCCACGGGTTGGTGTGGCCGTAGAGCACGTAGTCGGCCCCACCCTCGATGAGCTTGGGGTAGTCGACTCCGCAGCAGACCCAGGTCCCGATCAGGGCCGGAAGCCCCTCGGGCTGACGGCCCCGGCGCGACCAGATCGAGGTGGCCCCCTGCGGCTGGTCGCCGGCCGGCTGGCGGCCGACCAGCTCACCGTCGCGTCGTACGCCGCCACCGAGCTCGGCCACCCAGGCGGTCTCGTGCTCGGGTTGCCAGATCCAGCCGCGCACCGTCTCGCCCTTGACGACCTCGGCCACCATCACGGCGTGGTCGGGCGATCCGTGCACGAAGTTCTTGGTGCCGTCGACGGGGTCGACGGTGAAGCCGTGCTCCGCGTCCCGGAACCTGGGCAGCAGGTCGGGCTGCACCGCGTGGGCCTCCTCACCCAGGATCACCGCGGTGGGGTAGGCGTCGAGCAGCGCCCGGGTGATCAGCTCCTCAGCCTCGTGGTCCGCCACCGTCACCAGGTCTCCGGGCAGCTTCTCGTCGATCTGGGACTCCGAGAGCGTGCGGAACCGCGGGGTGATCACCTCGGCGGCCACCGACTGCAGCAGCTCGAGGACGGCCCCGGTCGAGAGCTCCATCAGTCAGCCCGCGAGGTTGACGAGCAGCAGGGTCTCGGCCAGGCAGACCCGCTCGAACTCGGCCAGGTGCAGCCCCTCGTTCGCGCCGTGGGCCCTCGTGTCCGGGTCCTCGACGCCGGTGACCAGGACGCTCGCCTCGGGGAAGCTCTCCAGGAACTCGGCGATGAACGGGATCGACCCGCCCACGCCCATGTCGATCGGGCGGACGCCGTCCCAGGCCTCGGTGAACGCGTCCCGCGCTGCGTCGTACGCCGGCCCGCTCGCGTCGATGCTGGTCGGCTCGCCGGTGTCGACGACGGTGATGGTGAGCTCGGCTCCCCACGGGACATTGGCCTCGAGGTGCGTGCGGAGGCACTTGAGCGCCTGCTCGCAGGTGTCTCCCGGCGCGATCCGCAGGGAGATCTTGGCGCGCGCGCTCGCGACCAGCGTGTTGCTGGCGCCGTCGACCTGCGGGGCGTCGAGGCCGGTGATCGTCAGGGACGGCTTGGTCCAGAGCCGCTCCACCGACGACCCGGAGCCGATGAACTCCACACCCGGCGCGATCCCGGACTCGGCGAGCAGCCGCTCCTTCGGGTAGTCCACGTCGGCAGCCGGGCCGGAGTGCAGGCCGGCCACCGCCACGTTGCCGACGTCGTCGTGCAGCGAGGCCATCAGGCGGCTCAGCGTCATCAGCGCGTCCGGCACCAGTCCACCCCACATGCCGGAGTGGACCGCGTGGGTCAGCGTGCGGACACCGACGTCGACGCGCACCAGGCCGCGGAGGCTGGTGGTCAGGGCGGGAACGCCGATGTCCCAGTTGCTGGAGTCGGCGATCACGATCACGTCGGCAGCGAGGTAGTCCTTGTGCTCCCGGAGCAGCGCCGGGAGGGTGTCGGATCCGACCTCCTCCTCACCCTCGATGAACATCGTCACGCCCACATCGAGGTCCTCGCCGAGGGCGCGGATCGCCGCCAGGTGCGCGACGATCCCCGCCTTGTCGTCGGCCGCGCCCCGGGCATGGAGCCGGCCGTTGCGCTCCGTCGGCTCCCACGGCGGGGAGTCCCACTCGGCGTGGTCGTTCTCGGGCTGGACGTCGTGGTGCGCGTAGAGCAGCACGGTCCGCTTGCCCTCGGGAGCCGGCTTGCTCGCGATCACTGCCGGCGCCCGGCCGTCCTCGTGCGCGCTCACGATCCGGGTGTCCTCGAAGCCCTCGGCACGGAACAGCTCGGCGACCGCCTCGGCGCTGCGCTGCACCTCCGAGGCACGCGCGGGATCGGCACTGACCGACTCGATCCGCACCAGGTCCTCGAGGTCCTGCCGGATCCGCGGCAGCTCGGCACTCACCCGGGCGCGCAGCTCATCGATGTCCATGGGGCGAGACTAGTCTCGCTCCTGGCCGGGCTCCTCGTGTGCCCGCTCGGGTCGCGAGGTCGGACCCAGCTCGTGCGGGGTCAACGGAAGGTAGGCGGAGAGATCGGCGCGCTCGCCGGAGGCGCGGATCCTTCCAGACGCCATCGCCTCGGCCCAGGTGGTCCGGCCTGTCGCGAGCGCGATCCAGGTGGGCCCGTCGAGCTCGACCACCGCAGGCGGCGTACCTCGGGTGTGGCGGACGCCCGGAACCACCTGCGCCGCGGCGTACGGCGGCACCCTCACCTCCACCGACTTACCCGGAGCCCGCTGGGCCAGCAGCGCCAGGAAGTGCTTGCTGAGCAGCTTCAGGTCTGCTCGTGTGGGCTCCTCGTGCCCCAGCGCCTCCGCGACCGCGGCCGGGTCCTGGGGCTGCAGGTGGGTGGGCACTCCGCGACGCTAGCCGCTCAGGCTGGCCCGGCTGGGGAGGGCCACCCACAATGGGCACATGGTCCTCCTCGAAGCGGCGTTAGTGATCGGTGTGGCCGGCATGCTGGTCTACGGGACGATCCGGCTGCTGACCCGGCCGCAGGACCGGCGACTGCCCGCAACCCGGGAGGGCCGGTGGGTCACCGCCCACTACGACGTGAAGGGCACCACCCGCGTGGTCGTGCAGAAGGTCTCGCCCACCGGTGTCAACGTGCTCGACGAGCACGTGGTGGCCACCCTGCGCGTTGACGACCCCGACTACGACGCCCAGTTCCTCAGCGCGATGGCGACCGCCCGGGAACGACGGGCGCTGTTCGAGTCCGAGACCGGGTAGCCCTGGCGAACCGCTCGGCGGCGCCGCGGACCAGCTCCTCGAGCTCGGTCGGCGACTCGATCTCGAAGTCCGCGTCAAGCTGGGCCAGCACCATCACCGGCCACTCCAGCGAGTCGACGTTCATCCGCAGCAGGCACCCGTCCTCGGTCGCCTCGGCCGTGCCCCAGTGCCCGACCACTGCAGCCACCACAGCAGCGTCGGTCCCGATGCGAACGAGCACATCGTGACGCTGCGGCATCTGGCGGATGCCGGACTGCACGAAGGTCACCGCGTCCTCGGCCGGCAGCTCCCGTGGCCGGAACCGCTGGCCGGTCGTCGCCACCTCACCGATGCGGTCGAGCCGGAACGAGCGCCAGTCCTGGCGGTCGCGGTCGTAGGCGACGAGATACCAGCGTCGACCGAGCGAGACCAGCCGCAGCGGCTCCGCCCGGCGCTCGGTCGGGTCGGCTCCCCGGGCGGTGTAGTGGAACCGCACCAGTTCGTCGTCCCGGCACGCCTGCGCGAGCGTGGTGAGGACGTCGGGGTCGATCGCCGGCCCGCCGCCCCGGGCCAGATTGTCGGTCTGGGACCGCACAGCGTCCATCCGGTGACGCAGCCGCGGGGGCATCAGGGCGATCACCTTGGTCAGTGCCTGGACCGACGTCTCCTCCATCCCGCTCACCGCACCGGCCGCCGAGGTGCGCAGACCCACCGCGATCGCGACGGCCTCCTCGTCCTCGAGCAGCAACGGCGGCAGTGCCCCGCCGGCGCGGAGCTGATAGCCACCGGCCACACCACGTGACGCGTCCACGGCATAGCCGAGCTCACGCAGCCGGTCGATGTCACGCCGCACCGTGCGCGGGCTGACGTCGAGCCGCTCGGAGAGCTCCTCCCCCGGCCAGTAGCGATGGGTCTGGAGCAGCGACAGCAGACGCAGCATGCGGGCACTCGGGCTCATGGGTTCAGGCTAGATGTGATTGAGGACAGGATCTGGCCTGAATAGTTCCTAGCGTGGTTCCCATGAGCGCACCCACACCGACACCGCCGATGATCCGGACCCGCGGGCTGACCAAGCACTTCACCCGCCACAAGCAGACGATCGAGGCCGTCCGCGGTCTCGACCTGGAGGTCGCCCCCGGCGAGCTCGTCGCCTTCCTCGGCCCCAACGGCGCCGGGAAGTCCACGACACTGCGGATGCTGACCACGTTGATCGCGCCCACGGCCGGCTCGGCCGAGGTCGGCGGGTACGACGTGGTCAGCCGCCAGCGCGACGTACGCCGCAGCATCGGATTCGTCGGGCAGGGCAATGGCGCCGGCCACCAGCAACGTGGCCGCGACGAGCTGGTCAGCCAGGCCCGCGCCCACGGCCTGGGTCGGCACGAGTCGCAGCGCCGGGCCGACGAGCTGCTCGAGGCGTTCGACCTCGCGGAGCACGCACGACGCCCGGTCTCGACCCTCTCCGGTGGCCAGCGCCGTCGTCTCGACGTGGCGATCGGCCTGGTGCACACCCCGCACCTGCTGTTCCTCGACGAGCCCTCGACCGGGCTGGACCCGCAGAACCGGGCCAACCTGCAGGAGCAGATCAGGCGGCTGCACGCGGAGCACGGCACCACGATCGTGCTGACCACGCACTACCTCGAGGAGGCCGATGCCATCGCCGACCGCCTGGTCGTGATCGATCACGGCCTGGTGATCGCGGACGACACGCCCAACGCGCTCAAGTCAGGACTCGGTGACCTGGTGAAGCTGGGCTTCGAGACGGCTGAGGACGCCGCCGCTGCTGAGCAGGCAGCGGTCCGGGCCACCGGTGAGGCGAGCGTCGAACGTGGCGGCACCACCGTCACGATCCGCACCCGGGGAGGTGCCGAGCTGGCGCCGCGCCTGGTCCATGACCTCGCCGCGGTCGGCGCACCGGTCCGGCGCATCGAGGTCGCCCGGCCCACGCTCGACGACGTCTTCCTCGACCTCACCGGGCGCAGCCTCCGGGAGAGCAACGAGATCACCGAAGACCCCACCGCAGACACCACCCCCGAGATCAGCGACGACAGCACCGAAGGAGCAGCAGCATGAGCACCGCCCTGGACACCCCGGCTCGACGGATCGACGGATGCCATCCTCCGCAGGGGTCCTCCGATCCCGGCTTCCTGGCCGACACCTGGAACGTGATGGTGCGCGAGCTCAAACCAGTGTTTCGTGAGCCGGCCTCGGTGCTGTTCGCGATGGTGCAGCCGCTGGTCTTCCTCGGGCTGTTCGCACCCCTGCTCCCGGAGGTGGAGAACGGTTCGGCGCTGCAGTGGTTCGTTCCCGGGATCATCGCGATGACGGCACTGATGGGCGCCTCGTTCACCGGCGCCAACCTGATGCAGGAGATCATGACCGGCTCCCACGAGCGGCTGCTCGTCTCGCCGCTGAGCCGGTCGTCGCTGATGGTCGGCAGGTCGCTGAAGGAGGTGGTCCCGATGCTGATGCAGACGGCGATCATCCTGCTCGTCGTCACGCCGTTCAGCTTCGAGCTGCACGTGGTCGGCGTGCTCGTCGGCATGGCCGTGCTGGCCGTGTTCAGCATCGGCGTGGGCGCGCTGTCCTTCGCTCTCGCGCTCGCCTCGAAGGACCAGGACTGGCTGTTCTGGACGGTGCAGCAGACGCTGATCTTCCCGGTCCTGCTGCTCGGCGGAGTCCTGCTGCCGCTGGAGGGCGCACCCGGATGGCTGCGGACTGCGGCCGACCTGAACCCGCTGAAGTACGTCGTCGAGGCGGAGCGCGCGCTGTTCGCCGGCTCGTTCCCGGTCGACGCCGTCGGCTACGGCTTCATCGGCGCCGGAGTGGTGGCAGCCCTCGGGCTGGTGGTCGGCCTGCGGGCCATGAAGCGGTCCAGCTGAGGTGGGGAGCGACGGATAGTCTCCCGAACTCGAAGAACTCCCCCGAAGACCTCAGGCCAGGGCCGCGGGCAGGGTCAGCGTCCAGGCGGTGCGCAACTCCTCGAGGGGTACGTCGAGGACGCCCGCGACCGCGAGCGAGTCACCACGGGTCTCGCCCAGCGAGGTGATCGGTACGCCGTGCTCGGCGGCGAGCTCGAAGATCCGCTCCTCGTCCTCCGGCGCCACCGACACCACCGCGCGCGCCGCGGACTCGCTGAACAGTGCGACGAAGGGGTCCCCGCCTGCGACCTCGGACAGGTCCACCCGGGCTCCGACGGAGTGGCGCAGGCATGACTCGACCAGCGTCTGGGCGAGGCCGCCGTCGGAGAGGTCGTGGGCCGAGGAGATCACGCCGGTTGCGGCGACGAGCAGCTCGCTGAGGGCGCGCTCCGCGGCCAGGTCGACGCGAGGGGGCATTCCACCGAGGTGGTCGTGCACCACGTGGGCCCACTCCGAGCCGGAGAGCTCCTCGCGGGTCTCGCCGAGCAGCAGGACGAGGTCACCGGCCGACCCGAAGCCCGTCGGGGTTCGCGTCGTCACGTCCTCGATCACGCCGAGCACGGCCACCACCGGAGTGGGCAGGATCGCGGTCTCGCCGGTCTGGTTGTAGAGGCTGACGTTGCCTCCGGTGACCGGGATCCCGAGCTCGAGGCACGCGTCCTTGAGACCGCGACAGGCCTCGGCGAACTGCCACATCACCGCCGGGTCCTCCGGTGAGCCGAAGTTCAGGCAGTCGCTGATCGCCATCGGGGTGGCGCCGCCCGTCGAGACGTTGCGGTAGGACTCGGCGAGCGCGAGCTGCGCCCCGGCGTACGGGTCGAGCCGCGCGAAGCGGCCGTTGCAGTCGGTCGAGACCGCGACCCCGAGGTTGGTGCCCGTGTCGACGCGGATCATGCCGCTGTCACTGGGCTGGGCCAGGACCGTGTTGCCCTGGACGTAGCGGTCGTACTGGTCGGTGACCCAGGACTTGTCGCACAGGTTCGGGCTGGCCACCAGCCGCAGCAGGGTGTCGCGCAGCTCCTCGCCGGTGGCCGGTCGCGCGAGCGCCTCGGCAACGTCGGCCTGGAGCACGTCCTGGGAGTCGGGGCGGGCGAACGGGCGGTGGTAGGTCGGACCGTCGTGGGCCACCGACCGCGGCGGCACGTCCACGACTCGCTCGCCGTGCCAGTCGATCTGGAGACGGTCACCGCCGGTGACCTCGCCGACCACCACCGCCTCCACATCCCACTTCTCGCAGATCGCCAGGAACGCGTCGACGTCTGCGGGCTCGACGACCGCCATCATCCGCTCCTGCGACTCGCTCATCAAGATCTCCTCGGGCGCGAGCGTGGAGTCGCGCAGCGGCACCCGGTCGAGCTCGACGTGCATCCCGCCGTCGCCGGCGCTGGCGAGCTCGCTGGTCGCACACGACAGCCCGGCACCACCGAGGTCCTGGATGCCGGCCACGATCCCGGCGGCGAACAGCTCGAGGGTGCACTCGATCAGCAGCTTCTCCTGGAAGGGGTCGCCGACCTGGACACTGGGTCGCTTGGCCGGGCCGGTCACGCCGTCCTCCTGCTGGGCGAAGGTCTCGCTCGCGAGCACCGAGACTCCGCCGATGCCGTCACCGCCGGTGCGGGCGCCGTAGAGGATCACCTGGTTGCCGACCCCGCTGGCCTTGGCGAGGTGCAGGTCCTCGTGCCGGAGCACGCCCACGCAGAGGGCGTTCACGAGCGGGTTCCCGGCGTAGGTCGCATCGAAGACCACCTCGCCGCCGATGTTCGGCAGGCCGAGACAGTTGCCGTAGCCGCCCACGCCCGCGACGATCCCGGGCAGCACCCGGTGCGTGTCCGGTGCGTCGAGCGGGCCGAACCGGAGCGGGTCCATCACGGCCACGGGACGGGCGCCCATCGCGAGGATGTCGCGGACGATCCCACCCACCCCGGTCGCCGCACCCTGGTAGGGCTCGACGTAGGAGGGGTGGTTGTGGCTCTCCACCTTGAAGGTGACCGCGTAGCCCTGGCCGATGTCGATCACTCCGGCGTTCTCGCCGATGCCGGCGAGCATCCTGCCGGCCCGGGTCTCCTGTGGGATCTCGGAGAACTGCTTGAGGTGCACCTTGCTGGACTTGTAGGAGCAGTGCTCGCTCCACATCACGGAGTACATCGCCAGCTCCGAGCTGGTCGGTCTCCGGCCCAGGATCTCGCGGATCCGGGCGTACTCGTCGGCCTTCAGGCCGAGCTCGGCCCACGGCTGTTCTCGCTGCGGGTCGGTGCCGGCGTGGCCGACGGTGTCGAGTGCGGGCTTCACGGCGACAGACGACTCAGGCACGGAGCCAATCTACTGCGGGGCCCCCGCCCCTTCGCCGGCGCACCGCTGCACCGGTCGCCCCTGCACCGCTCGCACCTGCGGCTGACCCCGACGCGCCGGTGCCCCTGGCGTGCTGAATTGATTTCCCGCTGCTTTGAATTACATATTTGTAATTCAAGAGAATGCCTGTTACTGGTGTGACAAACGAGGTTAGGGTGGCGGAGTTTTCCGACATTACTGGAGATTACGATGCCTTCGCTTTCCGTTCACCGGACCCATTCCAGGACCCGCCGATGGCTGGTGGCATCGCTCGCGGCCGCGCTGGCCCTCGTCGTCTCGGGGACGGTGCTCAGCGTCCCGGCGTACGCCGCCAACCCGGTCACCCCCGGCAACTACACCGGGCTCGGCTTCGACCAGTGCGAGGCGCCGAGCCAGTCGGCGATGAGCACCTGGATCAAGAAGTCACCGTTCCGTGCGGCCGGCATCTACATCTCCGGCGCCTCGCGCGCCTGCCAGCGGCAGGCCAACCTCAATGCGACGTGGGTGCGCAACCAGCTCGCAGCCGGGTGGCGCCTGATGCCGATCACGCTCGGCCCGCAGGCCTCCTGCTCGCACCGCTACCCGCGCTACGGCAAGAACATCGACCCCACGATCAACCCGAGCACCACGAACACCTACTCGGCGGCTCGCGTGCAGGGCGCGCTCGAGGCCCGTCGGGCCGTCCAGAGGTCCCGCGAGCTCGGAATCGTCCCCGGTAGCACGATCTTCTACGACCTCGAGGCTTTCACCAGCGGCTCGACCACGGCGTGCACGCAGTCGGCGCTGTGGTTCATCAGCTCCTGGACCTCCGAGCTGCACCGCTACCGCTACGCCTCCGGGTTCTACTCCAGCGCTGCCTCGGGCATCAAGATGCTCGACGACCAGCGGCTACGCACCGGCAACCGGATCGTGATGCCCGACCAGCTCTGGATCGCCGACTGGGACGGCAAGGCCAACACCAGCTCCGCCTACGTGCGCAGCGACGGGTGGCAGCCCTACAAGCGCGCGAAGCAGTACCAGGGCGGGCACAACGAGACCTGGGGCGGCGTGCGGATCAACATCGACCGCAACTACCTCAGCCTGCGCACACCGAAGCTGCCGGGCGTGGCCACACCCGCGCCCGCACCGAAGCCGACCCCGGCTCCGGCGCCGGGTGTGATCGTGCCCAAGTACACCGGCAGCAACCTCTCCGACCCGAGGTGCACACCGTCGACGATCAGCCGACCCGCCTACGTGACGATCAACCCGCGGATGTCCACGGTCCTGGTGGTGTCCCTCCAGTGCCTGCTCAAGCAGCAGCGCGTCTACCCCTACCAGGTCACCGGCCAGTGGAACCCCCGGACGACGGCCGGTCTCAACCTGTTCCAGCAGCGGGTCGGCAACAGTGCACGCGCCTACGCCAGCCCGGGTGACTGGGTGAGCCTGCTCGTGGCCGGCAACCGGCAGTCGCTGCTCAAGCGAGGAGTTCGCGGAGCCGACGTCGTGCGCATCCAGCGGGCGATGAACGCAGCGGGAACCTCGCGTCTCAAGGTCACCGGTCGCTACAACAGAGCCACTGCGAACGCCGTCGGCGCCTACCAGCGACGGGTCGGGGTCCCTGCCACCAAGATCGCCGGCTGGCACACCTGGAACGCGCTGCGGACCGGCCGACGCTAGGCGTTCTGCAGCGCGGCGATCGCGCTGGTGAAGAAGCCGAGCCCGTCGATGCCGGGACCGGTGAGGTCCTCGACCGCGTGCTCCGGGTGCGGCATCAGCCCGACCACGTTGCCGGCCTCGTTGCTGACCCCGGCGATCGCGCGTTGGGACCCGTTCGGGTTCCCGACGTAGCGCGCGACGACCCGGCCCTCAGCTTCGAGCAGGTCGAGCGTGTGCTGGTCGGCGACATAGGAACCCTCGCCGTTCTTCAAGACGATGGTGATCTCCTGGCCCTCGTCGTACGCCGTGGTCCAGGCGGTGCCGGCGTTCTCGATGCGCAACACCTGGTCGAGGCACCCGAACCTGCGGTGGTCGTTGCGGATCAGCGCGCCCGGGAGCAGGTGCGACTCGCACAGGATCTGGAAGCCGTTGCAGATGCCGAGCACCGGCATCCCGCCCTTGGCCGCGTCGATCAGCTCGGTCATCACCGGCGCGAACCGGGCGATCGCGCCGCAGCGCAGGTAGTCGCCGTAGGAGAACCCTCCGGGCAGCACGACCGCGTCGACACCCTTGAGGTCGTGGTCGCCGTGCCACAGCGCGACCGGCTCAGCGCCGGCCAGGCGTACGGCGCGCTGCGCGTCGACGTCGTCGAGCGAACCGGGGAAGGTGACGACCCCGACCTTCACGAGGCCGGGGAACCGATCTCGCTGGAGACCACGCGGACGTCGTAGTCCTCGATCACCGGGTTGGACAGCAGCGTCGCGGCCATCTCGTGCACCTGGGCCAGACGTTCCTCGGTCGCCTCACCCTCGAGCTCGAGCTCGAAGCGCTTGCCCTGGCGGACCTCGGTGACGCCCACGAAACCGAGCCGCGGCAGCGCGCCCTGCACCGCCTTGCCCTGCGGGTCGAGGATCTCGGGCTTGGGCATGACGTCGACGACGACACGGGCCACAGGAGGCCCCTTTCGCTCGGGTGGACGGGCGCGACCAGTCTACGAGCCGTGGTGCGGGTGCTGGTGGGGGTGGGGTCGTGGGAGGTGCCGGTTTCCCCGGCCGACCGGGGAAACCTGACGTTGTCGGTCGATGCTTCACCCAACAACGTCAGGGATCAACCGACAACCCTGTCCGCTTTGACCGAACCGAGTCACGTGCCCACCCGCACCAGGCCCGACTCATGGGCCAGTACGACGAGCTGGGTCCGGTCGCGCAGGCCGTGACGCGCCCGCATCTCGCTGACGTAGTCCTGCACGGTGGACTCGGCGAGGTGCAGCGTCCCTGCGATCTCCAGGTTGCTGAGCCCACGAGGCACGAGCCTGAGGACGTCGGACTGCCGGTCGGTGACGTGCAGGAGCTCGGCGCGAAGCGGCGACCTCGCGTGGGTGCTGGACCCCGCCAGCGACTGCAGCTCTCGTGGTTGACCGGCGTGTTGGCGGCAGCACTGTTCGCCGCCGCCTACGTCCTGGTCGCCGACCATCTGCGCGACCGCGGCCGGACACTCGCCCGTGCTGCCGGCGGGCTCGCCCTGGTCGGCTCCATCGGTCTGGCAGGTCACATGGCCATCTCGCCGCCGTGCGGGCGGGGCTGGCCCCCGATGGGCGTTCGCGCTCGGGCTCGCGGTCTTCGTGGCCGACTGACTGGTCACCCAGCAGCTGGAACACCGTGATCGCCGCGGCCCTGAGCGCCGTCCTGTTCGTGCTGATCACCCGCAACGGCGCTCAAGGGCACCGGGCGCGCTCAGGACTCGCGGTAGCTCGAGTCCTCGGTGGAGGGAGCCGACCCCTGCTCGCGCGGCGGGGCCGGGTGTGCCCCCTCGCCTCGTGCACCGCCCTGAGCCGGTCCCGCATCCTCGGGGTAGTCGCCGCCCTTCCCGCCTGCCTGGCCCTCGCCCTCAGCCTGGCCGGCCGGCGGTCGCGCGCCATACCCGTCGCGCGGTACGCCGTACCCGCCGCGCCCGGTCGATGCCCCGGTGTCGGCGCCACTGACGGCAGCGGCGGAGGACAAGGTAGCCGCCGCCACGCCGCCGGCCACCAGGCCGGCGACGCCCACCGCCGCGGCCACCGCCACGGTGCGCTTGCGAGGTGATCCAGGAGCCGTCTGCTCGCCGGTGTTGTCGTCGTCGTTCATCTGCCACCTCCACTGGTCTGGGCGCCCGGCCGATCCCGACCGGGCGTGACTTCACGTTGTCCAGTGGCGCTGGGGTCTCGGTGTGCAGAACCTGTCGCGAGGCTGGCAGTCGCTGTGAATCTCTCAGCGCCTGCCGCGCGCGACGACGATGCCGAGTGCGAGGCCGAAGCCGGCCAGTGCCGGACCGACGACTGCCCAGAACTCCTCGCCGGTCATCGGGCTGCCCTCGAGGTGGCCCAGGCCCTGGAGGGTCCAGATGATGCCGACGACGATCATCAGGACACTCAACGCGAGCCCGACGACTCGCCCCATCAGGGTGCCCTCGCAGCCAGGATGCGGGCCGCCCGCCTGACGTCGCTGCGCACCGGGAGCACGCCCGCAGCGGTGGCGAGCCAGCCCACCGGGGCGAGCAGCCCTCGTCCGGACACCCGGAACGCGACGTCCACGGTGCACCCGTTCCGGGTCGGCTTGAAGGAGAGCACCAGCAGCGCGGAGATCGCACGCCAGGTCCCGACCTCGGCCCACACCTCACCGGGCTCGAGGACCGTGATCTCCATGTCCGGGACGATGCGCGCAGCCGTGTGGTCGCGCCACCGCATGCCGACCCGGGGCTCGCCCTCGTCCAGCATGTCCACGCTCTTCAGCGACGACTGCCACTCGGGCCGGTTCCGGGGATCTGCGAGATAGGCGTAGGCGACGTCCACGGGGACGTCGAACTCGACCTCTCCGCCGAGCATCTTCGCTCCGACCTGGACCACTAGAACCTCTCGCCGGTCAGCATCTCGAACGCCTCGACGTAGCGGTCACGCGTGCGCTCGATGACCTCCGCGGGCAGCGGCGGGGGGGCGGCGCCCGAGGAACGGCTCCACCCACTGGCCGGTGAGAGCAACCAGTTGCGCACGATCTGCTTGTCGTAGGAGAGCTGCGGCCGGCCGGGTTGCCAGTCCGCGGCGGGCCAGTACCTGCTCGAGTCGGGGGTGAGTACCTCGTCGGCCAGGACGGTGGTCCCGATCCCGCCGCTGTCCCCGGCCACCACGGCGAGCCGGGAGCCGAACTCGAGCTTGGTGTCGGCGAGGATGATCCCCCGCTCCCTGGCCAGGGCATCGGCGCGCGAGTAGACCGCGAGGGTGAGCTCGCGCAGCTCCGCCGCAGCCACCGGGCCGATGTCACCCACCACGCTCTCGTAGGAGACGTTCTCGTCATGGTCACCCAGGGCCGCCTTGGTCGCGGGTGTGAAGATCGGCGCCGGCAGCCGGCTGCTCTCGACCAGTCCGCGCGGCAACGAGATCCCGCAGACCTCGCCGGAGGACTGGTAGTCGGTCAGTCCGGACCCGGTGAGGTAGCCCCGTGCGACGCACTCGACGGGATACATCGCGAGCTCCTCGCAGACGATCGCCCGGCCCTTCACCTGCTCGGGCACGTCGGTCGACCTGATGTGGTGGGGCACCAGGTCGGCGAGCTGGGTGAACCACCACAGCGACATCCGGGTGAGGATCTCGCCCTTGTCGGGGATCGTGCTCTCCAGCACGTGGTCGTAGGCCGAGATCCGGTCGCTCGCGACCATCAGCAGGCTGCCGTCCTCCAGTCGGTAGAGATCGCGGACCTTGCCGCTGTGGATGTGGGTCGCGCCCTCGATCGCGGGCGCCTCGGGGATGTTGTGCACAGCGACACCCTACAAACCTCGACCCGGCCCCAGAGTCGGCCCAGAGTCAGCCCCAGAGTCGGCCCAGAGTCGGCCCAGAGTCAGCCCAGAGTGGCGGTGATGGCGCCGGACATGGCTGTGGGGTGTGCCGGCAGCGCCGACACACCCCACAGGTGGAGCCCAGAGTGGGTGGTCCGTCAGAGAATCGCCTTGAGGATGGCGTGCTTGACCGGGCCCTTGCCTGCGTCGGCGGTCCCACCGGCAGCCGGGACCGAGGCAACAGCCAGGGCAACGGTGACTGCGAGCAGGGCGCCCCGGATCGTGCGAGTCTTGAAGTTCATGGTGTGTTCCTTCCTCTTATCGGACCCCGCCGGTCCGATGTCGTGACTCGACCATACGACATATTGGGACTTTTGTATATAAATCGGACATGACTGTGACGAGAGACTCGCGCTGGAAACCCACAAGGGCCGCCCCTGGTGCGGGGCGGCCCTTGGCACGTTGCGCTGGGCAGATTCAGCGCGCCGTCCCGGGATCTCGGCTCTGAACCCTCACCTGCTCTGCGAACCCGTCCGGGCGAGCCCCACCGATGGTGCCGGGGTGGCGGGGGCGGCCGGACGGGCGAATGGGTACTCCTCAGAGAGGCCTGGGCCGCCGGTGTGAAACGGCGACGAGGGTCAAGAACCGAGCTACCTGAAAACCTAGGGGACGGACAAGCCGGTCACAACCCCTCAGTCTTCTGGATTGGGGATGAAATGCCCCTGATGGCGGTGGATGGGCCGTGCGCCGGCCCACCCACCACGAGTCAGCGCGCGTCCAGGTGCCCGGCCATCACCGAGCTCGTCTTGCCCGACTTCAGGGCCGAGCTCTTCTTCGCCTTGGCCTTGTCCTGCACCAGACCGGTGTTCTGGGCCAGCACGTAGGTGACGTGCGCCGCAGCGTCCGACATCTCATCGAGCGCCTTGACGCTGATGTTGTCGCGATCGTCGCAAGCCGCGTGGTAGCACCGGTCATAGGCGACACCGGCCACTCCGCCGTACGTCTTGGCCTGCGCGGCGGTCTTGACGCCCTCCGCACCGGTGAACAGGCCACCGGACGGAACACCCTGCGCGATGAACGGCCCGTAGTCGCTACGCCCGTCGAAGGGGGTCTCCTCGCTCTCCAGCCGCTGGCTGGTGAAGTACTTCGCGAACAGCTGCTCGATGTCGCCGGATCCCGCGGGCGCCGGGACGGGGAGGGTGGCACCCAGGGAGTTGTCGCCGTCGTAGACGAAGCGCACGTAGTTCGGTGAACCCACCATGTCGAAGTTCAGGTAGGCACCGATCTCGTCCAGTGCGTCGGGGTTGGTCGCGGCGAGGTCATCGACATAGTGGTGGGCACCGAGCAGGCCCAGCTCCTCGGCACCCCACCAGGCGAAGCGCACCTGGTTGCGCAGCTTCTTCACCTTGGCCATCTCCTCGGCCATCTCCAGGATCGTGGCCGAGCCGGAGCCGTTGTCGTTGATGCCCGGCCCCTCCTCGACGCTGTCCAGGTGCGCACCGGCCATCACCACGCGATCGGCGTTGCCCTTCCTGGTCTCGGCGATCACGTTGTAGGTGGTTCGGGTCTCGTTGGTGGTGTCGGTGAGGACCCTGGCCGTGGTGCCGGCGCTGCCGAGCTCCTTCCCGACCGCGTAGCTCGTGCCCACGACCGGAATCCCCACGACCTGGCCGAGGGTTCCGTTGATGCTCTCGGTGTTGTCCGGCGTCCCTCGGTTGAAGATGACCACGGCGCTGGCGCCGGCCGTCTCGGCGTTGCTGGCCTTGACCCCGAAGCTGCAGGTTCCCCGTTGCAGCAGGGCGATGGACCCCGCGGCGAAGCCGCTGAAGTCTGCGGCCTCGCAGCCGCTGGTGGACGCACCGTTCGGGGCGAGATCGGTGTCGACCGGGACCACGGCGGCGGTGGTGTCGCCGCTGCCCGAGAACGACATCGTGACGAAGTCGGCCGGGTTGGTGTAGTTCTTCGCGCTCGGCTGGACGCGCTGCAGCTGCGCAGGTGCGTTCTCCTTGAAGAAGGGGAACTGGAAGGTCTGCACCGTCGGCTTGTAGCCGGCCGCGCGCAGCTTCTTCACGACGTAGTCGCGGGAGGCGGCGTACCCCGGCGTGCCGGAGGCCCGGGTGCCGTTGTTGGCGGTCGCGATGGCCTGGAGCGCATCGAGGTGCAGGCCGATGCCACCGGGGGTGACCGCCTGGCGGAACTTCCGTGACTCCTGGGACGGGTCCTTGGCCGCGACAGCGCTGGTGCTGGCCGCGATCAGGGACGAGGCGCAGACCACGGCTGTGGCCGCAGCTGCCGCTCGGGCATGGTTTTTCAATGGCATGGTCTCTCCTGAGAACGCCTGGACGACGGATCTCGTCGGCAGGGCAGAAACGAGATCGAACCTAGGTGGCGGTGATCAGGGTCACAACCACATGTTCCTGCACGGCAGAAGGGTGCAACTCCTGTGTCGAGAACGGTGCGTCAGAGGATGGCGCCGGGCGCGTACGACGCGGCCCCGGGGTCCGTGGCCAGGGCGGCCTCGACACGGCGTACGACGGCCGCGACCTGGTCCTGCGCCGCTCCGGTGAACTCGATCGGGTCGGCCACGAGGGAGCCGATCTGGCCGCGGTCCAGCCCCAGGCGGGCGTCTGCCGCGAGCCGCTCGAACAGGTCGTTGTCTGCCCGCCCCTGGCGCATCTCGAGGGCCACCGCCACGGCGTGCTCCTTGATCGCCTCGTGCGCCGCTTCGCGCCCGACGCCGTTGCGCACCGCGGCCATCAACACCTTGGTGGTGGTCAGGAACGGCAGGTAGCGGTCCAGCTCGCGCTGCACGACCGCCGGGAAGACGCCGAACTCGTCGAGCACCGTCAGGAACGTCTGGAACAGCCCGTCGGTGGCGAAGAACGCGTCCGGCAGCGCCACCCGGCGTACGACGGAACAGGACACGTCGCCCTCGTTCCACTGGTCGCCGGCGAGCTCACCGACCATGGAGAGCTGGCCGCGCAGCACGACGGCCAGGCCGTTGACGCGCTCGCAGGAGCGGGTGTTCATCTTGTGGGGCATCGCCGAAGAGCCGACCTGGCCCTCCTTGAAGCCCTCGGTGACCAGCTCGATGCCGGCCATCAGGCGAATGGTGGTGGCCAGGTTGGACGGCCCGGCCACGATCTGGACGAGCGCGGAGACCACGTCGAAGTCGAGCGAGCGCGGGTAGACCTGACCGACGCTGGTGAGCACCTGGTCGAAGCCGAGGTGCAGCGCGACCCGCTGCTCGAGGTCGGCCAGCTTCGCCGTGGAACCGTCCAGCAGGTCGAGCATGTCCTGGGAGGTGCCCATCGGTCCCTTGATCCCGCGGAGCGGGTAACGCGCCAGCAGGTCGTCGAGCCTGCCGAGCGCGACCAGCATCTCGTCGGCGACGGTGGCGAACCGCTTGCCCAGCGTGGTCGCCTGCGCGGCGACGTTGTGCGAGCGGCCGGCCATCACCAGCGAGGCGTTCTCCGCGGACAGGCGGGCCAGTCGCGCCAGCGTGGCGAGGACGCGCTGGCGGATGAGGTCGAGGGAGGCTCGGATCTGCAGCTGCTCGACGTTCTCGGTGAGGTCGCGCGAGGTCATCCCCTTGTGGATGTGCTCGTGCCCGGCGAGCGCGCAGAACTCCTCGATCCGCGCCTTCACGTCGTGCCGGGTCATCCGCTCGCGCGCGGCGATGCTCGCGAGGTCGACCTGCTCCACGACGGTCTCGTAGTCGGCGATCACGCCCTCCGGCACGTCGACCCCGAGGTCGCGCTGGGCCGTGAGCACCGCGATCCAGAGCCGTCGCTCGAGCACGATCTTGTGCTCGGGCGACCAGATCTCGGCGAGGTCCGCGCCGGCGTAGCGGGTGGCCAGCACGTTGGGGACGGTCATGAGGGAGCTCCCTGCTCGGTGGCCGCGTCGCGGGCGATGTCGGTGCGCCACTGGGCGCCGTCGAAGCTGATCGAGGCGACGCCCTCGTAGGCCTTGGCACGAGCGTCGGCGACGTCGCGGCCGACTGCGGTGACCGCCAGCACCCGGCCGCCAGCGGTGACCAGGTCGCCGTCGAGGTCCGCCGTCCCGGCGTGGATCACGTCGACATCGTCCTCCTGCGCGAGCGTCTCGGTGCCGACGATGACGTCGCCGAGCCGCTGCGACCCGGGGTAGCCGGCGCTCGCCATCACCACGGCGACCGCGGCGCCGTCCTTCCAGCGCGGGGGCTCGACCTCGTGCAGGTTGCCGTCCGCGGCCGCCTTGAGCAGCGGTGCCAGCGGGGAGTCGAGCAAAGCCATCAACGCTTGCGTCTCCGGGTCACCGAACCGCGCGTTGAACTCCACCACGCGGACACCGGCCGACGTGAGCGCCAGCCCTGCGTAGAGGAGTCCGGCGAACCTCGACCCGCGTCGAGCCATCTCGTCCACCGTCGCCTGCAGCACCCGCTCCTGCACCTCGGCGACCAGCGTCGGCGGCGCCCAGGTCAACGGCGTGTAGGCCCCCATGCCGCCGGTGTTCGGACCCTGGTCGCCGTCGAAGATCCGCTTGAAGTCCTGCGCCGGCTGAAGCGGGTAGACCGTGGTGCCGTCGGTGATCGCGAACAGCGACACCTCGGGACCGTCGAGGAACTCCTCGATCACCACCCGGGCGCAGTGGGCGGCGTGGGCGGCCGCGGCGTCGCGGTCGTCGGTGACGACCACCCCCTTGCCGGCGGCGAGGCCGTCGTCCTTGACGACGTAGGGAGGGCCGAAGGCGTCGAGGGCAGCGACCACCTCGTCGGCGGTGCCGCACACGTGCGCCATCGCCGTGGGCACTCCCGCCGCGGCCATCACATCCTTGGCGAAGGCCTTGGAGCCCTCGAGCTCGGCCGCCCGCCGGGACGGGCCGAAGCAGCTGATCCCGCGCTCACGCACCGCGTCGGCCACCCCCGCCACCAGCGGCGCCTCGGGCCCGATCACGACCAGCTCGGCGCTGATCGACTCAGCCAGCTCCGCCACTCCCGCGCCGTCCATCGGGTCGACGTCGTGCAGCGTCGCAAAGCCACCGATCCCCGGGTTGCCGGGTGCGGCGTGCACCTCGGTGACCGAGGGATCGCGGGAGAGTGCCAGCGCGAGCGCGTGCTCGCGCCCGCCGGTGCCGATCACGAGGGTCTTCACGTTCGCCGATCCTAACGAGGTGGACGCGTGGACCGTCGGGCGCGCTCAGTTCGCAGGTGGGCGCACCCGCGCCTCGTAGGCCGCCCGCTTCGTCTCGTCGCGCTCGGCGAGCACCTTGTCGGCCCCGAACGCGCCGGCGATCCGCTCCTGCAGCCAGCGAGGCAGCACGCCGGTGGCCTTGGTCATGCCCTGCACCCAGCGCGGCACCCAGAGCTCCGGGTGCCCTGTGCGGATCGCGGTGGCGATCACCTCGGCGACGTCCTCGGCGCTCACGGCCTGCACCCCGCGCGCGGTCGGCACACCCGCGGCCAGCTCGGTCTGCACGATGGTCGGCAGCACCACGCTGACGTCGATGCCGTGGGGCTTGAGCTCGGCCCGGGTCGCCTCGCTGAAGCCGACCGCGGCGAACTTCGACGCGGAGTACGTCGCCCCGTCGGCCACCGCGATCCGGCCGACCGCCGAGGCGACGTTCACGATGTGGCCGTGTCCGCGGTCGACCATCCCGGGCGCGACCGCCTTGGTGCCGTTGATGACCCCGTGCACGTTGACGTCGATGATCGCCCTGGCCACGTCCTCCGGCTCCTTGAGCACCGACCCGAGCGGCATGATCCCGGCGTTGTTCACCAGCACGTCGATCGGCCCGATCTCACCGACCGCGGCCAGGAACTCAGCCCACGACTCCGAGCTGGTGACGTCGAGGTGGGCGCCGACAGCACCCCGACCGATGCGGGTCGCGACGCCCTGGACGAGCTCGGTGTCGAGGTCACCGAGGGCCACGGTGGCGCCCTGCGCCGCGAGCAGCTCGGCGGTCGCCTCGCCGATCCCCCGGCCCGCGCCGGTGATCACGATGGTGAGTCCGGAGATGTCGCGCTTGCTCATGCAGGTGTGTCCTTTCCAGGGGGGAGTAGTTGAACCTGCCACGGTGCCCGACGTCCACCGCACGACCGAGACCGGGGTGCAGGGCGCGGTCACTGGTAAGGGTCGGCGATCTCCCTGATCTGCTCGAGGGCAGCGCGCAGCCGCCTGGCCGTCGGCACCCCCAGGTGGCGGACCCATTCGGCCTGGATCGTGGCCTCGGCCCGCCGTGCGACCTTGATCGCCTCCTCCCCCCGCTCGGCGATCACCACCAGCCGCGCCCGGGCATCGGTGGGGTCCGGCACCCGGCGTACGTAGCCTGCCTGCTCGAGGCGGTCCACGGTCGCGGTCGCGGTCTGCTTGGTCACCAGCGCCTGCTCGGCCAGGTCCCCGATGCGGGTGCCGCTCGGGCCGACCCGGGCGGCGATCCGTCCCTGCGACGGGGTCACGTCGTCGAAGCCCGCGGCCGCGAGGGCCTCGAGCACGTGAGCCTCCACGGCCCTGGAGGCGATGAAGCAGAGCAGCCCGAGGTTCAGCTCCTCCTCCGGCTCGGATGGGGCGGGTGTCGCGCTCATTCAGCACCTTGACATTCGTCAGTTGTTCGAACCATTATTGTTCGAACATCGTATCAACTCCGGGAGGGCCCATGGAGGCCGACGAGGTGTGGCGGACCATCGACCAGGAGCGCTCGGAGCTGGCCGACCTGATGGAGACCTTCACCGACCACGACTGGGAGACGCCTTCGCTGTGCGAGGCCTGGCGGGTTCGGGCGGTCGCCGCACACCTGACGCTCGCCACCATGCCCGTGGGCCAGGGCATGGTCGCGTTCGTGCGCTCCGGGCTCAGCTTCAACCGGACGATCCGCGACACTGCGCTGCGTCAGGCCGAGCTCCCGGTCGAGGAGTTTCCGGCGCGGCTACGGGCGATGCTCGGATCTCGCAAGAAGGCCCCGACCGTGAGCATGATCGAGCCGCTCATCGACCAGCTCGTGCACGGCCAGGACATGATGGTTCCCCTCGGCCGCACGCGCGAGATGCCCCGGGAAGCGGCGGCCGTGGCGGCGAAGCGCTCCTACGAGCTGGGCTGGCCCTTCCAGGTCCGCAAGCGGCTGCACGGCCTCACCCTGACGGCGAGCGACCACCCGTGGACGATCGGTGAGGGCCCCGTCGTCGAAGGCCGGATCCAGGCGCTGCTGATGCTGGTGACCGGCCGCCACGTCGTGCTCCCCGAACTGTCCGGCCCGGGCGCCGATGTGTTGCGCGCCCGGCTGCAGCCGGCCAACGCGTGACACGCAGCGCCTGAGTCAGCTGACCACGAGGGTCTGCTCGCGACCCGGCCCGACCCCGACCGCCCAGAACCGCGTGCCGGACATCTCCTCGAGCGCTCGCACGTAGCGCTGCGCGTTCTTCGGCAGGTCCGAGAAGGCGCGGCACCCGGAGATGTCGTCGCCCCACCCATCGAGGAACTCATAGATCGGCTCGGCACGGTGGAACAGCGTCTGGGTCATCGGCATCTCGTCATGACGGACGCCGTCGATGTCGTAGGCGACGCAGACCGGGATCCGGTCCCAGGCACTGAGCACGTCGAGCTTGGTCATGAAGAACTCGGTCAGCCCGTTGACGCGCGAGGCGTAGCGCGCCACCACGGCGTCGTACCAGCCACAGCGACGGTCGCGACCGGTGGAGACACCGACCTCGCCACCGATCTCCCACAGCTTCGCGCCGTCGTCGTCGAACAGCTCGGTCGGGAACGGGCCCGACCCCACGCGGGTGGTGTAGGCCTTGATCACGCCGATGACCCGGTCGATCCGGGTCGGCCCCACCCCTGCACCGACGCAGACACCGCCAGAGACGGGGCTGCTGCTCGTCACGAACGGATAGGTGCCGTGGTCGACGTCGAGCATCGTGGCCTGGGCGCCCTCGAAGAGCACCGTCCTGCCCTCGTCGAGAGCGCGGTTGAGCAGCAGCGAGGTGTCGGCCACCATCGGCTCGAGCCGGTCGGCGAACCCGCGCAGCTCCTCGACGACCTCGTCGACCGTGATCGCGCGCCGGTTGTAGACCTTGGTCAGCAGGTGGTTCTTGAGCTCCAGCGCGGCCTCGACCTTCTCGCGCAGGATGTCCTCGTCGAACAGGTCAGCCACCCGGATTCCGACGCGGTTGATCTTGTCGGCGTACGCCGGCCCGATGCCCCGTCCCGTCGTGCCGATCTTGTTCTTGCCCAGGAACCGCTCGGTCACCTTGTCGACGGTCGAGTGGTAGGACGCGATCACGTGCGCGTTGGCGCTGACCACGAGCGGCCCCATGTTCACCTTGCGCGCGTTCAGCGCGTCGAGCTCACGGAACAACGCCTCAGGTGACACGACCACGCCGTTGGCGATCACCGAGGTGCACCCGGGCGTGAGGATGCCGCTCGGCAGCAGGTGGGTCGCGAACTTCTCCCCGTTGACCACGATCGTGTGGCCGGCGTTGTGGCCGCCACTCGTGCGGACGCAGAAGTCGATCGAGTCATCGGTGGTGAGCAGGTCGGTGGCCTTGCCCTTGCCCTCGTCGCCCCACTGGGCTCCGAGCACGACGATTGCTGGCATGTCTCTCCTAGGCGGCTCGACGCCGCTGGAAGAGAGCGGAGCCGAGGCGCAGCTGGATGGCTTTCGCGGCCGTCAGACCGCGCCCCATCGTACGGGTCCGACGCCTGCGCCACCCCACGCGCACGCCTGTCGTCTGCCTAGTCGCTCCAGCCAGCCGTCCGTCCCTCTAGGGTGGCGGCGTGGATCCCCTCCTCCTGATCACCAACACCGACGCCGGCGGGGCGCCCGACGGGGGCCTCGAGACGGCTCTGGCGGTGCTCCGCAAGCGGGCCGACGTCGAGGTCGCCTCGACCGGCAACCCCGGCGAGCTCGACGGCGTGCTGCATCGTGCGGGGTGCCGGTCCATCGTGGTCGCGGGCGGTGACGGCAGCCTGCACGCTGTCGTGTCGGCGTTGCACCGGCGCCACGAGCTCGCCGGGCGGACCCTCGGCCTGATCCCGCTCGGCACGGGCAACGACTTCGCGCGCACCCTGGGCATCCCCCTCGACCCCGCCGAGGCTGCGTCCGCCCTGCTGAACGGATCACCGCGCCGGCTGGACCTCATCCTGGACGAGCTCGGCGGCGTGGTCGTCAACAGCGTGCACGCTGGAGCCAGCGCCCAGGCCAGCCGCCGTGGCGAGCGGTGGAAGCACCGTCTCGGCCCCTTCGGCATCGGCATCCTCGGCTATCCGATCGGGGCCGTCATGGCCGCCGTGCGCCCACCGTTCGTGCGACTGCGCATCGAGGCCGACGGGGAGGTGGTCTCCGACATGGACCAGCACATCTTGATGATCGCGGTCGGCAACGGGACCAGCGTCGGCGGTGGCACCGAGCTCACCCCGGACGCGGATCCCGAGGACGGCAAGCTCGACGTGATGGTGTCGTTCGCCACCGGCCCGCTCGAGCGGCTGCTCTACGTCTGGCAGCTGCGCACCGGGGACCACCAGGAGCGCGAGGACGTGATCAGCCTGCGCGCCAACCAGGTGACCGTGTCCGGGGAGGACTTCTGGCTCTCCGCCGACGGTGAGATCAGCGGACCCGAACGTCGCCGTTCCTGGCACCTCGAGAAGGGCGCCTACTCGATGATCGTGCCCACGGTCTAGCCGGCCGGCCGGTCGGTCCCGTCCTCGAGCACCGGCCGGTTCTTCTCCACCCGCGGGTCGCCGGCGTCGGCGAAGTAGTCGCCGGTCGTCGTCTCGTCGGAGCCGTTGGGGACCTTCGCGGCGTTCAGGGCGGCCGAGAGAACGAGCGTCACCACGAGGTTCAGCGCGAACGCCGTCATCGCGACGTACCCCATGTCACCGAAGCCGGGGATCTCGGCCAGGGAGCCGCCGAAGTGCTTGCCGGTGATCGGGTTGATGACACGGTAGGCCTCGATGGTCCCGTAGACGATGCCGACGGCCCAGCCGGCGAGCAGGGCCCACTTGTGGAACCAGCGGGTGTAGAGGCTGAACACGATCACCGGGAAGGTCTGCAGGATCCAGATGCCCCCGAGAAGCTGGAAGTTGATCGCGTTCTGCTTGTCCATCGTGAGCACGAAGACCAGCGCGAAGCCCTTGACGACCAGCGACGCGATCTTGGAGACCCGCGCCTCCTCGGCGTGGGAGGCGTTCGGCTTGAGCCACTCCTTGTAGATGTTGCGCGTGAAGGTGTTGGCTGCCGCGATCGACATGATGGCCGCCGGCACGAGCGCACCGATGGCGACCGCCGCGAAGGCGACGCCGGCGAACCAGCTCGCGAAGGAGTCCTCGAACAGCTGCGGGATGACCAGCTGCGGGTTGGGTTTTCCGTCGACACCGATGGGCTGCGTGCCGGCCGCGATCGCCACCCAGCCGAGCAGGGCCAGCAGACCCAGCACGAAGGAGTACGCCGGCAGGATCGACGCGTTGCGCCGGATCGTCACCCTGCTCTCCGAGGAGAGGGTGGCCGTGACCGAGTGCGGGTACATGAACAGCGCCATCGCCGACCCCAGGGCCAGCGTGCCGTAGGCCCACATCTGGCCGTCCCCGGGGATGAACGAGCCGTTCGGCTTGCCGGTGACCTCGTTGGTCGCCGCCATCTTGTCCTTCGCGGCACCGAAGATGCCCTCCCAGCCACCGTCGATCGTCGTGGGCAGGTAGATGATGGCGACGATGATCACCAGGTAGATCAGGGCGTCCTTGACGAACGCGATCACGGCGGGCGCGCGCAGGCCCGAGGTGTAGGTGTAGGCCGCCAGCAGGACGAACGCGATCAGCAGCGGCGCGTCCTTCGCCAGCCAGTTGCCCCCGCCGCCGAGCCCGACCACGTCGAGCACCGCCTGGATGCCCACCAGCTGCAGGGCGATGTAGGGCATCGTGGCGACGAAACCGGTGACCGCCACGGCCAGCGACAGCGGGCGCGAGTCGTAGCGCCCGCGCACGAAGTCGGCGGTGGTGACGTAGCCGTGCCGGTGGCTGACCGACCACAGCCGCGCCATGAAGATGAAGATGATCGGGTAGAGGACGATCGTGTAGGGCACCGCGAAGAAGCCGGCGACCGAGCCCATCGCGAACATCGCGGCCGGCACCGCCACGAAGGTGTACGCCGTGTAGAGGTCACCGCCCAGCAGGAACCAGGTGACCCAGGTGCCGAACTTGCGTCCGCCGAGCCCCCACTCGTCCAGGGACTCCAGGCTGTCGCCCTTCTTGAAGTTGGTGGCCAGGAAGCCGAGCACGGTGACGACGACGAACAGCAGGATGAGCACGCTCAGCGCCATCCAGTCGACCTCGTCGCGGGCCGCCAGGGGAACCAGGTGGAGGGTCATCGGTCCCCCTCCCCCTTCTCAGGCCCGTTCTCGGGCGCATCAGCAGGGTCGCTCCCCGCCCGGTGCCCGGTGCTGCCGGCGGTGGGTCTGCGAGCAGCGAGCACCAGACGGTGGGCGGCGTAGGTCGCCCCGGCGCAGATGAACACCCAGAGGAACTGGTACCAGAAGAAGAACGGGACCCCTCCCAGCCGCGGAGTCTCCCGCGCATAGCTCTCGACCCAGAGGAGGGCGGCGATCGGGATCGCCAGCAGGATCGCGGCAACGGCGATCAGGGGCTTGTTGGTGGGGGGTGCGCCATCGGGACCGCCCGAGCGGATTTCTGACATGGCAAGGAACCCTAGACCCAAAACGGGTCAAGGTGTGACCCAGGTCTCAGCCGCCGCGAGACTTCGGGACCAGGTTCGGGTCTCAGGTCAGCTCGGCGTGGGCCTCAGGGCTGGAGTCGAGCAGGAACTGGGCGCAGCGGTCGCGCTCGTGGTCCTCGCCGATGCGGCGGGCGGCTTCGGCGAGCGCAGCGAGCGAGCGCAGGAAACCCTGGTTGGGCTCGTGCTCCCACGGGACGGGTCCGTGACCCTTCCAGCCGTTGCGGCGCAGCAAGTCCAGGCTGCGGTGGTAGCCGACCCGGGCGTAGGCGTAGGCGGTCACGTCGTCGGCATCTGCGTCGGCCAGGGCGCCCTCGGCCAGGGTCGCCCACGCGAAGGGGGACTCCGGGTGGCGGCGTACGACGTCCTGCGCCTGGGCGCCCGACGCGAGCTCGGCGGCGGCGGGGTCGGCGGGAAGCAGGGTGGGGGGCGGTCCGGCGATCAGGTCAGGGTGTGTCATGTGACCAAGGGTGCCACGGCTGAGGAGCGGCACTGAACACGTAGCCTGACGGATCGAGGGGGCCACGTGCCGGTCGATCTGCGTCAGACATCGCGCGAGTTTCTCCGCGATGTGGCAGGTCCTGTCCGGTCTGCCCGGCTGAACCTCCAGCTCGCCAGCGTGCTCGCCCTGACCGCAGGGGTGCTGAACTCCGTCGGCTTCGTCGCAGTGTCGGTCTACACCTCCCACATGACCGGCATCACCGCGAGCATCGCTGACCACCTGGTCCTCGGCGGCTGGAACCTCGTCGGGATCGGCGTGCTGGCCCTCGTCAGCTTCGTCTGCGGTGCGATGACGTGCGCGGTGCTGTTCAACTGGGGCCGCCGGCGCGGGCTGCTGAGTCGCTACGCCAACGTGCTGCTGCTGGAGGCCGGCCTGATCCTGGTGTTCGGCCTGCTCGCGGAGGGCCTGACGTGGGGCCACCGGAACCTGGTCTTCATCGTCGTGCTGTGCTTCACGATGGGGCTGCAGAACGCCATCATCACCAAGATCTCCGCAGCCCAGATCCGGACCACGCACGTCACCGGGATGGTCACCGACATCGGGATCGAGCTGGGCAAGTACGCCTACCGCCACCGCACGCCGGGGCTGGCGCCGGTGGTGGCCGACGGTGGCAAGCTCGGGATGCTGACGCTCCTCGTGGGCTTGTTCTTCCTCGGTGGCGTCGCGGGTGCGAGCGGCTACCTGGAGTTCGGGTTCCCGGTCGTCATACCGTTCGCGCTGCTGCTCCTCCTCCTCGCCGGGGCCCCCCTGGCCGCCGACCTGCGCCGGCTTCGGGCGGGCACCGGTCCGCGATAGCCGGTATGGATTCTCGGTCCCCAGGTGTTGAGTTGCGACATGGCACAGACGACGAAGCCTCCTGGCCAGGAGACTCCCGGCGCAGGCGCTGCGTCACCCGCTGACCTCAACCCGTGGCCGGCGCTGTTCGCGCTCTGCCTGGGGTTCTTCATGATCCTGGTGGACTCCACGATCGTCTCGGTGGCGACGCCGGCCATCATCGCCGACCTGCAGGCCGACGTGAACGACGTGGTGTGGGTGACCAGCGCCTACCTGCTGGCCTATGCCGTCCCGGTGCTGATCACCGGCCGGCTCGGGGACCGGTTCGGTCCCAAGAACCTCTACCTGGCCGGACTGACCGTCTTCACCCTGTCCTCGCTGTGGTGCGGCCTGACCGGCTCCATCGAGGGCCTGATCGTCGCGCGCGTCTTCCAGGGCCTCGGCGCCGCCATGATCACCCCGCAGACGATGGCGATCATCACCCGGATCTTCCCCTCGGAACGCCGCGGGCAGGCGATGGCGCTGTGGGGTGCAACCGCGGGTGTGGCCACGCTGGTCGGGCCCATCCTGGGCGGCGTGCTCGTCGACACCCTCGGGTGGGAGTGGATCTTCTTCATCAACATCCCGGTCGGCGTGATCGGCCTGGTGCTGGCCTGGCGGCTGGTGCCGACCCTGTCGACCAACAACCATCGCTTCGACTGGCTCGGGGTGACCCTGTCCGGCCTCGCGATGTTCATGCTGGTCTTCGGGATCCAGGAGGGTCACCAGTTCGACTGGGGCACCATCGCCGGCGTCATCTCCGTGCCGCTGCTGATCATCGGCGGCGTGGTGTTCTTCGGGCTGTTCGTCCTCTGGCAGGCGCGGAACACCCGCGAGCCGCTGGTGCCGCTGTCGCTGTTCCGTGACCGCAACTTCAGCCTGGCCAACATCGCCATCTCCTCGATGGCCTGTGCGATCACGGCGATGGCGTTCCCGATCATGCTCTACGCCCAGCTCGTCCGGGACCTCTCGCCGACCGGTGCTGCGCTGCTGCTGGTCCCGATGGCCGTGATGTCGATCGTGCTGGCCCCGGTGGTGGGCAGGCTCACCGACTCGATCCACCCGCGGATCATCACCTCCCTGGGCTTCGTGGCAGCGAGCGGTGCCCTCGTCTGGCTCAGCCAGGTGATGACCCCTGGCTCCGCGACCTGGCAGATCCTGCTGCCGATGGCGCTGCTCGGCGTCGGCAACGCCTGCGTCTGGGCACCCACCTCGGCCACCGCGACACGCAACCTGCCGATGCACCGTGCCGGCGCCGGCGCGGGGGTCTACAACGCGACCCGGCAGGTCGGTGCCGTGCTCGGCTCGGCGGCCATCGCGGTGCTGATGGACTCGCGTCTGGCCGCCCAGGGCCTCACCTTCTCCCCGAGCGAGGCCGGCGGCGGCAACCTCCCGGATCAGGTGTTCACCCCGTTCAGCGAGGCGATGTCCCAGGCCATGCTGCTCCCGGCCGGCGTCCTGCTGGTCGGTCTCGTGGCTGCCCTGTGCTTCGCCCGGCCCACGCACCAGATCCGCTGAGCGGGTCCCCCGGCGCCGGGCCTCAGTCGCGGGACCGACGCCGGAACGCAGCGAGCGCCAGCGGCCCGAACACGGCCGTGATCAGCAGCGACCAGCCGATCGTGAACAGCTCGGGGTGGTGCAGTGGGAACGCAGCGTCCGACGCCGCGGCCGGGCCGTTGCCCCAGAGCTCACGGGTCGCCTGGGCCAGTGACGAGACCGGGTTCCACTCCGCGATCGCGCGCAGCACCCTCGGCATGTTCTCCGGGGGGGCGAAGGTGTTGGCCAGGAACGTCAAGGGGAACATCACCGTGAACATGAAGCCGTTCACGGCCTCGACAGAGCTGAACAGCGAGCCGACCCAGATGCCGACCCAGATCATCGCGAACCCGAACAGCAGGATGAGCGCGAAGGCGGCTGCACCCTCGAGGAGCCCGTTGCGGACCCGCCAGCCGATCAGCAGCCCGGTGAGGGCCATCACGGCGATGCCGATGCTGGAGTGGATCAGGCTGGAGATGCTCCGGCCGACCAGGATCGACGCCCGCGAGATGGGCAGCGACTTGAGCCGGTCGACGATCCCCTTGTCGAGGTCGTTGGTCAGCCCGATCGCGACGATGAAGGAGGAGAAGACGATCGTCTGGACCATGATCCCGGGCACCAGGAACTCGCGGTAGTTGGAGCCCTGCACCGCGATCGAGCCACCGAAGACGTAGGCGAAGAGCAGCACGAACATCACCGGCTGGATGGTCACGTCGAGCAGCAGCTCGGGCATCCGCTTGATGTGGATCAGGTTGCGACGCACCACGGCGGCGGAGGAGGCGGCGAGCGAGAGGGGCTGGATCTGCGGACGGTCGGCTTCCACAGCGCGGTCGAGTGCCGTCATCGGAGAATCCCTTCGTTCTCGGTCTCGGCGTCCTCGGAGTCGGGTGGCTCCTCCTCGGCACGGTGCCCGGTGAGGCTCAGGAACACGTCGTCCAGGCTGGGCCGCTTCAGACCGAGGTCGTCGATCTCGATGCCGCTCTCGGCGAGAGCGACACCGATGCGACCCATGTCCGCGAGCCCGCCCGCCTGCGCGGTCACCCGGCGCGCGCCCGGCTCGACGTAGACGTCGTGGACGCAGCGACGCACCAGCTCCTCGGCGGCCGAGAGGTCCTCGGGGCGGGTGACGGTGAGGACCACGCTCGCGCGGCCGGCCTGCGCCTTGAGCTGCGCCGGCGTCCCGGCGGCGATGACCTTGCCCTTGTCGATGACGATGATGTCGTCGGCGAGCTGGTCGGCCTCCTCGAGGTACTGCGTCGTGAGCACGAGCGTGGTGCCGTCCTTGACCAGGCCGCGCAGCACGTCCCAGAGATCGTTGCGGCTGTGCGGGTCGAGCCCGGTCGTCGGCTCGTCGAGGAACAACACCGGAGGTGCGGCAATCAGGCTGACAGCGAGGTCGAGGCGGCGCCGCATGCCCCCGGAGTACTGCTTGACGACGCGGTCACCGGCGTCGGTCAGCGAGAATCGTTCGAGCAGCGCGTCGCCCTTGGGGCCGATGTCACCTCGGGGCATCCCGGAGAGCCGGCCGATCAGCCGGAGGTTCTCCCGGGCCGTGAGCAGCTCGTCGACGGTGGCCGCCTGACCGGTCAGCCCCATGCTGCGCCGGACCATGTCCGGCTCCTTGACCACGTCGTAGCCGGCCACCCGACCGGTCCCGCTGGTGGGCTGGCTCAGGGTGGTGAGCATCCGGACCGTCGTCGTCTTGCCCGCGCCGTTCGGTCCGAGCATGCCGAGCACAGTGCCCTGCGGGACCACGAAGCTGACGCCGTCGACGGCCGTGTTGTCGGCGAACCGCTTGACGAGGTCGATCGCCTCCACGGCGTGGCGTTGGGTCATGGGTCCATGTGAGCACACTCCACCGACAACCCGCCTGCTTTTTTCTGCTGGCCCGGCGGCGGTGGAGGTGACGTGCCGGCTCAGCCGACCGACGTGCCGGTGCTGCGCAGGTTCTCGCAGGCCTCGACGACGCGGGCCGCCATGCCGGCCTCGGCGGCCTTGCCCCAGGCGCGGGGGTCGTACTGCTTCTTGTTGCCCACCTCGCCGTCGACCTTGAGCACGCCCGCGTAGTTGCCGAGCATGTGCGCGGCGACGGGCCGGGTGAAGGCGTACTGGGTGTCGGTGTCGACGTTCATCTTGATCACGCCGTAGTCGACGGCGGCACCGATCTCCTCCGCGCTCGAGCCCGAGCCCCCGTGGAACACGAGGTCGAACGGCTTCGAGCCGGCGGGAAGGCCGAGCTTCTCGCAGACGGCCTCCTGAGCCTTCTGCAGGATCTCCGGGCGGAGCTTGACGTTGCCGGGCTTGTAGACGCCGTGCACGTTGCCGAAGGTCAGCGCGGTCAGGTAGCGCCCGTTCTCGCCGGCCCCGAGCGCCTCGACCGTGGCGATGGCGTCCTCGGTCGTGCTGTAGAGCTGCTCACCGCCGCCGCCCTCGACGCCGTCCTCCTCGCCGCCGACCACGCCGATCTCGACCTCGAGCACGATCTTCGCCTCAGCAGCCTTCTTGAGCAGGTCCTGGGCGATCTGCAGGTTCTCCTCGAGGGGTACGGCGGACCCGTCCCACATGTGTGACTGGAACAGCGGGCTCTCCCCTCTCCGCACCCGCTCGAGCGAGATCTCGAGCAGCGGCCGGACGAACCCGTCCAGCTTGTCCTTGGGGCAGTGGTCGGTGTGCAGCGCGATGTTGACGGGGTAGCTCTTCGCCACCTCGAGGGCATACGCCGCGAAGGCGGCCGACCCGGTCACCATGCTCTTGATGGTCGGACCGGAGAGGTACTCCGCCCCGCCGGTCGAGACCTGGATGATCCCGTCGCTGCCGGCCTCGGCGAATCCCGCGAGGGCAGCGTTGAGGGTCTGCGAGGACGAGACGTTGATCGCCGGGTAGGCGAAGGCGTTCTGCTTCGCGGCGTCGAGCATCTCGGCGTACTTCTCGGGCGTTGCGATCGGCATGGCTCGGTCTCCTCGGAGTCCAGCGGAAAAGTCAGGTCTGATCGCCAACCCTAGTGGAAGTTCGGCCACCGGCGAGCCTCGAGCATGGGAGGATCCAGAAGCCATCCGATCGAGCCACCAGTCCGGAGTGACATGCCCTCTCACCGGCCCTCTGACTTGTCGGGGCGCAGCCATGCCACCCACATCGGTGTGCTGCTCCGCGGCCTCGCGCTGGCGCTCGCGTTGGCCCTGCTCGTCTCCGGTTGCGGGGGTTCGGAGGCGCCGGCGAAGACCGACGACCCGGGCACCTCGACCGATGAGGGCGGCTCCGGGGACGACCCCACCGGCGGCGGCGACGACGAGCCGGCACCCGATCCTGGCTACCAGGCAGCCAGGATCGGGCAGTGCTACCGGATCAGCGGGGCGCAGTCACGGGCCTCGGTCGCGGCAGGTCGGCTGGTCAAGTGCGCCAGGCAGCACACCTCCGTGGTCGCCCATGTCGGCTACCTTCCGCGCGCGGTCACCCCGAAGACCCCGCTGGCCAGACGCCGCACCCTGGGCACCCGCGTGTGTGAGCCGGCGTATCGCCGGGTGGTCGGCGGCACCCTGGCCGACCGGGCCACCTCGATCCTCACCTGGACGCTCTTCACACCGGGACAGGACCAGCTCGAGCGTGGTGCGCGCTGGATCCGGTGCGACGTGATCGCGCGCACCGGCAACCAGCTCGTCGACCTGCCGCCGGGGCAACCCCTGCTCAAGCAGGGGGTGCCTGAGGCGCTGCGCGTGTGCCAGGACGCTGCTGGGGCGGACATCTCGTGCGCGCGCCCGCACTCCTACCGGGTGGAGGCGGTCTACCGCGCAGCGGGGAGCGTCTATCCCGATCCCACCACCTACACCGCGATGGCACGCAGCCGGTGCCAGGAGCTGATGGGTGTCTTCGGCGGGTTCTGGCAGCCGCCGAGCCGCGAGGGTTGGGCAGCGGGTGACCGGTTCATCCGGTGCCTGTCGCCGCAGGCGGCCGCCGGTGAGGGCGAGACCCCCTAGCCCCGCCACGCAGTCCCGAGGTCGGCGTACCTGCCGATCCAGGTGTGCATCGCGATGGCCGCCGCCGCGGAGGCGTTGATCGACCGGGTCGAACCGAACTGGGCGATCGAGAAGGTGCCGTCGCACACCTCCCGCGCCTGCTCCGAGAGGCCGGGCCCCTCCTGGCCGAACAGGAAGCAGACCGAGCGCGGCATCTCCCAGGTCTCGACGTGCTCGGAGCCCGGCAGGTTGTCGATGCCCATCAGCTGCACCCCCTGCGCGTGCAGGTGGGCTGCCAGGGCCGCGGGAGTGTCGTGGTGGCGCACGTGCTGGTAGCGGTCGGTGACCATCGCGCCGCGCCGGTTCCAGCGTCGCTTCCCGACGATGTGCACCTCGCGGGCCAGGAAGGCGTTGGCCGTGCGCACGATCGTGCCGATGTTGAAGTCGTGCTGCCAGTTCTCGATCGCGACGTGGAAGTCGTGCCGGCGGGTGTCGAGGTCGGCCACGATCGCCGCCATCGTCCAGTAGCGGTAGCGGTCCACGACGTTGCGCCGGTCCCCCTCGGCGAGCAGCCGCTCGTCGTACTGCTCCCCCTCGGGCGGTGCCCCGACCCAGGGTCCGACCCCGACCTCGTCCGGACCGTGCGGCATCGGGTCGTACGGCGCCCGCCGCTCGCCCGGGTCGACCGGTGGCTGCTCGGGTCGGTCCTGTGGGCTCACAGCGGCAAGGGTAGGCGCGGTCGAATCGGGTGTGACCTCCCCCGTTAGTCTCGGGGGGTGACAGGTCTGCAACCACTGCTGTTCGGCATCAAATGGATGGATCCGAACTGGCTGCTCGACCAGTTCGGCCCGTGGTTCTTCTGGGTGTGCCTGCTGATCGTCCTCGTGGAGTGCGGCCTGTTCTTCCCGTTCCTTCCCGGCGACACCCTGCTGTTCGCGGTCGGCCTGTTCGTCGCCACCCGCGACGGCATCGTCCCGGGCCCACCTGCCACCGACCTGCTGGTGGCGATCGTGCTGCTGACCGGCGCCGGGTTCGCCGGCAACGTGCTGGGCTACGAGATCGGGCGCTGGATCGGACCACCCCTCTACGAGCGCAACGGCCGCATCCTCAAGCGCAAGTACTTCGACCAGACCGCGGCGTTCTTCGACAAGCACGGCAACAAGGCACTCGTGATCGGCAGGTTCGTGCCGTTCGTGCGCACCTACATCACCGTGGTGGCCGGCGTGACCCGGATGCGGCGCGACCGCTTCTTCCTGTGGAGCGCCGTCGGCGCCGCCCTCTGGGTCATCAGCATCACCCTGATGGGTTACTTCCTCGGTCGCAGCTTCCCGAGCCTGGGCGAGAACATCGACAAGGCGATCATCGTGATCCTCGCGGTCTCGTTGATCCCGATCGTCGTCGAGTGGTGGAGGCACCGCCGCCAGGCAGCCGCAGAGGCCCGCGGACACTAGCCCCGAGCGGCGTCCAGGACGGCCTTGGTGAGCACCGGGCGGACCTCGAGCCCGACGTCGGCGAGGGGGTTCTGGCCCTCCGGGCTGCGGTCGATGGCGCAGACCACGGTCTCGACGATGGCGCCGGCTGCTCGCAGCGCGTTCGTGGCGTCGCGCACCGCGCCTCCGGTGGTGATCACGTCCTCGACCAGCGTGACCCGCCGACCGTCGACGTCCTGGCCCTCGGCCAGCTTGCAGGTGCCGTACTCCTTGGCCTGCTTGCGCACGAACAGCGCCGGCAGGCCCGTCCGGGAGCTGAGCACGGTGGCGATCGGGACACCGCCGAGCTCCAGCCCACCGAGCAGTGCCGTGTCGCCCGGGACCAGCCCGATCATCTGCTCCACGACGCGCGCGAGCAGCAGGGGGTCTGCCTCGAAGAGGTACTTGTCGAAGTACTCCGTGGCCACCTGGCCCGAGCGGAGGGTGAACTCCCCGGTCAGGCGGCAGCAGGCGTCGACGTCGCGGGCGAGGTCCGGGTCGTGGGTCATGTCGCGGACGTTACCCGGCCCGCTTGACCGCCTCGGCCGGTGCCCGAACGCGATCGTCCGGTCGGCGGCGAGCGGGGAGCCGGGGAGCGGGGACACGTTAGGTTCGGACGCGTGGACACGGGCAGCAGGGCGGCACGCCGGCTCGACGGTGTGGGGAGCACGATCTTCGCGGAGATGTCGGCGCTCGCCGTACGCACCGGGTCGGTCAACCTCGGGCAGGGCTTCCCCGACGAGAGCGGACCGGCGTCGGTCGTCGAGGCGGCCTACGACGCGATGCGAGCGGGCCGCAACCAGTACCCGCCGGGACACGGGGCACCCGAGCTGGTGGACGCGATCGTCCGGCACCAGCAACGCCACTACGGGCTGGACCTCTCCCCCGACCAGGTGGTGGTCACCACCGGCGCCACCGAGGCGATCGCCGGCGCGATGCTCGGGCTGGTCGACCCGGGCGACGAGGTGGTGGTCTGCGAGCCCTACTACGACAGCTACCGCGCGATGATCCAGTTCGCGGGCGGAGTACGCCGCCCGGTGACCCTGCGAGCACCCGACTACCGGCTCGACGCGGCCGCGCTCGAGGCAGCCGTCACCGACCGCACCCGGCTGATCCTGCTGAACAGCCCGCACAACCCGACCGGGCGGGTGCTCGACGTGGTGGAGCTCGCCGCCGTCGCGGACATCGCCCGGCGCCACGACCTGGTCGTCGTCACCGACGAGGTCTACGAGCACCTGACCTTCGAGGACCACACCCACGTCCCGATCGCGACCCTCCCGGGCATGTTCGACCGGACCCTGACGATCTCGAGCTCCGGCAAGACCTTCTCGTTCACGGGCTGGAAGATCGGCTGGGCCACCGGCCCTGCCGATCTGGTGGCGGCGGTGGAGGGCGCGAAGAACTGGCTCTCCTACTCCTCGGGGGCGCCGTTCCAGCCGGCGATCGCCCACGCCCTCGACCACGAGGAGACCTTCCACCGGCAGCTCCGGGACGAGCTGGCCCGTCGCCGTGACCACCTCTGCGAGGGGCTCGACGCCCTCGGGCTGGAGGTGCACGTCCCGCAGGGCACCTACTTCGTGACCACCGACGTCTCGGCCCTCGGCCACGTGGACGGCCGGAGCTTCTGCGCCGTGATGGCGGAGCGTGCCCAGGTGGTGGCGATCCCCACGCAGGTCTTCTACGAGAACGACTCCCCGCACGGGCGGCAGCTGATCCGGTGGGCGTTCTGCAAGGAGCCGGACCTGCTCACCGAGGGGCTGCGCCGGCTGCGGGCAGTCGACCTCCGGGCCTGAGCGGGCGGGAGCGGCAGCGCGCTACCAGACCGGTGGCTTTCCGCTCGGTGGCGGCTGCTGTCCCTGGTGGGGACCCGGTCGGGGCGCCGTGGCAGCGTACTGGTCCGGGGTCGGCGGTGGCGCCGAACGCCAGTCGGTCGGCGGGCCCGGGGGCTCGCCCGCCTGGCGCGCGAACCAGGTCCGGGAGGCCGCACTGAACAGTCCCACGATGACCATCACGGCTGCCAGCTGGTGGAGCACTCCGACCGGGAACGCGAAGATGCCGGCCACGACGGTGGTGGCGGCGCTGGCCGTGAGCATCCAGCGAGCCCAGTTGTGCCGGCGCCAGGCGAACGCTGCCAGGACACAGGCGCCGACCGACCACCCCAGGAACATCAGGCAGCCGACCCAGAGGACCGGCACCAGCAGGTCCGCCTGGAGGTCGGCGCGCTGCCACTCCGGCGAGTCGAGCACGAAGTCGACGATCCGGTCCTCGGCCACGATCAGCGCGAGCAGCATGCCGACGTAGAGCAGCGCCACCAGCCCCGAGAAGGCCCAGGTCAGGAAGCAGGCGATCTTGACGGTGACCGGCACCGCTGAACCGCGGGCCACCTCGTCGTAGCTCGGCGGGACCCAGGCCGCGGTCGGTGCAGCAAGGCGGTCCGGTCGCCTCTCGCCGAACCCTGCCGTCGGAACCGGAGCCGTCGACGAACCGGTCGTGGACAGCTCCGAGGGGGGAGGCGGGCCGCCGGCCGGGACGTCGGCCGGCGGTGGGGCAGCGGGTGCCTCCGGGGACTGCCCCTGGGCCTGGTTGCGGTCCTCCGGGGAGGGCATCGTCGTCTCCCACGCCCCACGGGAGGACTTCTGCTCGGTCGGTCCGACCTGCCGGACGGGTCGCCCGGCGAACCAGTCCCGGGCCGGACCGCTCCACAGCATCAGGGTGGACGCGGCGACCAGGGCACCCATCAGACCACCGGTCAGTGGCGCCGTGAGCAGGATCGGGACCGCGAGCACGGTGAGGCCCAACCGCGCGGCGCGACGGCGTTGGAGCGCGTAGACGCCGAGCACGGCTGCCGCGGCAGCGCAGGCTGCGGCGACCATCAGGCCGACCCGCATGAACGTCCTGGCCTCGCTCAGGCTGAGCCCGAGCCCCTGACCGGTCGGTGAGGAGAGCACCTTGGTGATCTCGTCCCTCATCTCGACCGAGTTCAGGGAGGAGAAGGTGTCGAAGACGGAGAGCACCAGGAAGACCGACCCGCCGATCACGAACCCGGCAGCCATGGTCAGCTGCTGTGGGCGCGCGGGTTTGTCGGATTCACTCATGGGGCTCACTCATGGGGCCATTGAACCAACCGGACCCTCGAGACCACTAAACGACCGTGAGCGCGAGCTCCTGGGCACCCTCGACGTGGTCGACCAGGACCTGCTGCCCGTCGACGACCTCACCGCCGATCAGCATCCTGGCGAGCGGGTCACCGATGGCCGTCTGCACGAGCCTGCGGAGCGGGCGGGCGCCGTACGCCGGGTCGTAACCGTGGTCGGTCAACCACTGCCGCGCGACCTCGGTCACGGTGACAGTGATCCGCCGGGGCGAGAGCCGCGCGTCGAACGCCGCGAGCTGAAGGTCGACGATGTGCGCGAGCTCGTCCTTGCCGAGCGCGTCGAACATCACCACCTCGTCGAGGCGGTTGAGGAACTCCGGCTTGAACGCCTGCCGAACCAGCGCCATCACCGACTCCCGCTTCCGCTCCTGCTCCAGGGTGGGGTCGACGAGGTAGGTCGAGCCGAGGTTGCTGGTCAGGATGAGCAGGGTGTTGCGGAAGTCCACGGTGCGACCCTGGCCGTCGGTGAGCCGGCCGTCATCGAGCACCTGCAGGAGGATGTCGAACACCTCGGGGTGGGCCTTCTCCACCTCGTCCAGGAGCACGACGGAGTAGGGCCGGCGTCGCACGGCCTCGGTCAGCTGACCGCCCTCGTCGTAGCCGACGTAGCCCGGAGGCGCACCGACCAGCCGGGAGACCGAGTGCTTCTCGGAGTACTCGCTCATGTCGACCCGCACGATCGCCCGTTCGTCGTCGAAGAGGAAGTCCGCGAGCGACTTGGCGAGCTCGGTCTTGCCGACCCCGGTCGGCCCGAGGAACAGGAACGAGCCGGTCGGCCGGTTGGGGTCGGAGATGCCGGCGCGGGAGCGTCGTACGGCATCGGAGACGGCGTTCACGGCGGCGCGCTGGCCGACCAGGCGCCGGCCGATGAGGTCCTCCATCTGCAGCAGCTTCGCGGTCTCACCCTCGAGCAGCCGGCCGGTGGGGATGCCGGTCCAGGCCTCGACGACCTCGGCGATCTCCTCCGGGCCGACCTCCTCGCGGACCATCGGGTCCTCGATGACGCCAGAGGTCGTCGCGGCCAGCTCGGCAGCCTCGATCTGCTTCTCCAGTGCGGGGATGCGGCCGTAGAGGATCTCCGAGGCAGCAGTCAGGTCACCGGCGCGCTGCAGGCGCTCGGCCTCGACACGCAGCTCGTCGATCTGCTTGCGCAGCTCACCGGAGCCCTCGAGAGCGGCCTTCTCCCGCGCCCAGCGGGACTCCAGGCCGCGCAGCTCCTCCTGCTTGTCGGCCAGGTCGGCGCGCAGCCGCTCCAGCCGGTCCACCGACGCCTCGTCGGTCTCGCGCTCGAGGGCGAGCTCCTCCATCTTCATCCGGTCGACCAGCCGACGGAGCTGGTCGACCTCGACGGGGGAGCTCTCGATCTCCATCCGCAGGCGCGAGGCCGACTCGTCGACCAGGTCGATCGCCTTGTCCGGCAGCTGCCGTCCGGTGATGTAGCGGTCGGAGAGCATGGCGGCGGCTACCAGGGCCGCGTCGGTGATCTTCACGCCGTGGTGCGCCTCGTACTTCTCCTGCAGCCCCCGCAGTATCGCGATCGTGTCCTCGACGCTCGGCTCGCCGACGAAGACCTGCTGGAAACGGCGCTCGAGCGCCGGGTCCTTCTCGATCCGTTCGCGGTACTCGTCGAGCGTGGTCGCCCCGATCAGGTGCAGCTCGCCGCGGGCCAGCATCGGCTTGAGCATGTTGCCGGCGTCCATCGCGGAGTCCCCGCCCGCACCGGCCCCCACGACGGTGTGCAGCTCGTCGATGAACGTGATGATCTGCCCCTCGGCGCTCTTGACCTCCTCGAGCACCGCCTTCAGGCGCTCCTCGAACTCCCCGCGGTACTTCGCACCGGCGACCATCGCGGCCAGGTCGAGACTGAGCACGCGCCGCCCCTTGAGGGAGTCGGGCACGTCACCCGCGATCACGCGCTGGGCGAGGCCCTCGACCACGGCGGTCTTCCCGACGCCCGGCTCACCGATCAGCACCGGGTTGTTCTTGGTCCGGCGGGACAGCACCTGGACCACCCGGCGGATCTCCGCGTCCCGGCCGATGACCGGGTCGAGCTTGCCCTCCTCGGCGGCGGCAGTCAGGTCGACGGCGTACTTCTCCAGCGCCTCGTAGGTGGCCTCGGCCTCCTGGCTGGTCACCCGCCGGTTGCCCCTGACGGCCGTGATCGCCTCGCGCAGCGGCTGCTCTCCGGCCCCCGCGTCGGTGAGCAGTGACCGGACGGGGGTGTCGACGACCACGAGCGCGATCAGCAGGTGCTCGGTCGCGACGTAGTCGTCCTTCATCTCTGCGATCAGGTCGAGCGCCTTGGCCAGGACGCGGGTCAGGCCCGGCGACGCGGCCGGGGTCTGGACCGTGGACCCGGAAGCGCTCGGCAGGTTCCACAGGGCCTGGTCGAGAGCCCGGCTGACCTCGGCGACGTCGGCGCCGGTCCGGGCCAGCAGGGACGGGGTGATCCCCCGCTCCTGGCGCACGAGAGCGACGGCGAGGTGAACCGGGTCGACCTGGGGGTTGCCCTCGTTGACCGCGAGGGTGCTGGCGGCGTTGATCACCTCGACGCTGCGGGAGGTGAGCTTGGATGCGTCCACGACTTCTCTCCTGTTGCTGGCTGGGGACCTTCTGAGGACGTCAACACCAGCAAAGTTGAGTCCATTCCCCTCAACTTTGGCAGAACGACCCTCGGCCATGCTCGTCAGGGGTGCTCACCCTGCGGGCGCCGATACGTCCCCTTCGTCACACCAGTGCCAGCCATAGCGTAAACCCGGCATTGGTGACACTCATGCACTAGACCACGTGACCAGAGGGTCCCCGCCGAATTCACCCCTGTCACCAAGAAGTCCCGTAGAACTGCCCATCTATGTCAGGTTATTTCGGACTCGTCCCATAAAGATGACCCAAAATGACCATCGCCCATTTGAGTGCGTGCCGTATACAACTATCCCCAATCCACGTAACCGGACCAAGGAGTATCAAATGAGCAGGATTCGTATCCGCGTCAAGGCCCTTCTCGCAGCAGTCCTCATCTCGGCAGTCGCCATCAGCGTCGCGGCCCCAGCCGCCAGCGCAGCCAGCGACTCCAAGCAGAGCGCGATCCTGAAGAAGGCCATCCTGAAGAAGGCCATTCTCTGAGCGCTGCACCACCTGCACCATCCTTGCGCCCACCCGGGCCCGACCCTCCGAGGTCCCGGTGGGCGCACGGCATTTCCCCGGCAGCTGAAGGTCGAGCAGCTACTCCCCCGGGACCTGGTGGACCGGGAGCGCGGTCGTCTCGCCGGGATCCACCAGGCAGGCCCGGCAGAAGCCGGCCCCGAAGGGGGTGAGGTGGATGCTGCGGCGTACGACCTTGGGGAAGCGCACCGAGTGCATCGCCGCGAGGACGTCGGGCTGGGCCTCGACGACCTGGTACTCCATCGGGTCCTCGAGCTGTTCGCGCGAGAACCAGATCAGGCCGAGCCGGAACAGGTTGTTGAGGTAGGCCGGCACCTCGTCGAGGTAGCGGCAGCCCGCCCGCGCGCCGATCATCGACATGCCGGGGGCGACCAGCGCCGAGCTGACCAGGCCGACCGGGCCGCCCGTGCGGACGTCGACCGAGGGCTGCGGACCACCGCGCAGCAACAGCAGGAGGACGCGGGCCTCGTCCGGGGCGAGGTCGTCGAGGATTCGCGCGTAGGCCGGGTGCGTCCCCTCGTCGCTCCACACGTCGCGCGATCGCTGCAGCAGGCTCTCGCCGCGCTCGCGCAGGCTCTGCTCGGGCTCGGGCGCCCGGACGGTGGTCTCGGAGAGCACCACCGAGGACAGCGAGACCGTCGCGTCGAGCAGCGCCCTGGGCAGGGGCACCCCGGAGGAGACAGCGCGGGCGACGTCGCTGACGGTGCGGGTGGCCTCCGCGACGTCGCGGGCAACTTCCTGAACGAGCTCGCCGGCGGTCTCCCGGTCGGTCAGCGCACGCACGAACAGCTTGCTGGTCTTGACCCCGTTGCCCAGGCCCCAGAGGGCCGAGCGGACCGCCGCCCTGGTGGCGATCCGGGCCAGGCCCGGCAGTGCCTCCGCAGCCTCGTCCCAGATCGCCGGTGTCCCGTCCCCGCTCACGCTGGCCCTCCGACTCCGAAGATCGCCAGGTGCAGGAGGCCACCCGCGAAACCCATGATGGCGCCGTGTGCGTAGAGCATCCACTCATCCTCCCTGATCGCCGCGCGCATCATCTCCACGAAGTCGCGAGGCGGGAGCTCCTTGGTCCGGGTGGCGATCAGGCGGTAGATCTTCTCCGACTGTCGCCGGCTGAACTCGGGGTCCTTGAACGGCTTGATGGTGCGGTCGACCGCCTCGAGCGCCACCGCCTCGCGGATGTTGTCGAAGCGCCTGGTCCCGACGGCGACCCGGACGGCCCCGCGAGCCGGACCGGCCGCTCCGTCGATGGCTGGCCTCATCGCCTCCGCCAGCATCTGGCGGGTGCGGTCGCCCCGGGGACCGTCGAGGAGGAAGTCGCCGATGTTCTCCAGCGTGATCACGTCGTCGGCGATGATCCGTGCGTAGACCTCCGCGGCCTGGTCCTGACGACGCAGGAACAGGCCGTGCACCTTGATGCCGAGGATCCGGCGCTCCTCCGGCGGCTCGAAGATCAACCACATGCCGAGGGCGTTGGTCGCCCAGCCGACGATCACGCCGAGCACGGGCAGCAGCCACCACTGGGCGAACCAGTGGTCGGCCACGGCGACCGGGATGCCGAGCACGAAGCCGAAGATGAACCCGAAGGCCACCATCAGGTTCAGCTCGCGCTGGCCGAAGTCGCGAAAGATCCGCACCACCAGCGCCGGGTTCCGCTGGAAGTGGTTGATCACCATGATCTTGGGGTCGAGCAGCTGGTCGATGTGCTCGCCGATCTCGTCGGTCACCGTGCGTACGACGCCCGGCAGCTGGGCCTGGACCCGCGACGTGACCGCCTGCCGCGCGCGGGGTGGGAGGTCACGCCACAGCGAGGGATGCTCGCGCTTCATGATCTCCTCGATCATCGCCGGCATCTCCGGCTCGAAGACCGTCACGATGTGCTCGGCGATCTGGTCGGGCTCGAGCTGCTGGTAGAACTCCCTCGGCGTCCCGAGCTTCGCGATCGCCTTGTCCACGGCGATGCTGCCCATCTTGGCCGCCCGCGCCGGGACGATGCCCTGCCAGCCGAGGCCGCCCTGCAGGATCCCGGGGACCTCCTGGAGCTTGCGCGGCAGCACCCGGGAGAGCTGGCGCATGCCAGGGACGGTGACGCCGCGGAAGCGCACCGGGGAGAACAGCATCACCAGGCCGGTCCAGTTGATCAGCCACCCGACGACGCCGGTGAACACGGGCACGGAGAGCAGGTGCAGCCAGTCGACGTGCTGGAAGAACCAGTCGATCTCCAGCGCCATCTCGTCATTCCGTCCTCTTCGGGCAGCGGACCGTCGCTGAGACTAACGGCTGGGCGTCGCAGAGGTCACTGGATCCGCGAACACCCCACACACCTCCGACACACCGGCAGGTCGCGTCGGCTGGGTCAGCGCAGGCCCTCGAACGGGCTGATCGTGCCGCGGGGGCGCAGAGCCGGGAGGTTGGGCCGGCTCTCGCGCAGCGAGCTCATCGTCAGCTCCAGCGCGGACTGCAGCTCGGCCACCCGGCTGCGCAGCTCGCTGTTGCGCGCGCGCAGGGCCGCCACCTGGTGCTCGAGCTCGAGGATGCGACGTACGCCTTCGAGGCCGATCCCGGAGGCGGTCAGCTCGGCGACCTCGCGCAGCAGCTCGATGTCGCGCAGCGAGTAGCGACGCCCACCTCCTCCGGTGCGGCCCGGTGAGACGAGACCGACGCGGTCGTACTGCCGCAGGGTCTGCGGGTGCAGCCCGGTCAGCTCGGCCGCCACGCTGATCACGTAGACCGGGACGGTCGGTCCGGGCACCCGCGAGCTGCGCAACCGCCCGGCTGCCGCTCCCCGCGGATCCTGTCCGTTCATCAGGGGCCGCCCTCGAACAGGCCGGCCCGCGGGTCCTCCCCCTTGCGGGCCGCACGATAGGCCTCGATCGCCTCGCGGGTGGCGTCGTCCAGGGTCGCCGGGACCTGTACGTCGAGGGTGACCAGCAGGTCGCCCTTCGAGCCGTCCTTGCGCGGGGCGCCGCGACCGCGCACCCGCATCACCCGTCCGTTCGGCGTCCCGGACGGGAGCCGGAGGGTCACCGGAGGACCTCCGAGCGTGGGCACCTTGATCTCGGCGCCCAGGGCCGCCTCGGCGAAGCTGACCGGCACCTCGAGCGTCAGGTTGTCGCCCTTGCGCGAGAAGAGTCGGTGCGGCTTGACGCGCACGGTCACGAGCAGGTCGCCGGGCGACCCGCCGTTCTCACCCGAGGCCCCCTTGCCCCTGAGCCGGATGCGCTGGCCGTCCTTGACCCCGGCGGGGATCCGCGCGGAGACGGTGCGGCTGGACAGACCGCGCCCGCTGCCGTGGCAGGTCGGGCACGCGGCGTCGTAGACGAGCTGGCGGCCATGGCACTCCGGACAGGTCTCGTTCATCGAGAAGCCGCCACCCACCGAGCTGACCACCGAGCCCGCGCCCTCACAGGTGGGACACACATGGGGCCGGGTTCCGGGCTTGCCGCCGGTGCCGGAGCAGGTCGGGCAGGGCGCGTCGGAGCTGAGCCGCATGCTGATCGTGGTGCCGTCGATCGCGTCGGCGAAGGCCACGGTGGACTCGGTCTCCAGGTCCGCACCGCGGCTGGGGCGCGGCGCCTGGGGCCGACCGCCGAAACCGCCGCCACCTCCGCGGTTGAAGAGGTCTCCGAAGAGGTCGGAGATGTCGAAGCTGCCGGCGCCGCCGGACGTCTGCCCGCCGAAGCCTCCGGGGAACCCGCCCGCGCCGGCGCCGGCGAACATGGAGCGCATCTCGTCGTACTGCTTGCGCTTCTCGGTGTCACCCACGACGTCGTAGGCCTCGGCGACCTTCTTGAACCGGTCCTCGGCGGCCTGGTCGCCCGGGTGCGAGTCGGGGTGGTTGGCTCGCGCGAGCTTGCGGTAGGCCTTCTTGATAGCCGCCTGGTCGGCGTCCTTGGTCACCCCGAGGGCCTTGTAGAAGTCCTTGTTGGCCCAGTCAGCGTTGTTCGCCATCTCTCACCCCTCCTCCCGGGTCTCGTGGCTCGGTGGTGCTTCAGCTCTCAGGATCCAGCACGGTGACCTTCGCGGCGCGCAGGACGCGGTCACCGATCCGATAACCGGGTTGGGCAACCACGTCGACGGTGGTGGTCGTGACCTCCGGTGAGTGCCCGTGCATCAGCGCCTCGTGCACGTTCGGGTCGAACGCGTCCCCCGTGGCGCCGTACCTGGTCAGGCCCAGGGTGGACACGGTCCGCTCCAGCGAGTCGGCGACGGCCTTGAAGCCGCCCTCGAGCTCACCGTGCTCGCGCGCCCGGTCGATGTCGTCGAGCACCGCGAGCAGACCGCTCAGCACCGCGTAGGTCGCGTTCTGCTTGACCAGGTCGCGGTCGCGGTCGACCCGCCTCTTGTAGTTCAGGAACTCCGCCTGGATCCGCTGGAGGTCCAGCGTGCGCTCGGCCAGCGCGGTCTGGGCGAGGATCAGCTCGTCGCCGGCGGCGAGGTCGGCTCCCTCGGGGGAGGGGGCCTGTTCCTCGTCGACTTCGCCGAAGCTCCCGAACGCGTCGGGGTGGATCTCGGGGTCCCCGCCGGGACGACGGCCCGCGGGCTCGCCGGCGGGACCTCCGGCGGCGGGTTCCCCCGGAAGGGGAGCCGCAGTCTCCTGCAGCCCCCCTCCGCTGGCGTCCTCGGCGGGCTCGACGAACTCGTTGGGCTCGACGGGCTCGACGGGCTCGTTGGGCTCGTTGGGCGAGGAGGTCACTTGGACTCCCCGTTCTCGCCCTCCGTGCTGCTGCTCCCGGAACCGTCCTCGTCCACGATCTCGGCGTCGACGACGTCGTCCTCGCCGTCCTCGGAACCGGTGGCACCTGCCGAACCCGGGCCGGATCCCTCGCCGCCTTCCTCGCCGGCGGCCGCAGCCGCCGCATAGATGGCTGCACCCATCTTCTGGCTGGACTCGCCCAGCTTGGTGATGGCAGCGGTGAACGCGTCGTTGTCGGTCTCCGGGTCCTCGAGCAGCTTCTTGAGCTCGTCGAGGTCCGCTCGGACCTCCGTCTTGACGTCGTCGGGCAGCTTCTCGTCGTTCTCGGTCAGGAACTTCTCGGTCGAGTAGACGAGCGAGTCGGCCTGGTTGCGCGACTCCACGGCGGCGCGCCTCTGGGCGTCCTCCTCCGCGAACTGCTCCGCGTCCTTGACCATCCGGTCGATGTCGTCCTTCGACAGCGCGCTGCCGCCGGAGATCGTCATCGACTGCTCCTTGCCGGTGCCCTGGTCCTTGGCGGACACGTGCACGATGCCGTTGGCGTCGATGTCGAAGGTGACCTCGATCTTCGGGACACCGCGGGGTGCCGGGGGCAGCCCGGTCAGCTCGAAGTTGCCGAGCGGCTGGTTGGCGCCCCACATCTGGCGCTCGCCCTGGGCGACCTTGATCTCCACCGAGGGCTGGTTGTCGTCAGCGGTGGTGAAGATCTCCGAGCGCTTGGTCGGGATCGTGGTGTTGCGCTCGATCAGCGTGGTCATCACGCCGCCCTTGGTCTCGATGCCCAGGCTCAGCGGGGTCACGTCGAGGAGCAGGACGTCCTTGACCTCACCCTTGAGCACACCGGCCTGCAGTGCCGCACCGATGGCGACGACCTCGTCGGGGTTGACGCCCTTGTTGGGCTCCTTGCCACCCGTGAGCTCGCGTACGACGTCCGCGACGGCCGGCATCCGGGTGGAACCGCCGACCAGCACGACGTGGTCGATCTTGCTCACGTCGAGCCCGGCGTCCTTGATGACCTGCTTGAACGGCGACTTGGTGCGGTCGAGCAGGTCCGCGGTGAGCTTCTGGAACTCGGCACGGGTCAGCTTCTCCTCGAAGTGCAGCGGGCCGGACTCACCGTGGGTGATGTAGGGCAGGTGCACCGTGGTCTCGCTGGAGGAGGACAGCTCGATCTTCGCCTTCTCGGCGGCCTCGTTGAGCCGCTGCAGCGCGATCTTGTCCTTGCTCAGGTCGACCCCGTTGTTGCCCTGGAACTTCTTCACCATCCAGTCGACGACCTTGGAGTCCCAGTCGTCGCCACCGAGGTGGTTGTCACCGCTGGTCGCCTTGACCTCGACCACGCCCTCACCGATCTCGAGCAGCGACACGTCGAACGTGCCGCCGCCGAGGTCGAAGACGAGGATGGTCTGGTCGGCCCCACCCTTGTCGAGGCCGTAGGCCAGCGCGGCCGCGGTGGGCTCGTTGACGATCCGGCTGACGGTCAGACCCGCGATCTCGCCGGCCTCCTTGGTCGCCTGGCGCTGGGAGTCGGAGAAGTAGGCGGGCACGGTGATCACCGCGTCCGTGACGGTCTCCCCGAGGTAGGCCTCGGCGTCGCGCTTGAGCTTCTGCAGCACGAAGGCGCTGATCTGCTGGGCGTTGAAGTCCTTGTCGTCGATCTTGACGCCCCAGTCGGTGCCCATGTGGCGCTTGACCGAGCGGATCGTGCGGTCGATGTTGGTGACGGCCTGCCGCTTGGCAACCTCACCGACCAGGACCTCGCCGGACTTGGCGAAGGCGACGACCGATGGGGTCGTGCGTGCGCCTTCGGCGTTTGCGATGACGGTGGGTTCGCCACCTTCGAGGACGGCTACGACGGAGTTCGTCGTGCCGAGGTCGATTCCGACCGCTCGTGCCATGTGTGTCTACCTCCGTTGTGGATGCGTCTGCGGGTCCGTTCGGGACCGTGACGCATGGTGGTCTGTTGCCTGGGCTGTGTCAAACAAGTTGAGTCGCTTGCCCTCAAGTCTGCACGATGGTCCCAACGTGCCCGCACCGGGGTTTGTTCCCGCGGACGGGCAGGTCGACGGACGGCCGGTGGTCCGCTTCTCCGAAGACCGTGTTTCCGGCGCGTCAACAATGCGCGAGGACGGTTCTCAAACGCCGCTCGCACGGGCAGGCTGGACCCCATGCCGACCCCCACGACCGTCGTCCTCTTCGGAGCGACCGGCGACCTGGCCCAACGCAAGCTGCTTCCCGGCCTGCTGCACCTCTTCGAGTCCGGGCTCCTCGACGAGGTCCAGGTGGTGGGCACCTCGCTCGACGACCACGACCGGGAGTCCTTCGTCGAGTTCACCCATGCCGCCGTGGTGGAGTACGGCGGCGAGGGGCCCGATCCGCTGGGGTGGCCGGAGTTCTCCAAGCGGCTGCACTGGGCCCCGGGTGCCGGTGGCGCCGAGGCCCTCAGGTCGACGGTCGCCGAGGCGGAGGCCCAGTTCGGCACCGAGGACCTTCGCCGGCTGCACTACCTCAGCGTGCCACCCAAGGCGGCCCTGCCCGTGGTGCATCTCCTCAAGGATGCCGGTCTGGTCGAACGCAGCCGGATCATCATGGAGAAGCCGTTCGGCACGGACCTGGCCTCCGCCAGGAAGCTGAACGGCGAGCTCCACGAGGTCTTCGCCGAGGAGCAGATCTTCCGGATCGACCACTTCCTCGGCAAGGAGGCCGCGCAGAACATCCTGGCCTTCCGGTTCGCCAACGGCCTGTTCGAGCCCATCTGGCACCGCAACCACATCGACCACGTCCAGATCGACGTGCCCGAGGAGCTCGGCCTGGCGCAGCGCGCGGACTTCTACGAGTCGACCGGTGCCTACCGCGACATGGTCGTCACCCACCTGTTCCAGGTGCTCGCGTTCACCGCCATGGAGCCGCCCACGGCCCTGGAGCCCTACGCGATCGGCGAGGAGAAGAACAAGGTCTTCCGGTCGATGCTGCCGATCGAGCCGTCCGACGTCGTCCGTGGTCAGTACATCGGCTATCGCGACATCGACGGGGTCGCCGCCGACTCGGAGACCGAGACCTTCATCGCGCTCAAGTGCTACGTCGACAACTGGCGCTGGGCCGGGGTGCCGTTCTACCTGCGCACCGGCAAGCGGATGGCCGAGGGGGCCAGGATCATCTCGATCGCGTTCCGGGAGCCTCCGCGCTCGATGTTCCCGCCCGGTTCCGGCGTGGGCGACAACGGCCCGGACCACCTGACCTTCGATCTCGCCGACCAGTCGCGGATGTCGCTGTCCTTCTACGGCAAGCGACCCGGTCCGGGCATGCGGCTGCAGAAGCTGTCGATGCAGTTCGCCATGCACGAGACCGGCTGGGCCGGGGCGGTGCTCGAGGCCTACGAACGGCTCATCTACGACGCTGCCCGCGGTGACCGGACCTTGTTCACGACCGCCGAAGGCATCGAGCGCCTGTGGGAGGTCTCCCAGCCGCTGCTGGACAACCCTCCCGTCGTACGCCCCTACAGCGAGGGGTCCTGGGGACCCAACCGGGTGCACCAGCTGATCGCCCCGCGTGGGTGGCGGCTGCCGTTCGAGCGTGGCTGGCGCGACCCCAACGCCCAGGGCGGTTGAGGCCACGCCTGGCGGAGGCGGCCCCAGGCGTCCCGCGCCGGCAGAGGAATAGTCTGCGCCCGATCGGTGTAGGACTAGGCATGGCCAATGTCCCGAACCTGTCCCTGAACGACGGCAACACCATCCCGCAGCTTGGCTTCGGCGTGTTCCAGGTGCCACCGGATGACACCGCGCGGATCACCGCGCAGGCGTTCGATGCCGGCTACCGGCACATCGACACCGCGGAGATGTACGGCAACGAGAAGGGTGTCGGCGAGGCGATCCGCAACTCCGGCATCGCGCGCGACGAGCTGTTCATCACCAGCAAGCTGAACAACGGCTTCCACGAGCCCGACCAGGCGCGTGCCGCCTTCGACCGGACGATGTCAGAGCTCGGCGTCGAGCAGATCGACCTGTTCCTGATCCACTGGCCGCTGCCGACGCGGTACGACGGCGACTTCGTCTCCACCTGGAAGACCCTGATCGAGTTCCAGAACGACGGCCGCGCCCGCTCCATCGGCGTCTCGAACTTCCAGCCCGCCCATCTGGCCAGGCTTGCCGAGGAGACGGACGTCGTCCCGGCGGTCAACCAGATCGAGGTGCACCCCTACCTCGGCAACGAGGCCGCCCGTTCGGCGAACGCCGAGGCCGGCATCCTCACCGAGTCCTGGTCCCCGATCGCCCAGGGTGGCGTGCTCGGCGACGACGTGATCACCCAGGTCGCCGCGGGCGCCGGGCGTACGCCGGCCCAGGTGACCCTGCGCTGGCACATCCAGCGCGGCGACATCGTCTTCCCGAAGTCCTCGACGCCCGAGCGGATGGCCGAGAACTTCGCGCTGTTCGACTTCGAGCTCGACGGCGACTCCATGCAGGCGATCACCGCGCTCGACCGGGGCGAGGACGGCCGCACCGGCCCCAACCCGGACGAGTTCGACTACATCCCGGACTGAGGGCTCAGCCGATCGTGACCATCACGACGTTGCTGCCCTTCCGGGTCCGGGGGTCGTAGACCCGGAAGCGCTGCTCGCCGGCCCGACCGGTCATCACGTAGGTCTCGAAGGTGCCGACCTTGACGTTGGCGGCCACGCCGAAGTCGGCCCAGTCGCCGTCCTCGAACCGCTGCACCTGCAGCTGCAGGTTGTCGCCTCCCTTGTAGGTGCCGGTCAGGTTCACCCGCTCCATCGGCCGGGCGGTCACCGGGGAGATGGCGAGCTGGATGTCGCCCTTCTTCGCGTCGTCGCTGGGCCGGTCGCTGGGCTCCTCGCTGGGCCCCGCGTCCTCGGTCTCCTCTCCGGGCACCGGGACGGCCGTGGTGGGCAGCGGCTCGACCGGCTCCGCCGGCGCTGCCCCGACCGGTCCGGGCGAGTCGCTCTCGTCCAGTCCGAGTGCACGCACCACGATCGTGGTCCCGAGGGCGATCACCACCCCGATGACGACCACGGCGGCGAGCGCCTTCAGCAGGGCGCCGCGGACCTGGGTCGAGCGCTCCTCGTCACGACGCTCGCCGTCCTCGAAGTCGTCGTCCATGTCAGCCCCCGCGGCAATCGCTCCGGCGTGTGTAGGTCGAGGACAAACCTACCGAGTGGGTGGGCCGGCGCGCCGGGGAGTCCCAGGACTCGGAGGGATGGCAGGTTCCGGGCGCGGGTTTCCCCGGCCGACCGGGGACTCCGGTCGTCGTACGGCGAAACATCGCCCCCCAAGGTCGGGGATGACCCAACCACCTCGTCCGGTTCGCGTCCACAGCTCTCCGGCGTGCAGGTGAATCCACACCTGCACGAATCGCTCGGTGCCTTCGCAGCGGCGACAGATGAGCCTCGTTCACATGAGCGATGAACTCCGATCAATCTGTGATGAGCACGGCATCTTCCTTCGACGCGAGGCCATCGCGCTCGGCTACGACGACCGCGCACTGGCCCGTGCCCGAGCACGCGGGCAGATCCACCGGCTGCGCCACGGGTCCTACGTCTTCGCGGATCAGTGGCAAGGACTCGACGACCAGGGTCAACACCTGCTGCGAGCGCGGGCTGTGCTGCGTACGGCGAAAACCGAAGTGGCGCTCTCGCACACCAGCGCGCTGATCGTGATGGGTGCACCGCTGTGGGACCTGCCTCTCGATGATGTCCACCTGACGCGACTGGATGGCCGAGCCGGGCGCCGCGAGGCAGGTGTCGCCCAGCACCGAGGTCGCATCCTCCCGGGCGACGTGACGCTGCTCAACGGAATCCGCGTCACGTCGCCGGTCCGGACGGCGCTCGACATGACGCGCCAGCACGACGTCGAACACTCGCTGGTGCCGCTGAACTGGCTGCTCCACACCAAGGCATTGGTCAAGCCCGATCTACGCACCAGGGCCACCGCCATGAATCTCTCTCCCGGCACGCTCACCACCGACCTCGTGATCCGGCTGGCCGACGGAAGGATGGAGTCGCCCGGAGAAACGCGGTCGGGCTACCTGCTCTGGCGAAGCGGGCTGCCCAAAGCGGAGCCGCAACTCGAGATCTTCGACGAGTGGGGTGTGGCCGTCGCACGAGTTGACTTCGCCTGGCCGGAGTACGGCGTCTTCCTCGAGTTCGACGGCAGGAACAAGTACGAGAACCTGCGCAGGGAGGGAGAGTCGGTGCTCGACGTCGTGCTCCGCGAGAAGAAGCGCGAGGAGATGATCTGCCGGCTCACTGGCTGGCGGTGCATCCGGATCGTGTGGGCCGACCTCTACCGCCCGGAGAGGACGGCCGCGTACATCCGCGGCGTACTCGCGGGCGGGCCGGTGCACTGAAGAACCTGCTGCGTCGAGGACAAAGGGGACGGGGTCGTCGGCTTTCTCCGGTCCTGGTGGGCCGAAGTATCAGTGCACAACCTCAGGTTTCACCGGTCGGCCGGGGAAACCGACGCCCCCGGCTCCTCGACCTCCACCGGGAAGTGGCAGGCCACCTGGTGCTCGCTGCCGGGGCCGGTGCCGATCTGGAGGAGGGGGGGTTCCTCGATGTGGCAGATCTCCTGCGCCTTCCAGCAGCGGGTGTGGAACCGGCAGGCGGGTGGTGGGTTGATCGGGCTGGGGACGTCGCCTTCGAGGCGGATCCGGTCGCGCTGGTGGCGACGCTTGGTGTCGGGGACCGGGACCGCGGAGAGCATGGCCACCGTGTAGGGGTGGCGCGGGCGGTCATAGAGGTCGTCGCGGTCGCCGATCTCGACGATCTTGCCGAGGTACATCACCGCCACCCGGTCCGACACGTGGCGTACGACGGACAGGTCGTGCGCGATCATCACGTAGGTCAGGTCGAGCTCCTCCTGGAGGTCCTCGAGCAGGTTGACCACCTGGGCCTGGATCGACACGTCCAGCGCGGAGACCGGCTCGTCGGCCACGATCAGCTTGGGCTTGAGCGCCAGGGTCCGGGCGATCCCGATTCGCTGCCGCTGGCCGCCGGAGAACTCGTGGGGATAGCGGTTGTAGTGCTCCGGGCTCAGGCCCACCGTCTCGAGCAGCGTCTGCACAGCCTTCTTGCGCCCGCCCTCGGGCTCGACACCCTGCAGCTTGAACGGTGCGCCCACGATCTTGCCGACGGTGTGCCGCGGGTTCAGCGACGAGTAGGGGTCCTGGAAGATCATCTGGATGTCGCGCCGCAGCGGCCGCATCTTCCCGTCGGAGAGATGGGTGATGTCGGTGCCCTCGAAGGTGACCTTGCCGCCGGTCGGCTCGAGCAGCCGGGTGACCAGCCGTGCGGTCGTGCTCTTGCCGCAGCCGGACTCGCCCACGATCGAGAAGGTCTCGCCGCGGCGTACGTCGAAATCGACGCCGTCCACCGCCTGCACCGCACTCTTGGAGCGGCTCAGGAACCCGCCCTTGATCGGGAAGTGCTTGACCAGTCCCTCGACCTTGAGCAGCGACTCGTGCGCCCGGTCGGGGGTCCGGGCCGCGTGCCTGACTGGGCCGGCCGCAGCCGTGCCGGTGGGTTCGGTCTCGGAGGTGGTCATGAAATCCTCGGGGAGATCTCCTGCGCCCAGACTCTCTGGCGCTCGGCGGGTGACATGTGGCAGGCGACGAAGTGCCCCTGGCCGTCGTCGAGCAGTTCGGGCCGCTCGGTCTTCGTGATCGCGCCGACCTTCTCGGAGTACTCGCACCGGGGGTTGAAGGCGCAGCCCTGGGGCACCCGGATCAGGCTCGGGGGGGTGCCCTTGATCGGCATCAGCCGGTCGGTGGGCGCCTTGTCGAACCGGGGCATCGAGCCGAGCAGCCCCCAGGTGTAGGGATGCTGCGGTTGGTTGAACAGCTGTTCCGCGGTGCCGTACTCGGCTGCACGGCCGGCGTACATCACCAAGATGTCGTCGGCCAGCTCGGCGACCACCCCGAGGTCGTGGGTGATGATCACCACGGCGGAGTTGAACTCCTGCTGCAGGTCGCGGATCAGGTCGAGGATCTGCGCCTGAACGGTGACGTCGAGGGCAGTGGTCGGCTCGTCGGCGATCAGCAGGTCGGGGTCGCAGGAGAGCGACATCGCGATCATCGCGCGCTGCCGCATGCCACCGGAGAACTGGTGCGGGTAGGCGTCCACCCGTTGGCCCGGCTCCGGGATCCCGACCCGGTCGAGCATGTCGATGGCGTGCGCCCGGGCGGCCTTCTTCGAGACCTTGTTGTGGATCCGGTAGGCCTCGATGATCTGGTTGCCGACCGTGTAGAAGGGGTGCATCGAGGAGAGCGGGTCCTGGAAGATCATCGACATCTTCTTGCCGCGCAGCAGCCGGATGGTCTCGCGGTCGGACCCGACCAGCTCCTGGCCGTCGAGCTTGATCGAGCCGGAGATCTTGGCGTTGGCCGCGGTGTGCAGTCCCATGATCGCCATGCTGGTCACCGACTTGCCGGAGCCGGACTCCCCCACGATGCCGAGCGTCTGGCCACGGTCGAGGTGGAAGGAGAGCCCGTCGACCGACTTCACCACGCCGTCGTCGGTGGTGAAGTGCACCTGGAGGTCCTCGACCTCCAGGTGATGCCGGCCCGCATGCCGAGAGGACCGGTTGCTGTCGAGTGTCTCGGTGCTCATCAGGTTCGCACTCTCGGGTCGATGACGGCATAGAGCAGGTCGACGATCAGGTTGCACATGGCCACGAAGATCGCGGTGATCAGCACCACCGCCAGCACCTGCGGGAGGTCGTTGTTCTTGGTGGCGTCGATCGCCATCTTGCCCAGCCCGGGGAGGCCGAAGACTGTCTCGGTGAGCACCGCGCCACCGATCAGCAGGCCGAAGTCGAGGCCGAAGATCGTGACGATCGGGGTCAGCGCGGAGCGCAGTCCGTGCTTGACCACGACCTGCCGCTCCTTGAGGCCCTTGGCCCGGGCCGTGCGGATGTAGTCCTCCCCCATCGTCTCCAGCATCCCGGCGCGGGTGAGCCGCGCGTACTGCGCCGAGAAGAGCAGGGCGAGGGTGGTCCACGGCAGCAGCAGTCCGAACGCCCAGCCCAGTGGATCGTCCGTGAGCTTGACGTACGACGCCCCAGGTGGCGTCCAACCGAGCTGATAGCTGAAGATCGACAGCGCCATCAGACCGGTCCAGAAGATCGGCATGGACACCCCGGCCAGGGCGACCAGCATCGCGGCGCGGTCGAAGACGGAGCCCCGCTTCAGGGCAGAGAGCACCCCTGTCGCGACGCCGAACAGGAGCCAGAGCACCGAGGCTCCGGCCGCCAAGGAGAAGGTGACCGGGAACCGCTCGATGATCATCGGAAGGACCGGGTCCTTGTTGCGGAAGGAGTAGCCCAGGCAGGGCGCCGGGCACTTCTCCACCGACGAACCGAGATCGATCTCGGTGCCCATCACGACGCCCCTGACCCAGTTCCAGTACTGCACGGGGACCGGGTCGTTGAAGCCCAGCCGCTCAGCAGTCTGCGCGACGGTGGAACCGGTGGCGGCACGACCGACGTAGCGACCGGCCAGTGTCTCGGCCGAGGCACCGGCGAGCCTCGGCATCAGGTAGAAGATCGCGAAGATCACCATGCTGATGACGATGACCAGGCCGACTGCGGCGATCAGGCGCCGGATGATGTAGCTGATCAAGTTCTCGGCCGGGTGGCCGGCCCCGCCCAGGAGCGTGTCCTGGGGCGGGACCGGCCGCCGTGGCCCTCACCTACCTTCGGTGTGTGTGCGGCGGATGAGTGACTACTGCTTCACGCCCATCGCCGTGTAGTCGTAGTAGCCGAACGACTCGTTCACGAACACGTTGGTGATGTTCTTGCCTCGCAGTAGCACCGACTTGGAGTAGACCCCGGGGTAGATCACGGCCTCCTCCATCGTGCGCCGGTCGATCTCGCCCCACATCTTGTTGCGGGCTTCCTCGTCGAGCTCGACGACCGCCTTGTCCAGCATGGCGTCCACCTCGGGAATGCGGACCGAGGTGTTCGACGAGCCGCCGGTCTCCCGGATGACCCGGCTGTCGACGATCTGCGACAGGAAGCCGTAGCCGTCGGGCCAGTCAGCACCCCAGCCGTTGACGCACAGGCCGATGTTGTTCTTCACCACGTAGGACGGAAGCCCGCAGGTGCCCGAGAAGTAGTCGCCCTCGGGTAGCGGCTTCGGCGTGACCTTGATGCCGACCTTGTCGAGTGCCTGCTGGAAGCCCTCGGCGGTCGCCTTCTCCTTCGGCCGCTCGGCGCGGTAGGCCATGTTGACGTCGATGTCCTGACCGCACTTGTCCAGCGCCTCCTTGGCCTTGTCCTCCTGGCCGTTGGGGTTCTCCTTCTGGCCCCACACGTCGAACTCCTCATAGCCCGGGATGGTGGGCGGCATGAGCGTCGTGGCGATGTCACCGCCGGCGAACTGGCCACCGTAGGCCCGCTGGTAGGACGTCGGGCTCATCGCATACATGATCGCCTTGCGGCACTCGATGTTGTCCAGCGGCTTCACCGTCGGGTTGATCGAGGTGTACCAGAGCCGCGAGAGGACCGGGTTGTCGGCGCGGTCCGACAGCGCACTGCTCTGGAGCACCTTGGTCAGCATGGCCGGCTGCACCCCCGTGCCGACGATGTCGACGTCGATGGTGCCCGCCTCGATCTGGTTGTCGAGGTCGTCAGGGTCCATGTTGAGCTTGACCGTCATCTTGTCCGGCAGCGCCTTGCGGTTCGGGTCGGACGCTGCGTCCCAGTTGGGGTTGCGGACCAGCGTGAAGCCCGTGGTCGGGTTGAAGTCGCCCTCGAACATGTAGGGACCCGTCGAGATCACGTGGTTCTTGTACTTCGCTCCGGTGTCCTTCGCCTGCGGCACGGGTGCTGTCTGCGGCAGCTGCGCCAGGTAGTCGAACCCACCGAACGGCTGCTTGAGGTGGAACACGATGGTCTGGTCGTCGGGAGTCTCGATCGCAGAGTCGGTGTTCATGTTCTTCGTGCGGTAGGGACCGTCCCAGCCCTTCGGCAGGTCGAGCATGGCCTCGAAGTAGGCCGGACCGTTCGCGAAGGTCTTCTTGTCCGTCGACCGGAGCACGGCGTACTTGACGTCGGCCGAGGTGATCGGGGTGCCGTCCTCGTACTTCACGCCCGGCTTGAGGGTGTAGGTCCAGGTCTTGCCGCCGTCGCTGGGCGTGCCCAGGTCGGTCGCCAGGTCCGGGGTCAGCTCGAGGCCGGCCTCGCCGGGCTCGGCCTTGAACATCACCAGGCTGCGTGCGTAGTTGCGCAGCATGTCCCAGGAGTAGCCGTAGTAGGTCTCACCGGGATCCACGGTGTCGCCCCACTCGCCCGCATGCCCGAACTTCAGCGTCCCGCCCTTCTCGTCGCTCGGCTCGTAGATCTTCCCCATCGCCGAGTTGCTGAGCTTGGGAGCGTCACCGTCGCCACCGCCGTCACCGCTGTCGGAACCGCACGCGCTCAGGACGAGTGCGGCCGCGGCGGCGAGAGCCACCGCTGCCCTCTTATGCGAGCTTCGCATTCCTTACTACCTTTCTTCCGGACCGTGAGGTCCTGTTGGGTTGCCCGGATCGATCACTCATCGGCGATCACCGGCTCCTGGGATCGAACGCGTCGCGTAGGCCGTCCCCGAAGAGATTGAAGGCCAGCACCGTGGCGAAGATCGCCGCGCCGGGCCAGAACATGAAGTGCGGCACGGTGTAGAAGGTCACCGCGTCGGCGAGCATGCCGCCCCAGGTGGCGGTCGGCGGGGGTACGCCGACGCCGAGGAAGGACAGCGCCGCCTCGAAGAGGATGTTGGTGGGAATGATCAACGTCGAGTAGACCAGGATCGGCGCCAGCAGGTTGGGCAGCAGCTCGGTGAACAGGATGTAGGGACGCCGTGCCCCCAGGCTGCGGGCCGCCTCGACGTACTCCCGTTCTCGCAGCGAGATCGTCTGCCCGCGCACGATCCGTCCGATGTAGGGCCAGTTGAAGAACCCGATCACGAAGACCAGCAGGGTCAACCGGAGCGGCAGGCCGGACAGACCGAAGGCGTTGTCGGGGATCACCCCGGACAACGCGATCGCGAAGACCAGCAGCGGGAACGCGAGGAACATGTCCATGATCCGGCTCAGCACCGCGTCGACCCAGCCGCCGAAGAAGCCGGCGATGATGCCGACGGTGGTGCCGATCGCCACTGAGAGCATGGTCGCGAGGATCGCGATGAGCAGGGAGATCCGGGCGCCGTAGATCACCCGGCTGAAGATGTCCCGGCCGTTCACCGTCTCCAGGCCCATCGGGTGCGCCCAGCTCATCCCCCCGCGGGCCCCGGCGGGCAGGTCCGGGATGATCGGGTTCATCAGGTCCTGGTGGAACTCGTTGGGCGGACCGCCCGTGATCTTCACGATCAGGGGAGCGCAGATGGCCACGACCACCAGGAAGATGATGAAGGCGCCGCCGGCGAGGGCCACCTTGTCGCGGCGCAACCGGCCCCACGCGATCTGGCTGAGGGATCGGCCCTCGATCTGCTCGGCCCCGGCCAGCACGGCCTCGGGGTCCGCGTGCGTGGCGCTCGGGTCCTCCAACGTGCTCAGGACGGCCTCCCAGGTTCGCTGCGGCTCGACGGTTCAGGGCCTCCGGGTGTGGTGGCCGCCCTCAACATCGTCCTGAGACCCCCGCGGGTCAAGAGGCCATGCGCCCTGTTGCCGAATCGTGACCGCGACCGAGCGTCCGGTGAGACCCTGCCGCTCGCGGTGCTCGATCCGGCAGATGGGCACCGGGTTCCCCCAGCCGGCTCCGACGCGCCAGGTGCCACCGATGCGGCCGCGGGTCAGCAAGGCTTCGATCTCGAGGCGGTCGAAGATCTCGTCGGGGTGCACACGCTCCGCTCTGGCACAGAACTGGAACACGTTCTATATTTCGACCAGCTGAACACCCGAAAGGCGGAAGCGATGCGGTTCACCTACGCGGAGGCGATGACGTCTGCCCACTACTACGCACCCCTCGCCCGGGCTGCGGAGGCGGCGGGCTACACCTCGATGACCGTCGCCGACTCCCTGGTCTATCCCCGGGAGTCCGACTCGACCTATCCCTACACCGACACCGGCGACCGGGAGTTCCTGGCCGACAAGGAGTTCATCGAGACGATGGTCCTGGTCACGCACCTGGCTGCCGTGACGAGCACGCTCCGGTTCACACCGTTCGTGCTCAAGCTGCCGGTGCGGCCCCCGGTGCTGGTGGCCAAGCAGGTCAGCTCGATCGCCTACCTGAGCAACAACCGCCTGGGGCTGGGGGTCGGGCTGTCCCCTACGACCTCGCCGACCACGGACTCACCGAGGAACAGGTCCGCGCCGCGTTCGCCTGATCTCGACAGTCCGAGACGTTCCCGTCGTCCGCACGCCGGATCCGTGACCGAAACGCCTCGGACTATCCGTGCGTGCGCGGGGTCTACGCGCGCCGGGTGACCACGATCCGCGCGCCATGGCGCGGCACGCTGGTGATGTTGCGGACCTTGGGGACCTCCCTGGTGCCGGCCGGGACGACCACGTCGTAGGTCGTGAGCACCTCGCGCAGCACGGCCACCCCTTCCATCAGCGAGAAGCCGGCGCCGATGCAGCGTCGTACGCCGCCACCGAAGGGGATCCAGGTGTTGGTGGCCACCTGGCCCTCGAGGAACCGCTCGGGGCGGAACCGGGTGTGTTCCGGGTGGCTGGCCTCGGACTCGTGAGCGAGGATGATCGAGGCCGCCACGTTGGTGCCGCGCGGCAGCTCGATCCCGCCGATCGTGGCCGGAGCCATCAGGTGCCGCACCACCATCGGGATCACCGGGTGCAGCCGCATGGACTCCTTCAGCACTGCTTCGAGGTAGTCCGTGTCGCCGGCCGACGCCGCATCGCGCGCCCTGGCCTCCTGCTGCGGGTCCCGGCCGAGCTCGTGCAGCGCCCACGCCAGCGCGGTCGCCGTGGTCTCGTGACCGGCCAGCAGGAGCGTGACGAGCTGGTCACGCAGCTCCTCGTCGGTGAGCCCCGCGCCGGAGTCGTCGGTCACCTGCAGCAGCCGGGAGAGCACGTCGGACCGGTCGGCCAGGTCGCTGGCCAGGCGCCGCTGCGAGATCTCGGCGAAGATGACGCGGTCCAGCTCGATCTGGTTCTCGACGGTGCGCCGCCACGGGCCGAACTTCTGCAGCCGGGGGAACCCCCAGCCGAGGAACACCAGCGGAGGGATGTTCACGGTCCGGTTCACGAGCGGTCGCAGCTCCGCGAGCCGGGACTCGTCGGTGACCCCGAAGACGACCTGCAGGATCACCTCCAGGGTCAGCGCGTTCATCCGCTCCAGCGACTCGAACGGCTCCCCGGTGCGCCAGCCGCCGACCTCGGCGCGGGTCAGCCCGGTGACCAGGTCCTCGTAGCCGCGCAGGGCGTGGCCGTTGAACGCCGGCATCAGCAGCTTGCGGGCGCGCTTGTGCCGGCTGGAGTCCACCAGCAGCAGGGAGTGCTCGCCCATCACCGGGCCGAGGATCGCGTTGCCCTTGCCTGCATGGAACACCTCGGGGTCGCCCGCGAAGATCTCCTTGACGTGCTCGGGCCGGTTGAACACCACCAGCCGACGGTCCTCGGGCAGGATCCGGATCGTGAAGACGTCGCCGTAGCGTCGGTGCAGCGCCGGGATGAACCGGTGCCGGAACCGCAGCAGCCCGACGCTCTGCAGCAGCCCGGGCAGCCGCGGCCCGCGCGGCAGGTCAGCCGACTCGATCCGGGGCCCGCCCCCGGACGGGACGGGGCGCATCCTGGCGAAGCGCCGTTCGGTCACGTTGGCAGTCGACATACGGCGAGTATGCCAACCGCGCGCGGAGACCACGAGGGCCAGTCCGCGACCCGGCAGGTCCGCGGGGCTCAGCCGAGCAGCTGGAACGCCTTCACCAGGGTCTGCCACAGCCCGTAGGCCAGCGGGATCCCGACGATCAGCCAGGCCAGCACGACGAGCAGCACGCTCGTGGGCCGGGTGTCGGTGTCAGCGCTGGTGGAGCGCTTGGCTCGGTGCTCATCTAGTTGCCGCCTCTCGACATCGCAGGTTCGGCTTGTGGTTTCTCCTCGTCCGATCCGGCACCGACAGCGTCCTTGTCGAAGTGCTTCTCCTCCACCGGCGTGATCAGCAGGTTGGCCACGAAGCCCACGCCCAGCACACCGACCATGGTGAACAGCGCAAGGTGGTAGTCGTCGGCCACCAGGCTCCCCGGCTCACCAGCCGCGTCCAGGAAGCCGTTCACGATCAGCGGGCCCACCACACCGGCCGCCGCCCAGGCCGTGAGCAGCCGGCCGTGGATGGCACCGACCTCGAGGGTGCCGAACAGGTCCTTGAGGTACGCCGGGACGGTCGCGAAGCCACCTCCGTAGTAGGAGATGATCACCACCGCCAGGGTCACGAAGATCGCCGTGGACTGCTGGCCCACGGTCGCCAGCAGCAGGTAGAGCACCAGTCCGACACCGAGGTAGATCGTGTAGGTCGGCTTGCGGCCGATGACGTCGGACAGGCTCGACCAGAGGAACCGGCCGCCCATGTTGGCCAGGCTCAGGATGCCCACGAATCCGGCTGCCTCCGCCGCGGAGACCGACGAGTCGCCACCGGAGCGGAAGAAGTCCTGGATCATGGGAGCGGCCTGCTCGAGGATCCCGATGCCGGCGGTGACGTTGCAGAACAGCACCACCCACAGCAGCGCGAACTGCGGCGTCCGGATCGCCGCCGAGGCGCGCACCAGGGCCCCGTTCCTGCCCGGCTGCAGCTCTGAGCCATCACCCTCGGCGTGACCGGGAGGCAGCCGCACCAGCGACGCGCCGATCAGCATGAAGACCAGGTAGATGAGACCCAGGGTGAGAAAGGTGCTGCTGAGCGCCGTGCCATCGGCGACCGCACCCTTGTCCTGGGCGTTGAAGCCCGGGTCGAAGAGGCTCATCAGCCTGCCGGAGGCAGGGGATGCGATCAGGGCGCCGCCACCGAATCCCATGATCGCCATGCCGGTGGCCAGGCCGGGTCGGTCGGGGAACCACTTGATCAGCGTCGACACCGGGGAGATGTAGCCGATGCCCAGACCGATGCCACCGATCACGCCGTACCCCAGGTAGAGGATCGGCAGGCTCCCCAGGGCGATTCCGAGGGACCCGATCAGGAACCCGGAGCTCCAGCAGAGCGCGGCCGCGACCATGGCCTTGCGGGGACCGACGCGTTCGACCCAGGTGCCGAGCACGGCTGCGGAGAGGCCGAGCATCACGATGGCGATCGAGAAGATGGCGGCGACAGCGGTCTGCGAGGAGTCGAAGTGGGCGACCAAGGAGGTCTTGAAGACCGAGAACGCATAGACCTGACCGATGGAGAGGTGCACCGCGAGCGCTGCCGGTGGGATCAGCCACTTGCTGTAGCCGGGTCTGGCGACCGTGTTGTTCTTGTCGAGAAACGACATGCGGAGGTCCTCCCGAGGGATGGTGTCCCGGCTCAGGTACCCGGCGTCAGGTGGTGGAAACCTGTACGACCTCGTCGTCTCAGGGGTTGTCGGGCGAACCGTCTCTGGTCATCACAGCTAGCCGAGGAGCCCTGCGCGCCGGGCCAGCGCCGCTGCCTCGGTCCGGCTGGCCGCACCGAGCTTGGCCATCACGTTGGAGACGTGCACGCTGACCGTCTTGGCGGAGATGAACAGCTGCTTGCCGATCTCGGAGTTGCTCCGCCCAGTTGCCACCAGCGCCAGGATCTCGCTCTCCCGCGGGGTGAGCACGTTGACCTCGGCTCCGGAGCGGACCGCACCGAGCTCCTCCAGCAGCGGTGTCGCGCGCATGTCGGTCGCGAGCTCCCTGGCCAGCGCCGCCTCTGCCTGGCCCCGTTCCTTGTCCCCGGACGCCTGGAGCACAGCCGCCAGCCGGGTGCGTGCTCTGGCCTCCTCCGGGCGCTGGCCCAGCTCGGCGAAGAGGCCCGCGGCCTCGCGCCAGCACGTGACCACCGCGCCCAGGTCAACCCTTCCCCCGAGGAGCCATTCCAGCCGGAGCACCTCCGCCCGCAGGCGTGCCTCCCACGCCCGGCCCTCGATCTCGAAGGGGCGCGTGCCGCGGCCCTCGATCACCCGCTGCGCGTCGTCGCGCAGGCGCTGCGCCGTCGCCCGGACCGCGTCCCGGCCGGCCGTGGGCGTGCGCGGCGCCTCATCGGCCAGGGCGGCGACGGCCAGGGTGGCCAGCCGCAGTCGCGCACCGAAGTGCTCGGTCCACAAGGGTGCGATCACGCTACAGATGTCGTCATACATCGAGACCGCATCGGTGGCACCGTCACGCATCGAGAGCAGCTCGATCGCGGCCCCGCCGCCGACGACGGCGATCATGCCCTCGCGGTGCCATCGCTCACGCAGGGCCGGGATCCGCGCGAGCGCCGCGACCTCGCCGCGTCCGGCGGCCACCGCGAGACCGACGGCGTCGAGCATCGCGCGCGGCGTGGGAGGGGGGTCCTCGGCGCTGTAGTCGGCGATCCGCAGCGCCAGCTCCCACTCGCCCCGCATGTAGGCGATCACGCCGGCATGCATCCGGCCACTGATGCCGTGCATGGTCCAGGGGCGGCCGAGCTCGCGTGCCAGCCGGGCTGCCTCGAGGAAGGCCAGCTCCGCCTCGGGGAGGGCGCCGTAGTCGTACTCGATGCCGCCGGCACGCAGGTGACCCCGCATCTCGCTGAACCGGTCGTCCCGCGCACGGGCGTCCTCGATGATCCGCTTCAGCTCGGCGCGGCTGCCCTCGCCGAAGTCGAGGTGCTGGCTGAGCCAGGTCAGGGTGACCCCGACCTCGGCCGCGAGCCGCGGCAGCCGCAGCCGATCGGCCAGCTCGAGGGCATCGTCCGCTGCACGGCGCGCGTCGTCGAAGCGGTTGTCCCACACCAGCGCCTGGGCGTGGATGGCGAGGATTCGCGCCCGGAGCTGGGTCTCCTCCGGACCCACGAGCCGGAGGGCCTCGGCACTGACCAGGCTCGGCTTCGCGTCGGTCTCCGTGGATCGCAGTGCCTCGACCCGGGCGAGGAGCAGGCGCGCCCTCGAGAGGTCGGGAGTGTTCGGCAGCAGCCGCGAGAGATGCGAGTCGACCAGGGCCAGCGCTGTCTCCGGACGGCCGGAGCTGCACAGCGCGTCGACGGTGCGGGCCACGAGATCGGCCTCGTCGGGCGGGTCCGCGAGCTCTCGCGAGGCGCGTTCGTAGATCTCCAGCGCCTTGGTGAAGTGCCGGGCCGCCTCGTCCGGACCACCGGTGGCGAGCGCCTGCTCGCCTGCGCCGACGCTCGCCAGCAGTGCCGTCGGCAGGTCGTGGGAGGCGAGTGCGTGCCGCGCCAGGGTGGCGGCCCCTTCCTTGCCGTGGAGCTCGCGCACCGCGGCGGCGTACGCCGTGTGCAGGCGCATCCGCTCGCCCGGGAGAAGGTCGTCGTAGACCGCCTCACCGAGCAGAGCGTGCCGGAAGGCGTACTCGTCGTCACCGGTCCGCACCAGGACGTGGGCGTCGATCGCGGCGCGCAACGCGACGTCGAGCTGGTCCTCGGTGACGGGCGCGACGGCTGAAAGCAGATCGTGGGAGACGCGCTGTCCCGCTGCCGAGGCGACCCGCACCACGTCGCGCGCACTCTCCTCGAGGCGGTCCAGACGGACGAGCAGCAGGTCGGCCAGATCCTCGGGCAGGCTCCAACCGCCGCCCAGGAACGCACCGACGAGCTCCTCGACATAGAAGGCGTTGCCCTGCGAGCGCTGCACGATCCGCTCGATGTCCTCGTCGTGGCGGGGGCCGAGAGCCTCCCCTGGGCTGCGCAGCATCTGCTCGACCATCCCCCGGACGGCCCCGGGCGGGAGCGGGTCGAGCTGGATGCGTTCGACACCGGGCAGGCGCACCCACTCCGCCACGCGCTGACGCAGCGGATGCCGCCGGTGCATCTCGTCGGACCGGAAGGTGACCACGAGCAGGAAGCGGCCCTGTACGCGCCGCGAGAGCAGGAAGCTGATCAGGTCGCGCGTGCTGGCGTCGGCCCAGTGCGCGTCCTCCACCACCATCACCAGGCGACCATCGGTCGCGAGCTCCTCGACGAGTGAGTAGACCGCCTCGAAGACCTCGGCACGGTCGAGCCCCTCCGAGTGCTCCTCGGTAGGGGCCTGGTGGCGCAGCCGCGCCAGCGCTGGATGCGAGGAGCCAGGCTCGTCGGCCGACCCGGGCACCGCGGCGCCCACCTGGCCGAGCATCTCTGCGAACGGCAGGTAGGGCATCGAGGTCTCACCGAAGTCCAGGCAGTGCCCGATGAGTGCGCGCCAGCCCTGCTCGGCGAGACGGCCGAGAGACTCGGTCAACAGCCTGGTCTTGCCGACGCCCGCATCCCCGGAGAGGAGCACCATCCGGGTGCTGTCGGCCTCGTCGGCGGCGCGGAGCAGGTCCTCGAGCTCAGCCGCGCGGCCGACGATGCGCTCAGTCCTGCTCAGGTCCATCCGCACATCGGTCATCATCGCGCAACGCGACGTCCCCGCTGCCACCAGCGGCGGTTCGGCACGCTGTCGTCGCGGGTGTCCTTGGCGCGCCTGGGCGTGACCCGGGCCATGCGGTCGTGCATCTCCTGGAACATGTAGTCCTCGTTGAGGGGGCTGTACATGTCGCTCATCTCCTCGACTCATCCGCTTCGTGACCCTGTTCGGGCTACTGGAACGAGTTCACTGCTAAGGCGGCGGGGCGCACATCGGCAGATCCCTTAGGTATCCGGCCGGATGCCTCAGATCCGGGAGACCCGGCCACCCGAACTCCTCTCCACACCTGGATGCATACGTGGTATACATACCCGGTAGGTATCCCTCACGAATGCACCAGGAGTCCCGATGTCGGTCAAGCAGGCACTGCTGGCGTTGCTCGAGGAGGGGCCGATGTACGGCTACCAGCTGCGCTCCGAGTTCGAGCAGCGCACCGGCAGCACCTGGCCGCTCAACGTCGGGCAGGTCTACACGACGCTCTCGCGGCTGGAACGAGACCGACTGGTGGAGGGCGCCGCCTCCGACGAGGAGGGCCATGTCATCTACCAGATCACCGCTCTCGGTCGTGCCGAGGTCCGGACCTGGTTCACCACCCCGGTCGCGCGAACCCAGCCGCCGCGGGACGAGCTCGCGATCAAGCTGGCCCTGGCTGTCACGGTCGCCGGCGTGGATGTCGGCCAGGTGATCCAGCAGCAGCGCAGCGCCACCATGACCGCCCTGCAGGACTACACCCGCCTCAAGCGCCGGGACGCTGGCCGCGCACCCGATCCAGCAGAGCTGGCCTGGAGCCTGGTGCTCGACTCCCTGGTCTTCTCCGCCGAGGCGGAGATCCGGTGGCTGGACCACTGCGAGGCGCGGCTCAGGCGTGCGAAGGCGGAGCAACCCCCCGTCGGGCAACCCGTCGGGCAACCCGTCGGGCCACCCGTCGGGCCACCCGTCGGGACACCCATCGGGCGCCCAGAGACCGACGCCCACGCAGCCGAGGGGACCCGATCGTGAATCCGGTGCTGCAGCTCGTCTCGGTCGACCGGGTCCACGGCGCGGGCGAGACCGAGGTGCATGCCCTGCGCTCGGTCTCGCTCTCGGTGCGAGCAGGCGAGCTGGTCGCCGTCATGGGCCCCTCCGGCTCCGGGAAGTCGACCCTGCTCACCCTCTCCGGAGGTCTCGACCAACCGACCTCCGGTCAGGTCCTGGTCGAAGGAGTCGACCTGGCCCAGCTCGGCGGCAAGGGCAGGGCCCGGATTCGCCGTACGTCGGTCGGCTATGTCTTCCAGGACTTCAACCTGATCCCCGCGCTGACCGCCGTCGAGAACGTCGCGCTGCCACGCGAGCTCGACGGCGAGCGTGCGTCCGTCGCTCGCGCTGCTGCCCTGGCAGCACTCGAGGAGGTGGGGATCGCGGACCTCGCCGAGCGGTTCCCCGACGAGATGTCCGGCGGCCAGCAGCAGCGCGTCGCCATCGCTCGCGCCGTGATCGGCGAGCGGCGGTTGATCCTCGCCGACGAGCCGACCGGTGCGCTGGACACCGAGACGGGCGAGGACATCCTGCGACTGATCCGGGCTCGCTGCGACTCCGGAGCCGCCGGGGTGCTGGTGACCCATGAGGCGCGGCACGCGGCGTGGGCTGACCGGGTGGTCTTCCTGCGTGACGGCGTGGTGGTGGACGAGTCCCACTCCAGCGAGCCGGAGACGCTGCTGGAGCAGGGGGCCCGCTCGTGACCCGACTCCGCACACGGGTGCGTTCCTGGCTGCGCGCGTGGCAGCTGCCGCTTCGGATCGCCCGGCGCGACGCGCAACGTGCCAGGGGACGCAGCATCCTGGTGCTGGTGATGATCGCGCTGCCGGTCCTCGCCGTGACCGCGGCCGACGTCGTGATGCACACCCAGGACGTGCGAGGACTGGAGTCCCTCGACCGGAGGCTGGGAGCGGCTGCCGCGCGGGTGACCTCCCAGGCCGGTGCCGGCGAGTTCGTCCAGGCACCGGACCCGGACCAGAACTCCTTCAGCACCGGGGAGGGCGGGGCCCCGGCCCTCACCGCCGCACAGGTGGGAAGCGCGCTGGGCGGCGCGCGACTCGTGGAGCTGCGCAGCGGTGAGCTCCGGGTCGTCTCGGACAACGGAGCGGCCCTGGCCGAGGCAACCGAGGTCGACCTGGCCGATCCGGTCGTGGCCGGCCTGTTCGAGCTCACGTCCGGCCGGCTCCCGCGATCGAGCGAGGAGGTGGTGGTCAACCAGGCGCTGGCCGAGAAGGGCTACTCCGTGGGTGAGCGCCTCGAGCTCCAGGACGAGCCAGCCCTGTCTCCGCGGATCGTGGGCATCGTCGAATCGAGCACGCTGCGCGACCACCCCGTCGCCGTGGGGCCCCTGGACAGCCTGGGCAAGAAGGTCGAGGGCAGCACGACCTGGCTCGTCGGTGGCGACCCGGTGACCTGGGAGGAGGTGCGGCGGCTCAACGCGGGGGGAGCCACCGTGCTCTCCCGAGAGGTCATGCTGAGCCCGCCACCGGCCTCGGAGATCCCCGAGGAGGTGCGGGCGATGACGGGCGGGGGGATGAGCGACGCGACGCTGGCCGTCGCCGTCCTCGTGGTCGTGATGGCCCTGATCGAGGTCGTCCTGCTGGCCGGTCCGGCGTTCGCCGTGGGGGCGCGGCGCCAGTCGCGCAGTCTTGCCCTGCTCGCTGCCACCGGAGGGACCCCGAAGCAGGCGCGCCGCGTGGTCCTCGCCAGTGCCGTCGCGCTCGGCACGACCGCAGCCCTGCTGGGGACCGCGTTTGGCATCGCCGTCGCGGCCGCGTTGCTGCCGGTGCTCCAGATGTCCTCGACCACGTGGTTCGGGCCGTTCGAGGTCCCCTGGCTGCAGCTGGCCGGGATCGCCGTCTTCGGCCTGGTCAGTGCGTTGCTCGCAGCCGTCGTACCGGCACACGTCGCGTCGCGTCAGGACGTCGTGGCGGTGCTCGCCGGTCGCCGGGGGGACCGGGCACCGTCGCTGCGCTCCCCGCTGGTCGGGTCGCTGCTTGTCGGGGCGGGCGTGGCCGGTGCTGGTGCCGGGGCGACGCGCGCCGGCGGGGAGACGCTGATCGCGGCCTCGGCCATCCTCTCCGTGCTCGGCATGATCCTGCTCGTCCCGCTGCTGCTCGCCGGGTTGTCCCGCCTCTCCGGGGCGCTGCCGCTGACGCTTCGCTACGCCGTGCGCGACGCGGCACGGCACCGCACCCGGACCGTGCCGGCGGTCGCCGCGGTGGCCGCGACCGTTGCCGGCGTGGTCGCGCTGGGCATCGCCAACGCCAGTGACGCCGCCGAGAACGAGGCGACCTACACCCCCTCGACCACGGCCGGAGTCGGAGTGTTGACCAGCTATGACGCTGACCCCGACTGGCCGGCCTTCAAGACTCTCGTGGCCCGCGCTGTCCCAGACGCGACGCTGACCGCCGTGCAGGGTGTTCCGGCAGCCGACGCGGACGGTCGTTCGACCTACGTCCAGTTCACGGTGGCCGGCACCGAGGACCCACTGCTCGCCAGCACCGGGGCCGCGTTGGGGTCCGACCTCCTCGTGAGCGACGACGAGATCCCCACGGCCCTGGTCGGCATCCGCGCCGAGGCACGGGCACGCGCCTCGGCGGCCCTCCGGGACGGTGGCCTGGTCCTGTTCACCACCTCCGCCGTCCCAGCCGGGACCGATCGAGCGCGGGCCATGGTGCAGACCAACGAGACCGTCGGCGACGGCTCGGCGGGCCAGGAGAGGCAGGTGACCCTGCCCGCGACGTTCGTCCGGATCGAGGGGAACGCGCTGACTCCCCAGGCCGTAGCCTCCAGCACCGCCGCCCGGTCGCTGGGCATCCCGGTCACGCAGGTCGGGCTGCTCGTCGGTGGCGTCGGCATCACCCCGGCGGAGGAGGAGGCGATCACCGAAGGCGTCTCGGCGATCTCACCAGCGGCTTCCTTCAGCATCGAGCGCGGCTACCGGGCAGAGGACGAGACCAGGATCGTGCAGCTGATCCTGGCGGCGCTGGGGGCGGTGCTGATGCTGGGCGGCACCCTCACCGCGACCTTCCTGGCCCTCTCCGACGCCCGGCCGGACCTGGCGACCCTGTCGGCGGTCGGCGCCTCACCGCGGGCCAGGCGGGGGGTCGCGGCGGCGTACGCCCTGGTGGTCGGCCTGGTGGGGGCCGCGGTGGGAGCCGCGGTCGGGTTCATCCCCGGGATCGCGATCAGCTATCCGCTGACCCGGGTCTCCGGGGACGTGATCGAGGGTTCGGGCACGGTCACCAGCGTCTCGGACCTGGGCGGAGGCAGCGGTCCGTTCCTCGACATCCCCTGGTTGCTGATCGTGGGTCTCGTGGTGCTGCTGCCATTGCTCACTGCCGCCATCGTCGGTCTGACTGCCCGCTCGCGGCTGCCCCTCGTCGCACGGCTGGACTGAGGCGGCCTACTCCCTCGGCGGCGAGGACAGGCGAGAGATGGAGACCACCTCGAAGACCGGCAGCGGACTGAGCCGTTCGAGGCTGCAGGTCATCTGGGCCTCGCCGCGGGTGACCCTGCGCACGGTGACTGCCCAGTCCAGGCCGTCACGGCGGAACACGGTGATCGGCCCCTGCCTGCGGACGAGTCGCACCGCGTCGAGCCGATCCTCCTCCAGGTGGCGGCGGAGCGCGACCTCGGCGTACTGCACGGACATCGGGTAGGACGAGCGGCCCCGCAGCCGCCCGATGTCAACCCGGCCCTGCTGGTGCAGCGTGGCCACCTGGCTGGCGGTGCCGGCCTCCATCCGTCCGTAGTAGAGCCCCTCCGGCAGGACCAGCATGTTGGCCGCGAACCGGTCGCCGCCCATGTGGGAGATCTCCCAGGTCTCCTCCGGGTGCGAGGCGGTGAGCGCCGCAGCGACCGGCCGCCCGCGCTCGGCGCAACAGGCGTCGTGTCGCCCGTGCGTGCAGACGCAGAAGAGCGGGCCGGGGATCTCCTGCCAGTCCGGCGCCTCCCCGCGCGCGACGGCGTCCAGGTCGAGGCTGGTCAGCTCCTCGGGGTCCTCGTAGCCGGACACGAGCAGCAGCCCCCGCGAGGGGAAGGCGAGGAACACGGTGTACTCCGGCGTGCGATGAGCACGGTGGTGTCGCCGGGCGAGCAGCACCTTGATGTTCTGGTGCGTCGAGAGGTGGGCCTTCACCGAGTCCGGCAGCCGACTGTCCCGCGGCGTGCTCGCGCCCCACGGGCCGTGGTGCTCGACGAGCAGGAACGCGGTCACCTGGGTGGCGGTGCCGGCGAGGTCGTCCAGCCGTCGCTCGGCAGCGGCCGCGCAGCGGAAGGCGCCGCTACTCACCCGGGGTGTGGTCACGGTGAGCGGACGACCTCGAGCAGGCCCTCGCGCACCAGCCGCCGGGACAGGACGAGCGCGGACTGCGGGTCCAGGCCGAGGTCCTCAGGGGTGAACACCTCGAGGGTACGGGCCCGCTCGACCGCCTCGGAGATCCGCGACGGGACGGTGAGGCGTCGATCGCCGAGGAACAGGTGCAGCCGGTCACCGTCGGCCCGGGTCACGCAGGGCTTGCCCGGACGACGGCGCAGGGGGGTGTCGGAGGCCACCCGGTCGAGGTGCATCCGGTCCACCAGTGCGCCGCGCAGCGCGGTCTGCCGCCCCTGGAGGAAGGAGCGCGTGTGCGCGTCGGCGACGGCAGCAGCATCGGTCCCGGCCAGCGCCTCGGCCAGGGCGTGCAGCCGCTCGCCGAGACCGCTGGCGAGCTGGTCGGGATCGTCGAGGTAGCCGGCCGGAAGATGGGTGTCGGCCCCGATCCCGTCCAGGGCGTCGCTCACCGCGCGATCCACCAGCGTGCGCCAGGTGAGCTGGTTGATCCCGATGGTCACGTGCAGGGAGACGGTGTCCTGGGCCCGCGCGGCGTGCGGCGTGCCGGTGGGGAGGTACATGCTCAGACCGGGCTCGAGCAGGACCTCGCGCACGTCGCCCTCCTCGCCGGGCGCTGCGTGCACCTCCCAGAGCTTGGATCCGTGGGTCTGGAAGACGAAGACGTCGTGGCCGTCGCTGTGCACCGCAAAGCCCTGCGAGCCGGGCGGGGTCAGGTAGGCATTGGCCTGGCAGGGGTGGCCGAGCGCGAGCTCGAGCTCGGCGACCAGCCGGGTCAGGGGTGGCCAGTAGCGATGCATTCCCTGGAGAACGACGGTGGCGCCGCCCTCGAACAGGTCGATCACCTGGCGGGAGTCGACCAGACCGGTCAGCGCCTGCCCCGCCAGGGTGGCTCCGCTGCGGGTGTACGCCGACGCGGGCAGCACCGATCCGTTCTTCGCCAGGCGCACGGCCGGCGTGCGGATCGCCGTCGAGGTCAGCAGGTGGTCGACGTCGTCGAAGGAGAGCAGGCCGACCAGGTCAGCCGGATCGGCCTTGTGCAGGTGAACGTGGGACGCCCAGACCTTCTCGACGAAGTTCTGGACGTCCCCGCTCAGCAGCTCGAGCGCGGACACCTATCCGTCGGTGCCGTCGGCGTCGGTCCCGTCCGCGTCCGTCGAGTCGCCGTCGGTGCTGTCGCTCGAGTCGCCGTCGGTGCCGTCGGCGTCGCCACCGTCGGTGCCATCGGCGTCGCCACCGTCGGTGCCGTCTGCATCGCCACCTGGGACGGCTTCGGCGCCACCGGCCGTGGTGTCCATCTCGTCGTCGCCGAGGGGCTTGTCGGGAGTCGTCGTCATGTGTGTCTCCTCATGTGATCAGCCGACGCACAGCGCGTCGTACACCTTCTGGTGCCCGATCCTGCCGAATCGAATCGGAACGCACCAGACCGGGGTGCCCGCAGTCTGCGGGACGCCCCGGCCGGCCTTCTGCTGCGTCGAGAGGAACCCGGCTCAGCCCTCGTCGAAGACCTTGACGACCTCCTCGTCGATGGTGTGCTTCGGGCCGGTGTACCAGTGCTTCGCCGAGACCTCCCACCAGATCGTCAGCAGCAGCAGCGACCCCAGCGTCAGGATGGGCGCGTAGTTGACGAACTTCCAGGAGAAGTCCTCGTTGAACGGGCTGCCCTGTGGCACGAAGGGCAAGATGAAGTAGATCGAGATGACAGTGATCTCGGCGACTGCGATCAGGTTCATCCACTTGTACTTCGCGCCGTTGTTCCACTTGCCGGCCTCGAACGCATCACCGATCTTCCAACGCAGCCAGATCGGGATCAGGAAGGCCAGGTAGAGCCCGATCACGGCGACCGAGACCACCGCGTAGAACGCTGTCGGCACGATCAACGGCTCCTCCGCGGTGCCGATGTTCACCTCGATGAGCGCTGGCAGGGTGATCAGCATGCTCACCGCGGCGACCAGGAGGACGGCGTTGGCCGGCACCCTGCTCGCCGTCAGCTTCGACCAGAGGTGTGAGCCGGGGATGGCTCGGTCACGGGAGAACGCGAAGGTCATCCGGGACGCGCTCGTCATGCACGCCATGGTGCAGAAGAACTGCCCCGACGCCGAGATGAACAGCACCAGGCCGGCCAGGTTGCTGCCCAGCGACTCGGTGAAGATGTAGGCCACACCTCCCGCACCGACGCCCGCGTTGTCCGCGACACCGCCCTTGTCAGGAATGGCGAACAGGAAGGCGAGCAGCAGGATCCAGCCACCGATGGCCGAGTAGAAGATCGACTGCCAGATGCCCTTGGCGGCCGCCTGCGATGCCGCGGTCGTCTCCTCCGAGAGGTGAGCCGAGGCGTCGAAGCCGGTGATCGTGTACTGGGTCAGCAGCAGCCCGAACGGAACCACCAGCAGCCAGTAGGTCACGCCGTCCGCCGAGCCGCCGTCGTAGCCGGAGTTGTTGAAGCGCTCGGTGAACACGTAGGCGAAGCTCTGGTGGTTGTCCGGCACGAAGATCAGCAGCGCCACGATGACGGCGGCGCCGACGACGTGCCACCACACCGAGACGTTGTTGAGCACGGCCATCAGGTGCCCGCTGAAGATGTTCAGCAGCGCCGCCAGTCCGAGCACGACCAGGAAGATCAGGAAGACGCGCGTCAGGGAGTAGCCGTCGGCATAGCCCGCGGACCAGGTGCTGATGGTGAGGTCGATGAAGGTCGCACACCCGTAGGCGACCGAGGCGGTCACGGCGATCAGCCCGATCAGGTTCAGCCAGCCGGTGTAGAAGCCGGCACGCGGGCCACCCAGCTTGGAGGCCCACCAGTAGATGCCACCCGACGTGGGGTAGGCCGAGACGAGCTCGGACATCGTGAACCCGATGATCAAGATGAAGCTGGCGACGATCGGCCAGCCCCACGAGATCGCCACCGGGCCGCCGTTGTTGAAGCCCTGGCCGAACGTGGTGAAGCATCCAGCCAGGATCGAGATGATCGAGAAGGAGATGGCGAAGTTGGAGAAACCTGACCAGGAGCGGTGCAGCTCCTGCTTGTAGCCGAGCGTGGCGAGTAGCCGTTCGTCCTCGGTCAGCTCTTCGGATCCTGCAGGCATGTCGCACACTCCTGGGCTCGTCATTCAGTGGTCGGAGGCTAGACCCGAGGTTTCGTTGCCGTCCATAGCCTGCACGTAAATGGTTTGAGTCCAGACCATTGACACGCGCTGGAACAACTCGAACACTGTCCCGGTGACGGCCTTCTCTTCCGAACCAACCCGGCAACGGGTCGGTGGTTCGGGTTTGTCCGAGGTTGTCCTGAGGCCCGTACGCGGGCACCACGCCTTCGAGGCGTGCGTCGAGCAGCTGGCCACGCTGATCAGGTTGGGTGTCTTCCCGCGTGGCTCGGTGCTGCCCTCCGAGCGTGAGCTCGCCGACCGGTTGGGGGTCTCCCGGGCGACCCTGCGCGAGGCGATGGCTGCCCTCCGCCAGGCGGGACTGGTCCAGACCACCAGGGGCCGCGGAGGCGGCACCGTGGTGACGATGCGGCCCGCGACCCCGACGGCCCGCGCGGCCGCTCGGCGTACGACGGCACGGCTGGCGGACTGGGTGGACGGGCTCGACTTCCGGCGGATCGTGGAGCCCGGTGCGGCCAGCCTGGCAGCCACCGTGCAGCTCGGAGCTGCCCAACGCGCCCAGCTCGAGACCGCCCACGCGGCGGTCTCGGCCGCCACCGGACCGGCCAAGCACCGGCAGGCGGACTCGCGCTTCCACCTCACGATCGCCGCGGTGACCGGGTCCCCCCGGGTGATCGAGGCCGTGACCGGCGTCCAGTCGACGCTGCACGAGATGCTCAGCGCGATCCCCGTCCTCGATACCAACATCGCGCACTCCGACCTCCAGCACGCCCGGATCGTCAAGGCGATCCTCGGGGGCCGGGCGGACCGGGCGCGACAGGTGATGGAGGAACACTGCGACGACACCGCAGCACTGCTTCGAGGACTACTCGGATGAACCACGCTGGATCTACACACCGCCACGGGAGACAACGATGACCACACCGAACAACCGCTACCTCACCCTCGAGGCGCTTCGCACGAAGATCGAGTCCGGCGAGGTGGACACCGTGGTGCTGGCGTTCACCGACATGCAGGGACGGCTCCAGGGCAAGCGCCTGCACGGTCGCTACTTCCTCGACGTCGCCCTCGAGGCCGGCACCGAGGGCTGCAACTACCTGCTGGCGGTGGACGTGGACATGAACACGGTCGGCGGATATGCCATCACCTCATGGGAGACGGGCTACGGCGACATGGAGTTCGTGCCGGACTGGGACACCCTTCGGCTGGTGACGCATCTGCCCGCCACGGCGATGGTGCAGTGCGACCTGACCTGGATGGATCACGAGCCGGTGGTGCAGTCGCCGCGCGCCATCTTGAAGAAGCAGCTGGAGCGGGTGGCTGCCAGGGACATGGTCGCCCTCGCCGGCACCGAGCTGGAGTTCATCATCTTCAACAACACCTACGAGGACGCGCACAACCGCCGCTGGCGCGACCTGACCCCGGCCAACCAGTACAACGTCGACTACTCCCTGATCGGCACCTCGCGGGTGGAGCCGCTGCTGCGCGACATCCGCAACCACATGTATGCCTCCGGGATGGACGTCGAGGCTGCCAAGGGCGAGTGCAACCTGGGCCAGCACGAGATCGGGTTCCTCTACTCCGACGCCCTGGTCTCCGCGGACAACCACAGCGTCTACAAGACCGGCGCCAAGGAGATCGCGGCCCAGCACGGCCAGTCGATCACCTTCATGGCCAAGTACGACGAGCGCGAGGGCAGCTCCTGCCACATCCACCTCTCGCTGCGGGGTGCCGACGGCAGTGTCGTCTTCGGGGAGGGGCACGAGCGCTCGCCGCTCTATGACCAGTTCGTGGCCGGCGTGCTCGCGACGATGGCCGACTTCACCCTCCTCTACGCCCCGAACATCAACTCCTACAAGCGGTTCGCGGACGACTCCTTCGCCCCGACGGCGGTTGCGTGGGGCACCGACAACCGCACCTGCGCGGTCCGTCTCGTCGGCCACGGGCGGTCCGCTCGGATGGAGAACCGGCTGCCCGGCGGCGACGTGAACCCTTACCTCGCCCTGGCCGCGATGGTGGCCGGCGGCCTCCACGGCATCGAGAACGAGCTCGAGCTCGAGGACGAGCTGGTCGGGAACGCCTACGCCTCGGACAAGCCGCACGTCCCGCGCACCTTGCGGGCCGCCCGGGAGGCGTTCGCCTCCTCCGAGGTCGCCCGCGCCGTCCTGGGGGATGACGTGGTGGACCACTACGTCAACATGGCCGACATCGAGCTCGCGGCCTTCGACGCCGCTGTCACCGACTGGGAGCTCAGCCGCACCTTCGAGAGGATGTAGGGCCTTGGTTTCGACAGGTTCAACCAGCGACGGGACGGGCTCAACCAGCGACGGGACGGGCTCAACCGGCAGCGGGACAGCAGTGATCAGCCCGGTCACGGGCCAGCAGATCGCCGAGGTCAGCTCGGCCGGTGTCGAGGAGACCGACGCCGCGATCGCCCGCGCCCACGAGGCGTTCGGCCCCTGGCGTGACGTCGCCCCCGGAGAACGAGCCCGGCTGCTGCGCGCGTTCGCGGCTGTCGTCGACCTGCACGTCGAGGAGCTCGCGCAGATCGAGGTGCGCAACTCCGGCCACACGATCGGCAACGCCCGCTGGGAGGCGGGCAACGTGCGCGACTGCCTGAACTACTACTCGGCCGCACCCGAGCGCCTGTTCGGCAAGCAGATCCCGGTCGCCGGCGGGATCGACATCACCTTCCACGAGCCGCTTGGCGTGGTCGGCATCATCGTGCCGTGGAACTTCCCGATGCCCATCGCGGGTTGGGGATTCGCGCCGGCCATCGCGGCCGGGAACACGGTCGTGCTCAAACCCGCCGAGATCACCCCGCTCACGGCCATCCGGATCGGTGAGCTCGCGCTCGAGGCCGGCCTCCCCGAGGGCGTCCTCACCGTCATCCCCGGCAAGGGCTCGGTCGTGGGCGAGCGCTTCGTGACGCACCCCGACGTGCGCAAGGTCTGCTTCACCGGCTCGACCTCCGTCGGGAAGCAGATCATGGCCGGCTGTGCCGACCAGGTGAAGCGGGTGACGCTCGAGCTCGGCGGCAAGAGCGCGAACATCGTCTTCGCCGACTCCGACATCGCGGCAGCAGCCGCGGCAGCACCGTCCGCGGTCTTCGACAACGCGGGCCAGGACTGCTGTGCCCGTTCGCGCATCCTCGTCCAGCGGGCGGCGTACGACGAGTTCGTGGGCCGGCTGGAGCAGGCGGTGCAGGCGATGCGGGTCAAGGACCCGGCCCAGGAGGACAGCGAGATGGGCCCGATGGTCTCGGCCGCCCAGCGGGACTCCGTGCAGCGCTACATCGACGGCGCGGACGTCGCCTTCACCGGGCCCCGTCCCGACGGTGAGGGTTTCTGGCTGCCGCCGACGGTCGTCGAGTCGAGGTCGACGCAGGAGGCGGTGTGGCGCGAGGAGGTCTTCGGCCCGGTCGTCGCGGTGATGCCGTTCGACGACGAGGACGAGGCAGTCACGCTGGCCAACGACACCGAGTTCGGTCTGTCCGGGTCGATCTACACCAACGACCTCGGTCGGGCCCTGCGGGTGGCGCGAGGTGTCCAGTCCGGCAACCTCAGCGTCAACAGCCACTCGGCCGTGCGCTACTGGACGCCTTTCGGCGGCTACAAGCAGTCCGGCCTCGGCCGTGAGCTCGGCCCGGACGCGCCCAACGCGTTCACCGAGGAGAAGAACGTCTTCATCGCCCACTGATCAACCCACCGAGACCACACACCGCAAGCAGAAGGGTAGGACGACATGGCAGGACGGCTGGACGGCAAGGTCGCCGTGGTGACCGGTGGATGCTCCGGCATCGGACTGGCCACGGTCAACCGGTTCAACAAGGAAGGCGCCCGGATCGTCATCGGCGACATCGACGACGAGCGCGGGCACGAGCTCGTCGGCCAGCTCGGTGGCGAGGACCTGGCGACGTACGTCCATGTCGACGTCACCAGCAAGGACGAGGTCGACGCGCTGTTCCAGACCGCGATGGACACCTACGGCTCGGTCGACATCGCCTTCAACAACGCGGGGATCTCACCGCCGGAGGACGACTCGATCATGGACACCGACCTCGATGCGTGGCGCCGGGTGCAGGAGGTCAACCTGACCAGCGTCTTCCTGTGCTGCAAGGCGGCCCTGAAGCACATGCTCGAGCAGCAGTCCGGGTCGATCATCAACACCGCATCCTTCGTGGCGGTGATGGGCGCAGCCACCAGCCAGATCTCCTACTCCGCATCCAAGGGCGGTGTGCTCTCGTTGAGCCGCGAGCTCGGGGTGCAGTTCGCACGCAACGGGATCCGGGTCAACGCGCTGTGCCCGGGCCCGGTGAACACCCCGCTGCTCAAGGAGCTGTTCGCCAGCGACGCGGAGCGGGCCGCGCGCCGGCTGGTGCACGTGCCGATGGGTCGGTTCGGCGAGCCCGAGGAGATGGCCAACGCCGTGCTGTTCCTCGCCTCCGACGAGTCCAGCTTCATCACCGCCAGCACCTTCCTGGTCGACGGTGGCATCTCCGCTGCCTACGTGACCCCGCTCTAGGACCACGCCATGGCCAAGCCGCTGATCGGGCTGACGACCTACCGCGAGCACGCGAGCTGGGGCGTGTGGGCCCAGGGAGCCGACCTGCTCCCGGCGTCGTACTCCGACGCGATCGTGCGCGCGGGCGGAGTCCCGGTCCTGCTGCCTCCCGCGACCGACGACCCCGATGCCGCCTTCGCGGTGGTGGAGCGGCTGGACGGCCTGATGATCAGCGGCGGCGCGGACGTCGACCCGCAGCAGTACGGCGAGCAGCCGCACGAGCGCACCGGCAGCGTGCGCCCGGACCGAGACGCCTGGGAGCTGTCGCTGCTCACCTCCGCGGCTGCCGCGAACCTGCCCACGCTCGGCGTCTGTCGCGGGATGCAGGTGATGGCCGTGGCGGCCGGTGGCACCCTCGACCAGCACACGCCGGACGTGGTCGGCCACGAGGGCCACAACCCGCAGCCCGGGGTCTTCGGCGACATCGAGGTCACCACCGCAGAGGACTCGGCGCTGCACACGATCCTCGGGACGTCGGTGACCGTGCGCTGCCACCACCACCAGTCGGTGCACTCACACCCCGGCTACGTCGCGGCGGCCCGGGCCCCCGACGGCTTGCTGGAGGCGATGGAGGCCGAGGGGTCGCGCTTCTGCCTCGGCGTCCAGTGGCACCCGGAGGCCGGCCGCGACCAGCGCCTCTTCGACGCGCTGGTGCGAGCGGCTGGGGGCTGACGGCCCGCCGGTCAGGCGAGCGAAGCCCGCAGCGCGGCCGCGAAGGCGTCGGGGTCGCCCTGCTGGCCGTACTCCCCGCCGAGGAAGCCGCCGTGGTCGCTGGGGTACTCCGTGACCGGCACCCCGACTGCCTCGGCGACGGATCGCCCACCGCGGGCGGCCATCTGCTGGCCCGACTCGACACCGACTGCCACCACGAGCCGGTCCCCGAGGGCCGCGAGCGCCTCCACGTCGGGCTCGTAGGCGTTGCAGTCCGGCATGTTGCGCATCAACGGGTCGGTCCGGGAACCGTCGTCGTCGCTCGACATCCCGAACATGGCCGGGTCCGGCGCGGGCTGGTCGAGGTAGCCGTCGGGCACCTCGCCGTCGAACATCACGAACGAGATGAACTTCGCCATGGCGGGTCCACTGCCGTGGGCCTCGTAGGTGGCGCGCATGTCCCTGCAGATGTCGAGCACGGCCTCACGGTCGGGCAGCAGCGCTGCCGTCGGCGGCTCGTGCGCCACCACACGGCGTACGTCCTCGGAGTGTGCTGCCACGAGCGCGAGGGCATTGATCGCGCCGCCGCTGCTCGCAAAGACGTCGACGGGGCCGACACCGAGCGCCTTGATGACCTGGTGCAGGTCCTCGGCGTGCTCCTCGGCGGTGATCGACGTGGTGTCGGTCGGGTTGCGGCCGGCGCCGCGCGGGTCGTAGGTCACGACGGGCCGGTCGGTGAAGTGGCTCCGCAGGGTGCCGAAGCCGCCGGCGTCCATCGGCGATCCGATCATCATCAGCACAGGACGGTCCTGCGTGGACCGGGTGAGGTCCCCGTGCACGTCGTAGGTCACCGTCGCGGTGCCGCTGCCGACCGTGGCGGTCGTGACGGGTGGGCTCGTGGTCTCGGTCATGCCGGTCCTCTCTCTCGCGACCCGCCGGGTCGCCCTGGTGCTGCCTTCGAGTGGACCGACCAGCAGGAGCAGTGAAACTCATCGCTCTGCCGGCCCGCAAGGTCAGGCGATGACCTCGGTGACGAGCGGGACGCCGGGCCGGTAGGCCAGGTGGAGGTACGACGGGGCCTCCAGCACCGTCAGGTGCGCGCGCTTGCCAGGCGCGACCACCCCCACGTCGTCGCGTCGGAGCGCCCGGGCACCACCGGCCGTCGCGGCCCAGATCGCCTCGGCCGGGGTCATCCGCATCTCCCGGACTGCGAGGGCCACGCAGAGCGGCATCGACGAGGTGTAGCAGGAGCCCGGGTTGCAGTCGCTGGCGAGCGCCACCGTCACGCCGGCGTCCACGAGCCCGCGGGCGTCGGGGTAGGGCGAGCGGGTGCTGAACTCCACGCCGGGGAGCAGGGTCGCAACCGTGTCCGACCCCGCGAGCGCCTCGACGTCCGCGCTGCCGAGATGGGTGCAGTGGTCGACCGCGGCCAGGCCGAGCTCGCAGGCGAGGCGTACGCCGGGTCCCGGGCCGAGCTGGTTGGCGTGCAACCGCCCCGCGAGCCCCACCGCCTGACCTGCCTGCAGGATCGTCCGCGCCTGGTCCTCGTCGAAGGCCCCCTGCTCGCAGAACACGTCGATCCAGCGTGCGTGCGGGGCGGCGGACCTGAGCATCGACCCGGTCACCAGCTCGACGTAGCCGGCGGGGTCCTCGACGTACTCCGGTGGCACCACGTGGGCACCGAGGAAGGTCGTCTCGTCGGTGAACTGCCGGGCCACGGCCAGGCTCCTGGCCTCGTCGAGGACGCTGAGCCCGTAGCCGCTCTTGATCTCGACGGTGGTGGTGCCCTGACGGCGCATCTCGGCCACCAGCCGGGCCACGTTGTCGTAGAGCTGCTCGTCGGTCGCCGCCCGGGTCGCGGCGACCGTGGTCCGGATGCCACCGGCGGCATAGCTCTCGCCAGCCATCCGGGCGGCGAACTCCTCAGCCCGGTCGCCGGCGAAGACGAGGTGCGAGTGGGAGTCGACGAAGCCGGGGATGACGGCCCGGCCACCGACCTCTCGGGCGGCGTCGACGTCGGGCGCCTCGCGGCTGGGACCCACCCACGCCACCCGACCGCCCTCGAGCACCACCGCAGCGTCGCGGACGAGCCCGATGGGGGTCCCGTCGTGCACCGGGTCGTTGGTGACCAGCTCGCCGATCCCGGTGAGCAGCATCGACGTCATGGGCGCACCCCGACGTCGGCGGAGGTCGCGGCGAACACGACGGTCTCGGGGGTGGCACCGGCACCGCGGGTGCGGATGCTCTCGAGGTCGATGGTCAGCAGGTCGGCTCGCTGACCGGGCGCGATTCGGCCGGCGTCGTCGAAGCCGAGCGACCGGTGTCCGTCGTAGGTCGCCGCAGCGATCAGCTCCAGGGCGGACCAGTGGCCGCGTTCCCGGGAGGCGAGTCGCTCATGCATCTCCACCGCACGCATCTCCTCGAACATGTCGATCACCGCATGGCTGTCGGAGCCCAGCGTGAGGGTGGCGCCCGCGTCGTGCAACCGGCGGGCCGGACCGATGCCGTCGGCGAGGTCGCGCTCGGTGGTCGGGCAGAAGCAGACGTTGGTGCCCGACTCCCCCAGCAGCCGGATGTCACCGTCGGTCAGGTGCGTGGCGTGCACGGCGCTCGTCAGCGGACCGAGCGCGCCCGCTTCGGCGAGCAGCTGCGTCGGAGTGAGCCCGGTGGCCGCCAGGCACGCCTCGTTCTCGGCGACCTGCTCGGAGAGGTGGACGTGCAGCGGCAGCCCCTGCGCGGCCTCGACGACCACCGGGAGCTGGTCGCGCGGCACGGCGCGCACGGAGTGGATCGCAGCGCCCACCCGGGGGTCGTCGAACGCCGCCACGCGCTCGGCCCAGGCGTCCGCGTCGCCGTCGCAGTAGCGCACCTGCACCCCCGCCGGTGGCCGGCCGAACCCGGAGGCGAGATAGCAGGTGTCGAGCAGCCTGATCCGGATCCCCGCGTCGTCCGCCGCGGCCAGGAGCGCCCTGCCCATCTCGTTGGGGTCGTCGTACGGCGTCCCGTCGGGCTGGTGGTGCAGGTAGTGGAACTCCCCGACCGCGCCGATCCCCGTGGCCCGCATCTCGGCATAGGTCTCGCGAGCCAGCTCGAAGTAGGTGTCCGGGGTGAGCTCGGCGGCCACGGCGTACATCTGCTCGCGCCAGGTCCAGAACGACCCCCGCTCCCGCTGGGTGTGCCCCCTCAGCGCCCGGTGGAAGGCGTGGGAGTGGCAGTTGGCGAAGGCGGGGAGGGTGAGGGTTTCCCCGGCCGACCGGGGACTCCGGTCGTCGTCCACCGAAACATCACCCTTCAAGGTCAGGGGTTCCCCCTCAACCGTGACCGATGTGATCCACCCGTCCTCGATCTCGAGGAGTACGCCGGCCTCGACCCCCGACTCGAGAAGGGCGTGCTGGAGGTGCAGCTTCATGTCACCAGCACCTCGAGGGCGTCGGCCAGCGCCTCGACGCCGGCCAGGCAGTCGGCCACCTCGGCGTGCTCGGAGGGCGAGTGCGAGACGCCGGTGGGGTTTCGCACGAACAGCATCGCGGTGGGGACGCCGGCAGCTGCGAGGATGCCGGCGTCGTGACCCGCCATCGTCGCAATCACTGGGACCTGACCCCAACCCGCGGCCAGTCCCCGGCGAAGGTTCTCGGTGAGCACCGGGTCGAAGGCGACCTCCCCCGACACCGACTCGGCGGTGACGGTCAGCCTGGTGCCGTCACGGCGCGCCCGCTCGACGCCCTGGCGCTTGATCTCGGAGACCAGGCGGACGAGTGCCGTGTCGGTCTCGCCCCGGGCGTCGAGCCACGCGGTCACCCGCGACGGGATCGCGTTGGTGCCGTTGGGGGCCACGTCCACCCGCCCGAAGGTGGCGCGCTGCCCCGACGCCGACGCCTGCCTGCCCGCTGCCAGCGCAGTCATCGCGAAGCTGAGCATCGGGTCGTGCCGGTCCTCCATCCGGGTGGTCCCGGCATGGTTGGCGTCACCGGTGAAGTCGAAGCGGTAGCGGCCGTGTGGCCAGATCCGGGTCGCCAGCCCGACAGGCGCGTCCCGGTCGACCAGGTCGCGGCCCTGCTCCACGTGCAGCTCGATGAAGGTGCCCACCCGGTCCAGCCAGCCGGCTCTGCCCAGCGCCGGTTCCAGCCCCGCCGACGACATCGCGTCCAGGAGCGGTACGCCGTCCCGGTCGCGCAGCTCCGCCGCAGCCGCCGGTGTCATCGAGCCGGTCGCCAAGCGGGAGCCCAGGCAGGCGATGCCGAAGCGGGAGCCCTCCTCCTCGGCAAAGGCACCGACGGCGATCGGCCGGCTCGGCGTGACACCACGCTCGCGAAGCAGGTCCACGGCGGCGAGCGACGAGACCACGCCGAGCGGGCCGTCGTACGCACCACCATCGAGCACCGAGTCCAGGTGAGAGCCGATCAGCACCCCGGACGGCCCGAGAGGTTCTTGTCGTCCCGAGCCCGAATTCGCAAGCAGATCGTCTCGGACCACCCACCACGCGACCAGGTTCCCGTTGCCGTCCGCCTCCAGCTCCAACCCGCGGCTCGCACACTGGCCGGCGAACCAGGCGCGGAGCTCGGACTCGACCGAGGTGAACGGCTGGCGGAAGTAGCCCCCGCTGACCGCGGATCTGCCGAGTGGCGCGAGGTCCTGCCACATCTGCTCGTAGTCGTCAGTCATGCTCGGGACCATGGAGTTCCAGGACGTCGTACGACGCCGACGGATGGTGCGCAGCTACACGACAGAGCCGGTCGACCCGGAGGTCCTGGACCGCGCGCTGCACAACGCGACCCGGGCACCGAACGCCGGGTTCAGCCAGGGCTGGGGCTTCCTGGTGCTCGACGCCCCGGAGGACGTACGCCGCTACTGGGCCGCCACGGCGGACCTGGCCGGCGACCCGGACGTCTGGCTGCAGGGCATGATGCGCGCGCCGGTGCTGGTGCTTCCCTGCTCCAGCAAGGCCGCCTACCTCAGGCGCTACGCAGAGCCCGACAAGGGCTGGACCGACCAGGACGAGGCGCGCTGGCCGGTGCCGTTCTGGCACATGGACGTGGCCATGGCCTCCTTGCTGATCCTCCAGACAGCGGTGGACGCCGGTCTCGGCGGCTGCTTCTTCGGCATCCCGCCCGGCAGGTTGGCAGCCGTGCGTCAGGAGTTCTCGATACCGGACGCCTTCGACCCCGTCGGTGCGATCACCCTCGGCCATCCAGCGGTCCGTCCGGGCGCCCAGGGGTCCCCGAGCAGACGCCCCCGCAAGGAGACCGGCGAGGTGGTGCATCGCGGTGCGTGGAGTGCTGGCGGGCAGGCTCCGGACTGACATGAGGACAACCCTTGCGAATCCGGGGGTGCGGCGCCACCTCCAGGCGGGCCTGACGTCTCGTATCCGAGATCAGCGGTGGACCCACCAGCCGCCGGGCTAGCGTTCGCCCCGTGGAACACGTGAGCGGGGGGAACGGGGACGTCGAGAAGCTTCGCCGCCTGGTCCGGATCCCGACCGTCTCCCTGGGCGAGGAGTCGAGGACCGACCCGACGGCGTTCGAGGACTTCATCGCAGCTCTCGCCGACTGCTTTCCGCTGCTGCACGAGCGACTGACGCTGCACCGGGTCCTGGACCACTCGCTGCTGTTCCACTGGGCCGGGCGCTCGGCGGACGAGCCGGCCGTGCTGATGGCCCACATCGATGTCGTCCCGATCGACGAGTCGGCGCCGTGGCGGCACCCGCCGTTCGGGGCAGAGATCCACGACGACGCGATCTGGGGTCGCGGCACCCTGGACGACAAGGGCTCGCTGGTGGGCATCTGCGCCGCCGTCGAAGGGCTGCTGGAGCATGACTTCGTGCCGGCCCGCGACATCTGGCTGTCCTTCGGCGCCCGGGAGGAGGTGTCCGGCCCCGACGCTGTGGCCGCGGTGGATGAGCTGCGTCGGCGCGACATCGCCCCCTGGTTCGTGCTCGACGAGGGCGGCGCGATCGCGCACGAGGCGTTCCCGGGGGTCAAACCTCCCCTCGGCGTGATCGGCGTCTCCGAGAAGGGCACCACCACGATCGAGCTCCGGGCCGAGGGCCGCGGCGGCCACTCCTCGACCCCGGCTCCGAACGGTCCGACGGCACGGATAGCCCGCGCAGTCGTGCGCCTGGAGGCGAGGCAGTTCGCCCCCGCGCTCCCGGAGCCCACGCTCGAGCTGTTCCGGAGGATCGCGCCGCACACCACGATGGTGCTGCGACCCGTCTTCGCCAACGCGCGCCGACTCCAGCCGTTGCTCACGCGAGCGCTGCTGGCCGCGGGGGCAGAGCCCGCCGCCCTGGTGCGTACGACGATGGCGGTGACCACACTCTCGGGGTCGCCCGCCCACAACGTGATCGCCTCGAGTGCGACCGCCGCAGTCAACCTGCGCATCCTCGTCGGGGACACCGTGGCATCGGCGACCGAGCACGTCCGCAGGGCCATCGCCGACGACTCCATCGCTCTGGAGGTGGTGGACGCCAACGAGCCGAGCCCGGTGTCGCCGTACGACGACCCGGCTTTCGATCTCCTCGCCTCGACGATCAGCGAGGTGTTCCACGACGCAGTACCCACGCCCTACGTGATGATGGCGGCCACGGACTCACGCTTCTTCACCGAGATCTGCCCGCGCGTCTACCGGTTCACGCCGTTCCGGATGACCAAGGCGCAGCGCGAGAGCATCCACAGCTATGACGAGCACCTCGGTGTCGACGACTTCCTTGCCGGCATCCGCTGGTATGCCCGCCTGATCGAGAGGCTCCCCGAATGAGAACCGCGCCATGACGACCACCGCTGCCCACGGACGTGTCCCGGGACCGGGAAAGGTGCAGGGCCTCGCCACCATCATCGGGTTCCTGGTCTGCGTGGAGATCGCGAGCGGGATCCTGCAGGGCTACTACACGCCGATCTTCAGCGACATCGCCGACAACCTGAGGATCGCCGACGCCGACGTCAACTGGTTCGAGGCCGCCCAGCTGATCGTCTCCGCGCTCGCGGTCCCGATCCTGGCCAGGCTCGGCGACCTGATCGGCCACCGGCAGGTGCTGCTCATCTCGACTGCGGTGACCGCACTGGCCTCGTTCGCAGTGGCCCTGGCGCCCAACTTCTCGCTGTTCCTCGTCGCCTGGGCCATCCAGGGCTTCTACGTGGTCTGGCTTCCGCTGGAGGTGAGCATCATCCACCGCCGGACCGCGCACACCGGAGCCCAGGCTCGGCTGACCAGGAAGGCGGCCGGCTTCCTCGTCGCAGCGCTCGAGCTGGGCGTGATCCTCGGTGCGGTGGCCAGTGGCCTGCTGGTCGAGTCCCTCTCGATGACAGGGCTGCTGATGATCCCGGCAGTCGCCGTCACCCTCTGCTTCGTGGTGGTCTGGTTCGGCGTGCCGGGCACGCCGCCCGTGGCGACCGGCCAGCTGGACCTGAAGGGATTCTGGCTGGTCACGCTGGCGCTCGGGCTGGTGATGGCGGGCCTGATCCTGGTGCGCCTGGAGGGCCCCGGCTCGGCCCTGCCCTGGCTGGTCCTGGCCCTGGGGGTCCTCGCCTTCTGGCCGTTCGCCCGCTTCGAGATGAGCATCCCGGAGCCACTGGTCGACGTCCGGCTGATGGCCACGCCGGCGCAGTGGCCGGTGCAGCTCACCGCGTTCCTGTTCGGGATGTCGGTGCTGGGTGCCCAGATCCCGCTCTCGACCTTCGCGCGCACTGATCCCGAGGAGACCGGCTACGGGCTCGGGGCCACGGCCGGGTTCGTGACGGTGCTGATCGTCGTCTACGTGCTGTCGCTCGTGGCGGGCGCGCTGCTGCTGCCGGTGGTCGGCCGGATGATCGGCACCCGCAGCACGATGCTCGTCGCCTGCCTGCTGGTGGCGATCGGCTACGGGCTGTTCCTGCCCCTGCACGAATCGTCCGGCCAGGCACTGGTCAACATGGCGATCGCCGGGATCGGGTCGGGGGCGCTGGTGGCGGCGCTGCCCGCGGCCGCTGCCGCTGCCGCCCCGGCGGACCGGACGGGTTTCGTCACCGGCATGACCAACACCACCAAGACGATCGGCGGCGCGATCGCGTCGAGCATCTTCGCGATCGCCCTGGCCTCGACCGGTTCGATGGCCGACGCCGAGGCCGGCCACGCCCCGCTCTCGGGCTACCTCACCGTCTGGGCGGTCTGCTCGATCTCTGCCCTGGTCGCGGCGGCCAGCCTGTTCGTCGTACCCAAGGGTGCGTTCGCCGACGGCCCCTGATGGCCGACCCGACCTGGCAGATCCTCCTGCTGCTCGCGCTCGCTGGCCTCGCGGCCGGCTTCGTCGACGCGGTGGTCGGTGGCGGTGGGCTGATCCAGCTGCCGGCGCTGCTGCTCGGGCTGCCCGGCGCCACCCCCGCGCAGGTGCTGGCCACCAACAAGCTCGGCTCGATCTGCGGAACCAGCGTCAGCAGCGTGACCTACTACCGCCGGGTGCGGCCCGACCCGAGGACCTTCCTGCCGTTGATGCTGCTCGCGTTCCTCGGGTCCGTCGGAGGCGCGCTGGTGGCGAGCACGATCCCGCGATCCGCCTTCCAGCCGATCGTGCTGGTGGTCCTGGTCGTCGTGGGTGCCTGGGTGGTCGTGCGACCGAGCCTCGGGCAGGAGAGCCTGCTGCGCTTCTCGGGTCACCGGCACACCGCGGCGGCGATGGTCACTGGTCTCGCCGTCGGCTTCTACGACGGAGCACTCGGGCCGGGAACCGGCAGCTTCTTCGTGATCTCGCTGGTGGGCCTGCTCGGCTACAACTTCCTGGATGCCTCGGCCAAGGCGCGGATGGCCAACTGGGCCACGAACCTCGCCGCGCTCTGCGTGTTCGTCCCCCAGGGGGTGGTGCTCTGGAAGGTCGGCCTCCTGATGGGCGCCTGCAACCTGGTGGGTGGCTACCTCGGTGCCCGGCTCGCCGTCGCGCGCGGAGCACGGTTCGTGCGCCTCTTCTTCATCGTCGTCGTGGCCGCCTTCATCGTCCGGATCGGGGGCGACGTGCTGGGGATGTGGGGCTGACCGGGCGCCTCCGGGTCGCGCCGGCACGGTTGAACGGATTTGTAGGCTGGGTCGCGAGATGAGCACGATGCACCAGGACGACGACCAGCCGGACCGGCCCGAGCAGCCGGACCGCGGGCCCGAGCGCGACTCCCGCACCGGCTCCGGCGCCGCCGCGGCCCGGATCGGGAACCAGGCACGCTGGGTCGACCTGCAGATCCAGCAGGCCATGGAGCGCGGCGAGTTCGACGACCTGCCTGGCCAGGGCAAGCCGCTCGGGGACCTGGGGTCTCCTGACGACCGCGACTGGTGGCTGCGGAAGCTGATCGAGCGGGAGCGGATCACCGGTGTCCTCCCGGCTGCTCTCCAGCTGCGCAGGGAGGATCTCGAGCTCGACGCGCTCCTCGACCGGGAGACCGCGGAGAAGCTCGTCCGCGGCCACCTCGAGGACTTCAACCGGCGCATCGTCGAGGCCCGACGCCAGCTCCAGGGCGGCCCGCCCGTGGTCACCGCGACTCGCGACGTGGAGGCCGAGGTGGAGCGCTGGCGCCAGCGTCTGCTCCGGCGCCGGGCCCAGCCCTCACCGGTGGAGCGACCGACCCCGAAGCGCTGGTGGCGCAGGTCGACCTGACCGGGCGGCGAGAGGACCTACGTGCCCCGGCGGAACGTCTCGTCCAGCCATCCCTTGAGGCTGCCCAGCGCCCCGGCCGTCTCGTGCACCAGCCGGCCGAGCGCATCCTGGCTGCCCTTGAAGGACTCCGCATAGCTCTGCGCGGCCTCACGGGCGGAGTCGCTCATGCTGGCGGTGGCGTCCTGGTCGCGGCGCGGATAGGCGCCGGAGAGGATCTGGGTGTACTCGCCGCTGTCGACCCACTTCTTCAGCTCACTGGCTCGTACGACGGCAAAGGGATGCGACTGGTTCTCCACCAGCATCAGCTTGAGCACCGACTCGCGCAGGTCGCCGGCTTCCTGGTACTCGATGCCCTGCGCGAAGAAGGAGGCCGTGTCGAGATCGTCGAGGTGTCCTCCGCTCGCGAGCTGCATGTGCACGCGGAAGGCGACCGCCGGGTCCTGGGTGGCGAGCACTCCGGCCCGGTCCGCGGACAGCTCCGACTTGCGCGACCACTCCATCAGCGCCGCCACGATCACCCGGATCCCCAGCCCACCGAGCGGCACCGCGTTCAGCACCCCGCTGAGCACGAGCAGCCGGCGCAGCAACGTCTGGTAGACGGCGTGACCGCTGACCGCATGGCCGAGCTCGTGGGCGATCACGAAGCGGATCTCGTCGTCGTCCAGTAGCTCCACCAGGGCGCTGTTGAGGATGATGATCGGCTTGTTCATCCCGACCGTGACGGCGTTCAGGAAGGGATCGGCGACGACGTACATCTCCGGGAGCTCCGCCACGTCGAGGGTGGTACCGACCTCGGTGAGGAGTCGGTGCAGCCGCTCGAACTGCCGTTCGTCCACCCGGATCCCGGAGCCGAGGAACTGCAGCCGCACAGCCCGCTCGTTGAACATGCCGGACAGCGCCTTGAGCAGGGTGTCGAACCCCTTCAGCTTGCGCAGCGCGACCAGCGCGCCCCGGTCGGCAGGGTGCTCCCACGCGCGGGAGCTGATGCCTGGGAAGGAGATGCGGGCACGGACGGGACGCTCAGCCATGTCGGCCAGTGTGTCACCGCCACCCCGAGGGTCAGGACTCCCGCATCGGCACTCGTACGCCGCGATCCTCGGCGACCTCGACGGCGCGGTCGTAGCCGGCGTCCACGTGGCGGATGACTCCCATGCCCGGGTCGTTGGTCAGCACGCGCTCGATCTTCTGGGCGGCCAGGTCGGTGCCGTCGGCCACACACACCTGACCGGCGTGGATGGACCGGCCCATGCCGACGCCGCCGCCATGGTGGATGGAGACCCACGAGGCGCCGGAAGCGGTGTTGACCAGCGCGTTGAGCAGCGCCCAGTCGGCGATCGCGTCGGAGCCGTCGAGCATGGACTCGGTCTCGCGGTAGGGCGAGGCGACCGAGCCGCAGTCGAGGTGGTCGCGGCCGATCACGACGGGCGCCTTCAGCTCACCGGAGGCGACCATCTCGTTGAACTTCAGCCCGGCGAGGTGGCGCTCGCCGTACCCCAGCCAGCAGATCCTCGCCGGCAGGCCCTGGAACGAGACCCGTTCGCCGGCCATCTCGATCCACTTGTGCAGGCGCTCGTGCTCTGCCGATCCATCTCGGGGAAACAGCTCGAGGATCGCCCGGTCCGTCGCGGCGATGTCCGCGGGGTCCCCGCTCAACGCGGCCCAGCGGAACGGACCCCTGCCCTCGCAGAACAACGGCCGGATGTAGGCCGGGACGAAGCCGGGGAACTCGAACGCACGGTCATAGCCGCCCTTGCGCGCCTCGTCACGGATCGAGTTGCCGTAGTCGAAGACCTCGGCGCCCTTGTCCTGGAACTCCACCATCGCCCGCACGTGCACGGCCATCGAGGCCTGCGCGTCCTTGGTGAACCCGTCCGGGTCACGACGAGCAGCGTCCCTCCAGTCGCCGAAGGGGACACCGGCGGGAAGGTAGGCCAGCGGGTCGTGTGCCGAGGTCTGGTCGGTGACCACGTCGATCGGCGCGTCCTGCTCGAGCAGAGCCGGGAACATCTCGGCCGCGTTGCCCAACACCCCGATGGACAGGGCCCTCCTGGCGTCCCGGGCCTCGACCGCGAGTGCCACGGCGTGCTCGAGCGAGTCTGCCTGCACGTCGAGGTAGCGGTGCTCGATGCGCCGCTTGATCCGGCTGTCGTCGACGTCGACGCAGATCGCGACGCCGTCGTTCATCGTGACTGCGAGCGGCTGCGCGCCGCCCATGCCACCGAGGCCGGCGGTCAGGGTGATGGTGCCGGCGAGAGTCCCACCGAAGCGTTTGTCGGCGACGGCCGCGAACGTCTCGAAGGTGCCCTGCAGGATGCCCTGGGTGCCGATGTAGATCCAGGAACCGGCGGTCATCTGGCCGTACATCGTCAGCCCCAGGTCCTCGAGCCGACGGAACTCCTCCCAGTTGGCCCAGTCGCCGACGAGGTTCGAGTTGGCGATCAGCACCCGCGGAGCCCACTCGTGGGTGCGCATCACCCCGACCGGCTTGCCACTCTGCACGAGCATCGTCTCGTCGTCGGCGAGCGTCGTCAGGGTGCGCACCAGTGCGTCGTAGGACTCCCAGTTGCGGGCTGCCTTGCCGGTGCCGCCGTAGACCACCAGCTCGGCAGGGTTCTCGGCGTTCTCGGGGTCGAGGTTGTTCATCAGCATCCGCAGCGGGGCCTCGGTCTGCCACGAGCGCGCGGTGAGCTCGGTGCCGTGGGCGGCGTGGATGGGGAGACGGGGGTTGGTCACTTCAGTTCTCCGATCACTGCTTCGACGGCGGCCAGGACGCGGCCATCACGGACGAGTTGGAAGGTCGCCTCGATCTCGGGCGAGAGGTGCCGGTCCGGGCCGGGTCCCTCGATGCCGGACGAACGCAGCAGGTCGATGACTGCGGCGGTGGCGGGCGAGGGGTCCAGCGGCCTGCGAAGGTCGAGCGCGCGAGCAGCTGTGAGCACCTCGATGGCGATCACCCGGGTCAGTCCGTCGACCGAGCGTCGCAGCTTGCGAGCGGCCGACCAGCCCATCGAGACGTGGTCCTCCTGCATCGCGCTCGACGGGATCGAGTCGACGCTCGCGGGGTTCGCCAGGCGCTTGAGCTCCGAGACGATCGCGGCCTGCGTGTACTGCGCGATCATGTGCCCGCTGTCGACGCCCGGGTCGTGCGCGAGGAACGGCGGCAGGCCGTGGCTGCGGGTGCGATCGAGGAACCGGTCCGTACGGCGTTCGCTGATGGACGCCAGATCCGCGACGACTATGGCCAGGAAATCCAGTACGTAACCCACTGGGGCCCCGTGGAAGTTGCCGTTGGACTCGACCCGGCTCGGCCCGCCATCGGGATCGGTGAGCACGACCGGGTTGTCGACCGCGCTGGCGAGCTCGCGCCCGGCGACGGTGGCGCAGTGGTCGAGGGTGTCCCGGGCGGCCCCGTGGACCTGGGGCGAGCAGCGCAGCGAGTAGGCGTCCTGGACCCGGTTGCAGTCGGGTCCCCGGTGCGAAGCGACGACGCCGGAGTCCTTCAGGATCGCGGCGAGGTTGGCGGCCGACAGCGCCTGGCCGGGATGCGGGCGGATCGCCTGCAGCTCGGGGGCGAAGACCCGGTCGGTGGCGAGCTGGCCCTCGACCGACATGGCGGCCGCGATGTCCGCCGTACGCATCAGCACCGAGAGGTCCGTCAGCGCCATCACGAGCATGCCGAGCATCCCGTCGGTGCCGTTGATCAGGGCGAGGCCCTCCTTGGCGGCGAGCTCGAGCGGGACCAGCCCGGCGGCCTCGAGTGCCTGCGCCGCCGGCATCAGCGTGCCGCCGGCGTCGCGCACCTCTCCCTCGCCCATGTAGGCAAGGGCGCAGTGGGAGAGCGGCGCGAGGTCACCGGAGCAACCGAGCGAGCCGTACTCGTGGACCACAGGAGTGATGCCGGCGTTGAGCACTCCGGCGATCAGCTCCACCACCTCAGGTCGTACGCCGGTCAGGCCGGTCGCCAGCGTCGAGAGGCGCAGCAGCATCAGCCCTCGGACGACCTCACGCTCGACCTCGGGGCCGGACCCGGCGGCGTGCGAGCGGATCAGGGACCGCTGCAGCTGTGCGCGCATCTCGGTCGGGATGTGGCGCGTCGCGAGCGCGCCGAAGCCGGTGGAGATGCCGTAGGCAGGGGTGGCAGCCGCGGCGAGCTCGTCCACGGTCCGCCGCGAGCGGACGACGGCCTCGAGCGCCTCGTCGGTCAGCCGCACCGAGCCACCCCCACGGGTGACGGCCACGACCTCCTCGAAGGAGAGTGGACCGACTCCTACTGCGACCGATGCACCGCGCTCTGACATGGCTCCATGCAACAACCTCCCGCCCTCGGCGACCAGTGGTGGGGAGAGCTGGCAGTCTCGGACCCGAGACACGAGGGGGCCGTGGCACCATGAGTCCTCGCAGACCCGCAGGGTGGACCGGAGAGGGGTGGCCATGCGCAGGCAGAGCGTGCTGTCCCTGCTGGTCGTCCTGCTCGTCCTGGCCGGGAGCGCCTGCGACGCACCGCTCAAGCCGAAGTCGAAGCAGACCGAGGGCGCCGCGCCCAGTACCTCGCCCAGTACCTCGCCCGGCAGCGCGGCCAGCCCCTCGGCGTCCGCGAGTCGATCGGCCGCACCCGAGCGGCCCGTCAAACCGATGCCGTCCCTGAAGATCCCCAAGCTCTCCATCCCGCCACGTCAGTCCGGGCCGGTCCTCGGAGCGGACATCAGCTGGCCCCAGTGCCCCAAGGGCATGGGCATCCCGCTGAAGCGATCGGCCGGCTCGCCGATGCCGATCGACGCCGCGCGCTACGTGATCATCGGCCTGACCAACGGCCCCGGCTTCTACCCCAACCCGTGTCTCGCGCTCCAGACCGACTGGGTCCGCAGCCGCGGCCTGCTGGCGGCGGCGTACTCCGTGATCAGCTATCCCGAGGACCGCCACTACGCGGCCTACAAGGACAAGGGCCCGTTCGACAGCAGCACCCGTCAGGGCGCGCTGAGCAACGTCGGCTACCAGCAGGCGAAGTTCAACCTGGCCACGATGCGCCGGGCCGGCCTGCAGTCGCCGATCATCTGGCTCGACGTGGAGCCAGTGCCCGAGTACGACTGGCCGCGGGACCTGGCCGCGAACGCCGCCGTGGTGCGCGGGGCCGCTCGCGGATACACCGACGCAGGGTTCACCATCGGCGCCTACTCCACGCAGGCTCTCTGGCAGCACGTCGTCGGCGACCTGCGCCTCGGCATCCCCGAGTGGCGCGCGGCCGGCCAGACCTCGCGCGCGGAGGCGTTGCGCCGCTGCGGGCTGGACCGGATGTTCCAGGGTGGTCCGGCCATCCTGTCCCAGTGGGTCGAGGACGGTCGCGACCAGAACGTCACCTGCGGGAACAGCTCGTCGCAGATGGCCCGCTGGTTCCACCAGTACTGACGGCCCGATCCCGCCCGCCCGTTAGGTTCTGCTCATGAGCCAGGTTCCCGCCGCCACCAGGACCCTGATGGTGCTGCGCTTCCTCGCCTCCCAGCCGGACCCGGTGCCGCTCGACCGGCTGGCCAGTGCCCTCGACCTGCCGCGTTCGACGGCCTACCACCTGGTCAACGCGATGATGGAGCAGGGCTTCGTCACCCACATCGCCGAGGAGCGCCGCTACTGCCTGGGCGTCGCGGCCTTCGAGGTGGGCATCGGCTATGCCCGCCAGGCTCCCCTGCAGCGGATCGCCCACCGTCCCCTGGCTGCCCTCGTCGACCGGATCGGCCACTCGGCCCATCTCGCCGTGCCACACGGCCGGGACGTCCTCTATGTGCTCGAGGAACGCGCACCTGGCAGGGCGCCACTGGTGACCGACGTCGGCGTACGACTTCCGGCGCACCTGACGGCCAGCGGACGAGCGATCCTGGCGGCTCTCCCGGCGAGCCAGGTGCGCGCGCTCTACCCCGACAAGAGTGCGTTCGTCGACCGCCACGGCCGCGGCCCGCAGAGTCTGAGCGCGCTCCGGACCGTGCTCAGCGAGACCCGTCAGCGTGGGTTCGCCACCGAGGACGGCGAGGTCACGCCGGGCTTCGCGTCGGTCGCAGCAGCGGTGCTCGACCACAACGGCACTCCACTCGGCGGGATCGCCACCACCTACGACGCCCGCGAACAGGTCGACCTTGCCGTCCTCGTGGAAGCAGTGTCGGCAACAGCACACTCGGTCAGCCGCCGCATCGGAGGAACCGGGCACTAGCGTGACCGGGTGGGAAAACGGGGGACGAGCAGGGGAACGAAGCTCGACGCCTCCAGCATCGGGACCTCTCGCCGCTGGTCGATGCTCGCCGCGAGCGTCGCCGCCCAGGCGGGCGCCTCGGTGGCGATCAACGGGCCGGCGTTCCTGATCCCCTCGCTCCAGGAGACCCGCGGACTGTCTCTCGCCGAGGCCGGGACGATGGCCGCGATGCCGATCGCCGGCGTGATGGTCACCCTCTTCCTCTGGGGCCTGGTCGTCGACCGGGTGGGCGAACGGACCGTGCTGCTCGCCGGCCTCGGCGGCTCGGCGCTGTTCAGCGTCGTCGCGACCCTCGTGGAGCGCACGCTGACGCTCGCAGCGGTCCTGTTCGTCGTGGGCATGGCGGCAGCCAGCACCAGCTCGGCCAGCGGGCGGATCGTGGTGGGCTGGTTCCCGCCCGAGCGCCGCGGGCTCGCGATGGGCATCCGGCAGATGGCCCAGCCGCTCGGCGTCGCCGTGGCCGCCGCCACGATCGCGGTCACCGCGGACCGTGCAGGTCTCGGCGCCGCGCTCTGGGTCCCGGTGGTCGCGGTCGCCCTCGCCTTCGTGGCGGTGCTGGCGATCGTCCTCGACCCGCCACGTCCGACAGCGACCGCCGAGCTGACCGCGAACCCCTACCGCGCCGACAGGTTCCTGGCTCGGGTGCACGGCGCGTCGGTGATGCTCGTGGTCCCGCAGTTCCTCGTGTGGACCTACTCGCTGACCTGGCTGGTCCAGGAGCGCGAGTGGTCCCCCGCGTCCGCTGGTGCGCTGGTCGCAGGCACCCACGTGCTCGGCGCCTTCGGCCGGATCGCGGTCGGGCACCTCTCCGACGTGGTCGGGTCGCGGGTCCGCCCGCTGCGCTGGGTCGCCCTGGCCGCCGGGGTGACGATGGCCATGCTCGGGCTGACCGAGCCCCTCGGAGTCGCGGTCGTCCTCCTCGTGGTCGCCTCCACCGTGACCGTGGCGGACAACGGGCTCGCGTTCACCAGCGTCGCGGAGCGGGCGGGGTCGTACTGGTCGGGCCGGGCACTCGGCGCACAGAACACCGCGCAGTACCTCGCGGCGGCCGCCGTGGCCCCCGTGGCGGGGCTCGCGATCAGCCAGTGGGGCTACTCCGCCACGTTCGCCCTCTCGGCACTGTGCCCGGTCCTGGCATTGGTCCTGGTGCCGCGCCGGGACCAGACGAGCGCGGGTTGAGCCGCCTCCGGCCGCCAACGTGAAGGACCAGCGTGACTGATCGGGCTGCCCGCTCGTTGCTCCCCTGACCTCACTGTCACAAGGAGCGCCATGCGTCGTCTGACCCCCCGTTCGACCCCGGAGCACGCGAGCGCCCGCCGCCGCCTGGCGATGGCAGTCGGCCTCTCGGTCGGCGCCGTGCTCGCCGCGGTCGTCGTACCGTCTGGTGCCCTGTCCGGCCTCGCGAGCGGGTCCGGCGCGAAGGGGGCGGACGGCTACAACCTGGCCTACCTCGCCGCGGCCGGCGACAAGACCTCCGGTGCGCAGGCAGCCGGGACCATCGACCGGGCCGACGGCACCCACGTGCACCCGAACGGGCTGACCGACGGTCACGAGCACGACCACAGCGACCCGTTGACCAAGAACGCCATCTCCCGCACGGCACCGGCCACCGACAGTGGGACCGCTGACCCCACCACGCCCGAGCAGGCTCGTCTCGCGGTCGGCGCCGCCGAGGAACAGCGCTCCCAGACCGAGCCCAAGCTGTCCAACGTGCCGGTGAGCGCGGCCCAGGCGTCGAGGCCCACGGACCGCTTCAACATGTTCAATGCCTGCTACGGCATGCAGTCCAGCCGCACCGGCCGCTGGCTCGCCGGCGGAACCGCACCCGCGTTCACCGCCACCACGATCGGCGCTGGCGAACCCCTCTACTTCAAGCCCACCGAGCTGGGCCGCTACCTGCTCTACAGCCGCGCGAAGACCTTCCTCGACGGCGCCCAGCCCGCCGTGACGTACGCCGCGAAGGCTGGCCCGACCAACGACTGGGTCGCCACCATGCCCAGCAAGGGTCTGCTCCGGTTCCAGGTTCCCGGCCGGGGCTACCTGACCGACACGGCCGGCAAGGCGACGGTCACGAGCACCGGCACGCAGGTCCGTCTGCAGAAGCGGACGGGTTGCACCAGCTTCCCCGAGGTCAGCACCAACGTCACGGGCAACCCGTTCTCCGGTGTGAGCGGCGTCCAGGAGGTGCGCGGCTTCATCGACGCCCACACCCACGGGATGGCCTTCGAGTTCCTCGGTGGCCAGGTGCACTGCGGGCGTCCGTGGTCGCCGTACGGCGTCGAGGCGGCTCTGAAGGACTGCGCCGACCACGAGCTCACCGGCGGCAACGGCGCCGTGGCGGAGGCGTTCCTCTCCGGCAAGCCCACGCACGACCCGGTGGGCTGGCCGACCTTCAAGGACTGGCCGGCACCGGCCTCGCTCACCCACGAGGGCACCTACTACAAGTGGATGGAGCGCTCCTGGCGCGCGGGCCAGCGGATCCTGGTCAACCTGCTCGTCGAGAACAACAAGCTCTGCGAGATCTACCCCCTGAAGCGCAACTCCTGCAACGACATGGACTCCATCCGCCTGCAGGCCAAGCAGATGCACGCCCTCGAGCGCTACGTCGACGCGCAGCACGGCGGCCCCGGCAAGGGGTGGTACCGGATCGTCACGACCCCGGACGAGGCCCGCAAGGCCATCAACGCGGGCAAGATGGCCGTGGTGATGGGGATCGAGACCTCCGTCCCGTTCGACTGCACCCAGAAGCTCGGCATCCCTGACCTGAAGTGCTCGAAGGCGTCGATCGACCGACAGCTGGACGAGGTCCGCAAGATGGGCGTCTCCCAGATGGAGCTGGTCAACAAGTTCGACAACGCCCTCTCCGGCGTGGCCGGGGACGAGGGCTCCACGGGCTATCTGGTGAACGCCGCGAACACGCTCGAGACCGGCTCCCCCTGGCGGATGCAGACCTGCAACCCCAACGACCCCGAGGTGCACGACAAGAACCAGGACAACTCGGTGCCGCTCGACTCCGGCGCCATCCCGTCCCAGGACGCCCTCTTCGGCGCGATCGCCAAGGTCTCCGGGGTCCAGCTCCCCGCGGTGCCGGTCTATCCGGCCAAGAACCACTGCAACAGCCTCGGCCTCACCGAGCTCGGCGAGCACACGATCCGTGGCCTGGCCAAACGACACATGCTGTTCGACCCCGACCACATGAGCGTCAAGGCCCGCCAGGCCTCGCTCGACCTGGTCGAGTCGATGAACTACGGCGGCGTACTGTCCAGCCACTCGTGGTCGACACCCGACGCCTACCCGCGGATCTACAGGTCCAAGGGCTTCATCACGCCGTACGCCGGCGACAGCACCGGCTTCGTCGAGAAGTGGAAGAAGCACCTGACCTGGGCCAACCCGAGCACCTACTGGGGCATCGGCTTCGGCGCGGACATCAACGGACTCGGCGCCCAGGGCGACCCGCGGCCGAACGCCGCCACTGACCGTCCCGTGACCTACCCGTTCACCACCCTCGGTGGCGTCAAGGTCGACAAGCAGGTCAGCGGCGAGCGCGTCTACGACATCAACAAGGACGGGGTCTCGCACTACGGCCTCTACGCCGACTGGATCCAGGACCTGAAGATGCTGGCCGGTGACGGCATCGTCAAGGACATGGCCCGCGGGCCTGAGGCCTACCTGCAGATGTGGGAGCGGGCCTACGGCATCAAGCCGAACGCCTGCACCACGGCGAGCTCGAGGCTCTCACCCAGCGTCATCAAGACGCGGGTGAAGTCGGGGATGACCGGCTGGGCCACGCTGCAGGCGATCGGCCAGCCCAGCCGCCGACTCGGCAACACCTTCACCTACTGCTCCACCGGCGCAGCTGTGCGCGTGGAGTTCGATGCGGCTGGCCGGGTCGCACGCGTGGTCTCCTGACCCACGAGCCCGACCCAGGACAACCGGAGTTACCCACAGGTAGGATTTGTCACAACGACGCTGGCTGCCTGCCCGGGGCATCGCCCAGTAGTCTCAACGCCGTTGTCCAGACACCCGGCGGGTCCGCCGGATCAGTTGGGAGTTTCTAGTGTTGCTGGTGCTGATCCTCGGTCTCCTGATGAACGCGGTGGCGCTGCCGCTGGCAGCGAAGAGGGTGTTCTTCCTCTTCCGTGCCATCACCGTCGGCCAACCGGCTCCCGACCGCATCGAGGGCGTCACCAGCCGGATGGGCACGGCTCTCAAGCGCCAGCTCGTCGAGGTGTTCGGCCAGAAGAAGCTGCTCAAGTGGTCGGTGCCCGGCGCTGCGCACTTCTTCGTGTTCTGGGCGTTCCTGATCCTCGCGACGGTCTACCTCGAGGCCTACGGCTCACTGCTGAAGATTCTCTTCACCGGCGGCGAGGGGCCCATGGACTGGGCGATCCCGGTCGTCGGCCACTGGGCAGTCCTGGGCTTCGCCCAGGACTTCATCGCGATGATGGCGCTCTTCGGCCTGTTCGCCTTCTTCATGATCCGGATGCGGAACCAGCCCGCCAACCTCGGCCGCAAGTCCCGGTTCTTCGGCTCCCACCTCAGCGGTGCCTGGATCACGCTGTTCATGATCTTCAACGTCATCTGGACGATGTTCCTGTTCCGCGGCGCCTCGTCCGCGCTGGGCAACCTGCCCTACGACAACGGGGCGTTCATCTCCATCGGGCTGGGCAAGCTGCTCGACGCGATGTCGCACGGCCCCCTCGAGGTCCTCGAGGGCATCGGCCTGCTGCTGCACATCGGCGTGATGCTGGTCTTCTTGATCTTCGTGCTCAACTCCAAGCACCTGCACATCTTCCTGGCGCCGCTCAACGTCCTGTTCGGGCGAGCACCGAAGGCACTTGGGGCCGCCAAGCCGATGATGAGCGAGGGCAAGCCGCTCACCCTCGACGACCTCGAGGACCTCGACGAGGACACCAAGCTGGGTGTCGGTGCTGCCGAGGACTTCAGCTGGAAGGGCATCCTCGACTTCGCCACCTGCACCGAGTGCGGCCGCTGCCAGGACCAGTGCCCGGCGTGGAACACCGAGAAGCCGCTCTCGCCGAAGCTGATGATCATGGCCCTGCGCGACCACACGCTGTCGAAGGCGCCGTACCTGCTCGCCGACGAGGACAAGCGCGAGAGCCTGCTCGCGGGGGACGAGAAGCTGGCCCGCGAGGTGGAGCGTCCACTGGTCGGCGACACCGGCGACGACTGGTTCTACATGCCCGACAGCGGCGCCGGCGTCATCGATCCCGACGTGCTGTGGTCCTGCGTGACCTGTGGCGCCTGCGTGGAGCAGTGCCCGGTCGACATCGAGCACGTCGACCACATCGTCGACATGCGGCGCTACCAGGTGCTGGTCGAGTCGAACTTCCCCAGCGAGCTCAACGGGCTGTTCAAGGGGCTGGAGAACAAGGGCAACCCGTGGAACATGTCCCCCACGGCGCGGATGGACTGGGCCAAGGACCTGCCGTTCGAGGTCAAGGTCGTGGGCGAGGACATCGAGTCCCTCGACGAGGTCGAGTGGCTGTTCTGGGTCGGCTGCGCGGGTGCCTACGAGGACCGCGCCAAGAAGACGACGCGTGCGGTCGCCGAGCTGCTCGACATGGCCGGGGTCAGCTTCGGCGTGCTCGGCAACGGCGAGACCTGCACCGGTGACTCCGCGCGCCGGGCCGGCAACGAGTTCGTCTTCCAGGGTCTCGCGCAGCAGAACATCGAGACCTTCAAGGAGTACAAGGTCAAGAAGGTCGTCTCGACCTGTGCCCACTGCTTCAACACCTTGAAGAACGAGTACAAGGACCTCGGCATCGAGCTCGAGGTCGTGCACCACACCCAGCTCCTGAACCGGCTCGTGCGCGAGAAGAAGCTGACCCCGGTCGCCTCCAACGGCAGTGCCGACAAGAAGACGATCACCTACCACGACCCGTGCTACATCGGCCGGCACAACGGCGTCTACTCCCCGCCTCGCGAGCTGCTGAACGTGATCCCCGACGCGGAGCTCAAGGAGATGCCGCGCAACTCCGAGCGGTCCTTCTGCTGCGGCGCCGGCGGTGCCCGCATGTGGATGGAGGAGACGATCGGCTCCCGCATCAACGAGACGCGTACGACGGAGGCCGTCGCCACCGGTGCCGACCAGATCGCCGTGGGCTGCCCGTTCTGCCGGGTGATGCTGTCGGACGGCCTCACCTCCGCGCAGAGCAAGGGCGAGGCGCGCGAGGAGGTCGAGGTCCTCGACATCGCACAGATGCTGCTCGCCTCGGTGAAGGGCGAGTCCGGCAAGCCCGCGAAGCAGGCCGCCGCCTCGAGCGACGCGAAGGCGGGTGCCGTTGGGACGGCCGCCGGTGGCGCCACCGCTACAGCGACCATCGCGCGCGAGGACGAGGCCACCAAGGCGGAGCCCGAGGCGGACGACGTCACCCAGACCGAGGACACCGTCACCGACACCGAGGACGTCGGCCCGGCCGCCAAGGCCTCGGGCGGCAGCTCGCTGTTCGACCTCGGCGGCGACGAGCCCGTGCCCGAGACCGAGGCGAAGGCCGAGCCCATCGAGGAGGCTTCCGGCGACGACCTGGGCGGCGGATCGTTGTTCGACCTCGGGGGCGACGAGCCCGAAGCAAGGGCCGAGCCCGAGACCGAACCGGAACCGCAGCCGGAGCCGGAGCTGGAGCCGGAGCCCGAGGCCGCCAGCAGCACCGCCTCCCCGGTCAGCGAGATCCCCTCAGGCGGCTCGCTCTTCGACATCGAGGCACCCGCCCAGGAAGCCGCGCCCGCCGCCTCCGACTCCACCACCCCGGGCGACCAGGACGCAGCCGCCGACTCCACCACCGACGGCCCGACGGACCGCAGCCAGGACCACGCCGACACCGACGTCGCGCCCAGCGGCTTCACCGCGTCCCCGGTCAGCGAGATCCCCGAGGGTGGATCACTCTTCGACATCGAGGCACCCGCCCAGGAAGCCGCACCCGCCGCTTCCGACTCCACCACCCCCGCCGACCAGGACGCAGCCGCCGACTCCACCACCGACGACGACACCGACCGCAGCCAGGACCACGCCGACACCGACGTCGCGCCCAGCGGCTCCACCGCGTCCCCGGTCAGCGAGATCCCCGAGGGTGGATCACTCTTCGACATCGAGGCACCCGCAGAGGAACCCGCACCCGCCGCTTCCGATGACACCACCCCCGCCGACCAGGACAAGGCCGCCGACTCCACCACCGACGGCCCGACGGACCGCAGCCAGGACGACGCCGACACCGACGTCGCGCCCACCGGCTCCACCGCGTCCCCGGTCAGCGAGATCCCCGAGGGTGGATCACTCTTCGACATCGAGGCACCCGCCGAGGAACCCGCACCCGCCGCTTCCGATGACACCACCCCCGCCGACCAGGACGCAGCCGCCGACTCCACCACCGACGACGACACCGACCGCAGCCAGGACCACGCCGACACCGACGTCGAACCGGACGTCGAAACCGACGGCGAACAGGGCCAGGGCGCGGCCGCGACGGCGGAAGCGCCGGAGACGGCCGAGCGTGCGGACGAGGCGAACGGGTCCTCTGACGCGGCGACGACCTCCCTGCACGACATCTTGGCCAAGCACACGGACGGCGGGTCCGACGAGCCGGTCGAGGACTCGACGCAGGATGCGCCCGATTCGGAGGACTCCGGGCAGGAGAAGCCGAAGCCCACTCCGAGCGGTGAGGCCCACGCACCCCGGACCGACGCGGAGATCGGCGAGGGCGGCTCCCTCTTCGACCTCTGAGGCTGCCGCCGAGCTCGAGACTCTGGAAGATCCCCGGCACCTGGTGCCCTTGAGGTCAGGGGATTGTTGCAACGTCCTGGGCGCGTGCGGAGGTCCCTCGCCAGGCCGTCCCGCCGGAACGGCCCGCGAGGGCCGCCCACGCGGACCCGGCCGCCGGCCCACAGGGCCGGGTCCTCACAATGACGCCATGAGCTTCGCCCGCTACGTCGCCCTCGGCGACTCCTTCACCGAGGGCGTCGGCGATCCCGACCCCGGCCGACCGAACGGCCTGCGGGGATGGTCGGACCGCGTCGCCGAGGTGCTCTCCGGCGGCACGCCCGGGTTCGGCTACGCCAACCTCGCGATCCGTGGTCGCAAGCTGCGCGGGATCCTGGGCGAGCAGCTCGAGCCGGCGCTGGCGATGCGACCCGACCTGGTGACGTCCTACGGCGGCGCCAACGACATCATCCGACCGCGGGTCGAGATCGACGCCCTGGCAGCGGCGTACGACGCAGCGATCGGCCGCCTCGCCGACACGGGCGCGACGGTCGTCCTGTTCACGGCCTTCGACCCGGGCGGCTCGGCCATCTACCGCCCGCTGCGGGGCCGGTTCGCGCTCTACACCGAAGCGGTGCGCGAGATCGCGGACCGCCACGGCACCCATCTGGTGGACTTCTGGCGGATGCGTGAGTACCGCGACTTCGGCTACTGGGACACCGACCGGATGCACCTCGGCCCGGCGGGCCACCAGCGGATGGCGATGGCGGTGCTGGACACGCTCGGGGTGGCCCACGACCTGCAGCCGCTCCCGCCGACGGCGCCTGCCGAGCTCAGCGGGCGTGAGCTCCGCGCGAAGAACCTCGAGTGGGCGCGCAGCCACGCGGCACCGTGGGTGCATCGCCGGCTCACCGGGCGATCCTCCGGCGACGGCATCTCCCCCAAGCGTCCCGAGCTGGCCCCGATCTGATCCGGGTTCGGGTTCGGGTAACCTCTCCTGCGTCGGTCCTGACCTGGTGCTGGCCGACATGCGGATGTAGCTCAGTTGGTAGAGCGCGACCTTCCCAAGGTCGATGTCGCGAGTTCGAATCTCGTCATCCGCTCCATGACAAGAGCCACTGCGAAGCGCCAAGGCGATGGAGACCGGTCGGGATTCACCGGTTTCCCGGAGGCCGCACTCGACTTCTACGACGACCTGGAGCTCGACAACACCAAGTCGTTCTGGGAGGCGCACAAGCACGTCTACGACGAGGCCGTCCGGGTGCCGATGCTCGCCCTCACGGCGGCCCTCGCCGCTGAGTTCGGCACCGCGAAGGTGTTCCGCCCCTACCGCGACGTGCGCTTCGCCAAGGACAAGACGCCCTACAAGAACCACCAGGGCGCGTTCGTGGCGGTCGGGCCGGCGACGGGGTGGTACGTCGACATCGGCTCACCGGGCGTGCGGGTCGGTGGCGGCTACTACCACGCGGCCGGCCCGGACCTGGCGCGGATCCGGACGGCCATCGACACCGAGCACTCAGGCCAGGAGCTGGAGCGAGTCGTCCGCGGCCTCGAGCAGGAGGGGTTCGAGATCGGCGGCGAGCAGCTCAAGACCACGCCCCGCGGCTACTCCGTGGACCATCCCCGGATCGACCTGCTGCGCTACAAGTCGATGGCGCTGAGCAAGTCCTACGGGTTCAAGGACCTGAACACCCCGACCCTGCTCGACCGGGTCCGCGACGACTGGCGCGCGCTGCGCCCGCTCGTCGAGTGGGTGCAGGCGCGGGTCGACCTCGTCGGCTGACCTGCCGTCCGGCGTACGGGCGGCCGGCGTACGGGGCGGCCGGCGCACACAATTGTTGGCTTGCGACGTCCCGGGCTCGCCGTCCAACGTTCCGATCCAACAAATGTTGAACCACCGGCGCCGGGCAATCGGCTCGACATCCCCGCGACAGAACGGGCGGGGTTGTCGGCCTGTCCCTGTCGTTGTGGGGTGATGTATCGGCCTACAACGACCGTTTTCCCCGGCCGGCCGGGGAAACCGCCAGTCCTACTCCGGTTTCCGCACGGTCGCCAGCGTGCGCTCCATCTCCCAATGCGCCGCCATCGAGACGAGCTTGCCCGCGTCGTTGACGCGGTAGACCGCGATCAGGTCGGTGTCCGCCAGGCTGCCGTCCTCGAGCTCGGTGCTGAAGGTGCCGATGTTGGCGCAGGCGTTGCCGTTGGCGAAGGAGTCGCGGATGGTGAAGCGCAACGACTTCACCGGCGCGATGGCGATGTCCCAGAAGGCGCTGATGCCCGCGATCCCGTGGTGGCCCTGACCCTCAGGGTCGAAGAACGACGGGCCCACCGGGTCCTCGACGACGGCGTCCTCGGCCCACAGGGTGAGCCACTCGTCCTTCTGCTTGCGCGAGACCAGGTCGTAGGAGCGCTGGGACAAGCGACGCACCGGGTGGTCGCCGTCAGGTGCCTCCCAGGTGATGAACTCGGATTCGATCATCGAGAAACTGTAACGTGTTGCAGTTGTCCGCGACGGTCAACGGCCCGGGGCGGAGGACCGCTCCCGCTTCAGCTTCCGCCTCAGCTTGCGTCGCTTCCGGTCGAGCCGGTCGCGGTCGGACTCCAGGTCGTGGACGACGTCTCGCAGCATGGCGTTCTCGGACAGGGCCTCCGCCAGCGCGTCCGCGGCCGCTCCGAGCTGGTCGCGCGAACCAGGCAGCGGCGTGCCCCCGGCGTGGTCGAGCAGCGCACGGAGGTCGCCGCGCAGGTCGTGTCCCGCGCTCGCCATCCCGGCCGCCCACTCCTCGACCAGGGGGGCGAGCGAGAGCGTGTCCACCACGGGCATGGCCGCTCCCTCGTGGTCCGGGGCGGTGAGCAGCTCCAGGCTGCCGGACCGGATCGGGTGCTCACTGTGGCGGTTGACCTTGCGGAGCACGGCGACACCCGCAGGATCGGCGTACGCCGGGACGACTGGCGCCAGGCCACCGTCGGGAAGGCCCGCGACGTCGAGGAAGCTGAGCCAGTGCCGCCTCGGATCGGGCTCGGCCACCACGTGCAGCCGGTCGGCATGGAAGGTCCATCCCCAGCGGCTGAGCAGCGCCGGGAGGTCGTGACCCGCCCAGAACCGCTCGGCCTGCCGGTGCTCGCGCGTGGGGGACAGCACCCGGGCCACGTACTTCTCCCACCCGGTCGAACGGCCGGAGCGCAGCTCGGCGAGCCAACCGCCGTAGAGCTGTTGCGAGAACGGGTCCAGGGTGACCAGGAGGTGCACCTCGACGCCGATCAGCGGGTCGAGCGCCAGCCGGATCTGGTCCTTGTCGGCCAGGCACAGGTCCTGGGTGGAGAGCACCGATACGCCCTTGTGCGCCCACACGCGGTCACAGATCCGCGCCCAGCGTCCCTCGACGTCGCTCCGCGCGAGTCCGGCGTCCCGGTGCGTGCGGAGCAGCTCGTGCGTGGCCAGCCGCGCCTCCTCCGAGGACGCGGGCACCTGCACGCCCAACGCCACGAGCGACCCGCCGTGGGCCTGCAGGTTGGCAGGTATCAGGGGGCGGGGGGAGTGCGCGAGCCCGATGTGCCAGATCAGCTTTCGTCGTGACATGGCTCGATCGTCGGCCACGTCGACGACCCGGAGATGAACGGGGAGTGACGCGGTGGCGGCGCCCAGGAGCCGGGTTGGCTCAGTGCGGACGCCAGGCCTCGTCGTCCCTGGTCATGGCCTCGATCTCGTCCGGCAGGCTGCGGGAGGCCAGCGCGGCGATGCTCACGTTCTCGAAGACCTCGCGCAGGCTGCTGCGGGCGGCGATCCAGACGTGCTGCAGGATCTCGGCGGACTCGTTGTAGGACACGGCCTCGGGGCGCAGGCCGTAGACGCTGACGAGTGGACCGTCGACGGCCCGGATCACGTCTGCGACGCTCACCTCCGCCGGCTTCGTCGCGAGGCGCCAGCCACCGGACTGGCCACGCTGGCTGACCACGATCCCAGCCCGGCGCAGGTCGGCGAGGATCGCCTGGAGGAATCCGTGCGGGATCTCCTGGAGCTTGCCGATCTCCTCGGCGCTCACGGGCCGACCGTCGTCGCGGTTCGCGATCTCGATGAGGGCCCGGAGGGCGTAGTCAGCCTTGGCGGAGACGCGCATGCGTGAAGTCTGCCAGATCGCTTGGATTACCCGACCTGATCGACACCGGCCCGCTGGCTCCGAGTGCGAGCCCCCACCTCGGCGCTGGGTCGTTGTCCTTCGTCACATAAATGCCGAAGCCCTTGCTTCCATCCGGTTCACAGCAGATACTTGTTGTTACCGGCCAGTAGCACCCGCGCGGGCCGAGTCCTCGAACGAAGATTGGGTGGGTCCATGAGCCACTACAGGAGCAACCTCCGCGACATCGAGTTCAACCTCTTCGAGGTCCTGGGTCGGGACGAGGTTCTGGGGCAGGGGCCGTTCGAGGCCATCGACGGCGAGACCGCCCGGTCGATCCTCACCGAGGTGGAGCGGCTCGCTCGCGAGGACCTGGCCGCGTCCTACGAGGACAGCGACCGCAACCCTCCCGTTTTCGACCCCGAGACCCACACCGCGCCGCTCCCCGAGTCGTTCAAGAAGAGCTACCAGGCGTGGCAGGACGCGGAGTACTGGCGGCTCCAGCTCCCCGAGGAGCTCGGCGGCACCCCCGCCCCCTCCAGCCTGGTCTGGGCCCTCGGCGAGATGGTGCTGGGCGCCAACGCCCCGATCTGGATGTACGGCGCCGGCCCGGCCTTCGCCGCGATCGTGCACCGCAACGGCAATGACCGCGACAAGCAGATCGCGCAGGTCATCATCGACCGGGGTTGGAACACCAGCATGGTGCTCACCGAGCCCGACGCCGGCTCCGACGTGGGCGCCGGGCGCGCCAAGGCCGTCGCCAACGAGGACGGCTCGTGGAACATCACCGGCGTGAAGCGGTTCATCACCTCCGCCGAGAGTGACCTGTGCGACAACATCATCCACCTCGTGCTGGCTCGCCCGCACGGCGTGGAGGGCGAGGGCGGCCCCGGCACCAAGGGCCTCAGCCTGTTCATCGTGCCCAAGGAGCACTTCGACTTCGAGACCGGTGAGCTCACCGGCGAGCGCAACGGCGTCTACGTCACCAACGTCGAGCACAAGATGGGCATCAAGGTCTCCAACACCTGTGAGCTCACCTTCGGCGACACCGGTGTCGGCGGTGGCGAGCCGGCCAGGGGCTGGCTGCTCGGCGAGGTCCACGACGGAATCGCCCAGATGTTCCAGGTCATCGAGAACGCTCGGATGATGGTCGGCAGCAAGGCGATCGCCACCCTCTCCACGGGCTACCTGAACGCGCTGGACTACGCCAAGACCCGCATCCAGGGCGCCGATCTCACACAGTCCGCGGACAAGACGGCCCCACGCGTGACGATCACCCACCACCCCGACGTACGTCGCTCGCTGATGGTGCAGAAGTCGTTCTCGGAGGCCATGCGCTCGTTGGTGCTCTACACCGCCTCCTGGCAGGACCGGGTCCAGATGGCCGAGCACAACGGCGAGACCGACGAGCTCGCGATGCGGGTCAACGACCTGCTGTTGCCGATCGTGAAGGGCTACGGCTCGGAGCGGTCGTGGGTCCTGCTCGGCACCGAGTCGTTGCAGACGTTCGGGGGCTCCGGCTTCCTGACCGAGTACCCGATCGAGCAGTACGTCCGCGACGCCAAGATCGACACGCTCTATGAGGGCACCACGGCCATCCAGGGCCAGGACTTCTTCTTCCGCAAGATCGTCAGGGACCAGGCGAAGGCGCTGGGTCACCTCGCCGGAGAGATCGAGGGCTTCATCAAGGACGGGGCCGACTCTGCCGCTTCGGGAGGTCGCCTCAAGGTGGAGCGCGAGCTGCTGGCCAAGGCGCTCGAGGACGCGCAGGCGCTGGTCGGCCTGATGATCAACACCCTGATGAGCGCCGACGAGTCGGCCGAGGGTGGCGACATCCGCAACATCTACAAGGTCGGGCTGAACACCTCCCGACTGCTGATGGTCCTCGGCGACGTCGTGTGCGCGTGGTTGCTCCTCAAGGGCGCCGAGGTCGCGCTCGAGAAGCTGTCCGGTGAGGTTTCCGAGAAGGACAGGGCGTTCTACGAGGGAAAGGTCGCGGCGGCGCAGTTCTTCGCGGCGTACAACCTGCCCAAGCTGAGTGCCGAGCTGGCCATCGCCGAGGCGACCGACCTGTCCCTGATGGACCTCGACGAGGCCTCCTTCTGACCTCACCCGCCCGCAGCGTCATCCGGATCGTGGCCTCGAACCCACGAACCGGATGACGTCCTGGCGGCGTGTCCGGTGCTCGGGAGGCATGCGAAGGGGCGGGTTGGGGCACACTCTGCTCAACCGAAGGGAGCATTGCCATGGGAATCGGACTTGGAGTCGTCCTCCTGCTGATCGGGCTCATCCTCGCTCTGGGCGTGATCGACCTGCCCGCGAGCATCGATGACGTCGTGGCAGCGAACACGTTGGGCTGGATCCTGATCATCGTTGGTGCTCTTGCCATCGTGCTGGCCCTGGTGATGAACGCCCAGCGTTCGCGCACCACCCGGGTCGTCGAGGACCGCCGGGTTGAACCGCCGCCCGCCTAGGACGACGAAGCACTTCCGGCGGCCCGTCCGCTCCGACCATCGAGGAGCAGGCGGGCCGCCGTACGCTGTGCGCCATGGCTGACGCCCCGGACGAGGAACTCGTCGAGCTGGTCGAGATCTGGCACCGCGCGTGCACCGACTTCGTGACCCTCGTGCGCCAGATCCCGCGCGAGCAGTGGGACCTGCCGACCGACCTCCCCGGCTGGAGCGTGAAGGACAACGTCGCGCACACCGCCCACCTCGAGGCGGTGCTCGCCGGGACGCCCGAGGAGACGATCGAGGTGGCTCCGGCTCCACACCTGCTGGGCCCGATGAGCTACTACACCGAGCAGGGTGTGCTCGCCCGGCGCGACCGGGACATGGGGTCGCTGGCCGATGAGATCGAGAAGGCTGTGGCCATTCGCTACGCCGCGCTCCGGGCCGATCCTCCGACGGACCCGTCCGCAGCGCCGCCGAAGACCCCGGGGGACGCCCCGTGGAACACCAGGACCCTGCTCAGCAACCGTCCCCTGGACGTGTGGATGCACGAACAGGACGTGCGGCGGGCGATCGGCCGGCCCGGTGGCTACGACACACCCGTCGTCGAGCACGTGCTCACGGTCTTCGGACAGGCCCTGCCGATGGTCGTCGGCAAGCGGGTCGCGCCACCGTCCGGCACCACTGTCCGCGTCGCCGTCCCGGACGCAGGGCTGTGCTGGACCGTTGCCGTCGGTGCGGACGGACGCGCTGCCGCGGCGGACGACGAGACACCGGCCACGACGACCGTGACGATGAGCCCCGAGGACTTCGTGGTGCTGGTCGGGGGCCGTCGGACGCCCGAGGCGACGCAGCCGGTGATCGAGGGCGACGAGGAGCTGGGCCGGCGTCTGGTCGCGAAGATGACCGTCACCCGGTGAGCGCCACCCGGCCCTGGACCTCGGCCGACATCCCCGACCTGAGCGGCCAACGCGCGCTGGTGACCGGAGTGACCAGCGGCATCGGCGAGAAGACCGTGATCGAGCTGGCCAGGCACGGCGCTGAGGTCATCCTGGGCGCCCGCAACCCGGCCAAGCTGGAAGCCTCGATCCGGACGATCACCGAGGCGGTGCCACGAGCCGTCCTGCATCCGCTGTCGATCGACGTCTCCGACCTCGCCTCCATCCGGCGTGCGGCCGGGCAGGTGGAGGGGCCGTTGCACCTGCTGGTCAACAACGCCGGCGTGATGGCGACGCCGCACCACCGCAGCGCCGACGGCCTCGAGCTCCAGATGGCGACCAACCACTTCGGCCCGTTCGCCCTCACCGGCCTGCTACTGCCCCAACTCATCGCCTCGGGCGACGGTCGGGTGGTGGCACTCAGCTCCCAGGCCAGCCGGGTTGCCCGCCGGGCTCCGCTCGAGGACCCGAAGGACGAGTCGCGCGGCTACAGCCGCTGGCGGTCCTACGCCGAGTCGAAGCTCGCCGACCTGATCTTCGTCTTCACCCTGGACCGCCGCGCCCGCGAGCAGGGGGTCCCGGTCAAGGGGCTGGCCGCGCACCCTGGCTACACCGCGACCAGCCTGATGGGCACGGGAATCAGCACCGGCAGCACCCGGAGCCGGGCCTCGCGAACCTCGACGATCCTGCAGGCGGTGTTCTCGGCCGTCGGGCAGCCCGCGGAGATGGGCGCACTGCCGACCCTGATGGCCGCCACGGCAGACCTGCCCGGGTCGACCTACATCGGCCCGAGCGGCCCGGGACAGATGAGGGGTCATCCACGGATCGTCAGCCCGCGGCGACTCGCGCTGGAGCGGGAGGCGCAGGACCGGCTGTGGGAGATCAGCGAGGAGGCCACGGGCGTGAGGTTCCTGGGCGCATGATCCTGCGACCAGTCAGGGCGGCCGACCACGCGGACGTGCTGGCCCTCAACGAGCGCAACGTGGAGCTGCTGGCCCCGCTGGACGAGGCCCGCCTCGTCCAGCTGCTCGGGTGGGCCGACCAGGCCCTCGTGCTGGACGACGACGGGGGCTTCGCCGGCTTCGTGATCACCTTCGCGTCCGGCTCGGCGTACGACGCAGAGAACTTCGCCTGGTTCTCCGAGCGCTACGCCGACTTCGGCTACCTCGACCGTGTGGTCATCCACGAGGACTTCCGCCGCCGCGGCCTGGGCTCGTTTGTCTACGACGAGCTCGAGTCGTCGTGCAGCCAACCGCTGTTCACCCTCGAGGTGAACCTGGACCCGCCCAACGAGGCGTCCCTGGCCTTCCACCACGCACGTGGCTACGTCGAGGTCGGCCAGCGCCTCGCGGGGGGACACCTGGTCACGCTGCTCGCCAAGCAGCTGATCAGTTGACGACCCGCAGCACGACCTGGTCCTTGGGGTAGCGCACTCCGGCCTTGAAGTGACGCTGGTAGAGCGCGACGAGCTGGGCGAGGTGGCCGGGCGCGAGCTTGATGCAGCCGGCGGACTTGTAGTCGTTGAACCGCGGGAACTCCCAGCGGCAGACCTGGTCGCCCCGACGGTTGCGGCACTGCGAGTTGCGGGCGCCCTGCTCGGTGTGGATGAACAGGTCGAAACGCCGGTTGCCGGTGGGGCAGGCCTTGTCCTCGAGCCGGAAGGCACGGCCCTTGATCAAATTGCCGTGGTAGTCGTCGTACTGCCGCATCGCATAGGTGCCGTTGGGCAGCCAGCCCTGGTTGTTCACACACGAGTTGCGGCCACGCTTGCCGAGCTTGCCGGACCCTGAGCGCCAGCTGGCCGTCTCGACGACCTTCCAGCTCCCGCCGGACTGGCGCTGGTAGAGCTGCCAGATCAGGCGCGAGTTGGAGGGGCTCTGCCAGTTCTTGTCGAACGTGATCACCGCACGCCACGGCGGAGTGGCCGAGCCCGCTGGCGCTGCCACGAGGAGAGATGCCGCCACGACCACCAGGGCAACCAGCACGGTCTTCGCTCTTTTCACGGGCTGACTCTAGAGCGGATCTGCCGTCCACGGACAGTGGTTGCGCAAGGTGCTGGACAGTGCTCAGGTTGAGGCAATGCGACTTCTCGTGCTCGGAGGCACCCTGTTCCTGTCCCGCGCGGTCGCGGCGGATGCCGTGGCGCGCGGTCACGACGTCACCTGCGCGGCCCGCGGGGAGTCCGGGCCTGTCCCGGACGGAGCGCGGCACGTCGTACTCGATCGCGCCGCTCCTGACTGGTCGGCGCTCGCCGGTGAGTGGGACTCCGTCGTCGACGTGGGCCGGAAGCCCTCCTGGGTCGCCGGCGCGCTGGACACCCTCGTGGACCGGGTCCCCCATTGGGTGTTCGTGTCCTCGATCAGCGTCTACGCGGACCACGCCACGCCCGGCGGCAGCCAGGACACCCTGCCGCTGCTGTCGCCGATCACCGAGGACGTCGAGCAGGACACCCCCGACACCTACGGCGCGAGCAAGGTCGGCTGCGAGCAGCACGTGCAGTCCCGGGCCGCCGAGTGGCTGGTGGTGCGACCCGGCCTGATCGCTGGGCCAGGTGACCCCAGCGGCCGGTTGAGCTACTGGCCCGAGCGGCTGGCGGAGGGCGGTGACGTGCTGGCCCCGGAGTCCCCCGACCGGCCGACCCAGGTGATCGACGTACGCGACCTGGCCGCATGGATCGTCACCTGCGTCGAGAGCCGCCAGACGGGCGTGTACGACGCGACCGGGCACGTCACCGGCCTCGGCAGCCTGCTCGACGAGATCGCCCGGAAGGTCGGAGGCGGTGCCGACCTGGTCTGGGCCGACGAGGCGTTCCTCACCGAGCACGACGTACGGCACTGGTCAGGGCCGCGCTCGCTCCCCCTGTGGGTGCCCGAGGAGGGCATCGGACTGGCCACCCACGACGTGAGTGCCGCCTTCGCGGCGGGCTTGACCACCCGCCCCATCGGCGAGACGGCCGCCGACACCCTTGCCTGGCTGCGCGCCGACCCCGGCGCGGCGCGCACCGGCCTGACCCGGGCGGAGGAGCAGGCCGTGCTGGAGGACTGGCACGCGCGCGGTTGAGTGGGCCGCAGTTTCACTGGGGACCCAGTGAGACTTCACTCGCTCGACAATAGAACGTGTTTCAGTTTGGATGTTCCCATGGCGAGAGCCCCGAGGAGGTCAGGACGCTCATCGCACGGCTGGGTGCGTCGCTCAGCTCACCTGTCCCGGCCGCACGATGAGGACGTACGTCGTCAGTGGATCCGCTTCCGGCATCGGGGCCGCCATCACCGCGCGCCTGCGCTCCGACGGGCACACGGTGATCGGCGTCGACCTGCGGGACGCCGAGGTGGTCGGCGACCTCTCCACCGCGGCCGGTCGCGCGGGAGCAGCGAGCGAGGTCGGTCGCCTCACCGACCGGGTGGACGGTGTCGTGCCGTGCGCCGGGGTGGCCGGGCTGAGCGCCACCGATCCCCAGCTGGTGGTCTCCCTGAACTTCTTCGGAGCCGTGGGACTCGTCACCGGGCTGCGTCCGCTGATGGGCGCGGGCTCCAGCGTGGTGATGGTCAGCTCCAACTCGGTGACCTGCCAGCCGGGCTGGAACGCCGACGTCACGGCAGCCTGCCTGGGCGACGACGAGGAGCGCGCCCGTCGGCTGGCCGCGACCGAAGACGCCGTGCAGATCTACCCCGCCACCAAGGCCGCGCTCGCCTACTGGGCGCGTCGGGAAGGGATCAAGCCCGAGTGGGCCGGAGCCGGCATCCGGCTCAACGCGGTCGCGCCCGGGATGATCGCCACCCCGATGACCGAGCAGCTGCGCGAGGACCCGAAGCTCGGCGTCTTCGCGGACGCCTACCCCACAGCGCTCGACCGCCCCGGCCGGCCGGAGGAGATCGCCGCGCTGGTGGCCTTCCTGCTCTCCGACGAGGCGAGCCTGATGGTCGGCTCGGTCGTCTTCGCCGACGGCGGCACCGACGCCCTGCTGCATCCGCTCAAGCCGGAGGGCATGCAGGTGCCGAAGATCGCCCTCGGGGCGATGGGCGCGCTGAGCAGCGCGATGACGAAGGTCCAGGCGCTGCGCAGGCGATGACCCTCAGAAGGACCCTCAGAAGACCAGCGCGGTCGCCGGGTCCTCCATGATCGCGGCCACGTCGGAGAGGAAGCGCGAACCCTTCTCGCCGTCCACGTGGCGGTGGTCGAAGCTCAGCGCGAGCTGGGTGACCTGGCGCACTGCGATCTCGTCGCCCTGATCGGTGGAGACGACCCACGGCTGCTTGCGCACCGCGCCGAAGCACAGGATCGCCGACTCGCCCGGGTTGATGATCGGGGTGCCCGCGTCAACCCCGAAGACACCCACGTTGGTGATCGTGAACGTGCCGCCCGACATCTCGGCGGGCTGGGTTCTTCCCTCGCGCGCCGTGGCCGAGAGCTGGTTCAGCGCCGCCGCCAGGTCGACGAGCGGGAGCTGGTCGGCGTCCTTCACGTTGGGTACGACGAGGCCGCGCGGTGTGGCCGCGGCGATGCCGAGGTTCACGTAGCTCTTGAAGACGATCTCCTGCGCCTTCTCGTCCCACCACGAGTTGACCTCCGGCGTACGACGCATCGCCAGCATCGCGGCTCGGGCGAGCACCAGCAGCGGCGAGACCTTCACCTCACGGAAGTCGCGGCGCTGCTTGAGGCGCTCGACGAACGCCATCGTCCGGGTGACGTCGACGGTCACCCACTCGGTGACATGGGGAGCGCTGAAGGCCGAGTCGACCATCGCCTGCCCCATCATCTTGCGCACGCCCTTGATCGGCTCCCGGCGCTCGCGCTCGACACCGGTCGACCTGGCGCCGCTGCCTGCGTCATCCGCATCGTGGCCTCGAGCCCCCGATGCAGATGACGTCCCCGTGGCACCGGCCATCGACTGCACGTCCTCGCGGGTGACCGAGCCCTGCGGACCGCTCCCGGTGAGCCGGCCGAGGTCGACACCGAGGTCCTTGGCGAGCTTGCGCACCGGCGGCTTGGCGAGCACGCGCACCTCCGAGCCGCTGAGTGCGGCCGTCGGGACGAACTCCGCCCGCTCGGGCTCCTGCGAGGAGACCGCCTTCGCGGGCACGGCCGGCTCGTCGGCCGGGGCGACGTCGTCCGACTGGGCACCTCCGGCGGCGAAGGCACCCTGGAGCTGCAGCTGGGTGGCGGCTCCCGCGTCGGTGCTCGGCGACGCGGGTCCCTTGCGCGGACGGCGCAGCGGGCCGCGGTCGGCCTTGTTGCGGCCGACCAGGCTCTCGCCCTCACCACCCCCGCTGGCTGCCGGGTTGGAGAGGTCGATCTCGCCGATGTCGGTGGGCGAGGTCTCCGTCGGCGCCGCCGGCGCGGCCGACGGGTCGCCGATCGAGATGATCGCCGTGCCGACCGCGACGGTCTCACCCTCGGGGACGAGGAGGGCGGTCACGGTGCCGGCGTACGGTGAGGGCAGCTCGACCAAGGACTTGGCGGTCTCGATCTCGACGACGATGTCGTTGATCTCGATGACATCGCCCTCCTTGACTCGCCAGGACACGATCTCGGCCTCGGTCAGGCCCTCACCAACGTCGGGCAGCAGGTAGTCGGCCACGTCAGGACTCCACTTCAGTACTCGAGGGATCGGTCGACGGCATCCAGCAACCGGTCGAGGTCGGGCAGGAAGTCCTCCTCGATCCGGGAGGCGGGATAGGGGGTGTCGAAGCCACCGACGCGCAGCACCGGCGACTCGAGTGAGTAGAAGCACGTCTCCTGGATGCGCGCGGCCACCTCGGAACCCATGCCGAGGTTGACGTGCGCCTCGTGGGTGACGATGGCTCGGCCGGTGCGGCGAACGGACTCATAGACCGGAGCCATGTCCAGCGGGCTCAGGGTGCGCAGGTCGATCACCTCCAGCGAGGTCCCGTCGGTCGCGGCCGCCTCGGCCGCGGCCATCGCGGTCTTCACCATCGGGCCGTAGGCGAGCAACGTCGCGTCGGACCCACGACGAACCACCCGGCTGGCGAACAGCGGATCAGGCTCGACCGAGTCGTCGAGGTCTGCCTTGTCGGCGTGGTACTGCCTCTTGGGCTCGAAGAAGATGATCGGGTCGTCGGAGGCGATCGCCTGCTGGATCATCCAGTAGCCGTCGACCGGGTTGGAGCACGCGACCACCTTGAGGCCGGGGGTGTGCGCGAACTGCGCCTCGGGGCTCTCGGAGTGGTGCTCGACCGCGCCGATGCCGCCGCCGAAGGGGATCCGGATCACCATCGGCATCGGTGAGCGGCCCTTGGAGCGATAGCTCATCTTCGCCACCTGCGTGACGATCTGGTCGTACGCCGGGTAGACGAACCCGTCGAACTGGATCTCGACGACCGGGCGGTAGCCGCGCAGCGCCATGCCGACCGCGGTGCCGACGATGCCGGACTCGGCCAGCGGCGAGTCGATGACCCGGTCCTCGCCGAAGTCCTTCTGGAGGCCGTCGGTGATCCGGAAGACACCGCCGAGCTTTCCGACATCCTCACCCATGATGAGGACCTTGGGGTCGTCCTCCATCGCCTTGCGCAGGCCCATGTTGAGGCCCTTCGCCAGGGTGATCCTCTGCGTCGCGCTCATCGGGCAGCCCCCTCGAAGGTCTCCAGGTAGGCCGCGTAGCCCTCGCGCTGTTCGCGGAGCTCGTCGGTCTCCTCGGCGTAGACGTGGTCGAACATGTTCATCGGCTCGGGGTCGGGCAGTGCCTTGCAGCCCTCGCGCAGCTGGTGACCGAGCTCGTCGGCCTCCTGCTTCACGGCGTCGATGAAGCCGCCGCCCTCGACCAGGCCGTTGCGGCGCAGATAGACCTCCAGGCGCGCGATCGGATCCTTGAGCTTCCAGTGCTGGACGTCGTCGGAGAGGCGGTAGCGGGTCGGGTCGTCGGTGGTGGTGTGCGCACCCATCCGGTAGGTGTAGGCCTCCACCAGGGTCGGGCCGCTGCCTTCCCGAGCGCGCTGGAGGGCGGCCTGGGTGACGGCGTACGTCGCGAGCACGTCGTTGCCGTCGACGCGCACACCGGGGAACCCGAAGCCGAGCGCACGCTGGTAGAGCGGGATCCGCGTCTGGCGCTCGATCGGCTCGGAGATGGCCCACTGGTTGTTCTGGCAGAAGAACACCACCGGCGCGTTGTAGGAGGCGGCGAAGATGAAGGCCTCGTTGACGTCGCCCTGGCTGCTGGCGCCGTCACCGAAGTGGGCGATCACGGCGGCGTCGCGGTCCGGGTCCCCGGTGCCGACAGCACCGTCGCGCTGGATGCCCATGGCGTAGCCGGTCGCGTGCAGGGTCTGCGAGCCGATCACGATCGTGTAGAGCCCGAAGTTGTGGTCCTTGGGGTCCCAGGCACCGTGGTCGACCCCACGGAAGAGCCCGAGCAGGTTCAGCGGGTCGACGCCGCGGCAGTAGGCGACGCCGTGCTCGCGGTAGGTCGGGAAGACGTAGTCCTGGGTCCGCAGGGCACGACCGGCGCCGATCTGCGCGGCCTCCTGGCCGAGGAGCTGGGCCCAGATGCCGAGCTCGCCGTGGCGCTGCAGCGCGGTCGCCTCGGTGTCGATGCGGCGGGTGAGCACCATGTCGCGGTAGAAGCCCTGGAGCTGCTCGGCGCTGAAGTCCATGTCGAACTCGGGGTGATGCACCCGTTCGCCCTCTGGCGTCAGCAGCTGGATGAGATCGGGGCCGCCGTCGGCTTGCGACGGGCCGAAGACCTGGGCGAGGTCAGGACCGAAATCCGGCATTCGAGTACTCCCTGTGTCCGGGCGAGTGCGGGGTCTCCGCGTTCGCGTGGATTGCAGCGGGCCGGTGCCGCAGGGGGTGGCGCGACCGGACGACCCGATGGTGAGACGAGCGTGGGTCCGTGTGATGGGCACCACAAACCTTTCCCCAAAAGGTAGCGGACGACCTCGGTGTGCGCCCAATCAACGGGTCAGGCCGGCCGAAACCCGAGGTCGGCTCCGGGTCGCTGCCGCGACACCGACCACCGTGATCACCAGACCGGCGATCTCCCGGGGGTTCAGCGTCTCGCCGAGGATCAGCCAGGCGAGTACGGCGGTGACCGGCGGCATCAGGAAGAAGATGCTGGCAGCAGCACCAGCACCCCGGGCGCGCACCAGGATGCCGAGCAGGCCCAGTCCGAGGATCGAGTTCACGACCGCGAGGTAGCCGATGGCGATCGCGGCCGCGGCCGGGTCACGCACCACCCCGGTGCCCTCCACCACGAACGCGAGGACGAGCAGCGGTGGTGCCGCCACCCCGAACTGGATCGTGCCGGACCACAACGGGTCCGGAGCGTGGCCGATCCACCGCTGACCCAGCGTCCCGATGCTGAGCCCGAGCACGCTCACGACACCGCAGACCACACCGACGGTGCCGCCGGCCCCCTCGACATCGGGGCCGAGGACCGTCACGACGCCGGCCACCCCGATCACGAACCCGAGGCCCTGCAGCGCGGAGAGGCGTTCACCGAGGAAGATGGCGGCCAGCAGCGCCGTGAGCACCGGGCTGAGCGAGTGCATCAGGGCACCGAGCGTGGCACCGAGGCCGGCGTCGAAGGCGAGGTACATCGCGGCGAACTGCACCCCGTTGAGCACGAAACCGGACAGCCCGATCCGGACGGCGTCGGCGCGGGTGATCCGCAGGGGGCCGCGCAGTGCCCTGGCCAGCACCCATGCGACCAGCGCCGCGAGCACGAACCTCACCGCGACGAGCATCAGAGGAGACATCGCATCGACGCCGTAGGGACCGGCGATGTAGCCCGAGGACCACACGAGCACGAAGCCCGCGGCGGGTGCAAGCGGGAGGTGTCGGGAGCCCGCCATGCCTCTCCCGTCCCGCGTCCTCAGTGGTCCTGCGTCAGACTAGGTCTGCTTGACTCGGAGCCATGAGCGACCCCCAGCACGACGGCCAGCACGGTGACCATCCCCGGATCGTCTCCGAGTCCGTCGACATCGACGCCCCGCCCGAGGTGGTCTTCACGATCCTCGCGGACCCCCGCCAGCACAGCCGGATCGACGGATCAGGGTCGGTGCAGAACCTGCTCAAGGGCCCCGCCCGACTGAGCAAGGGCGCGGCCTTCGGCATGGACATGAAGCTGTTCGGCCTGCCCTACAAGATCCGCAACACCGTCGTGGAGTTCGAGGAGGACCGCCGCATCGCCTGGCGGCACTTCGGCGGTCACCGCTGGCGCTACGTGCTCGAGCCGACCGACGTGGGGACCCGCGTGACCGAGTCCTTCGACTACAGCAGGTATGCCCTCCCGCAACGCCTGGTGATCGAGCTCGCCCGCTTCCCGCAGCGCAACCGCGAGGGCATCGTCGGCACCTTGCGCAAGCTCAAGCAGGCCGCCGAGAGCGACGCGCGGCCAGCCGCCTGACCCTGACCGGACGCGGTCCCGCACGTGCGCAATCATTTGTCGGAAAACGGGTCTCAGGGCGTGATGAAGCGGCCCGCCACGGCGAGCAGGATGTCGTTGGCCGCCGGCTCGCCGATGCTGACCCGCACACCCTCACCGGCGAACGGACGCACGGTCAGGCCGACCTCCTCCGCCGCGGCCACGAAGTCGCCGGTGCGTTCGCGCAGCGGCAGCCACACGAAGTTGCCCTGCGCGTCCGGGAATCTCCAGCCCTGGTCGACCAGGGTGGCGACCACCCGCTCGCGCTCGACCACGATCGCGTCCACCCGCTCGAGGAGCTCGGCCTCGGCGGCCAGCCCGGCGACCGCGGCGGCCTGGGCAACCGACGAGACCCCGAACGGCAGGGCGCACGCACGGACCGCGGCCGCGACCTCCTCGTGCGCGACCAGGTAACCGACCCGCAGACCGGCGAGCCCGTAGGCCTTCGCGAAGGTGCGCATCACCGCGACGTTGGCGCGCGCCTCCTGGAGAGCCAGCGCGTCGATCCTGTCGTCGCTGCGGACGAACTCACGGTAGGCCTCGTCGACCACCACCAGCACGTGGTCGGGCACCTTCTCGACGAGCTCCCGGAGCTCGGTGTGCGTCACCGATGGGCCGGTCGGGTTGTTCGGCGTACAGACGACGATGACCTTGGTGCGGTCCGTGACGGCCGCGGCCATCGCATCGAGGTCGTGGCGACCCTCGGCAGTGACCGGCACCTGCACGGAGACGGCGCCGCTCGCCGTGACCGCGATCGGGTAGGCCTCGAAGGAGCGCCACGCATAGACGACCTCGTCGCCGGGCTCGCAGAACGCCTGGAGCAGGTGGTAGAGCACGGCCACCGAACCCGTGCCCGCGGCCAGTCGGGCACTCGGCACACCCAGCCGGTCAGCCAGGGCGGCGTACAGCGCGCTGTTGCCCATGTCGGGATAGCGGTTCATCTGCGCGACCGCCGCCTGCGCGGCCTCCACCACGCCGGCCAGCGGCGGGTAGGGGTTCTCGTTGGAGGACAGCTTGTAGACCTGCTGGCCCGGACGCGGCGCGGGCGGCTTGCCGGCGACGTACGCCGGGATGGCGAGGACGGTCTCCCGTGGCCGGGGCGGATTCTGGTTGCTCACCCCAGCACCCTAGAGCCCCTACGGGAGGGTGACGCGGCCCCCGGCGACCGGGGCAAGGTCGCGGCCGAGGCGTACGTCGAGCGGGTTGGTCAGGCACCGGATCGCGCCGCCGCCCTTGATGAACTCGCCGGTCTCGACGACCACCACCTCGAAGCCCCACTCCTCCAGCTGGACCCGCACGCGGTCCGGGCACGCCGGCATCACGATGGTGCGTCCGATCACGATCGAGTTGGCGCAGAAGGTCAGCGCCTCCTCCTCGGTGAGCACCAGTGGCTCGGGCACCAGGGCGAGCAGCGCCGCGGCGGACGCGTCGTCGTAGGCGGCCGGGCAGACCATCGCGCGGGTCTCGTCGAGGGGGCAGAACCCGAGGTCCATGTGATACATCCCCGGGTGGGTGATGCGGAAGCCGCGCACGCTCACCTCGAGGTCACCGGCGAGGTGCTTGAGCGCGAGCTCCTCGCTCCGTGGCCCGTAGCCGACGACCAGCTCGCCGCGCCAGGCGAACGCGTCGCCGGCCTCGAAGTGGGCGCCGACCCCGTCCCGGCCGATGGCCCGACGCGTGAACCGGTGGCTCTCGAACCACTCGTCGGCTGCCGGGGTCTCCATCCGGCGCTGGGCATGGCGCATGTGGGACAGCACGACCTGCAACGAGTCGCCGTCCAGGGCGAGCCCGAGGTTCATCGCATAGACCATGTCGGGGGCGTCAGGGAGCTGAGGCAGCACCCGGACGGTGCCACCGGCCGCCTCGATCGCTGCGACGATCGCCAGCCACTGGGCGCGGCTGCGGACCGGGTCGGGCTGGTCGTCGAGGTGCATGAACGGGTTGATCGCGTAGTCGATGCGGAAGTGGTTGGGCTCGACCATCAGGTAGTCGTGGCCCCACTGGAGCTCGGTGCTGAACATGTCACTCCCTCGGGTCGAGTCGGTATCGATTGCCGGATTGTCGGACAATCTGGTGCTCGTCCCAGTGTGCGGCATGATGGGTGCCTGATGCAAGAAATTGTCGGACAATCGAGCAGTCATGACTGATGCCGCCCGGCCGGACCCGTTCGCCACGCTCAGCCTCGAGCCCGTCTCCACCGTCGACCGGGTGGCCGAGGAGCTGCGGCGTTCCCTCTTCGAGGGCGAGCTCGACCCCGGCACGTCGCTGCGCGAGGTCGCGCTCGCGGCGGCCCTGGGGGTCTCCCGCTCCACGGTGCGGGAGGCACTCGGGATGCTGGTCGCCGAAGGTCTGGCCGACCGGGTGCCCAACAAGGGCACCCAGGTGCGACGCCTCGGCCCCGAGCAGGTGCGCGACGTGTGCCAGGCGCGCGTGGTGATCGAGACTGCGGGCATCCTGCGATGGGGCGAGGCGGGCGAGGCCCTGCGCGACGACGTACGTCGGGCGCTGCAGGCCTTCTCCGACCTGACGGGCACCGACTACAGCCCGGCCGAGTTCACGGCCGCCCACCTCGACATCCACCGGGCCCTGTCCGCCCTGACGGGATCCGAGCGACTGGTCGCGGTGGCCGAGTCGCTGCACGCCGAGGTGCGGCTCGCCCTGGCACACGTCGACCGGGCCCGCGGCAACGCGACCGAGCAGGTCCACTCCCATGCCGACCTCCTCTCCCTGCTGGAGAGGAGCGACCTCCAGGCGGCTGCGGACGAGCTGGCCGAACATCTCGGTGGCGCGGAGGCCTCGATGATGGAGGCCATCGGTCAGACCTCGTCGGTGGTCGAGCGGCCGGATTGACCGTCGAGACCCCCCACTACGCTGACGCCATGAGGTTCCTGAGCCGGCTCGCCGTGAACGCCCTGGCCCTGGGCGCTGCCGTGTGGCTCCTCGACGGCATCACGCTGACCGGTGGCAGCGACGGCGACAAGGTCTTGACGCTGGTCGTCGTCGGGGCGATCTTCGGCCTGGTCACGTCGTTCGTCCGACCGATCGTGAACCTGCTGTCGCTGCCGCTGATCATCATCACCCTGGGGCTGATGCTCCTGGTCGTCAACGCCCTGATGCTGTTGCTCACGAGCAAGATCGCCGGGGCCTTCGACCTCGGCTTCCACGTCGAGGGCTTCTGGGTGGCCCTCTTCGGCTCGATCGTCATCTCGATCGCCTCGATGGTCCTCGAGGCGGTCTTCCCCGGCCGCGAACGCCGCTGACCCGATGACCATCCCTGCGCCCAACGGCACGCCGTACCGCGTCGGCTTCGTGTGCCTGGGCAACATCTGCCGCTCCCCGATGGCCGACGTGATCCTCAACGACCTCGTCGAAGGCGCGGGTCTCACCGCCAGGGTCGAGGTGACCAGCTGTGGCACCGGCACCTGGCACCTCGGGGAGCCGATGGACCCCCGCGCGGCCGCGCAGCTGTCGGGTGCCGGCTACGACCCGTCCGGGCACCGGGCCAAGGCCTTCACCCCGGAGTGGCTCGACTACGACCTCCTGCTCGCCATGGACGAGAAGAACCTGGCCGCGATCACCGCCGGCACCAGCCGCGACTCGGTGCGGATGTTCCGGTCCTTCGACCCGCTCGCCCCGGCCGATCCAGGGCCGGGAGAGCTCGACGTGCCGGACCCCTGGTTCGGCGGTGACGAGGGCTTCGTGGAGGTGCTCGGCCTGGTCGAGCGCACCTGCCGGAACATCCTGGGCGAGCTCCAGACCCTCGATCTTTGACCCGCCGATGACTTCCGGGACTCCCACTGGTCAGCACAGATGCCTAGAGTTGGATCCGCAAAGGAGCTCAGATGCCGACCCTCGACACGCACCAGCAGAACCCGGCCCGCGCCGGCCGGTCCGTCGCCCCGCCGCAGCCTGACTTCCCGCAGGCGGCCGACCAGTACCGCCGGGAGCTGACCGCCCACTGCTACCGGATGACCGGCTCGGTCTACGACGCGGAGGACATGGTCCAGGAGACCTACATCCGCGCCTGGCGCGCCTACGACGACTTCGAGGGTCGCTCGTCGCTGCGCACCTGGCTCTACCGGATCGCCACGAACGTCTGCCTGACCAACCTGGAGAACAAGTCGCGCCGCCCGCTCCCCACGGGGCTGGGGATGCCGGGGGCCCAGGCTCACGACGAGCTGGTCCAGGCGACCGAGGTGCCCTGGCTCGAGCCGATGCCGGACGTGATGGTCGACGTCGCCAACGTCGACCCGGCCAACGTGGTGGGCAACCGCGACTCGATCAGGCTGGCCTTCGTAGCCGCCCTGCAGCACCTGCCGGCCCGCCAGCGCGCCGTGCTCATCCTGCGCGACGTGCTCCGGTGGTCGGCCAAGGAGACGGCGACCGCCCTCGAGACGACCCCAGCGGCGGTCAACAGCGCCCTGCAGCGCGCGCACGCGCAGCTCGCCGAGAAACAGCTCAGCCAGGGCACCGTCGAGGACGACCTCACGCCGGAGCACGAGGCGATGCTGGAGCGCTACGTGCGTGCGTTCTGGGACAAGGACATGAGCGCGCTGGTCACGATGCTCGCGCATGACGCCGTGTGGGAGATGCCGCCGTTCACCGGGTGGTATGCCGGTGCGCAGACGATCGCCGACCTGATCGACCACAACTGCCCGGGTGGCCCGAACGACATGCCGATGATCCGCACCACGGCCAACGGCCAGCCCGCCTTCGGGCTCTACATGCGCACACCAGACGCGCACTTCGAGCCCTTCCAGCTGCAGGTCCTCCAGCTCGTCGACGGCCGCGTGCAGCACGTGGTCGCCTTCTTCGAGCGGGAGCTGTTCGAGACCTTCGGGTTGCCGGCGACGCTTCCGGCGTCGTACTCGATGGCCTGACATGTCCACCGTCTCGCCGCCGAGATCGGTGGCGGTGCTCGACAGCGCCGTCACCTGGACGCACAGCTGCCTGCAGCTCGCGCGCAGCTTCCCGCTCACCCAGGCGACGCCGTGCGAGGAGTGGGACCTGGGCCAGCTGCTGGTCCACATGGACGACTCCCTCGTGTCGATGGCCGAGGCGGCGGAGCTGGGCTACGTCAAGCTCGACCCCCGCCCCCCGACCGGCGACCCGGACCAGCTGGTCGACCGGATCGTGCAGCGCGCGTGCCGGATCCGTGCGGCCTGGCAGGAACGCCTCACCTCCGCGCCGATGGTCGTGGGCGACCTGACCCTCGGCCGCGACACGGTCGCGCTGGTCGGCGCACTCGAGATCGCCGTGCACGGCTGGGACGTCGCCCGGGCCACGAGGCAGGACATCCGGTTGCCCGAGGACCTGGCCGCCCGGTTGTACGACGTCGCGCTCGCTGTCGTGCCACCGGACGGACGCGGCCGACGGTTCGCTCCGGCGGTCGCGGTCCCGACTTCCGACCCGTTGAGCAGTCGCCTTCTGGCACACCTCGGACGTTCCGAGACCTGACCGCCGGGCGAGCGCTGCACTAGCCGCGGCGAGCGAGGCCGGGCACAGTGGTGCGATGACGCGGATGCGTGGGATAGCGGAACGGGTGGAGCAGCTGCTCTCCCTGGCCGTCGTAGCCACCACCCCGGTCGCCGGCGGCGACGTGTGTACGTCGACCCGGGTGCGCCTCAGCGACGGCAGCTCGGCACTGATCAAGACGCGCGCAGGAGCACCCGACGGGTTCTTCGCGGCGGAGGCTCGCGGGTTGACCTGGCTCGCGGAGCCTGACGTGATCGACGTGGTAGACGTGCTCGCCGTCGAGCAGGACTGCCTGGTGCTGCGGTGGATCGACTCCGCCCGTCCCAGCCCGGAGAGCGCGGCCAGGCTCGGCAGGTCGCTGGCCCGGCTGCACGCGAGTGGTGCGGAGAGCTTCGGTGCCGAGGAGGACGGGTTCATCGCCTCCCTGCCGCTGCCGAACAAGACGGCTCCCACCTGGGCGGAGTTCTTCGCGACGCGGCGGATCCTGCCGTACCTGAAGCTGGCCTCGGACCGAAGCCACGTCGGGAGGTCCGACGTGCAGGCGGTCGAGGCGCTGATCGGCCGGATCAGCGACCTGGCCGGACCGGAGGAGCCGCCGGCCCGGATCCACGGCGACCTGTGGTCCGGGAACGTGGTGTGGTCCACCGAGCACGGCACCCTGATCGACCCCGCGGCCCATGGCGGTCACCGCGAGACCGACCTGGCGATGCTGGCGCTGTTCGGGCTCCCCCACCTGCAGCGGCTCGTGGACGCCTACGCGGAGGAGCGCCCGCTCGCCGACGGGTGGGAGGAGCGGCAGCCCCTGCACCAGCTGTTCCCGCTGCTCGTCCACGCGGCGCTGTTCGGTGGTCACTACGGCGAGCGAGCTGGGGACACCGCCCGGAGGCTCTGAGCAGCGGTACTGCCCGCCGGCACGTCGTACCTCAGTGGGTGATTCGTCTCGTCTCAGCGATTGCTCAGGGCTGGGTGGCACCCTTGTGCCCGTGACCTCCGCCGACTCCCCGACCGCTGCCCGGCAGCACGTGCTCGTCGTCGAGGACGACCGGGCAGTGCGCGAGTCGCTGAGACGGTCGCTGGAGTTCAACGGCTACCAGGTCTCCACCGCCTCCGACGGCGCGGAGGCGCTGGCCGGCATTGCGGGGATCAACCCCGACGCCGTGGTGATGGACGTGATGATGCCGAGGCTCGACGGCCTGGAGACGACGCGCGCGCTGCGCAAGGTGGGCAACAGCGTGCCGATCCTCGTGCTCACGGCTCGCGACGCCGTCGGCGACCGGGTCGAGGGTCTCGACGCCGGCGCCGACGACTACCTGACCAAGCCGTTCGCCCTCGAAGAGCTGCTGGCCCGGTTGCGCGCCCTTCTGCGCCGGGTCACCTCAGGCCCGGGGGATCCCGACGAACACCTGTCATTCGCCGACATGACCATGGACCTGGCCTCGCGAGAGGTGCGCCGCGGCGACCGCCTGATCGAGCTCACCCGCACGGAGTTCAGCCTGCTCGAGCTGTTCCTGCGCAGGCCACGCCGCGTCCTGGAGCGCGCCTTCATCCTCGAGGAGGTCTGGGGCTTCGACTTCCCCACGACTGCCAACAGCCTCGAGGTCTACGTCGGCTACCTGCGGCGCAAGACCGAGGCGGCCGAGGAGCCCCGGCTCATCCACACGGTCCGTGGCGTCGGCTACGTGCTCCGCGAGACCCCGCAGTGAACAGAAGAGTCTCCTGGGACTCGCTCCACTACCGGCGCTCGCTGGCCAGCCGAGTCACGCTGCTCACCACCATGGCCGTCGGGATCGCGGTGACCGGGGTCGCCTTCGCGGCGTTCGCGACCGTGCGGATGCAGAGCATGAGCAGCCTCGACCAGTCCCTGCACTCCCGCGCCTCAGCGGCAGCCCGGACCGACACCCTGGACGCGCTCTCGCGCGAGCGGATCCCGCCGTGGATGCTGGGCGCCGCGGACGTGAAGGTCATCTTCCTGGATGCGGTCAACCGAACGATCCGCGGCGTCACCAGCAGCTCAGCGAGGCAGATCGGCACCTCGGAGTGGCAGGTCGCGCTCGGCAAGCAGTCCTGGTCGGCCCGCACCGTCTGGATGGAGGGCGAGCGCTACCGGGTGGTCGCCGTCCAGGCCCAGGACGGACAGGCCCTGATCCTGGCGCAGTCCCTGGAGTCCAACGACGAGATGCTCGACCGTCTCGGCCTGGTGATGCTGCTCTTCGGTCTGGCGGGGATGATCAGTGCCGGGCTGGCCGGCTGGGGGGTGGCCCGCAACGGGCTGCGGCCCGTACGCCGTCTCACGACCGCGGTCGAGGAGATCACCCGCACCGAACGGCTCGATCCCATCCCGGTCGAGGGCCGCGACGAGGTCGCCCGGCTGGCGGTCGCGTTCAACGCCATGCTGACGGCGCTGTCCGCTTCGCAGGCGCGGCAGCGTCAGCTGGTCGCCGACGCCGGCCACGAGCTCCGCACGCCGCTGACCTCGCTGCGCACGAACCTCGACCTCCTCGCCCAGGCCGACACCTCGGCGAAGCTGTCGGCCGAGTCCCGCAAGGAGCTGTTGGCCGACGTGCGCGGCCAGATCTCGGAGATGACCACCCTGATCGGCGACCTGACCGAGCTGGCCCGGGAGGACCCGTCGGCTGCCCCCTCCGTCGAGGTGGTCGAGCTGGCCGCCGTCGTGGGACAGGCGGTGACGCGCGTGCGGAGGCGCGCGCCGACCGCTCAGTTCGTCGTCCACACCGAGCCGTGGTGGGTGACCGGCGACTCGGCCGCGTTGGAGCGTGCGATCACCAACCTGCTCGACAACGCCGCCAAGTGGAGCCCGGAAGGGGGCCGGGTGACGGTGGAGCTGAGCCGGGGCACCGTGATGGTCGCCGACCAGGGCCCGGGCATCTCCGAGCAGGACCTGCCGCACGTCTTCGACCGGTTCTACCGCTCGACGGAGTCCCGAGGCATGCCCGGCTCGGGGCTGGGGCTCTCGATCGTCAAGGCGGTCGCGGACCGCCACGGCGGCAGCGCGCGCGCCGGCAACCGGCCCGAAGGCGGCGCCGCGTTCTGGTTCCAGCTCCCCGGCACGCTGGCCCCGCCCGAGGTCTAGAGGCAGCTCGCGAAGGTATTGGGTCGCTCGTAGCCCCTGCAAAGGCCGCTCTCAGGATCACCCCGGAGACTGGGGGGCATGGATGAGCAGAACCGTTACCCCGAGCCCGATGATTCCTCCGGCGATTTCTCCGGCGACTTCTCCGGCGACTTCTCCGGCGACCACTCCGGCGCCCCGGCGAGCGACGCCCCCGGCGCGTACGACGAGCACACCGCGCCGATCCCGCCCTACCGGGAGGAGCCGTCCCAGCAGCAGCCGTTCCTGGGTCCCTTCCACGGCACTCCTGACCAGCCGACGACCACCACCACCACCACCGCCCCGCGCCGCGGTGGTTTCGTGGCCATGGTCCTCGCAGGTGCTCTCGTCGTCGGCGGTGCGGCGGGCGTCGGTGGAGCGGCTGTCTACGACTCGCTCAACGACAGCTCGACGGGGAGCAACGTCTCCGGCACCTCAGGCGACTACGAGGCCACCAAGACCACGCTGGTCGAGAACGGCACCGTCGAGAAAGTTGCCGCCGCGGTGCTTCCCTCGGTGGTCAAGGTCAACGTCTCCAGCCAGTCGGGCTCCGGCTCCGGCTCCGGCATCGTGCTGAGCAAGGACGGCGAGATCCTCACCAACAACCACGTGGTCGCCGGCGTGGGCGAGAACGGCTCGATCTCGGTCAGCTTCAACGACGGCACCACCAAGTCGGCGAAGGTGGTCGGCACCGACCCGCTGACCGACGTCGCGGTGATCAAGGTCGAGGCCTCCGACGACCTCGTCCCCGCCACGCTCGGCAAGTCCGGCACCCTGACGGTGGGCCAGGCCGTGGTCGCCGTCGGTTCGCCGTACGGCCTCAACGCCACGGTCACGGCCGGCATCGTCAGCGCCCTGAACCGGCCGGTCTCGGTCTCCACCGAGCAGGAGCAGACTCCTCAGAGCCCGTTCGGCCAGCAGCAGAACGAGCCGCAGGCGGGTCAGGACCTGAGCACGACCTACCCGGCGATCCAGACCGACGCCGCCATCAACCCCGGCAACTCGGGTGGACCGCTGGTCGACATGTCCGGCCGTGTGGTCGGGATCAACTCCTCGATCCGCACCGCCTCCAGCGGCGGCATCTCCGGCGACTCCGGCGGCTCCATCGGGCTGGGCTTCGCGATCCCGATCGACGAGGTGCTGCCGATCATCAACCAGATCACCGAGGGCGAGAAGCCGACGCACGCCCGGCTCGGCGTCACGGTCTCCGACGTCACCGGCGAGACCCTGAGCCAGGGCGCGCAGCTCCAGTCCATCCAGGACGGCGGCGCCGGGGCCAAGGCCGGGCTGAAGAACGGCGACGTGATCACCAAGGTGAACGACAAGGTGATCGACGGCTCGGAGTCACTCGTGGCCACGATCCGAAGCCACCGGCCCGGCGAGGAGGTCGAGATCACCTACCTACGCAACGGGAAGAGCGAGACCACCACGGCAGCGCTGGGATCGGACGAGAACAACACCTCGAGCTGAGCCGCCGGGCTGCTCCCTGCCGGTGTAGCCCGCCGCCCAGCGCACCCGGTGACACCACCGCCCCCCAGGCGTAACGTCGATGAGTGCACCGCTCCAGGGCGGAACGGGTCTCGGGTGAGAGGGGATCACCATGTTCATCCAGGTCATGCAGGGGCGCTGCCACGACGTCGACCAGCTGCGCGAGGTCACCGAGGAGTGGCGCGAGACGCTCTCGCCGGGAGCGGCCGGATGGCTCGGCGGGACCTACGGCGTCACCGACGACGGTGAGTTCGTCGCCGTGGTGCGGTTCGAGTCACGTGAGGCCGCGATGAAGAACTCGAACCGCCCCGAGCAGGGTGAGTGGTGGCAGCGGATGGAGGCGTGCTTCGACGGTGAGGTGACCTTCCACGACTGCGACAACGCGATGCTGTTCCTCGACGGCGGCTCCGACGACGCCGGCTTCGTGCAGGTCATCCAGGGGCGGATCGACGACCCGGAGCGCTTCCGGCACTTCATGGAACAGCCGATGGACGCACTGCACGAGGCACGGCCCGAGATCATCGGCGGCACCATCGCCATGGAGCCGGACGGCTGGTTCACCCAGACCGTCTGCTTCCGCAGCGAGGAGGAGGCGCGCGCGGGCGAGCAGAAGGAGATGCCGGCCGAGATGCGCCGGGAGTTCGAGGAGTCGATGTCGCACGTGCAGGACCAGAAGTACCTCGACCTGCACCACCCGTGGTTCACCAGCGCGTAGGTGCCTGGTGGTCGCCGGGGACCGGACCTTCAGGCGGCCGGTTGGACCGTGCTGCCGCTCGCATGCGCTCGGCCTTCCAGAGGGTCTCCGCCCACTCACCCTCGACGTCTGAGCGAACGGTGATGCCGCCGCCGGTGCCGACCCACCAGGCACCGTCGGGGCCGGCGTACAGCGAGCGGATCACCACGCCCAGGTCGGCTCTCCCGTCCGCGCAGATCCAGCCGAAGGCCCCGGCGTAGAGGCCCCTCGGGGTGGTCTCGACGTCGTCGACGATCTGCATGGTGCGCAGCTTGGGAGCGCCGGTCATCGAACCCGCCGGGAAGAGTGCGCGCAGTGCGCCGAGGGTCGACACGTCGTCGCGCAGCTCTCCGCGCACGGTTGACACGAGCTGGTGCACGGTCGCGTAGGACTCCACCTGCATCAGGCTCGGCACCTCCACCGTCCCGACCTCGCAGACCATCGAGAGGTCGTTGCGCAGCAGGTCGACGATCATCAGGTTCTCCCCACGGAACCGGGGATCCGACGCAAGCTGGGCCCGCAGCGCCTCGTCCTCCGGCTCGGTGGCTCCTCGCGGCGTGGTGCCCTTGATCGGCTTGGTCTCCAGCCATCGGAGGCGGTCGATGGTCGCGTAGCGCTCCGGGGAGCTGCTGAGCAGGTGCGTGCCCCGGTGGCGGAGCAGTCCGGCGTACGGCGCGGGGTTGCTCGCCCGGAGCCGGAGGTAGGTGTCCAGCACCTCGCGGTGGTCGAGCGCCGTGGAGGCCAGCTTCTCGCGGTAGGTCAGGTTCACCTCGTAGGAGTTGCCAGCGTGCAGCTCCTCCTGGACGTGCGCGAACGCGTCGGCGTACCAGCTCGGTGCGGCGCTCGGCGGTCTCGAGCGGCTCGCAGTCGCCTGCCCCTCGACCGTCGAGGTGTCGTGGTTGAAGAACTGGATGTCGCTCGAACGCATCCAGATCGCGTCTGGTCCGTGCCCCCAGGGCCGGGCCGGGAGGTCGGGACGTGAGGCGTAGCCGAAGCAGCCCACCCAGTGCACGTCCGGGTCCCCGGCGTCACGCGCCACCTCCTGCTCGAGCACGACGAAGATGTCGGTCCCGACCAGCTCCGTGCGGCCGCCCTGGTGCCGGATCACCTCTCTGCGGGTGGCGTCGAAGGTGAGGGAGACGTCGTTCTCGTCGAGCACGCCGACCAGTGACCGACGCCCGGACCAGTCGCGTGAGCCACCGCCGTCGAGCCAGAACACCCTGTCGCTACTGGCGAAACCCGCACGCACGGCGTCGAGCACGGGCTCGCTCATCCGGTGGTTCTCATGACAGGAAGTTCCTGATCAGGCGAGCGCCATGACGGGACAGGATCGACTCGGGGTGGAACTGCACACCGGTGAGCGGCAGCTCGCGGTGGGCGACCGCCATCGTCACGCCGCTGTGCTCGTCCAGGGCAGTCCGGCGGAGCACCGCAGGAAGGGCCACAGCCGCGAGCGAGTGGTAGCGCACTGCCTCGAACGGGTCGGGGACTCCTTCGAAGAGCCCAGTCTGTTCGTGGTTGACCAGGGCGATCTCGCCGTGTGCCGGGTCGACCCGGTCCACCGTTCCGCCGTACGACGTGACGAGGGCCTGCATCCCGAGGCACACGCCCAGCAGCGGCACCCCGAGCTCGAAGACCGCGCCGCCGAGGGCGAAGTCCGCAGCGTTGGCCGGATGACCCGGACCGGGTGAGAGCACCACGTGGCTGGACCGGCCGGCGCGCTCCAGTACGCCGGGGGCATCGTGCTCCACGACGTCCGGGAGGACGCCGGTGACGCCGGCGATGAGATGCACGAGGTTCCACGTGTAGGAGTCGTAGTGGTCGACCACCAGCACCCCCGAATTCACGGGGGCCTCACCCCAGCAGCTCCAGCAGCAACTGGCGCAGCAACGCGAACCCGTTCTCGGTGAGGATGGACTCGGCGTGGAACTGCACCCCACGGTAGGTCGGACCGGAGATCACGTGGATGTCGCCGGTGGCCGGGTCCGACTCCACCCTGACCCCGTCCGGCAGGTCGCTCTCGCCGAGTCGGCCGACGAAGGTGTTGTAGAAGCCGACCCGCTCCTCGCGGCCGTCGATGTCGACCGAGGACTGGGTGCCCTGGAAGACGATGTCCTTGTAGTCCAGGGCGATCCCCAGCCGGTCACAGAGCACCTGGTGGCCCAGGCAGACCGCAAGGAAGGGCTTGCCCGAGGCGAGCAGACCGTCGATCGCACGGTGGTAGGCCGCGATCTTCGGGTGGTCGTGCTCGCGAGGGTCACCGGGTCCGGGACCGATGACGACCAGATCGACGTCGTCGAAGATCCCCTCCACGCCCTGCTCGTCCAGGAGGGCCTCGTGGCGCACCACCCGAGAGCTCATGCCCAGCACGGAGAACACGTGCGCCAGCATGTTCACGAAGTCGTCCTCACCGTGCAGGATCGCGATCGTCCTGCCGGCGAGTGAGGGGGCGGGCGCCGAACCTCCCTGGTCGGTGAGCCAGAACTTCGCCAGCCGGCGGTTGCGGGAGTTCAGCGCGATCAGGACGTCCTCGTCCTGGGCGAGGTCGGCGAGGTCGGACGGCACCCCGGGAGCACCCGGGACCAGGCCGAACGCCGAGAGGATGCCGCCTGCCTTGGCGAGGGTCTCGGCCACCTCGTGCTCGGGCTCGGAGTCACGCACGAGGGTCGCACCCGCCGTCACCGTCATCGCGCCTTCGGGACTCACGTCGGCGGTGCGGATCACGATCGGGGAGTCGGCCGTGGGGGCACCCTCGTCATCGCGACCGATCAGAGCGAGCGCGCCGGCGTAGTAGCCGCGGCCCTCGGACTCGTACTGGTGGATCAAGCGGCAGGCATTCTCCACGGGCGCGCCGGTCACCGTCGCAGCGAACATCGTGTCCCGCAGCACGTCGCGCACGTCCGAGCGCGTGCGGCCGGCCAGGAGATACTCCGTGTGCACGAGGTGGGTCATCGGCTTGAGGAACGGCCCGAGGACCTGGCCACCCTCGTGGCAGACGTCGCACATCATCTTCAGCTCCTCGTCCACGACCATGAAGAGCTCGAAGATCTCCTTCTCGTCGGCGAGGAACTCCAGCAGGCGCGTCTTCAGGTCCGGCTCCGGGGTGTTCGCTCCTCCCGGCGTCGGACCCGTCGAGGGGCCACGCAGCCGGAAGGTCCCGGAGATCGGGTTCATCCGCACGTCCCCGCCGTGCACGCTGACGTGCCGCTCGGGCGAGGCGCCGACGAGGAACCGGTCGCCGGTCCAGAAGCAGTAGGTCCAGTAGGCGCCGCGTTCGCTGGTCAGCAGGCGGCGAAGGACGGTGAGGGCCTTCGCGGCATCCCAGTCGCGCACCTGGGCGCGGTAGTGGCGTCCGACCACGAGGTTGGCGCCTTCACCGTTGCCGATCTCGTCGCGGATGATCCGGGCGACGACCCCGGCGTAGTCCTCGTCCGAGGTCTCGAACCCCCCCTGGTCCTCGAAGGCGATCTCCTCGTCGGGGAGGGCGTCGACCAGCTCGGCCAGCGGGACCTCACGTTCGGTCTCGATGGTGACCACCGCGAGCGGAGCGCCGTCGTCGTGCGCCACGAACCCGCGTTCGGCGACCTGGCGAAACGGTACGGCGACCAGCCGGTCGAACCGCCGCCCCTCGGCGGGGACACCCTCCTCGAGCGGGATGTCAGCGAGCTTCTCCAGGCGCTCCAGGGAACCCCCCACGAGCGTCACCGTCGGGCTCTCCCGCAACCGGATCACCGCCCACGCCTCGTGACCCAGCAGCTCCTCGAGGGCGGCATCGGGGGAGAGGTCGGCGGGCATGCCGGGAACGCTACTAGGTGCGGCGGATGGGGCTCGGTGGGTCCCCGATCCCACAAATGTTGGATCGGGACGTGTCCAGCGGCGTACTCGACGTTCCGATCCAACATTTGTGGGGCCCGGCCGCCGCCACTACCCCTCCAGCCGCCGCAACAGCTGGTCCCGGGCGGCGGCGTCCATCGGGCCGTCGCGCTCGGCGAGCTGGTCGGCGATCTGGTGGCGGTGCTCGGCGTCCTTGTTGCCGCCGTACTTCATCTTGGCCCGGACGCCCTCGAGGTGCAGGCGCAGGCCACGGATGCCGGGGAGCTGACGACGGTCGCTCTCGTTCGCGGTGGTCGGGACGACTCGGGAGGAGTCGGCCGGCTCGAAGTGCTCGAGCTGGGTGGCCAGGATCGCCGCCTTCTCGTCCGGGTCGTCGACGATCTCGGCGCGGCAGAGCAGCTGGACGGCCGTGTAGTACGACGTGGGCACGCCGTACGCCGGGTCGGTGCCCGCGTCCGCGTTCCACCCGGCCTCGACATAGGTGTAGTCGCCGGTGAACGCGAGCACGACGTGCGAGTCGGCCGCGAGCGCCTTCCACACCGGGTTGGGGCGGGCCAGGTGGAGCAGGACGGTCGCGTCGCCGTCGTAGAGGAAGTGGGTGGGTACGACGACCGGGAAGCCGTCCACGTGCCCGGCCGTGACCAGCTGGCCGAAGTCGGCACATGAGAGCACGTGCTGCCACTCCTCGCGGGTGGCCTCGTCCCAAGGATGGATCAGCATGGTTCATCCTCGCCCTAGGAGGAGAGCGTGACCATCCGCTGGGTGGCCCGGGTGTAGACGACATAGAGGGTGGCCCTGCCGGTCGGCGCCTCGTCCTCGATCTCCTGCGGCTCCACGACGACGATCCCGTCGAACTCGAGTCCCTTGGTGTCCAGCCCGGTGAGCACGACGATCCGGGACTCCGGCCCTCCCGTCTCGTCCGCGTGCTCCGGCCACGACGACACCCAGCGGGTGACCTCGCCAAGACGTGCGGTCGGCACCACGATGCCAATGGTGCCCTGCAGCGAGCCGGCGAGGTCGGTCAGGTGCTCGTGCAGCGCGGACTCGAGGTCGTCCACCCGCAGCTGGGCCGGATGCACGCCGGTGGTCCGGACCGCGTCGGGCAGGTCGGCGTCGAGGCCGACCCGCTCGGCGTACTGGGCCGCGAACTCGTAGATCTCGGCGGAGTTGCGGTAGTTGGTCGAGAGGTGGAAGTCGTGGCGCGGCTTGTCGCCGAGCGCCTCGGCGCGCGCCCGCGCCGACTCCTCGGGCACCGGCCACGACGACTGGGCGAGGTCACCGACGATCGTCCAGGTGGCGCCGCGGCCTCGTCGCCCGACCATCCGCCACTGCATCGGGGTGAGGTCCTGCGCCTCGTCCACCAGCACGTGGGCGAACGCGTCGTCCTCGACCCGGTTGGTCGGGGGGGCCCAGCCGGCCGGGCCGGCGTACTCCCGGTCGGAGGCGGTCCAGAGCTCCTGGAGCGATGAGTCCTCGGCACCGAGGTATTCGTCGTCGACCGAGCCGGTGTTCACGACGGGGGGGTCACCGAGCAGGTAGCGCAGCTCGTCGAGCAGCGCCACGTCGTCGACCGAGAGCGCCTTGCCTTCTTCTGCCGGGCCCCACGACTTGGTGAGCAGCCGCACCGACTCGTCGGCGAGCACGCCCTCGCTCACCCGGGCGAGGAAGTCGCTGTCGCGCAACCAGCCGAGCACGGTCGCCGCGTCGAGCACCGGCCACCACGCGGCGGCGAACGCCAGGAAGGTGTGGTCGGTGCGGATCTCCTCGGAGAACTCCTCCTTGGTGCGGTCGCGGCCACGCTCGCTGCGGACCTGTCGCCACATCGCGTCGATGAGCGTCGAGGCGACCCGTGTGGTCGAACGGTTGCGCAGGCCCATCGACAGCAGCTGACGGCGCAGGGCACCGAGCTCGCGCGGGCCGAGCAGGATCACGTCGTCGCGGTAGAAGATCCGGAACTGGCTGGGTGCGTCCGGGACGGCCTGGCGCGACGTGCGACGCAGCACCTCGGCCATCGCCGCAGAGCCCTTCACCTCCGCGGCCGCAGGCTCCTCACGTCGGGTGGCGCGGACCCCGTCGACGACCTCACCGAGGGAACGCAGCGCCACGGCGGTCTCGCCGAGCGAGGGCAGCACCCGTTCGATGTAGCGCATGAAGACCCCGGACGGCCCGACCACGAGCACGCCACCGCGCTCGTAGCGACGCCGGTCGGCGTAGAGGAGGTACGCCGCGCGGTGCAGCGCGACGACGGTCTTGCCGGTGCCGGGACCACCGGAGATCGACACGACACCCTTGTTGGGCGCCCGGATCGCCTTGTCCTGCTCGGCCTGGATGGTGGCGACGATGGAGTGCATCGAGCGGTCGCGCGCCTTGGAGAGCTGCGCGAGCAGCGCCCCCTCGCCAACGATCGGCAACGTCTCGGCCGCCGGGTCCTCCGGGTCGAGCAGGTCGTCCTCGACGCCGAGCACGTGCACGCCCTTGCTGCGCAGGATCCGGCGGCGTACGACGCCCTGCGGGTCGGCCAGCGTGGCCTGGTAGAACACCGCTGCCGCCGGGGCGCGCCAGTCGATCAGCATCACGTCGTAGTTCTCGTCGCGCAGGCCGATCCGGCCGATGTAGCGCGGGTCTGAGTCCACCTGCGCACCCATGTCGAGGCGCCCGAAGACCAGACCCTCGTGGGCGGCGTCGAGGGTAGCCATCCGCCGGGCGGCCTGGAACACCATCGCGTCGCGCTCGACCAGCCCACCCTCGTTGCCGATCCGGCCACGAGCGAGGCCTTCCTTGGCCAGCTCCTGCGCGGACAACGCCGCCTTGTCGAGCTGGCTGTAGACGGTGTCGACGTACTCCTGCTCGCGCGCGACCTCGCGCGCGGCAACATCACTGTTCAACGCCGGAGTCCTTCGTCGGAGAGTCGTGCTCGGGGAATCGACAACCCTACCGTCCGGTCACGCCAGGTCGTGCAAGAACTCCCCAGCTGGGTGAGGCTGCGGCACTCGGACGTCGCTACCGGCAGCGACGGCTGCCTGAGTCCAGCACCGCGCCGGTGATGCTGCGGTAGGACCAGCCGTAACCTCGCGGGTTCAGGGCGAGGAACAGCACCCCCGCCGTGCTCGCCTGGTAGTACGCCGACCCGCGCTTGCGGGTGCCCAGCCGGTAGAGGCTCACCCCGCCGGTGCCGGCAACGAACTGCGTCATCCCCCGGCGGGGCTTGACATGGCCAGTGGCGTCCATCGGGAGGAAGCGCTCGTAGTCGTGGTCGTGCCCGGACAGCACGATGTCGTTGCGGTGCCGGTAGGCAGCCTTCCACAGCGGGATCACGGCGGTGTTGTCACCGTGCTTGTAGCCGGAGGAGTAGCGCGGGTGATGCATGGTGATGATCGAGCACCGGGAGGGATGGGCCCTCATCTGGCGATGGAGCCACTGCGCCTCGACGGCGCAGCTCACCTGCTCGCAGTTGCTGTTCAGGACGTAGATGTTCCAGCCCCGCGCGCGCACGCGGTAGTACCCGGGGGGGCCGGGTTGGCGGGACCGGAAGTAGCTGTAGTAGCCGCTCGCGCCCGGAGTCAGGTACTCGTGGTTGCCCAGCGCCGGCCGCGTCCTGGGCAGCAGGGCGCCCCACGACTTCGCGTAGGAGCCCTGGTACTCGGCCAGCGAGTTCGCGTCGTACTGGTGGTCCCCCAGGGTGAGCACGAGGTCGGGCCGCAGGCTGGTCGCCAGGGCCGCTGTCGCCGCCTGGCGACAGGTGGTGTCCCCGACCGGCGTGCCCGGCTCGCAGGCGATGTCCCCGACCGCGACCACGCGCACGGTCCGGGAGGCCCTCGCCGAGGAGAAGTCGTGGCCGGCCTGCTTCGGGGCGATCGAGGAGCCGGTGCCGCCGGAGCCGCCCGCGACCAGGATGAGGCAGACCAGACCGGACCATCGGGTGGTGTGCCGAAGGCGCATGCTCTCGACGGTACGCGCAGCAGGCCCGCTTCAGGCGAGATCGTGCACGAATTCCCCCAGCTGGGTCAGGTTGCGACACTCGACCATCGGGACCAGGCGACCGTAGTCGCGCGCGGCCGAGTCACCGGTGTCCCAGTTGCGCGCGTGCTCGGGGTTGAGCCACCAGCTGTGGCGTGCGGAGTACACCAGGTCCTTGACCACGGGCAGGGCGAGATCGGTGTGGTTGGACCGGGCGTCGCCGAGCACCAGCAGGTTGGTCCTGGGGGTGAGCGCGTCCGGGTGCTGCTCGGCAAACCTGGTGAAGGCCCGGCCGTAGTTGGTGCGACCCCACAGCGTCGCATGGCGGGCGCTGGCCGCGAGATCCGCCAGCACGCGCGCCGGGTCACCGCCCGACCCGAACCGGTCGGTGACCTCGTGGATCTCGTCGACGAAGGTGAACGCGCGCACGCGGTTGAACTGCTCGCGCAGCGCGAACACGAGCATCAGCGTGAAGCCGGCGAAGCTGGCCACCGAGCCGCTGACGTCGCAGAGCACCACCAGGTCGGTCCGGCCCGGACGCTTCGGCTTGTGCCGGGTCTCCATCGGGACGCCGCCGCTGGACATCGAGGCGCGGACCGTGCGCCGGAAGTCGAGCGGGCCCCGCGCCCGCGCGTGCTGCTCCCTGCTCAGCCGGGTGGCCAGCCGACGCGCCAGCGGCTGGATCTCGCGACGCATCAGGTCCAGGTCGGCCTTGCGGGCCGAGGTGAAGTCGATCTGTTCGATGGCCGGGCGGATCGTGTGCCGGGCGACGTGCCGCGGACCACGGACCTCGGCCGCCCGGCGGCGTACCTCGGCATCGACGAGCCCCTCGAACACCCGCGCCTGCGCCTCGACCAACCGTCGCAGCGACGGGTCGTCGCCGGTGTCCAGGCCCATCCCCCGCAGCGCCCTCGCGACCAGCTCGTCCGGCGAGACCCGGTTCATCACGTTGTACGACGACCACCGCTGCTCGCCGGGACCGCGTCCGCGGATCAGCCCGAACCGTTGCACCGCCTCGCGCGCCAGCATCGTCATCACGTCCGGGTCCCCCATCGCCATCGCGGACGTGAGCGCCTCCCGGAAGTCGGCCAGGGCCTGGGGGCCGTCCTCGGTTCGGGATGGTCCGAGACGTTCGCGTTGTTCCTCGGCCGCATCCGCGACCGTTTCGCCTCGGACTATCCGATCGCGGGGATGACCGTCCCCGATCAGCAGCGGGAAGTAGAGGTCGAAGACCTGGTCGAAGCCGGGGCGGTGGTTCTGCCGCTTGAGCAGGGTCGCGGCGTACGCCGCCCGCAGGGTCTCGCGTTCACTGAATCCGAGCGCCTCGATCGCCCGGACCGCGTCGAGTCCCTCGGCCAGGGAGACCGGCAGCCCTGCGTCGCGCAGGGCCTCGACGAACTCGATGTGCCGGTCGAGCAGCGTCATCGCTGGTCGGGTCCGGTCGAGGCCCGCAGCCTCAGCTCGCGCACCGCCCGGTCGTGGTCGCTGGCGTGCTTGAGCACCACCCCGAGGGTCTGGTCGATGGCGGCCGGGTCGAGGGTGCCGGTGCCCAGGGCGACCAGGGTGCGCGCCCAGTCGATGGTCTCCGCGATCGACGGTGCCTTGCGCAGGTCCATGCCGCGCAGCTTCGCGACCACCTCGACGATCTGGCCGGCCAGCTGCTCCTCGACCTCCGGCACCTGCGAGACCACGATCTCCCGCTCACGCTCGGCATCGGGGTAGCCGATGTGCAGGAACAGGCAGCGTCGCTTGATCGCCTCGGACAGCTCACGGGTGGCGTTGGAGGTGAGCACGACGAGGGGGCGGCGTACGGCGACGATGGTGCCCATCTCCGGGATGGTCACCTGGAAGTCGCTGAGGATCTCGAGCAGCAGGCCCTCGACCTCGACGTCGGTCTTGTCCACCTCGTCGATCAGCAGCACCGTGGGATCCTCGCGGCGGATCGCGGTCAGCAGCGGTCGGGTGAGCAGGAACTCGTCAGTGAATATGTTCCCCGCCCAGGACTCACCTTCTGCATCCATGGTGGGGTCCGTACGTCGTCTCGCCTCTGTTGCTTGAATGGACAGCAGCTGCTTCTTGTAGTTCCACTCGTAGAGCGCCCGCGCCTCGTCGAGCCCCTCGTAGCACTGCAGCCGCACCAGGTCGGCCCCACTGGCGCGGGCGATCGCCTTGGCCAGCTCGGTCTTGCCCACGCCCGCCGGACCCTCGACCAGCAGCGGCTTCTCCAACGCTCCCGCGAGGAAGGTGGTGGTGGCCGTGGCGGTGTCGGAGAGGTAGCCGACGGCGGCCAGCTGCTTGTCGGCATCGGCCGGGGACTCGAACCATCTGGACTTCTGGGTCACCGGTTCATTGTGCCCGCCACCCGGCGGGTGAGGACGAGCTGTGACCCACGCCTCGCGCGCGGACCTCACCAGCGGTCGTGGACCAGCCCGCGGACCCGCTCGTCGTAGATGCGGTTGACCCCGTCCATGAACTCCACGCCGAGGTTGCGCGCCTGGCCGGCCGCTGCGTTCGACCTGGCCTGCTCCTCGTTGCGGGCACCCGGGATGACGGTGCTGACCCCGGCCTGCTGCCACACCCAGGCGATCGCGGCCTGGGCCGGCGTCAGGATCCCCGGCCAGGACGTGTCCACCAGTCGAGTGAAGTCACCGGCCGACCGGAGGCCGACGCCGTAGGGCACACCCGAGAACGTCTCCCCCACGTCGAAGGCGCTGCCGTCCCGGTTGAAGTTGCGGTGGTCGTCGTCGGCGAACGCGGTGTTCTCGTCGTACTTTCCCGAGAGCAGCCCGGAGGCCAGCGGGACGCGCGCGATGATGCCGACGCCGGCGGCCTGCGCCGCGGGCAGCACCTGCTCGAGCGGCTTGAGCCGCAGGGCGTTCAGGATGATCTGCACCGTGGCGAGGTGCGGCCGCGCGATGGCGGCGAGTGCCTGGTCGACCGTCTCGACGCTGACGCCGTACGCCGCGATGGCGCCCGCCCCGACGAGTGCGTCCAGCGCGTCATAGGTCGCGTCGTCCTCGATCACGGCGCTCGGTGGGCAGTGCAGCTGCACGAGGTCGAGACGGTCCACGCCGAGGTTGGTGCGCGACCGGTCGATCCAGGCGCGGAAGTTCTCCGGCTTGTAGTTCTCCGGGACCTGGTCGAGCCGGCGACCCATCTTGGTGGCCACGGTGAAGCCGGCGTCGGGGTGCGCCGCTGCGAACCGGCCGACGATCTGCTCGCTGCGGCCGTCCCCGTAGACGTCGGCGGTGTCGTAGAACGTGACACCCGACTCGGCCGACGCCTCGAGCACCGCACGCGCGTCGACCTCGCTGACCTCACCCCAGTCGGCGCCCAGCTGCCAGGTGCCCAGTCCGACGGCCGACACCGTCAGCCCGGTCCGGCCCAACAGTCGCTGCTCCATCGTGGTACTCCTTGGTTGCGTGCCTGCCCCAGTCCTACAGGATCAGTCCTCGACAGCTGGATCCAGAGCGCTGAAGCGCCACTCGGCGAGGGCGGAGTAGGTCTCCCCCGGGCGCAGGACGGCGGAGCCGAAGTCGGGCCGGTTCGGCGTGTCCGGGAAACGCTGCGGCTCCAGGGCGAGCCCGTCACCCGGCTGGTAGCGCTGCCCCGTGGTCGAGCGCCTCGTGCCGTCGAAACCGCCGCCCGAGTAGACCTGCAGGCCCGGCTGGTCGGTGCCCAGGGTCATCCGGGTCCGGGTCCTCGGGGAGTCGAGGACCGCCGCGGTCCGCCACGACGAGCCGGCGAGCACGAAGTTGTGGTCGAGCCCTCCGGTCGCGGCGATCGCCGACCCCAGTCGCGTGGACTCTCGCAGGTCGAAAGGCGTGCCCGCGACGGGTTGCGGGTCCAGCGGGAGGCCGAGGTCGTCCGTGGGCAGATAAGTGTCCGCGTCCACCCGGAGCCGCTGGTCGCCAACCGGGCCGGCGCTGTCGCCGTCGAGGTTGAAGTAGGCGTGGGTGGTCAGGTTGACCACGGTCGGGGCGTCACAGGTTGCCTGGAGGCGCACCCCGACGGCCTCCGAGGTGACCTCGTAGGCCACCACGACGACCAGCTCGCCGGGAAAACCCTGGTCCCCGTGGGGGCTCGTCAGCGTCAGCGACAGCTGCGTGTCCGTCTGGTGCGCGACCTTCCACGGCCGGCGGTGGAACCCGTCCGGCCCACCGTGCAGGGCGTTGCCCCGGTCGTTCGCATCGAGGGGCACCAGCTCGCCGTCGAGCGGGAACACGGCCCCGCGGATCCGGTTGGCGAAACGGCCGACGATGCCACCGAGGTAGTCGTCGGACGCGAGGTACTCCTCGGCCGTGGCGTGGCCGAGCACCACGTTGCGTCGTACGCCGTCACCGCCGGTCACCCAGAGCCGGTGGACGGTGGCCCCGAGGTCGAGCACCTCCAGGACCGGACCGGGCTCGGTGCCGATGGTGAACACCCGCACCGGGCCCCGGGTGGTTTCCCCGAACCTGAGCACGCGCATGGGGGAACGGTAGTCGCAGGTGTCCGCGTCAGGCCGTCGTCCCCGGGGCCAGTCGTGACCCAGCCGGGAGCCTCGAGCTGACGCGGCTCTCCCGGCCCACGATCGGGATCGCGTCCGGGTCGTCCAGCGCCACGGAGGGGCCACCGACCCGCGCCCCGTCGGTCAGCTCACAGTCGCTGTCCACGATCGAGCGCGTCACGGTGGCACCCGCGCGCACCACGGTGTCGTGGAAGATGACGCTCTCGACGACCTTGGCGCCCGCCTCGACCACGACACCCGGCCCCAGGACGCTCCGCCTCACCACGCCGCCGACGACACAACCGGAGCTGATCAGGCTCTCTGAGAGGCGAGCACCCTCGAGCACCCGCGCCGGCTCGCGCTGTGGCTGCTGCGTCCTGACCGGCCAGAAGCCGTCGAAGAGCCGGGCGTCCTCGTCGAGCAGCTCGAGGTGGGCGTTGAGATAGTGGTGCGGCTGCCCCAGGTCGCGCCAGTAGCCGTCGAGCCGGTGGGCGTAGACCTTGCCGCGGTCCACCAGACGCGGCAGCAACAGGTCGCCGAAGTCACCGAGTCCAGAGTCGCCTTCGTCGTCGTCCCCCTCGTGCGGTTCGTCGGACAGCTCGTGGTGCAACGCCTCGAGCATCTCGGTCAGGACGTCCGGCTCGTAGACGATGACCTCGGTCACGATCGTCGAGGAGGCGGGCTCGTCGGGCTTGTAGGCGAACGAGGTCACCCGACCGAGCCGGTTCACCTCGACGACGGCATGGTCGGTGGCGTCCTCGGCGTAGGTCCCCTCGAGGTCGGTGGTGACCACGGTGACCTCGGCGTCCTTCTGCCGGTGCGTGCGGATGACGTCGCGGTAGTCGAGCCGGTAGACGTGGTCCGCGCTCATCACGAGGACCAGGTCAGGACCCGCAGTCCTGATCTGGTCGCGCAGCCGGAAGAGCTCGTCGGCGTTGCCCTTGGCGAAGCCCTCCTCGTCCATCGAGCCGGCGCCTTCCTGGGGCACCAGCAGCCGCAGGCCCCCGTGGGTCCGGTCCAGGTCCCAGGGCCGGCCGTTGCGCACCTGCTCCTCGAGCGCGGAGGCCTGGTAGCCCACCGACAGCCAGACGTCGTCGATGCCGGAGTTCACCAGGTTGGACAGCGGGAAGTCGAGCAGCTGATAGCTGCCGGCAAAGGGCAGTGCGGGCTTCGCCCGCTCGAGGGTGAGCACATCCATCCGTCCCCCCGTTCCGCCCGCCTGGATGATGGCCAGGACCTTCGCGCTCTCCATGGCGCCATCGTGGCATCACACTGTCTGCCGGCCGGGGAAAGCCCTAGCCTTCGGGGATGGACGGCAACGACGCAGCAGACGACCGCAAGCAGGGCGACGGACGCAACGCGTTCGAGAAGTTCGTCGAGGCGGTGCAGGGCCGAGTCAGCCGGGCGCCGTTCTTCCTGTTCTGTCTGGCGATCGTGTTGGTCTGGTTGGTCAGCGCGCCCCTGTGGCCCGACCTGAAGCAGTGGCAGGTGGCGATCCACACCTTCGCAAGCGTGCTGTCCATCCTGCTGCTCGTGCTGCTCGAGAACTCGGGCCGGCGGGCGGAAGAGGCCTCGCAGGAGAAGCTCAACGTGCTCGCCGAGGCGTTGGCCGAGCTGATGGAGTCCCGCTCACGCAACGACCCCGGGCTCGAGGACGCCACCCGCAAGCTGCGTGAAGCGGTCGGGCTCGAGGAGCGTCACTGAACCTCGACCTGGAACTGCAGCACCAGCGCCTGGCCGATCTCATGGTGACGGACCAGGAAGGCGCGCTCGTCCAGCCGCTTGCGCCGCAACCAGCCGGTGACCTCGTCGTTGCACTTGCTGGCGTTGCAGGAGCCGCAGGCCGGCGCGATGTTCTCGAGCGTGTAGCGCCCCCCGCGCGAGATGGGCAGCACGCAGTCGCGCTGCAAGGGCTTGTCCTCAGCGCCGCAGTAGGCGCAGCCACCCCACGCTGCCTGGAGGGCAGTCCACTGCTCCGGGCTGAGGTCGTGCTCGACCCGGTCCATCCGCCGCTTGCGCTTCCGCGCGACCCTGGCCCTGCGACTCCGGTTGACCACCATCGGGCCAGCGTAGGCACCGGGAGCCCCGGATGACCGCAGGCCGGGGCGCGCCCTCGCAGACGACGAAGACCGGACCCGAGGAGGATCCGGCCTGTCGCTGATCGTGACGATCACATCGGCGGTGGCGGTGGGATTTGAACCCACGGTGGTCTTGCAACCACACACGCTTTCGAGGCGTGCTCCTTAGGCCGCTCGGACACGCCACCGCCGGGAAGGTTACCGGACGTCCTCGGTGCCGTCGAAATCGCGTCGGCCGCGGAAGAAGTCGTCCAGCAGGGCGGTGCTCTCGGCCGCGAGCACGCCGGGGATCACCTCGGGCCGGTGGTTGAGCCGGCGGTCGCGCACGACGTCCCAGAGCGAGCCGACAGCACCCGCCTTGTCGTCGTACGCCGCGAACACGACGCGCTCGACGCGAGACAGGACAGCAGCACCGGCGCACATGGTGCACGGCTCCAGTGTCACCACGAGGGTGCAGCCCGGCAGTCTCCACCCGGCCAGGGACGCGGCGGCGTCCCGCAGTGCCACGACCTCGGCGTGGCCGGTGGGGTCGCCGTCACGTTCACGGACGTTGTGGCCGGTGCCGATCACCTCCCCTGCAGCAGACAGGACAACGGCCCCGATCGGGACGTCGCCGGAGGAGGCGGCGAGCGCGGCCTGGGCCAGAGCAGCGCGCATCGCGGGCTCCCACGGGCCGACCTGGGTCACTGAATGAGTCACTCCGCGATGCCGACGAGGTCGTCGAACTTCGAGCCGAACCCCACGTTGGAGGCGATGTCGCTCAGGATCTCCTCGGGGTAGAGGTCGTAGTCGTCGAGCAGCGCGCCCATCTCCTGAGCCGGCATCCCGAGGTCCTCGAAGATCGCGAGGTCACCGGCCGGGGCCTGGTCCTCCTCGTCGTCCACGTGCACGCCGATCCGGTCAACTGCCGAACGAGCCAGGCTCCAGTCGGTGGCCGCGGTGGCATCCGAGAGCAGCACCCGCACCAACGACCCCTGGGCACGCACCATCAGCACGAAGTCCTCGGCGACGGAGATCAGCGCCAACGCACCGTTCTCACCGGGATAGCGGCGCAGCTCCTTGGCAATCGTCTCGACGGTGTCCAGCGACCGGTCGGGCAGCTCGGCGAGGTTCCAGTCGCCCTCGTCACGGTAGGCAACGACGGCGAGGTCGATCTCGCCGACCTCTGCGTCCGTGATCTCAGACATCACGCACCCTTTCCTGGATCCTCACTCGCATCGTTGCAGACGGGAGCGGGAAGGACCACTGACAATGACGGCCACTAACGTGTACGACATGCGCCTGCACGTCGTGAACCACCCGCTGGTCTCGCACAAGCTCACCACCCTCCGTGACGAGGACACCGCCTCGCCTGAGTTCCGCCGTCTCACTGAGGAGCTCGTGACGCTCCTGGCCTACGAGGCGACCCGCGACGTCCGGGTGGAGCCGGTGCGGATCACCACGCCTGTCGCCGAGACCGACGGGGTCAACCTGAGCCGGCCGCGCCCGCTCGTCGTACCCATCCTGAGGGCCGGGCTCGGCATGCTCGAGGGGATGATGCGGCTGATGCCGACGGCTGAGGTCGGCTTCCTGGGCATGGTGCGCAACGAGGAGACACTCAACGCCTCGACGTACGCCGAGCGCCTGCCGTCCGACCTGTCGGGCAGGCAGTGCTACGTCCTGGACCCGATGCTCGCGACCGGAGGCACCCTCGCCGCCGCGATCAGGTTCCTCACCGACCGCGGCGCCGACCACATCACCTGCATCTGCCTGCTCGTGGCCCCCGAGGGCGTGGAGAACCTCGAGAAGGGCCTGGCCGACATCGACGTCCCGGTCACCGTGGTCACCGCCGCCCTCGACAGCCACCTCAACGAGAAGGGCTACATCGTGCCGGGGCTCGGCGACGCCGGGGACCGGCTCTACGGCCTGGCCCAGTAACCAGGCCCAGTCAGCCCGGGCCCAGTAACCGGACCCAGTGACCGGGCCGGCAGCAGCAGGCTCAGCCGGTCGCGGAGCCGACCCTGGCCGTGCCGGACACCGGGGTGGCAACGGCCACCCGAGGCAGCGTGACCGTGACCGTGGTCCCCTGCCCGTGGGCCGAGGAGACCGCGATCTTCCCGCCGTGCAGGGCCACGATCGCCTGGACGATGGTCAGTCCGAGCCCGGTCCCCTGGATGGCCTGCTCGGTGGCTTCGCCGGACCGGAAGAAGCGGGTGAACAGCTTGGTCTGGTCGTCCTCGGTGATGCCCACGCCGTCGTCCTTGACCATGATCTCGCTGATCTCGCCGTTGGAGCGCAACGACACCGCGATCGTGCCGTCGTCGGGTGTGAACTTCACGGCATTGGTCAGCAGGTTCGTCACCATCCGCTCGAGCTGCACGGGGTCGCCGTGGTGCACGACCGGCTCCGACGGGGTCGAGACGGTCACCTGCAGCGACCGGCTCATCAGGGTCGCGCCCAACGCTCGGTGCGCGTTGGCCACCACCTGGCGGATGTCGGTGACCACGGGCTCGATCTTCAGGACCGCCGACTCGATCTGCGACAGCGTCAACAGGTCCTCGACGAGCAGAAGCAGGCGGCGCCCGTTGCGGTCGACCCGGTTGACCACCTCGAGCTGCGCGTCGGTCAGCTCGCCGACCATGCCGTCCTCGAGGACCTCGGTGTAGCCGATGATGCTGGTGATCGGCGTACGCAGCTCGTGGCTGACGGTGGACACGAAGTCCCCCTTGACCCGCTCCAGCTCCTGCAACCGCTCCACGGCAGTGCGCTGGTGCTGCAGCGTGAGCAGCATCGCGCGCTGTGCGGCCTCACGCTCGGTCACGTCCTCCGCGGTCGCGAGGTAGCCCGACAGGCCGCCACTCTGGTCCGGAACAGCCGTGAGGGTCATCCGCATGATCCGTTCCTGGCCGTCCTTGTGCCGGAACAGCCACAGCCGGTTGGCGTCCTCCGCGGCGACCGAGGCCCGGCAGATGTCGGCGAAGTGGGGCAGCGCGCGCAGCCGGGCGGCTTGGTGGCGGAGCTCGTCCTCGGGGTGGAACATGTCGGGTTGCAGGCCGATCACCTCCTCGGAGGTGTAACCGAGCATCGCCTCGGCGCCTGGGTTGAACAACGTGATGGTCCCCTCCGGACCCGTCGCGATGATGGCGGTGCCGGTTGCCGACGCCACCAGGCGCTGCAGGGTCCTGCGCTCGTTGTCGGCGCGAGCGGTCGCGATCCGCTGCTGGGTGACCATCACCGAGAGAGGCAGCAGGATCAGGCCACAGTCGACGAGGAACAGCTGGAGGACGCCGCTCACCAGCTCCGGCGCCAGACCGTAGGTGTCACCGAGCGCCCAGATGGGGCCGACGCCCAGCACGGTCACCGAGGACCCGATCACAGCCACCATGGCCAGCAGAAGGGTCGCCTCCCGCAGGGTGCCGCGGAACGCGTGCCACGCGAACATCGGCATCACTGCGAACACGATGGGCGGGATGTCGGTGGCGAGGAACACGCCCAGCGTCGTACCGATCGTGAGCGTGGCCTGCACGATGCGCTCGCGTGGCCCGGCGATCGGCTCGAAGCTGACCCCCGCGAGGAAGAGGGGGAGCAGCACCATCACGGCTGCAGCGTTGGCGCCGAACGCCTCGAGGGCCCCCAGCATCGGGCGTCCGTGGCCGGTCGCCCAGAGGGTGAGGCCGCAGCCGATCCCGGCCACCGCCGAGCCTGCGGCAAGCGCACCCACGAACCGGGACACGTCACCGGAGTCTCGGAGTGCGGCTCGCGCACCTGCGAGCCCGACCACGAGTCGCTCGCGGACCAGCCAGGCCCCCGCGACGAAGCTGAGGGTGAACCCGAGGCTGGGTGCCACGTCATGGCCGGTGGCCAGAAAGGCAGTGAGGATCAGCACCAGACTCGCGAGCAGCAACCAGGGACGCAGCCGGCTCGGGGAGGTCAGCAACAACCCCGCGACCACTCCCCCGGCGGGCCAGATGGCAGGCACCAGGTTGGGTTCGCCCACCGTGGTGGCGCACCAGGCCAACGCCAGTACTGCCAGCAGGAGCAGTGAGATCCGGACCGACCGCGCAAGACTCGGGGCCGGCGTGGTGAGCGTCGGTCTCCCCGTCCCCGGCTGCCAGGCAGTGTCGGACGAAGAGACTCCCCGGTGCACGGCCACCCTTCAGACAGGGGCGGCACCATGCCGCCAATGTCCCATTATGTGGCATTGACCGGTGGTTGGACCAGTTTTCCGAAACGCTGCCCGCGCGGCAGTGCGAGCGGCGACCTCAGAGGGCCTTGACGGCGTTGAGGAGCTTGCCCATGGAGTCCTTGGCGTCACCGAAGAGCAGCGTGGTGTTCTCCTCGAACAACAGCTCGTTCTCGATCCCCGCGAAGCCCGGACGCATCGAGCGCTTCATGAAGACGACCTGCCTGGCCTCGTCCGCGTTGAGGATGGGCATGCCGTAGATCGGCGCACCTGGCGTGGTCTTGGCGGCCGGGTTCACCACGTCGTTGGCACCGACCACCAGGACGACGTCGGCATCCTTGAACTCGCCGTTGATGTCGTCCATCTCCTTGAGCTGCTCATAGGGCACCTGGGCCTCGGCGAGCAGGACGTTCATGTGTCCGGGCATCCGACCGGCGACCGGGTGGATCGCGTAGTCGACCTGGGTGCCGCGTTCGTGCAGCACGTCGACGAGCTCGTGCAGGGTGTGCTGCGCCTGTGCGACTGCCAGGCCGTAGCCGGGGACGATGATCACCCGGTCGGCGTACCCCAGCATGATCGCGACGTCCTCGGGGTTGGCCGACCTCACCGGTCGGTCCGAAGCCACACCAGCTCCCAGGGTCGAGCCGCCCTTCAGGGCGCCGAACAGGATGTTGGTCACCGAGCGACCCATGGCCCTGGCCATCAGCAGCGTCAGGAACGTGCCGGAGGCACCCACGAGCGTCCCGGCGACCAGCAGCACCACGTTGTCCAGCACGTAACCGCCCGCCGCGACGGTCAGGCCGGTGAAGGCGTTGAGCAACGAGATCACGATCGGTACGTCGGCACCGCCGACCGGCAGCACGAGGAGCAGCCCGAAGACGAGCCCGACCAGACCGAGCACGATCCCGACCCACATCGCGGCGTCGAGCACCAGCTGCGTGGACAGGCCGACCCCACCGAGGATGCCCAGCCCGAAGGCGAGCGCGAGACCGGGGAAGACCACCGGAGCCGAGGTCATCAGCTCCTGCAGCTTGGCGAAGGTGACCAAGGAGCCGGCAAAGGAGACCGAGCCGACGAAGATCGTGAAGGCGGTGGCCAGCAGGATGAACCAGCTGGGGTCGGCGTCCTCAGGCGTGATCTCGTGGAGGGCCACCAGCTCGCGCAGCTCCAGCAGCGCGACCAGCGCTGCCGCCCCGCCGCCGACGCCGTTGAACAGCGCCACCATCTGCGGCATCTGGGTCATCTGCACCCGCTGGGCGCCGAACACACCACCGGCGGTGCCGACCACGATCGCGCCCAGGATCAACGGGACGTGCAGCAGGTCGAGGTAGAGGAACGGGACGACGCACGCCACGATGGCCGCAGCGGCGCCGATCAGGTTGCCGGTGCGGGCAGTCTTCGGGCCGGACAGACCCTTCAGCGCAAGGATGAAGCAGACAGCGCAGGCCAGGTAGACGAGCTGGACCCAGGTAGGAGTGGCGCTCACGTGGCTGCCCCCCCACCGTCGGTCCGGCCGGCCGCCGAGCGGCTCGAAGCCGGCTTCTTCTTCTTGCGCACGAACATCTGCAGCATCCGGTCGGTGACCACGAACCCGCCGACCATGTTCACCGCGGCGAGCACGATCGCCACCAGCCCCACACCGACCGCGAAGCCGTTGTCCGTCGTGCCGGTCACGATGATCGCGCCGAGCAGGATGATCCCGTGGATCGCGTTGGCACCCGACATCAGTGGCGTGTGCAGCGTGGAGGAGACCTTCGAGATCACCTCGATGCCCACGAAAACGCTGAGCACGAAGATGGTCAGCCAGACGACGGCGTCGTTCACTTCTCGTCCTCCTGGTCAAAGGGCAGATCGAGCTGTTCGGTCGCTGGGTCGGCCCCGGGAGCGGGTTCGGGTGCCTCGGGTTCGGTCGCGGGCTCGGTCCGGAGTTCACTCGTGGCCGGGCCCTCGATCGCCTCCCGGGTCGGTTCGTGCAGGATCCGGCCGGCATGGGTCACGCACGAGCCCATGACGACCTCGTCCTCGAAGTCGGGGGCGAACTCGCCCTCGCTGGTCATCAGGGTCAGCAGGCTGACGAGGTTCTGCGCGTAGAGCCTGGAGGCGGGAGCCGGCATCTGCGAGGGGACGTTGTCCCCGCCCCACACCTGCGCGTGCCCGATCCGGACGATCTGGCCGGCGACCGACCCCTCGACGTTGCCGCCGCTCTCGGCGGCGAGGTCGACCACGACGGAGCCGGGCTTCATCTGCTCGACCATCTCAGCAGTCACCAGGATGGGCGCCTGGCGACCGGGGACCGCTGCGGTGGTGATCAGCGCGTCAGCGTTGGCGATGTACGGCGCGAGCAGGTCGCGCTGCCTGGCGGCGCGGTCCTCGGTCATCTCCCGGGCGTAGCCACCGGAGCCCTCGAGTGTCTCCAGCTCCAGGTCGATCGCCTTCGCCCCCACCGAGCGGATCTCCTCGGCGGCGGCCGCGCGGACGTCGTAGGCCTGGACCACCGCACCGAGCCGCTTGGCAGTGGCGATCGCCTGCAGTCCCGCGACACCGGCACCGAGCACCACGACCTGGGCGGGCTGGACCGTGCCGGCCGCCGTCATGTTGAGCGGGAAGAACCTGCGCAGCAGGCCGGCCGCCACGATCGCGCAGCGGTAGCCGGAGACCAATGCCTGGGAGGAGAGCGCATCCATCGACTGCGCCCGGGAGATCCGCGGCACCAGCTCCATGGCGAACGCGGTCACCCCGATGTCGCGGAGGTCCTCGACGAGGTCGTGGGAGGAGTTGACGGGCAGGAAGGACAGGACCGACGCACCGGCGCGCAGCTGACGGGCACGGTCACTGCTCAGTGCGTTGACACCGAGCACGACGTCGGCCTCCGGGAGGGCGCGTTCGGAGATGAAGGCGCCGGCCTCGAGGTAGAGGTCGTCGGCGTACTCCGCCCGTGCTCCGGCACCGGGTTCGACGAGCACCTCGTAGCCGAGGTCGGTCAGCTTGCTCACGAGCTCGGGGACCATCGCGACCCGGGACTCGCCCTGGCGGTTTTCCCTTGCTACAGCGATCTTCACGCCACAGAACCTAGTGGACGTGCTCCTGGGTCAGGACATCCCCATGCCGACCAGGCTGCCGATCCCGTAGGTGACCGCCATCGCCAGCACGCCGCCGGTCACGACCCGGGTCACGGCCGGCCGCACGGGAGCGCCACCGATGCGCGCGCTGGTGTAGCCGGTGCCTGCGAGAGCCACGCCGACGGCGACCAGGGTCACCGCCGCGCGGAGGTCGGGCGAGAACAGCAGGATCGTGAGCAGGGGGAGCACCGCACCGAGGGTGAAGGCGACCATCGAGGCCCCGGCCGCCTGCCAGGGGTTGACCAGCTCGTCTGGATCGATGCCGAGCTCGATGTCGAGGTGCGACCGGAGTGCGTCATGGGCGGTGAGCTCGATGGCGACCTGTTGGGCAAGCTCCTCGGACAGGCCCCGCTGGTGGTAGAGCCCCGCCAGCTCGGCCAGCTCCTCCTCCGGCTCCTCCGCCAGCTCGCGCGTCTCCTTCGCGATCAGCGCGCGTTCGGTGTCGCGCTGCGTGCTCACCGAGACGTACTCGCCCGCGGCCATGCTGATCGCGCCCGCGACCAGACCCGCCAAGCCGGCCACCAGGATGGTGTCCCGGTTGGTGGTCGCCGCCGCGACACCCATCACGAGGCCGGCAACCGAGACGATGCCGTCGTTGGCGCCGAGCACGGCAGCCCGCAGCGCGTTCAGCTTGCCGGCGATCGCGTCCGAGTGCGGTTCGTGAGCGTGCTCACCCATCGGCGGGAGGCTCTGCGCGGTCGGGGAGGGCATGGATCAATCGTCCTTCCTCCCGCTGCCGCTCGCAACGAAGGGCAGGCTGCGCTCACCTCATCGCAGCATCTCCTCCACCCAGCCGGACACGGTCTCGGTCGCTGGTCCCTGGCGCACCTGACCGAAGTCGCTGACGGCGTCGGGAGCCAGGTTGAGCTCGATCGTCTCCGCACCGTTGCCGATGGCGTAGTGCACGAACGCGGCGGCAGGGTAGACCAGACCCGAGGTGCCGATGGCGACGAACAGGTCGCAGTCGAAGATGGCCTGCTGGACCGCGTCCATGTCGTAGGGCATCTCGCCGAACCAGACCACGTCCGGGCGGAGCGTCGTCTCGGCGCAGGTGGGGCAGGCCGGACGGTCACCGAGGGCGCCGGTCCACTCGTGCCGCTCGTCGCAGGTCGTGCACCAGGCGGCCCGCAGACGCCCGTGCAGGTGGTGCACCCGCCGCGACCCACCGCGCTCGTGCAGGTCGTCGATGTTCTGGGTGACCAGGTAGAGGTCGTCGCCGAGATGCTCCTCGAGCCTGGCCAGCGCGACGTGGGCAGCGTTCGGCTCGACCCTCGCGAGCACGGCCCGCCGCTCGTCGTAGAAGCGGTGCACCAGGTCGGGATCGGCGTCGTACGCCTCGGGTGTGGCCACGGTCATCGGGTCGTGGCCCTCCCACAGCGGCGCTCGTCCTGAGCCCCTCGAAGGGGCCCGGAAGGTGGGCAGGCCGCTCTCGGCCGAGATCCCGGCTCCGGTGAGTACGACGACCTTCACCGCCGCAGGCTACCCAGCCGGCGGTTCTCGAGCTCTCGTGGTCGACGCGGACTAGACAGCCTACGGCCATTTGCTCCCTTTCCGGACACGCGGCTGGATGCCGCCCTACGGTCAGCCGCAGCCGGAGCCGCGCAGCGGCACCCTGTCGAAAGGGCTCGTCTGATGCGCATCCAGCCCACACTTCTGATACCGCTCGTCGCTGCGCTGAGCCTCTCCTCCTGCGGAGCGGACGAGAAGGCCGAGGACGACAAGCCGCCGGCGGCCGGCGCGGCCCAGACACCTGAACCGTCCCCCAGCGAGCCCGAGCCGACCAACACCGGCACGCTCCTCACCACGCCGGTCCCGTGCGGGAAGTTCAAGGTCACCGCGGAGTTCAAGCCGTCGGGTGCCGCGCCCCCCGTGATGTGCGCCTTCGAGTCGGGAGACGCCCGCGTCACCATCACGGTGTCGAGCTTTCCCAGTTCCTTCGAGCTGCTCGAGCGGATGGAGGGGGATGCCGCCCAGTCCAAGGGGATCGCGCCTCCGGCGCTCGAGAACCAGCCCGTCGACGGGTGGTCGTTCACTGCGGCATGGCCCGAGGCCGGCGGGTTCAACCGGCTGGATCGCTATCTGGTCGACGCGACTGGCAACGTCCTGGCGTGCAAGATCGGGGTGCAGGGTCCACTAGCGGTGACCACCCACGCGCCGCTGTGCGACGCGGCGCGCAGCGTCCTCTACGCCGGGTGAGCTGACCAGTGCGAGCGCTGCGGCGGTGCCTGACGATCCTGGGAGTCGCGATCTCGTCCCTGCTCATCGTCGCGAACCCCGCTGCGGCGGACGTCGACGTCCGCCACTACGTCGAAACCACCGGGAACGGCACCGCTGTTGCGACCTGCGACGGAGAGACCTGCACGCTGGAGGTCGCCGACCCTGTCGTCAGGGACTTCCGGGGTCCTCTCACCGTGGTGAACGGTCGCGCGTCACTGAAGTCCCCCCGCACCTGCGAGAGCGCTGGCGACAGCCACGGGGACCTGACCATGGACATCTCCCTGAGCGAGGAGTTGCTCACCATCACCACTCGCCAGCGCAAGGGCGAGGTCCGCGGAGACATCATCTGCTTGTGGAATCCCACTGAGGTCACGTTCGCTGCGCAAAGGCTGGTCAGCGAGCTCGAAGCGGCAACGGAGCGTCGTGACCCGCAGTCGCCGACGGCGGCACCGGGCTCGGCGTCGGGCTCGGCGTCGGCACCCGCGGCACCCGCGGCAGACCGGGCGTCCGGCTCGACATCCCGGCTGGCGTCCGGGGAGGCCGATGCGCCGAGTGTCCTGAGTGCGCTGCCCACGGTCGGCGACGTGCAGGCGCGGAATGCGCTCGTCGGCGTGCTGCTCGCCGTGATCCTGGTTCTGCTGGTTGCCTTCCCGACCGCGCTGCTCAACTCGGCGACCGAGACGGGAACGGACCGGTTCTCGACCTGGTGGCGGGGTCGTCGTGGCCGCGCGTCAGCAGCCGAAGGGCCCGATCCGCGGTGGTGGCTGGCGGCTGGCGGCGTGTTCCTGGCGGGTGTGATCTCGTCCTTCGTCGATCCCGGGTTCGGGTTCAACGCCGGATCGCTGCGCACCCTGCTCTCGGTGCTCGCCTCCTTCGGCATCGACGTCGTCGTCGGCTGGGCCGTCACCATCTGGGCGGTCAAGCGCTTCGCCCCGAGCGCGGCCGCGTCCTACACGTTCAAGCCTGCGACGCTGTTGCTCGTCGTCGTCGCGGTCGTCTTCACCCGGGCCACGGGATTCGAACCGGGCATCGTCTTCGGTCTCGTCGCAGGCGTCGGATTCAGCGCCCTGGCGGGGAAGGCCGAGGAAGCCAGAGCAGCGCTCGTCGCGCTCGGGTACGCCGCCGTGGCCGGGCTGCTCGCCTGGTTCGCCTACGGACTCATGGGCGAACCCTCCGGAGTGACCAGCACGTTCCTCTCCGAGACCCTCGCGGCGACGGCCATCGCTGGCCTGGCCGCCCTGCCCATCGCCTTGTTCCCGGTGCCGGGGATGCCCGGCCTCACGATATTTCGCTGGGCCCGAGGTTGGTGGGCAGCGACGTACGCCAGCGGCCTGGTGGCGTTCTTCGTCGTCCTGATGCCGACGCCCTACGCGTGGGACGAGGTCGACTGGAGTCTGCGGGCCTGGGTGGTCGCCTACCTCGCCTACCTGGGCGTGGCGATCACGGCCTGGGCCCTCGTCAGAAGGGGGATCGCCCCTGGCGACGGAGACCAAAGCCAGGCGCCCCTCGATCGCGTCTCACCCCAGGTTCCGTCCGAGTCCGGCTCGGCCAGCTGAAGGACTCGAACCGAAGAGTCAGACCTTGCCGCGCAGGATGCGCCGGAAGTACGTCACCGGGAGGGCGTAGCGGTCCACCCACCACGTGGCCCGTCGGGGTCGGACCAGGTCGGGGAAGGGCACCGTCGGTGCCGGCTGGCCGCTGCGGTCCACCTCGACGAGCATCAGCTGGTGCCGAGCGACCGTGATCGGCATGACGGTGTAGCCGTCGTAACGCTCGAAGGGCCCCGCGTCGGCTCCGATGTTGTGCGCCAGGACCGCGACCTGCTTGCGCAACGCCCCACCCGAGGGCCTGATGCCGAGGTCGGCGACGTCGCCGATTGACCAGACCGCACGATGGCGCCGGTGACGCAACGTGGACGGGTCGACGTCCACCAGGCCCGCCTCGCCGGCGCCAGCCAGATCGCTCTCGGCGACCCAGCGGGGGGCGCGGTAGGTCGGGACGACATGGGCATAGGCGAGGTCATCCAGTTCCTGGTCGCCCTCGGGAGTCGTCACGGTGATCCGCCGTGCGTCCAGGTGGGTGATCCGCGCCTCTCGCAGCACGTGCACGCCGTACGACGCCAGTGTCTGCTCGAGCAGCCCGTCGGCCCTGGGGACTCCGAGGGGCGACTGACCCGGAAGAACCAGGTGCACCTCGAGGTCCTGCAGCACTCCGGAACGCCGCCAGTGGTCGCAGGCCATGAAGAGCGGCTTGAGGGCGGTCGCGCCGCACGGGGCCGGTTCGGGCGGCATCGTGAAGACCACGCGGCCCCCCGCCAGGTCCCGCAGCGCGGGCCATACCCGCGGCGCGCTCTCGACCACGAAGGTGGATCCGGCCCAGCCGGCCGCGTAGGCCTCCACCAGGCCGGGGGTGGCGTCCCAGTCCTCCTCGAGGCCGGGGCAGATGACCAGCGTGGTGCAGGCGATCCGTCGGCCGTCCCGCGTCAAGACGCTCGGGCCGTCGGCATCCACTGCCAGCACCCGGTCCTGGATCCACGTGCACCCGTCCGGCATCACCGTGGCCGCGCGCCGCTCCAGCGAGGCCATCGTCGCCTCGCCGGCCCCGACGTAGTTGAGCAGTGGGCGGTAGCGGTGCACGGACTCGCTCTCCACCACGGCGACGTCCTGCGCACCGTCGCGGACCAGCCTGGCCGCCAACGAGATCCCGGCGTTGCCGCCCCCGACGATCAACACCTCGTGATGCTCCATGGGATCCCCAGTGCCCTTTTGGGTTTCGCCAACACAGGCGGTCCGAGATCAACCTCTCGTGCTGCGTCAGGATGTATTGCATGCCTGACTAGTTTGTCTTACTGTCTAGTCATGGTGGAACAGCAGTGGCCCGCGGAGTGGATGCGTGGCGTGCTCTCGTTGTGCGTGCTCGCGGTGGTCGCCGAGGAGGAGACCTACGGCTACGCGGTCGCGCAGCGGCTGCAGGATGCTGGCCTGGGCACCATCAAGGGCGGCACGCTCTATCCGGTGCTCACTCGCCTCGAACAGGAGGGGTTGTTGACCACCACCTGGCGTGAGGGGGTCGGAGGGCCGGGACGGAAGTTCTTCGCCGCCACCCCCGCCGGCCACGCCGCGCTGGACGACCGTACGGCCCGTTGGCTGACCTTCACCGAGCGGGCCACAGTCCTGCTCACGTCAGGGAGAGTGACCGCGTGACGACCGAGCTGCAGACCTACACCACCGAGCTGCTGTTCGCCCTGCGGACGCGTGAGGTGCCCGGCCCACGGATCGCCGAGGCGCTCGCCGAGGTGCACAGCCACGTGACCGAGACCGGCGAGGACCCGCGCGAGGCGTTCGGGCCTCCCCGGGCCTACGCCGAGGAGGTCAGCGCCGCGTTGGGACATCCGGGCGCGAGCTCCGGCACCTGGCTGGGACCGGTCAGCCGGAACGCCGCGGCGTGCGGCCTCGGCGTGGCCGTCGGCACGTGGCTCCTGCTGGACAGCGCCCTCGCCTTCGCTGCCGGCGAGCGCGGCCCGCTGGGCTCGCCGCCCGTCGTTCCACTCCTGCTCGGAATGGCCGTGCTCCTCGTGACAGCCGTCGGGCTGGGCCGGTTGGCCCGGCACAGCGACGACCTGGTCCTGGACCCTCGCACGGGCCGGGACATGACTCCACCCCTTCCGCGCTGGGTGCGCCCGGTGATGGTCTCCCCAGCGGTCTTCGGGATCGTGCTGGCGGCCGCCGCCGCGGTCGCCGTCGCGGTCACCCAGCGCTGAACCGCACTGCGTCGCTGACCTGCGTGAGCGCGCCGGTTCAGTAGTACCAGGGGAAGCGCGGCACGCTCAGCGGCTGTGGGTTGTCGTCGTTGGCATTGTGCGGCTGACCTGCGCAAACGCGCTTGTTGACGTTGGACGCGACGGTCGCCGCCGACTCTCCTGCCACGCATTTGCCACGCACGGAGCCACTTTGTCAGTCCTCTTCCGGGTCTCCGTTGGCGCTGAGCGCGGCCTCCCAGTTCTGGCCGCCGTGGAAAACACCGAGGATGTTGACCACGAGCTCGTTCAACGACTCGTCGACCTCGTAGGCGATGAGCGTCCGTTTCTTGTACGTCGACGTCCGCATGCTCGGACGTACGTCGTCGCGCGGCCGGCCAGCGTGAGGGAACAGAAGGATCTCGTCGATGTGATCGAAAATCGCCGACATAAACGGCGAGCAATGTCGGCGGTTGCGTTCGCCGCGATCCAGTCATCGAGATCGTTGAGTTGCCGTTCGGCTTCCGGAGTGAGGTTGATCCGGTCCGTCATGAACGGGCGGCCCACTTGGCTTCGAAGCGAGCGCGCACATCTTCAGCAGGGACGGCTCGCGATGAATCCGCCTTGAGCGCGTCGTACGCCGCAGCCGCTTCGGTGCGAAGCCACGACTCCGCTGCCGCATCGAACGCCTCATCCGGGTCGACCGACTCGAGGAGTCGGATCGCGAGGCGTCTGCGCGCATCACTCGGCAGGGACATCCCCGCCTCGTAGGCCTCGGACTCGCTCATGGACATGCACCCACTTTACGCGCGACCCGCGACAACCATCAGCCATCGAGGAGCCTTCGAGCTGCCTTGGCGAGCATCGACGCTGCTCGATCAGCGAGACCACCTCACCGATCCGTCCGCCCGTCAGCCCATCGCTGACCGGATTCGCTCAGCCGTTCGCTACGCCGAGGACTCCGCGACCCAGGCTCGGATTGGCGCGGCTCTGGCCGACCAGGACTCGATGCAACCCCTCCGCCTCCCACGAGATCTCGCCGACACCGCGAGACGAGCGTGGCACCGGGACGAACCTGGCTTCCTCGGCGACGGACTGCCGGAAGAACGCTCGCTGCGACACCAGGCAGCAGCTCTCGCCTTGATCGGTCTGGCCGTCGCTGAACGAGGGACACCAGAGGGCGATCACGTCGTCGTCGCCCTCGATCCAGACATCGTCAGCGACGCGATCTGCGCGGAGACATCCGACTGACCTGCGGATGCCGATGCCACTTCTTGCCACGCATCTGCCACGCAAGAAGGGTCACTAGGCCCCTGACCTGGGCTTTTCCCCCAGATCAGTAGTACCAGGGGAAGGGCGACCAGTCCGGCTCACGTTTCTCCAGGAACTGGTCGCGTCCCTCCTGTGCCTCGTCGGTCATGTAGGCAAGCCGCGTCGTCTCTCCGGCGAACAGCTGCTGCCCGACGAGTCCGTCGTCGATCAGGTTGAAGGAGTACTTCAGCATCCGCTGCGCTGTCGGGCTCTTGCCGTTGATCTTCGCGCCCCACTCCAGCGCCACCTTCTCGAGCTGGGCGTGGGGCACCACCTTGTTCACCGCACCCATGCGCTGGGCGTCCTCAGCGGAGTACTCGTCGCCGAGGAAGAAGATCTCCCGCGCAAACTTCTGGCCGACCTGCCGGGCGAGGTACGCCGACCCGAAACCACCGTCGAAGCTTCCGACGTCCGCGTCGGTCTGCTTGAAGCGCCCGTGCTCGGCGCTGGCCAGGGTGAGGTCGCAGACGACGTGCAGCGAATGACCGCCTCCGGCTGCCCAGCCGCTGACCAGGCAGACGACGATCTTGGGCATGAACCGGATCAGCCGCTGGCACTCCAGGATGTGCAGCCTGCCGAGCTTCGCCTTGTCCACGGTCTCCGCGGTCTCGCCCTCCGCGTACTGGTAGCCCGCCCGGCCCCGGATCCGTTGGTCCCCACCGGTGCAGAACCCCCACTGGCCGTTCCGCTCGCTGGGTCCGTTGCCGGTGAGCAGGACACAGCCGACGTCGCTCGTCGTACGAGCATGCTCGAGGACGCGCAGCAGCTCGTCGACCGTGTGCGGACGGAACGCGTTGAGCACGTCCGGGCGGTCGAACGCGATCCGGACCGTCCCATGGGCGCGAGCCCGGTGATAGGTCAGGTCGGTCAGGTCCTCGAAGCCGGGGACCTCGTCCCAGTCGGCCGGGTCGAAGATCTCGCTGACTCCCTCGATGGCGCTCATGGCTCGGAGGCTATCGGGGCGCTGGAATCTCGACGCGGTCGGCGGTGTTGGGACGGTATGACACTTCAAGGCGAGTACGTCCCGAGCAAGGCGCAGTGGGTCCGCGACCAGGTGGAGAAGTTCGAAGCCACCGATGGCGCCGAGGCGAACACCCTGCGTGACACCGGCTACCCGATCGTGGTGATCACCTCTCGCGGAGCGAAGTCCGGAAACCTGCGCAAGAACCCGGTGATGCGGGTCGAGCGCGACGGCGTCTATGTGGCCATCGCCTCCAAGGGTGGCTCGGACGACCAGCCGGAGTGGTACTTCAACTTCGTCGAGCACCCTGAGGTCGACCTCCAGGACGGCGAGGTCAAGAAGACCTACCGCGCGGAGGTCGTCGAGGGTGTCGAGCGCGCCGACCTGTGGCAGCTGGCGGTGGACACCTGGCCGACCTATGGGGAATACCAGAAGAAGACGGACCGTCAGATCCCGGTGTTCAAGCTCACGCAGATCGACTGATCGCGCCGCGCCGCCTGGCCGGTCAGCTGGAGATCGAGGCGGCCAGGGCCGCCAGGTGGCACAGCCTGGCGATCTCGGAGTCGAGGATCTCGGGGCCTCCGCGGCGAGCGATCACGATCATCTCGTCCTCCTCGAACGAGCAACCGGCCACGAGCATCTCCGACATCCGCTCGGGAACCATGATCCGGCTGCCTCGCTGGAGGTCCACCGGCCAGTGGATGTCGTCCGGGATCTCGCTGGGTGCGGCCGGTGAACTGTGGAGGACGGTCGCGCCGTCGCCGACGCGGCGTACGCGCATCGCCCAGTCGACCACGAAGGTCGCCGGCAACAGGTCGACAAGCGTGTCCCGGGCGGCTGAGGGGGCTGAGGTCATCGCCTCGACGACCTCGAGATCGCGGGTCAGGTTCGAGCCGGCGGCGTAGCGCGAGATCCACAGCACCTGGACGCCCTCGAGCGCCGTGCAGGCGGAGACGATGCTGTCCGGCATCACGCCTGCCTCCGCCGCGAGGAACACGTCGTCGATGGCGCGACCCTCGTGACGCTCCACGATTTCGATCGCGTCGATGTTCCCCCCGGCAGAACCGATCGCCGAGGCGAGCCGACCCAGCGCACCAGGAACGTCCGGCAGCTCGACGCGGAGCAAGTACGACATGGGTCCGACCCTAGCCAAACGGTGTTACTTCGCGGTTTCGTCCCGCTGGTTGTGCCACCGGCCTCAACGCACGACCTTGAGGTTGAACTCGGCCGTTCCGAGAGCGCCCATCAGGCGGACCCACATCGGCAACCACATCTCCTGCCCCCGAGCGTTGTGCAGGCCGTCGAGCTCGATGACGTCCTGCCAGCCGAGCTCGCCCAGCAGAGCGGTCACCTGCTGGCGCGCCTGGGCGTCGTCCCCGGAGACGAACATGGTGGTGTCCCCGTCACCGACGCTGCCCGGGTCCACCATCACCGACGCGGTGACCGTGTTCAGGCTCTTCACCACCCGCGCCTCGGGAAAGGCACGCTGGATCTGCTCGGCCAGTGAGTCGGTGTCCTTGACGCTCAGGGTGGGCGGAAACCCCTGGGAGAAGTCGAGCGGGTTGGCCACGTCGAGGACGACCTTTCCAGCGAGGTGGTCCGAGCCCACCTCGCCGAGGGCCGACACGCTCGCGCCGCCGCTGGTGGCGTTGACCACGAGGCCAGCGTCGCCCGCCACGGTCGCGAGCGGTCTGAGTGGGACGTCGAGGCCGACCCACTCCTCACGCTTCGCCGTCTCCCGGGGATTCCGCGTCCCCACGACCACGTCGTGTCCGACCTGCTTCAGGCCGAGTGCCAGGGTCCGTCCGACGATTCCGGTGCCGATGATCGCGATTCTCATGCCGTCGAGCCTAGGACGTTGAGCCCGTCGCGGCAGCGGCCTGATCGGTCGTCTCCTACTGTTGCTCCATGAGCCGCATCCTGGTCACCGGCGCCACCGGCTTCATCGGTCGCCGCCTGGTCCCCGCCCTGATCGACGAGGGACACGAAGTCCGCGCGATGACCCGCAACCCAGACTCCTACCAGGGTCCGGGGGAGCCGGTCGCAGGTGACGTCAACGACAGGGCCTCATTGATGGGGCCGCTCGAAGGGGTCGCCGTGGCCTACTACATGGTCCACTCCCTCGACGATGCCGACTTCGAGCGCAAGGACGCCGAGGCGGCCCGAGCCTTCGCGAGCGCGGCGGCCGAGCAAGGGGTCCGCCAGATCATCTACATGGGCGGGCTGGGTGACGACGGGGATCTCTCCGCGCACCTGCGCTCACGCCGCGAGGTCGAGTCGCTGCTCGCCGAGACCGGGGTCCCCGTCACGGTCCTGCGCGCGGCCATCGTGGTGGGCGCCGGCGGCATCTCGTGGGAGATCACCCGCCAGCTGGTCAAGAACCTGCCGGCGATGGTCGTCCCCAAGTGGGCCACGACGAAGACGCAGCCGATCGCCGTCGACGACGTGATCCGCTACCTGGTCGGGGTGTGCGAGAAAGAGGCTGCGATGGGCCAGATCTACGAGATCGGCGGTCCCGACCAGATGAGCTACGTCGAGATGCTGCGTGTGGCGGCCGACGCCGGGACCGGTCGGATCGTGCGGATCATCGAGGTTCCCGTGCTGACACCCCGGTTGTCGTCGTACTGGCTGGCCCTGGTGACCGACGTCGATGTCATCACCGGCCGCAACCTGATCGACTCGATGGGCGTCGAGGTCCTGGTCACCGAGCAGCGCATCCGCGAGATCGTGCCCGGTGAGCCACTGTCGTACGCCGAAGCGGTGCGCCGGGCCTTGTCGGAAGACGTGCCCTGACAATTCGGGCGGGGTGGTCGGCTGATCCCTGAGGTGGTGGGGTGATGTTTCGCCGTACAACGTCCGGTTTCCCCGGCCGGCCGGGGAAACCGGCACCTACCCCATCGGCGGCAAGATCGCGGGCAAGGCGTAGAGCATCGTCACCGACCACACGAGGTGCGTCAGCACCGGAGCGAGGATGCCTCCACTGGCGCGGCGTTCCAGGCCGACGACCACACCGAGCACCAGCGCGGCGAAGGCAAGCATCACGTTGCCCGTGGCGGCGGTCGCGACCGCGTAGGCCACAGCGGTGATCGGGACCTGGTGACCCCGGATGGCGGCATACAGGCCCCCTCGGAAGAACAGCTCCTCCGCGATCCCGTTGAGCACGGTGACGATCAGCAGGGGAAGGGCCGAGGAGCCCTCGCCGGCGAACTCGAGGACGCTGCGCACCTGATCGGCCAGCGGCGGGATCAACCTCACGATGAACGCGCCCACCACGAAGACCGCCGCCAGCCCGAGCCCGACCAGGATCGGTTGCACGATGGGCCGCGCGGCAGCAGTCTCGTCGAGCCCGATGCGGCCGAGGTGGATGGGACCGGACGCCAAGGCGCCCACCGTCCACACCAGGGCCAGCAGGAGCGTGGCGCCATAGAACTCCACGCTGCCCGTGGAGGTCTGTCGCAACGCGAACGCGAGGACCAGGGCGCCGACCACGACGACCACCCCGCTGACCAGCTGCCGACGACGGAACTCACGTTCCGTCTGCCGGTGGTCCCGGGGTGTCATGTCCCAGAGCGTGTGGCGCAGCTGGAGTGCGAGGCGTCGCATCCAACGACCCTAGCCAACCGGGCATCGCCCCAAACCTGCTCGTGTCCCGTCTCACACCCCCGCTCGTAGGGTCAGGGGATGAGCTCGATCATGTGGTTCCGTCGCGACCTGCGACTGCGGGACAACCCGGCGCTGCGCGCGGCTGCGGCGAACGGCCCGGTCCTCGGCCTGTTCGTCCTGGAGCCCTCCCTCTGGAACGGGGCGGGCCCGGCGAGGCGCGCGTGGCTGGCCGCCGGTCTCCGGTCGCTGGACGAGTCGATGGGTGGCCGGTTGTGCGTCCGGCTGGGCCGGCCGTCCTCCGTGGTGCCCCGGATGGCCAGTGACGCTGGGGCCGACCAGGTGCACGTCACCAACGACTTCACGCCGCACTCCCACGAGCGGGACATCGCGGTGGTCGACGCCCTGCCACCCGGTGTCTCCGGGGTGGCGACCGGCACGCCGTACGCCGTGCCGCCGGGGGCCGTGCGCAACGGGTCGGGGAACGCCTACAAGGTGTTCACGCCCTTCAGCAAGGCATGGCGCGCGACCGGCTGGGACGCCCCGGTGCCCGCGCCGCGTGGGGTGGACTGGGTGGACGCCGAGGACGGCAAGCGCGTCGCCGCGATGCTGGAGAAGGCCCTGCACGCGGCACCTGAGGCGATGCCGACCGCAGGCGAGGACGCGGCCAGCAGGCGGCTGCACAGTTTCCTCGAGAACGACCTGGCCGGGTACGCCGACCTGCGCGACGACCCGGGAGCGGACCGGACGTCGCGGCTCTCGCCGTACCTCAAGCTGGGGATGCTGCACCCACGCCAGATCCTCGCCGAGACCGCGGGTTCGCGCAGCCAGGGTGCACACACCTTCGAGACGGAGATCGCCTGGCGCGAGTTCTACGCGGACGTGCTGCACCACCACCCTGAATCGGCCTGGGCGGACCTGAGGCCGGTGCCCGGTCTGACCTACGACGAGCACGAGGACGCGATCGCGGCATGGAAGCAGGGGGCCACGGGCTTCCCGATCGTGGACGCCGGCATGCGACAGCTGCTGGCGCAGGGATGGATGCACAACCGGGTGCGGATGATCACCGCCAGCTTCCTGACCAAGGACCTGCACGTGTGGTGGCCGCTGGGGGCGCGGCACTTCCTCGACCATCTCGTCGACGGCGACCTCGCGTCGAACAACCACGGCTGGCAGTGGGTCGCCGGCACGGGGACCGACGCGGCGCCCTACTTCCGGGTGTTCAACCCGGTCACCCAGGGGCTGAAGTTCGACCCGGCCGGCGACTACGTGCGCAGGTGGGTGCCCGAGCTGGCGCACCTGTCCGGGAAGTCGATCCACGAGCCGTGGGACGCGGAGGGCGGCTACGACCACGGCTATCCGAAGCGGATCATCGACCACGCGGAGGAGCGTCGGGTGGCGCTGGACCGCTACCAGCGCGGCCGAGGCTGAACGTCTCGACCACCTCGTGACGGGGCCGTTTGCGCGGTCCCTCGCCGAGGTGGGAGTGGACCAGGGCGATCTCCTCGACGCTCCACGGCGGGCCGGCATAGGTGTCGAGCAGCCGCACCCAGTTGGTCGCCTCGGCCGGACGACCCATCCTCGCCAGGGTGAGGTGCGCCCGGAACCGCTGACCGTCGACCCCGGCGCCGGCCTTCGACAGCGCGGCGCGGGCGCCGGTGGCGGTTCTGCTCAGCTCCTCGCCCTCGGTTGCGACACCGGCGTAGAGCACCCTGGCCCGGCCCACGTTCGGGAAGGCCCCGCCACCCGCGATCCGTGCCTCCATCGGGCTGCGCTTCCGGGCGGCGCGTTCGAGTCGGGCGACCAGGTCGTCGTAGGACCGCTCGGGCACGTTGCCGGAGAACGCCAGGGTGAGGTGGAACTGCTCGGGGACCGTCCACCGGAACGGCGCCGCCTCTCGACGAGGAGCAAGGAACTCTTCGAGATGCTCGACCACGTGGTCAGGCGGGATCACCGCGACGAACATGCGCATCGAGACAGTCTCCCGCTGCCGCACCCAGTCGTGTGGGCCCGGGCCGCCACGAACACCCGGAATGGACATGGCGGACGGGGTGGTGCACCGATCCCGGTCGTTGGGGGGTGAAGTATCGCCGTACGACGACCGGAGTCACCGGCCGACCGGGGAAACCTGCAGCCCGCTACAGCCCCAGATCCCGCCCGATCAGCTCCTTCATGATCTCGTTCGACCCGGCCCAGATCTTGGAGACCCGGGCGTCGCGCCAGGCGCGGGCGACGCGGTACTCGTTCATGTAGCCGTAGCCGCCGTAGAGCTGGACGCAGGCGTCGAGCACCTCGTTCTGGATGTCGGCGGCCCACCACTTCACCTTGGCGGCGTCGACCGGGGTCAGCCGATGCTCGGTGTGGGCGAGCACGGCCTGGTCGACGAAGGCCTGGGTGACCTCGATCTTGGTGACCAGCTCGGCGGCGATGAACTTGTTGTACTGGAAGGACCCGATCGCCTGGCCGAACGCCTTGCGCTCCTTGATGTAGACGAGGGTCTCGTCGAGGATCTGGGCCGCCTGCGACAGGTTGCCGACCGCGTTGGACAGGCGCTCCTGCGGCAGCCAATTCATCATGTGGATGAAGCCCATGTCGAGCTCGCCGATCAGGTTGTTGCCCGGGACGCGGACGTCGGCGAAGAACAGCTCGGCGGTGTCGGACTCGTCCTGCCCGACCTTGTCCAGCTTGCGGCCGCGGGTGAAGCCGTCCATCCCGTCCTCGACCGCGAACAGCGAGATCCCCTTGGCCTTCTTCTCCGGGGTGGTCCGTGCGGCGACCACGACCAGGTCGGCGGAGTAGCCGTTGGTGATGAACGTCTTCGAGCCGTTGAGCACCCAGTCCTCACCGTCCCGGACGGCCGTCGACTTCAAGGCGGCCAGGTCGGAGCCGCCGGAGGGCTCGGTCATCGCGATCGCGCACAGGATGTCGCCGCTGACGAAGCCGGGCAGCCAGCGTTCGCGCTGCTCCTCGGTGGTCAGCTCGACGAGGTACGGCGCGACGATGTCGGCGTGGATGCCGTGACAGGACCCGAGCGCCATCGAGAGGCGACCCAGCTCCTCGGCGAGCACCGCGTTGTAGCGGAAGTCGCCGGCCTCGGAGCCGCCGTACTGCTCGGGGATCTCCAGGCCCAGCAGTCCCTGCGCGGCGAACGCCCTCCACATCTCCCGGGGGAACTGCTTGGCCTCGATGTAGTCATCCCAGTGGGGAGTCACCTCCCGATCGAGGAATCCGCGGACCGAGGATCGGAAGGCTTCGTGGTCGTCGTCGTAGAGCGTGCGCTTCATGCCCCTCATCCTAGGTTCGAGGACTACTCGTCGGTAGCCACTCGGAACCCGGAGCAACCCCTTCTCGTGACGTGACCGAGGTCATAGTGTGGCCGTTTCGACACCCCACCTCGGGAGGACCACGATGAAGCTCGACCGCAGGACCATGCTCCGATCCGGAGCCGTGGCCGCCCTGGCCGGCGGCCCCTTCGCCGGCTTCGCCGCGCTCCCCGCCGAGGCCCGCGCTCCCGGCGAGCGTCGCCACCCCCGGAACGTGGAGCTGTTCCCGGTCGCCGACGAGCGCGACGGCAAGGTCCGGCTGCACCTCCCCCGGGGTTTCCGCTATCGCACCTTCCACGACACGGAGTCGCCGGTCGTGCTCGACGACGGCACCCGGCTGCCCGGCCGGCACGACGGCATGGGCGCCTTCCGCGGGTCCGGCCGCAACACGGTCCTGATCCGCAACCACGAGGTCAACAACCCGACTCCGGCCTTCGGCCCGGGCGAGCCCTACGACGCCCAGGCCGGCGGTGGCACCACCACGGTGCAGGTCACGCCGGACGGCCGGGTGCTCAACTCCTACACCAGCCTGAACGGCACGATGATGAACTGCAGTGGCGGCCAGATGCCCTGGGGCAGCTGGGTCACCTGCGAGGAGACGGTCAACGGCCCCGATGTCGGGCCCGACTTCACCGGGGCGTCGAACGTGACGCTGGAGAAGCCGCACGGCTACATCTTCGAGGTCCCCGTCGACGGCCAGTCGAACCGTCAGCCGATCACCCGCGCGGGGCGCTTCGCCCACGAGGCGGTCTCCTTCGACCCGCGCGGCGGCGCCCTCTACCTCACCGAGGACAACTTCGGCTTCGCCTCCGGGTTCTACCGCTACACACCGAAGCGGAACCCGATGCGGCGCGGTCACCTCGACAACGACGGCGTGCTGGAGATGCTCGCGGTCAAGAACAAGCCCAACCAGCACCTCGAGGGCCGGCAGCAGCGGGGGCGGACCTACAAGGTCGAGTGGGTGCGCATCGACGAGCCGGACCCCGAGTTCCCCTACACACCCGGGCAGACCGCGCCGACGGCCAACGACGACGCCATCGTCTTCGTGGGCAACCAGGGCCGGGCCAGGGGCGCGGCGTACTTCTCCCGCCTGGAGGGCCAGGTCTTCGAGGACGGTGTCGTCTACTTCACCTCGACCCAGGGCGGCGGCGCACCCGAGAACAGTGTCCGGGCCGACGACACCAACGGGTACGGAAACGGCAAGGGCCAGGTGTGGGGTTATGACACCCGACGCCAGACGCTGACCTGCGTGTTCCAGTCGCCGGGCGAGGAGACGCTGGACTTCCCCGACAACGTCACCGCCTCCAGGCACGGCACGCTGGTGCTGTGCGAGGACAGCGCGGGAGACAACTACCTGCGCGGCCTGACCCGGCACGGCAAGCTCTGGGACATCGCGCTCAACCGGGCGACCCGGGCCGACGGGACCCCCCGCTACGGCGATGAGTTCGCGGGCTCGACGTTCAGCGCCGACGGCCGCACCCTGTTCGTGAACATCCAGGCCAGCAACGGAATGACGTTCGCCATCCGGGGTCCGTGGCGCTCGATCGGCGTCTGAACCGGACGCCTCACGAACAATCCAGTGTGAGTCGGCCCACCCTCGGGGTTGGACCGGGCCGGTCCGGGTACTCCAGCCCAGTAGTTTGATCGTTACAACCTGTGGCAATCCCGAGGAGAACAACTGTGGAGATCTGGCCCGGCAAGGCCTACCCGCTAGGCGCCACGTTCGACGGCAGCGGGACCAACTTCGCGCTGTTCAGCGAGGTCGCCGACCGCATCGAGCTGTGCCTGTTCGAGATCGGGCCGCGAGGAGCGACCAACGAGACCCGGGTGGAGCTGACGGAGGTCGACGCCTACGTCTGGCACTGCTACCTGCCCAGCGTCCAGCCGGGACAGCGCTACGGCTACCGCGTCCACGGCCCGTGGGATCCCGAGAAGGGCATCCGGTGCAACCCGGCCAAGCTGCTGCTCGACCCCTACGCCAAGGCGACGGCCGGTGAGATCGACTGGGACCCGTCGCTGTTCGGCTACAACTTCGGCGACGAGGACTCCCGCAACGACGCCGACTCGGCCTCCCACATGACGTTCGGTGTCGTCATCAACCCGTTCTTCGACTGGGAGGGTGACCGCTCGCCCGACATTCCCTACAACGAGTCGATCATCTACGAGGCCCACGTCAAGGGACTCACCCAGCTGCATCCCGACGTGCCTGAGGACCTGCGTGGGACGTACGCCGGGCTGGCGCACCCCGCGATCACCGCGCACCTGACCCGTCTCGGGGTGACCGCCATCGAGCTGATGCCGGTGCACCAGTTCGTCCAGGACAACACCCTGCTCGAGAAGGGGCTGCGCAACTACTGGGGCTACAACACCCTGGCGTTCCTGGCCCCGCACGCGGCGTACTCGGCCACCGCCAGCGAGATGACCGGCCTGGGCCAGCAGGTGCAGGAGTTCAAGTCGATGGTGAAGTCGATGCACGCCGCCGGTATCGAGGTCATCCTCGACGTGGTCTACAACCACACCGCCGAGGGCAACCACCTCGGCCCGACGCTGAGCTTCAAGGGCATCGACAACCAGGCCTACTACCGCCTGATGGAGGACGAGCCCAAGTACTACATGGACTACACCGGCACCGGGAACTCCCTCAACGTCCGCCACCCGCACTCGCTGCAGCTGATCATGGACTCGCTGCGCTACTGGGTCACCGAGATGCACGTCGACGGCTTCCGCTTCGACCTCGCGTCCACACTGGCGCGGGAGTTCTACGAGGTCGACCGGCTCGCGACCTTCTTCGAGCTCGTGCAGCAGGACCCGATCGTCAGCCAGGTCAAGCTGATCGCCGAGCCGTGGGACGTCGGCCCAGGTGGCTACCAGGTCGGCAACTTCCCGCCCCAGTGGACCGAGTGGAACGGCGCCTACCGCGACACGGTGCGTGACTTCTGGCGCGGTGAGCCGTCCCTGGGTGAGTTCGCGTCGCGGATCTCTGGTTCCTCGGACCTCTACGAGAACTCGGGCCGGCGCCCGTTCGCCAGCATCAACTTCATCACCGCGCACGACGGCTTCACGCTGCGCGACCTGGTGTCCTACAACGAGAAGCACAACGAGGCGAACGGCGAGGACAGCAACGACGGGGAGAGCCACAACCGATCCTGGAACCACGGCGTCGAGGGTCCCACCGACAATCCGGAGGTCCGTGCCCTGCGAGCGCGCGAGCAGCGCAACTTCCTGGCCACCCTGCTGCTCAGCCAGGGGGTGCCGATGCTGCTGCACGGTGACGAGTTCGGCCGCACCCAGCAGGGCAACAACAACACCTACGCGCAGGACTCCGAGATCTCCTGGGTGCACTGGGACCAGGTCGACAAGCCGCTGACCGAGTTCACCGCCGCCCTGATGCGCCTGCGTCGCGACCACCCGACCTTCCGCCGCAAGCAGTTCTTCACCGGGACGGCAGTGCGCAGCGGAGAGAAGCTCGACGACATCGTCTGGCTGCATCCCGACGGACACCCGATGGAGAACGGGGACTGGGAGGGGGACGGCAAGACGCTGGGCATGTACCTCAACGGCCACGGCATCGCCGGCCGCGACCCCCGCGGCAAACGCATCCTCGACGACCACTTCCTGCTGTTCTTCAACGCCGACGACACCATCGAGCTCACGCTCCCCTCCACGGAGTACGCCGATGCGTGGGACGTCATCATCGACACCGGCGGTGTGGCGGACGACGCCCGCACCTACGCCGCCGGCGACCAGTTCGAGCTGCGCTACCACTCCACGGTGGTCCTCCGGGAGCACCGCGAACCCGACCTGGAGCCGGACCACTCGGTGGCTGCTTCACTGGCGGGATACAACGGAGAGGCGCAATGACCCCAGCCAACCAGCGACCGACCAGCACCTACCGACTGCAGATCAGCGAGGACTTCGACCTGTTCGAGGCCACGCGCTGTCTCGAGTACCTCCACGACCTGGGCGTCGACTGGGTCTACCTCTCACCGGTGCTCGCCTCCGAGCCCGGCAGCACGCACGGGTACGACGTCGTCGGGTTCGACCGGGTCGACGGTGCGCGCGGTGGGGCGCAGGGGCTGGCGGCCCTCTCCGCGGAGGCTCGCCGACTGGGCATGGGTGTGTTGGTCGACATCGTGCCGAACCACGTCGGCGTCGCGATTCCGGCGACGAACCCGTGGTGGTGGGACGTGCTCGAGCACGGCCGGGACTCCGTGCACGCCGAGGCCTTCGACATCGACTGGGAGTTCGGACACGGCCGGCTGCTCGTGCCGGTCCTCGGCGACGAGGACCTGCCGCAGGAAGGCCGCGCGACGGGTCACCTCGAGGTGGTCGACGGCGAGCTGCGCTACCACGACCAGCGGTTCCCGATCGCGCCCGGGACGGCGTACGGCAGCCCCGACGAGGTGCACCGGCGACAGCACTACGAGCTGGTCAGCTGGCGGCGAGGGGACGCCGACCTGAACTACCGCCGGTTCTTCACGATCAGCACCCTCGCGGGCGTGCGGGTCGAGGTGCCGGAGGTGTTCGCGGCCAGCCACACGGAGATCCGCCGCTGGTTCGACCAGGGGCTCGTCGACGGTCTGCGGATCGACCACCCCGACGGCCTGCGCGACCCGGAGGGCTACCTCGAGCACCTCGCCAGCCTGACCGGTGGCGCCTACACGCTGGTGGAGAAGATCCTCGAACCCGGTGAGGAGCTCCCCCGCGGCTGGGCGATGGACGGCACCACCGGGTACGACGCGCTCGCGCTGCTCGACCGCGTGCTCACGGACCCGGCCGGGCAGCCCGCGCTCGACGCCCTCGAAGCACGGCTGCGCGGTGGCCCGGTGGACGCTTCGACTGGGCTCAGCAACCACTGGCAGCAGCTGGTGCACGACCGCAAGCGCGACGTCGCGACCGGCAGCCTCTTCGCCGAGACCCGACGGATCGTCCGCGAGCTGCCCGACCTGCTGCCCGAGCCGACCGAGCGTCTCGAGGACGCGGTGGCCGAGGTGCTGGCCTGCTTCCCGGTCTACCGCTCCTACCTGCCCCTCGGACGCGTGCACCTCGACGAGGCGCTCGAGAGCGCCCGGTCGCACCGTCCAGACCTCACTGACGTGCTGGACGTGATCGGGCCGGTGCTGGGCGACCCCGAGCAGCCGGCGGCCCTGCGGTTCCAGCAGACCAGCGGGATGGTGATGGCCAAGGGCGTCGAGGACTGTGCGTTCTACCGCTCCTCCAGGCTCACCTCGCTGAACGAGGTCGGCGCCGACCCGAGTGTCTTCTCGATCGACCCCGCCGATTTCCACGAGGCGATGGCCGTGCGCCAGCGTGAGTGGCCGCACGCGATGACGGCGCTGACGACCCACGACACCAAGCGCGGGGAGGACGTGCGCGCCCGGATCGCCGTACTCGCCGAGATCCCGCAGACCTGGGAGCAGGCGCTCGACCGGCTACTGGCACTCGCGCCGCTCCCCGACCCCGGCTTCGGATCGCTGCTCTGGCAGGCGATTCTCGGTGTCTGGCCCACCGACCCGGGCGAGACGCCACCGGGCGACCTGCGCGACCGACTGCACGCCTATGCCGAGAAGGCGATGCGCGAAGCTGGCGACCACACCACGTGGACCGACCCGGACGAGGACTACGAGAGCGCCGTGCACGCCACCGTCGACGCCTCGATCGACGACCCCGCCGTGCGCGAGGTGCTCGACGACCTGCTCCGGGAGGTGGCCGCACCGGGCCGGATCAACAGCGCGTCGATGAAGCTCTTGTCGATCACGATCCCCGGGGTGCCGGACATCTACCAGGGCAGCGAGATCGAGCAGGTCAGCCTGGTCGACCCGGACAACCGTCGACCTGTGGACTTCGACGCGGCCGCCTCCTCGCTGGTCGACGGCTCCAACGCCAGGCAGACGATGACCGCGGAGGCACTCCGGCTGCGCCGCGACCGCCCGGAGCTGTTCACGTCCTACACCCCGCTGGTCGCCACAGGTTCTGCCGCCGACCACCTCCTCGCCTTCGACCGCGGCGGCGTGGTCACCCTGGCGACCCGGCTGCCGGTCGGCCTCGCCGCCAAGGGGGGGTGGGGCGAAACCACCGTCAGCTGGCCGGGCTCCGGGCCCAAGAAGATCGCCGACCTCCTCGGTGAGCGCGCGGCCGTCGTGGTGGTGCGATGACGCGGGGACGTTTCGACGTCTGGGCACCTCGTCCCGGACGAGTCCGCCTCAGCGTGGGCGACGACGTGGTCGAGATGACTCGCGGAGACGACGGCTGGTGGACGCCCGTAGGGGCGGTGCCGGAAGGTGAGGTCGACTACGGCTACCTCCTCGACGACTCCGACCAGCAGGTGCCGGACCCCCGGTCGCGACGCCAGCCGAACGGCGTGCACGAACGTTCGCGCACCTTCGAGGCCCACGACTTCGCGTGGAGCGACGGCGACTGGACCGGGCGTCAGCTGGCCGGCTCGGTCATCTACGAGCTGCACCTCGGCACGTTCACACCCGAGGGCACACTGGACGCCGCCATCGGGCGGCTCGACCACCTCCTCGAGCTCGGGGTCGACCTGGTCGAGCTGCTGCCGGTGAACGCGTTCAACGGCACCCACAACTGGGGCTACGACGGGGTGCTCTGGTCGGCCGTCGAGGAGGAGTACGGCGGACCCGCGGCCTACCAGCGGTTCGTCGATGCCGCCCACGCCGCCGGGCTGGGCGTGATCCAGGACGTCGTGCACAACCACCTCGGCCCGTCCGGGAACTACCTGCCGATGTTCGGTCCCTACCTGAAGACCGAGGGCTCCAACCCGTGGGGCTCGGCTGTGAACCTGGACGGCGAGGGTTCCGCGGAGGTACGCCGCTACATCCTCGACAGCGTGCGCATGTGGTTCACCGACCACCACGTCGACGGGCTCCGGCTCGATGCGGTGCACGCACTCCAGGATGACTCCGCGACGCACCTTCTCGAGGAGATGGCGGTCGAGGTGGCGGCGCTGTCGGCCCACCTGCGTCGACCGCTCACCCTGATCGCCGAGTCCGACCTCAACGACGCCCGGCTGGTCACACCGCGCGAGGCGGGCGGGCTCGGCCTCGACGCGCAGTGGAGCGACGACTTCCACCACGCCATGCACGTCGCGCTGACCGGGGAGACCAGCGGGTACTACGCCGACTTCGCACCGCTCAGCGCGCTGGCCAAGGTGTGCGAGCGCGGTTTCTTCCACGACGGCACCTTCTCCTCGTTCCGCGGTCGCGACCACGGCGTGCCGATCGTCACCGCGACCATGCCCACCTGGCGGCTCGTGGTGGCCAACCAGAACCACGACCAGGTCGGCAACCGGGCCGTCGGTGACCGTCCCTCGGATCCCGCTCCCGGACACCTCGACGAGGACCAGCTCGTCTGCGCCGCGATGCTCACGCTGGCGGGCCCGTTCACTCCGATGCTCTTCCAGGGCGAGGAGTGGGCAGCGTCCACGCCGTTCCAGTTCTTCACCTCCCACCCCGAGGAGGATCTCGGGAAGGCGACGGCGGAGGGACGCATCAGGGAGTTCGCCCAGATGGGCTGGAACCCCGACGTGGTCCCCGACCCGCAGGACCCTGAGTCGCTGCAGCGCTCGAAGCTGGACTGGTCGGAGCCGGAGTCCGGGTTGCATGCCCGCGTGCTGGCCGCCTACCAGCGACTGGTCGAGCTCCGGCGGTCACTGCCGGCCCTGACGGACCCGTCGTTCGGCTCGACGTCCTGCACGGCCGACGAGGGCGCCCGGGTGTTCACGATGCGCCGTGACTCGGCGTTGATGGTCGTCAACTTCGGCGACCAGCAGGCTGAGGTGAAGGTGGACGAGGACCTGGACCTGGTCTTCCGTACGCCGAGCCAGCCGACGCTCTCCGAGGGGCGACTCGTGCTCCCGCCGCACGCCGGAGCGTTGCTCACGCAGTAGTCACCGGCGCACCGAGCGAGACCACTCAGCGTCCCGACGCGTGGTGGTCCGCTTCTCGTCGTACGGTCGGGGGGTGGAGCATCTCGCGGCGAGCACCCGGGCTGCGGCCGCCGTCCTGCTCGTGGTGGCCCTGACCTCCTGTGCTGCGGACACCGACCAAGCACCGAGCGCCGCCTCGCCGGGTACGCAACCCTCGACGAGCAGCCGTGCCAGTGTGACGCCGAGTCGTTCCCCCACGCCCAGCGCGCAGCCGCCCGAGGTGAGCGCCCGACCGGAACCCGGCACGACGCCACCGGCGTGGCTCGGCCAGCGCCGGCTGCCGCTCGAGGAGACCGGGTTCGGGGAGGTGCGGCCGACTCCTCCGGAGCTGAGGCAGCGACGCTTCACCCTGGCCGACCAGCTGCCGCCGTTGCCGGGGCGCGGGTTCGCCAGCCGGGTGGACACCCCGGCTCCGGCGCCGGTGATCGCCCGCTCGACCTGGAAACCGGGGTGCCCGGTCGCGGCAACCGACCTGTCCTGGGTGCGCCTCGCCTTCTGGGGCTTCGACAACCGTCGGCACACCGGGGAGCTGCTCGTGAACCAGTCCGTGGCCGACGACCTGGTCGCCGTCTTCCGGGAGCTCTACCGCGAGCGCTTCCCGATCGAGGAGATGCGGATCACCCGGCTCGCCGAGCTGGACGCACCACCCACGGGTGACGGGAACAACACGGGTGCGTTCGCCTGCCGGGCCACGACCGGCGGGACGTCGTACTCCCAGCACGCCTATGGGCTGGCCATCGACGTCAACCCGTTCCAGAACCCCTACCTCAAGGACCAGCAGGTGCTGCCTGAGCTGGCGTCGTCCTACCTCGCCAGGAACCGGGTGCGCCCCGGCATGATCACGCCGGACGGGCCGGTGGTTCGCGCCTTCGCCTCGGTCGGCTGGCCGTGGGGCGGGGGCTGGCAATCGCTGAAGGACTACCAGCACTTCTCACGCAACGGCCGCTGACTGATCGCGGCTGGTTCCCACGGGGGTCTTGTGCCCGGCCCCGGATCGGAGTTGGTTGGTCCCATGGTGGAGCGCAACGGTGGCCGGCTCGCCAGTCACCGTCTCGATGTCTCGTCGCCCGACCAGGTGCGCAACGTCGTCCTGGTCGGTCCGAGCCAGGGCGGCAAGACCACGTTGGTCGAGGCGCTGCTGCTCGCCTCCGGGGCTCTCAACCGGGCCGGTTCGATCGTGGAGCACAACACCGTCTGCGACTTCGACGAGAGCGAGCGCGCCCACGAGCGGTCGAGCTCGCTCGCGGTCGCTCCCGCGCTGCACGCCGGCTGCAAGATCAACCTGATCGACACCCCCGGCTACGCCGACTTCGTGGGCGAGGTGCGGGCCGGGCTGCGGGCGGCGGACTGTGCACTGTTCGTGGTGGCCGCCAACGAGCAGGTCGACGAGAGCACCCGCCAGCTCTGGCGCGAGTGCGCCGCGGTCAACCTGCCCCGTGCCGTCGTGGTGACCAAGCTCGACCACGCCCGGGCCGATTTCGATGCCACCGTGCGAGCTGCTCGCGAGGCATTCGGCGACGGCGTGCTGCCGGTCGTCGTACCCGACGGGCGCCCCGACAGCGCGTCGGTCACTGCCCTGCTGGACGGTTCGGAAGCCGACGAACGACGCGACGCGCTGATCGAGGCAGTGATCGAGGAGTCCGAGGACGAGTCACTGATGGAGCGCTACGTCGGTGGCGAGGCGGTCGAGGAGGACCTGCTGGTCCGCGACCTCGAGAAGGCAGTGGCACTGGCCCGGCTCCATCCCGTGATCGCCGTGTGCGCCAACGACGGCCGCGGCTGCACCGAGCTGCTGGACCTGTGTGTGCGCGGCTTCCCGGCACCGTCGGAGCACCCGGCGCAGGATGCCTTCACCCCCAGCGGCGCCAAGGCAGGCACGGTGACCTGTGACCCGGCCGCACCGCTGGTTGCCGAGGTGGTGAAGACGAGCAGCGACCAGTACGTCGGACGGGTCAGCATCGTGCGGGTCTTCTCCGGGACGATCACGCCGGACGCCGCCGTGCACGTGTCCGGCCACTTCTCCGCCTTCTTCACCGGGAGCACCGGCCGCGAGGACCACGACGAGGACGAGCGGATCGGGGCGGTGGCGCACCCGTTCGGCCAGCACCAGGTGTCGGCCGCACGCATCGTCGCAGGAGACATCGGGGTGATCAGCCGACTCGGCCACGCGGAGACCGGGGACACCCTGTCCAGCACCGACAAGCCACGCGTCCTCAAGCCGTGGACGATGCCGACGGCGCTGCTGCCCGTTGCCATCGAGGTGCTCTCCCGCTCCGACGAGGACAAGCTGTCCCCGGCGCTGGCCCGACTCCGCGCCGAGGACCCGAGCCTGCGGATCGAGCAGAACCCCGAGACCGGCCAGGTGGTGCTCTGGGTGATGGGCGAGGCACACGCGGAGCAGGCGCTCGACCGGCTCCGCAGCCGCTACGGCGTGGCGGTCGCGTCGGAGGACGTGGTGGTCCCGCTGCGGGAGACCTTCGCCTCGGCGGTAAGGGTCACGGTCGCCACGTGAAGCAGTCGGGCGGGCACGGGCAGTACGCGTCTGCGACATCGAGGTGGAGCCGCTGCCGCAGGGCACCGGATTCGAGTTCGTCGACCGGGTGGTCGGCGGCGCCGTGCCCCGGCAGTTCATCGGGTCGGTCGAGAAGGGCGTCCGCGCGCAGATGCAGCGCGGCGTGGGCCGGGGGTACCCCGTCGTGGACATCCGGGTCACCCTCACCGACGGCAAGGCGCACAGTGTCGACTCCTCCGACGCTGCCTTCCAGAGCGCCGGGGCGCTCGCGTTGCGCGAGGCGGCCGACGGTGGCGAGGTCTCCCTGCTCGAGCCCTACGACGAGGTGGTGGTCGTCGTACCGAGCGCTCACGTCGGCGCTGTGATGAGCGACCTCTCCGCCCGGCGGGGCCGGCTGCTGGGGACCGAGGAGGTGACCGACGACAGCACCGGGGAGGCGAGCGGTGACCGGACCTCGGTGCGCGCCGCCGTGCCGCAGACCGAGCTGGTGCGCTATGCCATCGACCTGCGCGCCACCACCCACGGCGCGGGCACGTTCACTCGCGCATTCGCGCACTACGAGCTGATGCCCGACGAGCTGTCGCGCCAGGTCGCGCGAGGCAGCTGAGGTCAGGCGCCGCCGAGCAGCGTGCTGAAGTCGGGCACGTCGCCGAACGGGTCGACCCGGTGCAGCGGGGCCCGGGCCGCGACCAGGTCGGCGAGCTCACCGGCGGCGCGGTCGACCCGGGTGCGGAGCTCACCGGCGACACCGTTGCTGCCCCAGTCCTCGCTCGCAGCGAACACGCCCGTCGGTACGACGACTGCGCGCAGGTAGCCGAACAACGGACGCAGCGCGTGGTCCAGCACCAGTGAGTGCCGAGCCGATCCGGCCGTCGCCCCGATCAGCACCGGCTTGCGGGTCAGCGCCTCGTCCTCGAGCACGTCGAAGAAGCTCTTGAACAGGCCGGAGTAGGAGGCGCTGAACACCGGCGTCACGGCGATCACCGCGTCGGCGGCGGCCACGGTCTCGACCGCCGTGGCCAGGTCCCCGGTCGGGAACCCGGTCAGCAGGGCGTCGGTGATGCCGTGGGCGAGCGGTCGAAGCTCGACGACCTCCACCTCGACGGTCCGGCCCGCAGCCTACCAGCGCCGTGCGGGTGGCCTCACCGAGCAGGTCGGCCAGCAGACGGGTGGAGGATGGTTCGGAGAGACCGGCGGTCACGACCGCGATCCGGCGTACGTCATCGACCCGCTGGGCGTCGGCGAGCCTGAGCTTGCTCATGCCACGGCCTCTGCGTCGTGCTTGCGGAGCTCCGCGACGACCTCGCCGAGCAGGTCGAGCTGGTTCAGCACGGTGGTCAGCGGCAGGCCGGCGTGATCGACCAGGAACAGCTGGCGTTGGTAGTTTCCGGCGTAGTCCCGGAAGGAGAGCGTCCTCTCGACGACCTGCTGCGGCGTGCCGACGGTGAGCGGCGTCTCCTCGGAGAACTCCTCGAGCGAGGGGCCGTGCCCGTAGACCGGGGCGTTGTCGAAGTAGGGCCGGAACTCCTTGATCGCGTCCTGGCTGTTGCGGGCCATGTAGACCTGCCCTCCGAGACCGACGATCGCGTCCTCGGCCTTGCCGTGCCCGTAGTGCTCGAAGCGCTGCCGGTAGAACTCCACCATCCGCGCGGTGTGCGAGGCGGGCCAGAAGATGTGGTTGGAGAAGAAGCCGTCGCCGTAGTACGCCGCCTGCTCGGCGATCTCGGGGCTGCGGATCGAGCCGTGCCAGACGAACGGCGGCTCCCCGTCGAGTGGGCGCGGCGTGGAGGTGAAGCCCTGGAGCGGGGTGCGGTACTTGCCCTCCCAGTCGAGGTTCTCCTCGCGCCAGAGGCGGCGCAGCAGCGCGTAGTTCTCGATCGCGAGCGGGATGCCGTCGCGGATGTCCTTGCCGAACCACGGGTAGACCGGGCCGGTGTTGCCGCGGCCGAGCATCAGGTCCATCCGGCCGTCGAGCAGGTGCTGGAGCGTCGCGTAGTCCTCGGCGATGCGCACCGGGTCGGTGGTGGTGATCAGGGTGGTGCTCGTCGAGAGCCTGATGCGTTCGGTCTGGGCACCGATGTAGGCCATCGTCGTGGTGGGTGCGCTGGCCACGAAGGGCGGGTTGTGGTGCTGGCCGAGGGCGACGACGTCGAGACCGACCTCTTCGGCCTTCTTCGCGATCGTGACGGTGTTCTTGATCCGCTCGTGCTCGGTGACGGTGCGCCCGGTGGTGGGGTCGGTGGTGATATCCCCTACCGTGAAGATGCCGAACTCCATGTGATCGCCTCCAGAAGTAGTTGATCGTACAACTACATGCCGGGTTTGGCTATTCCCGGAGAGGGAACACCTCACCATGGCCCGATCGCGTGTGGACTACCAGGACGTCGACGACGACTACCTCAAGCATCGTTCCCTGAAGAAGGGCGCCGCCGGCTGGATCCTGCTCGCCGGCCTGGGCGTCAGCTATGTGATCTCCGGCGACTTCGCGGGCTGGAACTTCGGCCTGGACGAGGGCGGCTGGGGCGGGCTGATGATCGCCACCATCTTGATGGGGCTGATGTACAGCTGCATGGTGTTCGGGCTGGCCGAGATGTCCTCGGCGCTCCCGGTCGCGGGTGCGGGCTACGGCTTCGCTCGCCGCGCGCTCGGTCCGATCGGAGGCTTCGCCACGGGCACCGCCGTCCTGATCGAGTACGCCGTCGCCCCCGCCGCCATCGCGGTGTTCATCGGCGGGTACGTCGAGGCGCTCGGCCTGTTCGGCCTGACCAACGGCTGGCTGGTCTACCTGATCGCCTACGTGATCTTCATCGGGGTGCACCTCTACGGGGTCGGCGAGGCGCTCAAGCTGATGTTCGGGGTCACCGCGATCGCGGTCGTGGCGCTGATCGCCGCGGTCATCGGACTCCTCCCCAAGTTCTCGACGAGCAACCTGTTCGACATCAAGCCCGACGGGTCGACGCTGTCCGGCGACTTCCTCCCCTTCGGCATCAGCGGGGTCGTGGCCGCGCTGGTCTACGGCATCTGGTTCTTCCTCGCGGTCGAGGGCGTTCCCCTGGCCGCCGAGGAGACCGAGAACCCCGAGCGGGACATGCCGCGCGGCATCATCACCGCCATGGTGGTGCTGCTGGTCTTCGCGGCCCTGATGCTGATCGTGGTCCCGGGGGCTGCGGGGTCGGAGACGGTGCGCACCTCCGACAACCCGCTGCCGGAGGCGATCCGTGCGGTCTACGGGAACAACTCGCTGCTCGCGGACTTCGTCAACTACGCCGGTCTCGCGGGGCTGGTCGCGAGCTTCTTCTCGATCATCTTCGCCTACTCCCGACAGCTGTTCGCCCTGTCCCGCGCCGGTTACCTGCCCAAGGTGCTGTCTCTGACCAGCAGCCGGAACACCCCGTGGGTGGCACTGATCGTGCCGGGCACGATCGGGTTCGTGCTGGCCGCGACGACCAAGGACGGCGCGCTCCTGATCAACATCGCCGTCTTCGGGGCGACCACGTCCTATGTGCTGCTCAACCTCAGCCACATCATGCTGCGGCGCCGCGAGCCCGACCTGGAGCGGGCCTACCGCACCCCCGGCGGAGTGGTCACCACCGGAGTCGGCCTGGTGCTCAGCCTGGTCGCCATGGTCGCGACGTTCTTCGTCGACATCCTGGCGGCCGGGATCACCGCCGGCGTCTTCGGCGCGGCCCTCGCGTACTTCTGGTTCTACAGTCGGCACCACCTCGTCGCCAGCGCTCCCGAGGAGGAGTTCGCGCAGATCACCGACGCAGAGTCCGAGCTGAAGTAGCCGTCGGGGGTCAGTCCTCCTCGACCGGGAGCGGGAACCGGGCCAGGCGCTCCACCTCGTTGAGGTCGAGGTGGTTGCGCATGTACTGGTTGCGGCCGTCCTGTGGCGGGTCGTACTCCCACGGCGTCACCACGCCCTTGCGCAGAGCAGCGCCCACCAGCCTCCGGCGCGACTGGTCGTCGATGACGTCGGCCGTCACCGCGTCGAGGTCCCACCTTCGCGCGACCTCCTCGCGGAGGTCCTTGACGCGCGCGGACCAGTCGGAGTCCTGGGCCAGGTTGACGCGCTCATGGGGGTCGACGACCAGGTCGTAGAGCTGGTCGGGGTCGACCGGGGAGTGCACGAACTTCAGGTCTCCCCGTCGGATCATCACGATGGGCGCGATGGCGCCCTCGCCCATGTACTCGCCGATGACCTCGCGCTCCTCGCCCGGCGCCGCCAGGGGCTCCCGGCACAGGTCGAGCAGCGAACGTCCCGGAAGCGGGTCGATGCTCGCGGGGACTCCGTCTCCGATCAGCTCGGTCAGCGTCGGCAGCACGTCGACGAGGGACACCGGCTCAGCCACCCGCTTGGGGGCGAACCTGCTCGGGCTGTGCACGATGAGCGGCACCCGGGCCGAGCCCTCGAAGAAGTTCATCTTGTACCAGAGGCCGCGCTCACCCAGCATGTCGCCGTGGTCGGCCAGCAGCACCACCACCGTGTCGTCGGCCACCTGCAGCGACTTCAGGGTGGCCATCAGCCGGGCGGTCCACTCGTCGAGGTAGGAGATGTTGCCGTAGTAGGCGCGCCTGGCCCGGCGTACGTCGCGCTCGGTGATCTCGACCTCGTCCATCGCGCTGACGGCGCGCAGCCGCTGGGTGTGCGGGTCGAGGGGCACGTCGCCCACCCCGAGCATGGGAAGCGGGATCTCGGCGTGCTCGTAGAGGTCCCAGTAACGACCCCGCGTGACGTAGGGGTCGTGCGGGTGGGTGAAGGAGACGACCAGCATCCACGGACGCTCGTCCTGGTCGCGGGCGAGCTCGTGCAGCGCACGGACGCCCTGGTGGCCGACCTCGTCGTCGAAGAGCAGCTGGTTGGTGACCTCGGCGACACCGGCCTTCTTGACCGCGTCCATGTTGTGGAACCACCAGTCGATGCGCTCGTCGGGCTGCAGCCAGTTGGGTGTCCAGCCGAAGTCGGCCGGGTAGATGTCGGTGGTGCGGCGCTCCTCGAAGCCATGCAGCTGGTCAGGCCCGACGAAGTGCATCTTCCCGTCGAGCACGGTGCGATACCCGGCTGAGCGGGCGTAGTGCGCGAAGGTCGGGATGGTGCTCGCGAGGTAGGCCGCGTTGTCGTAGCCGCGGGTGGCCGAGGGCAGCTGGCCGGTCATCATGCAGTAGCGCGCGGGAGTGCACAGCGGGCTGTTGGAGTACGCCGCGTCGAAGACGACCCCCTCACGCGCCAGCCGGTCGATCGCCGGCGCCCGGACGACGGTGTTGCCGTAGCCCCCCAGGGCAGCGGGATTGACCTGGTCGAACATGATGATCAGGACGTTGGGTCGCTCGGCCCCGGGGGCCGCAGTCTCACTCATCTTCGGAGTGTGACACCACGAGTGCCTGATCGGCGATGGTCAGGCCTGGAGACGCCTGGCCAGCCCGGAGGCGCGTTGCACCTTGCGGGCCACGGCGGCGCGGATCGACTCCTCGGTGCCGAGGACGGTGACGCGCTGCCGCGCCCGGGTGACCGCGGTGTAGAGCAGCTCACGGGTCAGCAGCGGGGAGTCCCCCGGCGGAAGTACCACGGTCACCGCCGCCGCCTCCGAGCCCTGGCTCTTGTGCACCGTCATCGCATAGACGGTCTCGACCCCGGTGAGTCGCGTCGGGGCGAAGGACCGCAGCTCACCGTCGGAGCGCACGACCACCCGCAGCCGGCCGTCCTCGGCCCGCACCGTCACGCCCAGGTCGCCGTTGGACAGGCCCAGCCCGCGGTCGTTGGCGGTGATCAGCACCGGCCGTCCGGCGTACCACTCGTCGAGGTGCGCCACCCCGGCACTATCCCCCAGGTGGTGGACCACCTGCCGGTTCCACCCCGAGACCCCGTAGGGGCCCTCCCGGTGGGCACACAGCAGCCGATGACGTTCAAGGAGCTCGGTGGCCACGTCGGCGTCCGCCTCCTGAGCTGCCGCGGCGATGTCGACCGCACGACCAACCACCTCGGTGCGTACGGCGGCCGTGGCGGCCCGGTCCTCGGGGTCGACCAGGCGCACGGCGTCGGCGGCGGAACCGAGCAGCGCCACCGCTTCGTCGGCGTCCCCGGCACGGATCGCCTCGGCCAGCGCATCAAGCGCGCGGCCACCCTCGTCGTCGGCGGTCCGGTGCGTGGTCAGCAGTCGCACGACGGGCGAGTCGGCGCGCTCCTCGAACCCTGCGACGAGATCCGCCAGCACCGCCCCTGCCTCGACCGAGGCCAGCTGGTCGGGATCGCCTACCAGGACCAGGCGGGTGGTCGGCCGCACCGCCTCGAGCAGCCGGGTCATCTGGGTCAGCGAGACCATCGAGACCTCGTCGACCACGACCACGTCGTAGGGCAGCGGATTGCCGCGGTGGTGGCGGAAGCGGGTGCTGTTGTCGGGGCGCCAGCCGAGCAGACGGTGCACCGTGCTGGCCGCGATCCCGACCAGCCGCGCGGCGTCCTCGGCCGGCATCTGACCACCGTCGCGCTCCCTGGCCACCGACTCCTGCAACCGGGCGGCGGCCTTGCCGGTCGGAGCCGCGAGGGCGACCCGGGGTGGGCGGCCGGTCGCGACCTCGTGCTGCTCGCTGAGCACGGCCAGGAGCCGGGCGACCGACGCGGTCTTGCCGGTGCCGGGCCCTCCGGTCAGCACGGTGGTCCACTGGCGGGTCGCGCGCTCGGTGGCGTCCCGCTGCTCCTCCCAGCCGGGAGGGAACATCCGTTGGAGGGCAGCCTGCAGGTGTGTCTCCTCGATCTCGGGCGGCCGCACCCCCAGTCGAGCGACGAGGTCGTCGTAGACCTGCTTCTCCTCACGCCAGTGGCGGTCGAGGTAGAGCAGGGAACCCTCGAGGCGGAGTACCCCGCGCAGGGTCAAGGTGCTCCGGCCCACTGCCTCCACCCACGTGGTCTGCTCGGGCCAGGCCAGGGTGAGCTCGGGGTCCTGAGCCATCTCCGCCGGCGTCGACAGCTCGAGCAGGTCCACACAGACGGCACCGAGCCTGGCCGCGCGCACGGCCAGCGCCACCGCCAGCCGGACGTCGGCAGAGCCCTCGTCGACGAGTCCGGCGACCCGGGCCGCGACATGGACGTCGGCCGCGTCGAGCACACCGGCGCGGTTGAGCTCGGCGAGCCCAGGCTCTGCCCGCAGGGCGAGGTGGCGACTGGTCGGGTCCTCGATCACGACGCCTCCGGGGAGCGGCCGTCGAGCAGGTCGGAGAGGGCGAGTACCAGAGCGGCTGGCGGGTTCCACGAGAAGACGCCGCACGGCTCCCCGTCGACCACTGGGGTGTGTGCACCGAGCATGCCGCGGACGTAGAGGTAGAGCACCCCACCGAGGTGGGCCTCAGGCAGGTAGCCGGGCTGACGCCACCGCAGGTAGCGGTGCAGCACCACCGAGTAGAGCATCGCCTGCAACGGGTAGTGGGAGTGCAGCATCGCCTCGGTGACCAGTGCGGGGGTGTAGTCGAGCGCGGTCAGCGGACGTCCAGGCTCGCCCAGGCTGTTGGTCTTGTAGTCGACCACGACGTAGCGCGGCCGTTCGGGCTCACCGACGCGCAGCACCACGTCGATCGACCCGCTGAGGTAGCCACGCAACGCCTGCCCGCCCATCGAGGGGCTGCGCAGCCGGTCGGCGTAGGTGCGCATCGGGTCCGCAGCGGGCAGGTGCGTCTCGAGCGCGTCGGCGAACTCACCCAGCAGGCGCCCTTCGGTGGCCGCGAGGTCGCCGCCCGCCATCGGGATCTCGAAGTCAAGCTCACGCAGACGGTCCCTCAGCGGGAGCCCGGCGAGGGTGCGGTTCTCAGCCAGCGGACCGAGCGAGCTGTGCTGCATCGGCAGCAGCGCGTCGGCGAGCTCCTCTGAGGTCGCCGAGACCGACCACCACCGGCGCTCCTGCTGCACGCGGGCCAGGAGCTCCGCGCGCAGGTCGTCGGCCTGCGGGTCAGCGTGTTCCAGCACCGCGTGGACCAGCGAACCGAACGTCGCACCGGCCACCAGCCCGTTCATCGGCGAGACCAGCTCGGCCAGATCCGCCCCGATCGGTGCCTCCGGCTCCGCCTCGCCAGTGCTGTCGAGCTCGTCCTCGTCGTCGGTGCCGGCCTGCTCGGGCTCGCTGGTGGCGCCCGCGACCACCTGTTCCTCGGCGCGGATCAGACCGCTGTAGGAGGTCCGGCGCCACTCGGTGTCGATGGTGCGGTCGAAGGCGCGAGCCACCAGCGTTCCGGGATGCGGCTGTGGCTCGACCTCGGCGTCCACGACCTCGGCGGTCTCGAGACGGAACGCACCCGCCTCCGCCCAGCGCTGGAGCACGGCGCGGACCTCGTCGTCGCTCTCCCCGAAGCTCGCCCGCGGCTCGACCTCGGGAGTTCCGGGCTGGCGGCCGAAGAGCAACCGGGTGAGCGCGGCGTTGGGACCGTTGTAGGTCGGCGCCCACCACAGCACCACCTGCGCCTTGGCACGCGTCATGGCGACGTACGCCAGCCGCAGCTCCTCCTCGGCCTCCTCACGACGCGCGGCTCGCTTGGCCGCCGGGCTGTCCGCCACGTCGAGGCAGCGCTGGTCGTCCTCGTGGTAGGCGTGGATGGTCGGCCAGTCCTTGACCGCACGGTCGAAGATCTGGGGGAGGTAGACCACGGGGTACTCCAGGCCCTTGGAGCCGTGGATGGTGACCAACTGCACCGCCTCCGCGTCGACGTCCAGCCGTCGCCGTCGAGAGTCGTTGCGGTTGCCCTCCTCGACAGCTTCGCGCAGCCACGCGAGCAAGCCGGTGAGGCCCAGGCGCTCGCGTTGCGCGGCCTGGTGGAGGAGCTGACCGACGTGCTGCAGGTCGGTGAGCAGCCGCTCCCCCCCGGGTTGGGTCAGCACCCGCGCGGCCAGCCCCGCGGCCTGGGCGGCGCCGAGCACCGCGGCCACCCCGCGGGAACCGAACAGGTCGAGCCAGCTGCGGACTCGCTCGGCCAGGGAGTCGGTGAGGTCGTCACCACCGGCGTCCAGCTCGACCGGGTCGGTGGCGAAGAATGACGTCAGAGCGGCGGCCCGCACCCGGCCCGGCAGCTGTGGCTTCTCCATCGCCTCGAGCAGCCGCTCCCACTCGCGCGCTCCCTGGCTGAGCATCACGCTCTCCGCGGCGTTGATCACCGACGGGACGCCGCGCTGGGTGAGCTCGGCCTGGATCCGCGGCCCCTCCTCCTTGACCGAGTGCAGCAGCACCGCGATGTCCCCGGCGCACAGGGCGCGGCGGCCTCCGGGGGCGTCGTACTGCACCCCGGACGCGAGCGTGGCCGCGATGTCACCCGCGAGGTCCTGAGCGATGTGCTCCCGGAGAACCCCGATGGCGATGCCGCCGCTCTTGTTGATCCGGAAGCCGTCGCGGTGGACCTGACGCAGGCGTACGCCGCCTGCGCGACTCTCCCCGCCGCCGTGCAGCGAGCTCTGCTCGCGCTGAGCCTTGACCGGGTGCACGGTGATCCGCTCGTCGCCCAGCCGCGCGCCGCGGGTGAGCACCTGGAGGGCATCGACCACGGCGGGGTCGCTGCGCCAGTTGTCCCCGAGGGTCTGCATCGTCGCGCCCTCGACGGCGCGGAGGTAGGTCGGGATGTCACCGCCACGGAACGCATAGATCGCCTGCTTGGGATCGCCGATCAGCACCAGCCGCGCGTGCTCGGCGAACGCCCCCCGCAGCACGTCCCACTGCACCGGGTCGGTGTCCTGGAACTCGTCGACCAGCACCACGTCCCAACGGGCGCGCATCCGCTCGGCGGCGAAGGACTCGGCCGGCTCCACCGCCCGAGCGAGCCGGGAGAGCACGTCGTCGAAGGTGAAGACACCGGTGCGGCGCTTGCGGACCTCCACCTCGGTGCGCACGCCCTCGGCGAACCCGACCAGCGCTTCGGCTGGGGTCCCGGCTGGCTCATCCACCGGACGCAGCTGCGCGTGCGGGTTGTCCAGCGCGGCGGTCGCGGCCCGACGCGCCTCCTTGAAGCTCACCACGGCCTCGGGCAGGTCGGCGTAGGAGGCGAGGTAGCGGTCGTCGATCACCTCCCCCGCCAACGTGGAGATGTCGTCCTGGAGACGCTCGGCCGTGTCGGAATTGCCCGCGACCCCGAGGGATCGCAGCACGGCATGACAGAACTCGTGGGTGGTGGCGATCGTGGCCGCGTCGTAGTTGGCGATCGCGTCGAGCAGCCGCTGACGCCGCTGCCCGCGCTCGTGGTCGTCGGCCGGTCGTCCCTCGATGGTGGCCAGAGCGGCGTAGAGGGTCGGGTGCGGCCCCGGCTCGCCCGTGCGCAGCGCCTCGGCTGCCTCGACGAACGTCGTGCGCACGCGGTCGCGGAGCTCCTGGGTCGCCGCCCGGCTGAAGGTGATCACCAGGAGCCGGTCCAGCGGCGCGATCCCTTCGGCGACGAAGCGGGCCGCGAGCGCGGCCACGGCGTAGGTCTTGCCCGTGCCCGCGCTCGCCTCGAGCACCGTCACTCCGGGCTCGGGAAGCGGACCCGCGAGGTCGAAGGTCTGCATCACTCCACCTCCGAGGCCAGGACCGGGCCCCACAGCCGTTGGGACAGCTCACCGAACAGGTGCTGCCCGGGCGCCAGGGCCGGGGCTGCCGTCAGGTCCTGCCAGGTCGGTCGCCTTCCCCAGGCGACCTGGAGCTCGACGGCGCGGTTCTCCTGACGCCAGAGGTCCTGCAGGTCACGCTCGAGCATCCACGCCGGACGCGACGACTTCTGCGTCTGGGCGCAGAGACGTCCGGTCTCGGCGTTGAGCGGCAGCACCCGGGTCAGGGCCAGGTCGTGCAGCGCGACCAGGTCACGCAGCACCTGCCTCGGGTCCTCCGGCGCGGAGTACGTCGCTCGGGCGGGTGCGTCGCCCTGGGCGGCCCGGCCGATGGCGCGCGCCACCCACGAGCCGGGGGCGGCAGCCCCCAGCGCCACCAGCGAGACCCACACCTCCAGGCGCTGCTTGGCCTTGAGCCGGGAGTAGCCGACCCGGACCAACCGGTTGTCGTGCAGGCCCGCCACCCCGCCGACCAGCCGGCGCCCGTCACCCAGGTCGACGCTGATCTCACGCACCCGGGCGGGGACGCCCTGGGTCGCGGACTCGAACATCTCCGCGAGCGGTCCGGCGCCGCGCGCCACGTCCTGGGTCTGCTTCCAGCCGAAGCGCCCCGGTGGCATCGTGCCGCGTCGCCACTCCATCTGCAGCGCGTCGTCCAGCGAACGACCGAGCAGGAACTCCTGGAGGATCCGGTCGCCGACCTGCCAGGTCTCGAGCCCGTCGAGCGACACCGGCATCGAGTCGGCGACCTCGTCCTGCTCACGGGGCAGGTCGAGCTCGAGACGCCGACGCAGGAACGCGCGCACCGGGCTGGTCACGGTGTCGATCAGGTCGCGCAGCTCGATGTCGCCACGAGCAGCCGGGCCGAGCTCGAGCTCGTGCAGCGGGACCGGCGGGGTGCGCGGACCGGCCGCGGCGCGGGCGGCCGAGGCCGCGTCGGGGTCGAAGGAGATCGGTGCGGGAGCGCTCAGGTAGTCGGGGTGGAACGCCTGTGACTTGTGCGCATGCTCGATCGTGCCTGAGGTGGTCCGCGCCGCGACGTCGAGGAACTCACGCACGGGGACCGCGGGTGGCCGGCGCTGCCCGGTCGCCTCGTGGAAGCCGGTGTAGGTGATCACCAGGTGCTCGCCGGCCGCCATGATCGCGTCGAGGAACAGCTGGCGATCCTGGCTGCGAAGGTCACGCTCGCCCACCATCGGCAACCGCGCGAGCACGTCGTCGCCGTCGATGGCGCCCCCACGTGGGAAGACCCCGTCGTCGACCCCCAAGAGGCACACGACGCGGTGCGGCACCGAGCGCATCGGGGTCATCGTGCAGACCGTGAGCGTGCCGGTGCGGAAGTTGGCCCGGGTGGGGCGCCCGCCGAGCTGGGAGTCGAGCAGCGCCCGGACGTCGGGCAGTCGCAGCTCGAGCGTTGAGCCGTCCTGCCCGGGAGCCTCCAGGCCCGCGCCGGCCAGACCGGCGAGCTCGCGGTGCAGCTGGGCGATCTGCCACTCCTCGCCGCGAGGGACGTCGGCCAGCTGCTCGACGCCCTCACGAAGCACCCGCAACCAGTGCTCGACCGAGTGCGTGCCGGACAGCTGGGCGGTGAGGGCCTGGAGCCGGTCGACCGCCTCGGCCAGCCGGCCGGCCAGGGCGATGTCGGTGGTGGAGACGTCATCGAGCGGGAGCGTCGGGCCGAGCCAGAGGTGGGAGTCGTCAGAGAGGGCCACTCCCGTCAGCACCCGGTCGAGACCGAAGCGCCAGGTGTTCTGCTGGAACGCCGCCAGTCCGTAGCGCTCCCGCCCGCCCTGGTCCCAGGCCCAACGGACCCCGGAACGAGTCACCCAGCGGGTGATCGTCTCGAGGTGGTCCTCGGTGAGACCGAACCGGCGCCGGACCGGGTCGGTGGCGAGCAGGTCGAGCACCCGGCTGGCCTCGGCCCGCCCGTCGCTGAGGTCGAGCAGCTTGGCGAGCACGCCGAGCAGGGGGTTGGTCTGCGTCGGCGACCGGTCGGCGAGCATCACCCGGAGCCGGTGTCCCGGGTGGCTCCCGGCGACCGCCTCCCCGAGCCCGAACGCCCCGGTGATCAGTGGTGCGTAGTTCTCGATGTCGGGGCACATCACCAAGATGTCGCGCGGCTCGAGGGTGGGGTCGTCAGCCAGCAGGCCGAGGAGCACCTCGCGCAGCACCTCCACCTGTCGGGCCGGTCCGTGGCAGGCGTGCACCTGGACGCTGGCGTCCTCGAACCCGCTGGGGCTCGGCGCGCGGTTGGCGGCGACGTCGGCCTGGAGGTGGCCCAGGACCGTGGCCGGCCGGTCGCGGGTGGGCAGTGACTGCCCGCTGGTGGCACCCACGCCCAGCAGCACACCCTGGGTCTCGCGGACGTCGCGACCCATCGCCGCCAGCAGCGGGTGCGGGAGGCCGACGTGGCTGTGGTCGTCGCGCCGCCACACCGGCGGGGACGCGTCGATCAGCGACTGCCACAACGCCTCCGAGGGGTGCGGCATCCAGAGGTGGACGTCGCGCTGCTCACCCAGAGCGCGGAGCAGCTCGGCCTCGCTCCGGCTCAGCCAGGTGTGACCGAACAGCGAGAGCCGCGCGGGCAGCTCCAGCTCGATGGTGCCCGAGCGCAGGCTCTGCACCGCTCGGGCGTGCCGGACCACCGGGCTCGGCTCGCCGACCTCGGCCAGCAGCCGACGCCACAGCATCGGTTGCCAGGCGAGGTCGAGCTCGAGCCTTGCGCCCGCGCCGTCGCCGGAGCCACCGCCCTCCCAGTCGGTGAGCAGCTGGGGGCGCTGCACGGCGTACGCCGCGAACAACCCGGCGAGACGACGGGCCACGGCGTAGCGCCGGCCACGACGCAGCTGGGCCTCCTCGTCGTCGTCGATCCCATGGCCGAGGTGCTCGCTGAGGACCCGGGCCCATGGCTCGCCGGCCACGCCGTCGATCACCCGCAGCAGCGGCCACGCGAGCTGGTCCGGTGACCACACATCGTGGTCACGGGTGCCGAGGACCTGGGCGACCAGGCTGCCCGGCGAGCGGAACTGCACCCCCGCGCAGACCCCGTCCTCCTGACCCTCGCCGTGTCCGAGCCGGTGGGAGAGCCGCTGGCTGAGCCAGCGCTCGATGCCCTTGGCCGGCACGAGCACCAGCTCCTGCTCGAACGGGTCGGGCAGCGGGTCCCTGAGCAGCTCGGCCAGTCCGTCGGCCAGCTGGTCCGAGCCCGGCGCACGGTGGAGGAGAAAACTCACCGCACATGCCTCCCGTCAGGCTGGTCCTCGCTGGTCGGGGTCAACCTAGCCCAGGGGGCCGACAGCCCAGGTGCCCGGCGGGACCTGCGCCGAATCAGGACTCGCGGCTCTGCCAGAGGCCCATCAGGTTGCCCTCGACGTCCTTGAAGTACGCCGCCCAGCCCATGTCGCCGACGTCCTGGCGACCGAGCACCGTCATCGCGCCGAGCTCCTCGATCTTCTTCGACGCCTCGTCGATGTCCTCGACGTCGATGGTGATCACCGGTCGGTCCGCCGGACTCTCTCTCTTGAGCATCCCGCCGCCGATGTAGCCCGCCTCGGTGGGAAAGCCGCCCTCACCCGTGGGGTCGGTCTGCACGATCGAGTAGCGCAGGTCGGGGATCTCCTCGATGGCCCACCCGAATCCTGGGAGCGCAGACGCTGCGTCGCTCACTGATGGGGTGACAAGGTGGAGCAGTGACCGATCCAGCACAGGAGTCCCAGCCCGCGGCTGCTACTTCGTCGGAGAACCCGGCGTTGCGAGAGCCCGCCCACCAGGTCTCGGCCAAGGCGCCGGTGCTGTGGGCGATCGGCGCTGCGATCCGGTGTCTCTTCCTGTTCGTGGTGCTGATCGTCGTCACGGTCTTCGACTGGTTCCACGTGCCCTGGTGGGCCTGGCCGCCGCTGGTGATCGCGTCCGTGGCCTACGTCGCGCTGATGCCCCGCGTCCGTTACCGGATCCACCGCTGGGAGAGCACCGACACGGCCGTCTACACCCAGACCGGCTGGCTCTCTCGGGAACGCCGGATCGCGCCGATGTCGCGAGTGCAGACGGTCGACTTCGAGCAGGGCCCGATCGCCCGCATCTTCGGGCTGGCCTCCGTCACGGTCACGACCGCCTCGGCTGCGGGCCCGCTGAGCATCACAGCGATCGACAAGCCGGTGGCCGACCGGCTGGTCGACGACCTGACGCGGCGTACCGAAGCAGAGGCCGGGGACGCCACGTGACCGAATGGCCACCACCTCCTCCGCCGACGGATCCTTCGTCCTGGGCGCCTCCGACGGATCCGGCCGTGCCGGGACCACCGTCCGTGCCGGACGGGGAGTGGCGACGGCTCGACCCGCGGATGCTGCTCGTGCACCCGGTGCTGGAGCTGATGAAGTTCCTGCCGGTGCTGATCGGCATCTTCGTGGTGGGCAGCGCGAGCGGGCAGTGGTGGCAGATCGCCGGTGTGGCGATCCCGGTCGTGCTCGGTGTGATGCGGTTCCTGACCACGCAGTTCCGGATCACCAGCACCCAGATCGAGCTCAAGCGCGGCCTGATCAGCACCAAGGTGCTGACCGCGCGACTCGACCGGGTCCGGGCCGTCGAGCTCACCTCGACGCCGATTCACCGCGTCCTCGGGCTCGCGAAGGTGGAGGTGGGCACGGCGAGCGGCGCCAAGATGCCGGACGACAAGTTCGCCCTCGACGCGCTGCCGGCGGCCCAGGCCAGGCAGATGCGGACGGCCCTGCTGCACCGGTCGGACGCGGACACGCCCGAAGCCCCCGTGGACGAAGTCGGCCACGGCCCCGTTGCAGCGCCAGGGGTTCGCGAGGAGGACGTGGTGCTGGTGCGGCTGGACCGCGGATGGGTCAGGTATGCACCGCTCACCTCGTCCGGCAACGTGATCGCGGCCGGCGTGCTCGCGGTGCTCGGCCAGTTCGGCGAGAGTGTCGGCGACCAGTTCTTCTCCCGCCTCGAGATCTTCGACTGGGTCACCGAGAGCGAACTGTCCAGTGTCCTGCCGGTGCTGGTCGTCGGCGCGATCGTGACCTTCCTGGTGCTGGGTGCCGCGTTCTCGGTGCTCGGCTACCTGATCAGCAACTGGGACTTCACGCTCTCCCGCGACGCCCGCGGCCGCTCCTTCCACATCCGCCGGGGGCTGCTCACCAGCTCGGAGACGAGCCTCGAGCGCGAACGCGTCCGCGGACTGGAGGTGCGCGAACCGATCGGGCTGCGGCTGGCGGGTGCCGCGCGACTCGGTGCCATCGTCACCGGGGTCTCGCAGGGCGAGTCGAGCCGGTCACAGCTGGTGCCCCCGGCTCCGCGGGGCGTCATCGACACGACAGGTGCGCAGGTGCTCCAGGAGTCCGAACCTCTCCACGTGGCGCTGCGCCAGCACGGTCCCGCGGCTCGTCGCCGGCGCTGGGCCCGCGCCCTGTCCGGGGCTCTGGTCCTGCCGGTCGCCGCGCTCGTGCTCGCGCTGACCACCCCGGTCCCGTGGTGGGTGGTGCTGCCGGCGCTGCTCCTCCTTCCGGTGGGCGCCGCGCTGGCTCTGGACCGCTACCGCCGGCTCGGTCACGCGCTGACCGACGGCTACCTCGTCGTACGCTCCGGCTCACTGACCAGTCGGCGCGACATCCTCCAGCGCACCGGCATCATCGGCTGGAACCTCCAGCAGTCCTGGTTCCAGCGCCGCGCCGGACTCGTCACGCTGGTGGCCACGACGGCTGCCGGGAACCAGGCGTACGCCGCCGTCGACCTCCCCGAACACCTGGCGATCGCCCTGGCTGACGAGGCCGTCCCGGGGCTGGTCGCGCCGTTCCTCGCTTGATCTCCCGACGTGCGGCAGAGCGCAACGCCACGTCGTCAGGGTGTGGGGGACGCCAATGGCCGGGGCTGCGTGAGCTGGGGGTCGAGGCGGGCATAGCGATGGAACCACGGCTGGGCCTCCTCGAGCTGAGCTGCCAGCTGGAGCAGGAGGGCGTCGGCACCGAGCCGCCCGACGAGCTGCACCCCGAGGGGCAGGCCGGCGTCCGTCCAGTGGAGCGGCACACTGATCGCGGGTCGGCCGGTCAGGTTCGCCAGCTGGGTGTAGGGCACCCAGCCGATGCTGTCGGCGATGAGCTGGTCGAGCACCCCCGTCGCGGCGAGGAGCTTCCCGGCCCGCACCCTCGCCACCACCCGCGCCGCCCGCTGCAGTCCGGCTGAGGTGTCGAGCGCGCCGACCTCCGGTGGTGGCGTTGCCAGCGTCGGCGTGAGCAGGAGGTCGTAGGTCTCGTGGAAGGCCGCGAGTGAGCGGATGTAGTTGTTGACGTTGGCCAGCGACCGGATCAGCGGCAGCAGCCCGGCGGCCCGCCCGAGCTCCGCACAGGCCAGCGTGTCGGCCTCGAAGTGACTGTCGGGTGAGCCCAGACGGCGCTTGACCTCGGCGACCTGTCCGTGGAGCTGGGCGAACCAGATCGTCAGGAAGTCTCTGGCCAACGCCTCGTCGTCGTGCGGCGGTGAGACCTCCTCGACCTGATGACCGAGCTCGGTGAGCAGCGCCGCGGAGGACTCCACCGCTGCCACCGCCTCGCGGTGAGGACTCGCATTGATCGCGGACGAGTACGAGTAGCCGATACGCAGGCTCCCCGGTCGCTGCGCGATGAGCTCGGCGAACGGGACCGGCGGATAGGCCCCTGTGTAGCCGGCGCCCGGGTCGGGACCGATGATCGCGTCCAGGAGGGCGGCGCTGTCCCGTACGGTGCGCGAGACCACGCCCTGGGTCACCATCCCGAACATCACCTCGCCGGTCTGCGGGCCGTAGGGGCCGATGCCGCGGCTGGTCTTGAGGCCCACCAGGCCGTTGCAGGCCGCCGGGATCCGGACCGATCCGCCGCCGTCGTTGGCACCCGCCGCCGGCACGATGCCGGCAGCGACCGCCGCCCCGGATCCGCCCGAGGAGCCGCCGGGGGTGTGGGCGAGGTTCCAGGGGTTGCGGGCGCTCCCCCACAGCTCCGGCTCGGTGACGCCTTTCGCGCCGAACTCAGGGGTGTTCGTCTTGCCGAAGATGACCAGTCCGGCGTCCAGGAAGCGCTGCGTGACCAGGGCATGGTCTTCGGCCACATCGGCGGCCAGGGCTCGCGAACCGTTGGAGGTCGCGAAGCCGGCGTACTCCTGCCCGAGGTCCTTCACCAGGAACGGGACTCCGGCGAAGGGGCCGGACAGGCCAGGATCGGTCGCCTGGGCATCCGCGACCTGGGCGAGGGGTGCGATGACCGCGTTGATCGCCGGGTTGACGGCGTCGCAGCGCTGCCGCGCCAGCTCGAGCAGATCGACCGCCGTGACTTCTTTGTCCGCCACCAGACCGGCCAGCGTTGTCGCGTCACAGGTGAGGTAGTGGCTCAGGTCCATCGCCGGAGTCTAGGGCCGACTCACGCCGTGGCGGGTCCCGCGATCTCATCAGAGACCGCAACCATCGACCACGGTCGTGCAGACCTAGGCTGTGCACGACGGGCGGAAGCGTGCTCACGTCGATCACCCGACGGTGGCGAACGCCTCAGCGAAGGAGCAGACCATGACCCTGCAGAAGGTCGAGCTGCTCGGCGGCACCATCGAGTACGACGACACCGGTGGCTCCGGTCGCGCGGTGGTGCTGTGCCACGGGCTGTTGATGGACGGCTCGGTCTGGGACCTGGTGCTGCCGCATCTGGACGACGGCCTGCGCGTGGTCAGACCCGTCCTGCCGCTGGGTGCGCACCGGTTGCCGATGCAGCCGGACGCCGACCTGTCACTGCGTGGCCAGGCCGTCAGGCTGGGGGAGCTGCTGGACCGGCTCGAGCTGGACGACGTGGTTCTCGTTCTCAGTGACACCGGGTTCCCGTTGCTGCTCGCCGCCGAGCAGCACCCGCGGGTCGGGGCACTGGCGGTGCTGCCCAGCGAGGCGTTCGACAACATCCCGCCGGGGCTCCCGGGCAAGACCGTCGCGCTGGCTGCCCGCGTCCCGGGCGGGGTGCTCGCCGCAGCGGCCGCCTTGCGCCTCCCGTTCGCAGCCCGGCTTCGGTTCACGCTCGGCCCGATGTCCCGCAGACCGATCGACCGTGGCCTGCTGTCCCGCTGGACCTCGCCGCTGCTGCGGAGCCGGGCGGTCCGCCGCGATCTGGTGAAGTATGCGACGGCCCCCGACTTCTCGGCGATCGACGCGGCCTGCCGGGCGCTGTCCGGCTTCGACCGGCCGGCGGTGGTGCTGTGGTCACGGACCGACCAGATGATGCCCTTCGCGCACGCCGTCGCGCTGTCCGACGCCTTGCCGCGGGCCAGCCTGGTGGCATTCGACGACGGCGGCTCGCTGCTGCAGATCGACGAGCCGGTCCGGGTCGCGTCCGAGATCAACGCCCTCGCCCTGGCTTGAGCAGACCCGAGGTTTCCGACGACGACCCGTGCTGGTGGCTGCGGTCACGGCGACCGAGGTCCCCTCACTCACGCGGGCGTGATGCGCGCTACCTCACAGGTGTGCGGCCAGCCAGGCCACCACGTCGGCGGTGACCTCGTCGCGGTTGATCTCGTTGAGGATCTCGTGCCGGGCGCCGTCGTACAGCTTCACCGTCACGTCCACCAGGCCGGCGTCCCGGTAGCGCTGGCCGAGCACCTCCACGAGCTGTCCGCCGCCGGCCAGCGGGTCGTCGGACCCCGAGACCACCAGCAGCGACAGGTCGGACCGGATGCCGGCCAGCGCGGTCGGATCGGCGAGCGTCCCGGCGGCACCGAAGAGTGCCGGAACCGTCTCGTCCGGCAGGTCGAAGCCGCACAACGGGTCGGCCACATAGCGGTCGACCTCTGCCTCGTCGCGCGAGAGCCACTCGTAGCCGGTGCGGTGCTCGAAGCCGGCATTGAAGGCCTCGAGCCCGACGGGCCCCTCGGCCTCCGCCAGGCCGGCTGCCAGCAGGTCCAGGGCGGTGCTGCCGGAGAGGACCACGCCGGCGTACTGCTCGGAGTGGGTGAGGATCACCGACTGGGCTGCGAAGGAGCCCATCGAGTGGGCGACGAGGAACAGCGGCAGGTCGCCGCGCAGGCTGGCGCCGTACGCCGCCACGTCGGCGATCAACGCCTCGAACCCGGCGGCACCGAAGTCGCCGGGCGTGCCCGCGATCGACGCGCCATGGCCGCGGTGGTCGCTGGCGCGGACGGTGAAGCCAGCCTCGTTCAGGGCACGCGCGAACCGGTCGTAACGGGCCGAGTGCTCAGCGAGGCCGTGAGCGACCTGCACCACGCCGCGCGGATCGGCGACGTCCCACTCGTAGGTGGCCAGCTCGAGGTGGTCGACGGGCGAGGTGAAGATGGAACGCTGCATCGGCATGCTCGCACCCTAGGGGTCAGCTCAGCCCCTTGCCAGGGTGCGCACCTCCGGGCTCATGCCCGCTTGGTCGCCGTGCACAGGAACACGCCGAACTCCCGGTCGTCCTGGAGGATGGTCGTGGCGTCGACGAAGGCGATGTCGGCGAAGCCGGCCCGAGCCAGCTGCTCGGTCAGGCGTCCCCTGTCGAAACCGTGGTGTCCGTCGAAGTCGGCCTTGGCGGCGTGGAAGGCACCGTCCGGATCCTCGTCGAGGTCCGCGATGGCCAGCCGACCACCCTCGACCAGGAGTCCTGCCAATGACCGCAACAGCTCGTCCAGGTCCTGCACGTGGTGCAACGCCAGGGAGCTCCACGCCACGTCGTAGGTCCCACCGAGCCGGTCAGTCGTCAGATCGATCTGGACCGCACGCAACCGGTCACTGAGCCCGGCCGCCTCGATCCGCTCCTGCGCCACCGCAACCATCCCGGCGGAGGGGTCGGTCACCACCGCCGACCCGACCTGGTCGGCGAGCAGGATGCTCAGCCGACCGGTGCCACCTCCGACGTCGACCGCACTCATCGCGGAACTGAGGTCCAGTGCCTCCTCGATGGCCCGGGCCACCGCCACCTGCCGCTCCTCGTGGCCGGGGTCGTCGTCCCACGTCGCTGCCTCGGCATCAAATCCCTGGTGTTCGTGCACGCCCTCGACCCTAGCCCCGCAGCTCCAGCCTGCACTCTTCACACAGACGCCCTAGGCTGGAGATGCTCGTGGTGCTGTCGGCTGGATGGCTCAAGAACATCCAGCCTCTGGCAGGACCACGAGCGGTTGCGTCAAGCGCCAGTCAGGGCTCGAAATCCGTCAAGTGAGGGAATCCCATGTGTCGAGTGCTTGCCTACATCGGACCAGAGATACCGCTCGAGAGCCTACTGCTGAAACCGGACAACAGCCTGATCAACCAGACCCTCGACCCAGAACGTCATCCGCTGCTTCAACTGGCAGGGTGGGGATTCGGGGCCTGGAGCGAACACCTGCTGAAACCAGAAGAACCGTTCCTCTACCACCGACCCATGGCTGCCTTCTACGACGACAATGCCGACTCAATGATCCCGAGTCTTCAGGTCAGCACGCTCCTTGCTCACGTGAGAGCAGCCGACTACAACTCGAAGACTGTTCTGGCCGACGAGAACTGCCACCCCTTCTCCTACGAGGGGACCCCCTGGATCGTTGCTCAGAACGGCGACATGCCGAACTGGCAGATATTGCAGAGGGAGCTCCTGCCGCACTGCAAGGACCAGTACCTGGAGCAGATGCGGGGTACCACTGACACCGAGTTCCTCTACGTGCTTCTCCTCTCCCTGCTCGCGAGTGACAGCGACGAGGACGTCCAGCGCGGATTCGAGAAGATGATGACGGTCATTGTCCAGGCGATGAAGAAGCTCGACCTCGTGGAACTGACCAAGCTGAAGATGGCCCTGGTTGCTCCCAACCGGATCATCGGCGTCAACTTCGGCTCCGGGCACCAGGGCGAGACTGATCCGGCTGGGGACTGGAAAGAGCTACGAGAATCCGGGCCGGGCACCGATGACTATGCTCTCTCGATGCTCCTGGAGCCGATGTATCTGCTCACGGGTCGCAATTTCCAGGATTACGAGACGTCCTACGACGTCGATGTGAGCCCCGTCGAGGAGGCGACGTCCGTCATCTTCGCCTCGGAGCCCTTGACTGAGGACATCGACGACTGGATGCACCTGGACTTCGGTCAGATCGTGTTCGTCGAGAAGTCGGGCACGAACATCACGAGAAACGTGGCCAGGTTGCAGGTGTAGGTGCGCACGAAGTAGCTCCTCGCGTCCAGTCCTCAGCCCTGTCCAGAAACCCTGTCCAGAAACCCGGACCAGGCTCCCGCGGCAAGCTCATCGGCTTCATCGACGATCCGCTGGGCGAGGTCACGAACCTTGATGTTCCTGTCCTGGGACAGGGCGACCAGGCGAGCAAACGCCGCATCCGCGGTGATGCCGGCCCGGACCATCGTGATGCCGACGGCCTCGCCGATGACGGTCCGTCGCTCGAGACCCTCCCTGAGCGTGGCGATCTCTCTGTGGGCGTCCTCCAGGGCCGCGGCCAGCAGCCTGTCAGCACCTGGCTCGGACAAGGCTGGCTGGGACAAGGCTGGCTGGGACAAGGGGAGAGTCGAAGGAGCCGTCAGCGGTGTCATGACGGAGTCGTCATCCGGGATGAGGAACAGTCCGTCGCGGTGCAGAGGTAGCGGAACGGCGGATCGGCGAGGAGCACGCTCGCCTGCGCGTCGGGGGGTGCGCCCGGGTCCATCTCGAGAACCAGGGCTTCACCGCAGCTCGGACATCGTGGGATGCGGGAGCCAGCCATCTCGTCCCTCCTTCGGGTCGTCAGTTCGGGTGGCCGGTTGGTGTCACCATCTTCGGATCCCCAGGGCGGGGTTGATACCCCCCTAGGTAGGTTAAAGTCCGCAGGTGACCAGGTCCAAGGCCAAGAACGCGGCCGAACCCTCGCCCATCACCGTGGCGCTCGTCGACGACTACGACGTCGTCCTCATGGGCGTGGCCAACATCATCGACCGCTACCGCGACCGGGTGGTCGTGGCCGAGATCGACACCAACCAGCCGGTGAAGGATCCCGTCGACATCGTTCTCTACGACTGCTTCGCGCAACCGGAGTCCGACCACGACCACATCGCCGCGCTGGTCGAGAACCCCCGCGCGCGACGCGTGGTCGTGTACACGTGGAACTTCCACCCAGAGCTGATCGAGAGCGCACGCAGGCAAGGAGTCGACGGGTATCTGTCCAAGGCGTTGCCGGCCCGTGAGTTCATCGCAGCACTCGAAGCCGTGCATGCCGGTGAAGTGGTGATCAGCGAGCCGCCCGGTCGAGCGGGAGGCGTGAACGGGCTCGACTGGCCCGGCCGCAGCGAGGGCCTGAGCGAGCGTGAGTCCGAGATCCTCGCTCTGATCACCCAGGGTCTGAACAACTCCGAGGTGGCTGCGCGCACGTTCCTGACCCCCAACACCGTCAAGTCCTACATCCGCACCCTCTATCGCAAGATCGAGGTCGCCAGCCGCACCCAGGCCGTGCTGTGGGGCATCGACCACGGCTTCGCTCCTGACCACCACCGGATCGACCACTGGCGCGGCGGGCCCTGATCGCTGGACCTCGTCGCCGACCTGGTCCGGCTTGCGCCCGGCGTCCTCGAGGCCATGCGGGACTTCGGTGACCTGCTCGGCTGAGCACGACGGAGCTCACATCAGCTTCTTGAGCACCGGGATCGGGGCGTGCTTGAGCAGCTTGCTCACCGGCGCCCACGGGAGTGCCGGCACACACGCGGAGTCCTTCTCCTTCTCGATCGCGTCGACCATCGCGCGCACGCCCTTCTCCGTGGACACCATCAGCGGGGTCCTGGCGCCGGCGTTCATCTCGGAGGCGATGTATCCGGGATAGATCACGGTCACCTTGATCGGCTTGCCGTGCAGCTCATGGCGCAACCCCTCGGCGATGTGAGCCACACCGGCCTTGGTCGCGGCGTACGTCGTCATCGCCTTGGGCATCCCGCGCATGGCCGAGATCGAGCTGATCATCACGAAGTGGCCGGCATTCTGCTCCCGGAAGATCTCCATCGCGGCCTCGGACTGCGCGAGCGCGGCGACGAAGTTGGTCATCGCCGTCTCGCGGTTGGCCGCCCAGTCGCCCTGGCCGATCGGGGCGCCCTTGCCGATGCCGGCGTTGATGATCACCCGGTCGATGGTGCCGAAGTCGGCCTTGAAGGCACGGAACACCCTGAAGACCTGGTCATCGTCGTTGACGTCGAGCTCCCGGATCTCGACCCGGCGGCCGGGGTGGGCTGTCGCGATCTCGGCCTTCAGAGCCTCGAGCTTCTCCAGACGACGCGCGCACAGCGCCAGGTCGTGACCCCTGGCCGCGAGCTGCCGGGCCATCTCGGCCCCCAGCCCCGCGCTCGCGCCGGTGATCAGGACTGTCGCTCGCTTGGTCGCCATGGCGGTCATCCTGCCCAATTCCCGGTAGTCCGAGACGTTCGGGTCCTCAGATGGGCCCTCGGGCAGCGGCACCGTCTCGGACCATCCGGACCCAGCCGCTCAGATGACAGCCCGCAGAGCCCGGATCGCGCCCTCCAGGAACCGGTCGACCACGACCCGGTCGGAGTCGCTGAGGGAGGAGTCGACGGCGGCGAGCTCGCGGAACATCGGCATCAGGTAGCCGACCACCTCGGTGCGGCCGCTGGCGCTGATCGTGACCGACGTACGCCGGCCGTCACTCGCGTGCGAGGCCCGCTGGGCATGACCATGCGCCTCCAGCCGGTCGATGATCCCGGACGCCGCGGCCGAGCTCACGCCGAGCACCCGGCCCAGGTCGCCCGGACCCATCGGCTGGTCCATCAGGTGCTCCAGGGCCCGGAGCTCGTTGTGGGTGAGCGAGGCGCGGCGAGCGACGGCGGGGGCGACCTGCTCGGCGAGCCGGGTGAGCGTCCGCAGGGTGTGCATGGTGGAGCTCTCCAGCCGCCCCGAGAAGTCGTGCAGGCTCGTTGGTGGGTTGTGGCCGGTGCTAGATTCACTCACCAGATTGCTCACTTAGTTAGTCATCAACCGAGACGTATTGGGGAGTGTAGCGCCGTGGGGCTTCTGCAGCGGGTGATCACCGGACGCACGAGCGCGCTGGTCAGTGTGCTGGTGCTCGGGTTCGGCGGGTTCCTGATCGTCGGTCTCGGACAGGCCACCAACAGCCCCTCGGTCGACGACTCGCTGCCGGCCGGCTACGACAGCACCAGGGCCGCGCAGCTGCGCGAGCAGCTCCCCGACGAGGACTCCTCGATCGCCGTGGTGCTCTTCACCGGACTCGAGCAGGGCCAGGTCGGCGAGCTCGACGGGCTGGTCAAGGACCTCGGGGTCGACCGGGTCACCGTCCCGAGCCAGGGGGCGGCAGTCATCTCGAGCGAGGACGGCACGGCTGCGCTGAGCATCCTCTCGGTCGAGGCCACCGGCGCGACCGCGGTCGCCGAGGGAGTCAAGGAGCTGCGCGCACAGCTCGACGAGCAGGTTCCCGACGGCGTGAAGGCCCAGGTGACCGGGCCGGCCGCGATCCAGGCCGACCTGGCGGCCGTGTTCGAAGGGGCCGACTTCCGGCTGCTGGCAGCGACCGCGTCGGTGGTCGCGATCCTGCTCGTGATCACCTACCGGAGCCCCATCCTGTGGATGGTTCCGCTGCTCGTGGTGGGCATCGCGGACCAGGCTGCCTCGGTGCTCGCGACCAGGACGCTGGCTGGTCTCGAAGTGCCGTGGGACGAGTCGACGATCGGGATCTTGTCGGTGCTCGTCTTCGGTGCGGGGACCGACTATGCGTTGCTGCTGATCTCGCGCTATCGCGATGAGCTCCGTTCCTTCGAGGATCGGCGAGAGGCGATGGCGATCGCGTTGCGGCGTACCTCCCACGCCGTGCTGTCCAGCGCGACCACCGTCGTCCTCGGCGTGCTGTCACTGTCCCTGTCGGTGTTCCCGAGCACGCGCGGTCTCGGCATCGCCTGCGCGGTGGGCATCGTGGTCGCGGCGTTCTTCGCCCTGGTGGCGCTGCCCGCCACCCTGGTGGTCTTCGGTCGCTGGATCTTCTGGCCCAAGGTGCCGCAGGTGGGCTCGGACTCCCTGGCGGAGGGCCGCTCACTGTGGCGCCGAGTGGGTGATGCGGTCACGCGGCGTACGACGCTGTTCGTCGCCGGCACCCTGATCATGCTTGCGGTGCTGTCAGCAGGACTGGTCGACCTCAGGCTGGGACTGCCGACGGCCGACCAGTTCCTGCAGAAGCCGGAGGCGATCTCGGCGGGGCAGGAGCTGGCGAAATACTTCCCCGCCGGCAGCTCCGACCCCGCCAGCGTGTTGACGCGTACGCCGGAGGAGGCCATCTCCGCCGTCGAGAATCTCGAAGGCGTCGACTCGGTGATGCCGGCCGGCTCGGGCAACGGCTGGACCGAGCTCAACGTGGTGCTCGAGGACATCCCCGACAGCGACGATGCCCGCTCCACCGTGGAGCGGATGCGCGCCGCGCTGGCGGACGTCGACGGGCAGAGCCATGTCGGTGGCACCGCGGCGGAGGCGCTCGACGAAGGTGCGGCCGCCACCCGGGACCGCTGGGTGATCTTCCCGGTGATCCTGCTGCTCGTGCTCGGCGCGCTGGTGCTGCTGCTGCGCTCGGTGGTCGCGCCGGTCCTGCTGGTGCTCACCGTGCTCGGCACCTACGTCGCCTCGCTCGGCGTGAGCTGGTGGCTGTTCAAGGGGGTCTTCGACTTCAGCGGCGTGAGCGTCGGGATGCCGTTGCTGGCGTTCCTGTTCCTGGTCGCGTTGGGTGTCGACTACAACATCTTCCTGGTCACGCGCGCCTGGGAGGAGACGACCGGGCACGGCGCCCGCGCCGGCATGCTGCGCGCGCTGGCCGCGACCGGCGGGGTGATCACCAGCGCCGGCATCCTGCTGGCTGCGGTGTTCGCGGTCCTCGGCGTGCTGCCGCTCGTGGTCCTCGCCCAGCTGGGCGTGGTGATCTGCATCGGCGTGCTGCTGGACACCCTGGTCGTGCGTACGGTCCTGGTGCCCGCCCTCGCCCTGCTGCTCGGCGACCGGTTCTGGTGGCCCCGGACGGTGCCTGCTGCTGAGGTGGGTGCGGGCCCCCGGGCCGGATAGTCCGAAGTCTCCCGCGTCGCCTCAGCGGTAGGTCAGCACGTCCGGCACGCCGTCGAGGTGCGCGTGCTCGTTGAAGCTGACCAGCGTTGTGCCGCGGCTGCCGGTGACCATCCTGGTCACCCCGGAGTTCACACACACCGGGTTGAGCTTGCGCCACAGCGTGCTGGCTGCGTCCGAGCCGTCGCTGAGCAGGCTCGCGGTGGCCCAGGCGATCGGGCCCCCGCTGCTGAACACGATCGCGGTGCCGGACGCCGTCCCCTCCGCCGTACGCCGCAGCGCCGCGCCGACCCGGTCGGTGAACGCGGTGAACGGCTCGGTGTAGTCGTGGTCGTAGTCCCCGCCCGTCCAGCGGTCGGTGGCCGCCTCGAACCACTCCTGGAACTCCCCCTTCGTGGGCGCGCGTCCCTCGAACGGCGGCTTCAGCTTGGCCAGCATCGAGACGTGGTCGAACTCGTCCCAGTCGCTGTCGATCCGTGGTCGACCGGCACCCGGCAGCTCGCCCAGACACGCCTCGGCCGTCTCGCGGTGCCGCCGCATCCCGCCGATGATCGCCACGTCCGGGACGATCCCGCGAGCCGCCAGCGCCCTGCCGAGCAACCGCGCCTGCTCCCACCCGGTCTCCGAGAGGACGTCGTAGTCGGCCGAGCCCCAGGACGCCTGACCATGGCGGACGAGCAGCAGCTGCCCCACTAGCCGACGCCGATCCTGAGCTGGCCGGTGATGATCGCGTAGCAGCGTTCCTCGAGGTGCCGTGCGGCAGGGCCGAAGACCTCGTAGGCCTCGTTGGTGGTCTGCCCGTGGAAGAAGCGGTAGTGGATCTGTTGCGCGATCACACCGAGCCGGAACAGGCCGTAGACCTCGTAGAAGCGCCACTGCTCCGGGGTGAGCGAGTAGCCCATCTGCTCGCAGTAGTAGTCGACGACCTCGTCGCGGGAGAGCATCCCCGGCAGGTTGGTCGGTTGGCGCCGGAACATCCGGAAGAACTCGTCGTCGTCGTCCTGCACCCAGTAGGCGAGGGTGCCGCCGAGGTCCATCAGCGGGTCGCCGACCGTGGCCATCTCCCAGTCGAGCACGCCCACCGGACGTGTCGGGTCGGCGCGGTCCAGCACCAGGTTGTCGAACCGGAAGTCGTTGTGGATCAGGACACTGGCGACGTCCTTCGGCTGGTGCTCGGCCAGCCAGGCCATCACGTGCTCGCCCTGTTCATCGTGTGGCGCGCCGATGTCCTCGGTGTGCGCGTTGCGGAACCGCTTCGACCAGCCGGAGATCTGGCGCTCGACGTACCCCTCGCCCTTGTTCATCGCGGCGAGCGGTGTCGCGTGGACGTCGATGCGGTGCAGGTCCATCAGCACGTCGAGGGCGTTCGTGCACAGCACGCGGGTCTGCTCCTCGTCGAGCGAGACCCCGGGCGGGAAGTCGCGCCGCGGGATGATCCCGTCGACGCGCTGCATCACGTAGAACTCACAGCCGATCACCGACTCGTCCTCGCACAGCGCCACCATCTCGGGCACCAGCGGGAACACTCCGGCGAGGCCGTCCTGGATGCGGTACTCCCGCCCCATGTCGTGCGCGCCCCGGGCCTTCTGGCCGTTCGGCGGCCGCCGCAGGATCAGGTCGTGACGGTCGTCGCGCAGCGAGTAGGTGAGGTTGGAGGCACCGCCACCGAACTGCCTCACCTCGAGGTCCTCGTCCAGCTCCGTGCCCTGCGACGCCAGCCAGGCGCGGACCGCCCCGAGGTCGAAGCTGTCCTCCTCGCGGACGCCGGAAGCCCCGTCGATGTCGCTCATCCCTGGTCTCCCTCGCTCATCGCGTTCAGCCGGACAGCCTGCTTGCGCATCACCTGGTCGTACGCCGGCCGGTCGGTCAGCTTCAGGACGTACGCCGCCCGCGCGGCGTCGTCCGGGAGGATCAGCTCATCGCCTCGGTCCATGCCCTCGAGCACGGCGGCCGCGATCTCCTCGGGACCGAGCGGAGCAGCAGCGACCAGGCCACCGATCACCTGCCCGACCGCGGTGTCGGCGCCCTGCATGTTCTCGATCAGCCGGGTGCGGAAGTAGGACGGGCACACCACCGAGCACCGGACGTCGTACTCCGCGAGCTCGTGCCCGACCGTCTCGCTGAACGCCACCACGGCCGCCTTCACCGCGTTGTAGGAACCCATTCCCGCCGGGTGCACCAATCCCGCGAGCGAGGCGACGTTGACCACGTGGCCGGAGCGCTGCTGCTTGAAGACCGGCGCGAAGGTGCGGGTGCCCCGGACCACGCCGAACAGGTTGATCTCGGTGATCCACTGCCACTCGTCCATGCCGGCGACGTCGATGCGACCGCCCCCGGCGACGCCGGCGTTGTTCACCAGCACGTCGAGACCGCCCCACTCGCGCACGACCCAGTCACGGGCGGCGGCCCAGTCGTCGTCGGAGCGGACGTCGAGGTGGAGGAAGGACGGCGCCTCGGTGGTCGGCTCGTCGAGATCGCCGACCAGCACCTGGTCTCCTCGACCGAGGAAGGCCGCGGCGAGCGCCGCCCCCAGCCCCGAGGCCCCGCCAGTGACCAGGACCCTTCGAGGCGCTGGCTCCTCAGGGACCGCCCTCACGACTGGTGCTTGCTGATCTCGAGCCGGGCCACCACGCCGCGGTGCACCTCGTCGGGACCGTCGGCGAGGCGCAGCGCCCGGGCGTTGGTCCACATCGCCGACAGCGGGACGTCGGCGGACAGGCCGCCGCCACCGTGCAGCTGGATCGCCATGTCGATGACCTGCTGCGCCACGTTGGGCACGATCACCTTGATCTGGCTGACCTCGCTGAGCGCGTTCAGCGGCCCACCCACGTCGAGCTTCCACGCGGCGTTGAGGACGAGCAGCCGAGCCTGGTCGATCGCGATCCGCGCGTCGGCGATGCGTTCCCGGTTGCCGCCGAGGTTGACGATCGGCTTGCCGAACGCCGAACGGGCCAGCCCGCGCCTGATCGCGAGCTCGAGCGCCACCTCGGCCTGCCCGATCAGCCGCATGCAGTGGTGCACCCGTCCAGGACCGAGCCGTCCCTGGGCGATCTCGAAGGCACGACCCTCGCCGAGCAGGATGTTGTCCTTCGGCACGCGGACGTCGTCGAAGCTGACCTCACCGTGGCCGACCGGCTCGTCGTAGATGTTCATCGTCGAGAGCAGTCGCTCGACCTTCACCCCCGGGGTGTCCCGCGGGACCAGCACCATCGTGTGGCGGTGGTGCCGGTCTGCCTCGGGGTCGGCCCCAGGAAGAGCACGGAGGCCCATGAAGATCAGGATCTTGCAGTCGGGATGGCCCACGCCGGTCGACCACCACTTGCGGCCGTTGATCACGACCTCGTCGCCGTCCACGACGGCAGTGGCCTCCATGTTGGTGGCGTCCGAGGACGCAACGCCCGGCTCGGTCATCGTGAACGCCGAGCGGATCCGGCCGTCCAGCAGGGGCTCGAGCCACTCCGCCTTCTGCGCGTCGGTGCCGTACTTGAGGATCGTCTCCATGTTCCCGGTGTCCGGGGCTTGTGAGTTGAAGACGTACGGCGCCAGGAAGGTCGCCCGGCCCATCTGCTCGGCCAGCGGGGCGTAGTCGGAGTTCGAGAGACCGGCACCACCGTGGGTGCCGAACTGCTCGGCGTAGTGGCCGGTGTGCTCGACCGGCAGGAACAGGTTCCACAGCCCCTGGTCACGCGCCTTCGCCCGGAGCTCGCCCATGATCGGCGACTCGGCCCAGGTGCCGGTGGCGGCCGAGGCAGCGACCTGGCGGTGGTACTCCTCCGAGACAGGCTCGATCTCCTGCGTCACGAAGTCGGAGACCAGCGAGACGAGCTCGGCGGCACGAGGAGAGGGTGAGAAGTCCATGTCAGCGACCCTACCGAGGGTCGAGGCAGGACTCGCCAGCCGTCCGGAGCCCTCGCGGGCTAGCCCCCGGAGACCACCGAGATCACCCGCGAGCGCGTCACCGGGTCGTCCCAGCGCTGCGCGGCTCGTTCGAGCCGCCACGCGGACCAGAGCAGGAAGATTCCGGCGATCAGCAGGGCGTAGCGAATGTCGTCGACCCGGGTGAAACCGGAGAAGATCAGCCCGGTGACGGTGGTGGTCAGGGCGAGCCGGGCGCTGTAGCCGGCCATCACCACCGGAGGTGCAGGTGTTGCCCGGGCGCTGCGCATGTCCACCGAGAACGGCCGGGCGATGCTCCACCGCATGCTGGCCGCCACCACCTGCAGTGACACCACGAACGTGCAGCAGAGCAGCGCGGTCACCTCGGCCGCCGTCGGACGACCCGCGCGGAGTGCGGCCAGGACCAGGGTGAGCGCGGCGGAGCACAGCAGCACCTCGAGCAGGACGACGGCGCGGACGAGGAACACGCTCCGCGGGGAGACAGGCAGGCTGTCGCGCCACAGGGCACCGCGGCCGTCCAGGCACCAGGTGTTCACACCGAAGAGCAGGGCACAGCCGGAGGCGACCAGACCCGGCAGGATCGTCAGCATCTGCCAGTCGAGGTTGCCGGCCAGGGCGACGCCACCGGGCATCAGCGCCAGCACCAGCAGACCGCGGCGCAGTGGTACCGACCGCCAGACGGCACCGCGATCGATCCGCAGCATCATCAGGAAGTCCGAGCCGGCATTGCTCCGCGCCTGGTGGCGACCGGACTCCAGACGGAGCTCCTCGCGCATCGGCCGGTTCAGCGCCCAGCGTGCCGGGAGCACCCCGACGACCACGGCCACGAGGCCGATCACGGCGATCGTGGCGACTCCGGTCCCCCACAGGACCCACCGCCCGCTCTGGCCGTCGAGCACCGTCAGCAGGATCCGGATCGTCGGGCTCCGGTCGGCCATCGGCGCGAAGGTGCCGGTCACCACGAGCGCGCCGAGCCCGGCGGCGAGCAGCAGCACGACGGTGCGGAAGATCGCGACGCCGTACGGGCCGCGGCGTACGCCCTCGGCGATCCAGCCCAGCACCTGGGCGAGCGCCGTGGCCGAGAGCACCCAGAGCAGGACCGGGAGCTCGTAGAAGAACAGGTGCCTCGGACCGAGCGTGTAGGAGGTGATGCCGAGCAGGGTCCAGACCTGGACGATCCAGGCGATGTTCAGCGGCGCCATCAACAGGGCGCCGAAGTGGTCGGCGGTGGGCGAGACGGGGAACGCCACGGCCTGCTCTCGCGGGACGATCTCGCGTCCGCCTGCGGAGGCCACGGTGGTGAAGACGGCGAGGGCGAGGAAGCCCAGGCACAGGGAGGGCAGCAGGGCGAGCAGCGAGCCGCTGTTGGGCCGGGGGGTCTCCCCGCCGAGGTAGGCCGGTCCGAGCACCGCGGCCAGGGTCATCACGAGGACGACGCCTCCACCCATCCGTACACGACGTCGTCCGGTCCTCGACAGTGCCGAGCTGCGGAACGCCAGCAGGGAGCTGAGGTCCTCGCGACCCGAGCGCAGCTCAGTCCAGGAGAGCGCGGTAGACACCTGCGCCCTCCTCACCGACGAGCTCATGGGCCTTCAGCTCGGCCACGGTGGCCCCGCCGCGCAGCACCAGGGCGGTCTCGCAGGCCTGCATCGCGAGATCGCGCAGATGCGTCGAGACGAGTACGGCGGCTCCGCGCGCCCGGGCGTCGGCGATCACCTCGAGGGTCGCCTCGACGCCCAACGGGTCGACCCCGTCGAACGGCTCGTCGAGCAGGAGCACGGACGGCTCGTGGAACGTCGCGAGGACCACCGAGAGCCGCCGGCCCATGCCGTGGCTGAACCCGGAGGTGACCCGGTGGGCCACGTCGCCGAGCTCGAACCGCTCGAGCAGGTCCTGGGCGCGGTCCTCCCAGTCCACGAGCCGGCGCAGCCGGGCGGAGAGCTGGAGGTGCTCCCAGGGAGTGGCACGCGGGACGAGCCCACCGACGTCGGGGCAGTAGCCGGTCAGCCGCTTGACCGCGAGCGCGTCCTCGCGCACGTCGATACCGTCGACCAGGACGCGACCCTCGGTGGGCGGGATCACCCCGGCGAGCACCCGCATCGTGGTCGACTTGCCGGCGCCGTTGCGCCCCAGCAGCGCGGTCGCCCTGCCCGCCTCGGCGGTCAGGTCGATGCCGCGGACAGCGGCCACAGCACCGAACCGCACCCACAACCCCCGGATGTCCACCCGTGCCTGCCGGTCCCCTGGGTTGTCGCTGGTGTCGTCCACCTGCTCATTCTCGCCGAGAGGTGGGGGCCGTGTGTCCGAATTGCGCAACTGCCGGTTTCCCCGGCCGGCCGGGGAAACCTGACGTTGTCGGCCGAAGCATCGCCCCACAACGTCAGGCTTCACGCGACAACCCCGCCCGTTTTGCGAGTACGACGGGGGTCAGGCCGGGAAGGACTCGCCCTGCTCCGCCATTTCGACCAGCTTGGCCGTCGGGGTGAACCGGTCGCCGTACTTCTCGGCCAGCTGCTCGGCCCGGGCCACGAACCCGGGAAGACCGCGGCCGGTCGGGCCGTCGTACCCCTGCATGAACTGCACCGTGCCACCGGTCAGCGCCGGATAGCCGATGCCCATGATCGAGCCGATGTTGGCGGCCGCGGAGGACTCGATGACGCCCTCCTCGAAGCACTTCGCGGTCTCGAGCGCCTCGATGAACAGGTAGCGGTCCTTGAGGTCGTCGATGTCGGCCGGCTCGTCGTTGGGCGGGAACAGGTCCCGAAGGCCCGGCCACAGCGCGGCACGACGGCCGTTCTCGTCGTAGTCGAAGAAACCCGCGCCACGCAGGCGCCCGGGGCGACCCTCCTTGATCATCGCCTCGATCACGGCCACGGCCGCGTGCGGCACGAAGTCGGGACCGGAGGCGTCGGCGGTGGCCTTGCTGATCTTGGCCATCAGCTCCATGTTCAGCTCGTCGGAGAGCTGCAGCGTCCCGACCGGGTAGCCGGCCTGGGTCGCGGCCCGCTCCACCGACATCGGGTGGACTCCCTCGCCGAGCATGGCCAGGCCTTCATTGACCATGGTGCCGATGACGCGGCTGGTGTAGAAACCGCGGCTGTCGTTGACCACGATCGGGGTCTTGCGGATCTGCTGGACCACGTCGAGTGCCTTGGCCACGGCCTCGTCGGTCGTCTTCGCACCGCGGATGATCTCCACCAGCGGCATCTTGTCGACGGGCGAGAAGAAGTGCAGCCCCACGAAGTCGTCGGGACGGTTGACGCCGTCGGCGAGCTCGGTGATCGGCAGCGTCGAGGTGTTCGAGCAGAGCAGGGCGTCGGCGTTGACCACGTCCTGGATCTCGCCGAAGACCTGCGCCTTGAGCGTCGGGTCCTCGAAGACCGCCTCGATGACGAGGTCGACGCCCTTGAAGTCCTCCGGTCGGGTGGTCGCGGTGATCCGGTCGAGGATCTCGGCCTTCTTCGCCTCGTCCATCCTGCCTCGCTGGACGGCCTTGCTCAGGATGTTCTCGCTGTAGGCCTTGCCCTTGTCGGCCGACTCCTGCGCGACATCCTTGAGGACGACGTCCATGCCGGCGCGGGCACACGAGTAGGCGATGCCGGCGCCCATCATCCCGGCACCGAGTACGCCGACCCGGGTGGCCCTGAACCTGGGGACGTCCTTCGGCCGGAGCGCGCCACCGTTGATGGCGGCGAGGTCGAAGAAGAACGCCTGGATCATGTTCTTGCTGTTGGAGCCGGTGACCAGCTCGGCGAGGTAGCGCGACTCGATCCGGCTGGCGGTCTCGAAGTCGACCTGCGCACCCTCGATGGCAGCCGCCATGATCGCGCGGGGAGCGGGGTACTCCGCGCCCTTGGTCTGCTTGCGCAGCATCGCCGGGAACGCAGGCAGGAAGGCCGCGAGGCTCGGGCTGGACGGCGTTCCGCCGGGGATCTTGTAGCCGTCGCGGTCCCACGGGTTGGTGGCGGCCGCGGGGTCGTCCTGGTGCTTCCTGATCCACTTCTTCGCCGCCGGGACCAGGTCGTCACGGCTCTTCACGAGCTCGTCGACCAGGCCCTTCTCCTTGGCCTGCGCGGGCTTGAAGCGCGGGCCCTGGAGCAGGACGTCCATCAGCGCGGACTGGATGCCGAGCATCCGGACCGTGCGGGTGACGCCACCGCCGCCGGGGAGCAGGCCGAGGGTGACCTCGGGCAGGCCGACCTCGACCCGGTCGTCGTCCACCACGATGCGGTGGTGGCAGGCCAGGGCGATCTCGAGGCCACCGCCCAGAGCGGCGCCGTTGATGGCGGCCACGACCGGCCGGCCGAAGGTCTCGAGCCGGCGCAGGTCGCTCTTGATGCTCTCGACCTTCTCGAAGATCGCCTGGGCGTCCTCCGGGGTGGCCTGCTGCATGCTCTTCAGGTTGCCGCCGGCGAAGAAGGTCTTCTTGGCCGAGGTGATGACCACGCCGGCCACCCCGCCCTGGGGGTCGTCCCGCTCTGCGTAGAGCCGGTCGATCGCGTTCGCCATGGACGCCTGGTAGAGCTCGTTCATGGTGTTGGCGCTCGAGGTCGGGTCGTCGAGGGTGAGTACGACGATCCCGTCGTCACCCTTCTCGTAGTTCACTGCAGAGTCGGTCATGTTCTTTCCTTCACGGAATCTGGGTTGCGGTTTGCCGTTCGTCTCACCGGGTCTCGACACGGTCTTCGCGAGTTCGTGCCTCACTCGCGGACGCTGCTCGACCACCAATGACGGGGTGGAGGGCGTCTGAGCTCCTGCGTCGCTCAGACGAGCTCCACCACCGTCGCGATGCCCATGCCCCCGCCGACGCACAGCGTGGCGAGACCGCGCTTGAGCTCGCGGCGCTCGAGCTCGTCGATCAGCGTGCCGAGGATCATCGCGCCGGTCGCACCGAGCGGGTGGCCCATCGCGATCGCGCCACCGTTGACGTTGGTGATCTCCGAGTCGATGCCCATGTCCCTCATGAACCGCATGGCCACGGCTGCGAAGGCCTCGTTGATCTCGAACAGGTCGATGTCCTTGACCTCGAGCCCGGCCTTGGCGAGCGCCTTGCGGCTGGCCGGCGCGGGGCCGGTCAGCATGATCGTCGGGTCGGCGCCGGACACCGCGGTGGCGATGATCCGGGCACGCGGGGTGAGGCCGAGGTCCTTGCCGACCTGCTCGCTGCCGACCAGCATCAGCGCTGCACCGTCGACGATGCCGGAGCTGTTGCCGGCGTGGTGGACGTGGTCGATCTTCTCGATCCAGTGGTACTTCTCCAGCGCCACCGAGTCGAAGCCGGCCTGGTCGCCGATGCCGGCGAAGGACGGCTTCAGCCGGGCGAGGCCTTCCACCGTCGACTCGGGCTTGATGAACTCGTCGTGGTCGAGCACGGTCACCCCGTTGTTGTCCCTGACCGGCACGATCTGGCCGGCGAAGCGGCCGTCGGCCCAGGCCTTCGCGGCCCGGTGGTTGGACTCCACGGCGAAGGTGTCGACGTCCTCGCGGGAGAAGCCCTCGATGGTGGCGATCAGGTCGGCACCGATGCCCTGTGGCACGAAGGCGGTCGCGAACGCGGTCGCGGGGTCCATCGCCCACGACCCGCCGTCGCTGCCCATGGCGACCCGGCTCATCGACTCGACGCCGCCGGCGAGGATCAGGTCCTCGAAGCCGCCGCGGACCCGCGACGCGGCCTGGTTGACCGCCTCGAGGCCGGAGGCGCAGAAGCGGTTCAGCTGTACGCCGGCCACGGTGTCGGGATAGCCGGCCGCGAGCGCAGCCGTCTTGGCGATGTCGCCGCCCTGGTCGCCGAGTGGCGAGACCACGCCGAGGACCACGTCATCGATCCGGTTCACGTCCATGGAGGGGTTGCGCTCCTTGACCGCGTCGAGGAGCCCGACGACGAGGTCGACGGGCTTGACCTCGTGCAGGCTTCCGTTCTTCTTCCCCTTGCCGCGCGGGGTGCGGAGCGCGTCGTACACGAACGCTTCTGGGCTCATGGTTTTCCCAACTTCTCGGTCGAGTCCCGGGACTCGCGGGCGGACTCACGCGGGCACCACGAGGGGCGGCGATGAGGTCTTCATTGTGACAGTAACGCTGTCATCGTCAATGCGGGACCGATGTGGGCCAGATCACCCGAGTCGACTGCCTGCCGAGGCCATCCCCAGCCAGGTGTGCGGATTGCCGTCCCAGCACCAGCCGAGCTTGGGTGCCCGCTCGCTGATCCACATCGCCGGGACCCGACGGTCCCCGGGGACCGCAGTGCGACGTGACCCGGCGAGCATGAAGCACTTGTTCTTCTCCAGCACCTGCGGGACCTGGGCGACCAGGGCGATCCCCTCGTCGATCGTGAGCTGCGACCGTCCCCGGCTGCGCACCACCTTCGAGGCCTCCTCGGGGCGGACGTCGCAGAACTCCTCGCCGCGTTCGACCTCCACGAGGAGGTAGGCAGTGCCGGGTGGCTCGCACCCCTCGATGGGGTGATAGCCGGCCAGGTCGTCCTCGCCGTGGTTGCGGTCGACCCGTCCGGGCCTGCTGCCCAGCCCGCGTGGACCCCACAGACGCAGCAGCGGGACGGCCACTTCGGGCGCCACGACGTCGCGGGTCACGACCACGACGTAGGGGACCCGTGCGGGAGAGTCGGTCCCCTCGAGGGAGCCGGCGGCGTTCCGGAGCGGTTCGACCAGCTCCCGGAACCGGGTCACGGATCTCCCGGAGAGGCCGGGGTAGCCGAGGCTGACGAGCTGGTCGACCTGCTGCTGGAACGAGGGAATGACGGACCTCCTGGGAACGGCAACGGTGCGCAGTTTCAACGCGTCGCCGTCGCACGGAGTTCCCGTGTTCGTGCCGGGGTGCGGCTGGGCCCCACAAATGTTGGGCTGCGACGTCCAGAACAGCCCCGAAGACGTCGCTCGCCAACATTTGTGGAGCTGGGGGCCCTGGAGCTGGGGGCCTCGGAGCTGGGGGCCCTCAGAGCTGGGGGGCCCTCAGGCCTGGACGGCCACGCCCCGCTCGATCAGGCCGTCGACGTCCGCGATGCCCCAGGCGGTGAGCGCCTCGTGGGTGTCGATGCCGGGCTCCACGGGCGGCGGGGAGGAGAGGCTGGGCGTCGTCCGGGAGAAGCGTGGAGCCGGCGCGGGCTGGTGGACCCCCGCATGCTCGACGAACACCTCGCGCGCGGCCATGTGCGGGTGCGCCATCGCCTCGCTGAGCTTGAGGATCGGTGCCACGCACGCGTCGGTACCGTCGAAGAGGTCCGACCACTCCGCCTGGGTCCGGCTCGCGAACGCCGCGGCGATCCGGCCCCGCAGCTCGGCGGACTGGGCGAGGTCGTAGCGGTCCGGGGCGTCCTCGATGCCGAGGAGCCTGACGAACACCTCGTAGAACTGCGGCTCCAGCGGGCCGACCGACATGTGCCGGCCGTCGGAGGTCTCGTAGAGGTCGTAGAACGGCATGCCGCCGTCGAGCAGGTTGGCCGCGCGCTCCTCGCGGTAGCTGCCGCCGGCGAGCAGGCCGGAGGCCATCGCGTTCAGATGTGCGGTGCCGTCCACTATGGCCGCGTCCACGACCTGGCCCTCGCCGCTGAGTCGGGACTCGAGCAGCGCCGCGAGGATCCCGATGACGAGGTAGGTCGAGCCGCCGCCGAAGTCGCCTACCAGGTTGGCCGGGAAGTGCGGCCTGGCCTTGTCCTGGCCCATCGCGAACAGGGCGCCGGTGATCGCGATGTAGTTCATGTCGTGCCCGGCCGACCTCGCGAGCGGACCGCTCTGGCCCCAGCCGGTCATCCGGCCGTAGACCAGGCGCGGGTTGCGCGCCAGGCACACGTCGGGGCCCAGGCCGAGTCGTTCGGTGGTGCCGGGCCGCATCCCCTCGACGAGTACGTCGGCCTCGGCCACCAGGTCGAGCACGGTGGCGATCGCGTCGGGGTCCTTGAGGTTCAGCGCCACGCTGGGTCGACCGCGGTTGAGCAGGTCGTTCGGTCCACCGGTCAGCATCTGGCCGCCCGGCCGCTCGACGCGGATCACGTCGGCGCCCAGGTCGGCCAGGATCATGCAGGCGTGCGGGCCCGGGCCGATGCCGGCGATCTCCACGACCTTGATGCCCCTGAGGGGACCCGTGCCCTGACCGAGTTCGTACGTCATGCCGCTGATTGTGACAGCAGATCTGTCAGGGTGCGTGGCCGTCCGCCGGTCGCCGTCAGTGGTGACCGTGCATGTCGTGCACGGCGGCATGGCCGCGGCCGCGGGAGATCAGCCAGTAGTTGACCGGCACGGTCAGCACGAACGCGACGGCCAGCGCGAAGGCGAGGCTGCCCCAGAACAGTCCGGAGACGACCCCGGCCGCCATCGCCCCGGGGACGACCAGCAGGACCGCGTTGTCGACGATCTCCATCGTGGTGATCGAGACCGTGTCGGCCGCGAGCGCGATCCGGACGCCCTCCCGGTGGGAGAGCCCGTGGCGGCGCACCGAGGTGTAGGTGAGCAGGTAGCCGAAGAAGAAGGCCAGCACGACGGCGAGCGCGATGCTCGCGAAGTCTCCCCAGCCCCACCAGGTGGCCAGCACCATGCCCAGCACCTCACCGATGGCACAGCCGGTCAGGCAGTGCAAAGTCGCGTTGACGGCAGTGGACCAGGTGGTCGGGAGCGCACTCATGGTGAGGCAACCCTATACCCCCGAGGGGTATTCCTTGTCGGCCAGGTCACTTGTGCAACTAGTTGCACAAGTGGCCCGCGTGACCCAGACTCAGCCCATGGCCCTCGAGCACGCACTGCTGGTCTCGCTCAGCGAGCGACCCGGCACCGGCATCGAGCTGACCCGCCGCTTCGACCGCTCGATCGGCTTCTTCTGGCAGGCCACGCACCAGCAGATCTACAAGGTGCTCCGCCGGATGGAGGCGGAGGGCTGGCTCACGGCCGCGACAGGGGCATCCCGCAGCACCGAGAAGCGCTACACCGTGACCGCGACCGGTCGCCGCGAGCTCGCGCGCTGGCTCGAGACGCCCACGCCGCCCGCTGCGATGCGCTCCGAGGTGGCCGTGAAGATGCGCGGTGCGTCGTACGGCGACCGCGCCCGGCTCGTGGTCCACCTCGAGGACCTGGTCGCCGAGCACCGCGCCCGGCAGTCCCACTTCGAGCAGCTCGAGCGCGAGCAGTTCCCCGATCCCACCGCCCTCACCGACCAGCAGCTCGACACCTGGCTGGTCCTGCGAGGCGGGATCAAGCAGGAGCAGTTCTGGGTCGAGTGGCTCAGCGACTACGTCAGTGCCTGGGTTTCGACAGGCCCAGCCAGCGAAGGCTCGACCACCGGAGAAGAGACATGAACGACTACCCACGCCTGCTCGAGCCGATCACGATCGGCGACCTGACCCTGCGCAACCGGGCGGTGATGGGCTCGATGCACACCGGGCTCGAGGACCGCGCCTGGGACGTGCCCAAGCTCGCGGCGTACTTCGCCGAACGGGCCAGGGGCGGCGCCGGGCTGATCATCACGGGTGGCTACGCGCCCAGCAGGCGCGGCTGGCTCAAGCCGTTCGCCGGTGACCTGACCACGCGGCTGCAGGCCGAGCGGCACAAGCAGGTGACCGGTGCGGTGCACGACGAGGGCGGCGCGATCGCCCTGCAGGTGCTGCACGCCGGCCGCTACGGCTATACGCCGTTCTCGCAGTCGGCGAGTGACACGAAGTCTCCGATCACCCCGTTCCGGCCGAGCGCGATGTCGAGCAGGCAGGTGGACCGCACCGCCACGGCGTACGCCGAGACGGCCCGCCTGGCGCAGAAGGCGGGCTACGACGCGATCGAGATCATGGGCTCCGAGGGCTACCTGATCAACCAGTTCCTCGCCGCGCGCACCAACGACCGCGACGACTGCTGGGGAGGTACGCCGACCCGACGGATGCGCTTCCCGGTCGAGGTGGTGCGGCGCACCCGTGAGCTCGTCGGCCACGGGTTCCCGATCATCTACCGGATCTCGTTGCTCGACCTGGTCGAGGACGGTCAGACCTGGGACGAGGTCGTGGAGCTGGCGCTGCTCGTGGAGCAGGCAGGTGCCACGGTGCTGAACACGGGCATCGGCTGGCACGAGGCCAGGGTGCCGACGATCATCACCCAGGTGCCGCGCGGTGCGTGGACCTGGACGACCCGGCGACTTCGGCACGAGGTCGACATCCCGGTCTGTGCGTCCAACCGGATCAACACCCCGGAGCTGGCGGAGCGACTGATCGTGGACGGGACCGCCGACCTGGTCTCGATGGCCAGGCCGCTCCTGGCCGACCCCGACTTCGTCAACAAGGCCGCCGCCGGGCGGGCCGACGAGATCAACACCTGCATCGCCTGCAACCAGGCCTGTCTCGACCACGCGTTCGCGAACAGGCGCGCCAGCTGCCTGGTCAACCCGCGCGCCTGCCGGGAGACCGAGCTGGTGCTCCTGCCCACGAAGCGGCAGTCCTCGGTCGCGGTGGTCGGCGCCGGCCCGGCAGGACTCAGCGCGGCGACGGCCTACGCAGAGCGCGGCTTCGCGGTCACGCTGTTCGAGAAGGACGCCGGGCTCGGCGGGCAGTTCCGGCTGGCGATGCAGATCCCCGGCAAGGAGGAGTTCGCCGAGACGATGCGCTACTACGCCCGCCGCCTCGAGGTGCTGGGCGTCACCGTCCGCCTCGGGACCGAGGCGGATGTCGCGCAGCTGATCGGGTTCGAGGAGGTGGTGGTGGCCACCGGGGTGGAGCCACGGATGCCTGCGATTCCCGGGATCGAGCGCGCACTCTCCTACGCCGACGTGCTGAACGGGTCGGCCACGCCCGGGGCACGAGTGGCGGTGATCGGTGCCGGCGGCATCGGCGTGGACGTGTCGCACTGGCTCACGCACACCGAGGAGAACCTCGAGGAGTGGATGGCCCACTGGGGTGTCGGGGATCCCTCCGCCCACTGCAACGGCAGAGTCGCCGGCGGGCTGACCGAGCGCAAGCCGCGCACTCCGGCCCGCGAGGTCTACCTCGTCCAGCGCAAGACCACGATGATCGGCAAGGACCTCGGCAAGACCTCCGGCTGGGCCCACCGCGCGGTGCTCAGGCAGTCCGGCGTCGAACAGGTCAGCGGTGCGTCGTACGACCGGATCGACGAGGCGGGCCTGCACATCACCGTCGACGGCGAGCGGCGGTTGCTCGAGGTCGACGACGTCGTGGTGTGCGCCGGACAGGAGTCGGTCCGGCGGCTCTACGACGACCTCGTCGCTGCGGGCCGGCGGGCCAGCCTGATCGGCGGCGCCGACGTGGCCGCAGAGCTCGACGCGAAGCGGGCGATCGAGCAGGGCATGCGCCTCGCGGCGGGCGCCTGAGTCCGGTGCCATCGTCTCGATGACCCTTTCGGGTCACTGTCAATGCCCCGATGGGGGCAGGGTCGGCACCTTGTCACGAGCGTAGGTTCACAGGTACGTGCCCTGTGGGTAGGGGACGAGATGGTTGACGAGAATGGCCAGTCTGCTGGCTACGGGGTGGGCGAGGGCAGGTGCCCTACGCAGTCGCAGTTCCCCTACCCATGGTGCCCGTCAGGCGGCGAGGCGGCAGCACGGCTGAGCCTTCAGTCGATGGCCTCTGCCCGCAGCCGATAGCCCGCGAACGATGCGACCAGCAACGTCACACCGGTCACGAGCACGCCGCCCACGGCGCCGAGTGAACCCTCGGTCCAGTCGGCGACGGCTTCGGGCACGACGAGTGTGACCGCGATGACGGCACCGGCCAGATAGGGCCAGGCCACGCGGCCGAGGTAGAGCGAGATGCCGACCACGGCGACCGCCACCGTGAGCGCATAGCCGAGCCAGGCGTTGGTGCCGTCGATGACGGGGCTCTGCGCGCCCACCAGGGTGACCGCGACGCCGAGCGTGCGGCTGATCGTGAGCTCCCGGAAGCTCCGGAGCTCGGTGAGCACCAGCCAGGCGACACCGACCAGGAAGAACACCACCCCGGTCGTGTCACCCTCGCTGCCGACCGTGTCGAGGCCGCTGACCAGAGTGCCGGCGAGGGTCAGGACGCCGCCCATCAGGGCGACCAGTCCCACGGCGGTGGGGACGATGCGATAGCCGATCCCGGCGACCAGGACCCCCGCGGCCGCACCGGCGACGGCCGGCCAGTAGATGTCGAGCCAGCCGCTGTCCATCCGCTCGTCGAGCACGTAGCCGACGAGGAACGCGGCGACCAGCGCAGCCCCTGTCAGGAGGGAGCCCGCGAGGCGCCGGCGTGCGTCCTGGCTCTCCTCACGGAGGGACGGACCACCAACCGGGACCCGCGCGGACACCGCGCCGGCCACGGCGAGCACGACGGTGACCACCGTGAGCATGCCGACCCGTGCACCGAAGCCGAGGTCGTCCCACTGCTGGAGCAGGAACAGCCCGCCTGCGGCCAGGACGAGCGCGCCGCCGAGGTAGGCGACCACCTCGACGAGCTGCGGGAGGCTGCGGTGTACCGACTTCTCCGGGGTGCCGCCCGAAGCCGGGGTGCCGCCCGAAGCCGGGCTGCCTTCGGCAGACCCGATCACACCGGCGACGACGCCGATCGAGTCGTGCCGCGTCATCGGGTCGACCAGGTGAGCGGCGATCAGGGCATCGACCACGTGGTCGGCCAACGGTGTCTTCATGACCTGATGGTGACGGACCCCGGGGACTGGGCGCATCAGCGCTGCTACTCAGTTGTCCGCGCCGCCCGCTGCGGCGTCGACCTACTGGTCGGCGATGAACCCTTCCTTCTTGAGCCAGTCGTAGGCCACCTGTGCCGGCTCGCGACCGTTGACGTCGACGTCGGCGTTGAGCTTGAGCAGGACCTCGTCGGTGAGCTTCTTGCTCACCGGCTCGATGAGCTCCTCGATCTGCGGGTACTTCTTGGCCGTTGCCTGCTGGACGACGAAGGAAACGTTGTACTTCGGGAAGAAGTTCAGGTCGTCCTCGAGCACCTTCAGGTCCAGCGCGACGATGCGTCCGTCCGTCGTGAACACCTCACCGAAGGTGCAGGAGCCGCTGGCGGTGGCATCGTAGATGGCGCCGGTCTGGAAGGTCTTCAGGTTCTGGCGCGGCACGCCCTGGGGGCTGTTCAGGGGGACCTTGTAGAGGTCGAGCATTCCCTTGAGGCCGTCCGGGCGGTTGAGCAGCTCGGACTCCACACAGAAGGTGCGCTCCGCGACCGGCACCTTGCTCAGCTCGGAGAGCTTGGTGATCTTGTACTTCTCGAAGCCCTCCTGGGTCATCGCGAAACCGTAGGTGTTGTTCATCGGCGCCGGCTCGAGCCAGACCAGCTTGTTGGTCTTCAGGTCCTCGTCGCGTACGGCGGTGTACTGCTTCTTCTCGTCAGGGATCGGCTTCTCGTGGCCCAGGTAGGTGATCCAGCCTGTGCCGGTGTACTCCCACATCGCCTGGATCTGCCCGTTGAGCATGGCCTCACGTGCCGACGCGCTGCCGGGGATGTTGGTGAGATCGGTCGCGACGGCACCGGCGGACTGCAGCAGGATGATCGCCATCTTGCCGAGCAGCACGTTCTCGGTGAAGTTCTTCGAGCCGACGGCGATCGTCGCGCCCTCCAGGGACTTCACGTCCTCGAGCGAGCCGGCCAGCTTCCCGGTCGGCACGTAGCCTCCGGCGGTGCCGAGACCGAGGCAGCCCGAGGTCACCAGCAGCAGGGCGCTCAGGAGCGGCACCAGGGCGAGGCGGAACGCCCGGCCAGGTCGCGCAGGGGTTCGCGTGCGCACCTCACATTCCCTTCGGTCGCGAGACCAGCTCGAGCACCCGGCCGAGCCACTCCACGAGCAGCGCCAGCAGAGCGACCAGGACCGCGCCGGAGATCATCACCGAGTAGCGGTAGAGGTTGATGCCCGCGGTGATGATGCCGCCGAGACCGCCGGCGTTGATGAACGTGGCCAGCGCAGCGGTGCCGACCAGCAGGACCAGCGCAGTGCGGACGCCGGCCATGATCACCGGGAGCGCCAGCGGCAGCTCGATGCGCCTTAGGACGTCGAGGTTGGAGAGCCCCACGCCGCGACCTGCCTCCACGAGCGTCGGGTCGACGCCCTGCAGCCCCACGATCGTGTTCCGCAGGACCGGCAGGATCGCGTACAACGCGAGCGCGATGATCGCTGTCTTGAAGCCGGGCCCGATCCACATCGCCAGCAGCACGATCAGCCCGATCGAAGGAGCCGCCTGGCCGGCGTTGGCGAGGCCCACCACGGCGGGAGCGGCCCGCTTGAACCCGGGCCGCGTCAGCATGATGCCGAGAGGCACCGCGATCACCACCACCACGATCGCGGAGACGACGGTGAGCTTGACGTGCTGCCAGAGCGCCAGCCAGACCTCGCTCCACTCCAGAGCACTCGTCTCCACGGAGTCGAGATCCGCAGTCTGGTGCCACAGGGCGTACGCCGCGAAGCCGACGAGCACCAGGATCGGGATGCCGACGAACATCAGCAGGGACTCACGTGCGCCGCCCGGCTTGTCCTCAGCGGTCCCGACCGCGTCCTTGACCGCCTGGGGCAGCAGGTCAGACATCCGAGGACTCCCGGTCGTCCATCGGCGCGTCCGGGTCGTGCTCGTCCTCCGGGCGGGACTCAGCGACGACGTCCGGCTCCTGCCGTTCCTGCGCCTCGGTCTGCATGACGCGCATCCGGTCGACCACGGCGCCGAAGTCGACGACGCCGAGATAGCGGTCGTTGTCGCCCGTCACGATGGCGCCTCCGTGCGTCGAGGTGAGCATCATGTCGAGCGCGTCGTTGAGCGTCGCCCGGTGGTCGAGGGTGCTCAGGTTCTCCCGGTCGCGCTCGTGGAGGTGCTCGCCCTTGATCTGGCGCAACCAGACCCAGGCAGCCGGACGATCTCGGTCGTCGAGAATGACCAGCGAGTCGTCGCCCGCGTGCCTGGCACGCTCGATGGCCTGCGCCGCGGGCTCACCCACCCGGCCAGTGGTCGGCGACTGCGTCTCCAGCTCAGAGACCCGGGCGAGCGAGAGCTGCTTGAGGCTGGAACCCGAGCCGACGAAGTCGCTGACGAAGTCGTTCGACGGGCTGGCGAGCACGTCCTCAGGGGTGTCGTACTGCGCGACCTGCGCGCCCTCCTGGAGGATCAGGATCCGGTCGCCGAGCTTGATCGCCTCGTCGATGTCGTGGGTGACGCAGACGATGGTCTTGCGCAGGGTGCGCTGGATGCTGAGCAGCTCGTCCTGCAGGCGCTGGCGGGTGATCGGGTCCACCGCGCCGAACGGCTCGTCCATCAGCACCACCGGCGGATCGGCGGCGAGTCCGCGAGCAACGCCGACACGCTGCTGCTGTCCGCCGGAGAGCTCGCGCGGGTAGCGGTCGCGATACTTCGAGGGGTCCAGGTTGACCATGTCGAGCAGCTCGTCGACCCTCTTGGCGATCCGGTCGGACTCCCAGCCGAGGAGCTTCGGGACGATCGCGATGTTCTTGGCGACCGTCATGTGCGGGAACAGGCTGCCGCCCTGGATGACGTAACCCACGTGCCGGCGCAGCACGTCGGCGCTCTGCTTCCGCACGTCGTTGTCGCCGATCATGATCGTGCCGGAGGTCGGTTCGATCAACCGGTTGATCATCTTCAACGAGGTCGTCTTGCCGCAGCCGGACGGCCCCACGAACATCACGATCTCACCGGCGGGGATGGTCAGGTTCAGGCCGTCGACTGCCGCGGTCTTCTGTCCGGGGTAGCGCTTGGTGACGTTCTCCAACCGGATCTCGGCGCCACTGATGCCGCTGCTGCTGGTGGTTGCGTCCATCTCAGACACGGATTCCCTTCGAGGTGGTCACCCTGCCGAGGGCGAGGAGCAGTGCATCGAGGACGAGCGCGATCAAGACGATTCCGAGGGTGCCGACGAGGGCCTCGTTGACGGCGTTCTTGCCGCCGATCTGGGCCAGGCCGGTGAAGATGCCCACCCCGAGCCCCGGCCCGAGGACGTACGCCGCGATGGCTGCGATGCCCATGGACATCTGCATCGAGATCCTGATGCCGGCGAGGATCACCGGCCAGGCCAGGGGCAACCGGATCCGGAACATCGAGGCGAGCTCACCCATCCCCATGCCGCGCGCGGACTCCACGAGGTTCGGGTCGACCCCAGCGAGGCCGACGACGGCGTTTCGCAGGATCGGCAGCACCGCGTAGAAAGTGACGGCGAGCAACGCGGTGGGCGGTCCCAGCCCGGTGAACGGCAGCAGCAGCCCGATCAGGGCGAACGAGGGGATCGTCAGACCCACGGCGCTCACGGCGTTGGCCGCGGGCTCGAGCCGGGGCAGGCGGGTGACGACCATGGCCAGCACGATGGCGATCAGCGTCGCGACCAGGATCGCGAGGATCACCAGATAGGCGTGGTTCCAGGCGTTGGTCAGGATCTGCAGACGCCGGTCCTCGATGAAACCCCACACAGGCCGAACCCTTCGGTCGTGCGATCTCGTCGACCGCCGGTCGTCAACGGTTACCACAGCGACAGGTGCGAGACCAGCACATCGCCCGTTCCGGGGACGACTGCCCGAGGGTCGGACAGCTCACCGGAGAAGAGGCCTCAGCGGTGGGATTCGCCGGGCTCGTGGTCGCGGTGGCGTTCCGGCTCGACCTGGAAGGTGACGTGGTCGATCCCGAAGTGGCTGGCCACGCACGCCCCGAGCTCGTCGAGGATCTGCCCCACACCGCGGTCCCGGAGGGCCTCCTCGGTCACGGTCACATGGGCGGAGAGAGCAGGCATCCCGCTGGTGATCGACCACGCGTGCAGGTCGTGGACGTCGGTGACGCCGTCCGTGCCGACGAGGTGCTCGCGGACGACCTCCATGTCGACTCCCGGGGGCGCGGCCTCGAGCAGCACGCCCACACAGTCGCGCAGCAACGCCCACGCCCGCGGCAGGATCAGCGCCGCGATCACCAGTGAGGCGATCGAGTCGGCGCGGTCGAACCCGGTGGTCACGATCACCACGCCGGCGACGATCGCGGCCGCCGAGCCGAAGGCATCCCCCAGGACCTCGAGGAAGGCGCCCCGCATGTTCAGCGACTCCCCGCGACGGGACGCGAGCAGGGCCATCGAGACCAGGTTGGCGACCAGCCCGACCGCCGCGAACACCAGCATCTGTGACGCCTCGATCTCGACAGGGTCGAGCAGGCGCGCCACCCCGGCGTACGCGAGGTAGCCGCAGACGCCCAGCAGCACGACAGCGTTGATCAGCGCTGCGAGGATCTCGGCTCGGTGGTAGCCGAAGGTGCGCCGCGGCGTGGCGGGCAGGGTCGCGACATAGGACGCGGACAGGGCCACCACGATCGCCGCGGTGTCGGTGAACATGTGGCCGGCGTCCGCGAGCAGGGCCAGCGAGCCCGAGAGGAAGGCACCGACGAGCTCGACGACGGCGACCGTCGCGGTCACCAGCAGCACGATCCGGAGCCGCGACCGGTCCTGCGCGCGGCCGGAGCCGTGCGAGTGGTCGTGGCCGGATCCCATGGGGAAAGGGTAGGGCTCACTAGGATTCGCCCATGAGACGGCCGATCCTGAGCAACCAGTCACAGATTCTGCTCACCCTCATCCTGGTCCTGTGCCTGGTCGCGTCGTACTTCGTGGCCACGGTGGTGACCGGAGGCATCGCCCTGGGCCTGGCCGTCCTGCTCCTCGTCGCCAGGACGCCTCCGTCGGAGGACTCGCACCGATGACCGCCCCTGGGCAAGACGACCTCACCCGGTTGGTGATCCCGGTCGAGGAGCTGGCGGACGTGGTGGCGGGCGCGCACATCGCGCTGCTGGACCCGTTCCTGCCTGCCTCGCAGGTGGATGACGGTCTCATCGGGGAGCTGCGCGATATCTTCTCCGAGCTGGTGCCGTTCGCGTTCGTGCTCGGCGAGCCGGCGCGCTTTCCGAGCGGGGCGGTGTACCTCCCACCCGAGCCCGTGGGTGTGTTCCGCCGGATCACCCAGAGCCTGCGCCGCACCTTCCCCGAGGCCGTCGGCCACCCGACGTCCCTGCACGGGTCGATCCCGCACCTGGCGCTGAACGATGAGGTTTCGGACGTCGCACGGACGCCGCTGGAGGTGCACGCGCGGGGCGCGGTCCTCCTGGGCCCGGGCGGTGCCGTTCTGGCGAGCTTCCCGTTCGGCACGTCGGCCGCGTGAGCGGCCCGGTCAGGCGGACAGTCCCGGGTGACAGCATGGGCGGCGTGATCGAGTACCGGCCCGCGGGCGAGCGGTTCCGCACGGACGCCGAGGGGCGTACGACGTGGCACTCCTTCTCGTTCGGGGGCCACTACGACCCCACGAACGTGGGCTTCGGCAGCCTGGCCGCGCACAACGACGAGCTGCTGCCGCCGGGCACGGGGTACGCCGACCACCCGCATGCCGACCTCGAGATCGTCAGCTGGGTGCTCGAGGGGGTGCTGCGGCACACGTCCTCGGTGGGGTCGGGGGTGGTCGGCCCCGGACAGGTGCAGCGTCTCTCCGCCGGGAGCGGGGTGGTGCACTCCGAGGTGGCCGGCGGGCCCGACGAGACCCGGTTCCTGCAGGCCTGGGTGCGCCCCGACGAGCCCGACCTGGTCCCGGGCTACGTCACCGCCGACGTCACCATCGGCGACGGGTGGACCTGCGTGGCGGACGGTGACGGGCAGGGCGTCGTGCCCCTGGCCGCGCGGGGCACCGCGCTGCACGCCGCGGACCTCGCCGGCGGGCAGCGGCTGGCACTCCCCGACGCGCACCGGCTGCACGTGTTCGTCGCACGTGGCAGCGCCATGCTCGGTGAGCGACTGCTCCGGCCCGGCGACGCCGCCCGGCTGGTCGACGAGGGGGCCCGCGCGGTCACCGCCGAGACGGCCACCCACCTGGTGGTCTGGAGCTTCGCGGTCTCCTAGGGAACGAGCACTCCCGGGTTGAGCACGCCGCTCGGGTCGAGGTCGGCCTTCAGGGCACGCAACATCCTGACCCCTACGGGACCGATCTCGCGGGCCAGCCACGGCTTGTGGTCCTGGCCGACCGCGTGGTGATGGGTGATCGAGGCACCGTGGTCGATCATCGCGTCGGAGGCGGCGGCCTTGGCCTGCAGCCACTGCGCGATCGGGTCGTCCGCCTGCTTGGTGGCGACGGTGAAGTAGAGCGAGGCGCCGGTCTCGTAGACGTGCGAGATGTGGCAGAGCACCAGGGTGCCCTCCCCCAGTGAGGCGGTGAGCGCGGCCTTCACCTCGTCGTAGACCTGGTGCAGGCGGGACCAGAAGGTCACCGTCTCGACGGTCTCCACCAGCACGCCCACGTCGAGCATCGAGTCGCGCAGGTAGGGCCCGTGGAAGCGTCCCGTCGACCACCCCGAGTCCTCGCCGAGCGAGGTGCCACCGAGGCCGGAGAGCAGCGCGGTGCAGGCGGTGCGCCTGGCCTCGACCGCGTCCTGGGTGCCTTCGTAGCCGGTGACCATCAGGCAGCCTCCCACCGAGGAGCCGCCGACCTCGGCCGGTTTGGCCAGGTTGATCGAGGTCTCGGCCTCGTCGGAGAGGCGCAGCACGGTGGGGAGTACGCCGGACTGGGCGAGCGTGCGCATCGCCGTCGCACCATCGGCGAAGGTGTCCCAGCGCCAGGTCTCGTAGAGCTTCACGACCGGCACCTTGCGCACCCGGACCGTGACGGCCGTGACCACCCCGAACGCGCCCTCGGAGCCCATCACCACCTCGCGGAGGTCGGGTCCGGCGGCGTTGGCCGGGGAGCTGCCCAGGACCAGCTCGCCCTGAGGGGTGGCGACCCGGAGGCCCACCACGAGCGCGTCGAACCGGCCGTAGCCGGCCGAGGACTGGCCGGAGGACCGGGTGACGGCGAACCCGCCGATGGAGGCGAACTCGAAGGACTGCGGGAAGTGCCCGAGCGTCAGGCCGTGCTCGGCCAGCAGCGCCTCGGCCCGCGGCCCGCGCAGACCCGGCTCGAGGGTGGCGGTCATCGAGTCGGTGTCGACGGCGAGCAGCTTGTCGAAGCGGATCAGGTCGAGCGAGATCACCCCGGCATACCCCTCGCGCCGGGCGACCAGACCGCCGACGACCGACGTGCCGCCACCGAACGTGACGAGGGCGACGTGGTGCTCGACGCACCACTCGATCACCGCAGCGACCTCCTCATGGGTGCCGGGGCGGACGACGGCGTCGGGTGAGTCGGACCCGTCTCCGTCCCGGAGCCTGAGCAGGTCGGGGGTCGACTTGCCACGGGTCCGGTGCAGCCGGGTCTCGTGGTCGGTCAGCACGTGCTCTGCGCCCACGACGCGGGCCAGGTCGGCGAGCAGGTTCGCGGCGAGCGGATCGGAGAGCCGGACATCGGCAGGGTCGACCGCGGGCGTCCGGGACGTGCCGATGAAGGCGTCGACGAGGCCGAAGGCGCTCTCGGACAGCGGTGCCGCCTCGGCGGGGTCGCCCCAGCGGGACCAGTGCATCTCGGGACTCTGTGAGGGGCTCATGTGTTACAGTGTGACATATGACGTCAACTCGTCACAAGGACGAAACTCGAACGGCCACGACCTCCTCGGAGGACGGCTACCTCGACGCTGCCCGCGAGGCGATCCTGGCCGTCGGCTGGAGCCGGACGACCCTGACCGACATCGCCCGACGCGCCGGGGTGAGCCGGATGACGCTCTACCGCCGCTGGCCGGACACGCAGACGATGCTGGCCGACCTGATGACGCGCGAGTGGGGTCGCGTGGTGGACCAGGCGATCGGCTCGCTCGACCCGGACGCCGACCCGCTGCGTCGGATCACCGACGGCGTCGTCGCCACCGTGCAGGGGCTGCGAGCCGACGCGCTGCTGCGGCGGATCATCGACGTCGACCCCGACCTGCTGCTGCCCTACCTGCTCGACCGACGCGGTCGCAGCCAGGACTTCCTCGCCACCGCGCTCGCGGGGCTGATCCGCACCGGCCAGCGCCACGGCTCGATCCGGGGGGGCGACGCCGACCTGCTGGCTCGGTCGCTGCTCCTGGCCGGTCACGGCTTCGCGCTCTCGGCGCACACGATGGCCGGCCCCGGGACCGAGTCGCCAGCACGCGACGCCGACGTCACCGCGTTCGACACCGAGCTCGCCCACCTCGTCGAACGGTTCCTCGCGCCATGACCTCCGCGTCACCCAAGACCCCGGCACCCAAGACCCCGGCACCCAAGACCCCGGCACCCAAGACCCCGGCACCCAAGACCCCGGCACCCAAGACCCCGGCACCCAAGACCCCGGCGACCCGCACCGGCAAGATCCACGTCGGCCTGGACGACATCCCCCAGTCCACGGACGTGCTCGTGATCGGGCTCGGCATCACCGGGGCCGGGGTCGCGCTGGACGCCGCCAGCCGCGGTCTGGACGTCGTCGCGGTCGACGCCGAGGACGTGGGCTTCGGAACCAGTCGCTGGAGCTCCAAGATGGTGCACGGCGGCCTGCGCTACCTGGCCAAGGGCCAGCTCGACGTCGCGCACGAGAGTGCGGTCGAGCGCGGCATCCTGATGCAGACCACCGCGCCCCACCTGGTGCACGCCCTGCCGATGCTGATGCCGCTGACCCCGACCGTGGGCCGCGCCCAGGCCGCGGTCGCCGGCGCAGGGATCCGGGCCGGCGACCTGCTCCGGCTGGCCGCACGCACCCGCCGGGAGACCCTCCCCCGCCCGCGCCGGATCGGGGTGACCGAGACGCTCACCCTCGCCCCCGTCGTACGACGTGAGGGGCTGCGCGGAGCGATCCTCTCCTGGGACGGCCAGCTCGAGGACGACGTACGCCTCGTCCTGGCCGTCGCGCGCACCGCCAACGCCTACGGCGCCCACGTGCACACCCGCGTCCGGGTGAGCGAACCCACCGGCGCCGGCGCCATGCTCACCGACACCCGCACCGGGACGTCCCGCACGATCCGAGCCCGCACGGTGATCAATGCCACCGGTGTCTGGGCCGGCCACCTCGTTCCGGAGATCCGGTTGCGCCCGAGCCGCGGCACGCACCTGGTGCTGCGGAAGGAGACGCTGCCGGGAGTCCGCTGCGCCGTGATGGCACCGATCCCCGGGTCGAACAACCGCTTCGTCTTCGCGCTGCCGCAGCCCGACCAGACCTTCTATGTCGGCCTCACCGACGAGGAGGTCGACGGCCAGGTCCCGGACGTGCCCGAGGCGCCGGAGGAGGACATCGAGTTCCTGCTGCGCGTGATCAACAGCGTGCTGCAGGTGGACGTACGCCGCGACCAGGTCGTCGGGGCCTATGCCGGGCTGCGGCCCCTGCTCGACACGGGGACCACCACGGCCGACCTCTCCCGCAAGCACGCCGTCCTGGTCTCGACCACAGGGGTCGTGACGGTCGTCGGCGGCAAGCTGACCACCTACCGGCAGATGGCCGAGGACGCCGTCGACCGGGCTGTCGAGCTCGTCGGTCTCGAGGCGCGCCCGTGCCGCACCCGGACGCTGCCCCTCCTCGGCGCGGCAACGCGCCACCAGCTCGCCGCACTTCGCGCGCCCGAGCGTCTCGTGCGCCGCTTCGGCACCGAGGCGGCCAGCGTGCTCGCCGACGCGGTCGCCGCGACCGGGCTCACCGAGGCGGAGCTGCTCGCTCCGGTCGCGCCGACCCTGCCTGCCACCCTCGCCGAGCTGGTCTTCGGGATCACCCACGAGGGCGCGAGGACCGTGGAGGACCTGCTGGACCGGCGTACCCGCATCGGCCTGGTGCCCGCCGACGTCGGGCTCGCGCGTCCAGCTGCCGAACGAGCGATCGCGCTGCTGGCCTGACTGCCAGGCTCAGCCGGGCTTGGCCGCCTGGCCGAGCTCCCTGAGGACGGCCCGCGCGGCCCGACGACCCGAGCGCATCGCCCCCGGGATGCCGCCGGTGTCACGGTGGTCACCGGCCACGAACAGGCCGTCACCGAGCTCGACGTCGCGACTCATGATCAGTGGGCGGCCGCGACGCGGGCCAGGCGGCCGACTTCACGTGCCGGGTGACCAGCCCCCAGGAGCTGGCGTCGGTGCGGAACACCTGGCCCAGATGCGCACGCACCTCCGCCTCGGTCTCCGTGCCGGCATCCGCGCCCTGGGCGGCCACCGAGCAGACGGCGACAAGATGGCTCCCCGGAGGGGCATAGCGAGGCGCGATGTTGGAGACCACGACCGCGTGCGAGATCGGTCCTGCAGGTGGGCCGATCGGGTTCACGAACGGCATCTTCATGGAGGTCGGCGGGACCTGGGTGGAGAACCACCAGGTCGCCAGCCCTCGCATCGCGGGCTGGCCCAGCCCGAGGAGTGACGCGGCGTTCACCGGGTCGGCCGCGATGACACTTGCGCGCGCCTCGAGCTCCCCGTTGTCGGTGAGGATGCGAACCCCTTCGCCCGAGCTGCGCACGACCCCCATCACGTCCACGCCGTGCTCGACGGACTGGTCGAGGCCGAGCGCGAGCTGGTTGGGCAGTGCCTGCATGCCCAGCGACGGCAGGGCGGGCGTGCCCACCAGCAGGGCCTGCATGCTCAGCATCGCGAACTGGTAGGAGGTGCGCAGGTCGTCGTCGGCGAAGAGCAGGCGGAAGAACGGCCGGAGCACCTCCTCCCGGATGCGACCCGAGATGCCGTGCCGGTCGAGGGACTCCTGCAACGTCATGTCGGCGCCGCTCAGCAGTCGTTCGGTGCTCCTGCGCAGCGGATCGGTCCAGCGCATCAGCCGGGCGACGTCCTGGGGTTGCCCGATCCCCGACCGGAGGGCGGCGATCAGCGCCGTCTGCGAGCCCTGCAGGATGCGGTAGCCCTCGGGGTGGGCGAGGACCATGCCAGGCTCGATCGGGCGCGGGTTGAGCGCCGCGACGTCGACCGACTCGCGCAGATCGGGGTCCCCGGCGTTCAGCCACTGGAAGCCGCGGTCACAGCGGAAGCCGTCGATGACGTCGGTCCCGACCCGGCCCCCCACCCGGGCAGAACGCTCGAGGACGCGCACCGACAACCCGGACTCCTCCAGCGCCCGCGCGCAGGTGAGCCCGGCGACTCCGGCGCCGATCACGGCCACGTCGGTGGCGTCCATTGCTGGTGAGTATCACCCGCCCGCGTATTCGCTACAGAAACGGACATTCCTTGGTCTGGACCAGAGGGCGGGACACGACCTCGAACGGTGCGAAACGCTTGCAGCCATGGCTCAGCCGTGCGTGCAGAAGTGCACGATCTGGTCGAATGCCTGGCGGGCCTCGGGGATGGGCAGCAGCGGGTAGACGTGGATCAGGCCAGGCGCCACGACGTACTCCATCGGCCAGTCGGCCGCGTCCGCGCGCTCGAACAGCGCGTCACAGCCCGGCTGGAGCAGGTCCCGGGTCCCGCAGAGCATCAGGGTGGGCGGCAGCCCGGTCAGGTCGCCGAGGCCGGGGCTGACCCGCGGGTCGGCGAGCTCCTCGGGGTCCTCGGTCCCGGCCCAGAAGGACGCATAGATCGGCAGGTGCGGGAGGGAGAGCCACGGGTCGCGGTCGGCGGCCTCCCGGGTGCCCGGCGTCGTCCCGGTGAGGTCCACCCACGGCGCGATCAGGACGAGGTGATCGGGCTGGGCGAGACCACGGTCCCTCAGCGCCTCGGCCACGGCGAGGGCATAGCCACCACCCGACGAGTCCCCCACAAGTACGACGCCCTCGGGCGACTGAGCCGCCACCAGCTCACAGATCTCGACGACCTGCTCGAGGGAGTCGTGCACGGTGAACTCGGGGGCGAGCGGATAGATCGGGAGCACCGCCCGGGCCTCGAGTGCGTCGGCCAGCCTCGTGGCGAACCTCCAGTGCCGGTTGTCCGCGGGGCGCACATAGGCGCCGCCGTGCAGGTGGATCACCGAGCGGCGCGGCAGCTCGACCCCGGCCTGCCACAGGGTGAACACCGGGAAGCCGTGGTCGTTGTTGATCGACTCCTGGTGGGTCCGGCGCACGTCCTGCGGAGGTCCCTCCTCCGCGAGCCGGTTGGCCCGGATCATCGCGTCCCGCATGGCGGGTACGTCGTCAGGCGACATGTTGCGCCGCAGGAGCGGGATGATCCGGCTGATCACGGCGTGCTGCAGGCTCGGCATGGCGCAACCCTAGAGGCGGTCAGTCAGGGCACGGTCGACTCCTCCTGGGTGCCCAGGTCCAGGGACGGCAGGCCGGCGTCCAGCCGGTCCCAGAGCGCGAGCAGCTCCGCGGGCCAGACGGTCTCGGTGGTGTCGGCCAGCTCCTCGCGCGTCCACCAGTGGTGCTCGGTCATCGTGACCCGCTCCTCGTCGGTGTGGCCGGCGTCGTCCACCTCGAACGGCGGCACCCTCAACCCGAAGAACACCTCTTCCTGGTCGACCACCACGTCGGTGTAGCCGTGCCGGACCCGGCGACGGGCGATCGGTCCGGTCAGGGACCCGGTGTCCGTGACGTGACCGGTCTCCTCGAGGATCTCGCGCACCGCGCCCTCGCGATCCGACTCGCCGGGCTCCACCCCGCCGCCGGGAGTGATCCACCAGTGCACGCCGGGGAGCCCCGGGTCGGAGTCGGAGAACAGCAGGACCCGCTCGAGGTCGTCCACGAGCAGGACCCGTGCCGTGCGTCGGCGGCGCACCGGCCGGCTCGCCGGGTCGACGGGGAGGAAGGTGCGCACCACGTCGGCGGCCGTCGCCGGGTTCTGTGCGGGTTCCTCTGCTGGCGGGTCCTCTGCTGGGTGCTCGTCCTGCGGCACCATCAGCGGACGGCCGTCAGGAACTCGCGCAGGATCGGCCCCGCGGTGCCCGAGCCGGAGTCTCCACGCTCGACGAAGACCGCCACCGCCAGGTCCCCGCGGCCGGCCACCATCCAGGCGTGCGTCGGCAACGGTGGCTCGTCGCCGAACTCCGCCGTCCCGGTCTTCGCGATCACGGGTCCGCCCGGCACGTCGGCGAGCACGCTGCCGCTGCCGCGCTCGACCACGGCGCGCATCATCGTGCGCAGCTGCTTCGCCTCGCCGGCGGTCAACGGTTCCGGCGGGGCCGACTGGTCGACCTGATGGTCGGCGACCAGCCGTGGCAGCACCGCCTCCCCCCTGACCACCGAGGCCACGACGGTCGCCATCGCCATCGGGGAGGCCAGCACCGTGCCCTGCCCGATCATGCTGGCAGCGGCCTGGGTCTCGCTGGCTGCCTGCCCGACCTCGCCGAAGAACGACGAGAAGCCGGTGTCGTGGTCCACCCCGAGCCCGAGGGCCGCGGCCGCCTGGGCGAGGGAGTCGGGTCCGAGCTTGCCGCGCTGGGAGATGAAGGCGGTGTTGCAGCTGTTCGCCAGCGCGTCCTCGAAGCTGATCCGGCCGAGGCCCGACGAGGGGTAGTCGTCGTAGTTCTTGAAGCTCTTGCCGTCGACCACCGTGGTGACCGTGCAGGGCACCTGGGTCCGCGGCGTGACCCCTGCTCGCAGGAGCGCGAGCGCGCTGACCACCTTGAAGGTGGAACCCGGTGCGTACTGCCCGATGGTGGCGGTGCCGTAGCCCTTGGAGCCGGGCCCGCTCGCGACGGCGACGAGGTCTCCGGTCGAGGGACGGACAGCCACCAGGGCACTGGCCGGCCCGACGTCCGCGAGCACCCGCTGGGCGACCTGCTGCATCGTGAGGTCCAGGGTGGTGCGCAGGGGCGTGCCGGCCACGGGGTCGGCGGTGAAGAGCGTGCGCCGCTCCCCCTTGTCGTCCACGGCGACGATGGTCGCTCCACGGGTGCCGAACAGCTGCTCGTCGTACCTCTTCTGCAGGCCGGAGATGCCGACGTCGTCGCCGGCCCTGATCCGGCCGTCACTGTCCTTGACCAGCTCGGCGGTGGCCGGCCCGACGGCACCGAGGACGGCGGAGGCGAAGTCCTTCGTCGGTGCCAGCGGGAGCTCGTCGGAGATCGCCCGGGCTCCCGGGATGTCGCCGAGTGCGACCAGCAGGCCAGGTGGCGACTCGCTTCGGCGGTAGACGATGCCCTCGACGAAGGCCTTGGGGCCGGCCGACGAGACCTGCTTGACGAAGTCCGGGGCACCGATGTCGATCAGCTGCGCCAGCCGCGTGGCCGACCGGGTGGCCGTGGCCGGGTCCACCGTGGTCTTGTCGATCCCGACGCGCAGCACCGGTCGGGGAGCGACGATCGCCTCATCACCGGAACCGAGGATGCTGCCGCGCTCCGGCTTGATCGTGCTCTGTGCTAGCTCCTCGCCCTCGGTCAGGGTCGGCTCCACGAGCGTGGGGCTCCAGCGCACGAGCCAGGCACTGCCGTCTCCGGACTCACCCTTGGTCAGCTTCACCTCGGTCTCGTAGGACCAGGTCTTCGATCCGACCTTCCAGGTCCAGTCGAGACCGGCGGTGGCCGAGTCCCCGTCGGCCGACGCGCTGCCGGCGGAGACCTCCGCGTCGGTGAGTCCGCCCGTGAGCCCGCCCGTCACCGCGTCGTACTCCTTCGCCGCGCCGGCGTTGCCACCCACGAAGTCGACGCCCTCGAGGTTGCCCTCCGACAGGGCCGCGGCCAGCCGGTCGACGGCGTCGTCCGGATCGGGTCCGAACCCGGGAACGGTGCAGGCCGTCAGGGCGAGCAGCAGGCAGCCCCCGGCGGCGAGGGGCCGGATGGATCTCGGTGCGGCGATGAGACGCATGCCGACGATCCGACCATACCGAGAGAGGGCAGACAAATCGGTTTCGGGATGGTGCTGGTCTGTGCCGCGCCGGACGATCGACGGCGGACCTGACCGCCGGCGCGACACAGGCTGGGTCAGCCCTTGAACGCGTCCTTGACGTTCTCGCCGGCCTGCTTCAGGGACGACTTGCTCTGGTCGGTCTTGCCCTCCGCCTCGAGCGACTTGTCGTCGGTCGCCTTGCCGGTGGACTCCTTGACCTTGCCCTTGATGTCCTCGACCTTGTTGCCGATCTTGTCTTCAGTACCCATGGGGCAGGCTCCTCGAGTTGTGTGTGTGTCGGACCGGTCGTGCGGCGGACGCCCGAGCACCGCGGAGCGTGTCCGAGAGCCACGGTGGCGTACGCCGCACTGTCGCGATCGCCCCGTTCTGGACGACCGAATTCCTCTGTACCCGTCCGCGAGGGTCACTAACAGGACCCGCCCCGTTTCGTGGACTCGGCTGGACCCGGGCGGTTCAGCCGCCGCTCTTGCGGTGGTGGGCGATCACCTGGGTGGCGACCTGGGCTAGCTTGATGTTCATCTCCTGGGACACCTTGGAGAGCATCTTGAAAGCCTGGTCGTCGTCGATGTGGTGCAGCGCCATCAGCAGCCCGATCGCCTTGCCGATCTCGCGGTTGCTCTCCAGCCCACGACGCAGGGTGGTGGCCTCCTCGCCCCGGTCGAGCGCCGCCATGGCCACTGACGCGAACGCGGTGAGCATGATCGCCTGCTCGAGGGAATGGTCGCTGAAGGCGCCAGCGGTGTCGCTGAACACGTTGAGTGCGCCGACCTTCTGGCCGTCCTGCCGGATCCGGAAGCCCGCCATGCCCTTGACCTCGGTGCGTTCCAGGATGGCCTCGGCCAGTCGTGGCCAGCTGCTGCCGGAGGTCAGGTCGGGGCACATGTGCTGGTCGGGCTCGGACTCGTCGATGGCGTCGAGGCAAGGTCCCTCACCCAGGGCCTGCTCGATGGCATCGATCTCGCGCGCGATGTCGTCAGAGGCAGCGACGGTCTGGATGCGTCCGTTGCGCCTGAGCATGAGCGAGGCGTGGTCGGCGCCGTCGACGAAGGTGACGGTGCTGCGGCACAGGGCCTCGTAGACGGTCTCGTAGGACTCGCCGGAGTAGACGATCTCCGCCATGGCGCGGAAGGTCGTCAGCAGTTCAGGGGGGAAGGGCGTGGGCATCCAGAGCATCCTCTATCGGACGTGCAGAGGGTCGTCCCCGATTTCTTGAGTTCGACGTCAACGCTTCATCTTGTCACGGCCCGGATCAGGGGGAGTCGCGGAGCGACCGGCCGGAATCCGGGTAGGCCTCCGCCTCGGTCGCCTTGGCCGAGAGCCAGACCGTCCGGCCGACGTCGAGAGCGAGTTCGGAGACGGCCGCCGGAGTGACGTCGACGAGTGCGGATGGGACGCCCTGCACCTGCAGCCGCACCCGATCCACGAGCAGCTCCATGTCGACGATCGTGCCCTCCCAGACGTTCCGGGTGCTGGTGTGCTCCGGCCACTCGGTGTGCACCGTGATCGCACTCGGGCGCAGCGAGACCAGCACCGGGCCGCCGGGCGCCTGGGTCGCCACGGCGAGCCGCCCACCCCGGTCGAGCGCGACGGATCCTGCGACCGCGTCGAGTCGGCCCGACCACAGGTTCAACCCCACGAGCCGGGCGACGTAGGGCGAGGCGGGGTGCCTCGCCACCTCGGTCGGCGACCCCTCCTGGACCAGCCGACCGCCCTCGATGACCAGCAGCCGGTCGGCGAGGACCATCGCCTCGAGGGGGTCGTGGGTCACCAGCACGACCGGGCCGGGGAAGTCGGTGAGGTGCTCCCGCAGGAATGCGCGTACGTCGATCCGGGCGCCGGCGTCCAGGGCGGCCATCGGCTCGTCCAGCAGGAGCACCTCAGGGTGGTGGGCGAGCGCACGGGCCAGGGCCACCCGCTGGGCCTGACCTCCGGAGAGCTGGTGCGGGCGGCGGGTCGCGAGGTCCGCCAGGGCGAGCTGCTCCAGAGCCTGGGTCGCACGCGTCCGGGACGCGGCTCGGCGGACGCCCCCCGAACGTGCAGCGAAGGCGACGTTGTCCCGCACGTCGAGGTGGGGAAAGAGCCGGTAGTCCTGGAACACGACCCCCGCCCGTCGTCGCTCGGGTGCGAGGAAGCGGTCCGTGCCGTTCTGCGAGCCCTGCCAGACCTCACCGCCGACCGCGACGGAGCCACTGCTCAGCTCCTCGAGGCCGGCGATCGCCCGCAGCAGGGTCGACTTGCCGGCCCCGTTGGGCCCGAGGACACCGAGCACCTCTCCGGGGCGGACCGAGAACGCGACCTGCAGGTCGAAGCCACCGCGGGTCACGGTCCCGTCGAAGTGCAGCCCGGGCGTGGGGGCGTTCACGCCGTGCCGCCCGCGCTCAGCCAGCGGCCGCGCAACGCGAACAGGACCGCCACCGAGACGGCGAGCAGCACCAGGGACAGGGCGACCGCCGCGTCGGGGTCGGTCTCCATGGCGCGGTAGACCGCCAGCGGCATCGTCTGGGTCACCCCGCGCACGTTGCCCGCGAACGTGACGGTCGCGCCGAACTCCCCGAGCGCCCGCGCCCAGCACAGGACCGCGCCGGCGACGATCGCCGGCCGGACGAGCGGCAGGCTGACCCGCCAGAAGACGGTGAGCCGGCTCGCGCCCAGGGTTGCGGCGGCTTCGTCGTACCCCTGGTCCGCGGAGCGGAAGGCCCCTTCCACAGCCACCACGAGGAACGGCATCGCCACGAAGGTCTCGGCGATCACCACTGCCGCGGTGGTGAACGGCAGCTGGATCCCGAACCACGCATCCAGCCACTGGCCGACGATGCCGTTGCGCCCCAGCACCAGGAGCAGGGCCACGCCACCGACCACCGGTGGCAGGACGAGGGGCAGGGTGACCAGCGCCCGCAGCAGACTCAGCCCGCGGGCGCTGGACCGAGCGAGCACCCAGGCGAGCGGCACCCCCAGCACGATCGCGATCCCGGTGGCGAGGGTGGCCGAGAACAGCGAGAGCCAGAGCGCGTCGAGCACCTCGGGGGTGCCCAGGATCCGGCCGAGGCCCGTCCAGGGGGCGCGGAGGAGCAGGCCGAGGAGGGGTACGACGAGCAGCAGCGCGCCGACCAGGGCCGGAGCGCCCAGCGGCCACGGCGTACGCCTTCTCGAGGAGAGTCGTGCCCGGACCTGTCCCTGGGTCATCAGGGTTCCTGGAACCCGGAGGCCTTGAGGACCTTCTTGCCCGTCTCGGAGAGGACGAGGTCCACGAACTCCTGCGCCCTGTCGGCGTGCTCGGAGTGCGTGAGGGTCGCAATCGGATAGGTGGTCGAGGCGTTCTGCTCCTCGAGGATCGCGACACTGCGGACGTCGTCACCGGCAGCGCGCACGTCGGTCACGTAGACGACGCCCGCGTCGACCTCGCCCAGGCTCACCTTGGTCAGCACCGCCTTGACGTCGGTCTCCTCGGTGGCGGGTTCCACGCTCAGCTCCGCCTTGGCGAACACCTCGGCGGCGGCCCTGCCGCAGGGCACCTGCACCTGGCAGACAGCGACCTTGAGGCTCGGCTTGGTCAGGTCCGCGAGCTCCTGGACATTGCCGGGGTTGTCCGACGGCACGGCGATCTCCATGCTGTTCCTCGCGAAGTCCCTGGGCTTCTCCGCATCACCCGCCTTCACGACGGCGTCCATGTTGGTGGGGCTGGCCGAGGCGAACACGTCCGCCGGGGCACCACTGTCGATCTGCTCGGCCAGCCCGGAGCTCGGACCGAAGTTGAGCTCCACCGTCGTGCCGGGGTGGTCCTTCTCGAACTGCTGGCCGAGCTCGGTGAACGACTCGGTCAGCGAGGCCGCGGCGAGGACCCGGATGGTCACGTCCCCGGAGTCGTCGCCTCCACAGGACACGAGGGAGGTGAGGGCCAGGCAGGTGGCGACCGCGGAGAACAGACCGCGCCCGGTCCTCATGACTCCTCCGGGAGCTCGATGCCGACGTTGGTGGACTTCACGGTGGCGATGGCCAGCACCCCGGGCTCGAGCCGGAGCTCGTCGGCGGCCTCGCGGCTGAGCAGCGAGACGACCCGGTGCGGTCCGGCCTGGATCTCGACCTGGGCCATCACCGTGTCGCGCACGACCCGGGTCACCAGACCCACGAACCGGTTGCGCGCGGACGCCGACACGACCGGGCCCGGCTCCGGCCGATCACCACTACCGGCGATCTCCTGGGCCAGCACGGCCAGCTGCACACCGTCGACCACCTGTCGTGAACCCTCGGTCCTCGTGCGCAACCTGCCGGACTCGGCCCAGCGACGCAGGGTGTCGTCACTGACCCCCAGCAGCTCCGCGGCCTGCTTGATGCGGTACGTCGTCATGGGCGCAGAGTAGCCGCATCTGCGGTCGCAGGTCACGGGATCGTCCGCAGCTGCGGGCCTTGCTAGGCGTCCCACCCCTCGGGGCGGTTCTTCCTGGCCAGCTTGCCGACGACCAGGGCGTAGGACTCGTCGACCGCCTCGTACAGCTCGTCATCGGCGATGGCACCGTTGAACCGCAGGTCGTTCCAGCCCGAGCGACCGATGTAGGGCATCACACTCGCGTCGTCGGGATAGCGGTCCAGCCACTCGTCGGCCACCTCGCGGTTCGCTGCGCTCTTGACGCCGACACCCTCCTCGCCGATGAACGCGAAGATCTTGTCGTGCACCTTCACCACCGGGTGCTCGTGCCCCCAGGGGTTGTCCGGCCACGCCCCCGGCCTCGCCAGGCAGTGGGCCAGCATCTCCTCGGGGGTCACTGGTCGAACCTACGGCGAGAACCGGCGGGTGGTCGAGACGGCCGCGTCCGCTTCAGCCGGCGAACGTGAGCGGCACGCGGATGCCTAGAGTTGTGCCCATGCCCAACGAGACCTCCATCGAGATCCCCCGCCCCCACTCCGGCGACGTCGTCGAGATGATTCTGGAGGACCACCGACTCCTCGAGCACCTGCTGCGGGAGCTGCGCAACGAGCAGAACGACCGGGACGTGCTTCGTCGCCAGCTCGCCGAGCTGCTGGTGGCACACGGCGAGGCCGAGGAGAGCCAGGTCTATCCCCGGCTCGCGCGCAGGAACGCGATCGGCAAGGAGGAGGCCGAGCACGGCGAGAAGGAGCACCGGGAGGGCTACGAGACCCTGCTGCCGCTGCTGGAGGCGACCGAGCTCTACGACGAGGCGTACAGCCACCACGTGCACGAGCTCAGCGAGACCCTGCTGCACCACCTCGACGAGGAGGAGCGCGACATCCTCAACCCGGCGCGCGAGGACGTCAGCGAGCCGGACCGCGCGGCGCTCGGGGTCGCGTGGCTCGCCGAGCGCAACCGGATGCTCGATGAGGGCTGCGGCCGCACGGAGCAGGTGCGCGCGCTGGTCGACGGCTCCTGAGCCCCCCGCTTGAGATCCTGGATGGCCGACACCCGGCCACTCCGAAACCCACACTTCCGGCGGCTCTGGACCGCCAACATCGTCACCGTCGTGGGGGCCCAGCTCACGGTGGTGGCGGTGCCGGCGCAGCTCTACGCGCAGACCGGCTCCTCGGCGTACGTCGGCCTGACCGGTGTCTTCGGTCTGGTGCCACTGATCGTCTTCGGGCTCTGGGGAGGCGCCCTCGCTGACGTGATCGACCGGCGCACCCTGCTGATCGTCACCACCCTGGGCCTGATTCTCACCAGCACCCTGTTCTGGCTCCAGGCGTGGGCGGGAGGCACCAACGTGTGGCTGCTGCTCAGCCTGTTCTCGGTGCAGCAGGCCTTCTTCGCGGTCAACCAGCCGACCCGCAGTGCCGTCCTTCCCCGGCTGCTGCCGTTCTCACTGCTGCCGGCCGCGAACTCCCTGAGCATGACGGTGATGCAGGCCGGGGCGATCGGTGGGCCGCTGATCGCCGGGGCCCTGATCCCGGTCTTCGGGTTCTCGTGGCTCTACCTGATCGACACCCTCACCCTGATCCCGACGCTCGGCGCCGTCCTCCTGCTGCCGCCGCTGCCGATCGAGGGCACCACCGGGAGCCTGGGGCTCCGGGCAGTGCTGGACGGGCTCGGCTACCTCAAGAGCCAGCCGGTGCTGCTGATGTCGTTCCTCGTCGACATCATCGCGATGGTCTTCGGGATGCCGCGCGCGCTCTTCCCCGAGATCGCACACATCGACTTCGGCGGGCCCGAGGAGGGCGGCCTCGTCTTCGCGCTGCTCTTCGCGGGCATCCCGATCGGTGCCGTGCTGGGCGGTGTCTTCTCCGGCTGGGTGTCCCGGGTCGAACGGCAGGGTCTGGCGGTGGTCGTCTCGGTGCTCGTCTGGGGTCTGGCCATGACCGGGTTCGGGCTCGCGGTCGGCCTCGGCGACACGTGGCACTGGCCGATGGTCCTGGCCGCCGTACTGATGCTGGTGGTCGGCGGTGCCGCCGACATGGCCTCGGCGGCGTTCCGGATCAGCATGCTGCAGAGCGCCGCCTCCGACGACGTGCGCGGTCGGCTCCAGGGTGTCTTCACCGTGGTCGTCGTGGGCGGCCCGCGGATCGCCGACGTCGCACACGGCGCGGTCGCGGTCTCGGTCGGTGCCGCTGCGACGGCGGCCGGGGGCGGGATCCTGGTCATCGCGGGGACGGTGCTGGCGACGCTCGCGCTCCCGGCCTTCATCCGCTACCGGGTCGTTGCCGCCACGGGCCGCCCGCAGTGACGGTCGGCTAATATAGATGCATGTCTAAGTCATCGCCCGCACTGACGGTCACCGAGACCGTCGCGTGCTGCCCCCCGCTGCTCGACGCACCGCTGAGCTGGGACCAGGCCACCCAGATCGCGCCGATGCTCAAGGCCCTGGCCGACCCAGTCCGGCTCAGGCTGCTCTCGTTGGTGGCCTCGCACACCGACCAGGAAGCCTGCGTGTGCGACCTGAACGAGGCGTTCGACCTCTCACAGCCCACCATCAGCCACCACCTCAAGGTGCTGAACGACGCCGGCCTGCTCGACCGCAGCAAGCGTGGCGTCTGGGTCTACTACCGCGTGCGGGCCGAGGCGCTGGCCACGCTCGGCGCCCTGCTCGGCAGCGTCGCGGCGTGACGACCTCCGTCGAGCCGGACCTCGACCCCCTGCACGGCTTGTCCCTGCTCGACCGCTTCCTGCCGGTGTGGATCCTGGCCGCCATGGCGGCCGGGCTGCTCCTCGGTCGTCTGGCTCCCCCGGTCGCCGACGCGCTCGACTCTGTCCAGATCGGGTCGGTCTCGCTGCCGATCGCGGTCGGCCTGCTCGTGATGATGTATCCGGTGCTGGCGAAGGTCCGCTACACCGAGACCGGCGCGGTGACCCGTGACCGCCGGCTGATGTTCGCTTCGCTGGTGATGAACTGGCTGGTCGGACCAGCCTTGATGTTCGCCCTGGCCTGGCTGCTGCTTCCGGACCTTCCCGAGTTCCGCACGGGGTTGATCATCGTCGGCCTCGCCCGGTGCATCGCCATGGTGCTGATCTGGAACGACCTGGCCTGCGGGGACCGCGAGGCGGCGGCCGTGCTGGTGGCGATCAACTCGGTCTTCCAGGTCTTCGCGTTCGGCGCGTTGGGCTGGTTCTACCTCCAGACCCTGCCGGGCTGGCTGGGGCTGGACACCACCAGCGCCGACTTCTCGGTCGCCGCGATCACGATCAGCGTGCTGGTCTTCCTGGGAGTCCCCCTGCTCGCGGGCTTCCTGACACGCACGATCGGGGAGCGGGCCCGTGGACGCAAGTGGTACGAACAGACCTTCCTGCCGAAGCTGGGGCCGTGGGCGCTCTACGGACTGCTGTTCACCATCGTGGTGCTCTTCGCGCTGCAGGGGGACGCGATCACCAGCAAGCCGTTGGACGTGGTCCGGATCGCGCTGCCCCTCCTGGCCTACTTCGGCGTCACGTTCGGCGCCGGGATGGTCCTGGGCCGGCTGCTGCGGCTCGGCTACGCCCGGACGGCCACGCTCTCCTTCACCGCGGCCGGCAACAACTTCGAGCTCGCGATCGCGGTCTGCATCGCCACGTTCGGGGTGACCTCGGGACAGGCCCTGGCCGGGGTCGTCGGGCCGCTGATCGAGGTGCCGGTGCTGGTCGGCCTCGTCTACGTCGCCCTGTGGTCACGCCAGTTCTTCCCTGTCCTCGCCCCCGTGTCCGCGACAGGTTCCAGGTCACATCCGACGGCGGGGGTTCCCGAATGACCGACGGGCCCAGCGAACGACCCAGCGAACGACCCAGCGAACGACCCAGCGTGCTGTTCGTGTGCGTGCACAACGCCGGTCGCTCGCAGATGGCGGCCGGCTACCTCCAGCACCTGGCTGGTGACCGGATCGACGTGCTCTCCGCCGGCTCCCAGCCGGCCGACCGGATCAACGTGGTCGCGGTGGCCGCCATGGCCGAGGTGGGCATCGACATCACCGCCGAGCAGCCGAAGGTGCTCACCACGGAAGCGGTCCGGGCCTCTGACGTCGTGGTGACGATGGGCTGCGGCGACGAGTGCCCCTACTTCCCGGGCAAGCGCTACGAGGACTGGGTGCTCGACGACCCGGCCGGACAGGGCATCGAGGCGGTACGGCCGATCCGGGACGAGATCCGCAGCCGGGTCGAGCACCTGATCGGCTCCCTGAGCAGTGGCTGAGGCATGGCCTTGTATCGATGTTCATCTATGGCTAGGTTGGTGACCAGACATTGACGTTGATCGATATCAGGAGTGATCCCATGAGTACCCAACCCGTCGTCGTCATCGGAGCAGGCCCGATCGGCCTGGCCGCCGCAGCCAACCTCCGCGAGCGTGGTCTCGACGCCGTGGTCGTCGAGGCCGGCAGCACCGCCGCAGCGACCGTGGCCGAGTGGTCGCACGTTCGGCTCTTCTCGCCCTGGTCCGAGCTGGTCGACCCGTCCGCCCGCCGGCTGCTCGAGGAGACGGGACGGTGGGTCGAGCCGAAGCCGGACAGCTACCCCACCGGGGCTGACTGGCGTGCGGACTACCTCCAGCCCCTTGCCGATGCCCTCGGCAACGTCCGCTACGGCGCCGAGGTCGTCGGGGTGGCCCGTGAGGGCCGGGACGCGATGGTCGACTCCGGCCGCGCGTCGCACCCGTTCGTCGTGCACCTCGAGGTCGGCGGTCGCGAGGAGCGGCTGCTCGCCCGCGCGGTCATCGACGCCTCCGGCACCTGGACCGGGCCGAACCCGCTCGGCGCGGACGGACTGCCCGCCCTGGGGGAGCTGGCCAACGCGGCGCGGATCTCCTACCGGATCCCCGACCTACGGGACCCCGAGCTGCGCGCCCGGTACGCCGGCAGGCACGTCCTCGTCGCGGGCACCGGCGCCTCGGCCCAGACCGTGCTGATCGACCTGGCCGAGCTCGCCGAGGAGGACCCGTCGACCCGGGTGTCGTGGGTCGTACGTCGGGCCCGCACCGCCGCCGCGTTCGGCGGCGGAGACAACGACCAGCTCGTGGAGCGCGGCAACCTCGGGAGCCGTGCGAAGGCCGCCGTCTCCGGCGACCACGTCACCACTGTGCCGAGGTTCCGGACCGCGTCGGTCGACCGGCAACCCGACGGTCGCCTGGTGGTCACCTCGATCGCAGGCCAGCAGGTCGCCGACGTCGACGAGATCGTGGTCGTGACCGGCTTCCGGCCGGACCTGTCGTTCCTCTCCGAGGTGCGCCTCGACCTCGACCCGGCGCTGTCCGCCCCCACGGCGCTGGCGCCGCTCATCGACCCGAACGTGCACTCCTGCGGGACCGTCTACCCCCACGGTTTCCACGAGCTGGCCCAGCCCGAGGAGGGCCTGTTCCTGGCGGGGATGAAGTCCTACGGTCGGGCGCCGTCCTTCCTGGCGCTGACCGGCTTCGAGCAGGTCCGGTCGGTGGTCGCGGAGCTCGCCGGGGACCGGGACGCAGCGGAACGGGTGGAGCTCACCCTTCCGGAGACGGGCGTCTGCGGAGGTTCGGGTCTGCTCGACGAGCCCGACGCCCCGACCGAGGAGCAGGCCAACGCCGGCTGCTGCGCGACAGCGGGTCAGGAACCGCGGCTGGTCACCCTGGGACGCGCTGAACGATGATCGACCGGTGAGGTCCGCCGCTGCCGGTCCGATGGCCCAGCAGCCCGGAGCCCTCTCGGCTCCCGGGCTGCGTCACGTCGTCACGGTTCTCTCGATCACCCAGATCACCAGCTGGGGCGTTCTCTACTACGCGTTCGCTGCCCTCTCGGACTCCATCACCCGCGACACGGGGTGGAGCAGTGTGGCAGTCACCGGGGCCTTCTCGGCCAGCCTGTTCGTCTCCGCCGGGGTCGGGATCTGGGTCGGCCGCCACATCGACGCCTACGGACCACGACGGGTGATGACCGCCGGCTCGCTCGTCGCGGTGCCGGGCGTGCTCGCGATCGCGACTGCTCCCAACCTGGCGGTGTTCTACGCCGGCTGGCTGACCGCCGGGGTGGCGATGGCCGGGGTGCTGTACCCGCCGGCGTTCGCGGCCCTCACCCACTGGGGCGGCGAGAACCGCGTTCGCGCGCTGACCACGCTGACCCTGGTGGCAGGTCTCGCGAGCACGGTCTTCGCGCCGCTCGCCTCGGTGCTCGACGACTGGCTGGGCTGGCGCGGCGCCTACCTCACCCTGCTGGTGGTCCTCGTCGTGATCACGGTCCCGCTGCACTGGTGGGGACTCCACCGCCCGTGGCGCCCACACGCGCCGATCGAGGTCGCCTCCTTCGGCTCGACCGGCACTGCCCCGGCGTACGTCGACGCTCGTGCGGTGGCGCGGAGCGGGCCGTTCGTCCTGCTGTCGCTGGCGATGGCCCTGACCTCGCTCTCGGTGTTCGCGGTGATCGTCAACCTGGTGCCGATGCTGGTGGAGCAGGGCCTGACCCGGAACCTCGCAGCCGTCGCACTCGGGCTGGGCGGGGTCGGCCAGGTCGCCGGCAGACTCGGGTACGCCGCCTTCGCCGCGCGCACCACCGTGCGGACTCGCGCGGTGGTCATCGTTGCCGGCATCGCGGGCTCCACGGCTGCGCTGGCCCTCTCACCCGCGACCCCCGGCCTGCTGATCGGGCTGGGCGTCCTGGTGGGACTGACCCGGGGCATCTACACGCTGATCCAGGCCACCGCCATCACCGACCGCTGGGGTCCGTCGGCCTACGGCACCCTGAACGGGCTGCTGATGGCCCCCACCCTGGTCGCCTCCGCGTCGGCACCCTTCGTCGGTGCTGCCCTGGCGCACATGGTCGGCGGCTACGCGAACGCGTTCCTGGTGCTCGCCGGGATCGCCGCGTTCGCTGCGGTCCTGCTGGTGTGGGCCTCACCCGACGCGGCCCACGACCAGCAGGACTAGCGAGGTGCCGTGACGGTCAGCGCACTCACCTTGTCCGCACGGATCTGCGCCGCCGTGAACGCAAAGCTGACCCACTGCTTCTTCCCGAAGAGCTCGGTCTGGTCCTTCGACCACGGCGAGGTCGGGTCCTCGGACTGGCCGTAGGTCAGGATCGTGCGGGCGTCGACAGCGCCGCCGTCGAGAAACGAGATCGCCTCGATGTGCGAGGAGCCGTAGGTCACCGGCTTGTACTTCCCGCCGTTGGCGACCGGGTTGCGCGAGGCCAGGGCGTTGGCGTTGCCGGCGTCGTCGCCGGAGCCGCCGCCCAGCGCGATGGCGGGTGCCCCGGTGTCGCCGGCGACCTGGAGCGAGCCCCAGGTGGCGTCCATCGCGATGTTCTTGCTGCGCAGGTGGGCGATCGCGTCCTTCATCGCCTGGATCACCTGCGGGTCGAGCTCGTTCAGGTTCCGCGGGGTGCCGACCGGGTCTCGCTCGTCGTACTGCTTGATCCAGTAGGACTCCGTGCCGACCACGGGCGCCTCGGGCAGCCGCTTCACGAACTCCTCGAAGATGTGGTTGCCACGGCTGTTCACGCTGGAGGTCCGGTCCCAGGCACGCAACACGTCGCACGCGTCACCACCCTGGGCGAGAGTGCACACCTCGTTGAGGTCGTTGCCCTCGCTCATCACCTCGGCACCCATCACCCGGTTCTGGTGCTGGAAGCCGCGCAGGTCGGTCGGGCTGACCTTGCCGGCCTTGAGCCTGTCGATCACGTAGCGGTAGACCATCCGCGATCGCAGGGTGCGCTGGCAGTTCTCGCAACCGATGATCCGCGCGAAGCCCTCCAGCTTCTGGGCCGGGTTGGGCAGCCAGTAGGAGTCGTTGGCGTTCATCACCCAGTCACGGCGGACCGCGACGGGCAGGTTCCTGGGTCCGAGGATGCCCGGGCGCTGGGCGTCCGCGTCGGTGCCCCAGGCACAGTCGGCGCCGGCGCGAGTGCCGTCCAGACCCGGCAGCCCGGCGACCTGGAAGAGCACCCGACCGACCGGGGTCATGCACTTCTGGGCCAAGGCGTCGGAGACGTTGGGGACGACGGAGTGGTCGGCATACAACGCGTTGCCCGCTCGGTCAGCGGCAGTGGTGTTGACCCACGGCATGCCACCCGCGCGGTCCTGACGCGCGAGCAGGTCGCTCGCACTGGTCGCCTTCCCCATGCCGAGGAAGGTGTCGATGGTGCGCAGCTGCTCGGCGTTGGCGTCGCGGATCGCGAAGAAGCTGGTGGGGGTCCAGTTCATGAACGTGGCGGAGTCGTCGAGGATGTAGCCCTCCTCGGTGCGATAGAGGTTCTTCGTCACCGTGGAGACCTTGCCGTCCGCGCCCTTCACGGCAACCTCGACCTCACGCTCGTCGATCTGCTTCACACCCTCGGTGGTGAGGTAGGCCGTGGGGCTGCCGACCGTCTGGTACTCGTAGGGCGTGAACCGGTAGGCGGTGGACACAGTGTGGCTCCAGGCCACGTCCTTGTTCCAGCCGATGTTGACCACGGGCGAGCCGATCAGGCTCGCGCCGGCGACGTCGTAGGAACCCGGGATCGTCAGCTGCTGCTGGGTGAAGCGGTAACGCCCGCGCCACGGGAAGTGCGGGTTGCCGAGCACCATGCCGCGCCCGGTCGACGAGGCCGAGCCACCGATGGCGGTCGCGTTGGAGCCGAACGGCGACTTCGGGTCCTTGCCCAGGGCGGCCAGCAGCTTGTCGCGGTCGGGCAGCCGTGCGGGCGCGTCGGCGAACTTCGCGTCGACCGGCAGCTCGGGGATCCCGGGGTCGCCGGCGCTCGGTGGGCTCGCCTCGGTGATCTGCGGCAGGAAGTGCCCGGTGGAGGCGATCAGGTTCGCGAGGTAGACGCCGTACCAGATGTCGTTGGCGGTGGCGTCTGGCTTGATGTACGCCGCTCCCCTGCAGCTCGGGTCGGTGATCTTCGCGGCTCCGCCGACCTTGCGCAGCCAGGCGTTGACGCCGGCGGCGTACCCCTCCACCATGGCGCGGGCCTCGGTGCCGGGACCGGCCTTGGAGGCGAGCAGCTTCTCGACGACCTGGCGGTCGTGCAGATCGGTGACCAGGGTGTCCACCTGGAGGTTCGTGCCGGTCATCGAGACCTGGTCGTCATACCTGCCGGTGGCACCGAGGTAGCGCGAGCGCTGCCCGCGCCCGGTGAGCACCGTGTCGGCGAGCGTGCAGATCGAGCTCCCCGCGGCGGCGTACCCCGAGCCGAAGCCCAGCGAGCCGAAGTCCTTGGCCACGATGTGCGGGACGCCGTACTTCGTGCGGGTGATCGTCGCGTTGTACGGCGAGGTGGTCGCGGCTCCAGTCGTCGCCCCGGCGGTCCGCGCGGCCGTGGGCACGGCGTCTGCCTGCCAGGTCATCGACATCAGGGCAGGGACGAGTCCGAGCGAGATCGTGGCGGCGGCGATGCGGAAACGAGTGGCCTGCATGTGCACTCAACGTCGCCGGCGAGTGGAGGTTATGTGAGCGTGTCTGAACGACGAGACCCGAGCCCGCCAACCCCGACAGCGAGTTGAGGTCAGCCGCCGGTGACCGACTCGTCGAGTCGGACGAGGCTGGACTCGAGCTGGTCCTCCTTGACGAGGGGGAACCCGACCTTGTCGAGCAGGGCCTGGTCGGTGACGGCGTCCCAGTCGTAGGTGAGCCGGACCAGCGTCGAGTCGGACCCCTCGGGCGCGAGCTCCCAGACCCACTGCCATCCGGGGGGCTCCACGCCGGCGGGTGCCGTCTTCCAGGCGAGCAGCTTGTTCTCGTCGTACCCGACGACGTGGTTCTCGGTCTGGTACTCCCCGCCCATGTGGTCGCCCTCCATGTTCATGGTGAACACGTCGCCGGAGCCCTGGATGCGGTCGGACTTCTCGTCAGACTTCACGAAGCCGGAACCGTCGAGCTCGACATGCCGCTCGGGGTTGCTCAGCACCTCGAAGATCTGGGCGCTGGGCGCGTTGATGGTGCGTTGGACAGTGATCCTGTTCTCGGTCATCCCCCGACCATGGCTCGCAGATCGGGCGCAGACAAGGCGACCGCCACCCAGAGGCCACCAGTGGCAAGCCCGATGAGCGGCCCGATGAGCGGTTCAGCGAGCGGTTCAGCCGCTCGTGTCCGGGCCGCGCACCAGGTCGGCGTAGTCGGGGTGCTTCTCGATCCAGGCCTTGATGAACGGGCACAGTGGCTTGACTCGCCGGCTCCCGTGGCGGCGTACGTCGTCGAGCGCTCCGCGTGCCAGCGCCGACCCGACCCCGCGTCCCTCGAACGCGTCGTCGACCTCGGTGTGGGTGAACACGATGGTGTCCCGGGTGAGCCGGTATTCGGCGAAGCCCGCCCGGGCACCGTCGACGAACGCCTCGTAGCGGTGCTCGGACTCGTTGTCCCTGATCACGACATCTGCCATGGCCACATGGTGACGGAATCACCCAACTTCATAGGTCATGCGCACGCAGGCCCGGGCGCCGAGCGCTCCCCGTGGAGCTGGTCGACCGACTCCTCCGATGGCTACAGGCAGCATCAAGTCGCGCGCAAGACCCGCGCAAGTGACTGCGAGCAACCTCGCTGTCACCGGTTCACACGACGAGCCGATGACACCGAGAGGAACCACCCGATGACCGAGACCCTGCCCCGCACGAGCACCGGCACCATCCCTGCCCAGGCCGTCGCGCCGGCTGCGAACCAGTCGCACGCGCTGGATGACCTGCGCCACCGCGTGGCCGGGACGCTGCACACCCCCACCGACCCGACCTGGGACGCAGCGCGCACCCCGTGGATCGTCAACGTCGAGCAGCACCCGCTGGCGGTGCTGGAGGTCCGCGACGCCGGGGACGTGATCGCCGCCGTGCGCTGGGCCGTCGACCACGACGTCCAGGTCACGGCCCAGCCGACCGGCCACGGTGCCGCCGACTCCCTCGAGCAGGTGCTGCTCCTGCGCACCCGCGGGCTCGACGGCATCACCGTCGACGTGGAACGCCGCACGGCGTGGGTCGGCGCGGGCGTGAAGGCCGGTGAGCTGCTGGCCGAGCTCGACGGCACCGGCCTGACCTTCCTGGCCGGCTCCAACGCCGACCCGACGGTGGTGGGGATGACCATCACCGGCGGGATCAGCTGGTTCAGCCGCAGCTTCGGTCTCGGCTCGGACAGCATCGTCTCCGTCGAGCTGGTGGACGGTCTCGGTCGACGCCGCACGATCAGCGCGACCGAGGACGGCGAGCTGTTCTGGGCCATCCGCGGCGGTGGCGGGGACTTCGGGATCATCACCGGGATGGAGGTCGCCCTGCACTCCGCACCCGAGGTGTACGGCGGCAGGCTGCTGTGGCCGATCGAGCAGATGGGCCAGGTGCTGCGGACCTTCCGGACCGTGACCGAGTCAGCCCCCGAGGAGCTGACGATCTGGTACCACACCTACCAGTTCCCGCCGCTCCCCGAGGTGCCCGAGCCCCTCCGCGGCAAGGGTTTCGCGTCGATCGCCGTCGCCTACCTCGGCAGCCGGGAGTCCGCCGAGGCACTGCTGGCGCCGTTCCGCGGGCTGCCCGGCCTCGCGATGGACCTGATGGGTGAGGTGCCGCTCGCCGACCTGACCACCATCGCCGACGAGCCGACGGACCCGATGCCGGGCATCCAGCGTTCCGGCTTGCTCACCCGGCTGGACGACACCGCCATCGCCGCGCTCACCGCGGTCGTCGGCGCGGGCAGCGGATCGCCGCTCCCGATCGTGCAGATCCGCCACCTCGGCGGGGCGTTCGCGCGGGGCGCAGCCAACGGCGGCGCCCACGGGCCGGTCACCGAGCCCTACAACCTGTTCGCGCTCGGCATCCCCGCCGTGCCCGAGCTGGTCGAGGTGATCGGCGTCCTCTTCGGACGGATCAGCGCCGCGGTGGCGCACGTGTCCAGCGGCCGCACGCTGCTCAACTTCCTGGACGGCACCGAGGACCCGGGCCGCTGGTGGTCTCCCGAGACGCGGGAGCGCCTCGTACGAGCCAAGCAGGCCTCGGACCCGCTCGAGACCATCCGCAGCAACCGCCCGGTCCGTCGCTGAGTCCGAGCGTTCATGCCGGAACGCTGACCGGCGACTTCCCTCGCGGAACCGCCACTTCCCCACCGTTGCAACGCGGGGGAAGTGGCGGTTTCACTGGGTCCCCAGTGAAACCGCGGTCGACGAGCTCAGTAGCCCCCCTTCCGGCGCAGCGGCTTCGGCCGCCCGTCGGGGTCGTGCAGCAGCAGGTAGGGCAGGGTCGCCGCTGCCCGCGACCAGGCGGAGAGCTGGGGCGGTGGCAGCCGGCGCAGCCGTCCCGTGGGTCGTGCACCGCGTCGGCCGTCGGCGTGCCAGGCGTCGAGGCCACGTGCCGCTTCGGCGTACGCCGCGAACATGCCGGCCGCGTCGACGCAGTCGTCCATCACCTCGAGCAGTGACTCCTCCTCGACCGCCCGGTCGAGGTGCTCGGCCGCCAGGGTGAGCCGCAACCTGCGGGCGTAGGGGCTGTGGTCCTCGGCGCTCGGGTCGACGACGACCGCCGAGAGCTCGGAGTCATGGGTCCACGAGCGCCTGTTGAAGTTGTCCGAGCCGACCGTGGCCCAGACGTCGTCCATCACGCACACCTTCGCGTGCACATAGACCGGGGTGCCCTGGTGGTTCTCGATCCCGTAGATCGCCACCCGGTCCGGCGCGACCTCCGCCATCTGCTTCATCGCACGTGCCCGACCGAGCATCTGCGGGGTGCGCGCCAGGAAGCCGTCCTGGTCGGTGAAGAGCGGCACCACCGCGACCACGTGCAGGTCCCGGTTGCGCTGCAGCGCCTCGGTGAACACGTCGCCGACGTGCCGGCCCCAGAGGTACTGGTCCTCGATGTAGACCAGGTGCCGGGCCCGGAGGATCGCCTTGGAGTAGCCGCGGGCGACACTGCGCTCTCCACCTCGCGCGAACGGATAGTCCCGGCCGTGGCGCAGGTTGGGGTAGGTGCGCAGCAGCTGCACGGTCTGCGTCGCACCGTCCGGTGAGGGTGGCGGCGGTGCCTGCTCGGGCAGCGGGTCCGGCTCCATGTCCATCCCGAGGATCTTGTCCTGGCTCCAGTAGATCGGGTGTCGCGTCAGGGCCGTGGGGTCCTCCCAGCGCTCGCGGAAGACGGTCTCGACGTCGTGGACAGCCGGTCCGGTGATCGCCGCCATGACGTCGTGCCAGGGAGGGGTCTCGCCGTACTCAGGCGCCATCGCGAGCGCCTGGGGGTCGCCGAGGTGCTCGGCGTCGTCGCGCCGTGAGTGGCACAGGTCGAGGCCACCGACGTAGGCGATGTCGCGCTCGGGATGGTCCCGGTGCCGGATCACCACCAGCTTCTGGTGGTGTGAACCGCCGGTGCGGACCCGCATGTCGAGCAGGGCCTCGGCGCCCCGGTCCTGGAGCTGGCGCCCCAGCAGGCGGTTCTCGGAGGCGTTGAAGTTCAGCATCTCCATGTGTGATCGCCAGATCAGCCCGCGGACGTCGACACCGCGCTCGTCCGCGCTGCCGAGCACCTCGACGACCTCACTGCCCGGTTCGCCGGTCAGCTGCTCGTCCGCGTCTCCCTGCCAGTCGGTGAAGAAGACCAGGTCACCCGACCGGGTGGCCGCGAGCCGTTCGCAGAGCTCGGCGAAGTAGGTCGTGCCGTGGATCAGCGGACGGACCAGGTTGCCCTCGGACCAGGCCGCGTCGCCCGGGTGCCGGTCGTCGATCCGGGTATCGGAGTTGGCTCGCTCGGTCGCGGTCAGGAGCCAGTCGGTGTGCTGCATGCATCCCCTCCCGCCGGACCCCGCCGGATCGAGGCACGTGGTCAACATGCCAGATGTCGGCCCGGAGCGCGCAACACCGGCTGCGGAACGCTGGCATCATGCCGCCATGGCTCCTCCCCCCGATGCAGGCCCCGATGCAGGCCCCGATGCAGGCGCAGGTGCACGGCACCGCCTCCCCGGTCTGGCGATCGCACGACGCGGGCTCGCGGCCTATCGCGCCACCGGGGCGGACCTTCCCTTCGGCGACCCGCTCCCGGCACACGACGTCGCGATGGAGGGCTACTTCTGGCGGTTCACCGACGCCCGCTCGGGGCGGGTGCTGATCGCCCTGAACGGGGTCAACCGAGGCCCCGGCGGAGGACACTGGGCAACTCTCGGCCTGGCCTCCCACCCCACCGGGTTCCTCCGCACGAGGGTCCACCCGGTCGGGCACGCTGCCACCGATGGGCTCGGGGCGTTCGCCGGTGAGGCGTTCGCCGGCACTGCCGACCGGCTGCGCGTCGATCTCGGTCCGGACGCCCGCATCGATGTGGAGGTGCGCTCGCCCACGCCGTGGCCGCGGCGAAGCGTCGGCGGATCCAGCGTGTTCCAGACGGTGCCCGCCCTGAACCAGTACTGGCACCCCTGGCTTCTCGGGGGCTCGGCCCACGGCCGGGCCGTCGTCGGCGACGAGACCTGGGAGCTGGACGGCTGGCAGGTGTACGGCGAGAAGAACTGGGGCAAGGGCGGCTTCCCCGACTCGTGGTGGTGGGGCCAGGCGCAGGCCTTCGAGGACCCCGAGGTCTGCGTCGCCTTCGCCGGCGGGGACGTCACGGCCGGGCCGTTGCGCACCAGGGTCACCGCTCTCGTGGTGCTGTTGCCCGGCGGCCGGTTGCTCCGCCTCGGCGACCCCGTCGTCTCGCCCGTGCACGCCGAGGTGAGCGACGAGCGCTGGCTCCTGCGCGGCCGCAGCACGCAGTGGCAGGTGGACCTCGAGGGGCTCGGCTCGCTCGACGCCGCACACGTGCTGCCGGTGCCGTTGCCCGCAGAGCGCCGCAACGTCCCCGGGGCGATCGAGCACCTCGGCGCGACGATGACGGTGAGTGTGCGACGGCGTGGCCGGTTGGTCTGGCAGGGCGTCTCCCGGGTCGCGGCGCTCGAGCACGGCGGCATCGACCGGGCGCGCGCCGAGATCGACCGGCGCGGCGCGGCGAGCGACGCGGTCGACGCTCCCCCGCTGGCTCGCCCGACCTGATCGCTTCTTTCTGGGGCTACTCGGGCTCGAGGACCTCTGCGATCGCGGAGACCTCGACGACCTCGATCTGCTGGTCGCCGTGCCGTACGACGCGTCGGCGGTCCGCGATCACGTCGCGCACCTGGGCCCGCACGCGCTCGGCGCCACGGTGCTCGGCACTCGCGAGCGCCTGGTCCATGACCTTCTCGGAGGGGGTTCGACTGCTCACGACGAGTCCGTATCCCGCCGGGGTGGAGTCAAATCCTGACCGCTCCGGGTCCCGAGACCGAACAACCCTTGGACCATGGGCACAACCTAGCCCCGACGGCCCCTCCCTTGGCCACCCCCCGTCCGCATGTCAGCGCAGAGCCGTCGGCCGGGGCCTCATCCGCGGACGCTCTCCTCGAGCCCGGTCTGGTCGCGCGCCCACTGCCACAGCTCGGTCCGTTCCGCTGCTCCGGTCCGCGTGCGTCCGGTCAGGTGCGTGGGCCGCGCGCGCCGGTCGTGCCAGAGCTCACCCGAGGGGGGCTGCGGCTCGACGGCCGCCAGCCACACGGTCGTGTCCGCCCCGCCCGCGGCGTCGCGGAGCAGCGGACCGGTCAGCTGGTGGAACCGGGGCAGCGAGTCCACCACTCCGGGGGTGTCGGCCCAGCCGGGGTGCGTGCCGTGCACCCCGATGCCACCCGCGGACCAGCGGTCGGCGAGCACCGGGAGCAGCTCCACCTGGGCCCGTTTGCTGCGGGCATAGGCGGTGGTCGGCGAGTAGTCGCCGTGCTGGAACTCCGGATCGTCGGCCCGCAGCCGCTGGCCGTACATCCCGCCCGAGGTGACCAGGATCACCCGCCCACCGGACGCCGCCGCGCTGCCGGAGAGCCTCGGCCGGAGCAGCTCGGTCATCAGCACCGGGCCCAGCACGTGCAGCGCCATGGTCATCTCGTGGCCCTGGGCGGACTCGGTGCGGGTCGCGGGCATCGAGCCGGCGTTGTGGACGAGGACATCGAGGTGGTCGAGGTCGAGCTCGGCGGCGAAGCGGCGTACGTCATCGAGGTCGGAGACGTCACAGCGGTCGACCGCGACCTGCACACCGGGGAACTGCTCCTCCAGCCGGGACTTCGCAGCGGCGCCCTTCTCGACATCGCGGACGACGAGACGCAGGTCGGCGCCGAGCCGGGCAAAGCCCTCGGCCGTGGCCAGCCCGAGACCGGACGTGGCCCCGGTGACCGCCGCGGTCCTGCCGGCGAGGGCGCGCGGCGGCGGATCCTCCGGCCACCCCGGCAGCCGACTGCGCACGGCGAACCCGATCCTGCTGTAGCCGGGGGCCACGGTCCGGTCCATGAACGTGTCGAGGCCACGGGCCAGCTTCTGGGGCAGGGGTCGCGCGGTCGCTTTGCTCATGGCGTCAACCTAGCCAGCCGCGCCATGGCGACGGTCCGGACCGTTGCCGTCCGCCACGACGGGACCTACGGTGTGAGAGGACTGAGGACGGAGCCTGATGCACGAGCTGGCCATCGCGGAGAGCGTGGTGTCGTCGGTGCTGGAACGCACCGAGGGCCGGGCGGTCAGCCTCGTCCGGCTCCGGCTGGGACGGCTCTGCGGTGTCGTCCCCGACGCCCTGATGTTCTGCTTCGAGCTCGCCACCGCGGGCACCTCGCTGGAGGGCGCGACCCTCGAGATCGACGAGGAGGAGGGGCGGGCGCACTGCCGCACCTGTGGCCTCGACTTCGTGCTCGAGGACGCCTTCCTGCTCTGCGGCTGCGGCAGCGCCGACGTCCAGGTCAGGTCCGGCCGGGAGCTGATGGTGACGTCGGTGGAGGTGGCCTGAGCATGTGTGCGACCTGCGGGTGCGGGAGCGAGGACCCCAAGGTGACGCTGGTCGACCACGACCACGACCATCCCCAAGACCACGACCATCCCCAAGACCAGGACCACCGGCACGACCATCCGCATCCCCATGGGCACGACCATCCGAACGATCGCTCCCGCCCGCGTGCCGACGACCGCACCCACACCCTCGAGCTCGAGGTGGCGGTGCTCGCCAAGAACGACGAGCTCGCAGGGCAGAACCGCGCGTGGCTGGCCGAGCGCGGGATCACCGCCCTGAACCTGATGAGCTCCCCCGGAGCCGGCAAGACGACGATCCTGGAGCGGACGATCGCCGAGCTCGAGCGTCCGGTCTTCGTCATCGAGGGGGACCAGGAGACGCTCTTCGACGCCGAGCGCATCCGCGCCGCCGGCGCCCGGGCCGTGCAGGTCAACACCGGGGCCGGCTGCCATCTCGATGCGGGCATGGTCGGTCGCGCCCTCGAGGAGCTGCAGCCTGAGCAGGGCAGTGTCGTGTTCATCGAGAACGTCGGCAACCTGGTCTGTCCGGCCCTGTTCGACCTCGGCGAGCTGCGCAAGGTGGTGGTGATCTCGGTGACCGAGGGCGACGACAAGCCACTGAAGTACCCCCACATGTTCGCGGCAGCCGATCTCGTCCTGCTCAACAAGACCGACCTGCTCCCCTATGTGGACTTCGACCCCGAGCGGCTCGCCGCCGACGCACGCAAGCTCAACCCGGGGGTCCGGGTCCTGCCGCTTTCCGCGAAGACGGGGCGGGGCCTCGACACCTGGAGGACATGGCTGGAGAACGGGGATGGACACCCTGGATCCCATTGTTAGGTGACCCTTGCTTGACAGGTTCGGGAGCCCGGTCTCTGATGGAAACCGGAGGGTGACGTGGGTCACAACCGTTGATCTGCGAAGTTCGAGTGGGGGACCTGGCGGCCCCCCGGGAAGCCGGCGCAGATGCCCACAGCCGAGGCAGTCAAGGCCGAAGAAACTCTCATCCACGTCCTGTGGATCAACGCCGGGCTCAGCTGTGACGGTGACTCCGTCGCGCTGACCGCGGCTACCCAACCGACCATCGAGGAGATAGCCCTCGGGGCACTACCGGGCCTTCCCCAGGTCGCCGTGCACTGGCCGCTGATCGACTTCGAGTGCGGTCCCAACGGCGGGGCGGACGACTTCCTGGAGTGGTTCTTCAAAGCCGACCGCGGTGAGCTCGACCCGTTCGTGCTGGTGGTGGAGGGGTCGATCCCCAACGAGCAGCTCCACGACGAGGGTTACTGGTGCGGGTTCGGCAACAACCCCGACACCGACCAGCCGATGACGACCAGCGAGTGGCTGGACCGGCTGGCGCCCAAGGCGACTGCGATCGTCGCGGTGGGCACGTGTGCGACGTACGGCGGCATCCACGCCATGCAGGGCAACCCGACCGGGGCCATGGGTGTGCCGGACTACCTGGGCTGGGAGTGGAAGTCCAAGGCCGGCATCCCGATCGTGTGCGTCCCGGGCTGCCCTGCCCAGCCCGACAACATGTCGGAGACGCTGACCTACCTGCTCTACATGGCCACCGGTCAGGCGCCGATGATCCCGCTCGACGACTGCCTGCGCCCGACCTGGCTCTTCGGCCAGACGGTGCACGAGGGCTGCGACCGCGCGGGCTATTACGAGCAGGGCGACTTCGCGACGGAGTACGGCTCCCCCAAGTGCATCGTCAAGCTCGGCTGCTGGGGGCCGACGGTGAAGTGCAACGTGCCCAAGCGCGGCTGGATGAACGGGATGGGTGGCTGCCCCAACGTGGGCGGGATCTGCATCGGCTGCACCATGCCCGGCTTCCCGGACAAGTTCATGCCGTTCATGGATGAGCCGCCCGGCGGCAAGCTCTCCACCACCACGGTGGGCCTCTACGGCAGCACCATGAGCCGCTTGCGCAAGGTCACCACGCGCACGCTGGACAAGGAACCCAAGTGGCGCAAGCGAGGCAAGGAGCTGACGACCGGCGCCACTCGCACGTGGTGACCCTCGATGACGCAGCGGACCAAAACTGACAACAGGAAGAAGCGGCGAATGACGTCGACCATCCCCTCACCCAGCAGCACCAAGGAGGGCTCCGACGGGCTCGTGGAGATGGCCTGGGACCCCATCACGCGCATCGTCGGCAGTCTCGGGATCTACACCAAGATCGACTTCAAGCAGAAGGTCGTCGCCGAGTGCAAGAGCACCAGCTCGATCTTCCGCGGCTACTCGATCTTCATGAAGGGCAAGGACCCGCGCGACGCGCACTTCATCACCAGTCGCATCTGCGGAATCTGCGGGGACAACCACGCCACCTGCTCGTGCTACGCCCAGAACATGGCCTACGGCGTGAAGCCGCCGCACCTCGGGGAGTGGATCGTCAACCTGGGCGAGGCCGCGGAGTACATGTTCGACCACAACATCTTCCAGGAGAACCTGGTCGGGGTGGACTACTGCGAGAAGATGGTCGCCGAGACCAACCCGGGCGTCCTCGAGAAGGCCAACAACACCGAGTCGCCGAACGCCGCGGAGCACGGTTACAAGACCATCGGCGACATCATGCGCTCCCTGAACCCGTTCACCGGCGAGTTCTACCGCGAGGCCCTCCAGGTGAGCCGCTGGACCCGGGAGATGTTCTGCCTGATGGAGGGGCGGCACGTCCACCCCTCGACGCTCTACCCCGGTGGCGTGGGCACCGTCGCGACGATCCAGCTGATGACCGACTACATCACCCGGCTGATGCGCTACGTCGAGTTCATGAAGAAGGTCGTGCCGATGCACGACGACCTCTTCGACTTCTTCTACGAGGCGCTGCCGGGCTATGAGGAGGTCGGCAACCGCCGCATCCTGCTCGGTTGCTGGGGCTCCTTCCAGGACCCCGAGGTCTGCAACTTCGACTACAAGGACATGACCGAGTGGGGCCGTGCCATGTACGTCACCCCCGGTGTCGTGGTCGACGGGAAGCTGGTCACCACCGACCTGGTCGAGATCAACCTCGGCATCCGGATCCTGCTCGGCTCGTCGTACTACGACGACTGGGAGGGCCAGGAGATGTTCGTCACGAGGGATCCGCTGGGCAACCCGGTCGACCGTCGGCACCCCTGGAACCAGCACACCAACCCCAAGCCGCAGAAGCGCGACCTGGACAACAAGTACAGCTGGGTGATGTCGCCTCGCTGGTACGACGGCAAGGACTATCTCGCCCTCGACACCGGTGGCGGGCCGCTCGCCCGGTTGTGGACCACCGCGCTCGCGGGTCTCGTCGACATCGGCTACGTGCAGGCGACCGGCGAGTCGGTGAAGATCAACCTGCCGAAGACCGCCCTCAAGGGCCCGGTGGAGCTCGAGTGGAAGATCCCGCAGTGGAGCAACACCATCGAGCGCAACCGCGCACGCACCTACTTCCAGGCCTACGCCGCCGCGTGTGCGCTGCACTTCGCGGAGAAGGCGCTGGTCGAGATCAGGGCAGGCCGCACCAAGACCTGGGAGAAGTTCGAGGTGCCCCAGGAGGGGATCGGCTGCGGGTTCACCGAAGCAGTCCGAGGCGTCCTGTCCCACCACCTGGTGATCCGGGACGGCAAGATCGCGAACTACCACCCCTACCCGCCGACTCCCTGGAACGCCAACCCGCGTGACTCCTACGGCACCCCCGGCCCCTACGAGGACGCCGTGCAGGGCCAGCCGATCTTCGAGGAGAACGACCGGGAGCACTTCAAGGGCATCGACATCATGCGCACGGTCCGGAGCTTCGACCCCTGTCTGCCGTGCGGGGTGCACATGTACCTCGGCGAGGGCCAGGAGCTCGAGCTGCTGCACTCCCCGACCCAGTCCGTCAGCGGCTAGGCCCCATGGTGGATCCCGAGACCACCGATCGTCTTCGGGCCACCGGGGACCGGATCGACTCCCTGCTCGAGGCGAGCGGGGCAGGAGGCGTGGTGGCGCGGGAGCGCGCCGAGGAGCTCCTGCGCCTCACCGCCGACCTCTACGGTGCCGGACTCGAACGCATCCTCGACATCGTCCACGAGGCAGGGCGTCTCGACGATGTCGTCCTGGACGCGCTCGCTGCCGACGAGCTGGTCGCCAGCCTGCTGCTCGTGCACGGCCTGCACCCCTACGACGTCGGTCTGCGGGTCGAGCAGGCCCTCGAGAGCGTGCGTCCCTACCTGGGTTCGCACGGCGGTGACGTCGAGCTGCTCGAGGTGACCGACGCCGGAACCGTCCGGCTGCGGCTGCTCGGCAGCTGCGACGGCTGTCCGTCGTCGTCGGTCACGCTGAAGCTCGCCGTCGAAGGGGCCATCGAGGCGGCTGCGCCGGAGGTCACTGCCATCGTGGTCGAGGACGCACCGGGCGACAGCGCGGGTGAGGGCCTCATTCCGATCTCCTCGCTGCGTGCACGCCTTGACGAGCAGGTCTCCGAGGCAACCTGGGAGCCGGTGCCCCAGCTCGCGGATCTCGCGGCGGGCGCAGTGATGACCGTCGAGGTCGGCACCACCACGGTCCTGGCCTGCCGGCTCGGGTCTGACCTGTTCGCCTACCTCGACGAGTGCGCCAGCTGCTCCGGGTCGCTGCGTGGCGCTGCCCTGTCCCGCCGGCTGGGTGCCGCCGTCGGCGAGGCGGTGCTCCGCTGCCCCGCCTGCCACGCCCACTACGACGTACGTCGGGCCGGGGCCGGGCTCGACGAGGGCGCAGAGCTGCACCTGACGCCCGTGCCGCTGCTGACCGAGGGTGGCCTCAGCTCGATCGCCGTCGCGGCTCCGGTATCCGCATGAGCCCCACCGGGCGGGCGCCGCTGGCCTCGTTGCGCCGGATCACCACCACCCGGCCCGAGCCCGTGGTCGGTGAACGGTGCGACATGTGCGCGGAACCGATCACCGACGAGCACCAGCACGTGGTGAACCTGGAGAGCAGGGCGTTGATGTGCACCTGCCGCGGGTGCTACCTGCTGTTCACCGCGGAGAACGCCACCCTGCGCTATCGCGCGGTCCCCGACCGCTACCTGTCGTTCCCGGACTTCGTGTTCGGACCGGCCGAGTGGGACGACCTCCAGATCCCGGTCGGGCTCGCCTTCCTGTTCCGCAACTCAACGCTGGACCGGCTGATCGCCTTCTATCCGGGCCCGGCCGGCGCGACCGAGTCGGAGCTCCCGCTCGACGCGTGGCAGCGCATCCTCGAGGCCAACCCCCAGCTCGGCCACCTGCAGGCCGACGTCGAGGCGTTGCTCCTGCGCCGGGCAGAGCTGGGACCCGGGCACGACGACGACGACGCCTTCAGCTGCCACGTCGTGCCGATCGACACCTGCTATGAGCTGGTCGGTCGGCTGCGGACCCTGTGGCGCGGCTTCGACGGGGGCCAGGAGGCGCACGCCGCGATCGAGGAGTTCTTCTCGATGGTGGCGCAGCGCAGCCGCCCGGCGCCACCGGCGAGCGCAGCCGGGGTGACGGGAGGGTCGCCGCCGTGAGCGCCTACGAGTTCACCGTCGTCGACCTCTTCGCCGAGCCCTACGCCGCCGCTCCCCAGCTGACCGCCCGCCTGCGGATCCAGGAGTCGAGTGGGCAGACCATCCATGCGATCGCGCTCCGGTGCCAGGTGCGGATCGAGCCGCAGCGTCGTCGCTACGAGGAGGCCGACGAGAGCGGGCTCCGGGCGCTGTTCGGGGACCGTGACCGCTGGGTGGACACGCTCAAGCCCTTCCTGTGGATGCAGTGCAACGCCATGGTCCAGGGGTTCACGGGCATCACGGAGGTCGATCTCGCGCTGCCGTGCACCTACGACTTCGAGGTGACCGGTTCGCGCTACCTGCACGCCGTCGGCGACGGCACCATCCCGCTCACCCTGCTGTTCTCGGGCACGGTGTTCACCAAGGGCGCCAACGGGTTCGGGGTGCAGCAGGTGCCCTGGGACTGCGAGGCGAGCTATCGGCTGCCGGTCACGGTCTGGCAGCAGATGATCGCGTCGTACTTTCCCAACACCGGCTGGATCCGGCTGGACCACGAGGTTCTCGCGGCGCTCGCGGACTTCAAGGCCAGGCACGGCCTGACCACCTGGGAAGAGACCGTGCAGGACCTGCTGGCCACCAGGGACGGGGCGACGTCGTGAGCGCCGAGCCGATCGGGGAAGGGATCGACCGGGTGCGGGCCATCGCGGACGCGGTGCTCTACGAGGGCTACCTGCTCTACCCCTACCGGGCCAGCTCGTCGAAGAACCAGTCGCGCTGGCAGTTCGGCGTGCTCGGTCCCCCGCACGCGACGGCCCAGAGCTTCGCCGAGGACCCTGCCATGGAGCTGCAGTGCCTGCTGGAGGCCGTCGAACAGCCCGGGGCCGAGGGCCCTCCGATCGTCCGCGTCCGGCTCCGGTTCCTGCAGCTGCAGGCCCGTTCCGTGGAGGAGCTCCGCGACGGCGTGCCGGTCCCTGTCGGGGAGCTGGTCGTCGACGGCGTCTCACTGTTGAGCTGGGAGGAGGCGGTCGAGTGCGAGCTGCCGGTCCCGGCGTACGACCTGACGCACGTCCTCGCGGGAGCCCACGACCCAGCGGTCGAGACCGTGGTCGAGGTCCCGGGCGGGGAGGACGTCGAGGACGTCATCGACCGGACCGGCTCGGTCGTGGGCCGGATCGTGCGGCGTCGCGCCCCGCTACGGGCGGTGGCCACCGTCGGTGCCGAGACCGACGGCGGCCACGTCAGGCTGACGGTGTCGGTGCGCAACGCCCACCCGGACGCGACAGCCACGAAGGACGACGCGATCCGCCTGTCGCTGATCGGCGCCCACGTGCTCCTCGAGGCCGGAGGCCCGACGCGGTTCGTCTCGCTGCTGGAACCCCCCGGCCCGGCCGCCGCAGCCGCGACCCGGTGCCGGCAGCGCCGGTGCTACCCGGTGCTGGTCGGTGAGCCGGGGGACACCGACGTGGTGCTCGGTTCGCCGATCATCCTCTACGACTACCCCGAGATCGCGGCCGAGAGCGCCGGGGCCCTGTTCGACTCCACCGAGATCGACGAGATCCTCACCCTGCGCGTGATGACCATGACCGACCAGGAGAAGGCGGAGGCGCGAGCCACCGACCCCCGCGCGGCGGAGATCATCGACCGCTGCGACGCCATGTCGACCGACGACACTGCAACAGCTCCACGGCGCGCTCAGGGACCCGCACGGCCGGGTGCCGCGGGTGCTGGTCGGGGACCACGACGACGTCCCGGTGCTGGACACCGGTGACGTCCCCTGGTGGGATCCCGCCGCCGACGAGAGCGTCCAGCCCGGGCTGGACAGCGTGCTCATCGACGGGGTGAAGGTCGCCAAGGGCAGCCTTGTCCGGGTGCACCCGAGCCGCCGCGCAGACGCGCAGGACCTCTTCTTCGCCGACCAGGTCGCGCGCGTGACCGCCGTGCTCTCCGACGTGGACGGTGGCACGCACGTCGCCCTGGTGCTCGTCGACGACCCGGCTGCGGACCTGCACGACTGGTACGGCCGCTACCTCTACTTCGCCCCGGACGAGCTCGAACCACTGGATCAAGCACGAGAGGAGAGCCGCTCATGAGAGTAGTCGGCATGTTGACCGCAGGCGTGGCCGCGGCTGCGGCTGCCATCGCAGTCGCCGTCGGGATCCGTTCGGTCCCGGACATCAAGAGATACCTGAGGATGCGCAAGATGTGAGGTGGCCGTGACAGGGGAAAGCGTTCTGGTGGCCGGTATCGGCAACCTGTTCTGCAGCGACGACGGGTTCGGTCCCGAGGTGGTGCGGCGGCTTGTCGCGTCCGGAGACCTGCCCGCGCACGTACGGGCAGTGGACTACGGGATCCGCGGCCTGCACCTCGCCTACGACCTGCTCGAGGGCTACGACGCGCTCGTGATCATCGACGCCGTGCCCGGGAACGGCGAGCCGGGTGACCTCTCGGTGCTCGAGGTCGGCGAGGACGATCTCGGCTCCGGGGACTTCGACCCACACGGGATGGCGCCGGTAGCCGTGCTCGCCAGCCTCACCAGTCTCGGAGGCCGACTGCCCCCGACGTACGTCATCGGGTGCCGACCGGCCGAGACCGGCGAGGGGATCGGGCTCTCCGCTCCGGTCGAGGGCGCTGTGCCCGAGGCCATGGAGACCGTCCGGGAGCTGCTGGGGCAGCGGATCCCGGTGCCGGCAGCAGCGGACCGGGGAGAGGACTGACCATGTGCCTGGGGATTCCTGGCCGCGTGGTCGAGGTGCTCGAGGGCAACGCGGGGATGCTCGCCCTGGTCGACGTGCTCGGCGCCGAGCGCCCGATCAATCTCGGCATGCTCGAGGACATGGCCGTCGAGCCCGGCCAGTGGGTGCTGATCCACATGGGCTTCGCACTCGAGCTCATCGACGAGGCCAAGGCCGAACAGGCGCTGTCGGGTCTCGAGATGATGGGACGGGCCCGCGCGCCCGCCGAGCAGCGAGACCTGCCGCATGTCTGACCTGAAGGAGCTCGTCGCCACGCCCGTCCTGCGCCGCAGATTCGTGGTCCGTGGCGTGGTCCAAGGTGTTGGCTTCCGTCCGTTCGTGACCCGAGTCGCGGCCGAGCTGGACCTGTCCGGGCACTGTGGCAACAACGCGTTGAGCCTTTTCGTCGAGGCCGAAGGTCCGGCCTACGCGCTCGACGAGTTTCGTCGCAGGATCGAGTCGGAAGCGCCGGCCATGTCCTCGATCATCGACATCCACAGCCAGGACATCGTCCCTCTGGGTGAAACGACGTTCAGCATCGTCCCCAGCCGTTCGATCCCAGGACCGCGCACCCTGGTGCCGCCCGACGTCGCCACCTGTCCCGACTGCATCGCGGAGATGGACGACCCCACGGACCGTCGTTTCCGGCACCCGTTCATCACCTGCACGAACTGTGGGCCACGGTTCACGATCATCCGCGACCTCCCCTATGACCGCCCTGTCACCACCATGTCGGCGTTCGAGCTGTGTGCGCTGTGTCAGTCGGAGTACGACGATCCGAGGGACCGACGCTTCCACGCACAGCCGGTCTCATGTCACGACTGTGGTCCGTCCATGTGGGTCGAGGGCGGGTCTCGGCGACCGGCCGTTGGTGACGATTCCGCGCTCGCGCTGGTGCACGAGACCCTGTCGGAAGGGGGGATCGTCGCCATCAAGGGAATCGGCGGCTTCCACCTGGCCTGTGACGCCACCGATCCCGTCGCGGTGGCCAGGCTCCGTGAGCGCAAGCACCGCCCGGACAAGCCGTTCGCGGTGATGGTCCCCAGCACGAGCGTGGCGAGGTCCTTCGTCAGGATCTCCTTCGCGGAAGAGCGCTCGCTGACCCAGCCTGCACGACCAATCGTGCTCCTCGGCAGGGTGCCTGGATCCGTGGTCGCGGAGGGGGTGGCACCGGCTCTCGACGAGCTGGGCGTGATGCTGCCGTACGCGCCCCTCCACCGACTGCTGTTCCAGCCGGTCCCGGGCTCGGTCCGGTTGCCACCGCAAGTGCTGGTGATGACGTCGGGCAACCTCTCGGACGAGCCGTTGTGCTACACGAACCAGGACGCCCGCACGCGCCTTGCCGACCTCGCGGATCTCTTCTTGCTGCATGATCGAGAGATTGCTGTCCCGTGCGACGACTCCGTGGTCGCAGTCGCTGAACAGGACGAGATCCCCGTCCGCAGGTCTCGCGGATTCGCGCCGTTGCCGGTGGCACTACCGGATCGTGGCCCGGTCGCGCTCGCTGTCGGCGCCGAGGTCAAGAACACCTTCTGCCTCACCCGCGAGGACTTCGCGTTCTGCTCGGGGCACCTGGGCGACATGGGCAGCCTGGAGAGTCAGCGCGCCTTCGACGCGTCGGTGCAGCAGCTCGCGGCGCTGTGTGGCGCAACGCCCGACCTGGTGGTCGCCGACGACCATCCCGGGTATGCCACTCGACTCTGGGCGGAGCGCTACTGCTCCGACAACGGCCTCGAGCTGCTGACCGTCCAGCATCATCACGCTCACGTCGCGTCGCTGCTGGCGGACCGGGGGAGAATCGGCACGCCCGTGATCGGGGTCGCCTTCGACGGCACCGGATACGGGTGCGACCACACGGTGTGGGGCGGTGAGCTGCTCTACGTCGGGGCCGATGTCAGCCAGGCGTTGCGCGTAGGTCACCTCGAGGGCTTCCTGCTTGCCGGCGGTGATCGGGCTGTGCGCAACCCGTTCCGGGTGGCGTTGGCACTCCTCCGGGCGGCAGGAATCCCGGAAGTCGACGGGCTGGATCTGCACGACAACTGTCCGGCCGAGGAGCAGGAGGCCGTCAGGTCGCAGCTGGTCAGCGGCATCGGCTGTGTGCAGACCACGAGCGTGGGACGTCTGTTCGACGGGGTTGCCTCGCTGTTGGGACTGCGTCACCGGGTGACCTACGAGGCACAGGCAGCGATCGAGCTGGAGGCACTTGCCAGATCTGCCGACGAGGCGGTCGAGCTGCCGATGGGCGTCGTCGGTGACCAGGTGATGCTGGGGCCGCTCGTCAGGGCGTTGGTCGAGGGCGTACAGGCAGGGGAGCCCGCCGCGGGTCTGGCCCTGGGATTCCACCGCGCGCTCGCCCGCGCCACCACCTCGCTGGTCGTGAACGTGGCCGGCGCCCAAGGCGTCGCCACCGTGGGGCTCACGGGAGGTGTCTTCCAGAATCGGCTGCTGCTCGGTGAGCTGGTCGGTCGGCTGCGTCGGGAAGGACTCGAGGTGCTCACGCATCGACGGGTCCCCTCGAACGACGGGGGTCTCTCGCTCGGCCAGGCAGTCATCGGCCAGGCGGTCAGGTGCCAGGCGGTCAGGGGCCGGGCTGACGAGGGTCCGGACCAACTCAGAGGAGACGCTCATGACGACCACCCATGAACCCGTGCAGCTCATCGGGACGGAACTGAGTGAAGACCTCTCCGCCGCCTCGCTCGCGTTGGCGCGCAAGTTCCATGCGGGAGCCACCCTGTGGGTGGTCTCGCCCCAGTGGGAGCCGCACGCGCACCATGTCGCCGTTGAGTTCGTACATCCGGTGATCATGGGCAAGCGAGCGCTCCCCTCGGTGGCGCTCGTCGACCCGGACCCGGTCGCCCAGGTGCGCGTCGCGACCCGTCCGGGGGACGTGATCATCGCCGTCGCCTCCGCCGAGGATCGTCAGGTCCAGGACGTGATGAGGCGGGCGCCCGCCTGGGGGGCCCATACGATCTGGATCGGGTTCGGGCCACGACCAGCCGCGGGCAGCGCCGACCACGTGCTGTGGGTCGAGTCTGATGACCCGATGATCCCCGCCACCGGCCGGTTCGTGCTGATGTACCACCTGCTCTGGGAGCTCACCCATGTTTGCTTCGAACATCCTGGCCTGCTCAAGGCGAAGGTCGAGGAGGACTGCACCGACGAGGTGTGTGTGACTTGCAGTGACGAGGGACGGCTCGGCGAGGTGGTGCTGGCTCCGGACGTGGAGTGCGGGCCGGCGCTGGTCCGCACGGCCACCGGTGAGGAGGCGGTTGACGTGGCGCTCGTCGGCGACGTCTCCCCGGGGGATCTTCTGCTCGTGCACGCGGGCGCTGCGATCACCCGCATCGAGGACCTGCAGGGGGGCACCCCATGAGTGAGGCCAACCAGAACACGGACTTCCTCTACCCGTTCATCGAGGGCACCGAGCACGACTCGCGGAGTCTCTTGGCCGATCTCGCGGCCTCGGCCAGGGGAAAGGCCGAGGTCAGCGCTCGTCTCCAGCAGGCCTCGCTCGATGAGTACGAGGGTCAGCTGCAGGCTGCAGGTGCGGAGATGGCCGATCGGTTCGCACAAGGGGGCCGGCTGTACACCTTCGGCAACGGGGGAAGCTCCACCGATGCGGCTACGCTCGCCTCGCTGTTCTGTCGTCCCGCCCTCGGCCGTGCTGTCCCTGCCTGGTCACTGGCAGCCGACCAGGCCGTGGTCACCGCGCTCGGCAATGACGTCGGCTTCGAGCTGATCTTCTCCAGACAGGTCATCGCGCACTCGAAGCCAGTCGACATCGCCATCGCGCTGTCGACGTCTGGCAACTCCGAGGATCTGATCATGGCGCTCACCGAGGCCAAGAGGCGCGGACTTCTGACGATCGGTTTCGCCGGCCATGAGGGGGGTGCGATGTCGACCAGCGACGACGTCGACTACTGCTTCACCATCCACTCACAGAGCATCCACCGAATTCAGGAGAGCCATGCGCGGGTGGGGTTCCGGCTCTGGACCGTGGTCCAGGAAGCGACGCAGCGTAGGAACGCGGCCAGTCTGGCTGCGGCCAGAGGCAACTCAGGAGGTAACCGATGACGACCAACTCCGTGGCGTCGCACGTGGACCGTGAGGACAGGATGCTGCTGAAGATCGAGGAGTTCCGCAAGCGGCGGCCACGGCTGATCGACGAAGTGATCACGCTCGCGCACGGCGCCGGTGGCAAGTCCTCGGCCGCGTTGACCGACAACGTCTTCATCGAGGCGTTCCGCAACCCCGAGCTCGAGCAGCTCGGCGACGGTGCGGTGCTCACGTTGCCGTCGAAGGAGAGGCTGGCCTTCTCCACCGACTCCTTCGTGGTGCAACCGATCGAGTTTCCGGGCGGGACGATCGGCCATCTTGCCGTGCACGGCACCGTCAACGACCTAGCCGTGAGTGGTGCGGTCCCTCGCTGGCTGTCTGCAGCATTCGTGATCGAGGAGGGCTTCGAGATCTCACGCCTCAGGTCGATCGTGGCCGACATGAAGCAAGCCGCCGACGTGGCCGGGGTCCAGATCGTCACCGGAGACACCAAGGTAGTGGCCAGGGGAGCCGCCGACGGGCTCTACATCTCCACCGCGGGCGTCGGGGTGATCCCGGAGGGACGACAGCTGGGCGCTCACCTGGTCGAACCCGGCGACCGGATCGTGCTCTCCGGAACTCTGGGCGACCACGGAATGGCCGTGATGCTGGCCCGTGGTGACCTGGCGATCGAGGCCGATGACATCTGCTCCGACACCGCCCCGGTCCACGAGATGGTCGAGGCGCTGCTCGCCGTAGCTCCCGGCACGCGCTGGATGAGGGACGCAACCCGCGGGGGCCTCGGCACCGTGTGCAACGAGCTGGCGCAGACCGCTGGCATCGGCGTGATCCTCGACGAAGTCGCACTGCCGGTGCAACCACAGGTGCTCGGCGCCTGCGACATGCTCGGCATCGATCCCATCTACGTGGCCAACGAGGGCAAGTTCGTCGCCGTCGTTCCCGAGGCCGAGGCCGAGGCCGCGGTCGCGGCCTTGCGAAAGCATCCGCGAGGCGAGCGCGCCGTGGTCATCGGCCAGGTGGTCGAGACACCGGCCGGAATGGTGGCGCTGCGCACCCCCTTCGGCGGTAGCCGGATCGTCGACATGCTCGTGGGCGACCCGCTCCCGCGAATCTGCTGAAACTGCCATCGAGAAGGTTGGAGCCAGTCATGTGCTTAGGAATACCGGGCCAGGTCGTCGCCATCACCGACACCGAGCAGCACCTGGCCAAGGTCGCGGTCAACGGGGTGCAGCGGGTCATCAGCGTTCGCCTGCTCTCCGAGCAGCAGCTCGTCGAAGGTGACTGGGTCCTCGTCCACGTCGGGTTCGCCATGGCGAAGATCGACGAGCTCGAGGCGCAGCTCACGCTGGACCAGGTCAAGAAGATGGGTGAGGACTACGTCAACGAGATCGATGCGTTCAACTCCAGTCAGATCGCCTGACTCACCACCTCCCACGAGACAGATGCAGAGGTAACCAGATGAAGTTCGTCGATGAGTTCCGCGACCCCGCTGCTGCACGCGGCCTGGTCAAGTCGATCACCAAGCTCGCCGGCGACGACGGGTTCAAGTTCATGGAGGTGTGCGGCGGACACACCCACACCATCTACCGGCACGGGATCGAGCACATCCTCCCGCCGGGCATCGAGCTTGTGCACGGGCCGGGTTGCCCTGTCTGCGTGATCCCGATGGGTCGCGTCGACGACGCGATGTGGCTGGCCGAGCAGCCGAACGTCATCTTCACCACCTTCGGGGACATGATGCGCGTGCCTGGATCGAGGGGCAGCCTGCTCGACGCGAAGGCCCGGGGAGCCGACGTCCGGTTCGTCTATTCGCCACTCGACGCCCTCAAGATCGCGGTGGACAACCCGGACAAGCACGTCGTGTTCTTCGCCGTCGGGTTCGAGACCACGGCACCGTCCACGGCGGTGACCCTGGTGCGCGCCAAGCAGCAAGGCGTCCACAACTTCTCCGTGTTCTGCAACCACGTCACCATCGTTCCGCCGATCAAGGCGATCCTCGAGTCGCCGGACCTGCGACTCAACGGCTTCCTCGGGCCGGGACACGTGTCCACGGTGGTCGGTACCCGTCCCTACCGGTTCGTACCCGAGGTCTACGGCAAACCGCTCGTGGTCGCTGGCTTCGAGCCTCTGGACATTCTCGCCACGGTGCACATGCTCCTGCAGCAGATTCGCGACGGACGCTGCGAGGTGGAGAACCAGTACGGGCGGGTGGTGCGGGAGGAAGGCAACGTGGCTGCCTTGAGACTGCTGGGCGAAACCATGGAGCTACGCCCGCACTTCGAGTGGAGGGGGCTCGGCTTCATCTCCCAGAGCGCGCTGAAGATCAACGCCGACTACGTGGAGTTCGACGCGGAGGAACGCTTCGCGATGCCCGGGATCCGCGTCGCTGATCCGAAGGCCTGCCAGTGCGGCGAGGTCCTCAAGGGTGTGATCAAGCCGTGGGAGTGCAAGGTGTTCGGCACCGCGTGCACCCCGGAGACACCGATCGGCACCTGCATGGTCTCTCCGGAGGGTGCCTGCGCGGCCTACTACAACTTCGGTCGGCTGCACCGCGAGGCTGCGGACATGATCGGACAGACCGCCGGCGTGTGAGAGGCAACCGATGACGAGCCAGGGTCCCGCACAGACCACCGTCCAGGCCTCTGCGGGGCAGCGACTCTTCGCGCAGTACGCTCACGCCCCCAACGCGCTGGGCTACTGCGGGCCGCAGGGGGCAGCCGAGCTTCGGGCGGTGGCCTCTGGGGAGGCCGGCGAAGTCGACGTACGACGGCTGGCGACACAGTTCTCCGGCGCGTGGCCCTACCAGCAGGTCCTCGCCAACCTGGCCGACGTCGAGGACCCGCTTGACGAGAGAGTGGTGCGCGGCTACTGGACCGGAAACGAACTGACCGACCGGATCGACCGGCACGCGTTCGGGACCGCGCTGCTCGAGCGGATCAGAGGTCGTGCGGGCCACTACTGGACCCACCTTGACGAGCACCTGCTCGTGGAGGCGGCGCCCACCCACGCGTTCCACGTGTTCTCGGTCTATCCGTGGACGCGGCTGCTCGGCACCGGCAGACCCGAACCGCTCCAGGTGCTCGACTCGTGCCGGATCGGGTGGGCGAGGGTGGTCGCGGTCGAGGACGACGAGCTGGTGGTCCGGTCGCGGCACCTGGAGTACGCCGACCGGCAGCTCTGCCTCGGCACCGAGCGTGAGGAACGCGTGGCGTACCGCGCTGAAGGGACGGCCTTCATCGATGCCGTCGAGGAAGGGGAACAGGTCGCGGTCCACTGGGGTTTTGTCTGTGACCGCCTGACCGAACCGCAGGCAGCAAGTCTCGAGAGATGGACCAGCTGGCAGCTCGACGTGCTGGCCCCGCGGTTGGCTGTCGCGTCCGGTTGACGGTCGCGGCTGACATCCTCGGGCGAGGTGTCGGCCGTCGGTCGGGTTGCTCGCCGGCGGGTGAGGTCAGGTGGCCGGGTGCTCAGAGCTTGGCCAGGGCATCGCGGAGACCGTGCTCGGCCTCGTCGCCGAGCTTCTTCAGCCCCGGCGCCAGGAGCGGAGCGATCAGCTTGCCCAGACCCTTGAACTCGAAGTCGGCGGTGTAGGTGACCCGGGAGCCGGCACCCTGAGCAGCGATCTCCATCGAGTCGTTCGCGACGACAGACTTGTTCTCCCCGCGCAGGGCGAAGAGGGTGTCCGGCCGGTGCTCGACGACCTCGTAGGTCAGCTCTGTCTCCCGGCCCATGAACTTCGAGGTGTTGTGGTACTTCGTGCCGAGCCCCCCGTCGCCCGAGACGAGCTCGGTGTGCACCGTCCCCGGGTCCCACTCGTTGGTGTTGGTGAAGTCACTCAGGTAGGCGAAGACGACTCCTGGCGATGCCGGGGTCTCAACGCTTCGTCGGAGCTTCATCGGCTGCCTCTCCTTGGTGCTTCGTCGGTTGCTGCTCGCCCTGGGGCCCGCCGTCCTGGGGGACCGCTTCGTGGTGTCGTGCACCGTGCGTACGACGATCCTCCTTCATCTCTGCCTCGAAGAGGTGCCGCCTGCCCTGGACGAGCTCGTCCCGCGCCTGCTGCTCGAGCTCCCTGAAGGCCGAGTAGTAGGTGACGTCGTACTCCTCGACGAGCTGGAAGCTCCACCTGCCCTCCACGATGTTGCGTCCGACCAGTGCCTCGGAGACCCGGTCGGCCAGGGCCGTGTGGCCGGCCCCGCGCAGCTCCTCGACGGCCTCGCCGAGGGCGAGGTCGGCGGTCCCGCACAGGCGATGGAAGGCGTAGAGGTGGCCGCGTGCGTCCTCGACCACCTCGAGGGCCTCGGACAGCTTGCCCAGCGCGGAGACAGTGGCGTCGCTGACCCCGTCGGGTCGCTGGTGCTCAGGCAGTGGGGTGCTCATCGCCGTTCGGGTACCCCTCGGGTCGCCGCGGCAAACGAAGGCCAGGGTGCCGCCGGCTTCGTGGCGGGTTGGGTCCGACGTCCCGGATCGACGCAGTCACGTCGGCGAGCGCGGTGACCACGTTGCGCAGGTTGACCAGCAGACCCCCGTACTCGTGCCAGGCGGAGCCGGCCAGGTCATCGGTCGACAGCTGCCGGGCCAGGTCACCGAGCTCCGACCGGATCGCGCGGAGTCGATCCTCGTCCTGGTCGTGGACTGCCTGCGCGGTCGCGGCGAGCAACCGCCTCCAGGGGTCCCGGAAACCCTCGGCCCACTGGTTCGCGTCCTCGACGCTGGCGGCCATCGTGCGCGCCATGCTCAACGTGTCGGCAACGGCCTGCTCGAGCAGGTGGAGCGTGCGGACGAGGTCGTCGAGGCCCGCGGGTCGACTGCGTCGTGGGTTCAACCGGCTGCTCTCCCTCGCCTGCCTGAGCAGGCGCCACGCTTCGTCGATGCGCTCGTCGAGCGTGCGCAGACGTGCAACCCAGGGATCGGCATCGGTGGACTCGAGATCCGGAACGAGTCCCCCAGCCATCTCGAGGAGCACCTGCGCGAGCTCCTCCGGAAGCTGCTGGACCTGCGCCAGGGCAGCGCGGTCACGCAGTGGTGGCCACACGAGCAGGTTCACCATCAGTCCGACCACGACGCCCACCGTGGTGTCGAGCAGTCGGCTGGCCAGCAGGTTGGACTCGCCGATGGCGTTGGTCGCCAGCACGACGATGCCGGTCGTGGCGATCGTCATCGCCTCGTCGCGCAGCCACCGGTGCCGACCGAGCAGGAACGACCCGACGAGCATGACGCCCATCCCCAGCGGTCCCAGCCCGAACAGTCCGCCACCCGCCCAGGCCAGCAGGACTCCGGCAAAGGTCGCGACGATCTGCTGGCCTCCTCGCGAGACCGTGCGGAAGACGGTCGCGTGCACCACCAGCACGGCCGCCCACGGGGCTAGGAAGGGCTGCGTGAGCCCGAGGACGTCCACCGCCACCACCCAGGCCAGCACCCCCGCAAGGGCGGTCTTGGCGCTCTGCAGCAGCTCCACGACGAGGACCGGGTCGAACCCGCGCGAAACGGCGCGATCTCGAAACCCACCTGGCCCCTCTCCGTGTCTCTCCACCCGGGCAACGTACCCACCCGTGGCCGGTGGCTCGGCCGGCGTGCGCCGGAAGTGGGGTGCTCGCGTGACACCATGCGAAGGGTGAGCGACGCCCCAGCGTTTTCCAGCGTCGGACGCACCTGGCCCCGGGGCGCCTTCGCGGTCGCCCTCGGGTGCGGTCTCGTGTCGCTCGCCGGATCCGCCGCGCTCGTCGCCTCCACCGACTCACTGAGCCGCGCGGCCCGGTTGGTGGTGGTCTTCGCCCTGCTCGCCGGCCTCCAAGGGGCCGTGTGTGTGGACGCCGTACGCCCGTGGCTGCGAGGCATCCCGGTGGGTCCGCGGACCTGGTTGCTGCAGCTCGCGGTGGTGCTCGTGGCACTGGCTGCCTTCGCCGGTGGTCCAGCGGTGGGAGGGGCGGCACTGTGCGGAGTCCTCGCGGGCGTCCTGCTGCCGACCGCCTCGGCGATCCGCTACTCCCGGCTCGACCGGGACCTCGTCGAAGAGGGGGACAGGCGCCTGGCCGGAGAGCTCGCGGTGAGCCGCCCGCCGGAGGAGGGCCGGAGGCTCCGCGGCGGACGAGTTCCCCAGGTCGGCCCGGTCCTGCGCGAGACGCTCACCGACGCCAGGGACCGGGCGGTCGCGTGGGCCGCCGCCACCGGGGTGGCCTCAGTGGGCGGCCTGACCCTCGGGGCCGATGCCGAGGTGGTGCTGGGCATGGTCCTGGTGGGGTCCGCAGCCGTCGCCTGGGTCTACCGACGACTGCTCCGAGCCTGGTTCGCGCTCCGTGACTTCGAGGGGGTGGCGACCGAGCCACGGCACGCCTACGTCATGGTGCTGGCCGATCCCAGACCCCGGGTGAAGCGGCCGCTACTCGGGGTCTGGAGCACCTCGCCCGTGCCGGTCGAGGGCCGGCTGCCGCTCGCGGAGTCGGTCTACCGCTGCGAGGGAACGAGGAGCGCCCTGGTCTCCCCCGCCGGTTCGGCGGTCGTGCACGAGGCGTGGCTCGATGCCGCACCGAGCACACGCTCGGGACACTTCTCGGTTCCACGGTGGGTGGCTGCCGACGCCGGACTCGCGCTGCCGCAGCGCCAGGTCGTGATGGGCCCGCGCTACCTCGCCTCGATCATCGGCACCGAGCGGCCCACGAGAGCCAGACCGCTCACCATGCCCGCGCCGAACCCGACCGCCGAGACCGCTACGGCCGCTCCGGTCCTGGCCATGACCGAGCCCACGTCCGGAACCGCACGGCTGCTCGGGCTCTTCTCGTGGCGGCTGGTCGTCCTCGTCCTCGTCGCCATCATCGTCATGGTCGGACGTTGGTGACTTCTCGAGGGTGGCGGACGATGATTTCAGTCTCTTCGGCTGCACGCGCCTGACGGATGCAGATCCGGGTACTCCACCTGTGCTGACCACCCGACCCCGCCGAAATGGAGCCGCAGATGCCGGAACACGCACCCCAGGACCAGCCCAGGACCCAGCCCAGGAGCCAGCCCAGGAGAAGGTCGTCGAGATCATGCGCGGCGACCGGTTCTGCATGCTGACCTCGGTCGGCGTGGCGGACGAGGGCAGGCTGCACTCCCACCCGATGACACCCCAGGAGGTCACCGACGGCGGGGACACCTGGTTCTTCGTCGACGGCACCAGTGAACAGGCGGACAACGTCCGCGCGGAGAAGCGGGTCAACCTGGCCTTCTCCGACGGCTCGACCTGGCTCTCCGTCGCCGGTCACGCGAGCGTGCTGCGTGACCAGGCCAAGATCGACGAGCTCTGGAACCCCGTGGTCGAAGCCTGGTTCCCCGACGGTCCGAGCTCCGAGCGGGTGGCCCTGCTGCTCGTGGAGGCCGACTCGGCGGAGTACTGGGACAGCCCAGGTGGTCGGATCGCCACCGCCCTGGCGTTCGTGAAGACCAGGTTCACCGGTGAGCGCCCCAGCGGACACAGCGAGTCCGTCGAGCTCTGACCCCTCTCGGCCCGGGGCCGCTCGACGGGCGACCTACGGATCGTGGAACCACCACGCCATATGCCCCTTTTGCGTTAGATTGGCCCCTGGCCAGGGTGTCGTCGGACCGGGGGCGCGATGATCGACCAGAGCGTTGTCTCCGACCGCCCCCGGCGGGCCTGGCCGCAATGGGAGCTGGCCGCGATCCTGGCCCTGATGACGGCGACCTTCCTGCTCTCGCACCACTTCGATCTCTTCGAGGCCTTCCATGCCTGGACCAGGCCCTACGAGCACTTCGGCCTGGACGAGATCGTGATGCCCGCCCTCACCGGCGTCGCGGGCTTCGCCCTCTACACGTGGCGCCGCTACCGCGACGCCCAGGCACAGGCGAGAAGGCTGGTGGCCACCGAACGGGTGCTGGAGGCCAAGTCCGAGCACTTCCAGTCATTGTTCGAGTACAACCCGACCGGGGTCTTCTCCCTGGATCTCGACGGCCGCTTCGCCTCCGCCAACCCGGCCTCGGAGCAGCTCAGCGGGTACACCGAGACCGAGCTGCTCGGCAGCGACTTCCACCACCTGATCGACCCGGGCGAGCTGGATCGGGCCGCGGAGGTCTTCGCCTCGGTGATCTCGGGATGCCCGCAGCAGCTCGAGACCCGGATCGTGCACAAGCGCGGCGCTCTCGTGGAGCTGAGCCTGACGGGTGTGCCCATCGTCGTGGACGGCGAGGTGGTCGGCCTCTTCGGCATCGCCCAGGACATCGGCGAGCAGGTCCGGATCCTCGACGAGCTGGAGCGGGCACGGCTCGACGCCGAGCGGACCACAGAGCTGAAGTCACTGTTCGTGGCCAACGTGAGCCACGAGATCCGCACTCCGCTCACCAGCGTCCTTGCGGCGATCGAGATGCTCCAGGACACCGAGCTCGACCCCGTGCAGAACGGGCTCGCCGCCACCGCTGACCGCGCTGGCGGTCGACTGCGGCAGCTGGTCGAGGACCTGCTGGACTTCTCCGAGCTCGAGTCGGACCGGATCCAGCTCGAGAAAGTGGCGTTCCGCCCCGAACAGCTCGGCACCGCGGTGGTCGACCGGCACGGGCCTGCTGCCCGGGCCAGGGGACTCGACTTCTCCTGCACGATCGACCCGGCCCTCGGAGCGCGGGTCACCGGCGACCTGCACCGGATCACCCAGGTCCTCGACGGTCTGGTCGAGAACGCCATCAAGTTCACCGAGACCGGATGGGTCCGGCTCTCGCTGGAGCTCGCGGAGCTCCGCCCGACCGCCATGGACGTCCGGTTCGTGGTGCAGGACTCCGGCATCGGGTTGGCACCCGAGCAGCACGACGGGCTCTTCGATGCCTTCAGCCAGGTGGACCCGTCGATCTCCCGGTCCTACGAGGGTGCCGGACTGGGACTGGCGATCTGCCGTCGGCTGGTGGCCCTGCTGGGTGGATCCATCTCGGTCGACAGCACGCCCGGCGTCGGCAGCGCGTTCGCGTTCCAGCTGCCACTGAGCCGAGTGCCGTCGGCCACCAGCGAGGCTGTCCTCTCCGGCGCCCGTCCCTCCGTGCCGCGCGCGTAGGCCTCGACCTCGCGACACGCTCGCAGGACGGGGTCGTGCCGGACGCTGCGGACCTAGCATTCGCTCATGACGACTCAGGATCTCGGGCAGGACCTGGGTGAGCTGTTCGAGCGCTCGCCAGCGAGTCTCGTGCACACGTCGGCGGCTGCGCTGATCGCCTTCGTCGCTGGCCTGGTGGCCGTGGTCGGAGCGCCGTTCCCGTTGATGCTGGCGGTCTCCCTCGGACTCTCCGTCCTCGCGCTGGTGAGCTCGGTGATCGGGCTCGCGCAGTCCAGCCGTCCACCGGTCGCCGGCAGCCTGTTGGCGTCGGTCGGCCTGGTGCTCTCCTTGGTCGCCCTCTCGCTGATCGGCCTGCGCTACATCGGCATCGACACCACCGTCGGCGACACCGCCATCTCGTCCATCGTGGACGGGCTGACCGCCCTGAACGACCTCGTCCCCGGCTACTGAGGAGGACCACCACCATGGCCGAGCACTACGCCGGGTGGAAGGGGCAGATCAGCCTGTACCCGGCAACGAACGGGCAGTGACCACGAGGTAGTCCCGGGCTCGTTGGTTCACCCGGAGTCCCCGACCAAAACCCCGTTGCGGCCCCGCGTCGCCGGTGCCACGGTGAGGAGATGTCCACACCAGGGTTCACCGCCGTTGCCGACGAGCTCGACGAATGGGCCCGAGTGCGGGACCTGTCCGGCTCGTTCCTGGTCACCCGGGGCGGGGAGACGGTCTTCGAGCACTCCTGTGGGTACGCCGACCGGGCCTCCGGCACGCTGGTCGGCCCCAGCACCCGCTTCGCGCTGGCGTCGCTGACCAAGATGTTCACCGCTGTCGTGGTGGCGGACCTGGTGACGACGGGATCGCTGGCCTTCGACACCGCCGTGGTCGATCTACTGCCTCCGGAACGGCGGCCGTCGACGCTGCTGCCCGAGGTCACCGCCCACCACCTGCTCTGCCACACGTCGGGGATCGCCGACTACTACGAGGAGGAAGAGGACGCGCCGAACCATCTCGAGGACTACGGCGAGCTGTGGAAGGACCTGCCGTCGTACTCCATGGAGCGTCCGCTCGACTTCCTCCCGCTGTTCGGGGACCTGCCGCCCTACCGGCCGCCGAGCGAGCACTACCAGTACTCCAACGCCGGTTATGTGCTGCTCGGCCTGGTCGTCGAGGAGGTGACCGGTCGCCCGTTCGTCGACGTCGTCCAGGAGCGCGTGTTCGACCGTGCCGACATGCACGCGAGCGGCTTCTTCCGGATGGACGAACCCGTCCCGGACGTGGCCGTCGGCTACCTGCCGCGGCCGAGTCCGGACTCGCCGCTGCGCACGAACATCTACCGGGTGCCGGTCCTCGGCGGCGCGGACGGCGGCGCCCACAGCACGACCCACGACCTGGACCGCTTCCTGCACGCGTATGCCGACGGCACCTTGCTCGGCGACGTCCGGGACCAGGTCATGACCCGGCATGCGGACGCAGGTGACGGGTTCGCCATGGGGTACGGCGTGCTCTTCTACCCCGACGGCCGCTTCGGCCATGCCGGCGGCGACCCCGGCGTCGAGGTCGTGGCCAGCCGGTGGCCCGACGATGACGTCAACATCGTGGTGCTCTGCAACATGGAGGGCCTGCTGATGGACGTCCGCAACTGCCTCCTCGACGGCGCGCGGGAGTCGGGACTGTTCGCGTAGTCCACCTCCGCGACGACGTCATCCCGTCGTCTCCACCACCGCTTCCACCACGGCCCGCGGCCGGCCGGGCGGGCGGCCCGGCGGGCCTCGTGGCGGCGACGTGCGCGTCGTACGTCCTCGTCCTCGTCCTCGTGAGCAGCTTCTCGATGACTGTGCCCAGGTAGTGCATGGCGGCCTCTTCCTGATCGACACCATCAAACACGTTACGCCAGTGTCGCTGTTCCTGCAACTGGCAAAAGGGTTACAGTGGTGTCGTGCCCACCGTCGACCTGCCACGTCCGGATGTTCCCGCGACCATCGCGGTCGTGCGCGACTTCGTGAACACCACCGACCTCGAGACCGCGGCCGACGAGCTGATGACTGCGGCGGACCTGACGCGATACCTGGTCCGTGAGGGTCTGCTCAACAGCAGCGCCCGGGCCTCGACCGCCGACCTCGCCCTGGCTCGTCGCCTGCGTGCCGGCCTGCGACGAGCACTCGAGCAGAACCACGACGGCACCACCGAGCCGGTCTCCGACCTCGCACCGGCGCTGCATGACCTCTCGATCGGACTGGACTGGAGCGACACCGGACCGGTGCTGCGCGCCACGGCCCCCGGGGTGCGCGGCGCCCTGGCCAGGATCGGGCTCGCCGTGCAGGATGCGGCGAGCGAGGGCCTCTGGTGGCGCCTGAAGATCTGCTCCTCGGACGAGTGCGCGTGGGCTTACTACGACCACTCCAAGAACCGCTCCCGCTCCTGGTGCGAGTACGGCTGCGGCAACAAGATCAAGACCCGCGCCTACCGGGCCCGCCAGCGGGCAGCGTCGGACGGGTAGCGCGGGGTGAGCACCTCGGTCGCGTTCTTCCGGAACCTCAACCTCGGGCAGAGCCGCAGCCACAGCCCGACTCGGCCGCAGCTGCTGGATGCCTTCGCCCAGGCGGGAGCCACCTCGGCCATCTCGTTCCAGACCAACGGCACCGTGATCTTCGAGTCCGGCCGTCGGTCACCGCAGCGGGTGACCGACCGGGCGGTCGCGCAGCTCACGCCGGCGTGCGGGTACGACGACCAGGCGATCGCGCGGACGGTCGGATGGCTGCGCGAGCTCGACCTCGGCGAGGTGCCCGACCATGCCGAGGTCTCGTTCTTCGACGGCCCCGACCCGTTTCCCGAGGCGCTTCCCTGGCGACCCGCGCGTGGAGGGGTCACCGTGATCCGGGCGGACCACCTGCACGCCGTGTCGGTCGACGACGTCGAGCGCAGCAGTGGTGCCACGTGGGTGTTGGAGGAGCGCCTGGGAGTGCCGGTCACCTCCCGCGGCGTGCCAACCATGCGGCGACTGCTCCTCAAGCTCGCGCCGCAACGCTGAGTTCGACCACCGCACTGCACGCTCCCGACCGGGATGCGGCAGGGTGGTCCGTGTGTTCCACATCGGCGTCGACCTGGCCTGGGGTCTGAAGCAACCCACCGGCATCGCCGTGGTCGACGACACCGGCCGGCTGCTGCACCTCACTTCCGTGCGCACCGACGAGGAGATCCTGCAGTCGTTGGCGCCGTACGCCGACGACGACTGCCTGGTCGCGATCGACGCTCCCCTGATCGTGACCAACCCGACGGGGAACCGGCCCGCGGAGGCCGCGCTGAACCGCGACTTCGCGAAGTACGACGCCGGCGCGCACCCCGCGAACACCGGCAAGGCCGAGTTCCGCGAGGCCCCGCGGGGGGCGGTCCTGTGCCAGGCCCTCGGACTGGACATGAACCCGCGTTCGGGCCGGCGACGCAGGGCGATCGAGGTCTATCCGCACCCGGCCACCGTCGCCCTCTTCCACCTGGGTCGGACGCTGAAGTACAAGAACAAACCCGGGCGCGACCTGGACAGCCTCCGCGCCGAGCTGCTCACCCTGATGCACCTGGTCGCAGGACTCTCCACCGCGGAGCCGCCGCTGCACGTGGCCGCCGATCCCACGTGGTCGGGCCTGAAGGCGCAGGTCGAGAGCGCGACCCGGAAGAGCCAGCTCCGGGTGGTCGAGGACCAGGTCGACGCCGTCGTGTGCGCCTACGTGGCGCTCTTCGCAGCGGTCAGGCCGCCCGACACCACGACGTACGGCGACTTCGAGTCGGGCTACATCGTCACCCCGACCCTGCCGGACGACCTCGTGCCCAGTCCTCGAACAACCAGTCCTCGAACAACCAGTCCTCGAACAACCAGTCCTCGAACAACCAGTCCTCGAACAACCAGTCCGCGGCCGCCCGGAGGGGTGGCCCCCGAACAGGCCGTCGCCGGGGCCGACCCGGTGCGGGAGTACACCGTGAACCACGCGGACCGGGTCGCCGCGGGCGAACAGTTCCTGGCCCTGGTGACCTCGATCCTGGACGACGCGGGGATCAACTACCTCAGCGTCACCGGGCGCACCAAGACGGTGGCCTCCTTCGCCGAGAAGGCGCGACGCACACGCGACGGTGAGCTCCTCTATGCCGACCCGCTCAGCGAGATCACCGACACGATCGGCATCCGGGTGATCACCTACGTGCACAGCGACGTGTCCGCGGTTGCCGAGCTGTTGCGCGACCAGGTGGTGGTCAAGGACGACCGGGACATGGGCCGAGAGACTGCGCAGGAGGGACGCTTCGGCTACGCGAGCCGGCACCTGCTGATCGGGCTGGACGCCGCACGTGAGGGGCACCCGTCGTATGAGCTGATGCGCGGCCACACCGCCCAGGTGCAGATCCGGACCGTGCTGCAGCACGCGTGGGCCGAGTTCGAGCACGACATCCGCTACAAGGGCACGATGCCCGACGAGCACGCTCGCGACTTCGACCGGCGGTTCACTCTGGCCGCCGGGTTGCTGGAGCTGGCCGACCGCGAGTTCTCGACGATCCGCGACACCCTGCGCGAGTCTGCTGCGAGTACGACCGAGAGCGACGGCGTCCCCGACGACGATCCCCGGATCGACCCGCGGGAGCTGGCGGCGTTCCTGGCAGGGCAGTACGCCGAGGCCGGCTGGTCGCGCATCGACCACTACGCCTGGATCTCCGGTCTGCTGCTCGAGCTGGGGATCACGTCGCTGGACGAGCTCGGCGAGGTGCTCCGGGCGGGGGACGAGGAGCTCATCCGCACCCGGATGGACTACCGCTACCCGCCCGGCGCCGTACGCCGCCTCGACGACGCGTTGCTCGCCGCCTACGGGACGACCTACATCAGGCTGTCGGGCAACACCCATCGTCGCGCCGGGCTGGAGACGCGCCTCGAACGGTTGTCCGGCGAGGCGCCGGGCTGATCGTCGGTGCTGGGGAACCCGTTCAGTCCGCCACGTCGACGTGCACGTGGTCACGGTGCTCGAGGATGGCGGCGACCCTGACCGACCGGCCCGACGTGTCGGGGGCATAGCTGCGCCAGCCCTGGATGCCGCGACGAGCGGTCCAGATGCGGCCGTCGAAGATCACGGTGTCCACCTCGAGGCGGTCGGCGTGGGCGACGAGGTACTGCGCCAGCGCCCAGCCGCTCGTCCGCTGCTTCCTGGTCGCCGGCCGGAAGAAGACGTCGACCGCACGTCCCTCGTAGTGCGCCGATCCGGGCATGTGCCCGGTCCTCACCCCGCCCGGCGCGAACCCACCGAGCTTCTGGGACCCGAAGGCCGTCTGCACGTCCCTGCGGACGGCGGCCGCACGCCCGGTCAGGCCGGCTCGGTCGAGGCGGTCACGCTCCTCGTCGTCGGCGCCGCCGTGCTGGCAGCTGAGGGCATGCGGTGACCGACCGGTCAGGGCCGAGGCCACGAGGCGCGCGTCCCGATCAGAGCTGTCCAGCAGCTCGGCCAGGGAGTCGGTGGTCCGGTCGAGGGACACCTTCTCCCTCACCGCCACCGCGGCGAGCCGGGCCGCGTTCTCGGCCTGGTCGCTGCTGAGCTCGACCTTCTCCTCACCCGCAGTCACCGCGCAGTCGCCCACGCCCGGGAGCCACCGGGGGACTCCGGCCACGACCGCGAAGGACACCACGACGACCGTGAGCGCGACCAGTGCCGCCACGGCCCACGCGAGCTTGCGGGTTGCACCCGGCCCCACGGTCCCCTCCATCGGAACAGTGTCCGCGCCGCGTCCAAGTTGCGCTGGTGGCAACCATCGAGGGGCTAGCGTTGGGGAACCGACGCTATGGGAGGACTCGTCATGATTGGTTTCATCGTTGCTGGGCTCATCATCGGAGCGCTCGCACGGCTGATCAAGCCAGGCAAGCAGAACCTCGGCATCCTGGCCACGCTCGGCCTCGGCCTGGTCGGCTCCGTCATCGGCGGTCTGATCGCCAGCGCCGTCGGCACGGGTGGCATCTGGGAGCTCAACGTCCTGGGCTTCGTGCTCGCCGTGGTCGCAGCGGTGCTGCTCATCGGCGTCGCCGAGGCCATCACGGGCGGGAAGAGCAACAAGCAGCTCAACGCCTGAAGCGGGTGCGCGCTCGGAGCGTGTAGAAAGGCTGCATGACCGACCCGATCCGCGTGTACCTGCTCGACGACCATGACGTGGTGCGCGAGGGCCTGCGGTTCCTCCTCGAGCGCACCGAGGACATCGAGGTGGTGGGCGAGGCGGCGACCGCTGCGGAGGCCACGGCGCGGATCCCCGCGCTGCGGCCGCACGTGGCGGTCCTCGACGCCCGGCTCCCGGACGGTTCCGGCATCGAGGTCTGTCGGGCGGTGAGGGCGGTGGACCCGTCGATCAAGGCGCTCATCCTCACCTCCTACGACGACGACGAGGCACTGTTCGCCGCGATCATGGCCGGCGCCTCCGGCTATGTGCTCAAGGAGATCCGCAGCAGTGACCTGGTCAGCGCGATCCGGACCGTCGCAGCAGGACGGTCGCTGATCGACCCCGCACTGACGGCACGGGTGCTGGAGCGGGTGCGCAACGGACCCTCCACCGCCCCCGAGCTGGCCGACCTCACCGAGCAGGAGCTCAAGCTGCTGGGCCTGATCGCGGAAGGCATGACCAACCGCCAGATCGGCGAGCAGATGTTCCTGGCCGAGAAGACGGTCAAGAACTACGTCTCGAACATCCTGGCCAAGCTGGGGCTCGAACGGCGCACCCAGGCCGCCGTACTCGCCTCCAAGCTGCTCGCGCCGCCCAAGCACTGAGGTCCCGATTGGGGACCAAGGACCTTTGCACCGGGGGCCATCTCCCCTGACCCGACCGCTCCCGCCCGCGGGAGGCTGACGTCAGAAGCAACAATCCGACTCAGAAAGGTCGCTGTCATGTCTGTCACCCAGCACAAGAGCACAACTCCGGTTGGGGGCCACGGCAGCACCCCGGCCACCACGACCGATGCCGCTGCCAACCACCTGAACACCACCACTGCCCGCGTCCTCGCGGTGCTTCGGATCAGCGTGGGGGTGACCTTCCTCTGGGCGTTCTTCGACAAGCTGCTCGCCCTCGGGTTCCACACCGGCTACGGCCAGGACGGCAAGCTGGACCGCTTCGGTGACGCTGCCTGGATCAACGGGGGCAGCCCGACCGAGGGGTTCTTGAAGTTCGGCGCCGACGGTCCGTTCAAGGGGTTCTACAACTCCATCGGCGGCACCTTCCTGGCTGACTGGGGCTTCATGATCGGCCTCTTGGCCATCGGCATCGCCCTGATCCTCGGAGCGGGCATGTGGCTCGCCGCGATCGGCGGCGCGACCATGTACGTGCTGATGTGGACCGTCGTCCTCCCCCCGGAGAACAACCCGGTCATCGACGACCACCTGATCGGAGCCATCACTGTCGTCGCCCTGGCGCTGCTCGCCGCAGGCAACACCTGGGGTCTCGGCAACTGGTGGTCGAAGACCTCGCTGGTGCAGCGTTACCCGGTGCTTCGCTAGCTGGTCAGAACCACCCGAGCCTGAGGGCCGGTCACCCGTGCTGGGTGTCCGGCCCTCAGCTGCGTCCGGAGGACCCACCCGGGGCAGGAGTGGTCGCCAACGGAACCACCCAGGCCAGGGCGGTCCCGCGGGGCTGGTTGGCACTGAGCTCCACGAAGCCGCCCAGTCCGACCGCGCGGCGTCGTACGTTGCGCAGACCGCTCTCCGCCCGCTCCGCGGCGAGACCGGTGCCGTCGTCGACGACGGTGAGCCGAACCTCGTGGTCGCTCACGTGCAGCTCGACCTGGGCGTGGTCGGCGAGCGCGTGCCGAGCCACGTTCGAGACCGCCTCCCGGAGCACCGGGAGCAACTGCACACGGACGTGGGGCGGCACCGCGGTGTCGACGGGCCCGCTGGTGACCACGGTGGGCGAGAACCCCAGGACGGGGACGTACTCCCGGACAAGACTGCGGATCTCGGCTCTCAGGGAGCCGCTCTGCTTGTGCTGCAGCTCGAAGATGGTGCCGCGGATCGCCTTGATCGTCAGGTCGAGCTCGTCCACGGCGCGTTCGAGCCGGGTGCCGATCGCAGGGTCGCCGACCAGGGCCGCCACGCCCTGCAGCTGCAGCCCAGTGGCGAACAACCGCTGGATCACCACGTCGTGGAGGTCGCGGGCGATCCGCTCACGGTCGGAGATGACCGCGAGCTCCTCACGGTCATCGAGTGCCTGCGCGCGGTCGAGCGCCAGTCCCGCCTGGTCGGCGAACGACGCGAGCAGCTCGCGCTCCTCGACGCCCGGTGGCGCTTGGACCAGGTCGAACAGCGCCACCAGCGCCCCCGCACGAGCGAGGTGAGCACGCAGGGGGATCACGATGGCGCCGAGGCCGTCGAGCTCGATCTCCACCGGCTCCGAACCCGACGAGTCGTGATCCTCGGCGATCCGAGCAAGAACGGGCCGCAACGCCTCCGCGTCCACGGGAGCACACGAGACGGCGAGCACGGCCTTGTGGTGCGTGGCGTCCGGGAGTCCGAGCAGGGCCGTCGCGCGCACTCCGGAGACCGATCGGGCCATCTCGGTGATCGTCTGGCGCGCCTCGTCGAGGTCGGTCGGGGGCTGGAGGGTCTCGGTCAGCTCGGCCGTTGCCTGCAGCCACCGGCGGCGCAGCTCACTGAGGCCGTAGGCGCGGGCGTTCTCGATCACGTAGCCGGCGGCGCGGGCGAGTGCCTCGACGAGCTGCTCGTCCTGCTCGGTGAACTGGGCTCCACCGCTCTTCTCGGTCAGGTAGAGGTTGCCGAACACGGTGCCCCGGATCCGCACGGGAACGCCGAGGAACGTGTTCATCGGCGGGTGGTGGGCCGGGAAGCCGACCGAGGCCGGATGAGCCGCGAGCTCGGCCATCCTGATGCCTTCGGGCTCGCGGATGAGCAGACCGAGGATCCCTCGGCCTCGAGGCAGGTCCCCGATCAGGCGGTGTTCCTCCTCGGAGAGACCAGTGGTCACGAACTCCACCAGTGACCCGTCCGCGCCGATCACGCCGAGTGCGCCGTACCTCGCACCGGTCAGCTTGGTGGCCGCCTCGACGATCCTGGTGAGCACACTGCGCAGGTCGAGATCGGAGGAGATGGCGCTGACCGCCTCGAGCAGGGCCTCCGCGGCACCGTTGAGTCTGCGCTGTTCGTGTGGGCTCATGCCGCAAGTGTGCGCCACGAGGCGCCGTGGTGATCAGACGCGGACGGGTGGGTCCTGCTCCCGCGCCCGGTCCGCGAGCGGATCCCAGTAGGCGCCGACCTGCCGCCCGGTGAGCTCGTGCCAGCGCAGCCGCAGGTACAGCGGCCGGGTGCCACCCGCCCACGGCTGCGGCACAGCCGCCTCCCGGACCGCCTGGAGCTCGGTGCGATCAGCGACCGCCTCAATGCGCCCCCGAGCCTGGACACTCCATCCGCGGGCTCGCGCCCCGTCGAAGTCGTCGATCTCGAAGGCGAAGGTGGTGTCGCGCCCGTAGGTCCCGAGCAGGCTGTACGGCGAGGTCCGGACGATGATCGCGTCGTCGACGACTGAGTAGTTGACCGGCACGATGTGCGGTCCGGTGGGGGTTGAGAGAGCGATCCGTCCTGCGACGCCCGAGCGCAGCAACGTCAGGCACTCGCGAGCGCTCAGCTCTCGTGACTCGGCCATGGGAACCTCCGAAGATGTGGCTTGTCCCTTGATCGTCCCTCGCCCAGGGTCGCCGGATCAGGGTCATTGGTCCTTTGAGGTGGGTCCGTTGAGCCCTGACTTGGCCGTCGGTCCGCGGGAGACAGTGGCAGGGAGGACGAGACCCGTCCGGCTCCGCGCCACTGGATGAATCCCAGGAGGAATCATGGACACCACATCAGGAACCATCGTCGTGGGAGTCGACGCATCGGAGTCGTCGCTGCGGGCCCTCGCCTGGGCTGTCGAACACGCGCAGATCGAGCACCGGGCGATCACTCTGGTCCACACAGTCAACGCCGTCTCCCCCGCCTACACCGACGTCGCGACGGTCTATCCCGAAGAGGCCCGCGTCGCCCTGCGCGACGACGGCCACCAGGTGCTCGCCGAGGCCCGGGCCACGATCGAGCGCTCGGCCCCCGAGCTCGAGGTGCACGAGGTGTTCCGGCTCGACGACCCCCGCAACGTGCTGCTCGAGCTGTCCCGCGACGCCGCGATGGTGGTGGTCGGCTCCCGCGGCCGCGGCAAGCTGCGCAGCCTGCTGCTCGGTTCGGTCGGCGTGGCCCTGGTCAGGCACGCCCACTGCCCGGTCGTGGTGCACCGCCCGGCCAACCCGGGCCTCGTGCGCCACGGGATCGTGGTCGGTGCCGACGGCTCCGCGGAGTCCCTCACCGTGCTGGAGTTCGCCTACCGGGAGGCGTCGCTGCACGGTCTGCCCCTCACCGTCGTGCACTGCTTCTGGGACGTGAACACGAGCATGGCCACGCCGGTCTCGGTCAGCCCGGTGCCGGTTGACGTGGAGTCGGAGCGGCTGCTGCTGGCCGAGTCGGTGGCCGGTCTGACGGAGAAGTTCCCTGACGTCAAGATGCGCAAGGCCGTTGCGCGCGGGCTGCCGCAGGAGGTCCTGGTCAGCCTCGGCGAGCGGGCGAACCTGCTCGTGGTCGGGGCCCACCAGGCCGGCCGGGTGTCCCGGATGCTCTACGGCTCGGTCTCGGTGGCGGTCGTCGAGCACGCGGCCTGCCCGGTGGCCGTCGTACCGACCGTGCCAGCCGACTGATCTCGCCTGACTGGTATCAGCGGTCCTCCTCCCCACTCCTGACCTGCTAGCGGCGCGAGTGCGCGGCAGGAGGAGGAGCCGGGATGTCCTGCAGCGGGTGGGAGAGGGCGGCGGCGGCGCAGTCGCACGGGGTCGACGAGGTCGGCTGGTGATCCTCCTCGGCGAGCGTCGCCCGACGACCAGGGAGGTCCCCCCGGAGGATCCCCGCCAGATGCCCGGCCAATTTCCAGGCCGGATTCCGGGCCGGATTCCGGGCCAGATTCCGGGCCAATTTCCGGGTCAATTTCCGGGCCAGCGACGACGACCCGCCGAGTCCGAACCCGACCTGACGCGCAGCGTCCCGGCCACCCGCTAGGGCCTCGACGGTTCAGGTGGTGACGGCCCAGGCTCCGCGGATCTGCTCCACGATCCCTGCCGCCTGGCGCAGACCACTGCGCGCGGCTGCGGCGCGCTTCGCCGGGTCGAGGACGTTCTTGCCGATGTCGGTGAGCGCCTCGCCGTCCGGCGTGACCACGGCCGTGCGGGTGGCACCCGTCCGCTCCAGCTGGGCCCGGATCGAGGTCGCCTTGCTGAACGACTGCGGCAAGGGTGCGATGACGATCACCACGTCAGCACCTCGAGCCAGGTCGGCGTTGGCGGTCGACCGCATGCCACCGTCGATGTAGTGCTGGCCGTCGATGGTCACCGCCGGCCAGACCAGGGGTACGGCGCAGCTGGCCGCCACGGCGTGGACGATGTCGACGCCACTGGTCCTGTCGAAGGCGACCGACTTCCCGCTCTCGGCCTCCACGGCTGTCACCACCAGGTCGCCGACCGGCCACTGGGTCACACCGATCCGCGAGCGGATCACCTCGATCCGTTCCTCCCCTCCTGGCGGGTGGGCGCGCAGCGCGGCCCTGCCGATCCGGGCGCGCTTGGTGTGTGCACTGCCGGGAAGGACCATCGGCAGCACCATCCGGAGCATCGTCGCCTTGGAGAACCTCGCCCCGATCTCGTGGTCCGGTGGCTCGATCTGGGTCGCGTAGAGCTCCTCGATCGAGCGCCCGCTGGTGATCTGTGCGCCCACGACCGACCCTGCCGACGTACCGACCACGAGGTCAGCGGTGCTGAGGTCCAGTCCGGAGTCCGCCAGTCCCTTGAGGATGCCGAGCTCCCAGGCGATCCCGGTGATGCCGCCCCCACCAAGGACGAGTGCAGTGCGTGTCATGTCCCGAAACCTATGGGACACCCGCCGCTTCCGGTCCACGGCCTAGTCTCACGACCATGCCGCCGGATCCGTCGATGCCTCGACTCGGGCTCGCAGGACTGCTGCTGGTCGCACTGGTGGGGTCGGCCTGCGGAACCGGGTCGCGGACCAGGGAGCCCTCGGCGGCGAGCTCACCGACGCGCACATCCTCGGCGACCACCGAACCGGGCAGCTCCTCGCCCACTGCCTCGCCGTCGGCGACTCCGACAGCCTCGCCACGCCCGCTGCGCGGCATCGATGCCTCGCACCACCAGGGCCAGATCGACTGGGAGCGCGTACGCCGGGACGGGGTCGCGTTCGCCTACCTGAAGGCCACCGAGGGGAGCAGCTTCACCGACCCGCGGTTCGTCGCCCACGCCAGGGCAGCCAGGCGGTCCGGCCTCCGGGTCGGCGGCTACCACTACTTCACCCTCTGCTCGCCGGGCGGTCCTCAGGCCGAGCACTTCGCCGATGTCCTCGCATCGGCGGGAAGGCCCTCCCTGCCGCCGGCGATCGACCTCGAGCTGCTCGGGAACTGCGCCGACCCACCGGCTCGCGAGTCCCTCCTCGAGGAGGTCCGCACCTTCGTGGAGACCGTCGAGGACAGGACGGGACAGCGGATGGTCGTCTACGCCTACCCCGAGTTCGAGACCCGCTACCGGATCGCGTCGGCACTCGAACGTCGCCAGTGGGTACGCCGCATCGGCGACACCCCGCCGGCCGGGGACTGGTGGCTCTGGCAGCGCGACGACCGCGCCACCGTCGATGGGATCTCCGGACCGGTCGACCTCAACGTGATGGCTCCCTGACCGTCCTCGACCAGCAGCTCCCCACCGTTCCCGCGGCTGTGGGCGTCGGTCGGTCCGCGACCCAGGGTTGAAGGCACGCTGATCCTCGTGGACCTGGTCCCGCGGAATGTGCGAGTGACCGAGCACCACCAAGTATTTCCGAGACTGCTCGACGCTCCTCCTACCCACAACCGGCTCGCCCCGACCGGGGCGGGGCCGACGACACCTCACGAGGAGTGGTCATGACCACTGACGTACGCATCAACACGATGGAGGGGCAGAACCGGCACATCGAAGTTGCCAGGCCCTACGACGAAGAGCTCGGTCCACTCGGCCTGCTGCCCGGCAGATGGGTCAGCGAGGGGCGCGGCTGGAACATGATCGCGCTGCCCTTCGCCCAGGAGGGCTTCCTGGACTATCGGCTGCTGCTGAACCAGTTCGACGAGGAGCTCAACTTCACCCTCGTCGACAAGGGTGTCCCGAACCGGGGCATCACCGATGACCACGAGAGCCAGACCGACCAGCTCGTGGTCACGCTCGACTACGAACAGGTGGTCCACCAGGTCGCGGTGGTCGACGAACCGGCGAGCACCGTCACCGGTGTCCCAGGTGGGGCGATCCACCACGAGCCGGGTCTGTTCCTGAACATGCTCAACGAGATCCCGGACGGGTTCGACATCGCGCGTCTGGCCACCATTCCCCACGGTGACGCGGTCCTTGCACTCGGCAAGAGCTCTGTGGTCGAAGGGCTGGCCCCCATCCCGGCGGTGGACGGTCTGCCGATCGGGGTGAAGCCCGACCTGGAGAACAATCGCTACCTCGCGCCGTACAAGCACTTCCACGACGCGCCCTTCAAGGGCACCGTCAACTTCCCGGCATTCCCAGGTTTCGACCCGGTCGCGCCGCAGCTGCTGCTGGACGCCGCCAACACCGGCCTGGACGTGGTGGCGACGACGGTTCTCGAGCTCGACACCACTCACCCCACCGGCGGGATCAAGAACATCCCGTTCGTGGTCAAACAGGCCGACGCGGTCTCGATGAAGTCCACGTTCTGGATCCAGCAGCTGGCGGAGGTCGACGGCATCACCGTGCACCAGATGCAGTACCTGCAGATCGTGATGCTGGACTTCTTCCCCAGGCGCGACGGTCTGCCGGGACGGATCAGCTGGCCGCACGTCAGCATCAACACGCTGACCAAGGTCTCCGACGACGTGGCCACGGCCGCGGAGCTCACCACCAGCACCGAGTAGGCGAGGGTCACCTCCTGAGATGCCATGCCGGCGGGTGGTGTTCAGCCCACCCGGGCTCACCGCCCGCCGGTTGCTCGGGTGCGACCGGGAGGTGGGGGACGTGCACCGGGAGGTGCTGCCGGCCCGGCCGTCCAGGCGCTCAGTGCGCCATGTCCACGAAGCGCGAGTAGTGGCCCTGGAAGCTGACCGTGACGTCGCGAGTGGGGCCGTTGCGGTGCTTGGCCACGATGATGTCGGCCTCGCCCGCGCGGGGTGACTCCTTCTCGTAGATGTCCTCACGGTGCAGGAGCATCACGATGTCCGCGTCCTGCTCGATCGAGTTGTGCACCGGGACGCCATTGGCCACGAAGTTGTGCACACCGAGGACGGTGGCGTCGTACACCTCCTGCTCACCGAGTGGGCTGATGGACGCGACCTCGTCCCAGAAGACGTCATTCGTCGCCATCACCTCGAGCTCGGCGCTCCCCAGGACCTCGGCGACGCGACCGAGACGCTCGCGACTCGGCGAGTGCTTCCACATCGTGGACCCACAGAACCGGGTCCCGAGGGCGGCTGCGAACTCCCGGTGGCTCGTCGGTTCGTCCCGCAGTACGTCGCGCACCTCGTCCCACACCTGGTGCGGAACGGTGTCCACGTTGGTGTTGGACTTCAGCTCGCGCAGCCGCGGGATCAGCCGTTCGGCGATCTGTCCGCGAGCACCGTGGACCCCGATGTCCTCGAGGAAGCGCAACTGGTTCGCGGCGCCGTAGATGGCTAGCTGGTAGCCGGGCCGGTAGCCGGCCTTGCGGATGGTCTTGATGCGGGTGAACACATTGAAGCGCCCGAGCAGCCTGGCCACGTCGTCGACGAGCCGTCGGCTGGTCGATGCGTAGTAGACCGTGGCCTGACCGCCCTTGCCTTCATGGACGCAACCATCGGTGGCCCACAGGTTGCGCAGGAACAGGCCCACCTGCTCCTTGGGGAGTCCGAAGACACTTTCGGGCACGAACTTCTCGTGGCTGCGCAGACCGAACAGCCCCAGCCCGTCGAGCCATGCTGCGATCGGGTTGCGTCTCCCGCGAGCCAACCGGTGGGGGGCAGGCAGGCGCAGCGTGGTGACCCTGGCCGCGGGGTGCTCGTCTCGGACTGCCGTGATGCCGAATCGGTTGCGCGCACACCAGGCCACCGTCGCCAGGCTTGTCTCGTCGATGCTGGCGTAGCGCAGAGGCTGACCCTTGACGAACGACCCGTCGCCGAGCAGGTGCGCCAGGAGGACGACCTCATCGTCATCCCAGGGCTTGATCGTCAGCGGCGGGGGAACGTGCCGGATCGAACCGATCCGGGCTCCTGGGACGAGTTCGCGAAGAGGCATCCAGCCCTCGTAGGTGAGGAAGGGGTGGTTGGCCGTCGCCGTGATGGTGCGACCCGATGTCAGGGTCAGTTCGTAGACCTTCTTCACTCCGCTGGAGAAGGCGTGCGTCAGGGTTCTCGGCACCAGGCGCAGCCGGTCGTCGAGGGCCCAGACGGGCACGTCCGTTGCCCCGGACTGCATGAGCTCGCCGATCGAGACCTCGGCGTTGGTGTCCGCCCGCAGCACGCGTGAGTCCGCGGTCAGGCAGCCCGACTCACGCAGGTCGCTCATCATCGGACGCTTGTCCGAGCGCTGCTCCGGCCCACGGTTGAGCTGCGAGAGCGCGACGATCGGGACGTCGAGCTCCTTGGCCAGCAGCTTGATCTGGCGGGAGAACTCCGAGACCTCGACCTGGCGGGACTCGACCTTCTTGCCGCTGGTCATCAGCTGGAGGTAGTCGATCACGATCAGCTTCAGGTCATGGCGCTGCTTGAGGCGGCGGGCCTTGGCGCGAATCTCCATCATCGTCATGTTGGGGCTGTCGTCGATGAACATCGGCGCACCGGAGACCTGACCCATCTTGGGACCGAGCTTGTTCCAGTCCTCGTCGGTCATCGGGCCCTTGCGGATGTTGTTGAGCGGGATCTTCGCCTCCGCCGAGAGCAGCCGCATGGTGATCTCGCTCTTGGACATCTCCAGGCTGAAGATCACGCTGGTCAGGTTGTTGTGGATCGACGCGGACCGGCAGAAGTCCAGGGCCAGCGTCGACTTCCCGACCGCGGGTCGGGCGGCGACGATGATCATCTGACCGCCGGAGAAGCCGTTGACCAGCTCGTCGAGGTCGGCGAACCCGGTCGGCACCCCGCCGGTGGTGCCGTCGTTGCTGGAGATCGCCTCGATCTCGTCCAGGGTGGCTTCCATGATCGAGGACAGCGGCGCGTAGTCCTCCTGCTGCCGCTTCTCACCGATCGCGTAGATCTCCTGCTGCGCGACGTCGACGGTCTGGTCGACGTCGCCCTCACCGGCATAACCCATCTGCGCGATCTTGGTGCCCGCGTCGACGAGCCGGCGCAGGATCGCCTTCTCGCGGACGATGGTGGCGTAGTAGCCGGCGTTGGCGGCGATGGGCACGCTGGCCGACAGCGTGTGCAGGTAGGGCGCGCCGCCGACCTTCTGCAGCTCGCCGCGACGGTGCAGCTCGGCCGAGACGGTGACCGGGTCGGCTGGCTCGCCACGACCGTAGAGGTCGACGATGGCGTCGTAGATGGTCTCGTGCGCCGGTCGGTAGAAGTCACCGCCACCGATCTGCTCGTTGACGTCGGCGATGGCGTCCTTGGAGATGAGCATCGAGCCCAGCACGCTCTGCTCGGCGTCGGAGTCCTGCGGGGGCATCCGGCCCGACCAGTGCTCCTGGTTGCCAGCGGGGTCGTCCGCGAAGCTGCTGGGGTAGCCACCGGAGAACGAGTCGACGGCCCAGGACTCGCTCGTCGCGACCCCGGTGGAACCGGTGGGCGACGCGCTGCCCGGCTCGGTCATGCTCATCGCGTGGCCCTCTCCTCGCTCCCGTTGTCACCGAGGCTAGGGATGGGCACCGACAGCCCGTCCAGCCGGGTTTTACCCGTCGACTTTCGGGCGCCCGGCTGCCCGCCCGAGTGACTTGTCCGGGACCCCTCACCGATGGGTTCTGCAAGCCCGGACGCCGCACAGTAGGCCGGTTCGCCCGGGTCCACCAGCGCGTTATCCACAGGTGCCTGTGGATAACCCTGTTGATCGTGTGGAACACGCCGTGCCTGGTGTGCACAGCCTGGTGGGCCCGCTGTGGACAGCCAAAAAGTTCTACCGCCAATCCCGCCTCTGACCTGCACGAACACGGGATCACGGCCTGTGGACAGAAGTTTCTTGGCCCTTTGGCGTTCACCATTTCGCCATCTGGGACGGGCCAGTAAGTATGTCGACAATGCCGCTCGCTCACTGGGATACCCACAGAAACGGCGGGTTTTACACAGGTTTTGGCAACGCCTAGCCTCACCCCGTGGTAACGCCTCGGGAGGACAGCTGTGGCGAGGGGGCAGCGGCACGTTCAGGGCGCCGGGACCGACGCCGGGACCGACGCCGGGACCGACGCCGGGTCCCAGGACCGCGAGATCCTCCGGCTCGCCGGGCCGGCCTTCCTGGCCCTGGTCGCCGAGCCGCTGTTCCTGCTCGCCGACTCGGCCGTCGTGGGCCACCTCGGCACCCCGGAGCTGGCCGCGCTGGGGATCGCGTCGGCCGTCCTCGGGACGCTGATCAGCCTGTGCATCTTCCTGGCCTACGGCACGACCGCCTCGGTGGCCCGCCAGGTCGGTGCCGGCAACACCCCCGCGGCACTCACCCAGGGCGTGGACGGCCTCTGGCTGGCGACCCTGATCGGGGTCCTCCTCACCGCCGTCGTCCTGCCCCTGACCCGTCCGATCGTCGACCTGTTCGGCTCCAGCCCCCAGGTCGGCGAGCTCGCGGTCACCTACCTGCGGATCGCGCTGGTGGGCGTGGTCCCCCTCGTCCTCATGCTGGCGGCCACCGGCGTGCTGCGCGGGATGCAGGACACGCGGACACCGCTGGTGGTGGCTGTCGTCGGAAACCTGGCCAACATCGTGCTGAACGTGGTCCTGGTCTTCGGGGTCGGTCCGATCGACGGCCTCGGCATCGCCGGTTCCGCGATCGGCACGCTCCTCGCCCAGCTCGGCTCGGCCGTCGCGCTGGTGTGGGTGGTGGTCCGGGGAGCTCTTCGCGAGTCCGCGTCGCTGCGGCCGGACCTGCCCGGGATCAGACGGGCCGGCCGGGCCGGCGTACCTCTGGTGATGCGCACCCTGATGCTGCGGGCCTCCTTGCTCGTGATGACGTACGCCGCGGCCAGGCTCGGTGAGGCTGACCTCGCGACCATGCAGCTCGCCCTGACCATCTGGACCTTCCTGGCGTTCACCCTCGACGCCGTCGCGATTGCGGCTCAGGCGATCACCGGGCGCTACCTCGGTGCTGCGGACGTGGCGGGCACTCGCGAGGTGACCGGCCGGATGGAGCAGTGGGGGTGGCTCAGTGGCGTCGTCACCGGTGCCGTCCTGGCCGTGCTCTCGCCGTTGCTCGGGCCGCTGTTCAGCAGCGACCCGGCCGTCCTCGACCTGCTCGTGCCGGTGCTGCTCGTCGCAGCGGCCGCGCAGCCCCTGGCCGGCATCGTGTTCGTGCTGGACGGCGTGCTGATCGGTGCCGGGGACGGGGTCTACCTGGCTTGGGCGCAGCTGGTCACGCTGCTCCTGTTCGCCCCGGTCGCGTGGCTGGTGGGTGACGGCGGCCTGACCTGGCTCTGGGCGGCGTTCGCGGTCTGCTTCATGGGCGGCCGGGCGGTCACGCTGCTGTTGCGGGCACGCGGCGACCGCTGGCTGCGGCTCGGCGCCTGAGCAGGTTCGGGGCCGGCCCCGGCCCCGATCTCCGCTGGCCGATCCCGGGCATTCGCCCGAGGTGCCGGGTGCCCGGAGATTCATAGCGTGGCGAGTCCCAGACCCCGACAGGACCGGTGCTCCCATGGACCAGCAGCCAGCAGTCGCAGCCGCGATCGCCCTCACCGCGGCGTGCAGCTTCGCCGTCTCGAACTCCTTGCAGCACCGAGCCGCAGGGGGGGTGCCACGTGAGGTGTCCGGGGCCGGTCAGGTCCTGCTGCACCTGACCCGGAATCCCTGGTGGGTGGCGGGCACGGCCCTGTCGTTCATCGGCATGCTGCTCCACGCGACAGCTCTCCGGTGGGGCTCGCTGGCGTTGGTGCAACCTCTGCTGCTGATGGGAGTGGTGCTCGCGATCCCCTTCCGCGCGGCGCTGGAGCGGACATGGCCACGGAGAGAGGAGCTAGGGGCCGTCGCCGTCACCGTCGTCGGTCTGGCGACCTTCCTGGCCAGTGTGACGCTCGCTCCCGGGCAGGCCACCCCTCGCCGGACCGTCGCCCTGGCGATGACGTTGGCGGGGTTACTGCTGGCAGCCGTGGCTGCTGCCGCTGGACGTCGCTGGTGTCGAGAGCGCGACCGGCTGCATGCCGGCCTGCTGGGTGCCACCGCCGGATGTCTCTTCGGGGTGTCGGCCGGGCTGCTCAAGCTCATCGGCGGCGACATCACCGGCGGGCAGATCCCGTCCAGCCTGCTGGTCCTGCTCGTCCTGGCCCTGGTCGGCGTGGGCATCCTCGGCACCGCGATGAACCAGCGCGCCTACCAGATCGCCTCGCTCGCCTTCTCGATGCCGCTGGTGAACGTGACCGGTGTCCTCGTCGCCATCGTGTTCGGCGCAGCGGTGTTCGGCGAGCTGCCCGGCCACTCGCCCACCGGTCTGGTGGCACAGCTGCTGGGCCTCGGCGTTCTCGCAGTCGGCCTCCGCGCGATCGGCCGGCTCGCACCACCACCAGTGGAACCAGTCGGTCCGCCGTCGGCCTGCGTGACCGGGGCAGTCCGATGAGTATGGTCCACGCCGTCATCCTGGGCGTCGTGGCCGGGACGCACGCAGCGACCTGGGGGGCGTTCAAGGACTCGCCTTTCGAGGGCTTCAAGCCGGTCAGCTTCATCCGCAGCATCGCCCTGGCGACCGTGGTGGCCGTGGTGCTGTCGGTGACGACCGACCTCGACGCGACCCTCTCCCCGGTCGTCCTGCTCGGCGTGCTCTATGCCACCGAACGCCTGGCCACGGAGTGGTGGAAGTCGTTCTTCAGAGAGGACGACCAGGACGCGTACGCGATCCCCATGCGGGTGGCGGTGGCGGGACGACCGATCGATGCGCGTCTGCCCCGGTATCTCACGGCGGTGGTCGTCCTCACCGGTCTCGTGCTGAGCGCCGGCGCTGCCGCAGCGTTGCAACCTGCCGGCGGGGGCCCGGTGTGGCTGCTGGTAGTGGTCGGTGGTGTCGGTGGCTGGCTCACAGCCGTAGGTGGTGCCTGGAAGGACGCTCCGGTGGAGGGGTTCAGCGGCTGGAAGTTCCTGCGCAGTCCCGTGGTGGCCACGGTCTGGACGATGCTGCTCCTTCCGTTCACCCATGACTGGATCGCGATGACGGTCGCGGCTGCCGGGCTGTCGGTCCTGTCGATCGAGACGTACAAGACGTTTCTCACAGGTGGGCGCCCTCCCGGCAAGTTCGACGGCAAGCCGGTGCGCCCGGTTCCCGGCGGCCGCCGAGACCGTTGCCGTCTCGTGCACGCAGGTGTCTTCGTCGGCCTGGCCTGCGCCGCGGGCCTGGCCGCACTCCTCGACCCCGGCGACCAGACAGCCGCCGACACCGTCTCGCTGATGCTGCTCGCGGTGGCCGCTGCGTCAATGGTGGTCCTGGTCGCCCTCAGTCCCACGACGGCCACGGACCCCGTCGTACGGCGTAGGGTCGTCACCGATGCCGTTCCGTCATGAACGGCCAGGCAGGACTGGGGATGCCTCACTTCGTCGGGCGCACCACGGAGCTGGACTGGCTCCGGAGTCGTCTTGCCACCGCCGTGTCGGAGAGGCCGTCGACGGTGGTCATCGACGGACCGCCCGGCATCGGCAAGAGCGCCCTCCTGTCCACCTTCGTGGAGGGACTGCGGGACGTCCGCACCTTGCGCGCCTCGGGTGACGAGGCCGAGGCGTCGCTCCCGTTCGGGATCGTTCACCAGCTCCTCGACCCGACGGTGGATTCGTGGGCGGACCCGTTTGCTGCCGGTGCTGCGGTGTTGCGTGACCTGGACCGCCTGGGCCGCCGACGCGCGACCGTGCTGCTCGTGGACGACGCCCATCTCGCCGATGCCGCGTCCCTGGGTGCCTTGACCTTCGCACTCCGCAGGCTGGCTGCGGACCCCGTGCTGGCGATGTTCGTGACCCGGGACGACCAGGTGTCACGGCTCCCGCCGGGGCTGCTCCGGCTCGCCGAGGCTCATGGCGACCGGCTGCATGTCCGTGGGCTGAGCGAGGCCGAGGTCGCCGAGCTGGTCCGGGCCGCGGGTGCGGGTGCGAGGGAGGCTGCTGAGACGGTCGCCATCCGGCTGCGGCGCCACACCGACGGCAGCCCGCTGTATCTCCGGGCGCTGCTCGAGGAGCTTCCGGTGGAGGCGCTCGTCTCCGCCGATCCCTTGCCCGCGCCCCCGTCCTACGCCCTCCTGGTGACCGGAGCGCTGGCCTCGCACTCCGCGCCCGCCCAGAGCCTGGCCCGGGCTGCTGCCCTGCTCCCCGACGGATCCGCCATCGACCTCGTGGCCGCCGTCGCTGAGGTCCAGCATCCTGAACAGGCACTCGAGGAGCTCAGTCGTTCGCCGACCATCCTGATCCACACAGAGAGCTCGAGCGGCTGGACCGTCCGGTTCCCGCACCCCCTGATGCGGGCCGCAGTGATCGACGACCTTGGTCCGCACGCCCGGGCACGCCTGCATGCGCGTGCCGGGGAGCTGCTCACCGGCGACGCGGCACTGCGCCATCTGGTAGCGGCCTCTGAGGGGTGCGACGACGACCTGGCCGATCGCCTGATCAGGGCGGCCGCGGCGAACCTGGCGCGAGGCGACGCGCGTGCCGCCGCGGACCTGACCCTCAAGGCGAGCCGGGTCGCAAGCCCGGGGACGGCGTCCGAGGAGCGCCTCCTCGACGCGGTCAACCTCTTCCTGATCGACGGTGACCTGACCAGGACCAAGGCCCTTGCCGCCGAGCTCGAGGCCACCCCACCCACGGCGCGACGCGTGTACCTCCAGGCTCGGCTGGCATGGTTCGCGGGTGAGCCTGACGCGGCCGAGTCGCTGGCCACGGAAGCGTGGTCGCGCGGCGACCAGCTCTCGCAGGACCACCTGGGAAGCCTGGCGGCCATCCTGGCCCAGCTGCACAACATGCGCGCCGACGGGCTCGGTGCGGCGGAGTGGGCCGCGCACGCCCTCGAGCTCGGGGTGCCACCTGACCTCGCCGACTCGACGAACGCCGCACAGGCCTTCGGGCTGGGCATGGTGGGCCGCATCGAGGAAGCGCTGGCAGTGCTCGCCTCCGTCCCGTCAGACCCGATGCTGGTCCGCGGATACAGCCACCAGCTCACGACGCGCGGCGCACTCCGGGTGGCCACCGACGACCTGGTCGGTGCGCGCAGCGACCTGATCACGGTGTGCAACGCGAGCCACGCCGAGGTGTCTCCCCAGCGGCTGCTGGCGATGGGGGCCCTCGCCGAGGTCGACTTCCGACTCGGTTCGTGGGACGCCTCCCTCGCGGCAGCCGAACACGCCCTCTCCCTCGCCCAGGACACCGAACAGCGGTGGGTCCAGGGCTATCTGCACACGGCGGCCGTCCTGGTCTCCGCCGCCCGCGGCGACTGGCCCCTGGCGAACCAGCACCTCGGCGCAGGTCGTGACCTGGCTGAACAGCTCGGAGACCTGGCCACCTACATCGTGTGTGAGAACGCCGGTGTGCACATCGCGTGGTGCCAGTCCGATGCCGCCGAGGTCGTTGCCCGCTCCGCCCTCCTGGTCAGCCTCGGCGGCGGCCCGACGCACGAACCGGGGTTGCTCCAGTGGCCGGTGCAGTACCTGAGCGCGCTCGTCGACCTCGGTCGTCTCGACGATGCCGCGGCGGAGATGGAGCAGTTCGAGGCGCTCGCCCACGAGCGCGGTTGCCGCTCGAGGCTGGTCGCGCTCGCCCGCATCCGCGGGGAGATCGCCACCTCGAGGCGGGACCACAAGGTCGCGCGGACCTCCTTCCAGTCAGCCCTCGAGCTCAACCAGGGTGCCGTGTCGGCCCTGGACGCCGCGGTCAACCAGAGCGCGTTCGGCAGGTTCCTGCGGCGGCGCGGCGAGAAGCGGGCGGCCGTTGCTCGCCTCACGGACGCCAGGGCCCGGTTCGCCGCCCTGGGTGCACGGCCGTTCGTCGCCCGGGTCGACGACGAGCTCGCGGCCTGCGGCGTCAGTCCCACACGACGCACGGTCGAGCTGCCCCAACGGCTGACCCCCCAGGAGCGAACGGTCGCCACTCTCGTGTGCCAGGGCCTGACCAACCAGGAGGTCGCGCAGCAGCTCGTGCTCAGCGTCAAGACGGTCGGTTACCACCTCGGCAACGTCTACACCAAGCTGGACGTGCACTCGCGGACCCAGCTGGCCGCGGCCTGGACGGCGGGCTCCTGACCCCGGGCGCGCCGCGGCGAAGCAGCATCGATGGCCACCTAGCCCTGGCTGGCCAGGAACTTCCGGATGGCGTCCCGGGGCCGGTCGCGGATCTCCTGGCCGTGGGTGAAGGCCGCCGTCGTGTACTCCAGCTCGGCCAACCGGTGCGCGGTCTTCTTGGTCATCGCGAAGTTCGAGCACAGCATCTTCAGCGGCCAGCGCATGCCGAGCACGTTGAAGATCGCGTCGCCGGTGATCAGCACCCCGGACGGCTCGTGCAGGTAGGAGGCATGGCCCGGTGAGTGACCCGGCGTGTGCACCACCCGGATGCCACCGGCGAACGGCACCAGCTGCCCGTCGGTGAGCTCCTCGCCCACCGTGACCTTCTCGTTCTTCGGCTCGGGCAGCCTGCGGAAGAGCCTGCCGACGCGCGAGGTCGGGTCGACGTCAGGCTGGGTGCCCGAGCGCACGTACTCTGCGTCCTCGGCGTGGACGTCGACCGGACGACCAGTCTCCCGGGAGACGTACGCCGCGCCGCCCGCATGGTCGGGATGGCAGTGGGTCAGCATCAGCCGGGTGACATCGCCCGGATCGGACCCGATCGCACGCAGGGCCGCGATCACCTTGGCACCCGAGGACGCGAGGCCCATGTCGATCAGGGTGATCTGGCCGTCGTCGTCGCGGAGCATGAAGCCGTTGACGTAGTCGCCCAGCAACGGGATGCGCCAGAGGTTCCGAGCGAGCAGGACCGGTGCTTTCGTCATGGCCGGGGAGCCTACGCTTGCGCCATGTCGCCGCTCCAGAGGATCGCCATGGGAATGGTGATCATCATCGGCAGCGCGTACTTCCCGGCCAACCCCTCGCCGTCATGGGAACGGTACGACGCCCTCCCGGACCCGCTCGGGTGGGTGCTGGTGCTCCTCGGCGTGTTTGCGCTCGCCCGGATCGAGGACACCTTCGACTCGGTCCGCTGGCTCGCCGTCCTGGCAGCGATCGTGAGTGTGCCGATGTGGCTTCCCCAGGTGCGCCACCAGCTCGACGGGTCAGGCGAGTGGTTCGCCTCCCTGCCCCAGCTGGTGTTCTGCCTGTTCCTGGCCCGCGAGATCGGGCTCCTGGGAGCCAGCCGGTCAGCGCGGGACGCCTATGTGGCCAAGCGGTTCGGGCTGCTGGTGTGGGGGTTCGCCCTGGCCGGGGTGCTCCCGGTCCTGGCGCTCGGCGGCGACGTCGCGCAGCTCGAGTCACCCACCCTGGTGCTGTCGGCGCTGGTCAACCTCGCCTTCGTCTACTTCCTGTTCCGGGTGCACCGGCGCGAGTGGCTCGGCGGACCCGGACCCCTGGAGGTCCAGCCGAGCAGCGACGGCCCCCGGGGCGGCCCGGAGCACGAAGGCCGCCCACCCTCGAGCTGAGGAGGACGGCCTTCGACTGCTGAGTGGGTCAGGTCAGGCCCGTCTGTCAGGCAGAGACCACGTTCAGGTTGACCGTTGCCTCGACGTCGTCGTGCAGCCGCACGGTGACGGTGTGCGCACCGAGCGACTTGATCGGGTTGCGCACCACGATCGTGCGCTTGTCGACCTCGCCACCGGCCTCGGTGATCGCGTTGGCGATCTCCGCTGCGGTGACGGCGCCGAAGAGGCGGCCGGCCTCGCCGGCACGGACCTTGACGCTGAACGTCGAGCCCTCCAGCTTGGCCCTCACCTCGGTGGCGTGGTCGGCGTCGCGCACCGACCGGGCGTCACGGGCCTTCTTGATCGACTCGATCGTCTTCTCGCCACCGCGGGTCCAGCGCATGCCGAAGCCGCGGGGGATGAGGTAGTTGCGGCCGTAGCCGTCCTTGACCTCGACCACGTCGCCAGCGGAACCGAGACCGGTCACTTCCTGGGTCAGGATGAGCTTCATCTCTCCGTCTCCTCTCAGCGAGCCGTGGACGTGTAGGGAAGCAGTGCGACCTCACGGGCGTTCTTGACGGCCGTGGCCACGTCGCGCTGGTGCTGTACACAGTTGCCGGTGACCCGACGCGCGCGGATCTTGCCGCGGTCGGAGATGAACTTGCGCAGGAGGTTGGTGTCCTTGTAGTCGACGTAGGACACCTTCTCCTTGCAGAACTGGCAAACCTTCTTCTTGGGCTTGCGAATCACTGCCTTGGCCATTGTGGTGCTCCTCCCGAGGCCGAAGGCCTCAAGTCAGTTGAGTTGAGCCCGGCCCAGGGTGGTTACTGAGGCCGGAATGGTTGAGGATGGGCTGTTGAGCTGTGGTGCCGGTGGGGCCGTGGGTCAGAAGGGGGGCTCGTCCGAGCCACCCGTCGCCCACGGGTCGTTCTGCTGTCCGCCGGGCGCCGCCTGGCCACCCTGCTGACCGCCCCAGGAACCCTGGTTGCCGCCGCCCTGAGGTGCCGACTGTCCCGACGACTGGCCGACCGGCTGGGCCCCGGACTGGCCGCCCTGGGTGGGGCTTGAGGCCCACGGGTCCTCGCCGCCACCGGTGTTCCCACCGCCGCTGTAGCCGCCGCCGCCGCTGCGCTGGACGCGCGCAACCTTGGCCGTGGCGTACTTCAGGCTGGGGCCGACCTCTTCGACGTCGAGCTCCACGACGGTGCGCTTCTCGCCCTCGCGGGTCTCATAGGAGCGCTGCTTGAGCCGCCCCTGCGCCACGACGCGCATCCCCTTCTGGAGCGACTCGGCGACGTTCTCCGCTGCCTGACGCCAGATCGAGCAGTTGAGGAACAGCGTGTCGCCGTCCTTCCACTCGTTGGTCTGCTTGTCGAAGGCACGCGGCGTCGACGCAATCGTGAAGTTCGCGACCGCGGCGCCCGACGGGGTGAACCGGAGCTCCGGGTCTCCCGTCAGGTTCCCGACGACGGTGATGATGGTCTCGCCTGCCATGTGGGTCTCCCTAGCTGATCATCGCGTGCGGTGGATGGCGCTCAGTGAGCGTCGGGACGAAGGACCTTGGTGCGGAGCACGGACTCGTTCAGCGTGAGCTGGCGGTCGAGCTCCTTGACGGTCGCAGGCTCGGCCTGCAGCGACACCACGGCGTAGATGCCTTCGGCGTTCTTGTCGATCTCGTAGGCGAGGCGACGTCGACCCCAGACGTCGACGCTGTCGACGCTGCCACCGTCGTTGCGAACGACGTTGAGGTAAGTGTCGAGTGACGGCTGGACGGTGCGTTCCTCAAGGTTGGGATCGAGGATGACCATCAGTTCATAGGCACGCATAGCGTTCTCCACCTCCTTCGGACTCGGGCGGCCACGGCGTTTCCGTGGCAGGAGGGCTGTGCGGTGTTGCTCTCCCATCGGGGGTGAGCGACGCGCAAGGCTAACAAGGGGCGGGCCCAGGACGGAAATCGTCGTCCACAGGTCAGCGTCTGGCGCGCCGTCCAGCCCGGCGTCCAGCCCGGCGTCCAGCCCGGCGCCAGCGGACCGCGGGCACCAGCGGGATCACGGCCGCCCGGCTGAGCGCGGCGCACGAGCCGACACCGGCCGCCAGCCTGTCCCAGTCGCGCCAGCTCTCCTCGAAGCCGATGGCCAGGAGATAGACGGTGAGGACCCCGACGACTCCGGCAGCCGCCACGTGGACCAGCTGGTCTGGTGAACGACGGCAGGCGAGGTGCACCGCAGCCACCCCGAACGGCGCGGTGAGGGCGCCGAAGAACCCGACGACCATCGACCACATCATCATGATCTCGAGGTCGGAGCCGAGGTCGTCGAACCTGAGTGCGGCCACTCCCTGCTCGAGGACGGCTGCGCCTGCGAGGGACCCGACACTGATCAACACCCAGCTGAGGAGAACCGCCAGCAGGTAGCCAGGGAGGCCCGGCGTGTTCTCCATCCCGGGATGGCTCTCCTCCACCACCTCCGCTGTCATGCCCGGAGCCTAGGCTGGGGTCCATGAGTTCCAGCAGCCAGATCGCCATTGGAGCGCACGTCGACCAGTCCGACCCGATCGCCGAGGCGCAGGCACGCCAGACCACGCTGGTGCAGTTCTTCCTCGGTGACCCGCAGGGTTACCAGGGCCCCGAGATCAGGTACGCCGGGGGCGCGGTCGCCTTGCGCGAGGACGCCGAGTCGGCAGGCATCGACCTCTACGTGCACGCGCCCTACATCCTCAACCTCGCCACCACCAACAACCGCATCCGGATCCCGAGCCGCAAGCTGCTCCAGCAGCACATGGACGCTGCGGCCGAGATCGGCGCCAAGGGGCTCATCGTCCACGGCGGCCACGTGAACAAGACCGACGACCCCGCCAAGGGGTTCGACAACTGGCGCAAGGCGATCGAGGCCACCGACATCAAGATCCCGCTGCTGATCGAGAACACCGCGGGCGGCGAGAACGCGATGGCCCGCCACCTCGACCGGATCGCCGGCGTGTGGGACGCGATCTCCGCGGCCGAGCACGCCGACCAGGTCGGGTTCTGCCTCGACACCTGCCACGCCTGGGCCGGTGGCATCGAGCTCGCGACCGCGGTCGAGAAGGTGCGTGCCATCACCGGCCGGATCGACCTCCTCCACGCCAACGACAGCCGGGACGCCTTCGACTCCGGCGCCGACCGGCACGCCAACTTCGGCAACGGACAGCTCGACGAGCACGACTTCGCCGGCGTGGTCCGCGACGCCGGGGCGCCGGTCATCTGCGAGACGCCGGGTGGTGCCGGCGAGCACCAGGCCGACTTCGCGTGGCTGCGCGAGCACGGCGTGTGAGGCTCTCGCGCCGCGGGCTGCTGGCGGCCTCGGCGCTCTCCGGCCTGCTCGTCGGGTGCGGCGAGACGCCTGCCCGCACCGCACCGTCGCCCGTCCCGGCACCGCAGGGATCGAGGCGGATCACCTATGGCGAGGACTCGTCCCAGTTCGCCGAGCTGCAGCTGCCGGCCGAGAAGCCCCGGGCCACGGTGGTGCTCCTCCACGGGGGCTACTGGTACCCCGGGTACGGCCTGGAGCAGCTGAACCCGATGTCCGCCGCGCTGACCGCCCTCGGGTTCGCGACCTGGAACGTGGAGTACCGCCGCACCGGTGCCGGGGGTGGCTTCCCGAACACGCTCGACGACGTCGCCACGGCCATCGACCGCCTCGCCGGCGAGGACGTTCCCGAAGGTCTGACCGACAACGTCGTGCTGCTCGGGCACTCGGCCGGTGGGCACCTGGCCGTCTGGACCGCCTCCCGCAACGAGCGGACAGCGGGTGGGGAGCCCAGGGTGCGGCCACGTGGGGCGATCTCACTGGCCGGGGTCCTCGACCTGGTGCGCGCCGGCACCGCTCCCGGATCGGTCGTGCCGGTCACCGAGTTCATGGGGGGATCGCCCGCCGAGTCCCCGGAGGACTACGCCCTGGCCGACCCGTCCCGCCTGGTTCCCGCCGCCTGCCCGGTGTGGGCCGTGCACGCCGACCGGGACGAGACCGTCCCGGCCGAGCAGAGCACGTCCTACGTCGCACTGGCCAGGGCTGCCGGGGCCGCGGTGCAGCGCGTCGTGGTCCCGGGAGACCACCTCGCCGTGATCGATCCCGAGGCCTCCTGCTTCCCGGCCATCCGCGACCTGGTCGTCGAGGCGTCGTCCTGACGGGTCGGCGCTCACCGTTACGCTCGTGAGGTGACCTCCCCAGCCCTGACCGTGCGCACGATCACCGCGGCGGAGCACCTCGCTTTCATCCGGTCCATGTTCCGCCCGGCCGCCGGGACGCCGTCCGGTTCGGCCAGCTTCCTGCAGACGCCGGCCTGGGCCGCGGTGAAGCCGGAGTGGAAGGCCGAGTCCATCGGCTGGGTCGCCCGCAGCAGCACCGGCAGCGAGGACATCGTCGGTGCCGCCCTCGTGCTCTACCGTCAGCTGCCGAAGGTCAAGCGCTATCTCGCCTACCTCCCCGAGGGGCCACTGGTCGACTGGGACAGCGAGGACCTGCGCCCCTGGCTGGACCCGATGGCCGCACACGTGCGCGGGCAGGGAGCCTTCGGCATCCGGATCGGCCCGCCGGTGGTCACCCGTCGCTGGAGCGCCGCCCAGATCAAGGAGGGCATCGCCGACGAGTCCCTCTCGACGCTGACCTCGCTGCCACCGACCGAGCGAAGTGAGGTCGGGGCCCGCGTGGTCTCCCAGCTCCAGGAGCTCGGCTGGAGGCACCAGTCGACAGAGGACGGCTTCGCGGCCGGCCAGCCGCAGTACAACTTCTGGATCCCGCTGGTCGACTCCGAGGGCGAGCCGCGCAGCGAGGACGACGTGCTCAAGGGCATGAACCAGCAGTGGCGCCGGAACATCAAGAAAGCCACCAAGCTCGGCGTCGAGGTCAACCGCGGCGAGGCTGCCGACCTGTCGGCCTTCCACGAGCTCTACGTGCAGACGGCCGCGCGCGACGGCTTCACGCCGCGTCCGCTGGGCTACTTCCAGACCATGTTCGGCGCCCTCGGCGCCGAGGAGCAGGACAGGATCCGTGTCTACCTTGCCCGGCACGAGGGTGAGCTCGTCGCCAGCACCATCTGGATCCGGGTCGGGACGCACACGTGGTACTCCTACGGCGCCTCCTCCACCGAGAAGCGTGACGTGCGCGGGTCCAACGCGATCCAGTGGCAGATGATCCGGGACTCGCTCGCCGCCGGCGCGCACATCTACGACCTGCGCGGCATCACCGCGACTCTCGATGCCGAGGACGACCACGTGGGGCTGATCCAGTTCAAGGTCGGCACCGGCGGGGAAGCAGTGGAGTACGCCGGGGAGTGGGACCTCCCCCTCAACCGGGCCATCTACAGGGCCTTCGACATCTACATGAGGCGGCGGGGCTGATGGCCCTGACCCTCCGCGTCGACGGCGACCGCTGGCGCGCACACCTCAAGGAGGTCCACGAACGCCAGCCCGGACTCGTCCCGGTGGCCAAGGGCAACGGCTACGGCTTCGGTCTTCCCCGCCTCGCCCGCAAGGCGCAGTGGCTGGGCGTCGACACCCTCGCGGTCGGCACCTACGAGGAGCTCCCCGAGGTCGAGCAGCGCTACGACGGCTCGCTGCTCGTGCTCACTCCCTGGCGACCCGGCAACCCGGCACCGGAGAACCCTCGCGTGATCCACACCGTCGGCCGGATCGAGGACCTCAAGGCTCTCGCCGCGCACGGCTCCGAGACCGGCGAGCGCCCGCGGGTCGCCCTCGAGCGGATGACCTCGATGCTCCGGCACGGCTTCACCGCCTCCGGCCTGCGCGAGGCGGTCCGGAGGATCGACCAGCACGGCGGCGTCGAGGTCGAGGGCGTGGCGCTGCACCTTCCGCTGGCCCCGAAGACCCACGGGACCTCGCACATGAGCGAGGTCGAGCGGCTGATGAACGACGTGGTGGGATCCGGCCTCGGCAAGGCAGGCAGCCGGACCATCTGGGTCTCGCACCTCACCGAGATGGAGCTCGAGCTGCTGGCGCAGAAGTACTCCGACTTCAGCTTCCGGCCCCGCGTCGGCACCGCTCTGTGGCTCGGCGACCGCGGTGCCCTCTCCGTGCGGGCCACCGTGCTCGATGCCCACCACGTTCAGCGCGGCGACACCTACGGCTACCGCGGCCGGTCGGCCCCGCGACACGGCACCATCCTGATCGTCTCCGGCGGCACCGCCCACGGCATCGGCCTCGAGGCACCGACCGGCGAGGCCACCATCCGGGCCAGGGCCGCCTCCATCGCGCGCGGGGGCCTCGACGCCGCCGGACTGGTGCGGTCGCCCTACACCGTCGCCGGGAAGCAGCGGCTCTTCGCCGAGCCGCCGCACATGCAGGCCTCGATGCTGTTCGTCCCCAACGGCACGGCCGTGCCCGAGGTGGGCGAGGAGATCGAGTGCCGGGTGCGGTTCACGGCCACCGACTTCGACCGGGTCGAGATCAGCTGAGGACCACTGCGGAGCGTTCCTCGCGCACCGGGTCGTGCTCAGGCCGTACGACGTCACGCACCACGACCGCGACCAGGTAGAGCTGCGCCGCCACCCGCACCCAGATCGCCAGGTGGTAGGCGGTCGCGGTCCCACCCGCGGCCGGCTCCAGCCAGCCGCCGAGGTAGGTCCAGACGGCGACCAGGTAGATCATCTCCCCCGCCTGCCAGATGAGCAGGTCCCGCCAGCGTGGCCGCGCCAGCACCGCGAGCGGCAGCAGCCAGAGCACGTACTGCGGCGAGTACACCTTGTTGACCAGCAGGAAGCCCGCCACCACCAGGAAGGCGAGCTGGGCCACCCGAGGCGTCATCGGCGCGCGCAGGCCCAGCACCGCGACGGACAGGCACACCCCCCCGAACAGCGCCCAGGACCAGGTGTTGATCGTGTCCGGCGTGACGGTGTGCCCGGCGTCCTGGAGGACCAGCCAGAGCGAGCCGAGGTCGGCGCCCCGGTCGGAGTTGAAGTGCCAGAAGACCTTCCACTGCTCGTAGCCGGTCAGCAACGGGAACACGTTGGCCAGCAGCCAGGCGATCGCCGCCCCGGCTGCGGCGAGCCCGAACGCGCCCAGCCGGCGCCGGCGCCAGGCCACGACCAGGATCGGCCCCAGCAGGAACAGCGGGTAGAGCTTGGTGGCCACGCCCAGGCCGATCAGCACGCCCGCGAGCAGAGGCCTGTCGCGAGACCACGCCCACAGGGCTCCCGCGACCAGGGCGACCGCCATCAGGTCCCAGTTGATCAGCCCGGTCGCCAGCAGGCAGGGCGAGAGCACGAAGTAGAGCGCGTCCCACGGCCGGCCCCGATGGGTCCCGGCCAGGAACCACGTGGCGCCGAGTCCGAAGAGGCACAGCAGCAGCGCGGTGACCAGGAAGTAGGTGTTCACCTCGTCGGTCATCCCCGGGAGCGACCAGAGCTGACCGGCGTCGCCGAGGGTCCGCTGCTCCATCGGGGGCCCGAGCGGGTCGAGCTGGGTCAGCTTCGCGGCACTCCAGGCGAGGTAGGAGATGCCGACCGGGTACTCCATCACCTGATAGCGGCCGTCGGAGTCGGCGTAGGGCCAGAGGCCCTCCGCGAAGCCGCGGCCGGTGTAGAGGTAGGGGATGTCGGAGTAGCAGCCCTTGGCGTAGCGGGCCTGGTCGGAGCTCCAGTTGGTCTTCAGGCACGGTTGGTGCTGCACGACCGCCAGTGCGAACCCCACCGCGAACAGCGCCAGCAGGATGCGCACCGGCACCCACCAGCGGTGTGGCCGGGAGTGCCGTCCGACCGGCCCTCCGACCACCTCACTCATCCTGCGCGCGAAGGGGTCCTCACGCGTGGGAGCGACGGTCACGGACCGCAGTTGGGGTCAGTCGGCTCACAGTTGTTGTCGGGCGGCTGGTTGCCCCCCTGGTCGCCACCACCACCCTGGCTGGGTGCCGGCGGATCGGGCGCGGGCGGCTCCGGAGCCACCGTCTCGGTCGGGCGGGGCTTCGGCTTGGACTTGGGCGTGGGCTTCGGTGGCGGCGGTGGCGGTGTGTACGGCGCGTGCCCCTCGGCGGGCGCCTCGCCGTCGACGAACGCAGGCTCCGGGAAGTCCTCGACGTCGACACCTTCCATCAGGCTCTCCATGACGGCCGTCCAGGTGTCGGCCGGGTAGGCCCCGCCGTAGAAGACCGGCAGGTAGCCGTTGAGAGCCTCGTTGCCCTTGCCGCGCACGTACATCACCGCCGTGGAGATCTGCGGGGTGAACCCGACGAACCATGACGACGAGACGTCCTCGTCGTCGTTGGTCGCGGTGCCGGTCTTGGCGGCGGCAGGCCGGCCCAGGTTGCGGGCGGTGCTGGCCGTGCCGCTCTGGACGGTCTGCTGGAGGGCGTAGCTCACGTCGGAGGCGATGTCACCCGACAGGGCGCGGTCGGCCTTCCGGGGAACCTTGTAGAGCACCGCGTCGTCGGAGGCGCGGGTCACCTTCTTCACGGTGAACCAGTCGTGGTGCAGGCCGCCGTTGGCGATCGTCGCGTAGGAGTTCGCCATGTCGATCGGGCTGACGGTGGCCGAGCCCAGCGCCACCGCCGGGAACGGCTTCAGGCCCGGCGCGTTCTTCGGCACGCCGAGGGCGTTGGCCATCTTGATCACCTTCTCCGGACCGTCCTCCATCGAGGTGGTCAGGTCGACGTAGGCGGTGTTCACGGAGTTCTGCGTCGCGGTGATCAGGCTGATCGACGAGCCGTAGCTGCGGCCCTGTCCCTCGCCCTGGTTGCCGACCTCGCCGCCACCGTCGGGGAGCTCGAAGGGGGCGTTGCCGTCGAAGGTGTCCTTGAGCGCGAACCCGTCCTTGAGGCCGGCCGCGAGCGCGAACGGCTTGAACGAGGAACCCGGGGAGCCGCCCAGCTTGGCCCAGTTCAGCTGGCTCTGCAGGTAGTCCTGGCCGGCGTAGAAGCCCACCAGCCCACCGGTCTTGACATCGATCGAGGCGGTCGCGACGTGCAGCTTCTTCAGACCCTGGGGCCGCTGCTCGAGGACACCCTCCTCGGCAGCCTGCATCGCCTTCTTGGTGAAGGTGGTCTCGACCCGCAGCCCGCCGGCGTCGATCTCCGCCTCCTCGAAGCCGAGCCGGACCAGCTCCTCCTTGACCATGGTGAGCATGAAGCCGCGCTGGCCGCCGTACATGTTGCTGGCCCGGGGCTTGCCGACCGCGGGAAGCTCGCCGAGATACTTCTCCGCCTCCGCAGCCTCCAGGTTGCCCATCGACACCATGCCGTCGAGCACGTAGTCATAGCGCTCGAGCAGGGCGTCCCGGCCCTCCGCGCCACGGTCGGGGCTGAGGTAGTTGGGCGAGTTCAGCACTGCCGCCAGCATCGCCGACTCGGGCACGGTCAGCTTCTTGGCGGGCTTGTTGAAGTAGGCGTTGGCGGCGGCCTGGACCCCGTAGGCGCCGCGCCCGAAGTAGATCGTGTTCAGGTAGCCCTCCAGGATGGCGACCTTGGACTTCTCCTGCTGCACCTTGAGCGAGAGGAACGCCTCCTTGACCTTGCGGCTCAGGGTGCGCTCCTGGGTGAGGTAGAGGATCTTGACGTACTGCTGGGTGATCGTGGACGCGCCCTGGGTCGAGTTGCCCTTGGCGTTGGAGAACGCGGCGCGCAGGATGCCCTTCGGGTCGATGCCGCTGTTGGTGTAGAAGGTCCGGTCCTCGGCGGCGATGGCGGCGTCCTGCATCGACGACGGGATGTCGGCGAGTGGGATCGACTCACGGTTCTGCTCGGCGAACCGGCCGATCCTGGCCTTGCCGCCCGCGTAGTAGACGTAGGTCGACTGGGCCTCGAAGGCCTTGTTGGCGTCGGGGATCTCGGTGTTGCGGTAGGCGAAGTAGCCGATCCCGGCCAGGATCAGCGAGGAGACCAGACCGACGATCAACAGCCACTTCAGCGCCGACCGGATCCGGGCGCCGACGCTCCTGGGCGCTCCTGAACCCTTCCCGGACCCCTTCCCGGACCCTTGGCCGCCGGGGGACCTCTGGGCAGCACCGGACCCAGCGGTGGCCTTCTTCTTCGGCGCTGGGGTGTTTCGGTTGCCGCTCACTACACACTCTCTCGGGTCGCGATGCCGGTCTGCTGACGAAGCGTACGGGTTTGCCCCACGGCCATGGAATCGATGTTCGGACCCGCGTGCCGGTTCACCCACGATATATCGATGCGATAGGTTATCCCGATAGAACCAGCCGCTATGCGGATCGGACGACGAACCAGGGAGGACAGCAGATGGTGAGCAAGGGCGCAACGCTCGAGCTGGCCGTCCTGGGCCTGTTGCACGACTCCCCCCTGCACGGTTACGAGCTCCGCAAGCGGCTCAACCTGCTGCTCGGCTGGACCCGGCTGCTCTCCTACGGCTCGCTCTACCCGGCACTGAAGCGGATGTTGCGCGCTGGGCTGGTGACCGAGGTGGCCACCACGTCCGCCGGGGTCTCGCGGCGCCAGCGGATCGTCTACCAGCTCACGCCTGCGGGCGCCGACTACTTCGGCGCCAAGATCACCGACGTCGGCCCGTCGGCCTGGGAGGACGAGGACTTCAACATGCGGTTCGCGTTCTTCTCGCGCACCGACTCCGACGTACGCCTGCGGATCCTGGAGGGTCGCCGCTCGCGTCTCCAGGAGCGCCTCGACCGGGCCCGCAGCGGCCGCGGCCACGCCGGGGCGGACCGCTACGTCAGCGAGCTGCAGCGGCACGCGATCGAGTCCGTCGAGCGCGAGGTCCGCTGGCTGACCGACCTGATCGCCGCCGAGCGAGGACCGGAGCCACGAACCGCCTCCCCAGCCAAGCACCCCCCGACCGCACCAACGGTGGAACCGTCGAAGAAGGCGGCTCCGCCAGCACCAGCCAGCACCCAGCCAGAGCACTAGTCGTCAGCGAAGAGGAGAACCCCATGGGATCGGTACGAGTAGCCATTGTGGGAGTCGGCAACTGCGCCAGCTCCCTGGTCCAGGGCGTCGAGTACTACAAGGACGCCGATCCGGCCGGCGCGGTGCCTGGCCTGATGCACGTGATGTTCGGCGACTACCACGTCCACGACGTGGAGTTCGTCGCGGCGTTCGACGTCGACGCGAAGAAGGTCGGCTTCGACCTCTCCGATGCCATCAACACCTCCGAGAACAACACCATCCGGATCGCGGACGTGCCGCCGACCGGAGTCAGCGTGCAGCGTGGGCACACCCTCGACGGGCTCGGCAAGTACTACCGCGAGACCATCGAGGAGTCGGACGCCGAACCGGTGGACGTGGTCCAGGTGCTCAAGGACACCGAGGTCGACGTCCTCGTCTCCTACCTCCCCGTGGGCTCGGAGAACGCCGACAAGTTCTACGCACAGTGCGCGATCGACGCAGGTGTGGCCTTCGTCAACGCCCTCCCGGTGTTCATCGCCTCCGACCCGGTCTGGGCCAAGAAGTTCGAGGACGCCGGCGTCCCGATCATCGGCGACGACATCAAGAGCCAGGTCGGCGCGACCATCACCCACCGGGTGATGGCCAAGCTGTTCGAGGACCGGGGCGTGGTGCTGGACCGCACCTACCAGCTCAACGTCGGCGGCAACATGGACTTCAAGAACATGCTCGAGCGCGACCGGCTGGAGTCCAAGAAGGTCTCCAAGACCCAGGCCGTGACCTCGAACATGAGTCACGACATGGGTGCCCGCAACGTGCACATCGGCCCGTCCGACTACGTGCAGTGGCTCGACGACCGCAAGTGGGCCTACGTCCGCCTCGAGGGACGCGCGTTCGGTGACGTGCCGCTGAACCTGGAGTACAAGCTCGAGGTCTGGGACTCCCCCAACTCGGCCGGCATCATCATCGACGCGATCCGCGCGGCGAAGATCGCCAAGGACCGCGGCATCGGCGGCGCGCTGATCTCGGCCTCGTCGTACCTGATGAAGTCCCCACCGGTGCAGCGTCCGGACGACGAGGGTCGCGCCTCCGTCGAGGCGTTCATCCGCGGCGACGTCGAGCGCTGACCCACCTCCCGTCGCGCTCGTCGGAGCAGTGTTCACCTCCGGCGAGCGCGTCCGACACCGAATTCTTCAACACCTCGGTCATCGACTTCCGTCTCAGTATTTTCTAAGGTTCGCCCATGAGCGAAGGCACACCACCTCCCCCTCCCGAGAACCCCTACGGCTCCGGGGGCACTCCGCCTCCGCCCCCACCGAACGACCCACCCTCCGGTCCCGGCGGGTACGGCGCCCCCGCACCGCCTCCCCCACCGCCTCCGGCAGCGGGTCGTCGACCGGGTGAGCTGCTCGACCGCTTCCTCGCCCGACTGATCGACGGCATCCTGCTCTTCGTCGTCAACCTCGTCATCCTCGTCCCGATCGTGATCGCGATCCTGGGCATCGACAACGCCGGCGGGCTCGGCATGGGTGGCAGCTTCGCTGCCGGTGCCGTGAGCGCGGTCCTGAGCACGGTGATCTACCTCGCCTACTACGGCCTGATGGAGTCGACCCGCGGCCAGACCGTCGGCAAGATGGCGATGAAGCTGCACGTCGTGGGCTCGGCCGGTGGGAACCCGACGATCGAGGAGGCCGTCAAGCGCAACATCTGGCTCGGCCTGCCGATCCTCGGAGTCGTCCCGATCATCGGCAGCCTGATCGGCAGCCTCGCCCAGCTCGCCGCCGTGATCATGATCGCCGTCGGGATCAGCAACGACCCCAACCGCCGTCCCTGGACCGACAAGTTCGCCGGGACGCAGGTCATCAAGGAAGGCTGACCTGCCGGGTGTCTGACGTGACCCGTGTCTGACCTGTACTGCCCCGCCACGCTCGTCTGCGCCTGCCCGGCCGAGGATCGGGATCAGGCGCAGGCGCTGGCGGACGCGCTCCGCGGGCGTCGGATCGCGGCGGTCTACTCGAGCGACACCTCCCCGGCAGTCCGGACCGCGGAGATCGTGGCGGCGAGCCTCGAGGTTGCCACCACCGCCTGCCCATCCCTTCGTCGTGCGGCTGTCGGGTCGGAGGTGGCGCCGGAGTCGGATGCGGACGTGTTCGAGCGCCACCGCTCCCAGCTCGAGGAGATTGCCGACCTGCACCGCGGTGAGACCGTCCTGGTGCTGGGAGACCGCACGGCCCTCTCGCTCGTCCTTCCCGGGTTGGCGAGCAACCTCACGCCCCGGTGGGCCGAGGACCACGCCCTCGGCGACGCGGAGACCGTGGAGCTCGATGGCGACGCGGACGGCTGGCTGCTGCGCCGGTGGGGCTCCCTGAGTCTCGGCGCGACGGAAGGCTAGGCGGCCCGGACTGCTCAGCGGGGGCCGTGGGTGTTGAGCCAGAGGACTGGTTCGGTCAATGCCCCAGCGGCCGCAAGGTCACGGATCGCGGCCAGCGCCTTGCCCGTGTAGACGGGCTCGAGGGTGAGTCCGTGGGCGGCCGCATCGGCGACCGCCAGGACCGAGGCCGGCGTCGGGTCGCCGTAGGCCTTGCCCAGCCAGTCGTCTCGCGTGGTGACGTCCTCCGGCCGGATGGCACCGACGTCGAGGCCTGCCCCGCGCCGGCGCAGCAAGTCGGCCGTGCGGTTGGCCAGCCGGGCGATCACCGGGGCGTCGAGAGGCAGCATGTCGTTCACCACCACCCCGAGGACCCGGACGTCGAGGCCCGCCAGCCGCAGGCCGAGCACCAGCCCGGCCGTGGTGCCCCCGGAACCGACGGCGGTGACGACCGTTGCCGGGGCCGGCAGCTCACCCGACCGCACCTGTGCGGCGATCTCGTGGGCCACCTCGACGTAGGCCAGTGCGCCGAAGGCGTTGGAGCCGCCGGCCGGCAGGTACACCGGGAAGGCCCGGTCGCGCACCGCCGCACGGGCGAGGATCGCCGGCGCCGCGAGCTTGAGTCGAGCAGGCGTCGTCCGGCGGTGCAGCTCGGCGCCGCTGGCCTGCAGGCGGGTGAGCTGCTCGCGTACGTGGTCGTCCACCGGTTGGTCGACCAGGCCGAGGATCGTGCGCAGCCCGTGCTCGCGGCCGTAGAGCGCCGTCGCCAGCCCCCAGTGGGTGCCGATCCCACCGACGGTGAACAGCGTGCGTCTCCCCCGGCGCTGTGCCTCAGGGAGGATCCACTCCAGCTTGCGGACCTTGTTGCCGCCCCAGTCGCCGTCGCCGAACTCGTTCTCGGCCTTGAGCCACACCTCGGCACCGCCCACGAGCACCGGGTCGAGACGGCGGACCGAGGTCGGTGCAGTGCCCAGCGGCAGGTGCTCCATCCTCAGACCGGGGAACTGCTGGTGGATCAGCGCCATGGCGCCCACTGTGCTCCAGGAGCAACGTCGCCCTCGGGCATGGCTTGCAGGTAGGAGCGGCTTTGGCTCAAGGGCGCATGACGCCGGGTTGGGTGGCGGCCCACTCGAGCAGGGCCGCCCTCGCCTGTTCCTCGCTCATCGGGCCGTGGTCGAGGCGCAGCTCGAGGAGGTGGCGGTAGGCCTGGCCCACCTCGCGGCCAGGACCGATGCCGAGGATCTCCATGATCTGGTTGCCATCGAGGTCGGGCCGGATCGAGGCCATCTCCTCGGCCTCCGACAGCTTGGCGATGCGGACCTCGAGGTCGTCATAGGTACGCCGCAGCGACTCGGCCTTGCGCCTGTTGCGAGTCGTGCAGTCCGCGCGGGTGAGCACGTGCAGCCGCTCGAGCTGGTCACCCGCGTCGCGGACGTAACGGCGCACCGCGGAGTCGGTCCACTCACCCGACCCGTAGCCGTGGAACCGCAGGTGCAGCTCGACCAGCGTGGTCACCGCGTCGATCTGGTCGTTGGAGAACTTCAGCGCCTGCATCCGCTTGCGGGTGAGCTTGGCGCCGACGACGTCGTGGTGGTGGAAGGTGACCACGTTGTTCTCCGCGAAGCGCCGTGTCCTGGGCTTGCCGACGTCGTGCATCAGCGCGGCGAAGCGGGAGATGAAGTCCGGCCCGCCCCCGCTGAGGTCGCTCAGCCGGCCCTCGAGGTCGATCGACTGCTCGAGCACGGTCAGGCTGTGCTCGTAGACGTCCTTGTGGCGGTGGTGCTCGTCGCGCTCGAGTGCCAGTGCCGGTACCTCGGGCAGGACGTGGTGTGCCAGCCCGGTGTCCACCAGAAGGCGCAGACCGCGCACCGGGTCGGGCGAGAGCAACAGCTTGACCAGCTCGTCGCGCACCCTCTCGGCGGAGACGATCGAGATCCGCTCCGCCATGTCCTTCATGGCGGCGACGACCTCGGGGGCGACGGTGAACCCGAGCTGGGCGGAGAACCGCGCAGCACGCATCATCCGCAGCGGGTCGTCGGAGAAGGAGTCCTCGGGCCGACCCGGTGTGCGCAGCAGCCGGTGCGCGAGATCGACGACGCCGCCGTGGGGGTCCTCCAGCCGCTGGTCGGGCAGGGAGAGCGCCATCGAGTTCACCGTGAAGTCGCGCCGGGCCAGGTCGCCGACGAGCGAGTCGCCGTACTCGACCTCCGGCTTGCGGCTGGTCGCGTCGTAGGCGTCGGAGCGGTAGGTCGTGATCTCCACCTGCCACTCACCGCGCCGGCAGCCGATCGTCCCGAACGCCCGGCCGATGTCCCAGATGGCCTCCGCCCAGCCCTTGAGCAGCCGCTCGGTGACCTCAGGACGCGCGGAGGTGGTGAAGTCGAGGTCGTTCTGGAGCCGGCCGAGCATCGCGTCCCGGACCGGACCGCCGACGAGCGCGATCTCCTCGCCTGCGGCTGCGAACCGCCTGCCCAGCTCCTCGGTGACCGGGGCGATCCGCTCCAGCTCCGCGACCACGCGCGCCTGGACGTCACTGATCAGCAGGGGCTCCTCGGACACGAGAGATCACTCTAATGCGCGGGTGGCGCGCACGTGGCCGGGGCGCCTGCCGTGGCTCCGCCCGGAACGCGGACCCAGCGCGGATACCATCGCGGCTGTGAGCCGCGCCCGCTGGACGACCCGTGCGCTGGGTCCCCTTCTCCTCGCGGCGACCCTGGTGGCGGGGCCGGGCCTGGTGGGTGCTGCCGTCGCCGGCTCCGCGGCCGGTCTCGACACGGCCGGGCGCCAGGCCGTTCCCGGCGCAGACGAGGAGGAGACGGACGCCACTCCCCTCACGGTGGCGCTGACCTCGATGGCACCGGCCGAGATCCCGAAGGCCGGCATCATCACGCTCACCGGAGTGGTGACGAACGACTCCGAGGACGACTGGACCGACATCAACGTGGCCCCGTTCACCTCCTCCGAGCCGATCACCACCCGCGACGAGCTCGCCGAAGCGGCGCAGACCACCCCTGACGTGGCCATCGGCGAGCGGCTGACCGACGACGGCACCTACGTGGCGATCGGCGATCTCGGACCGGGACAACGGGCGCGGTTCACCATCCGGGTGCCGGTCGCCTCGCTGCGCATCTCCGGTGCACCCGGCGTCTACTGGATCGGCGTGCACGCCCTGGGCGCGAACACCGATGGTCGCGACCCGGGCGCCGACGGACGCGCTCGCACGTTCATCGCGCTGGTGAGCCCGCGGCAGGCACGACAGCGCAGTGTGCCGGTGTCGGTCGTGCTCCCCCTGCGTGACCGTGCCCGACGGGCCGCGGACGGCAGCCTGAACGGCCCGGCCCGCTGGGTGAGCCTGACCAAGGTGGAGGGACGCCTCTCCCGGCTCGTCGACTTCGGCGCCTCCGCCGGCACGGCCCCGGTGTCATGGCTGGTCGACCCGGCCGTGCTCGACGCCCTCGACGACTTCCGCCAGGGCAACCCCCCGCTCTCGCTGGGGACGGCGGAGGCCGAGACGCCCGAGGAGAAGCCCGAGGAGAAGCCGGGGCAGCAGCAGAGCGAGAGCGCGTCCCCGAGTCCCTCGCCCTCACCGAAGCCCGGCTCTCCGACCCAGGGGCAGCGTGACCGGGCCTCGACCGTGCTGGAGCGGTTCCTTGCCACGGCACGCACCAAGGACCTCTTCACGCTGGGGTACGCCGACCCGGACGTGGTCTCGCTCGCCCGGCGCAGGGCCGGCCTGATCAAGACGGCCGACGACCTGGCCGCCGTACGGATGGAGGCGTGGGGTCTCACGGGCAGTCCCACCATCGCGCCGCCCAGCGGCTACTTCGACCCCGACCTGCTCGGGGAGATCTCGCCCGAGGCGCTGCTGCTGCTCACCGACCGGGGCCGCCTGGCGAACCCGCCGCTGTCCCGGCTCACGTCCGGCCAGGACCTGGTGCTCAACGACGAGCGGGCGCTGACCGGTGGTCCGTCGCCCACGGCCCCGCGGGACCCGCTCGCGCTCCGCCAGCGCATCCTCTCCGAGGCCGCCCTGGAGGTGACCAAGGGGGACGAGCCGACGCGACCGATCGTGGTGCGGCTCCCCTACGGCTGGAACCCCGGGTTCAACTGGCGCCAGGCGGACTTCTTCGGTGGGCTGGAGAGCGTCCCGTGGGCTCGGCTGGCCCCGGTGCCGCGTGGCGCAACAGAGGCCTTCGAGGGGGAGCTCGCCTACGGCCGCGCGCAGCTCGCGACCGAGATCGTCGACACCAACGTCGCGGCCACCCGCGCCCTGGTCCGCACCAGCACGGTGCTGGGGAACCTGCTCGCCAACCCGAACGAGGCGACCGACCGCCTCGCGGGAGCGGCCCTGCAGGCCTCGGCGTACAGCGCCCGGCCGACCCTGGAACTGGCTGCGGAGCAGGTCCTGGCGCTCAACGGGTCCGTGCGCCGACAGATCGGCGAGGTCCAGGTCACCGGCACCGACTTCGTCACCCTCTCAGGTGATTCCGGCTCGCTGACGGTGACCATCGTCAACGGGCTGGAACAACCGGTCACCGTGGGCCTGGACGCGCGCACCGACAGTCCCGAGGTCATCGTCGAGACCCCCGAGCCGGTCAGCATGCAGCCGGGGCAGCGAACCACGCTGCGGCTCCAGGTGGCCAGCGGCGTGGGCGTGCACGAGGTGACGATCTTTCCGGTGACGACCGACGGCGAGGCGGCCGGGACCCCCCTGACGTTCAGTCTGAGGACGAGCCAGGTCGGCCGCCTGATCTGGTACATCATCGCCGCGGGCGGGACGCTGCTCGTCGTGATGATCATTCGGCGCATCGTGCTGCGCATCCGGGACCACCGCTGGCGCCGGGGCGAGACCCCATGAGCGGCACCCCATGAGCGGGTCCTCATGAGCGGAGCGCAGTCGGGCACGAGCTCCTCGTCGCTGCTCTCCTCGAGCGCGGTGATGGCGGCCGGCACGATCGTGTCGCGGCTCAGCGGCTTCGTCCGGGGCATCCTGCTGGCCGCCGCGCTCGGTGTCGGGCTGCACGCCGACGTGTTCAACATCGCCAACACGGTGCCGAACATGCTCTACATCCTGTTGGCCGGTGGCGTCGTCAACGCGGTGCTGGTGCCACAGCTGGTGCGTTCCATGAAGACCGACCCGGATGGTGGCGAGGCCTACACCAACCGCATCATCACCCTGGCCGCGTTGTTCCTGGGCGTGGTGACGATCGCCCTGGTGCTCGCCGCACCCTGGCTGATGCGGCTGTTCCTCGACCCGAGCTTCTTCGATCCCGCGCGCTCGGCCCAGCTGGAGTCGGTCATCGACTTCGCCCGTTACTGCCTGCCCCAGGTCTTCTTCTACGCGATGTTCGTCCTGGTCGGGCAGATCCTCAACTCCCGGGGGACGTTCGGGCCGATGATGTGGGCGCCGATCGCCAACAACGTCGTCGCCGTGGCCGTGCTGACCGTCTACCTGCTCACGCTCGGTCCCGCCGAGGGGGCCGAGAAGCACGGTGGCTTCGGGAGCGGTGCCGAGGCGCTGCTGGGCATCGGTTCGACGATGGGCATCGTCGTCCAGCTGCTGGTGCTGCTGCCCTACCTCAAGGCCGCCGGGTTCAGGTTCCGGCCGCGCTTCGACTTCCGCGGCAGCGGCCTGAGCCACACCTTCCGCCTGGGCGTGTGGACGGTGCTGTTCGTGGTCGTCAACCAGATCGCCTACACGGTCGTCGTACGGCTGGCGAGCAGCGGCACCGTCAACAACGTCCCACGCGTCGGGGGTGCGACCGAGGGCACCGGCTACACGATCTACTCCAACGCGTTCCTGCTCGCGATGGTCCCCCACGCGATCATCACGGTTTCCCTGGCCACCGCGATGCTGCCGATGCTCTCGTCGTACGCCGCCGACGGGAGGCTCGCCGACATCGGCAGCGCCGTCTCGTCGACCCTGCGCTCCGCCTACGCACTCGTGATCCCGGTCGCGGTGGTGTTCTCGCTGATGTCGGTGGACATCGCGAACGTGATCTGGGGCTACGGCAGCGCGGCCGCCGACTTCGAGAACTTCGCGCCCTCGCTGGCGCTGTTCGGGATCGGACTGGTGCTGTTCACCGCCCACTACCTGATGCTGCGCGGCTTCTACGCCCTGGAGCGGACCCGTCTGGTGTTCTTCATCCAGTGCGGCATCGCGCTCACCAACATCGTCGCTGCGATCGCGCTGACGATCGATGCCCCGCCCGCTGAGATCGCACCACGGCTGGTGATCGCCTACGCGTGCTCCTACGCGGTCGGCGCCGGCACGTCGTACGTCCTGCTCTCACGCACCGTGGGCGGCCTCGCCGGCAGCCGGCTGGTGCGCTTCCTGGTGCGGCTGCTCCTTGCGGTCGGGATCAGCGGGGCAGCCGCCTGGGGGCTGCGCGAGCTGATGGCCGAGCTCGTCCCCGGCTCCGGGAAGCTGCACGCGGTCCTGGACCTCGGTGTCGTCGGCCTCGGCTTCTTCGCGATCTACCTCACCGTGGCGCTGCTGCTCCGGATCACCGAGGTGACCGACGTCATGAGGCTGGTGACCCGTCGTCTCACCGGCAGGAAGTGAGTCCACCCGTCCTGCCGGCCCAGATTCTGGGCGAGCCTACGATGGGCCGCGGGGGGTACTGATGCATCACAACTGGCACCCGGGAGGTGTGACGTGACGAGCGGATCGATCGGACCCGGCACCGTCCTCGCCGGGCGCTACCGTCTCGACGACCTGCTCGCCGAGAGCGAGGGCGCGCGCTTCTGGCGGGCCACCGACACGATCCTGGCTCGAAGCGTGGCCATCCACGCCGTCCACAGTGACGACCCCCGAGCTCCCGGGCTGCTCGAGGCGGCCAGGGTCTCGGCCACCGTGATCGACCCCCATCTGCTGCGCGTCCTCGACTGCGACGACAACAACGGCATCACCTGGGTGGTGAACGAGTGGGGCGAGGGCATCTCGCTGGACCTGATGCTCCAGCAGGGCACCCTGCCGCCCTCGCGCGCCGCCTGGCTGACCCGCGAGGTGGCCGAGGCGATCGCCGCCGGTCACGCCCAGGGAGTGGCGCACGGCCGGCTCAACCCCGAGGCAGTCCTGGTCACCCACGCCGGGGCGGTGAAGCTGATCGGCTACGTGGTCGACGCCAGTCTGGAGAGGTCGAGGCCGCCGGACCCGCTCTACGGCGAGCTGGACGACCGCGAGTCCGACGTGATCAACCTCGCCGGCATCCTCTACGCCGCCCTGACCGGCCGCTGGCCCGGTGTCGCCCACTCGAACGTGCCCCAGGCCCCACGTGAGTCCCGGCGTCCCCTGCGCCCGCGTCAGGTCCGGGCCGGGGTCCCCCGCACGCTCGACGCGATCTGCGAGCGGGTGCTGCACAAGGAGGCGTCCCTGCATGCGATGCCGATCGAGACGGCGCACGAGATCGCCGCGGCACTGGCCGACTATGTCGGGGACCCCTCCCTGTCCGCCCCCCTTGATGCCGCCGGGATCCACAGCGAGCCGACGGTCTCCCTCCACACCGGGAGCGACTCCGACTCCGGACCGACTCCGGGACCGACTCCGGGCCTGACTCCGGGCCTGACTCCGGGACCTGACTCCGGGACCGACTCCGGGACCTGACTCCGGGACCGACTCCGGGTTCGACCCGGAAGCCACCCAGGTCGCGGCACCGCTGGCGGTCCAGCGCGAGGACGCCCACTCCGAGGCCACCCAGAGCTTCCGGGCGTCGGTCGGTGGGCCAGCGGACGGGCCGATGGATGGGCCGATGGATGGGCCGATGGATGGGCCGGTCGATGGGCCTGCCTCTCTTGCGCCGATGCACCCACCGGCCAGCCAGGGGTCACCTCCGCCTCCGTTCCCCGACCTCCCCGAGCGGCCGCTGTTCGCACCCACCGAGCGGCGGGTGCCGGCCGCCGCGCGCGCCGCCCGGGCAGCGGGACCGTCGTCACCGTGGCCGTCCGAGCCGGCAGGATCCACGCCGGCGCCGAGTGGCGGCGACCCGACCGGGACCCAGTCGGTCATCGGTGCCGACACCACCGGTGGCGGGCAGGACGGCTACTGGCCGTTCGTGGGCCCCGCCGAGGAGGAGAACGAGGTCCACACCGGCAAGGAAGGGCGCGGCTGGCTGCGGACCGCCATCGTGGTCGGCGTACTCCTTGCGCTGGTGGTGGCGATGGCGATCGCCTTCAACCAGGGGCGGCAGGGCGGCAACGAGACTCCCGGATCCCAGGCCGACCCCACCACCGCGGCCCAGTCCCCCGGGTCCCCGGTGAAGCTGGCCGGGGTCAAGGACTTCGACCCCCTGGCAGACCCGCCGGAGGAGAACCCCGACACCGCCGCCAACGCCATCGACGGCGACCCGGCCACGTCGTGGACGACCAGCACCTACCGTGGCGATGCCGCGCTGGGCGGCCTCAAGCCCGGCGTCGGGCTGATGGTCGATCTGGGCAGCGACCTCGAGGCGAAGTCGGTGACCGTCCGCTTCAAGGGCCAGCCCACCTCCTTCGCGGTGTACGCCGCACCGGCCGGCGTGACCGAGTCGCCGGAGAGCCTCGACCAGCTCGACCAGGTGGGCGCGCAGGCCGATGCTTCTCAACGAGCCACGGTGAACCTCGACCCCACCCCCGAGACGCGCTACCTGCTCGTGTGGCTGACCCGGCTGCCGCAGGTCTCCGGGGGCTTCCGGGGTGAGATCACCGACATCACGGTCCGGTCGTGACGCAGGGCGTGGACCAGGATCTGGAAGGGGAGCGTGACGACGCTGCCCTGCTCGAGGCGCACGTCGCGGGTGATCCCGCCGCCTTCGGGGAGCTCTTCGCCCGCCACCGCGACCGCCTGTGGGCGGTGTCCCTGCGCACGACCGGCAACCCGGAGGACGCCGCTGACGCACTTCAGGACGCGATGATCTCGGCGTTCCGGCGGGCCGAGTCCTTCCGTGGGGAGTCGGCGGTGACCACCTGGTTGCACCGAATCGTCGTGAACGCCTGCCTGGACCGGCTGCGCCGCGCCAAGGTCAGGGCCGCCGATGCCCTGCCCGATGACCTCGAGGACCACGCGGCCCGGGGCACGGTGCTCGCCGCCCCCGGCGCGGATGCCGACCCGGAGGCACATGCTCTCGCCAGTGATCGCCGTCGTCGGGTCCTCACCGCGCTCGAGCAGCTGCCACCAGACCAGAAGGCCGCTCTGGTGCTCGTGGACATGGAGGGCTACCCGGTCCAGGAAGCCGGTGCGATCCTGGACGTCCCCTCGGGGACGATCAAGAGCCGGTGCGCCCGGGGGCGCGCCAGACTCGCGGTGCTGCTGGCCGACCTCGGCCCGGCAAGTCCACCCGATGTCCTCGAAGGTCCGCCCGCAGGTGGAACCCCGGACGTGCCCGGCGCGTCCCACCCCAGTGAAGAGCTGCGTGACCCCTCCGGGCACTCCTCCGGGCACTCCTCGGGGCACTCCTCCGGGCACTCCTCCGGAGACCCGCCCCGGAGCCGGACCCGCCCAGACGCACGCAACCCACCAGACCCGCGCGAGGAGGTGAGCAACCATGAGTGACGAGCCTGACCCGCACAACGAGCCGCACAACGAGCCGGAGAACGACCACATCCGGGCGTTGCTCGCCGAGCTCGGTTCCGGGCCCGATGGCCGCGCGATGCCGCCCGAGGTGGCGGCCCGGCTCGACGACACGCTGGCTCGCCTGGTGGCCGAGCGCGAGGCCGGTGGGCCGAGGTCCGAGGAGGAGGACGGGAGCCGTCGCGGCAGTGTCGTACCCCTGCGTCGGCGGTGGCTCCAGCGAACGACCGCCGCCGCGGCCGCGGTGATCGTCGTGGGTGCGGGCGGCGTCGCTGCCGCCAACCTGGGCCTCTTCGGCAACGAGGCGTCTGTGTCCTCCGACAGCAGCGGTGCCGCGGACTCCAGGGTGGCCGAGTCCGCCCCCGACCCCACGGCCCCCACCTCAGGCTCGGAGAGCCTCACCGACGAGGACTCCGGCCGCGACGCCGGTCTGGGAGCGCGCGTCCTGCCCCAGGTCAGCGCGAGCTCGTTCGCCACCGACGTCGCCTCGCTCCTGCAGCGGCGGACGGCGACGCCGAAGGCCGAGGAGGCTCCCACCGCCGGCTCGGACGCCGGAGGCGACAGCGAGGAGGCGTCCAAGGGACTGATCACGCCCGAAGAGGCCAGGCAGACTCCCGGCAACGCCTTCAGGTCCACCAGCTGTCCCGGTCCGGCGATCACCGACGGCGCCGTGGCGAACCCGATCCGCTACGACGAGCAGCTGGCGGTGCTGGTCATCCACCCCGACAAGGACGGCCGGCAGCTGGTGGAGGCCTGGAACTGCGCCGGGGAGCGCAGGCTCGCCGCAACCACGATCACGCCGTAGACCTGCCCGCACGTCAGCCGGCAGCCGGTCCTGCGACAGACTGCGCCCATGAGCAACCGCACGCGCACCGTGTCCTGCCAGGTCGAGGTCGACGTCCGCGAGCGGGCCGAGCTGGTCTGGTCGGTGGCGGTGGCGCACGGACCCGAGCTGGCCACGGAGGACCTCTCCGTCACCGTCGACGGCAAACCGGTCGAGGTCACCGAGCTCGGCGTCGACGATGGCGGCCGGCTGCACGTGTGCACCGCACCCCCCGGGCGCCTCCGGCTCTCCTACTACGCCGAGGTGACCGGTCGGGGCGAGCCGGCACGGGTGGACCCGGTCGACGACATCGTCTATCGCCGCCCCAGCCGCTATGCGGAGTCCGACGAGCTCGGGCCCACGGCGTGGGCGGAGTTCTCGACCCTCGAGGGCAAGGAGCTGCTCGACGCGGTCAGCTCCTGGGTGGGCACCCAGCTCTACTACGTCAGCGGCTCCAGCCGACCCACCGACGGGGCCACGCAGACGCTGCTCCTCAGGCAGGGGGTCTGCCGCGACTTCGCCCACCTGGTGATCGCCATGCTCCGGGCCCGCAACGTGCCGGCTCGCCTGGTCGCGGTCTACGCCCCTGGCCTGTCGCCGATGGACTTCCACGCGGTGGTCGAGGCGGCCATCGACGGCACGTGGTACGCCGTGGACGCGACCACCCTGGCGCCGCGCGAGACCTTGGTCCGGATCGCCACCGGGCGCGACGCCTCGGACACGGCGTTCCTCACCGTGCAGTCCGGCCGGGCCGACCTGCTCACCATGAACGTGACCGCCACGGCCCTGCCCGACCTGCCCAGCGACGACCTCACCAGCCTCGTCTCCCTCACCTGACACAGGCATCGCGTCGCTACCAGCCCCGGAATGCGTGGTGCCTAGGATCTGTTGAGCAAGGGCAGACGTCGGGAGAGGCCCGAACAGGACCACGAGCAGGAGTCGCAGTGACCGAACAGACCAGCACACCCGCCGACGAGATCCGCGAGGTCATCATCGTGGGATCCGGCCCGGCCGGCTACACCGCAGCGGTGTACGCCGCCCGCGCGAGCCTTGCGCCGCTGGTCTTCGAGGGATCGGTCACCGCTGGTGGCGCGCTGATGAACACCACCGAGGTGGAGAACTTTCCCGGCTTCCGCGACGGCATCCAGGGCCCGGCCCTGATGGACGAGATGCGTGCCCAGGCCGAGCGCTTCGGCGCCGAGATCGTCTCCGACGACGTGACCGCTGTGGACCTGACCGGCGAGACCAAGACGGTCACCACCGCGGAGGGCACCTTCTCGGCGCGGGCGGTCATCCTGGCCACCGGGTCGGGCTACCGCAAGCTCGGCATCCCCGACGAGGACCGTCTCTCCGGGCACGGCGTCAGCTGGTGCGCCACGTGCGACGGGTTCTTCTTCCGCGAGCAGCACATCGCCGTGGTCGGCGGTGGCGACTCCGCGATCGAGGAGGCCACCTTCTTGTCCCGCTTCGGCTCCAAGGTGACCCTGATCCATCGCCGTGGCGAGCTGCGGGCCTCCAAGATCATGCAGGAGCGCGCGTTCGCCGACCCGAAGATCGAGTTCGCCTGGAACTCCGAGGTCGCCGAGATCCACGGTGAGGACAAGCTCACCGGCCTCACGCTGCGCGACACCGAGACCGGCGAGACCCGCGATCTCGACGCGACCGGGCTGTTCGTCGCCATCGGCCACGACCCGCGCTCCGAGCTGCTCCACGGCCAGGTCCGGCTCGACCAGGAGGGCTACGTGCTCGTGGACGCACCCTCCACCCGGACCAACCTCACCGGCGTCTTCGCCTGCGGCGACCTGGTCGACCACCACTACCGCCAGGCGATCACGGCTGCCGGCACCGGCTGCGCCGCGGCGCTCGACGCCGAGCGTTATCTCACGGACCTCGACTTCTCCCTGACCACCTCGGCCGGTGCGGCCACGGTCGGCGCAGTCGCCTGAGGGAACTGTCGGACGGGAAGAAAAGCCAGCTGGGGGCTGTTCACCCAGTGCAACACCACCGAACATGAGACCGCGACACACAAGGAGCACAGATGTCTGACCTGCAGGCCGTCACCGACGACAACTTCGAGACTGAGGTCCTGAAGTCCGACAAGCCCGTGCTGGTCGACTTCTGGGCCGAGTGGTGCGGCCCGTGCCGCCAGGTCGGGCCCATCCTCGACGAGCTCGCCGCCGAGCACGGCGAGAAGGTCACCTTCGTGAAGATGAACGTCGACGAGAACCCGGTCACCCCGTCCACCTATCGGGTCAACGGCATCCCGACGCTGAACCTCTACAGCAACGGCGAGGTCGTCAAGCAGATCGTCGGGGCGCGCCCCAAGGCCGCCCTCCTCAAGGAGCTCGCGGACTACATCGCCTGAGCGCCCTGATCGCGTCCCTCCCGGCGGGCGGCTCTCCGCTCCGCCGGGGGGCGCGGGCTAGAGTCGCTGCGTGAACGCCGTCTTCAGGCTCGGGGACTCGGGTCCCGCCGTCTCCCAGATCATCGGTCTGCTGGAGCGGATCGGTCTTCTCGGAAAGGCACTCGACGAGCCCACCGAGGGCACGCCCGTCTACGACCAGCGGCTCGAGCTGGCCGTCCGGACCTTCCAGCAGCAGCGCGGCCTGACCGTCGACGGTGTCGTGGGCCCGCTGACCTTCCGGCGCCTCGACGAGGCGCGCTGGCGCCTCGGTGACCGGATCCTGACCCACCTCCCGGGCAACCTGACGGCCGGGGACGACGTCTACGCGCTGCAGGGTCGCCTGCTCGACCTCGGTTTCCGGGTCGGCCGTGTCGACGGATACTTCGGCCCGGAGACCGAGTTCGGCGTACGCGAGTTCCAGCGCAACTTCGGCATACCGCCCGACGGCACCTGTGGCCCGGCCACCCTCAAGGCCCTCACCCGGCTCAGCCCGATGGTGAAGGGCGGCGCCCCCAACGCCCTGCGTGCCCAGGAGCGGATCCGCGACGCCGGTCCGCACCTCGGCGGCAAGATCGTGGTGATCGACGTCGGTCGAGGGCACAACCTCCCGGAGGAGCACGCCGAAGGGTCGGACACGATCCTGCACGACCTCGCCCAGCGCGTGGAGGGACGGCTCGTCGCCACCGGCGTGCAGGCGTTCCTCACCACCCCCCGCTGGGCCGCACCCGGTGAGGAGTCCGAGCGGGCCGCCTTCGCCAACCGCACCGGCGCTGACCTGTTCCTCTCCCTGGCGCTGGACGCGTCGGCCAACCCCGACGCGTGCGGCGTCTCGACGTACTTCTTCGGCGACGCCAACCACGACACCTGGTCCTCGGTCGGTGAGCGCTTCGCCGGGCTCGTGCAGCGCGAGATCGTGGCCCGCAGCGACCTGGTCGACCTGCGGTGGCACCCGAAGACCTGGGACCTGCTGCGACGCACCAGGATGCCCGCGATCCGGCTCGACGCCGGCTACCTGACCAACGCGGGCGACGCGCAGCGTCTCTCCGACCCCGCCTTCCGGGACCTGCTGGCCGAGTCGATCGTGGTCTCCGTTCAGCGCTTCTACCTCAGCCCCGACGTCGACGCCCACACCGGCGTTCTCCAGATCAGCGAGATCCGGGACAGCTTCCAGGGCGCCTGAGCGCCTCCGGTCACCTCGAGGCCCGGGTTTCCTCGGGCGGGTTGTTGCGGACGCCCTCGCTCCACAGCTCCTCGGTCTGCATCAGCCAGAACAGCGCGAACAGGACCAGCACCGTCACCTCGACCCAGAGCACGAGATGGGTCGTGTCGACTGCCATCGACACCGCCCATTCGAGCACGGGCAGCACCACCATCAGCCCGGCCACCACGAAGTAGCGGTTGCGGGTGACGTCGCGCGCCGCCATGGCCCCGGTGTGCTCCTGGGTGAACTCCCGGGCGTTGATCACCGCGACCAGGATGATCGCGAGGAACAGTGGCAGCGCCGCTGCGTAGTGCGCGTTGCCGATGAAGCTCTCCCGCCCCCAGTGGAACCAGCCGAACCCACCCAGCAGCACGGTGAGAGCGACCAGCATCCCGACCGTGTGGGTCCGGTTCCAGTTGCTGACCGCGCGTGCGCGAGCCTGCCAGGCGAGGCCGGCCACGGTCGCCACCCCGAGCACGCCGGCGACGAACAGGGCGGCGATGTTGTTCTCGACGTTCGCGGCGATGTCCGGGACCACGTTCGGCACCGAGGAGCAGGTGGCTCCTGCCGGTGTGGGCACGAACGCGACGACCGGTGCCAGCATGCCACCCAGGTTGAGCAGGATGTCCTCCCACTCGGTGCTGCCCTTGAGCACGATCATGCAGACACCGATGGTCACCAGGGCGCCGACGAAGACCGCCTGGGCAGGCGTGTAGTAGTAGTCGCTGATCGACGGCTGGAAACAGTCCGCCGGGTTGTTGGCCCGCTCGATGAGCACCCCGGCCGCGAGCAGCACCAGCATCGTCACCATCGCCAGGCGCAGGTAGCGGTAGGTCTTGATCGTGTAGCCGGGGAGGCCCGGGGTCGGGCTCGGATCAGTGGTCGGGTCGGACACCGGATCACCTCCGTCGTAGGGCGAACAACCGATTGTCCCGCCGGTGAAACCGGACCCTGCATTCCGACACGCCAGGCGGCATCTGGTTCCAGAAGAGCTGAGCCAAGTCGGGAGGAGCCGGGTCCACGGCCTGCTAGGGCGACTCCCGGGTCCGGGTCGCCCGGCTGGTGCCTCCGGTGACCGGGCGCCGGGCGCGCTTCCCGGACACCGCGCCGAGCAGCGACTCCAGACCCCTCTCCAGCTCCTCGCGGATGGACAGCGTCGTGCGCAGGTCCATCCGCATCCGGGGGTTGACCGGGTGTGCCCGGTGGGTGGAGAACCCCACCGACAGCAGGAAGTCCGCCGGGATGACGCAGTGTCCGCTGCGCCCCCGGGTGTCACCGAACGCCTCGACGGCCTTGACCCCGCCGCGCAGGACGAGGTCCTTCGCCATCCCCTGCATCAGCATCCGACCCAGTCCCCCACCGCGGTGGTCCGGGTGCACGAAGGCGGTGGTCAGGATGACGGCGTCGGTGCTGACCGGCGAGGTGGCGAAGCCGGCGGCCGCCGGGACGTGCACCGGCGGTGCCCAGATCATGTGACCGACGACCACGTCGTCCACGATCGCCACCCGGCCGCACGATCCCCACTCGAGGAGCAGCCTGGAGGTCCACGCCGCCTTCTCCTCGGCCTCGTGGCCACGCACCGCGTCGCGGCGTACGGGATCGAGCTCCCAGAAGACGCACTCGCCGCAGCCACCCGGCAGCTGGTCCAGGTGATCCAGCGTCAACCGCTCGATCTTGCGCCCCATCTGGCCATCGTAGGCGCACCCGGCCGGGGCAACCATGGGGCCGAAAATCGCATAGCGGACAGGGTTGTCGGGCATCCCCTGACGGTGAGGGGTGTTGCATCGCCCGACAACCTCCGGAGTCCCCGGCCGACCGGGGAAACCTGCGCGCCCCCCTCAGGCCCGCTGCGTCGCCAAGAACTCCGCGATCCGGCCGATGGCCTCGGTGAGGGTGTCCATGTCGGGCAGCGTGACGAGCCGGAAGTGGTCGGGCTCGAACCAGTTGAAGCCGGTGCCGTGGGTGACCAGGATCTTCTTGGCCCGCAGCAGGTCGAGGACGAACTGCTCGTCGTCCTTGATCCCGAACAGCTCGGTGTCCAGCTTCGGGAAGCAGTAGAGCGCCCCCATCGGCTCGACGCAGCTCACCCCGGGGATCTCGTTGAGCATCCGCCACGCCGCCTTGCTCTGCTCATAGAACCGGCCGCCGGGGTGGATGTACTCGTTGATGGACTGATATCCACCCAGCGCTGTCTGGATCGCGTGCTGCGCGGGCACGTTGGGGCACATCCGCATGTTCGCGAGCAGGGTGAGGCCCTCGAGGAAGTCCTCGGCGAGGTGTTTGGGACCCGACACCATCACCCAGCCGGCGCGGTAGCCGCAGACCCGGTAGGCCTTGGACAACCCGCTGAAGGTCAGGCACAGCACGTCGGTGCCGCTGTGCGTCGCCGTGTGGTGGTGGACGGCGTCGTCGAAGAGGATCTTCTCGTAGATCTCGTCACTGAAGACGACCAGCTCGTGCCTCCGGGCGATCTCGACCAGACCCTTGACGGTGCCCTCGCTGTAGACCGCACCGGTCGGGTTGTTCGGGTTGATGATCACCAGACCCTTGGTGTTCTCGGTGATCTTCGCCTCGATGTCGGCGAGGTCGGGGTCCCAGCCGTTCTCCTCCTCGCAGCGGTAGTGCACCGGCGTACCCCCCGACAGAGACACCGCACCGGTCCACAGCGGGTAGTCGGGCGCCGGCACCAGGATCTCGTTGCCGTCGTCGAGGTAGGCCTGCAGCACCATCGAGATCAGCTCGGAGACGCCGTTGCCGATGTAGACGTCCTCGACGGCGGTCTCGGTCAGGCCGTGCGACTGGTAGTACTGCGCGACGGCCGTGCGCGCCGAGTAGATGCCGCGCGAGTCGGAGTAGCCCTGGGCCTCCGGCAGGTTGTGCACGATGTCGGCCACGATCGCCTCGGGCGCCTCGAAGCCGAACGGCGCCGGGTTCCCGATGTTCAGCTTGAGGATCTTGTGGCCCTCGGCCTCGAGACGCTGGGCCTCGACCAGGATGGGACCACGTACGTCGTAACGCACATGCTGGAGCTTGCGGCTCTGGACGATCGGTCGCATGCGGACAAGTGTGGCAGCAGTCGCTCCGGGGAGGAGTCGCTACCCGGATGGTGGGTACGCCGACCCGCAGGCATGGCACGATCGGGCGGACTCAGCCCGCTCCGTCGCGAGGACCCACATGCGAGACATCAGCTACCCGCCCATCATCGGCACGGCGAAGATCCTCTTCCGCGTGCTCGGCCTGCGTTTCGCGATGGAGGGCACGGAGCACGTGCCGACCCGCGGGGGAGCGTTGCTCGCGTTCAACCATGTCTCCTACATCGACTTCGTGCTCGGCGGTCTCGCCGCGCAGCCCTCGGGGCGACTGGTCCGCTTCATGGCCAAGCGCGAGGTCTTCGACCACTCGATCGGCGGGCCGGTGATGCGGTCCATGCACCACATCTCGGTGGACCGTGCCGACGGCGGCGGCTCGATGGACGAGGCGCTGCGCTATCTGCAGGCCGGCGAGGTGGTCGGGATCTTCCCCGAAGCCACGATCTCCCGCTCCTTCGAGGTCAAGGAGCTCAAGTCCGGGGCGACCAGGATCGCTGCCCGGGCCGGCGTACCCCTGATCCCGGTGGCGCTGTGGGGCACCCAGCGTCTGATGACCAAGGACCACCCGCGCGACTTCGCCCGGGGCAAGACCATCGGGATCCGGGTCGGCGAGCCGATGTATCCGACCGGCCTGGATCCCGCCGCTGAGACCGCAGAGCTGCATGCTCGGATGTCGACCCTCGTCGGGGAGGCGGTCGATGCCTATCCAGCCGAGGAGCAGCCGCCCGGTTCGTGGTGGCTGCCCGCGTCACGGGGCGGCAGCGCCCCCACCGCGGAGCGGGCCGCTGAGCTCGACGCGGAGGAGAAGGCGCGCCGCGCCGCACGCAAGGCGCCCAAGCCGGACCAGAGCTCTGGGCAGGAGCACGCTGACCAGGACGGCGACCAGGCTGTCGGGTGACCACCAGGTCGCCTAGTCGAGTCGCCGATGAGTCTCTTTGTCGACTTGTCGCTACCGGATTCCTCGCCAGATGTCTTTGTCGACAAGGAGACAGCGCGACACGTCGCTAGATCGGCCGGTCCTCGCGGTTGCGCGGGTCGATCACCGAGACGATCCGCTCGAGATCGGTCAGGGATGCGAACTCGATCGCGATCTTGCCCTTGGTGCGTCCCAGGGTGACCTTGACGCGGGTGTCGAGACGATCGCTGAGTCGATCGCCGAGCTCGCTCAGGCCCGGAGCGGTGGGCCGTGCTGCCCTGACCCGGGGCTGCTGGTCCTCTTCACCGAGCTCACCGACGGCCACCAGCTCCTCGAGGCCACGCACCGAGATCCCCTCGGAGACCACGCGACCAGCCAGGCGGTCCTGTGCGGATGCCTCGGTGACGCCGAGCAGCGCCCTGGCGTGTCCCGCGCTCAGGACGCCGGCCGCAACGCGACGCTGGACGGGAGGAGAGAGGTTCAGCAGCCGCAGGGTGTTGCTGATCTGGGGTCGACTGCGCCCGATCCGGCCGGCGAGGTCGTCGTGGGTGCACCCGAAGTCGTCGAGCAGCTGCCGGTAGGCGGCCGCCTCCTCCAGCGGGTTCAGCTCGGAGCGGTGCAGGTTCTCCAGCAGGGCATCGCGGAGCATGGCGTCGTCACCGGTCTGGCGGACGATCGCCGGGATGGTGTCGAGACCGGCCTCCTGGGTGGCCCGCCATCGCCGCTCGCCCATGATCAGCTCGTAGGACGAGTCACCGGTCCGGCGTACGACCACCGGCTGGAGCAGCCCGACCTCCTTGATGGAGTGGACCAGCTCGGCCATCGCCCCCTCCGCGAAGTCCTGGCGAGGCTGGCGCGCGTTCGGTGTGATCGCGGTGACCGGGAGCTCGGCGAAGTACGCACCGGCCACCTCGCTCGGCCGTTCCGCCACCAAGGTGGCCGTGCCGGCGCTGACCGCACCGTCCGGCGCAGCCGAGGAGGACCCGTCGGATGCGATGGGCGACGGAGCAGAGTGAGCCCCCACGTAGCTCGCGGGCGTGGCAGCGGCGTCCATCTCATCGGACCGCGCGCCCGGCTGCTCGGGGGGTCCGGTGGGGATCAACGACCCCAGACCTCGTCCGAGTCCGCGACGTGGGGTGGGCTTGGTCATTGCGCTCCTCCGAGGTCAGTGCCGTGCGTGGTCGTGGAACCGGTCGTCGAGGGCGCTCCCCGCAGGGCGAGCTCGCGGGCCGCCTCCAGATAGCTGAGCGCACCCGGTGACCCCGGGTCGTAGGTCATCACGCTCTGGCCATAGCTCGGGGCCTCCGAGACCCGCACCGAGCGGGGGATCGCAGTCTTGAGCACCTGGTCGCGGAAGTGCTCGCGCACCTCGGCCGCGACCCCCGCCGCGAGGTTGGTGCGCGAGTCATACATCGTCAGCAGGATCGTGCTCACCTCCAGCTCCTGGTTGAGATGGGTGCGCACCATCTCCACGGTCTCGAGCAGCTGACCGAGGCCTTCGAGTGCGTAGTACTCCGCCTGGATCGGGATCAGCATCTCGGCACCGGCGACCAGGGCGTTCAGGGTGAGCAGCCCCAGCGAAGGAGGGCAGTCGACCAGGACGTAGTCGAACCGGTCCTCGGTGGTGCCGACGAGAGGGTGGGCCGCGATCGCCTTTCGAAGCCGGCTCTCGCGCGCGACCATGCTGACCAGCTCGATCTCGGCGCCGGCCAGGTCGATGGTCGCGGGCGCGACGAAGAGGTTCGCCAGGTCGGGGTGGGGCTGGATCACCTCCGCCAACGGGGTGCCGTCGACCATCACGTCGTAGGTGGAGAGGGTGCCGCGGTGATGATCGACCGCGAGTGCCGTCGAGGCGTTGCCCTGCGGGTCCAGGTCGATGACCAGCACCCGGAGACCGTGCTGGGCGAGGGCTGCGGCCATGTTCACCGCGGTGGTGGTCTTGCCGACGCCGCCCTTCTGGTTGGCCACGACCATCACCCGGGTGCGTGCCGGCCGGGGGAGGGACTCCCCAGGACGACGGCCCTGGCGCACCAGCAGCTGTTGTTCGATGGCGCGCGCGAGGGGGGTGGTCTCGTTGAACTTCACCCCGTTGCCGGCCAATTCTCCCGCCGTGCGGACCCCTGTGTGCCGAATTGCGCCTACTGCTGCTGACTCCAACTGATTTTCCGTCCCGTTCTGCTGCGTGGTTTCACGTGAAACAGAGGAGGCCTGTGGATAAACCCTCTCCATCTGTGGATTCATAGGCTCACGCGGCCACTTTCGGCCGGTGGATAACTTCCAGCGGTCACGAAGCCGGGATCCGAGCGGCCGCTGCAATGCGGTCATCACCAGATCCTCCGGTCCGAAGGCTTCATGACGATACGCCCCTTTTCACCATGCGTACGACGGTCACCGGCGGGCTCAGCCACTGCTCGCCCACCGTCCTGACCTGCACGTCTGTCCCACCGAGACGTCGGATCTGCTGGGCTGCGGACCGGACCTCCTCTGCGGCAGAGGAGCCCTTCATCGCCAGGAACAGGCCGCCCTCACGGACCAGCGGCAGCGACCATCGAGCGAGGCGACCCATCGGAGCCACTGCTCTCGACGTCACCACATCGAACACCTGTCCCGCTTCCGACTCACCCTGGAGCTCTTCTGCCCGCCCCCGGTGGACGGCCACGTTGGTCAACCCCATTGTGGACACAGCGAGCTCCAGAAACGTGGTACGACGCAGCAATGGCTCCACCAAAGTCACCTGAAGGTCGGGCCGGCGGATCGCCAGCGCGATGCCGGGCAGTCCGGCCCCGCTCCCGACGTCGCACACCGTGCTGTCGGGGGGCATCAGGTCGGTGACCACTGCGCAGTTCAGCAGGTGTCGCTCCCAGAGGCGGGGCACCTCCCGGGGGCCGATCAGGCCGCGGACGGTCGCCTCACCGGTCAGGAGTTCGGCGAACTGCTCTGCCAGCGGCAGCGCACGCGAAAACACCCCCCGCGCACTTTCGGGCGCGGAGGGTGCTGTTTCACGTGAAACGTCGTCGTTCACGAGGCAGGGACCTCACGCCGGCAGCACCACGACGTAGCGCCGCGGCTCGGCGCCTTCGGACTCGGACCTCAGACCCGCCGCGGCGACCACGTCGTGCACGACCTTGCGCTCGAACGGGGACATCGGCTCCAGAGAGGCCTGCTCGCCGGACTCCTTGACCTGGGCGACGATCTCGGTCGCCTGCACCTCCAGGGCGCTCCGGCGCGCTGCGCGGTGTCCGCTCACGTCCAGCATCAGCCGCGAGCGCTCGCCGGTCTCCCGGTAGACGGCCAGCCGGGTCAGCTCCTGGAGCGCCTCGAGCACCTCGCCCTGTTCTCCGACGAGCTGCGGCAGGTTGGCGCCCACGATGGACACGGTGGCCCGGTCGCCCTCGACATCCATGTCCAGGTCGCCGTCGAGGTCGGTGATCTCCAGCAGCTCCTCGAGGTAGTCCGCGGCGATGTCGCCCTCCTGCTCCAGGCGCTCGCGCCGCCCGAGCCGCGGGGATCCGTCCTCGTCCGAGTCCTCCGAATCTGCGTCCTCTGCCTCAGACTCCTCCGCCGGGTCCTCGACGGAATCGTCGGTCACCACGGCGGCCCCAGCCTCCTCAGGCTCAGGCGCCTCCTCGCGGCGCCTCCTCTGGCACGGAACCGCTCTGGGCGGGCACCTCGGCCGTGTCGTCCCCGATCTCTGGCTGGATCTCTGGCTGGATCTCTGGCTGGGCGTCGGTCTCGATGGTCTTGTTCACGGACTCACTCACTTGTCTTCTCCCTCATCGCTCTGGGGGGCTTTCTGGTCATCGGTTTGGGGGGTCCTCTTCGCGGAGGGTCCGCCCGGCTTGCCGCCGGACTTCTTGCGCTGCTCGCGGGTCATCTTCTTCGGCTGCTGGCGTGGTGCCGGCTTCTTGGGCTCGGGCTCGGTCTTCACCGAGCCGGCCTCCTCCTCGGGGGGAAGGCCCTTGCGCTTGCGCTTCTCGGCGTCACGACGTTCCTTGGCGGCGAAGGCCTCGGTGTTGGGCGCCGGGTTGTTCCGGATCACCCAGAACTGCTGCCCCATCGTCCAGATGTTCGAGGTGGTCCAGTAGAGCAGGACACCGATGGGGAAGAAGAAGCCGCTGATCCCCATGCCGAACGGGAGCACCCACAGCAGGATCTTCTGCTGCTGGGCGTAGGGGCCGGTGAGCGCGTCGGCCGGCATGTTCTTGCTCATCAGCTGGCGCTGGGTCAGGAACGTGGTGGCGATCATGATCACCACCAGCGTCATGGCGATCACCTGGACGATCTCGTCGCCGCCGGCCTTGGTGAAGGTCGCGGAGATCGGGGCACCGAAGAGCTCGGCGTTGGCCAGCTGCCGCGCATCGGTCTTGTTCAGCAGACCGTGCGCCTTGCCGTCCGCCGCCTGGTCGAGCAACCGGAACAGGGCGATGAAGATCGGCATCTGCAGCAGCAGCGGCATGCAGGAGGCGAAGGGGTTGGTCTTGGTCTCCCGGTAGAGCGCCATCGTCTCCTGGGCGAGACGCTCCCGGTCATGGCCGTACTTCTTCTGCAGCTCCTTCACGTGCGGCTGGATCAGCTGCATGTTCCGGCTGGACTTGATCTGCTTGACGAACAGCGGGATCAGCAGGGCCCGGATCACCAGCGTGAGACCGATGATCGACAGCGCCCACGAGGCGCCGGAGGCATCACCGAAGAGGTTGCCGAAGACGTTGTGGAAACCCAGGAGGATGGCACTGATCACGAAGTACAGCGGCTTCATGATGAAGCTGCCGATGTCGCTGAAGAAGGACACTCAGACTCCTCGAGTCATCTCACGGTGAGCAGAACCTGGATGGTGCGGCGGTACCGGGTCATAGCCACCCAGTGCCCAGGGGTGGCACCGCCCGAGTCGGCGTACGGCGAGCCAGGTGCCCTTGATGCTGCCGTGCACCGTGATCGCCTCCAGCGCATACGCCGAACAAGTCGGGTGATAACGGCACACCTGCCCGTACAGGGGACTGATGGCGAACCGATATCCGCGCAGGAGCGTGATCAACAGGAACTTCATCCGCCCACCTCCGCAGTTGCCGCAAGATTCGCGGAGACGCCCAACTTGGCCAGACAGCGGTCCAGCTCACCCGCCAGCTCGTCGTAGGACGCGTGCGCCGCCGACGGGAGTGCACGCACCACGAGCATGCCATGCGGGGGAAGGCCGCCTGTGCGCTGCCTGGCCAGGTGGCGCAGGCGGCGGGACACCTTGTTGCGGGTGACCGCCGGGCCGACCGCCTTGGAGACCACGAAACCGACCCGAGGCGCCGCGGGCAGTCCCGCGTGGGCGCGTTCGACCTCGGGCGCGAGCAGGTGGACCACCATGAGTGGACCGCCGCAGCGCCGGCCACGGCGCACGACCTCCCGGAAGTGCACGGGTGAGGTCAGGCGATTGCTGGGGGAGAGCACGCCCTGCTGCCCACGCCTCAGGCAGCGAGGCGGTTGCGACCCTTGCGCCGACGCGAGGCCAGTACTGCGCGGCCGGCGCGGGTGCGCATCCGCAGACGAAAGCCGTGGGTCTTGTGCCGACGACGGTTGTTCGGCTGGAACGTGCGCTTGCTCAACGGATTCACTCCACTCAGGGGGGCTTGGAAAGCGTCCTACTACCGGGTCGTGCGTGCGATCGCATCGCCAGTTGTGAGTCAACTGGCACCGCTCATCCATGATCAGCGGACGCTCATGGACATGCGGCACCGGTCGACGCCGGTACAGACCTGCCAACGGTACGCGTTGCGCTGTGACAGGGTCAATTCGAACCGTTGGTGCCCGACAGCGAGCGGAACCGGGCAGCGTGGCACCGAGGTGGGAACGTTTGTCCACCGACACGCCGGGACGTATCCGGCCATCGTGTGGATACCTGTGGACAACGGTTGATCCACAGGCACGAAGGTTGTTAGCGTCCGTGGTTCCGGGCAGCCCCACCCACCCCCTGAGCGCCCTCATGTGAGCGTTGAGCGGGTCGACTCCTCGGTCACGGCGTCCTCACCGGTGTCGCCTGACGGTCGGAGCTGGGACCAAACCGGAGCAATCGGTCAACCTCTTGGATCTCGGCGGACATCCCCAGCGGGAGGTTCACCGGGTATCGCACAACCTGTGGACAAAGGTGTGGAGGCCCCGGGATTCTCGGGCCTCGCACCGCGGCACAGCCATCGAAGGGAAGCGCAACGGGGCGTGGACGCACACAACACAGGCAGCAACCAGGCAACTGAGCTCGAGGTCCTCTGGCCCGGCATCGTCGACAGCCTTCCGCCCAACCAGCGGGTGTGGCTGGCCTCCAGCAAGCCGCTGATGCTCGCGGAGAGCACTGCCGTGGTGGCGGTCCCCAACGAGTTCACCCGCAACCAGCTCGAGGGCCGGCTACGGACCCGGATCGAGGACACCCTCAGCGAGCGCCTGGGCAAGCCCGTGCGGCTCGCCGTGAGCGTCGATCCCACCCTGGAGCCGGCGCCCGAGGCGCAGCCTGCCCCCTCGCCACCCGGTCTGACCAGCGGGCCGGGCGCGACCCGCGGAGCCGGGGGGATGCCCGGTCCTGGGGCCTCCCTGCCCGAGCCCGCTGCGTCGCAGCCGTTGCACGGTACGCCGAACCACGGGGCCAGCATCCCGAGCATCTCCCCCCACGACATCCGCACTCCGCAACACCACCGCCAGTCCACAAGTCGACAAAGTGACCTGTCGACAAGGGCGTCGAGTGCCTCGTTGACCACCGGCATCCCGGACAGTCCGCTGAACCCGCGCTACACCTTCGAGACCTTCGTGATCGGCTCCTCCAACCGGTTCGCCCACGCCGCTGCGGTCGCGGTGGCCGAGGCGCCGGGCAAGGCCTACAACCCGTTGCTGGTCTACGGCGACTCGGGGCTGGGCAAGACCCACCTGCTGCATGCCATCGGGCACTACGTGCGCAACCTGTGGACCGGCGCCAAGATCCGCTACGTCTCCTCCGAGGCGTTCACCAACGACGTGATCAACGCGATCAAGGATGCGAACACCGCGGCCCTGCAGCGTCGCTACCGCGACGTCGACGTGCTCCTGGTCGACGACATCCAGTTCCTCGAGGGCAAGCAGCAGACGCAGGAGGAGTTCTTCCACACCTTCAACACGCTGCACAACGCCAACAAGCAGATCGTGATCAGCTCCGACCGACCGCCCAAGCGCCTGACCCAGCTCGAGGACCGGTTGCGCAACCGCTTCGAGTGGGGCCTGCTCACCGACGTACAGCCTCCCGACCTCGAGACGAGGATCGCGATCCTGCGCAAGAAGGCCGCCGCTGACCGCCTCTCTGCTCCCGCCGACGTGCTGGAGTTCATCGCCTCGCGGATCCAGACCAACATCCGCGAGCTCGAGGGTGCGCTGATCCGGGTGACGGCGTTCGCGAGCATCAACCAGCAGGAGGTCGACATGACCCTGGCCGAGATCGTGCTCAAGGACCTGATCCCCGAGGGCGGCGAGCCTGAGGTCACGGCCGGGCTGATCATCGCCCAGACGGCCACCTACTTCGGGTTCAGCATCGAGGATCTGTGCGGTCCGAGTCGCACCCGTGCCCTGGTGACGGCCCGGCAGATCTCGATGTACCTGTGCCGCGAGCTGACCGAGCTGTCCCTGCCCAAGATCGGGCAGCAGTTCGGCGGGCGTGACCACACCACGGTGATGAACGCCGACCGGCGCATCCGCAAGGACCTCGCCGAGCGGCGCAACGTCTTCCACCAGGTCACCGAGCTCACCACCCGGATCAAGCAGCAGGCCAAGCAGAGTTGAACCACAACGCTGCAACATGTGGTTTCACGCGACGAATTCAGTGGACTTCCCCGGTAAGCCGTGTGGACGACCAGCGCGCACCACACACAGGGGCCTCCCGGAACCACAGGAACCTGTGGTTCGCCACGGCGCTCTCCACAGGCAGCTCGTGTCAACTTCTGCCCGCTGACCTGCAAGAACACGGGTTGTCCACAGAATCCACCGCACCTACTACTACTGCGGAATTCCCAATTGATTCCTCGCAGCGCAATATCCGGGGCGACGCTTGCCTGTGGACGACCGACCGCGTGGCAGGATGCTCACCCCCGGCCATCACCCCGGGCCAACCGCAGCTGATGCACCAGATGGAGAGGAACCATCCGTGAAGTTCCGCGTCGAACGTGACGTCCTCGCCGATGCCGTCGCCTGGACGGCTCGTGCGCTCCCGATCCGTCCGAGTGCTCCCGTCCTGGCCGGCCTGCTGATCGAGGCAGGCAGCTTCGACGGTGGTGCTGGTGCAGGAGCGGACGGCCTCCAGCTGTCCACCTTCGACTACGAGACCTCGGCCCGGGCCACCCTGAACGCCGACGTCAGCGACGAGGGACGGGCCCTGGTCTCGGGCCGCCTGCTGGCCGACATCTGCCGCAGCCTGCCCAACAAGCCGGTCGAGATGAGCATCGAGGGCGCCAAGGTCACGCTGACCTGTGGCTCCGCACGGTTCAGCCTGCAGACGATGCCGGTGGAGGACTACCCGACCCTGCCGCAGATGCCCGAGGCCCGCGGCACCGTGAGCAGCTCGGTCTTCGCCCACGCCGTGGCCCAGGCGGTCACTGCCGCTGGTCGCGACGACATGCTGCCGGTGCTCACCGGTGTCCGGCTGGAGCTGGACGGCGACTCGATCGCGATGCTCGCGACCGACCGGTTCCGGCTCTCCCAGCGCGAGCTGACCTGGTCCCCGTCGGCTCCCGACATCGACGCGGCCGCTCTGGTGCCGGCCAAGGTGCTGGCCGACACCGCCAAGGCACTGGTCGGTGGCAGCGAGATCTCCGTCGCTCTCTCGACCGGGTCCGCGGGTGGTGCAGGCGAGGGGATCATCGGGTTCGAGGGCAACGCGGGCGGGGGCATCCGTCGTACGACGACCAGGTTGCTCGACGGCGACTTCCCCAAGGTGCGCTCGCTGTTCCCGAGCGAACACCTGACCGTCGCGCGCGTCGACAAGTCGGCGCTGGTCGACTCGGTCAAGCGGGTCTCGCTGGTGGCCGAGCGCAACACGGCCGTGCAGCTCGCGTTCTCCGACAACGTGCTGACCCTCGATGCCGGGTCCGGCGAGGAGGCGATGGCGAGTGAGTCGCTCGAGGCACACGTCACCGGCGAGGACATCACGACGGGGTTCAACCCGCAGTACCTCCTCGACGGCCTGACCGCCATCGAGTCACCGTTCGTGGAGCTGGCCTTCACCCAGGCCTCCAAGCCCGTCGTACTCTCGGGTGTGGACTCCCTCGAGGGGGAGGCGGACACGGATTTCCGCTACCTGCTGATGCCGCGTCGCCTGCTCTCCTGAGTCGAGCCCGCCACCAGGACGACCACCCTCGACCAGCACACCGAACGAAAGCAGGGGAACCCGCATGGACATCGGACTCGTCGGCCTCGGGAAGATGGGCGGCAACATGCGCACCCGGCTGCGCAATGCGGGACACACCGTGGTCGGCTTCGACCGCGACCCCGACCTCAGCGACGCCGCCAGCCTGGCCGAGATGGTCGAGCAGCTGCCCAGTCCGAAGGTCGTCTGGGTGATGGTGCCCTCGGGGGACCCGACCCGCGCCACGATCAAGGAGCTGGGCGGGCTGCTCTCCGAGGGCGACCTGGTCGTCGACGGGGGGAACTCCCGGTGGACCGACGACGAGATCAATGCTGCAGCCCTGGGTGAGAAGGGCATCGGCTTCGTCGACTGCGGCGTCTCCGGCGGGGTGTGGGGCCTGGAGAACGGCTACGCCCTGATGTGCGGTGGTTCCGAGGACGACGTCGCCAAGGTCCAGCCCGCCTTCGACGCACTGCGTCCCGAGGGCGAGGCCGGCTTCGTGCACGCCGGCAAGAAGCCCGGCGCCGGCCACTTCGCGAAGATGGTTCACAACGGCATCGAGTACGCGATGATGCAGTCCTACGCCGAGGGCTGGGAGCTGCTCAACAAGGTCGACCTCGTCGACAACGTCACCGAGGTCTTCGACTCCTGGCGCGAGGGCACGGTGATCCGGTCCTGGCTGCTGGACCTGCTGGTCGCGGCGCTCAAGGACGACACCCACCTCGACGAGATCCGTGGCTATGCCGACGACTCCGGCGAGGGCCGCTGGACCGTCGAGGCGGCCATCGACAACGCGGTGCCGATGAACGTCATCGCCGCCTCGCTGTTCGCCAGGTTCAGCTCACGGCAGGACGACAGCCCGGCGATGAAGGCCGTCGCCGCGATGCGCAACCAGTTCGGCGGCCACGCCGTACAGGCCGGTGGGCCGCCGACCACCGAGGACGTCGACTCCCCGGCCGACACCGGCGCCGAGAAGTAGCCGGCAGGAGCCTCGACCCGCTTGTACGTCGCCCATCTGTCGCTGCACGACTTCCGCTCCTACCCCGTCCTCGAGGTGGACCTGGAGCCAGGAGTCACGTCGTTCGTCGGACGCAACGGACAGGGGAAGACCAACATCGTCGAGGCGATCGACTACCTGTCCCGGCTGAGCTCGCACCGGGTGGCCGCCGACCTCCCGCTCGTGCGCCACGGCGCAGCGCACGCCGTGGTGCGTGCCGCCGTCGTCCGCGACGACCGTCGCGCGGTGCTCGAGATCGAGATCAACCCCGGGAAGTCCAACCGGGCCAGGATCAACCGGGCGCAGCTGCCGAGGGCGAAGGAGCTGCTGGGCCTGGTCAGGACGGTCGTGTTCGCCCCCGACGACCTCGTGCTGGTCAAGGGTGACCCGAACGAGCGACGCCGGTTCGCCGACGACCTGTTGGTGCTGCACCAGGGCGCTCGCTATGCCGGCACCCGCAGCGACTACGACCGGGTGCTCAAGCAGCGCAACACGTTGCTGAAGACGGCACGACTGCGGGGATCCTCCGCCGAGGGAACGCTGTCGACCCTGGGGGTCTGGGACACCAAGCTCGCCGCGCTCGGGGCGGAGATCATGCAGGCCCGGGCTCGGTTGGTGGAGGAGCTGAACCCGTTGCTGGGCAAGGCCTACGAGGCGGTGGCGCGTGGGGCGGCCCGCGAGGACGCGGTGCTGACCTACAAGCCCAGCTTCGAGCTCAGCTTCGAGCCCGGCGTCGAGCCCAGCGTCGAGTCCGATGGGGTGGTGGACGTGGGCGAGGCCGAGCGCCTCCCCAACCTCGAGGAGCTCGAGCAGGCCATCCTCGCCGAGATCGCCCGCCGTCGCCCCGACGAGCTGGATCGCGCGGTCTCGCTGGTCGGCCCGCACCGCGACGACCTTGTCTGTTCGCTGGGTGAGTTCCCGGTCAAGGGCTATGCCAGTCACGGTGAGTCGTGGTCCTTCGCGCTCGCGTTGAAGCTGGCCTCCTACGATCTGCTGCGTTCCACCGGCGACGACCCGGTGCTGATCCTGGACGACGTCTTCGCCGAGCTGGACACGGGCCGTCGGGCCCAGCTCGCGGAGCTGGTCTCCGGTGCCGAGCAGGTGCTGGTGACCGCAGCCGTGCCGGAGGACATCCCGGAGGGACTGCGCGGGCGTCGCTTCGAAGTGGCCGCGGGCGAGGTGACCCTCGTTGACGGGTGAGGACGGGACCACGGACCAGCAACCGGACGGTGAAGCCGGGGCGAAACCGGGGGCGAGCAGCCGGTGGAGGAACACGACGACTCGGGCCTCGACCTGGCCAGGTCGATCGCCCGCGGGCTGGCCGGCAAGACCTCCCAGCGGCCATCTCGAGGCGGTGGCAGCGGGAAGGCGGCCCGTCGGTGGCGTGCCTTCCGGGAGACCAGCTCCAGCGGTGCGCACCCCGACGACCGTGACCCGCAGACCATGGACGCGACCCTGGGGCGCTTCGTCAGCGAGCAGGGCTGGGAGACCGAGCTGCGGGTGCACGGGGTGTTCTCGCGCTGGCAGGCGATCGTCGGCCATGACGTGGGCGCGCACGTGAGCCCCGAGTCGTTCGCCGACGGTCGGCTCGTCGTACGCACGGACTCCACGGCGTGGGCCACCCAGATGAAGCTCCTGGCCCCGGACGTCGTACGCCGTCTCAACGAGGTGCTCGGCGAGGGGACGGTGCAGGTGATCGACGTGGAGGGACCGCGCGGGCCCTCGTGGAAGCGAGGTCGCCTCCGGGTGAAGGGCCGGGGGCCGCGCGACACCTACGGCTGACCCAAGCCCACAAATGTTGGATCCGGACGTCGAAACGACCCACCGCGACGTCCCAGCCCAACATTTGTGGGATGCGGGCGCCGGACAGCCCTCCCAAGCTCCGCCCAGGCTTCGAGGATGAGCCCTGAACGCCCTCGGGGCCGTACAGGGAGTCGGCGGACCCCCTCGGACGGCCTGTCGCACCCCGTTCCGGGCCTCTGAGGGGCATTTTTCGGCCCCGATGTCCACAATCGCAGGACAGTGTGCGTGATTGTGCGGCCGTGACGGGTAGACTGAGGCTTGGTCGCCGACCCCAACGTGAGGCGACCATTGTGTTGCACGGAACGTGCCGCCGACATCAGTCCTCGCCCCCGGTCCAAGACGGGGCGCACAGCAGAAGAGGAAGACTTAGTGGCCGACGAGCCCACCATCACAACTCCTTCCGAAGACCTTTCCCCAGACCTGCCGACCGACGTGCCGACCGACCTGCCGACCGACCTGCCGACCGACGCACGGGCCGACGCCCGGGCCGACGCCCGGGCCGACGCACGGGCCGACGCACGGGCCGACGCGCTGGCCGAACACCCACAGCCCCCCGAGGTGATCCCCGCCAGCATCCTCGAGGGCCACTCGGTGGAGGCCGGCAACTACGACGCCAGCGCGATCCAGGTGCTCGAGGGCCTCGAGGCTGTGCGGAAGCGTCCGGGCATGTACATCGGCTCCACCGGTGAGCGCGGCCTGCACCACCTGGTGTGGGAGGTCGTGGACAACTCGGTCGACGAGGCACTGGCGGGTTTCTGCGACCGCGTCGAGGTGGCGATCCTTCCCGACGGCGCCATCCAGGTCTCCGACAACGGTCGTGGCATCCCGGTGGACATCCCAGCCGGCCAGGAGCTGCCCGCGGTCACCGTCGTGCTCACGGTGCTGCACGCGGGTGGCAAGTTCGGCGGATCCGGCTACAAGGTCTCCGGTGGCCTCCACGGCGTGGGCATCTCTGTGGTGAACGCGCTCTCCAAGCGCATCGAGGTCGAGATCAAGCGGGACGGCTTCCGGTGGTTCCAGGCCTTCGAGATGGGGGTGCCCACCGGGCCGCTCGAGAAGCACGAGTCGACCGAGGAGACGGGGACGACGACCCGCTTCTGGGCCAACGACGACATCTTCGAGACGACCAACTACTCCTTCGAGACGATCACCAACCGCTTCCGCGAGATGGCCTTCCTCAACAAGGGCCTCGAGATCGTCGTACGCGACGAGCGGGCCGCCGCGGCCCAGATCGCCGACGCACTCGACGACGACACGGTCTCCGACGACATCGAGGAGGGTGGCGAGGGCGCCCAGGCGGCGCACAGTGCACCGGGCGGCGTGATGGAACGGCGGTTCAAGTTCGACCGCGGGCTCGTCGACTACGTCGAGCACCTCAACCGGAGCAAGACGATCGCCAACCCGTCGATCATCAACTTCGAGGCCGAGACGCCCGAGAGCCACGAGAGCCACATGAGCCTCGAGCTCGCGATGCAGTGGAACACCACCTACAACGAGTCGGTGCACACCTTCGCGAACACGATCAACACCCACGAGGGTGGCACGCACGAGGAGGGCTTCCGCGCGTCCCTGACCACCCTGGTCAACACCTGGGGCGAGGAATGGGGCCTGATGAAGAAGGTCGAGGACCGGGTCAAGGGTGACGACATCCGCGAGGGCCTGACGGCGATCATCTCGATCAAGCTCGCCGACCCCCAGTTCGAGGGCCAGACCAAGACCAAGCTCGGCAACACCGAGGCCAAGGGCTTCGTGCAGCGCATCGTCAACGACCAGCTCGGCGACTGGTTCGAGAAGAACCCCGCGGAGGGCAAGGACATCGTCCGCAAGGCCCAGTCCGCTGCGCAGGCACGGGTCGCCGCCCGCAAGGCCCGCGACCTGGCCCGGTCCCGCAAGGACCTCTTCGGTGGCGGCGGACTGCCCGGCAAGCTCTCGGACTGCCAGTCGACCAACCCCGAGGAGTGCGAGGTCTTCATCGTCGAGGGCGACTCGGCCGGTGGGTCCGCACGCCAGGGCCGCGACTCGCGGGTGCAGGCGATCCTGCCGATCCGCGGGAAGATCCTCAACGTCGAGAAGGCCCGGCTGGACAAGGTGCTGGCCAACACCGAGGTGCAGTCGATCATCTCCGCGCTCGGCACCGGTGTGCACGAGGAGTTCGACGTCGACAAGCTGCGTTACCACAAGGTCGTGCTGATGGCCGACGCCGACGTCGACGGCCACCACATCAACACCCTGCTGCTGACGCTGCTGTTCCGGTTCATGCGGCCGCTGATCGAGGGCGGCTACGTCTACATGGCCCAGCCCCCGCTCTACCGGCTGCGCTGGAACAAGCCCAACGAGCACGAGTTCGTCTACTCCGACTCCGAGCGCGACGCCCTGATGCGTGACGGCCTGGCCCAGGGCAAGAAACTGCCCAAGGAGAACCCGGTCCAGCGCTACAAGGGCCTCGGTGAGATGAACGCCGACGAGCTGTGGGAGACCACGATGAACCCCGAGCAGCGGCTGATGCTCCAGGTCACCCTCGACGACGCGGCCCAGGCCGACGAGGTGTTCTCGGTGCTGATGGGCGAGGACGTCG
>CAWAFS010000006.1:0-71508 GCA_963781335.1 uncultured Actinomycetota bacterium | reverse complement strand
GACGGGTCCTGCCCTCGGCCCGGCCAGAAACACGGATCTGGTGCTGGACTCATTCCGGAAACTTGGCCCGGGTCGGAACGCGCATGTCCGCACCGCGGGTTCGGTAGACGAACTGCAGGACACCTTCAATGCTTGGACTGTTGGTGCTGAACGGATCGCATCGCGTGGCCCGAAGGTGCCTGAAGTGCACCGGCTACCGGATGGCGGCGTGATCCAGTGGCGTACAAGTTCGGGAACAGGGGGACCAACGATCGACTTCTTCCCTGTGAGCGGGCGGCAGCGCACCGTGCATCTTGCGGACGGGGTGCCCTGGTGACGCGCGCGCGAGTCGTCGGCGAACTGTTGGAGGCCGGTCTCGTCGACTGGGTCTCGCTACACGATGTCGTGTGGCTCTGCACTCGAGGCGTCATCAACCCGGAGACGAAGCGCGCAGTGCTGGACGTCCTTGGAGCCCTGTACTCAGACGAGCTGATGGTTCCGGGTGACCTGGGCGAGTCAGGGTTCGAGGACTGGGACCTTCCGTCCGACGGGTGGGTTCTCCGCTCCGAGATCGAACTTGACCGCTTGGGGTGGAGCCCGATGGGCGACGGCTTCTGGCTGAGGCTGGCGCCTAATGGGGAGCAAATGGCTCGTCAGTCGGAGGCCCGTGGGAACGATGATTCCGGGTAGGCAGACGCACTGCTCGCGGGGGTGGGTGGTCCAACTCGTGGCCGCTCTGGTCGCACTCCTGGCCACGATCCTCAGCAGCGCTCCACCATCAGCGGTGGCCAACGCTGGCACTGAAACTCGTGTCCGGGCTTCGGCGTCTGTGGTTGAGGTTCTCGTCGCGCCCCCGCCGCAAGAAATCGCAGGTCATCGGCTAGGAAACGACGCCGCGGGGGCCGGGATCGTGGTGGCTACCGGTGTTGCCGCAAACGGTGGAGACGACCTGACGAGGGTCGGAAGATGGATGTCGCCTGACGAGCATGCATCAATGGTCAGAACGGGCGAGGTTCAGGTTGGGGGCGGAGGGACCACCTACGTTTCTCATCCGCCATCCGTTGAGGTGTGGCGACGCCAGACCGATCCAGGCAACTTGTTCGTTGAGTTCGACGTTCCGCGAGGCGTCCTTCATGGTGGCGGTCAGCCGGGCCACGCCCAGATCCCGAGCCCGAACCACATCCTCGGGAGGCTAGCCGCGAAGCGAGGCAGCCCTGTCCAATCCCCGGTGCCAGCCTGCAACATCGTGGTGGTGACGTCGTGCTGACCTTCCTAGATTTCCTGATGGGTTGGGCATCCGGCTGGACTTCTTCCGGTCGCACTACGCCGTCGGTCTCCGCCCAACTTGGTGATGCCACCGTCAACAAGCGGTCTGCCTGGCTCCAGGTGGAGGGGGACAGCGTTGCGGGCCAAGTCACCGTATGGGAGTCCGGCGAATGTGAGTTGGAGGCCTATCGCGTGGACACAAGCGACGCGGTGGTGCTGGAGCACCGCCAGATCCGCTCGCTTGAAGAACTCGAAAGCGCGATCCGCACGGTCGTCGCTGCGTGTGAAGGTGTGCCAAGTTGAGCCTGCTCCTGCGCATGCTCGCGACGCTCGCTGCAGCCCTTCTGTTGAGCGGCGCGACGGCGTCGGCGACCGCAGTCGGTGCCGCTGAAACTCGCGTCGGGGCTCACAACCTGACTGTCGAGGTTCTCGTCGAGCCTCAGGAACACATTGGTGCAGGTCAGCGGCTAGGGAACGACGTTTCGGGGCCGGGAATCGTGGTGGCTACCGGTGTTGCCGCAAAGACGGTGCCTCGGACGTTGGACGAGTTGTCCGCTCAAGGGGCACAGCTCGATAGGAACGGGCTCACGGAGGCGGGCCGAGCGCTTCAGAAGCACGCCAACCGGGCTGGCAACACGGCGTACCCAAAGGTTCCTGGTGCTGAGCTCAACTCCGCCGGCCAAAGCGTGCTCGATGACATCCTGACCAATCCGCTAACGGCCGAACGTAGCTACGTACATCCGAACTTCGGGCCTGTTCGTGAGTTCCTGCTGCCAGACATGGGTGCCCGGTTCGAAGAGTTCGGCCGATTGATCGGATTCCTGTGATGGAAATGATCACGTATCGGGGGCTCCCCCTTGAGCTCACGGTCATCGGAGACACGATCAACGATCGGTTGTCGCTCGAGTGCTGGGATCTGTCACCACACGGCGGCCTCTGGTTCACGCTGACCCGCGGCACAGAAGGAACCGTGCTATTGGTACCGGCCGGGAGGGAGGTCCCGCTGGACCTCCTCGAGCAGGTTGCAGCGATTGCTGGAACGGAACTGACCGAGCAGTGAGTCGCCAACCGAGCCGTGGCCGACGGTCAGGAGGGGATAAGCCCGTTCTGCCCGTCCGGACCCTGTTCGCGCTGCTTCTTGCCTTGCTGGCGATCATCGGGATGCCCATGGCAGCGGCTGTTGCTTCCGGGTCTCATCCCGAGGGTGTGGCGAGCCAGGCGCGATCGTCTGCGACGACGGTCCACACCTACGACAATGTCGCGCAACCCGCGCAGGTGACTGTTGGGTGGTCCGGTCGCGTCGTACGCGCAGAGTCCATCCGCTCGTCGCCTGTGAGGTGGGTTGGGTCGCCCGCGGGAACGTCTACGACGCCTACGGACTTCAGCGTTGCCGCAAACGGTGGAGACGACCTGACGAGGGTCGGAAGATGGATGTCGCCTGACGAGCATGCATCAATGGTCAGAACGGGCGAGGTTCAGGTTGGGGGCGGAGGGACCACCTACGTTTCTCATCCGCCATCCGTTGAGGTGTGGCGACGCCAGACCGATCCAGGCAACTTGTTCGTTGAGTTCGACGTTCCGCGAGGCGTCCTTCATGGTGGCGGTCAGCCGGGCCACGCCCAGATCCCGAGCCCGAACCACATCCTCGGGAGGCTAGCCGCGAAGCGAGGCAGCCCTGTCCAATCCCCGGTGCCAGCCTGCAACATCGTGGTGGTGACGTCGTGCTGACCTTCCTAGATTTCCTGATGGGTTGGGCATCCGGCTGGACTTCTTCCGGTCGCACTACGCCGTCGGTCTCCGCCCAACTTGGTGATGCCACCGTCAACAAGCGGTCTGCCTGGCTCCAGGTGGAGGGGGACAGCGTTGCGGGCCAAGTCACCGTATGGGAGTCCGGCGAATGTGAGTTGGAGGCCTATCGCGTGGACACAAGCGACGCGGTGGTGCTGGAGCACCGCCAGATCCGCTCGCTTGAAGAACTCGAAAGCGCGATCCGCACGGTCGTCGCTGCGTGTGAAGGTGTGCCAAGTTGAGCCTGCTCCTGCGCATGCTCGCGACGCTCGCTGCAGCCCTTCTGTTGAGCGGCGCGACGGCGTCGGCGACCGCAGTCGGTGCCGCTGAAACTCGCGTCGGGGCTCACAACCTGACTGTCGAGGTTCTCGTCGAGCCTCAGGAACACATTGGTGCAGGTCAGCGGCTAGGGAACGACGTTTCGGGGCCGGGAATCGTGGTGGCTACCGGTGTTGCCGCAAACGCAGGCACCCGACTTGCACAGGACGTGGCTGTCAGCCCGATTGCACCGAACGCGTTGGGCTTTGGAAGATCGATTGGACGCGCATCCCACAACCAGGCGCTCCAGGCCGATATCGCTGCGCTCCCGCGCGGCGCGACGGGAATCCGGGTCAACCAGCAGCAGGTCAACGGCCTCGGACAGCGCATGGGCATTAACCGTCCTGATCTGCAGTATTCACTCAACGGCCAGCGCTACTACGTCGAGTACGAAGGACTCGCGAATCCCCGCGGTGCACTTCACGAAGCACGCATCTTGGCGAACGATCCCGGTTCCAACTTCATCCTTAGGCTCGTGCCATGACTCTTCCGTCCGCCGCAGGGGGCGCTACCACCGAACAGGTCGGCTACTTCGAGGTCGGAACCTCGGCCCTCGCCGACTGGATCGTCCGTGGCTTTGATGCTGGCTGGGCGACTCGCCCGGCTGGAGTGTCCTCGATGAACGAGGCCGTCCGTCTCCTGGCGCCGGGTGACGACGTCACTCGATACGTTTGTGTGCCCGTCGGTCACTGGACGGCGTTGCTCAGCAACGGGCCGCTTGGCACTGACGTTGGCGTATTGCCGAGCTACGCCGCGCGGGAACTCGGCTGTCGTGCGATGCGAGTGGTCACCGTCGAAGACAGCGCAACATATCCGGCAAGAGTGCTGGAGGTCTACGGCCCCAGCGGTGAACCGCCGCTGGCCATGGAGCGTTCGATTGTTGCGGCCAACGATGGCGGACGATGGGTGTTCGAGACCTGGGGAGATGCTTACCCCTTCGAGATTCAGTCTGCGTACGAGAGGCGTGCGAAGGCGAGCCGTTTCACCACGGACATGGTCTTTGAATACCTCACTGCGCTCGGCGTTCCGATCGACACAAATCCGGACTGGGCCAGGGCCGTGACCGTGGAGCGGGGGCCATGATTCGGCTGGCGCGCGCCGTCCTGGGTGGCGTCCTTGTGCTCTTGTTGTCCATCCTGGCCCTGATCGACAACAACCCCGAACAGGAGGTGGTCACCCACGAGCTCATCGCGTCATAGTTAGACAACCCCGCGAAGCCGAGCACAACAACAACCGGCAACTACACCACGCGGAGGGACGTCACCCCCCTCAGCAAGATACGAGCAGTGACGAGTTCCGAATCCGCACCACCGCAACAGCCCTGAAGGCCTTCAAAACCGAGCGGCACGCATGCTACGAAGGTCCGTAGATCGGCCCACCCCTCGGGGCGGGCCATCAGTCATTTCAAGGCTAGGTGACGACGGCTGACGGGTGGTGACGAACGGTGCACGGTGGGGTGAAGTTCTACCGCGGCGCGGCCGGCGCCGCCCGGTCCTACGTCGAGGCCGACCGATCCCGGGCCGATGACTACTACCTCGCCGAGGGCACCGGCCTCGCGGAGCGGTACGTCGCCATGCCCAGGGTGGGGGTGGTACGCCCCGTGGGGTACGGGCAAGCGGGGGTGGTACGGGCAGAGGAAATGATGGACGGGCCGGCCTACGAGCGGTGGGTCGCCGGGTACGACGTCGTGACCGGGCAGGCGAAGGGTCGGTTGCGGACCGACGCCCGAGGTCTGCGGTTCGTCGAGGTGGTGGTGAACGGTCCGAAGACCTGGTCACTGGCCGCGGCCCTGCACCCGGAGATCGCCGCCGCCTACGACCGGGCCCAGGACAAGGCGGCGACCGAGATCATCGGTTGGCTCGCCGATCACGCCACCACCCGGGTCGGGCCGCGTGGGCGGCAGGTCCAGGTCCCGGTGGAGAGGCTCGAGGCCGCTGTGGTTCGGCACTACACCTCCCGTGCTGGGGACCCGCACCGCCATCTCCACCTGCAGATCAACTCCCGCGTCTTCGCCGCCGGCGGATGGCGGGGGCTGCACTCGGTCGGTGTCGTCGACAGCATCGAGGCGATCAACGGAATCGGTCACGCCGCAGTCGTATGTGACCCTGAGTTCCGGGGAGTGCTCGCCGCGCACGGGTACACACTCGACGCTGAAACCGGTGAGGTCGCTCAGCTGGTCCCGTACGCCGGGTCGTTCAGCGCCCGCGCCGCGCAGATCACCCGCAACATCGACCGCTACGAGGCGCAGTGGCGCGGCGAGCATCCCGGCAAGGAGCCCGGGCCGTCGTTGCGGCGGGCCTGGGACCGTCGGGCGTGGTCCCAGGCGCGACCGGACAAGGTCGCGCCGGTGAGCGGCGACGAGCTGCGGGCGCGGTGGCTCGAGGAGCTGCACCAGCTCGGCTTCACTGTCCCGGCTGCCCTGATCGATTCCGGGGAGCACCGTGGTTTCCCGATCGGTCGGATCAGGCGGGATGCGGTGGTCGACCTGGTGCTCTCGCGTCTGGGGGCGCGCCGTTCGAGCTGGAACGGCGCAGACATCCGCGGCGAGGTCGAGCGGATCATTGCCTCCGTCGACGTCGTGGCACCCGCGGCGGTGCGCCGTGAGCTGGTCGAGGACTTGACCGACCGCGCCGTGGCACGGTGTGTGCCACTGCTGGTCCGTGACGACGTGCCCGAGCACGTCCGCTCCCTGACGTCCCGCGATGTGCTCGATGTGGAGGCCGACCTGATCGCCCGACTCACGGCCCGCGCCGAGCAGCCGGTGACCAGCGCATGGGTTGGCGCCGCGGTCGGGCGACATCACCAGCTCGACCAGACCCAACGCCAGGTCGTCGCCGCCCTGGGCGGCACCGCACAGCTCCTGGTGATCGAGGGCGCCGCCGGTGCCGGCAAGACCACCACCTTGGCCGCTGCCTACGAACTGCTCGAGATGCAGCACTCGCGGATGGTGATAGTGACCCCGACCCTGAAAGCAGCCCAGGTCGCCGAGGAACAGCTCGGAGCCTTCGCGTCCACCAGCGCCTGGCTGGTCCACCAGCACGGCTTCCGCTGGGACGATGACGGCCACTGGTCGCGCGACCCGGTCCCGCGCGTGGACTTGCCAGCGCCAGCCCGGCTCCTACCCGGGGATCTCCTGCTCATCGATGAGGCCGGCATGCTCGACCAGGACGTCGCCCGTGCGCTCCTCACCATCGCCGACGAGAACAAGGTCCGGATCGCGTTCGTGGGGGACCGCCACCAGCTCCCGGCCGTCGGCCGCGGCGGAGTGCTCGACCACGCCGCCCGCTGGGTACGCCCCGAGGCCTGCCTCGAGTTGGAGACCGTGCACCGGTTCGCCGACCCGGAGTACGCCGACCTGACGCTGCTGATGCGCACCGGACAACGCGCCGGTGAGGTCTTCGACGAGCTGTGCGCCAGGGGGTTGATCGGCATCCACCCCACCGAGGTCGAACGTCTCGCCGCGCTCAGCGAAGTCGACGGGACGATCATCGCCGACACCCGCGAGCAGGTCGAAACCCTCAACACCGCAATCCGCGACCAGCGGCTGACCACCGGTGAGACCAGTCCCGTCGGAACGGTGATCACCGAAGCCGGCGACCAGGTCAGCGCCGGCGACCTGATCACTACGCGACGCAACGACCGAGGCCTCGGCGTCGCCAACCGCGACCAATGGACAGTGATCAGCACGAACCCCGACGGTGGAGTCCTGATTCGCGGGCGCAATGGCGCACGGAGCCTGCCCTCGAGCTATGTCCGCGAGCACGTCGAGCTCGCCTATGCCACGACCGTCCACGGTGCCCAGGGCGAGACGGTGGACCAGGCGCACCTGCTCATCGGTGAGGCCACCGGCGCGGCCGCGGCGTACGTCGGCATGACCCGTGGCCGCCACCACAACACCGCCCACATGGTCGCCGACAGCGTCGAAGGCGCACGTACCCAATGGGTCGACGTCTTCAGCCGCGACCGGGCCGACCTCGGACCCGCCCACGCCGCGGACACCGCGGCCGAGGACATCGAGCGCTACGGACCCTTCGTCCAGGACCAATCCACATCCGAGCGGTTCAACCTCGACACCCAGGACCCGAGGCACGACCGCGGTAGTGGCGAGCAGCGGCGTCCGCGGCCCTTCGTCTCCACCCCGGCTCCCGGCCAGGGCCGGGACATCGGACGCTGAAGACAAGGAAAGGGATGTGGGCTGCAGGTGAGCGGCACTGAAGCAGTCTGCCCGGCCGTGATCGCAGAGGGCCTCTTCGTCTCCCTTGGTAGGTGAGCCACCGACCGCCAAGGGAAACGAAAAGGACAAGCACATGGAGCCCATCCACATCCCCGAGGAATGGCACGACCACGACCTGCTCACCTTCGAGCAATTCTGCGAGCTCATCCACATCCCAGCACGCACCGTCCGCGACTGGCGACGACGCCACGTCGGCCCACGTTGGTCCCGGTTCGAGGGGTGTGGTCGGCTTTACATCGCCGTCGCAGAGGTACGGCGCTTCGTCACCGACGCTCGCCCCAGCGAAGGCGCCGCTGGGCGCACCCAGGCCCAGGCGGGGTCGCTATGACCCAGCCCAACGCCATGGTCGACGACGCATCGCAGCGCGACCTCCTGACACCCGCTCAACTGGCCGACCGGTGGGGTGTGACCACGGGCCACCTGGCGAACCTCCGAACCCAGGGCGAAGGAATCGGCTACCTCAAGATCGGGAGCCGTGTCGCCTACCGGTACAGCGATGTCGTGGCGTTCGAAACCGAGCACTACGTCTCTCCGGGCGCAGCCTCATGACTCGAACGGGATACTGTTCACCACAAACCCTTCAGCAGCAGCCTCAAGCGCACTGAGGAGGCCTCATGTCATCGGGCAGACCGCAACAAACCCCATGGGTCCTGGGCGCCGTCACCTCGCGCCCACACCCCTCCTTCGCGGGCAAGTGGCAGGCTCGGGGACGCTACCGGGACGCCGACGGGAGGCGCTTCGACATCACAGCGAGCGGTGACAGTGAGGCCAAGTCGAAGCGGGCGCTTCAGGGGAAGGTCGAGGACCACCGGACGACGCACCGCGGTGGAGACGCCACGCTGAATCAAGACACGACGGTGGCCCGGGCAGCAGCGCTGTGGCTTGAGTCCGCCAAGCGCAAACGAGTGCGCGGCAAGCCGTTGGCCCCGCGCACCCTCGAGCAGTATGAGGGCAACGTGCGCCGCTACATCGAGGGCAGTGGAATCGGCACGCGCAAGCTCGCCGCGGCCAACAACGTCAGTGTGATCGAGCAGTGGCTCGCCCACATCGCAGACCAACGCGGCAACGGAGCCGCACAGGCAGCCCGGAAGGTGCTGGGCAACACCCTCGCCCACGCCGAGCGGCAGGGTGCGCTCGCGGCCAGCGTCATGAGCCGCGTCCAGACGCCGAGCGCCAGCGCCGGAACGCCAGGGGATCGCAAATGTGCCGATCCTGACTGCGACTTGGACTGTGGCAAGCGGCACCTGGACACCAAGCGCGCCTTCACCGCGGCCGAGGCGCGCCACCTGTTCAGCGTGGTCGAGACCGCCGACGACGCCGACATCTCCGACCTGCTGCAGTTTCTGTTCGGCACCGGTGTGCGCATCCGCGAGGCGCTGGAGGGGGTCAGGTGGAACGACGTTGACCTCACCGCCAGAACAGTTCGTGTGCGCGGCACCAAGACCCGATCAGCCGACCGCACCCTGAGCCTGTCCACCGAGCTGGCGGCCCGCCTCGAACGGCGGGCACTGGACTGGGGGAGGACTGGCCTCGTGTTCGGGACGACGCGCTTCGGGAGCAAGCGCGGACAGCCTCGCGAGGTCGGCAACGTGCTCAAGGCAGTCCGAGGCGTGCTCAGCGACGCCGGTCTGTCGTGGGCGGGGTCCCACACCTTCCGCCGCACCGTGGCCACCTGGATGGACGCGAGCGGCGCACCCCTCGCCGAGATCGCCAACCAGCTCGGCCACGCCGACGTCAACACCACGGCCGGCTACCTCGGACGCCGCACGGCCCCGACTCGCGCCGCGTCCGTGATGACGCTCGGGGCCGAGCGCCCCTCACTCTCGGTTGTATAAGTGGTGAATAAGTGGTGAACGGGCGACCCACCCTTTTCGCTCTTATTGCATAAGCGCAGGTCAGGCGCTATTCATGGTGGGCCCCGTGGGACTCGAACCCACAACCCGCGGATTAAAAGTCCGCTGCTCTGCCAATTCGAGCTAGAGGCCCGGGGAACCGGGGGAGCAGCTCCCCTGCGATTCGGCCACATCATGACAGAGGCCTGGCCGCGATCCCGGCGTCGGCCGGGCTGCCTGGTCGTTCGTGCGTCCCTTCTGATCTGCTGGACCCATGCCTTCGACGCTCGCCGCCCGCAATGCGGTGGCGTGGGTGTTCGCCCTGAACGGCCTGCTCTTCGCGAGCTGGATCTCGCGGATTCCGGAGACGCGCAGCGCACTCGATCTGAACAACGGTCAGCTCGGTCTGCTGCTCCTGGCCATCGCCGCAGGCTCGCTCGTGTCGATGCCGACGACGGGCATGGCCATCGAGCGGTTCGGGACCATCCGCGTGATCCGGGCCGCTGGGGTGAGTGCCTTCGCCGGCCTGCTCCTGGTGGCGATCGCGCTGACGTCCGGTGCCGTGGTGCTGGCCGCGGTGGCCCTGTTCCTCTACGGCGTCGGCACCGGCGTGTGGGACGTGGCGATGAACGTGGAAGGTGCCGCTGTCGAGCGTCATCTCGGCCGCACGGTGATGCCGAGGTTCCACGCCGCCTTCAGCTTCGGCACGGTCGCCGGCTCCGGCATCGGCGCGGCGGCGGTGGCGATCGGAGTGCCGGTGCTTGGACACCTGGCACCGCTCGCTCTTCTGACCCTGGCGGCGCTGGTGGTGGGCTCCCGGGCATTCCTGCCCGACGAGCCGGTGGAGGAGCACCATGAACCGCAGCCCTCTGCCTGGGTCGCCTGGCGCGAGCCGCGCACGCTGCTGATCGGGCTGATGGTCTTTGCGCTGGCCCTGACCGAGGGGACCGCCAACGACTGGCTGGCCCTGGCCCTGGTGGACGGTTACGAGGTCGAGCGCTGGGTCGGCGTCGCCGGGTTCGCCGTCTTCGTCACCGCGATGACCCTGGGCCGACTGGTCGGTCCGGTGCTGCTCGATCGTTTCGGCCGCGCGCCGGTCCTGTGGGGCACGATGGCCGCGGCCGCCGGAGGTGTGCTCCTCATCGTCCTGGGCCAGCACGTCGTGCTGATCGTCCTCGGCATCGTCCTGTGGGGCCTGGGCGCCTCACTGGGCTTCCCGGTCGGGATGAGTGCCGCCGCCGATGATCCGCGGCGAGCGGCTGCCCGGGTCAGCGTGGTGTCGACCATCGGGTACGGCGCGTTCCTCACCGGTCCGCCGTTACTCGGCTTCGTGGCCGACCACGTGGGCACCCTGAACGCGCTGCTCGTGGTGGCGATCGCGCTGATTCCTTCAGCGCTCGTGGTCTCGAGCGCTCGGAAACCGGACTAGTCGATCTCGTCCGCGCCTGCCGGTGCTTCTTGCGGGCGCAGCCTGCGGCGGTGGTGCTCGACGATCTGCGTGAAGTGCCGGGCCTTCACCTGGCGGGCGCCGATGACCGCGCTGTGGCCCTCCGGGCTGGTGACAGAGGTCTTCCAGCTCGGTGAGCCCGGCCGGCTGCCGAGCTCCACGGTGGTGTCCGGGTCGCGCAGGTCGAAGTGCTGCTCGCGGGTGCCGCGCTCCACCTCGAGGACCCCGTCGCGGATGGAGACGATCGTCGGGGTCCAGCTCGACAGCGCCCAACCGGTCAGTGCCGCGACGGCCGCGAGGCAGGCCACCAGGATCAGCCCGCCGGCCTCGGGTTCCCGGGCCACCGCGAACAGGGTCAGGACAGCCGCGACCGAGGCGAGCACCACGGCGGCACCCAGCACATGGCTGCGCACCTCCGAGGGGGTGTACTCCACGAAGCCCGGGATCTCACCGGAGCCCACCGGTTCGGGTTCGGGTTCTGGCACGGGCGCCGGTTCTGGTTCTGGTTCGGGCTCCGGCTCGGGCTCGGGCTCAGGCTCGGGCTCCGGTTCGGGTTCGGGCTCCGGCTCGGGCGCTGCTTCGGGCTCGGGCACCGTGCGTTCGTAGACCGTGCCGTCCTCGGCAGCCATGGTGCCGTCGGCGTAGTGGTAGAGCCAGCCTGCGTAACCGGTGCCGTTCTCGGACTCGTGGTGCACCCAACCCTCGTCTGCCGAATCGATGCGGTGGGCGGTCGTGGGCTGGGCAGCCGCCTCGACCGGAGCCACCTCCGGCGCTGCGTCGGGGGCGTCCGACTTCGTCACCCGGCGGCGGAGGCGGGACAGCAGACCGCGCCCCGGGTCCTCGCCCTCAGGCTCGGCCACAGACTGGGCCACAGACTGGGCCACAGACTCCTCCTCCGCCCTCAGGGCTGCACGTGTCACCGCCACCGGGTCGACCGCTCCGCCACCCGGTGTGCCCGGAACGTACGGCGCCCGATCGTCGTGGGTCAATGCCGCCAACGCGACGGCGATCGGGTCGACCCTCGAGTCGATGGACTCCGCGGTCCCAGGGGCACTGTTCTGCTTCATGAATGGCCAACGAGCGACCCGTCCCAACGGCACGCCTGACAGGTCGGGAGGCGGTCGTGGCCAGAAGTCGAGGGGGTTGGCTCGCGTTTGCTCTCAACATTGGTAGGCTTGCGATGCAGGGTGCAAGTTCCAGCGGTTACACAACGCTTGTTGGAGTTTGTGATCCAACGGCGTTTCTTCTCTTTGCTACATGGCTTGCGAGGCGGGACGGCGTATCACCCGCACTCTGCAGAGGTCGCCGAAGTGGCGGACTCAAGCCATCAGTAACAGGAGAAATAGAGACATGGCACAAGGCACCGTGAAGTGGTTCAACGCTGAGAAGGGCTTCGGCTTCATCGCCCAGGAGAACGGCGGCGACGACGTCTTCGTTCACTACTCGGCCATCCAGTCGCAGGGCTACAAGTCCCTCGACGAGAACCAGAAGGTCGAGTTCGACGTCACCCAGGGCCCCAAGGGTCCCCAGGCAGAGAACGTGCGCGCCATCTGACGCACGCACCAAGCAGTGAGGGGCTCCGACCGGTGACGGTCGGGGCCCCTTCTGCGCCCGCCCGGATGGTTACCGCGAGGTAGTCGGCTTCGAAGCACGACAAAGCGGACACTTGCGTCCTAGAATGGTTTCGCACCACGCGGCGCGGGTAGGGATTTTCCAGAAGCATCAAGCCGCAACATGGGCCCGCAACATGGGCCGGAGCATGAGAAGGGACACGGAGCAGAGTGGACCCGTTCGACGTGCGCCTCGAGGACCTGGAGCTCCTCGACGAGGTGGAGCTGACCGCCAACCTGATCGTGGCGGCCAACCAGGCCGGCGCGCACATGTCTGTCACCGAGATCGATGAGATCCTTGGCGTGATACCGCAACCCCGTAGCGGCGACTGAGCTTCGCCGTACGACGTGTGACCCGCCCCGGACCCCGGCTGGTCCGCGTAGGGCCCCAGATGTAGTTCACTAGTCACGCCCCGCGCCTCGGTTACGCCTGCGAGGGGTGCACGCCCTAGCATGTGCAACGTTCTGATCCTCCTCCCAGGAGTTAACCGTGGCCCTGAGCTTCAAGCCCGTGGACAGCGCTTTCTACGAACTATTCACCAAGTCGGCGACGCACCTGGTCGACGGTGCCAGGATCCTGGCGGAGATGCTGGGCGACTCCGCCGACCTGGCCTCGATCGCCGAGCGGATGCAGGACGCCGAGCACCAGGCCGATGAGTTCACCCACGAGATCGCCAAGCGGGTGAACTCGACGTTCGTCACACCGTTCGACCGTGAGGACATCTACGCGCTCGCGTCAGGTCTCGACGACATCATGGATTTCATGGAAGAGGCCGTCGACCTCACCATGCTCTACGAGGTGAAGGTGCTGCCGGCGGAGCTGGCCGAGCAGGTCGAGGTGCTCCAGCGCTGCGCCGAGCTCACGGCTGAGGCGATGCCGCAGCTGCGCGCCATGAAGGGCCTCGAGGAGTACTGGATCGAGATCAACCGGCTCGAGAACGCAGGCGACAAGAGCTACCGGCGCATCCTGGCCAAGCTGTTCAGCGGTCAGTACGAAGCGCTCGAAGTGCTCAAGCTGAAAGACATCGTGGACTCGCTCGAGGACGCGGTCGACGCGTTCGAGAAGGTCGCCAACATCATCGAGCAGATCCACGCCAAGGAGTCGTGAGCGTGGAGCTCGCGATCGTCATCGCGGTAGTCGCGGTTGCCCTGATCTTCGACTACACCAACGGTTTCCACGACGCGGCAAACGCCATCGCCACCTCGGTGTCGACCCGGGCGTTGACCCCTCGCGTGGCTCTGCTGATGGCCGCGGTGATGAACTTCGTGGGCGCCTTCCTCGGCCAGAAGGTGGCCAGCACCGTCAGCGACACGATCGATCCCGGGTCCGGAAGCCATGGCCTGGTCATCGTGATGGCGGGTCTGGTCGGTGCGATCACCTGGAACCTGATCACGTGGTACTTCGGGCTGCCCTCGTCCTCGTCGCACGCTCTCATCGGTGGCTTGGTCGGCTCGGCGCTGACTGCGGGAGTGTTCGTGAACTGGGCGACGGTGATCGAGAAGGTCGTCATCCCGATGGTGCTCTCGCCGTTGGTCGCCTTCTCGCTCGGGTTCGGCATGATGCTGCTGATCATGTGGGTGTTCCGGAACCAGGCGCCGGCGAAGGTGGGGCGCGGGTTCCGCCTCGCGCAGTCCGTCTCGGCCGCTGCCATGGCGCTGGGCCACGGGCTGCAGGACGCGCAGAAGACCATGGGGGTGATCTTCCTCGCGCTGCTCACCGGTGGGTACGTCGCCAAGGGGGACCCCTTGCCGCTGTGGGTGATCATCGCCGCGGCGACGGCCATCTCGCTCGGCACCTACTCGGGCGGCTGGCGCATCATGCGGACGCTGGGTCGCCGGATCATCCACCTCGATCCGCCGCAGGGATTTGCTGCGGAGTCCGTCGCGGCGTCCGTGCTCTACACCACGGCCTATGTCTTCGAGGCGCCGATCTCCACGACACACACCATCACCAGCGCTGTGATGGGCGTTGGTGCGACCAAGAGGTTGTCCGCGGTGCGCTGGGGCGTCGCGCGCACGATCCTGACCGCATGGGTCCTGACGTTCCCGGCTGCGGGGGCGGTGGCCGCGCTGACCTACCTCTTGCTCAAGTTCGTCTTCCAGCTGCCCTAGCGCTGGTGCTCAGCTGAGCGGGATACGCAGCTGCCAGCCGGTCTGGATGACGTCGGGGTCCTTGATCTGCGCGTTGGCCGCGACGATCTGCGGGACCGTGGTCCTGCCGAAGTCGCGCGCCTTCCGGACGATCCCGGAGAGCGTGTCGCCCTTCTCGACGCGGTAGAGCAGCCACCCGATCAGATCGGGGAACATGATGATCTCGACCTCACGCAGGTCCGATCCCGGACTGGGACCGGGGCCGGGGTTGTCACCGAAGACCTGCAGCGTCACCGTCGTGCCCGCGCGAGGCGGGGTCTTCACCTTCAGCGTGGTGGTGAACTCGCCGAGAGCGGCCATCCCGCCTGTGGACTGCGCGAAGCCGGTCGCGATCACCTTCCCGCCGCGGTTCAGCAGGCGGATGCCGATCGTCCCCTCGAAACCGGTCCCGATCCCGGTGACGGTGAACTGCCGCCCGACCAGGTCCGCCTTCGCCGGCTGCCGTAACCGGATGTCGCTCAAGATCCCCATGCTGTGCCTCCCGATGGCTGGTTGTCGACGCCCTCAAGATAGCGGCGGGCCTACCAGAGCCGACAGAGCACCCGGCCGATGATCTGGTCACTGGACACGGCCCCGAAGGTGCGGGAGTCCACTGATCCCGCGCGGTCGTCGCCCAGCACCCAGACCGAGTTCTCACGAACCCGAACGGGGCCGAAGTAGGTGCCGTCGACACGTGCGTGGTTCACGTAGGGCTCCTTGATGCGCCGGCCGTTCACCATGAGTACGCCGTCGAGAATCGCGACCTGGTCACCACCCAGCGCGGCGACCCGCTTGATCATCAGCTCCCCGGCAGGCGGTGCCCGCACGACGATCACGTCGCCCCTCCGCGGCTCGTGCGAGCGAGGGCCGACCTTCGCCACCAGGACCTCGTCGCCCGCGTCGTAGGCCGGTGACATCGACGAGGACGACACTCGCATCGGCTCCACCAGCAGGTAGGCAACAGCCAGCAACGCCACCGGAAGCAGCAGGAGCGCGACCGTGGCCCGTCGTGTGCGGGGTGCGGTCGCCAACAGTCACCCCAGCAGACCGGCAGCGCGCACGATCAGTGTGAGCAGCCCCAGGCCCAGCAGCACGTTGACCACCACCCCTCGGACCCGGCCGCTGAGCAGCCCGACCAGCATCGCGATCAGGACCAGCTCGGCGCCGAGACACACCAGGTCGAGAACACCGACGGGCTCGATCTGCGGAAGCGGGAACACGGGTATCCCGTCGCCCACGCCTCCCGCGACCGGCAGGTGCTCGACGGTGTGAGCCGAGTGGTCGTGGCCGTGCACGAACGGCAGCTCAACGGTTCGACTCGCGACGTACAGCGCGACGACGCCCAGGTTGGCTCCGATGGCCCCCAGGACGAACCGGGGCCCCTGGATGTTCCTGACGAGTGCGAGGGCGAGACCGAACTGACCGGTGTAGACAAGGATGAAGAACGTGCCGACATACCAGGACTCGGAAAGATGCCCGGGGACGACGATGGCGTGAACCGTGCCCGCGATCACGGCACAGGAGGCCGCGACGATCCGGTAGGTCCGTTCGGAGGAGTCGGTCTCTGCAGGTGGTGCCGCCACCGCAGCCTGGCTGTTCATCGAGTCTCACAGATCGATTTCGGGGAGCCACGACGACCGTTCACCCAACGGGTCATAGGCGGGCGTGACATCGTCCCGGATCTCGAACTGGGCCATCATGTCGTGGTCCTCGTGGACGAGGTTGTGGCAGTGGATCATGTACTTGCCCCGTCCGCCGTCGAACTTGATCAGCGCTCGGACGGTCTCGTTCTCGCCCAGATAGACGACATCCTTGGCGCCGCGCTCATGGGGCAGCGGGGGCTTGCCGTTCCGGCTGAGGATCTTGAAGTCGACGAAGTGGATGTGGACCGGGTGGTTCCAGCCACCGGAGAGATTGCGCAACTCCCAGATCTCCACGTCATCGATCCTGGGACTGGCCAGCACCTTCGTGAACTTGCTGCGAACGACGTCGTCCCACGTCGTTCCGTTGATGGTCCACTGCCCCTTCGACCGGCCGAAGTCGATCTTGCGGGTGGCCACGGCCGCGCTCTCGGCCAGCGCCATCGTCGGCTGGCCCGGGTTGAGGCTCGCGGGCACCGCGTTGTCCTCGGTGCTGAAGGAGTCGTCGGTCACGTCGAAGGCCATCACCTTGTTGGTGTGGGTGTAGCCGATGTTGTTCTTGAGGCTGCTGCTCTTGAGCACCACCCGCTGCCCCGGCGTGTACTTGGCGAAGTCGATCACCACCTCGTAGCGCTCGGCGACACCATGGCGGAAGCTCTTGACGTACTGCGGCTCGCTCACCAATCCGCCGTCGGTGGCGATCACCGCCATCTTGTCCCCGGTGCTGAGGGAGAGGTTGTAGCCCCGGGAGACCGATGCGTTCAGGATGCGGAAGCGGTACTTGCGTCGCTGCACGCGCATCGCGGGCCACGGCCGGCCGTTGACCAGGATCACATCGCCGTAGAAGCCCGATTGGTCTCCCGTCGAGAACAGCAGCGACCCGTCGGAGTTGAACATCGCGTCCGAGATGATGAGCGGCACGTCGTACTCCCCGTGCGGGATCGGGAGGCTGCGCTCGAGCGGGTCCGAGATCGTGTACATCCCGGCCAGCCCCATGAAGATGTTCTCCGCCGTGTGGTGTGCGCCGTGGTCGTGGTACCAGAGCGTCCTGGCCGGCTGCCAGTTCGGGTAGTGGTAGTCCTTGTACTGGCCCGGGTTGGTGATGTCGCTCGCGTACCCGTCGTACTGCGGTAGCGACGCGGAGCCGTGCAGGTGCACGGAGGTCCACGGCGCGTACTTCAGGACCGGGTGGATCGCGGGCAGGTTGTTGATGGCTCGCACGACAACACGACGCCCTTGAGAGATCTTGAACGTGGGGCCCGGCACCATGCCGTTGTAGCCCCACATCTGGGTCTGCAGACCGGGGATGATCTCGACCGACGTGGGCTCCATCGAGAGCCGGTAGTAGTCCGTCGTCTCGTCCGAGCGCACCGGGTAGATGAGGGGCGGTCTCGCGAAGGGAGTGCTGAACGGTGCGGGCAGGGCACTCGCGGCGATACGTGAGGACAGCGCCGAAAGTCCGCTCGCGCTTCGTTCGATGGGGAGCGCCACCGCGGCGGCTCCCAGAGCAGACATCTTCAACCAGTCGCGTCGTGACAGTTCCATGGCGCTCTCCCTTCCCACTCCACCGTGGGTCGGACGCCTTGCAGATTCCTTGGACCCAGTGCCGCGGAGTGGAAGCCGTATCGCACGCGACCCCCCAATTTGGGGTTGTCAACCCCCGAATCCCGGGCTGTCGGCGGCCTCATCGGCGAGCGACCATCACAGCATTCACGGGGGGAACCGGGGTCTCCCACACGCGAATCGTGCCGTTGGGGGAGATCATGATCAGCATCAAACTGTTTGGCCAGATCAGTGTGAGCTGCGACGGGGAGCCGTGCTCGGGTCTCAGCTTCAAGCAACGACAGATCCTTGCCATCCTCGCGCTCAATCGCGGTATCGCGGTGCCCAGGGAGCAGCTGGCGGATCAGCTCTGGGAGGGGTCGCCGCCGACCTCGTACGTCGGGACCGTGGACAGCTATGTGTGCGTGCTGCGTCGCGTCCTGGGCCTGGCGGCGGGCCGGTCATCGGCGTTGGCGACAACGGCGTCTGGCTTCGTGCTCGAGTTCGGGGACCAGATCGAGGTCGACCTGAACTGGTTCTACCTTCTCGCCCGGGCCGCGGACGCCCGGACCGGACGGCCGGCCCTGGAGTGGGCGGAGGAGGCAGTGGCCCTGGTCAACGGCAATTTGCTGAGCGAGGTGCCGTACGCCGCATGGGCCGTGCGTGCTCGGGAGGAGTTCACCCGCACCATGGTCGACCTGTGCACGAGAGGTGCGCAGCGGGCCAACGGACTCGGGGAGTTCGCGCGCGCGTCCGCCCTGGCGCGATCCTCCGTGGCCCGGGACCCGGTGTGCGAGGACGCGTGGCGGCAGCTGATGTTGGCACACTGGTTCTCCGGAAACCGGGGCCGGGCCCTGGCGGCCTATGCCGAGTTCCGCACGTCCATGATGGACTATCTCGGCGACGAGCCCGGGCAGGAGAGCCAAGACCTCTACCTGACCATCCTCCGAGCCGGTTCGGAGGCGCCGAGCCTTCCTGCGAAGTCATCGATCCCACAGCTCAGAGTCCTGCTGAGGCTGCTGAGGCAAGAGCTCGAGCTCGCGCCCGGAGTGCGCCCACCGGCGCTTGATGCCCAGCTCTCGGAGGTGGCCATCCAGGTCCTTCAGACGTCCGGCCAATGAGATGCCTCGTCGCAGGTGGAGTAATCCACCTGCGGCCGCTGGGACGCATTGGCCCGGAAGCTGTGTAAGGGTCGCAAGCACGCGCTGGAACGCCGGGCCGATTCACGCCTGACCCGGGGGACTCGTTGGGGGATCAAGATGGCACGAGTGATGGTGGTCGACGACCATCGATTTGTCGCAGAGCTGCTCGCGGACGCGGTCCATGCCGTGCCCGGGTTCGAGGCGGTGGGGTGCGCCGAGAGCGTCTCGGAGTGCCTGGACCTGGTCGAGAAGCTCAGCCCGGACGTGGTGATCATGGACGTCCGGCTCGGTGACGGTGACGGCATCGCAGCCACGGCCGAGCTCACCGCGCGGTACTCCGAGATGCGCGTCGTGATCCTCACCGCCTACATCGACCAGGAGCTGCTGCGTCGGGCGGCGGCGGCGAACGCCTGCGCGCTGCTGCCGAAGGACGGTGACCTCAGCAGCGTGCTGGAGGTGCTGCGCACGGCCAAGAGGGGGAGCTTCACGCTGCATCCGAAGTTGCTGCACCGGCTGGTCGGGCACAACTCGGATCCCGGGCAGGGACCCTCACCGCTGACGCCCCGGGAGCTGGACGTGCTGCGGCTGTTGTCGTCCGGCCTCGGCGCGACCCTGATCGCTCGTGAGATGGGTATCTCCGTGCACACCTGCCGTGGACACGTGAAGAGCATCCTGGCGAAGCTGGATGCGCACTCCCAGCTCGAAGCCGTGGCGAAAGCGGTTCGCCACGGATTGATCGATGTCTACGCGCAGAACTGAGGACACCGAGGTCGCCAGGAGTCCGGTGGTACGCCGCTCCCTCCTGCGCTTCGTCGGTGCGGTGCTCACCGGCCTGTTCGTGGTCAGCGTCGCGAGCGTCCTGGTCGCCCGCAGCGTCAGCCGCGACGTGGCCGTGCGGGACGCGGTCGGGGAAGGGCGCACGTTCGCGCGGGCGGTCAGTGCGCCGCTGATGCACGACGGGGTGAGTCGTGGCGATCCCAGGAGCGTGGCCCTGTTCAGCGAGGTCATGGAGAACCGGCTCCAGGAGGACGCGATGGTCCACATCAAGGTCTGGGACGCCAAAGGCAGGATCCTCTGGGCTGACCAGGAGGAGCTGCGAGGGCGCACGTTCGAGCTCGAGAGCGAGGTCAAGGAGCTGTTCGCGTCGGGTGGCGCCGTGGGCTACATCACCGAGCTGGAACGGCCCGAGAACTTCGCAGAGCGAGACGAGGGCGAGCTCCTCGAGGTGTACGCCGCGGCCACGAGCCCCACCGGTGAGCGGGTGATCGTCGAGTCCTACTGGTCGACCGCGCATCTCGACGAGCAGGCGAGGGTTGTGCTGATTCGGATCGCACCGCTCTCAGTGGGTGCGCTGCTGCTCTTCGCGCTCGTCGTCTTTCCGCTGGCGTGGTCGCTCGTCAGGCGCGTCGAGCGCGTCCAGGGTGAGAACGGCGTGCTCCTCAAGCACGCGCTCGATGCCTCCGACCTCGAGCGTCGCCGGATAGCCCGTGACCTCCACGACAGCGTCATGCAGGACGTGAGTGTCGTGGGTTACCAGCTTGCGGCCGCGGCGACGGCGCTGCGCGAGAAGTCCGAGCTGCCGCACGGCCTGCTCGACGAGGTCGCCGAGCGAGTGCGGCGCATGGGGGACGCCCTCCGGACCACGATGGCGGACATCTACCCGGTGGACCTTGCCTCCCACGGCCTCCTGCCAGCGCTCGAGGAGCTCGGAGCGCGTGCGCGGGAGGACGGCGGAGTCGTCGTCAGTGTCGCCGTCGTCGCGATGGCCAACGAGTCGTTCGAGGTCACCCGGCTGAGCTACCGCGTGATCAGGGAGGGGCTGCGCAACGTCGTGAAACACGCACACGCTGAGCACGCCGAGGTACTCGCGACACGTGAGGGCGACACCATCCACCTGAGTGTGGTCGATGACGGCCGAGGGCCAGCTGGCGGCGAAGCGCGGGTTGGCCACCTCGGGCTCACGCTGCTTCGCGACACGATGCTCGACATCGGAGGAACCTTGCAGGTCACGCCGAGGCCGGAAGGGGGCACCCGCCTTGCCGCCAGCTTCCCGAGAGATCTCGGAAGGAGCTGACCACTCCAAGGTATTCGCCAGAAACCCTCGAGAGCATCGTCACAGCCTCGGATCCGGGGCCCCTGACCGCAAGGAGGAGGACCGACCATGATTCGTGTCCTGATCGTCGATGACCGTCACGGCATCCGAGTCGGACTGCGCGACTTGTTCGACGCTCAGCCCGACATCGACGTGTGCGGTCTCGCCAGCTCGGGCGAGGCCGGCCTGGTGCTGGCCACGACCCTGGATCCTGACGTGGTGGTGATGGACCTCGTGATGCCGGGCATGGGGGGAGTGGCCGCGACGCGGGCCATCAAGGAGTCGCGGGTTGCCTGTCGGGTGCTCGTGCTCAGCTGGCAGTCGTCGAGCGAACAGGTCGAGTCCGCCCTACGGGCCGGTGCCTCCCGCTTCGTGCACAAGAGCGAACGCCCGGAACTGCTCCTGGGTGCGGTGCGCTCGCTGGTGAGTGGGGGGACCGGACCGGTGGACGGGCCTGACGCGTAGGGAAGCACCAGACTCAGATGGTCCGGACTGCTGCGCACAAGGCAGACACAAGGTCCGGACGTCAAGGTTGGTCCCAGTCGTTGGCGGCGGGACCGTGAATCCCCCGACCGGTCTCGCCGCCAACCCCTCGGCTCCCCCTTCGTCGACAGCCCTCAGGGCCTCGCGCCGGGTCGAGGCGCGCCCACGCAAGCCGAGCAGCTCACCACTGAACCCCGGATGCGGGACAGGCGAGGTGGCCGCCGCACAAGGCCTGCAAGGAATTTTCAAGGTGGCACTCCAATGGTGGGTCCATGTCTATCCGTCCGGCTTCGTGCCGCGTCAGAAGTGGGTCATCATGAAACGATCTGGAAAACCAGCCTCTGTCAGGTCACCGCGGAGCTCTCGCGGAAGGCGGTCAGCGGCCAGGGGCGCTGCACTCGCCGTGGTCTGTGCCCTGTTCAGTCCGTTGGCGAGCTCGCCTGTCAACGCGGCCCCGGTCGGTCAGGGGTTCAACCTGAACGCCTCTGACCTCAGGTTCATCCTGAAGCAGATCCAGATCGCCGAGAACCATGTGGCCAACACGACCACTGCCACCGGACCGTGCGGGGCGATGCTCGGTGCTGGTGCGAACCAGATCCCGGACAACGGGGTCGGTGTGACGCTGCCACTGGGTCTGCGGACCGTCAGCGGTGTGTGCAACAACATCGAGGTGGACCAGGACGACTTTGGGCAGGCGGACCGTTCGTTCCCGCGGCTCGTGCCCAAGAAGCTGCGCGATGCCGAGAACGGCACGAGCTACACCCAGACCAGTGGCACGGTGCGTGACAGCGCGCCCCGCACGATCAGCAACCTGATCGTCGACCAGACCGCGGGCAACCCGGCTGCGGTGGCGGCCGGCGGTGAGAACCCCCAGGTCGACACGCGGACCGGTTCCATCTTCATCCCCAACGTCGCGACCGACACGGGTCTCTCGGCTCCCTACAACTCCTGGTTCACCCTCTTCGGCCAGTTCTTCGACCACGGCCTGGACCTGGTGAACAAGGGCGGCAACGGGTCGGTGATGATCCCGCTGAAGACGGACGACCCCAAGTACGTTCCGGGCTCGCCGACCAACTTCATGATGCTGACCCGCGCAACTCTGAACGCAGAGGGCGAGGCGAACAACCAGACGTCGCCGTTCGTCGACCAGAGCCAGACCTACACCTCGCACCCCTCCCACCAGGTGTTCCTGCGTGAGTACGCCATGACCGGCGGGCGCCCCGTCGGCACCGGCCGGATGATCACCGGCACGGGCGACGGGATGGCCAACTGGGCCCAGGTCAAGGCGGCCGCCGAGACACACCTGGGGATCCGGCTCGTCGACACCGACGTGACCAGCGTCCCGCTGCTCGTCACCGACGCCTACGGACGGTTCGAGCGTGGACCAAACGGGTTCCCGAAGGTCGTGGTTCCCGGATCGCCTGGCGATGACGGCATTGCCGGCAACGCCGATGACGGCGTTCGAGAGGGCAACCCGGCCGCGCCTGTGACCACGGCAGGTGCCTCGAAGACCGGACACGCGTTCCTCGACGACATCGCCCACCACGCGGTGCCGACCGGCGACGCCAACCCGGCCGACGGACCTGGTCCGATCACCGACCTGGCCGAGGACACCAACCCGGGCACGACCGACGACAACGACCCCGCGACCTACGACGACGAGATGCTCGACGCGCACTTCATCGCCGGTGACGGCCGGGTGAACGAGAACATCGGTCTCACCTCGGTGCACCACGTGTTCCACTCCGAGCACAACCGGCTCAGCGGCGACATCGCCAGCATCCTCGCGAACGACCCCGGGGTGACCCAGGCACAGCGCGACGCCTGGCACGCAGTCGGTGCGGGTCCGCGCGGGTGGGACTACGAGGAACGCCTCTTCCAGGCGGCCCGCTTCGTCACGGAGATGGAGTACCAGCACCTGGCATTCGAGGAGTTCGCTCGCAAGGTCCAGCCGATGGTGAACCTCTTCGGTGAGGGTGGCACCGGCTACCACAGCAACATCGACCCGGCGATCCGGGCCGAGTTCGCGCACGCGGTGTACCGCTTCGGGCACTCGATGCTCACCGAGTCCGTCGACCGCATCACCGCTGGTGGGGCCAAGCGCAACATCCCGCTGCTGGAGGCGTTCCTGAACCCGCCCTCCTTCCTGGCCGGAAACTCGGACCCGGAGGCTGCCGCGGGTGACATCGTGCGCGGCATGACCCGACAGGTCGGCAACGAGCTCGACGAGTTCGTCACCGATGCGCTGCGCAACGACCTGCTCGGCCTGCCTCTGGACCTGGCCACGCTGAACATGGCGCGGGCCCGGGATACCGGCGTTCCGACCCTGAACGAGGCGCGCCGCAAGTTCCATGCCGAGTCCTCGGACGCGGCGCTGGCTCCCTACACGAGCTGGGCCGACCTCAAGTTCAGCCTCAAGCACGAGGAGTCGCTGGCCAACTTCATCGCTGCCTACGGGACACACCCGACCATCACGGCCGAAACGACCAGGGCCGGCAAGAGGCAGGCTGCGGAGGCGTTGCTGACCAACGCCGCAGACCCGCTTCCCGAGGTGAACGAGGACCCCTACAACTTCCTCAACAGCCTCGGCGCCTACGCCAGCAACGCCAACGGTGTCACCATCACCGGGGTCGATGACATCGACCTGTGGGTGGGTGGACTCGCGGAGAAGCAGATGGTCTTCGGTGGACTCCTCGGTCCCACGTTCAACTACGTGTTCGAGGGGCAGATGGAGGACCTGCAGGATGGCGACCGCTTCTACTACCTCTCCAGGACGGCGGGCCTCAACCTGCTGACCCAGCTCGAGGGCAACTCGTTCGCCGAGCTGATCCAGCGCAACACCGACGCCGAGTCCCTTCCGGCCGACTCGTTCTCCCGGCCCGACTACGTCTTCAACGTGGCCGCCCTGGGGACCAGCGGGCCGATCACCGATGACCCGGCGACGGAGGACTGGAACGAGGCGACGATGTTGACCCGGATTCCAGACGGCACGATCCGGTACGCCGGACCGGCGCACGTGGTCTTCAACGGAACCCCCGGCAACGACCGGGTGCACTCCAGCGAGGGTGACGACACGCTCCGGGGCAACGACGGGAACGACCGGATCGAGGGCGGCGATGGTGCCGACAACCTGATCGGTGGAGAAGGAGACGACATCATGACCGACCTGTTCGGTGATGACGTCCTCAAGGGTGGCGACGGCAACGACGCCATGTCCTCGGGCCGCGGCTTCGGGGGCGACCTGAACCAGGGTGGTCGTGGCAAGGACTTCATCGTCGGTGGAAACGACATCACCGAGACGTTCGCGGGGCCGGGCGACGACTTCGTGTTCGCGGGCGACGCCGAGGACACCGTCTTCGGTGACGACGGCGACGACTGGATCGAGGGCGGCAAGGGGCCGTTCAACCTGCTGCAGGGCGACAACGGCGCTCCGTTCCAGGATGACCCCAACGAGCCAGGACACGACGTGCTGTTCAGCTACGGCGGAGAGCAGGACTACGACGCCGAAGGTGGCGACGACGTGATGCTCCTCGGTCCGGGTATCCAGCGCAGTGAAGGAATGCTGGGCTTCGACTGGACCAGCCACAAGAGCGACCCGCAGGCGGGCAACTCCGACATGGACCTCACCGGTCTGCTGCCGCCGACCGTCGACACGAACCGGGATCGCTTCGACCTGGTGGAGAGCCTCTCCGGCTGGAAGTTCAACGACACCCTTCGTGGTGACAGCCGGCTGGCCGCCGACATGGAGGGCCACGAGCTCGACGCCGCGGGCATTGCCCGGGTTGCGGGATTGTCGGCGCTGCTGGGCGGGGCGACGTCCTTCACGGGTGGCAACATCTTGATGGGTGGCGAGGGCGACGACCTGATCGAGGGACGTGGAGGTGACGACCTGATCGACGGTGACGTCTGGCTCGACGTCCAGCTGAGGGCTCCGGACCTGGTGAACGGAGGCACGAGGCTCGTGGACGACATGTCCGCACTCCGCGCCGACGTGTTCGCCGGCAGGATCAACCCCGCGGCGATCTCCATCGTCAGGTCGATCCAGCCTGGTGCCGCCGGCACCGACACCGCGTTGTTCTCCGGCCCACGGGCGGACTACGACATCACCCCCGGACCCAACGGCGTGATCGTGACACATGCCCGAGGGCTGGCCACTGATGGCGAGGACCGGCTCCGCAACGTCGAGCGGCTGCAGTTCACCGACCAGACCGTCACCGTCGCGGCTCCGTCAGCCCCGACGATCGGAACGGCGGCGACAACAGCCACACAGGGCAGCGTCAACGTCGCCTTCACCGCCGCAGCCAGCGGCGCGGAGGTCACCAGCTTCACCATCCAGGTGTTGCAGGGCGGCGCCGAGGTCAGGACCGTGACCGTGAACTCGGGGACCGCCACCAGCGGCCTCGTCACTGGTCTCGCCCCAGGGACCTACACGTTCGCGGTCAGCGCCGTGAACCAGTTCGGACCCAGCCCCGCCTCCGCGGCCTCCAACCCCGTGACCGTCGCCGCACCTTCGGTGCTCCCGTCGGCCCCCACGGCACTGACGGCGACCCGAGGCAACGGGTCGGCGAGCCTGACCTGGACCCTGGGTGCCAACGGTGGGTCTCCGATCACCGGTTACACCCTCCAGGTGCGCACCGGCACGACGGTGGTCCGAACGCAGACCATCGCCACGAACAGGCCGTTCAACGTCACGGGGCTCACCAACGGGACGGCTTACAACTTCCGGTTGCGGGCGATCACGGCAGTGGGCGCCAGCGCACTGTCTGCACCATCGAACACGGTGACTCCGGCCACCGTCCCGGGGCAGACCCGCATCCTGGCTCCCGCCAGGGGGGCTGTCGGTGGAGCACTGACGGCGATCGCTAACTGGAACGCTCCTCTGACCAACGGGGGCTCGGCGATCACGAGCTACCAGGTCAGGGCGCTCCGGATGGCGGCCAACGGCACCACGGTGGTCGGCACTCCGGTCAACGTGACAGTCGCAGGGACGGCCCGGACGGCCAACGTCCAGCTTCCCGCCGGCAACTACCGGTTCGAGGTCAGGGCCATCAACGCGGTCGGGACGGGGGCAGCGTCAGCTCGCTCCGCGCTCGTCGCACCTCGCTGAGACCCGGCACTGCATGAGAGAAAGGCGAAACACCCACAACTAGTCGCACCTCAGAACACCCCGGGACCACAGTCCCGGGGTGTTCTGTGCTCAAGGTTTTCCCAAGCGCCGCTTGGCACGCTTCGTGGACGCTCGTGCTTGCGCCACGCCAATCGCTCACCTGCTTCGCCACCACCAATGTCGGGAGGGTTCTGCACCATGCGACCCCTGTTCAAGACGGCCACGCTGACGGTCACCGCACTCACCGCACTCACTGCGGTCCTGCTGGCGTCCCAGCCAGCCCCGCCCATGGGTTCGCCGCTGGCTGCAACGGTCTCACCGCACGCGGCCCGGGTGGACGGCCCGGCGGGCCCCGAGGAGTCACTCACCGTTGCGTCCGGACTCACCTCCAACCGCCATGGCGCACCACTCGTCTCATCGCAAACCGTGCCCGCGACTGCCCCCGAGCTGCAGCCCGAGCTGAGCAGTGCCTACTGGCTCGCGGTCCAGAGTGCGCCGCCCGACTGCCACCCGACGTTCAGCCTGCTGGCCGCCATCGGGATGGTGGAGTCCGGCAGCCTCGCCGGGCACGATGTCGACAGCGGCAACCGGGTGGCCCCGGCCCTCATCGGGCCCGCGCTCGACGGGAAGGGACACCCCGCCGTACCCGACACCGACGCCGGCCAGATGGACCAGGACCCTGTCTGGGACCGGCCCATCGGCCCCATGCAGCTGGTCCCGGCCGTCTGGCGCGCAGCTGCAGTGGACATGGACGGCGACGGGACCCGCGACCCGCAGAACGTCTTCGACGCCGCGGGGGCCGCGATGGTCTACCTGTGTGCCGAGGACCGTGACCTCGCCACGGCGGGTGGGGTCAGGCAGGCGGTTCTCGCCTACAACAACCCGCCGGGATACCTGCGGCTGGTGCTGGCGTGGACGGCGGCCTACGAACGTCAGCAGAGTCAGATGCTCGACCTGGCAACGGTCCTGAGCATCGTGACACCGCTCCCGACGGTGCCGCAGAGCCCGTCCTGGCGCATCGTGGACGCCTTCATCGAGCCGCTGAGAGGTTCGGTGACCACCGACGGACCCCCTTCAGCCATCGCCCCCGTCCGCCCCGGACCGGTCGCCGGCCCGCTGGCCTCCACACCTGCTGCCCCGGCAGCCTCGCCCTCCGGGGTCCCAGTGCCGAGCCCCTCGCGCCCCGACCCCACACAGGGCCCCACCACTGGCCCCACCACTGGCCCCACTACTGGGCCCACGACTGGCCCCACGACTGGCCCCACTACTGGGCCCCCACCAGACGTGACCCCGGACCCTGGGCCGGTGCCGGACCCCGCCCCGGTGCCGGACCCCGCCCCGGCGCCGGACCCCGCCCCGGCGCCCGATCCCGCGCCGGATCCCACGCCACCGTCGGTACCCCCCACGCCAGACCCCACCGCGGCGTGTGTTGCCGCGTTGGGTGAGACCGCTGGTGCGGACGCGGGCGCAGTCTCGCCCGAGGGTGCCGCCCTGTGCCCGAGCGAGGTCGACCCCGCGCCCACCCCCTGAGGCAGTCCCGGTCTGGGGTCAGCCGAACCGGCCGGAGATGTAGGCCTCGGTCCGCTCGTCGGCGGGGCGACTGAAGATCTTCTTGGTCAGGTCGTACTCCACCAGGAGGCCGGTGCGGTTGCCGGTGGTCTCGTCGGGCTTGGCGGTGAAGAAGGCGGTGCGGTCGGAGACGCGGGCGGCCTGCTGCATGTTGTGGGTCACGATGATGATCGTGTAGCTGTTCCGCAGCTCGGTCATCAGGTCCTCGATGCGCGAGGTCGCGATCGGGTCGAGGGCGGAGCACGGCTCGTCCATCAAGATGACGTCCGGCTTGGTGGCGATGGTGCGGGCGATGCAGAGACGCTGCTGCTGCCCGCCCGAGAGCCCGTACGCCGACTGCTTGAGCTTGTCCTTGACCTCGTCCCAGAGCGCAGCGCCCCGCAGCGACTCCTCCACGTGGGCGTCCATGTCGTCGACCTTCATGCCGATCACCCGCGGGCCGTAGGCGATGTTGTCGTAGATCGACTTCGGGAACGGGTTCGGCTTCTGGAACACCATGCCGATGTGGCGGCGTACCTCGATCGGGTCGACCTTCTTCGCGTAGATGTCGACGTCGTGGTAGGTCACCGAGCCCTCGACCCGGGCCCCGGGGACCAGGTCGTTCATCCGGTTCAGGCACCGCAGCACCGTGGACTTGCCACAGCCGGACGGACCGATCAGGGCGGTGATCTCATGACGTCCGAAGGCGAGGTCGACATCGTGCACGGCGTGGAAGTCGCCGTAGAAGACGTTCAGCCCCCGGGTCTCCATCACCGGCGCCTCGGGCTGGGGCGGCAGGGGGCGTTCAGCCTCGGGCTGAACCTCGACGATGCTGTTCATGTAGGTGTCCAGACTTCCGCTGAAGCTGTCGGTTGACTTGAAGGTTGCCGGTCGTGTTGCCACGGGGGTTCACCACTCTCGCTGGAACTTGTTGCGGATGAAGATGGCCAGGCCGTTGAGCAGCAGGACCATGACCAGCAGCACGATGATGGCCGCGGCCGCGGCCTGCTGATAGGCCTCCTGGGACTGGGAGGTCGTTGCGTAGATCTGGATGGGCAAGGCTGTCGTCGGACTGAGCACGCCAGTCGGGTCGAAGCGCACCGCGCCGGCGATGCCGATCAGGAGCAGGGGAGCCGCCTCACCGATCGCGCGGGAGAGGCCCAGGATCGTGCCGGTGGCGATGCCGGGGATCGAGGAGGGCAGCGTCTGTCGCCAGGTGGTCTGCAGCAAGGTGGCGCCGAGGGCGAGGGAACCGAACCGGATCTCGTTCGGGACGGCACGGATCGCCTCCCTGGTGGTGATGATGATGACCGGCAGGATCAGCAGCGCCAGGGCGATCGCCCCGCCGAGGACGATGCCCTTGCGCTGGAAGCCCAGCACCGCCATCACGGCCACCGCGAGCAGGCCGTAGACGATCGACGGCACCGCGGCCAGGTTCTGGAGGTTCAGCTCGAGGATCCGGTTGTACCAGCGGGTCCCGTCGGCGAACTCCTCCAGGTAGATCGCCGCGGCGATCCCCAGCGGGACGGCCATCACGGCCGTGGTCACCATCAGCCACAGGGTGCCGAGGATGCCGGCCCGGAAGCCGGTGCGCTCGGGGAACAGCGTCGAGTCGTACTTGGTCACCAGCGCGGAGTCGAAGCGCGGGGCACCATCGATCGCAGTGTTGACGATCAGCACGATCAGCACCATGACGCCGAAGAACAGCGAGGACCAGAGCAGGATCAAGAAGATCAGCGACCCGGTGTTGCGGTCCCGGCTGCGGCCGGTCGACACCGCGGCCTGGACGGACTCGCGGGTGTACTCGAGCGTGGTCGGGGGCATGTCAGTAGGCCTGTCTGAAGCGGCGGACGAAGGCGATGCTGATGGCGTTGATGACCAGCGTGATCAGGAACAGGAGCAGCCCGACGGCGAAGAGCATGTTGTAGTCGACCGAGCCGACCGGGTTCTCGCCTCCGGCGGTCTGGGCGATGAAGCCCGTCATCGTCTGCATGCCCTCGCGGGGGTCGAGGGAGAGGTTCTTCCGTCCACCTGCAGCGAGCGCCACGATCATCGTCTCGCCGATGGCGCGGGACATGCCGAGGACGACGGCGGCGGCCACCCCGGACAGCGCGGCGGGGAGTACGACGCGCAGCGTGGTCTGCATCCGGTTGGCACCCATGGCGAGCGATCCCTGCCGCATCGCCTGGGGCACGGCGGAGAGCGCGTCCTCGGACAGGGACGCGATCGTGGGGATGATCATCACGCCCAGCACCAGCCCAGCGGCGAGTGCGTTGGTGAATCCCACCTCGATGTTGAGGATCTTCTGGAGCAACGTCGGCGTGACGAAGGACAGCGCGAAGAACCCGTAGACGACGGACGGGACGCCGGCCAGCAGCTCGACCGTCGGCTTGAGCGTCTTCCGGGCGCGCTTGCTGGCGTACTCGGAGAGATACATCGCGGCGCCGAGGCCGAGCGGCACCGCAACGATGAGGGCAATGAACGTCGTCATCAGGGTGCCCCCGATGAGCGGGATCACGGCGTAGGTGCCCTTGGTGTTGAAGAACTCCCCGAAGGACACCTGGCCGAAGAAGTGGAGCACCGGCTCGATCAGCGCGGCGATGATGCCGAAGGTGATCAGCACCGAGAGCAGGGCCGAACCGAGCAGGCCCACCTTGATGACCGACTCGATCCGCCGGGGTTTGGCCGAGAGATCTAGGGGCCCGCGGGTCAGGCCCGCCCCGGGGGGCGGGCCTGACGCTGAGCTGGCGCTGGGACTCATAGGACCTCAGTGACTCGTGTTCTCGAGATCAGCTGATCGACTCGAGGGCGGACTTGGTCTTCGCGTATTCCTCGTCGCTGAGCGGGATGAACTTGGCCGCCTCGGCGATCGTCTGGAGGTTCTCGATGTAGAAGCCGGTGAACTCCTTGACGGCCTCGTTCTCGGCGTAGGCCTTGTTCGCGACGTAGATGAACAGCGGACGTGAGAGGGGCGTGTACTCGCCGGCCTGCGCGGTCTCGGCCGACGGCTCGACGCAGCCGTTGCCGTCGTCGACGGCGAGTGCCTTGAGCCGGTCGGCGTTCTCCTCGAAGTAGGTGTAGCCGAAGTAGCCGGTGGCACCCGGGGTCCCCTCGACGCCCTGGACGAGCACGTTGTCGTCCTCGCTGGCCTCGTAGTCGGTGCGGGTCTTCTCGGACTCGTCACCGATCACGTCGGCGGCCATGTAGTCGTAGGTCCCGGAGTCGGTGCCGGGGCCGAACAGCGAGATCTTCTCGTCCGGGAAGCTCGGGTCGAGCTGGTTCCAGTTGGTGACCTTGGAGCCGGGGCCCCATAGCTTCTTGACCTGGTCGGTGGTCAGGCAGTCGACACCCTCGAGGTCCTTGTTCACGACCAGGGTCAGAGCGTCGGTCGCCACGTGGAGCTCGGTGAAGTCGATCCCGTTCTTCTCGCAGGTGGGGACCTCCTCGTCGTCCTTGATCGGACGGGAGGCGTCGGAGATGTCGGTCGCGCCGGCGCAGAACTTCTCGAAGCCGCCGCCGGTGCCTGAGGCGCCGACGGTGACCTTGATGTCGGGGTTCTCCTCGCTGAGCAGCTCGTAGGCCGCGTTGCTCATCGGGAAGACAGTGGAGGAGCCGTCGACGGCGACGGAGCCGGATGCGCCTCCCGAACCGGAACCGGAGCCGGCGTCTGCGCCGGAGCCGCAGGCGGCGAGGGTGATGGCCAGTAGGGCCGCGCCGGGCAGGGCGGCCCAGCGGGTGGAAGTGCGATTCACTTCGTTCTCCTGAAAGTCACAGTGTGTGGACGCTGTGAAATCTAGGAACCTGAAGTGACCGGGTGCGTCGGCGTGGGTGAACGCGAGGTGAACAGGTCAGGACGCCTAGGGAGTCACGTCGTGACGCTCGGTGGCGACCAGAGCGCCCCGGCGGTGGTGGTAGGCGACCAGCTCTGCCGGAGCCAGCGGCTCCTCCTCGATTCCGAGGAGCTCGAAGAGCCGGGGCAGGATCGGCCGATGGCTGCAGAGCACGCTCTGCCCGTGGGTGGTCATCAGGTCGGTCAGCAACGCGCGTGCTCCGTTCTCGTCGTAGAGCTCCTCGGAGAGCTCGTCGGCCTCCAGCACCGGCAGCACCTGCTCGGTCGCGTAGGGCTGGACGGTCTCGACGCAGCGGACGCTCGAGGAGCTCAGCACGCGCGAGATGCCGTAGGCGTGCAGCAACGGCACCAGGGCCCGGCACTGTTCCTCCCCGAGCTCGGCGAGGGGCCGCTTCGGGTCGGGACCTTCCCAGGTGCCTCGCTTGAGCGCCTTCGCATGGCGCAGGACGATCAGCACCGAGGTGGCCGCCTTGTGCTGCCGCAGCTGGTCGAGCAGATCGATGTCGTCGAGGTAGGTGAGACGCTCCGCCGCCGCAGCGGGCGAGAACCAGCCGAGGTCGTCCACCTCGTCGTTCACCTCGTACGTCGAGACGTCGTCGTCACCGACCACGTGTCCGACCCAGTAGTGCACGACCTTCTCGCGCCCGGCGCTCACGACGTAGTGCTGAGGGCGGAGCGGTCGGCCCAGCCTGATCTCGACGCCGGTCTCCTCGAGCACCTCACGCACCGCAGTTGCGGTGACGTGCTCGCCGGGATCCTGTTTGCCCTTCGGGAAGGACCAGTCGTCGTACTTCGGCCGGTGGACCAGCAGCACCTCTCGACCCTCAGGGCCCTTGCGGGTGACCACGGCACCCGCGGCGACGACGCGCGGGGCCGTCGCGACCGGCGGCAACGTTCTGGCCATGGCGCAAATCCTGACATGGAGCGTGCATCAGGGATACGGCTACTCTCGCCCGGGACGCGGCCGAACCCGGTGGCGGACGATCCGAGACTGACCGAGGCGGGTGAACGCGTGGCGACGAGACGCGTCCGGACCCGCGTCGTCGTGGGCGTCACCGTCGCGCTCCTGCTGGTCGCCGGGCTGCTCGGAGCGGGCTGGGTGACCTGGCAGCGGCTGGACCGCAGCCCGCTCGAGGAGGCGATGGGCCTGGTGCCCGCGAGCTCGGCACGCGTCGGGTTCACCGATTGGGACGTCGTACGCACAAGGCTCGACGTGGACCTCGGCGACACCCCTGACCGCGAGGCCGTCGAGGCGATGATCGAGAAGGCCTACGACCGCGACTACGCCGCGGTCTCGAGCGTCGACGAGGCGGCCGGCGCCCTGCAGGAGATCTTCGGCTTCGGCCCGGCGACGGCTCAGTGGGAGGCCTTCGCGCAGGGGAGCAAGGGAGCCGTGATGGTCCTCAAGGTCCGGGAGGGCAGCGACTTCGGGGTGCTGGCGGACAACCTGCGCACGGCAGGTTTCGGCAAGCCCAGGCAGGACGACGGTGTCTGGAAGGGCGGGGCAGACCTGGTCTCCGGCCTCGACCCGACGATCACCCCCGAGCTGCAGCACATCGTGCTGCTGGAGCGGGCGGGGTTGGTGGTCACCAGCGACAACTCCGACTTCGTCGCCACCGCGGCCGAGGTGGCTTCAGGCGACGCGAAGGCGTTCTCCTCGGTGGAGGGGGTCGATGAGATCGCCGGCCGCCTCGGCGAGACGGCCAACGCGATGGTCTGGGGCAGGGACTTCGCCTGCACCGACCTCGCGATGTCCCGGGCCGACGAGGATGCGCAGCAGCAGGCCGAGGCGAGGGTGCAGGAGGTCGGTGGGGTGACCCCACTGGCGGGGCTGGCGATGTCGATGGCGCCGAACCGGACCCTGCGGGTGGTCGCCCACTTCGAGGACTCCGACGGTGCCGAGAAGAACCTGCGTCCACGGGCGGAGCTGGCCGTCGGCGAGGCGATCGGTCGCGGCGTCTCGTTCTCGGACGACCTGGAGCTGACGTCGTCCAGGGCCCTGGGCAGCGACGTGGTGCTGACCCTGGAGCCGCGGACCACGAGCGGCTTCGTGCTCTCTGCGCTGTACGACGGACCGGTGCTGTTCGCGACCTGCTGACCGGCTACTCGCTGACTGGCTACTCCGCGACCGGCTGCTCCCCGAGCAGCTCGGCGTGCGAGGCGAAGGCGCGGAACCCGGCCACCAGCTCCGGATCGCCCACCTCCGCGGCCATGGCGGCCAGATAGCTCCGGGCCCGCTGGAGCACCTCGCCCGCCCGCGGGTCGCCCGCGTCGACCAGGATCCGGTGGCAGCTGAGCAGCATCTCGCCCGCACTCCAGGTCTGGGACAGCCCAGTGGTGTCGAGGTGCTCCAGGACCGGCCCGAGCTGCTCGAGGGCGTCGGCGTGCTGACCCCGGGCGGCGGCCACTCGCGCCAGCCCGACCGTCGCCTCGCGGACCAGCGGCTCGAGCTCGGTCTCCAGGAACCCGGCGTGTGCGTCCGCGAAGGCGGCCTGTGCCTCGTCCCACAGGCCCGCCGCGGAGGCGACGTAGCCATGGGAGAGGTGGGCGCAGCCGCGGTCGAGCCCGGACGCCACCCGGCCCATCACCTCGGCGCTCTCACGACCGAGCTCGAGGGCGAGGTCCCGGTCACCGGCTGCCAGCTCGAGCGTGGAGAGGCGGGCCAGGGCCTCACCCAGGTGCACGTCCGCCGCGATCTGCCGGGCGGTGTCCAGGGCCCGGTGCAGCTCGGTGCGGCCCAGCTCGAAGCGAGACGTGAGCGTCGCGACCGAGCCGAGCACCAGCGCGTAGGTGACTCCCGCCTCGAGCTCCTCCAGCTGGTGCGCCATCTCGATGGCCTGGCGGGCCCACCTCTCCGCCGAGGCGAGCTGGCCCCGCATCAGTGCGATCGAGGAGAGGTTCCCCATGTTGATGGTCTCGCGGTAGCGGTGGCCCGAGCGCCGGAAGATGGGCAGGGTCTCCTCGAGCGCTGCCTGGGCCTCGTCGTAGCGCCCCAGGTTGAAGTAGGTGATCGCTCCCTGGGCGAGCGCCGTGCCCTCCAGCTCGGGCTCACCGGCCCGGGCGAAGACCTCGCGCGCCTGGGCGGCGTACTCCAGGGAGGTGGGGAAGTCACCGGAGTTGCTGGCCAGCATCGAGAGATATCGAAGGCTCTCGCCGAGCGCCGCCGGCCGACGGACCTGGCGGGCCAGCTCGACGGCCCGGAGGAGACAGACATGGGCCGCTTCGCCGTCGGCGGCCCAGGTCAGCGCCTTGCCCTGCAGCAGGGTGGCCTCGGCCATCAGCTCCGGGTGGTTGATCTGGCCGGCGAGATCGGCCGCCCGCTCGGCGAAGCGGCGCGCGTCGTCGTACTCGCTGTGGCTGAACTGGACCCGGCTCTGGGCGAGGTCCAGCCGGATCTGGCGGGGCGGGTCGAGGTGTGCGGCGAGGGCGGCCATCTCCGCCAGCGCCTGCTGCTGGGGCACCCGCTCGCCGAGCCGGTCGAGCAGCTCCTCCCGCTCGAGCAGGATGTCGAAGCGCAGGTGGTGGTTCTCCGACGGGGCGAGCTCGAGCGCGCTGTCGAGCATCCGCCTGGCCTCGGTCAGGGCGTAGACACCGGCTGCCTGGGCGCCGGCGCGGAGGTACCAACCGGCGGCGGCCGGGTCGCGGGCCCGTTCGTAGTGCTCGGCGATGATTGCGGCGTACTCGTCCTGGCGGCCGACGGCCGCGCTGGTCTCCGCAAGCCAGTCCGCGGCCCGGCGGTGGTAGCGCTCCCGGTGCGCGCGCAGGACCCCGTCGTAGGCCACGTCGCGGAGCAGCGCGTGCTTGAACAGGAACTCCCGGGCCGAGGCGAAGCGCGAGACCTCGCGTTGCAGCAGCAGCTCACGCCGACGCAGGTGCTCCAGGCTGCTGCTGCTGCTGCTGCCGTCGGCCGCGGCCGGCTGGTCGTCGAGGTGGGCCACGGCGAGGTCCCAGAAGACCCGACCCACCACCGAAGCGCGCTGCAGGAGGTTGCGTTCGTCGAGGGTCAGCGCGTCGAGGCGGGACTGGAGCACGCCCTTGAGGGTGGAGGGTACGGCGACCGTGCGCACCAGCTCCTCGTGGACGAGCCAGTGCGGCTCGCTGCGGGTGATCACGCCGGCATCGATCAGCCAGGTGACCAGCTCCTCGATGTAGAACGGGTTGCCCTCGGCGTTGTCGATGACCAGTCCGACGAGCTCGTCGGGGACCCGCTCGACGTGGCGCAGGATCTGGCGCACCAGCTCGCGGCTCTCGCGGCGGGAGAGCGGCGTCAGCGAGAGCCGCACGTGCTGGGTGAGCCCCTCGCCCCAGCGCGGGTGCCTCTCCAGCAGCGAGGGGCGCGACGTGGCCACGACCAGCACCTGGGCCTCGGCGAGGACGGGGGCGACCGCGTCGAGCCAGCGCAGCGACCCCTCGTCGGCCCAGTGCAGGTCCTCGAGCAGCATCACCACCGGCGCCTGGTCGCTGAGGCGGCGGAAGTACTCGCCCAGCGCCTCCGTGCCCTGGTCGCGCAGGGTCTGGGGGTCAGAGGGCAGCTCGAAGCTGGCGTCGGACTCGAAGCCGAGCCACGCGCCGACCAGTGCTGCGAGCCGAGGGCCGTTCTCAGGGCCGTGCGCCGCGACGAAACCCTGGGTGAGCCGGGCCCGCACCTCCTCGCTGGCGTCGTCGATCGCGATGTCGAGCCGCGAGGTGAGGAGGTCGCGCAACAGCACGTTCACCCCGTGCTGGCTGGCCGGCGCCGCCCTCGCGCCGAACCACCACACCGGCTCGGTGCGCTCGTTGAGCCAGGCGTCGAAGTCGTAGAGCAGGCGGGACTTGCCGACCCCGGCATCGCCCATCACGGTCACCACCCGCCACCGGGACTCGTCGATGACATCGAGCATCCGGTCCTGCAGGAAGCGCAGCTGGAGGTCGCGACCCACGGTGCTCGTCTCGACCCCTTCGATCCGCCCCGAGGGGTCGAGCCGGAACTCGAGCCGCCGCTCGTAGACCACCACGAACGCGTCCACGGGCTCATCGATCCCCTTGAGCGTCAGGCCCGCGCGCGCCTCGATGCCGAAGGAGCCACGCACCAGGCGCTGGGTCTCGGCCGAGATCAGCACCCGGTCCACTGGCGCTGCTGCCTCCAGCCTGGCCGCGCGGTTGACGGTCGGCCCGACGGCGACGAAGCCGTGGCCGGCTCGCTCGCCGAGCGTGCTCACGACGACCTCGCCGGTGTCGATGCCGACGCGCATGTGCAGGGTGACGCCATAACGCTGGCTCACCTCGTCGTTGAGCTGGTCGAGGTCCTCGAGCATGGCGAGCGCGGCCCGGATCGCGCGGTGGGCGTCGTCCTCGTAGGAGCGGTTCAGCCCGAAGACAGCCATCACCGCATCACCGATGAACTTCTCGACCACACCTCCCTGTTCCTCGATCACCCGCTGCCAACGGGCGAAGTAGGCGCCGACCACCTCCCTCGTGTCCTCCGGGTCGAGCTTTCGCGAGAGCACCGTGAAGTCGACCAGGTCGGCGAACACCACCGTGACCAAGCGCCGCTGCTCGGTGCGGGGGGCGTCCAGCTCGACCCGACGTGCGCGCAACGGGTCCAGGGCGGTGTCGACCACGGCGTCGCCGAGGATCTCGCGCTGGGCCTCGAGCGCGGCGATGGCGCGATCGACCGAGGCGATCTCGTCCGGCTGGCCAACCATGCGGACACGCTAGGACAGCCGCGTCGTCGGCGCGAGACGTTCTCCGAGAGTCGTTGTCGCGAGTCAGACGCGGCGCTACGTTGCTGACTGTCGGTGCAGCGCGTCTCCTGGAGGTCGAACCATGCGCGTCGAGGCAACCGTGATGTCCATGTCGTGGATCCCGACGGACTCCCTCAAGGGAGCGCTCAAGACGGGCATGGACCTGCGGCTCTCCCACTGGGACCAGCCCCTCCCCGACCGTCTGGGGGGCGTCGATGCGGCACACGAGCTGGTCCGTCAGGACCGGATCCGGTTCGGCAACGTGCTCTCGGCCTGGGCCGACGTGGAGGACGGTGAGGTCGTGGACGCCGGTCACCACGACAGCAGCGGTCTGCTCATGGGGGCGACGACGGTCAAGGTCGGCAAGATCGGGGCCACCTTCCGGGCGGCCTCCCTCCCGGTGCTGCAGCGAGATCCGGAGCACGTCGAGGGCTCGGTGCGCTTCGTGCAGACGGTCGGCGGGCGGACGGCGCTCCCACTGCCGAGGCCGGTGCCGCACCCGCCCTACGTCCGGTGGCAGGCGCCGCTCGTCTGGACGACGCTGGCCCTGACCCTGCACCCCGACGGCAGCAGCGAGGTGGAGATGAGCGGGGCGAGTGCCTTCCCGCGGCACTGGGTCTACGGTCCCGACGGGCGGGTGCTGCTGAAGAGCGGGTTGACCGACCAGGCGCGGTGGATGGCCCACTCGTTCGGCGTACGCACCCCGTGGGCCGACCACGACCGCGAGGCCCTCGTCGTCGCGGTGGAGAGCGAGCTGGAACGCCAGCTCTCGACCGACATCATGCAGGGCGGCGAGCACCCGGAGGTCCGCAACCTCGCCGAGGGCACGCAGCTCACCCGCCAGGGCGATCCCGGCAACGAGCTCTTCCTCGTGCTCGACGGAGTGGTTCGCGTCGACGTGGACGGCAACGCCCTCGCCGAGCTCGGACCCGGCGCCGTGATCGGCGAGAGGGCCCTGCTCGAGGACGGCATCCGCACCTCCACGGTCACCGCCGTCACTCCGGTGCGGGTCGCGGTGGCCGCCAGCGACCGGATCGACCTCGAGCGCCTCCGCACCCTTGCCGACTCCCACCGCCGGGAGGACCTCGTCGAGACAGCGGGCGGGGGGTCATGAGGCGCTGACCCGGGAGCGGCGGCGCTTGTGGGTGGCGATCATCATCTCCTGCAGGTTGCGCAGGGGCTGGCCGTCGGGGGACGTGGCCTGGGTCCAGTTGCCGTCGGAGCCCAGCTCCCACCCGGCGGTGTGCTCGTCGAAGGCGAGGTCGAGCAGGCGGGTGACCTCGTCGACCTCGGCAGGGGACGGGAGTCTGACCAGCACCTCGACGCGGCGGTCCAGGTTGCGGTGCATCAGGTCCGCCGAGCCGATCCAGACCGCGGGCTCGCCGCCGTTCTCGAACCACATGATCCGGCTGTGCTCGAGGTAGCGGCCCAGGATCGAGCGCACCCGGATGGTCTCGGAGAGCCCCTGCACGCCGGGGCGTACGGCGCAGATCCCGCGGATCAGCAGGTCGATCGGCACACCGGCACGCGAGGCGGCGTAGAGCTCGTCGATCAGAGCCTCGTCGACGATCGAGTTGGCCTTGATCCGGATCCGCGCCGGGCGACCCGCGCGATGGTGCTCGATCTCTTTCCTGATGGCCTCGATCAGGCCGCTGCGCACGGAGTCCGGGGCCACCATCAGCTCGGCGTAGGAGGCGTTGCGCGAGTAGCCGCTCAGGTTGTTGAACAGGTGCGCCACGTCCTCACCGATCGCCTCGTCGGTGGTGAGCAGGCCGAAGTCCTCGTAGAGCCGGGCGGTCTTCGGGTTGTAGTTGCCGGTGCCGATGTGGGTGTAGCGCCTGATCCCCTCCGGCTCGTCGCGGACCACCATCGCCAGCTTGCAGTGGGTCTTCAGGCCGACCAGCCCGTAGACCACGTGGCACCCGGCGTGCTCGAGCTTGCGCGCCCAGCGGATGTTGGCCTGCTCGTCGAAGCGGGCCTTGATCTCGACGATCACCAGCACCTGCTTGCCGGCCTCGGCGGCGTCGACGAGGGCGTCGATGATCGGGGAGTCGCCCGAGGTGCGATAGAGCGTCTGCTTGATCGCGAGCACGTGCGGGTCGGCGGCGGCCTGCTCGATGAACCGCTGGACCGACGTACTGAACGAGTCGTAGGGGTGGTGCAGGAGCACGTCGGAGCGTTGCAGCGCCTTGAACACGTCGACCGGCGAGGCCGACTCGACCGGCGCCAGCAGCGAGTGTGCGGCCGGCAGGAAGTTGGGGTACTTCAGGTCCTCTCGGTCGAGGTCCGCGATGTCGTGCAGCCCGCGGAGGTCGAGCGGACCCGGGAGCCGGAACACCTCGGCCTCACTCACGTCGAGCTCGCCGGTCAGCAGCTCGAGCACGTGCTCGTCGATGTTCTCCTGCACCTCGAGCCGCACCGGGGGACCGAAGCGGCGACGCAGCAGCTCCTTCTCCAGGGCCTTGAGCAGGTTCTCCGCGTCGTCCTCCTCGACCTCGAGGTCCTCGTTGCGGGTGACCCGGAAGGTGTTGACGCTGAGCACCTCCATGCCGGGGAAGAGGCGCTTGAGGTGCTCCCCGATGACGTCCTCCAGCGGCACGAACCGCTGGTTGCCGAGCGAGACGAACCGGCTGAAGATCGGCGGCACCTTGACGCGCGCGAAGTGCTCCTTGTCGGTCCTGGGGTTGCGCACGAGCACGGCCAGGTTGAGCGAGAGGCCGGAGATGTAGGGGAACGGGTGCGCCGGGTCGACGGCCAGCGGCGTCAGCACCGGGAAGATCCGCTCCTTGAACAGCCGCTTGCAGTACTTCTGCTCGTCCCGGTCCAGGTCGTCCCAGCGGACCAGCTCGATGCGCTCCTTCTTCAGCGCCGGGATGATCTCGTGGGAGAACACCTGGGCGTGCCGGGACATCAGGTCGGCGGTCGTCTCCCAGATCTGGTCGAGCACCTCGCGCGGCATCAGCCCGGAGGCGGCGCGTACGGCGACCCCGGCGGCGATGCGGCGCTTGAGACCGGCCACCCGGACCATGAAGAACTCGTCGAGGTTGCTCGCGAAGATCGCCAGGAACCGGGCCCGTTCCAGCAGCGGCAGGCTCTGGTCCTCGGCGAGCTCGAGCACGCGCTGGTTGAACCGCAACCAGGAGAGCTCGCGGTCCAGGAAGCGGTCCTCGAACTCTCCGGGGGCGAAGTCGATGTCGCCCGGGTCGTAGGGCGGGTCCACGTCGAAGATGTCCGCGGGTACGACGCGCAGGCTCGGGTCGAGGGGACCCTCGTCGGCCGTGGGGGTGGCCTGCTGGAAGCTGTCAGAGGACATGGGGGCAGTCTGACACCGCCTGGTGAACAGCGGGTGTCGTACCTTGTGGCTCGTGCCAGACCTCCCCACCCGCGTCCAGGCTCTCGCCATCAAGCTGGTCCTCGGCCTTCCGGTCCAGGTGCAGCGCAGGGTGATCGGCAGACCGAAGGTGATCGACGGGCAGACCCTGTCCCCGGAGATCCAGCTGATGCTCCTTGCCCGGAAGATCATCGGGATTCCGGGGGCAGAGACGTTGCCGCTCGCCGAGGCTCGCGCCGAGGTGAGGCGGCAGCAGCTCGTCATCGGTGGCCACCAGCCCATCGGTGCGGTGCGCGACCTCGAGGTGGACGGCGCGGAGGGTCCGCTGCGCGCGCGGCTCTACACCCCGACCGAGCGCCTCGGCGCCGGCCCCGCCCCCACCATGCTGTTCATCCACGGCGGTGGGTGGATGTACGGCGACCTCGAGGGCCTCGATCCCACCTGCCGGTTCCTGGCGGAGGAGTCCGGCGTCCAGCTGCTGTCGGTCGAGTACCGGCTGGCTCCCGAGCACCCGTTCCCCGCCGCCGTGGAGGACTGCAGGGCGGCGTACCGCTGGCTGGTCGAGCACGCCGACGAGGTCGACGCCGACCCCACCCGGCTCGCGGTCGGCGGCGACTCGGCCGGCGGGGCGCTGTCCGCCTCGACGGCTGTCTTCGCGGCCGAGAACGACCTCCCCCTCGCCTTCCAGCTGCTGATCTATCCCGGCACCGACTGGGTGGAGCGCACCGAGAGCAGGCGACTCTTCGGCCAGGACCTCGTCCTCACCGAGCTGTTCATGACGAACGCCGAGGAGGCCTACTTCGCGCCGGGCGCCGACAAGTCGGTGCCCGATGCCTCCGCCCTGCGCCGCAACGACTTCCCGGAGAACCTCGCCCCGGCGTACGTCGTCACGGCCGGGTTCGACCCGCTCCGCGACGAGGGCGAGGCCTACGCCGAGCTGCTCGAGAAGCACGGCTTCGAGGTCGAGCTGAAGCGCTACCCGACGATGGTCCACGGCTTCGTGCACCTCGTCGGCGTGGGTCAGGAGGCCAGGGGCTACAACCGGGAGATCGCCGGCCGGCTGCGGCGGGCCCTGGCCTGAGGGCCCCGGGGCCCAACATTTGTTGGGTTGGAACGTGCGGATCGCCCGTGTTGACGTTCCGATCCCACATTTGTAGAGCCCGGGCCGCGCTAGCTGGTCGAGCAGCGAGCCGCGCCCAACATTTGTTGGGTTGGGACGTGTAAATCGTCGTCGGGGACGTCCCGATCCAACATTTGTGGAGCGGGCCCCGCTAGACCACCCGCGCCTGACCGGCCGATCCCGCCCTCAGCCCCCCAGCCCGGCAGAAGTCCCGCGGTACTGCACCTCGGTCCGCTCCACCTCGAAGCCCTGGCCGGTGTAGACGGCGATCGCGGGGTCGTTGTCACCGTCGACGTAGAGCAGCACCGACTCCAGGCCGACATCACGAAGGTGCTGCAGACCGACGCCGGTGAGCACCGTGCCGAGGCCCCGGCCGGCTGCCTTCGGGTTGACCGCGACCACGTAGACCTCGCCGTACGGCGGGTCCTCGTCGCGGTGCTCCTTGGTCCAGTGGAAGCCGAGCAGCGGCGGGTCGTCGGGACCGGGGTCGGAGGGTACGGCGAGGAACAGGCCGGCCGGGTCGAACCAGGACTCGCTGGTGCGCTCGCGAAGGTCCTCCATCGTCATGTGGCCCTGCTCGGGGTGATGGGCGAACGCGTGCGCGTTCACGTCCAGCAGCGCCTGCGCGTCGTGGGGCTCGAAGGTCCGCACGGTCACGCCCTCCGGCACGCTGACGTCGCCCACCGAGGACGACAACGACCTCCGCATGATCACCAGCTCGCGCTCGCGGGGGATCGAGAAGAGCTCCGCGATCCGGGCCGCGCCGGGGTGGTCGCAGTGCGACCAGGCATCGATCTTGCGGCCGGCGGGCGCGGCGGCGGCCGCGAGCGCGGTGCCGACTCCCTGCCGGCGGGACTCCGGGTGCACGGCCAGGTCGAGCACGTCACCGTGCCGGAGTGCGAACCCGCCGTCACCGAGCCACAGGTCGGCGTCGCGCAGCCCACGGTTCTTCAGCTGCAGCAGCGCCTGCTCGTTGAGCGTGATCGCCCCGTCGTGCGCGGTGGAGGCACGGGCGATGCGGCGTACGTCGGCGGCCGGACCTTCTTCGCTGGACCAGTCGAACTCGTCCGGGCTGACCTGAACAATCTGAACCATGCCGAGAGACTAGATGTCGACGCGCGTGCCCGCCATTTCGGTCGCCTGCTTCCGCGGGGGGAGCACGAACCGGTAGCCCACGTTGCGCACGGTGCCGATCAGCGCCTCGTTGTCGGTGCCGAGCTTGGCGCGCAGCCGACGCACGTGCACGTCGACGGTGCGGGTGCCGCCGAAGTAGTCATAGCCCCACACCTCCTGCAGCAGCTGGTCGCGCGTGAACACCCGGCCGGGGTGCTGGGCGAGGTACTTCAGCAGCTCGAACTCCTTGAACGTCAGGTCGAGCACGCGGCCACCGAGCTTCGCGGTGTACGTCGCCTCGTCGACCACCACCTCGCCGGAGCGGATGATGTGCGACTCGGGATCGGACTTGTCTTTGCGGGCGGCCAGCTTGCCGATCGCAACCCGGATCCGGGCGTCGATCTCGGCGGGGCCAGCGGTCTCGAGGATCACCTCGTCCATGCCCCAGTCGGCGGCGACGACGGCCAGCCCACCCTCGGTGACGATCAGGATCACCGGCTGGTCCGACCCGGTGGTCCGGATCAGCCGGCACAGGTCGCGCGACTGGGCCAGCTCGCGGCGGCCGTCGACCATCAACAGGTCGTGGTCGGGAGCCTCGAGAAGGGCGCTCCCCTCGGCAGGCAGGACCTTCACCTGATGCCTCAGGAGGGCGAGTCCGGGGAGCACCTCGGCCGAAGCCTGCAGCGCGCGGGTGAGCAGGAGAACGGTGCCCATGGCACCTCCAGGGTGAGTGCCTTGCATCGATCGGTGGGTCATCTACGCTGATGAACTTCCCCACCACAGATGAGCAAGGATATCGAACGTGGCGACCACCGATGACCGCGAGACGATCAACGGGCAGGTGACTCTCCGGTACTGGGCCTCCGCGCGCGCTGCCGCGGGCACCGATTTCGAGGCCCTCGACGTGGCTGGACCGGTCTCGCTGGCCGACCTGGTGGCCAGGGTCCGCGACGCCCACGACTCGCGCCGCTTCTCCGACGTCCTGGCCTGCTGCTCGGTGATGGTCGGCGATCGCCCGGTCACGACGGACGATCCCGCCACCGTGATCGTGCAGCCGGGGGCGACCGTCGAGTTCCTCCCTCCCTTCGCCGGCGGCTGACCTGTGGGCGGTCGAGCGGAATGTTTCGGCCAGTGCGTCGTTGAACCAACGTGAGCACAGGTGCGTGGGTCCTCGTCGTGGCCGTGGCGGCCGCACTCGCCTTCGGGCTGTTCCGCGCGCTGACGGACGGCCGTTTCCGGGGGACCCACGAGGTGCACGGCGCCGAGGCGGCGCCGCAGGAGCAGTCACCGAGCAGGTCCTCGGTGCTCCTGGACACCCCCTGGGCCGACCAGCTCGGCGAGCGCGCGACGCTGCTGCAGTTCTCCTCGGCGTTCTGCGCTCCGTGCCGCGCGACGCGCAGGATCCTCGACGACGTCGCGGCGACCACGCCGGGCGTCGTGCACCTCGAGGTCGACGCCGAGCACCACCTCGACGTCGTACGCCGACTCGGGATCCTGCGCACCCCGACCACCCTCGTGCTCGGCGAGCAGGGACACGAGATCACCCGGGCGATGGGCGCGCCGACCAAGCAGCAGGTGCTGGCCGCGCTGGCCCGGGTCGCCGGTTGAGCGCACCGCTGGTTGAGCGAAGTCGCCGGTTGAGCCTGTCGAAACCGAGTACACCTAGCGCCCCAGGAAGCGCTTGATCTCCTCGACGTCCGCGTCGACCATCAGCCGGGCCAGGTCGAGGGCCGTCGTGTGCGCCTTCCAGCCGAGCTCGCGGTGGGCCTTGGAGGCGTCGCCGATCAACGCGTTCACCTCGGAGGGCCGGGTGAAGCTCTCGTCGAAGCGGACGTGGTCCTCCCAGCTCAGCCCGACGTGCGCGAACGCCGCGTCGCAGAACTCGCGCACCGTGTGGCCCTCGCCCGTCGCCATCACGAAGTCGTCCGGCTCGTCCTGCTGCAGCATCTTCCACATGCCCTCGACGTACTCCGGGGCGAAGCCCCAGTCACGGACGGCGTCGAGGTTGCCGAGCGTGACGTACTTCTCGACCCCGGCGTCGATGGCCGCAGCAGCCTTGGTGATCTTGCGGGTCACGAAGTTCTCGCCGCGCCGCGGGGACTCGTGGTTGAACAGGATCCCGGAGACGGCGAACAGGCCGTAGGCCTCGCGGTAGTTGATCGTCACCCAGTGGGCCTGCAGCTTGGAGGAGCCGTAGGGCGAGCGCGGGTGGAACTTGGAGTCCTCGTTCTGCGGCGGGGGCGTCGCGCCGAACATCTCCGAGGTGGATGCCTGGTAGAAGCGGCAGTCCAGGCCGGCGGCGCGGATCGCCTCCAGCAGGCGCAGGGTGCCGATCGCGTTGGTGGAGGCGGTGTAGTCGGGCATCTCGAAGGACACCTTGACGTGGCTCATCGCCCCCAGGTTGTAGACCTCGTCGGGCTCGATGGCGCGGACCAGGTTGACCAGACTGGTCCCGTCCGTGAGGTCGCCGTAGTGCAGGGTCAACCGCTCGTGGTGGTGCAGGTGGTCGATCCGGGAACGGTTCAGCGTCGAGGAGCGGCGGACGAGGCCGTGGACGTCATACCCCTTGCCGAGCAGGAACTCGGCGAGGTAGGAACCGTCCTGGCCGGTCACGCCGGTGATGAACGCTGTTTTCACCCGCGGAGCCTAACCCTGTCCACAATATGGACGATGTGACCGAATGGTGAGACGGCCTTTTCTGTCAGGGAGCAGCACTGCCTACGCTGGGGCCCATGATCTCGACCATGTTGACCAAGCGCCGGGCAGTGGACCACTGCCGGATGCGCTCGTCACTGTGTCGAATGTCCTGACCGGCGCCCCCGAGATCCTCCCCTGATCGACCTCTGGTCGATGCGTGTGCGGAGTTGGCGCCCGATGAGCGCCCAGCCCAGGACACCCGAGGAGAGCCATGATCGACCCGCGCGGACCGCAGTTCAACGCGATGCTGACCAGCGTCGTGCTCGCCCTGACGCTGCTCACAGCGCCTGACCCGGCCGGCATCCTGCTGCTGGGCCTCCAGGCCGCGTTGTTCGCGACCGCGGTGGCCTTCGGGGTCCAGCGCACGCCGGCGGCGCACCTCTTCAGGCGGTTCGTCCGGCCCCGGCTCTCGGCGCCGACGCATCTCGAGGACCCGCAACCGCCGAGGTTCGCCCAGGCCGTCGGCCTGGCCTTCGCCGTGGTCGCCCTGGTCGGCTACCTCGGGGGCGCGCCCCTGGTGGGTGCGATCGCGACCGGCCTCGCCCTGACCGCAGCACTGCTGAACGCGGTCTTCGGGTTCTGCCTGGGCTGCGAGATCTACCTGCTGAGCCGGCGGATCGCACCCGCCAAGAGTCTGCCCTCCCACCGGCCCCTCCCCACGAACATCCCCACGAAAACCATCGCAGCGCCGTCGGTTGGTCAACCAGCCGATGACACCAAGGAAGAAGAGGCATTCGCATGAGCCGCGAAACAGCACTGGTCACCGCCGAGTGGGTCGAGGAGCATCTCGACGACCCCAGCATCGTGCTGGTCGAGGTCGACGAGGACACCACCTCCTACGACAAGGGCCACATCCGTGGCGCCATCAAGCTCGACTGGACCACCGACCTGCAGGACCAGGTCCGTCGTGACTTCGTCAGCAAGCAGCAGTTCGAGGAGCTCCTCTCCTCGCGCGGTGTCGGCAACGACCACACCGTCGTGCTCTACGGCGGCAACAACAACTGGTTCGCGGCCTACGCCTACTGGTACTTCACGCTCTACGGCCATCAGGACGTCAAGCTGATGGACGGCGGCCGCAAGAAGTGGGAGCTCGACAGCCGTGAGCTGACCGACGAGCTGCCGGAGCGGGAGACCACCAGCTACACCGCCCAGGAGCAGGACACCTCGATCCGTGCGTTCCGCGACGAGACCGTCGCCGCGATCGGCGTGAAGAACCTGATCGACGTCCGCAGCCCCGACGAGTACGCCGGCCGCCTGCTCGCCCCGGCCCACCTCCCGCAGGAGCAGGCCCAGCGCGCCGGACACGTGCCGACCTCGCTGAACGTGCCGTGGAGCAAGAACTGCAACGACGACGGCACCTTCAAGTCCGACGAGGACCTGGTGGCGCTCTACGAGGCGGTCGGCATCGACAACAGCTTGGAGACCATCGCGCTGTGCCGCATCGGCGAGCGCTCCTCGCTGACCTGGTTCGTGCTCAAGCAGCTTCTCGGTCACCAGAACGTCAAGAACTACGACGGTTCGTGGACCGAGTACGGCTCGCTGGTCGGCGTACCGGTGGCGCTCGGCGACGAGCCCGGCCAGCCCGACGGGCGGGACTCCTGATGTGCGGCGTGACCGAGGGCGGTCTGTCCCTCGACGGCATCGACGTCAAGAAGGAGGCCATCATCCAGGGCCAGGTCGTTAGGGCCAGCTCGGACGGGCAGGCTGACCCTGTCGGCAACGCCTACGTGCGTCTGCTCGACCGGACCGGTGAGTTCACCGCCGAGGTGCCCACCTCCGCGACCGGCCACTTCCGCTTCTTCGCCGGCCCCGGTGAGTGGACCCTGCGCACCCTCGCACCGAAGACCGAGCCCGTGGACACCGCGGTGAACGCCGAGATCGGTGCGATCCGCGAGGTCGCCGTACACGTCTGACCTGCACGCAGATCACGATTCGACCCCCTGTCCGGCCGCCGGGCGGGGGGTCGGGCCGTTCCTGAGTAACCTCGTTTCCGTGTCCGGACCCACGACCCCGGGCTCCCCGCCGCCGGAGGTGCCGGAGGAGTTCGCCGCTGCCTACAGGGATGCCTACGAGCAGGCGCTCGCGGGCCAGGTCGACTGGCCGAAGCACCGTGAGTTCCCCGAGGAGCCTGCGGGCACCGACCCGACCGACGGGGACGGCTCATCGGAGCTGCCCCTACGGCGGGGACCGCTGCGCGTGGGCACGCACCGCGTCGAGGAGGACTACGACGGCGGCGCACCGTCCTGGTTCGAGCGGATCCGTGACTCCCAGTGGTTCGTCCCGCTGCTGCTGGCCCTGCTCGCGATGCTGCTGATCCTGGGGGCGTACGCCGTGGGCCGCCGGTTCACCGAGCAGGTGACTGCCGGCTCCGGGTCCGACGCGGAGCCCACGGTGGTGATCGGTGGTGGCGGGAGCAGGCTGAGCCAGCACAAGGTCACCAACCAGGAGCCGGACCCCGGCGCCTGGGCCGGCAACGTCGCACGCCTCCGTGGGGTCCGGGCGACGGCCGGGTGCACCTCGAAGTCGGGCGTGGACGCGCGCGGCGAGACGGTGGCCTACGACGCGGGCAACCTCACCGACGGTGTCACCGACACCACCTGGCGTTGCAACGGCTCGGCCGGCGGCGAGCGGATCACGCTCGACCTGGGAGGAGAGGTGGCGGTCGGCCAGGTGGGCCTGATCCCCGGCTATGCCAAGACCGACGAGCAGAGCAAGGCCGACCGCTTCGCCGAGAACAACCGGATCACGCGGGTGCGCTGGACCATCGGCGACCTCGAGATCGTGCAGAAGTTCAGCGGCAGGCCGGACGACCGAAGCCTGCAGCTGGTCCGGGTGCCGAGGACCACTGCGGAAACCATCGAGCTCAAGATCCTGGCCGTGGCGAAGGGGCCGCGGGACACCACGGCGATCAGCGAGATCCTGGTGAGCCGGGCGGGGCCCTAGGTTTCAGCTCGACGATTTCAGCTCGACGCAGTGTCCAGCACCATCGTGACCGGCCCGTCGTTGGCCAGCTCGACGGTCATGTCGGCGCCGAAGACACCCCGCTCGACGTGGGTGCCCTGCTCCTCCAGGCCGTCGCAGACAGCGAGGTAGACCGGCTCCGAGACCTCGCCCGGAGCAGCGGCCTGCCAGGTGGGGCGCCGACCCTTGCGGGCGTCGCCGTACAACGTGAACTGGCTGATCACGAGCACGGGTGCACCGAGATCGGCGACGGACTTCTCCTCGCGCATGATGCGCAGGTCGCGGATCTTGCGGACCATCCAGGCGACCTGGTCGGGGCCGTCGTCGTGGGTGATCCCGAGGAGTACGACGAGCCCGGGCCCGTCGAGCCGCCCGACGACCTCGCCGTCGACGCTCACGGAGGCGGAGGTGGCCCGCTGGAGGACTGCACGCATGCGCTTGACGATATGTTCTCGGACCATGGGAGACCTGCTCATCACCGTGGCGCCGACGGGTGCCGAGACCGCCAAGGCCGACTGCCCGCAGCTGCCGACGACGCTGGAGGAGCTCGTCGAGACGGCGAAGCGCTGCGAGGCCGCCGGGGCCGCGATGGTGCACGTGCACATCCGCGACGCCGAGCACCGGCCGACCCTCGACCAGGGGCGGCTCAACGACACGGTGGCTGCGCTGCGCTCGGAGACCTCGCTCGTCGTGCAGCTCTCGACCGGAGGCTCGGTCCACGACCCGCTGACCGATCGGCTCAAGGTGCTCGACGCCGGCCCGGACTCGTGCAGCCTGACGATGGGCACGACCAACTTCGGCGACGACGTGTTCATGAACCCGTGGCCGTTCGTGCGCGAGCTCTACCAGCTCAGCCAGGAGCGCGGCGTGGTGCCGGAGTTCGAGCTGTTCGACCTCGGACAGGTCGCGGCCCTGCACCGGCTGCTCGACCTGCACGGCCTGCCGTGGGGCGGCAAGGTGCACGTCGACCTCGTGATGGGAGTGCCGGGCGGGATGCCGGGGACGGCCGATGCGCTGGTGGCAGCGGTGGCTGCCCTGCCGGCACAGACGACGAGCTGGTCGGCGACCGGCATCGGGCGCTCCACTCTCGCGGTCGGGCTGGCCTCGCTGTCCAAGGGCGGGCACCTGCGCGTGGGCATGGAGGACGTGCTGACCCTGGCCCGCGGCGTACCCGTCGAGCACAACGAGCAGCTGGTCTCCCGGGCCGTGGAGATGGGCCGCCTGGCCCAGCGAACCCCGATGACCCCGGCCGAGGCGCGCGAGCTCCTCGGGCTCGCCGCCTGACCGCCTGACCGCCGCTTCTTTGGTGGCACCAGTTTGTTGAGCAGCGAGGACCCATTAGGTGGTCGAGCAGCGAGGACCCATTAGGTGGTCGAGCAGCGAGGACTCATTAGGTGGTCGAGCAGCGAGCGAAGCGAGCGGATAGTCGAGACCACAGACGTAAGCCGACAGCGAGGACCCATTAGGTGGTCGAGCAGCGAGCGAAGCGAGCGGATAGTCGAGACCACAGACGTAAGCCGACAGCGAGGACCCATTAGGTGGTCGAGCAGCGAGCGAAGCGAGCGGATAGTCGAGACCACAGACGTAAGCCGACAGCGGAATGCTGCCTCCGGTCCACAGGCACACAATCAAGTCTGGACCAGACGGCATGTTCATCACAGCCTTGATGCATGGCCTGGGTCTACATCCTTAAGTGTGCTGACGATTCCTACTACGTCGGCAGCACGATCGACCTCCCGAAACGAGTGATGCAGCACAACCAGGGTGGCGGAGCGAAGTACACCTCACGGCGTCGACCGGTCGAACTCGTCTGGGCGATGGAGTACTACAACGTGGCGGATGCTTTTGCCGCCGAGAAGCAGATCCAGAACTGGTCACGGGCAAAGCGCGAGGCCTTGATAGAGGGGCGCCTGGGCGATCTCCCGGCGCTCAGTCGTGGTCGGAAGGGGTGGATGCGGCGGGAGTGACGGCAGGTTGCTCGGCCGGGCGTGGTCTCGGCTGTCCGCTCGCTTCGCTCGCTGCTCGACCACCTAGAGCGCGGCCACCTGGAGCTCGGCCGGGCGTGGTCTCGGCTGTCCGCTCGCTTCGCTCGCTGCTCGACCACCTAGAGCACGGCCACCTGGAGCTCGGCCGGTGTGGTCTCGGCTGTCCGCTCGCTTCGCTCGCTGCTCGACCACCTGGAGCTCGGCCGGCGTGGTCTCGGCTGTCCGCTCGCTTCGCTCGCTGCTCGACCCCTAACTAGTAGACCAGCGCCTGGACTCCCTCGCCGAGGACCTGCTCGGTGAAGACGGCGGCGCCGGAGATCTGGACTCCCTTGATCAGGTCGCCCTGGACGAGGCCGCGGCGGGCGGCGCACTGGCTGCAGACGGTGAGGGTGCCGTCGGCGAGGACGAGGTCGCGGAGCTCGGCCAGCGGGGTGGCGAGGTCGAGGGTGAAGGCCTCCGCGTTTCCCGGTACGCCGAAGTAGGCGGCGTCGCCGGTCAGCCACAACGAGACCGTCGCTCCGGCGGCGACCCCGGCCGCGGCGACGGTGAAGGCCTGGTTGGCCCGCTCCGGCTCGTCGGCGCCGGCGGTGCACTTGATCACGAGAGATCGCATGATTCGACCCTAGACTCCGAACCATGGAAGCCTTCTTCGTCGTGGTCCTCGCGGCCGCCGTCCTCGGCGTCGGACTCGTCGCGCTGATGGCGTTGCGGCGGCTGAGGACGAAGATGAACCCCACCGACCAGGAGCCCTGAACCGATGCCGTTCGAGATCCCCGAGAACATCCACCCCAACTGTGCGCGGCTGGCCTGGCTGATCGGCACCTGGGCGGGCAACGGACACGGGGAGTACCCGACGATCGAGCCGTTCCAGTTCGGCCAGGAGCTGATCTTCCAGCAGGACGGCCGGCCGTTCATCCACTACGTGAGCCGGGCGTGGATCGTCGATGCGGAGGGCAACCACGTGCGCGAGGCCGCCCAGGAGACCGGGTTCATCCGGCCGCAGGAGGACGGCACCCTCGAGGTGCTGCTCGCCCACAACACCGGCTTCGTCGAGACCTGGCACGGCGAGCTGCATCCCGACCAGCCGCGCTTCGAGATCGCCACCGATGCCGTCGTACGCACGGCCACCGCCAAGGAGTACACCGCCGGCAAGCGCCTCTACGGCTACGTCAACGGCGACCTGCTCTATGCCTTCGACATGGCCTCCATGGGTCAGCCGCTCCAGCCACACACGCACGCCCAGCTCAAGCGGCAGTAGGCATGAACGACTGGCAGGAGCGGCTGCGCGCGAGCGGGCACCGGCTGACCCCACAGCGCGAGCTCGTCCTGGCCGCGGTGGAGAAGCTCGGGCACGCCACCCCCGACGAGGTCTACGCCGAGGTGCGGACCCACTCGGAGTCGATCAACCTCTCGACGGTCTACCGCACGCTCGAGCTGCTCAACGAGCTCGACCTGATCCGGCACGCGCACCTCAGCGACCGCGCGCCGACCTATCACTCCGCTCAGGGGCACGAGCACGCCCACCTCGTCTGCCGCACCTGCGGGCGCGTGACCAGCATCGGCCGTGCCGAGATGGAGACGGCGCTGGAGTCGCTGGCGGGGAAGCACGGCTTCGAGCCCGACTACGGTCACCTGAGCGTCTTCGGGACTTGCGCTGACTGCGCGAGGGCCGGTCGTTAGGCTCAGCACGTGACACACCGGGGGAGCTTCGTGCTGGCCGTGCTTGCCCTCACGGGCATGGCGGCAGCGATGGTGGCGGGTCACCACCCCTGGGACGGCCCCGAGCTGTTCGGGATCACCGAGACGCACGGCGTGAACCTGGGCGACCTCCCGGTCGTCGTCGCCTGGGTCGCCGCAAGTGCTTACTCCGGGTGGCGATGGAGGCGTTCGTGACAGGCATCACCCGCTCTATATGACCCCAAACGGTGCAGACGGGACCAGTGTGGTCCGGACTGCGAACAACGGGGGGCGCTGCGGACCACGCATCTCTACGCTCCACGCATGGGCATCATGGGGGAACGTCGAGGGCGGGGCGACGGCAGCAGCACGGGCGCGCCCACCGGACGACTGTCCAAGGGCCAGGAGCTGGCCCTGTTCCTGGTGCTGATGGCCGTGCTGGTGGCCCTGATCGTCTACGGCCTTCGCGCCTGACGGTCCCCGTCGGCCGCCCTTGGCGACTGCGAGACAATGGGGGCGTGACTGACCCGACGAGCCCGACCCCCAGCCAGCCCCCCAGCCTGCTGCGCAGCCCGCTGTTGAGCCTGCCCGGCGCGGTGAGCGGTGACGGCATCGATGCTCCGGTCGCCGCCCACTACGGCTCCTTCAACGGCGAGCAGCGCACGCTGGCCACCGGCGCCGGGTTCGTGGACCTGTCCCACCGCGGCGTGATCCGGGTCAGCGGACCCGACCGACTGGCGTGGCTGCACTCGCTGACCACCCAGCACCTCGAGTCCCTCCCACCCGGCGTACCCACCGCCGCCCTGGTGCTCTCGCCCAACGGGCACGTCGAGCACGCGATGTACGGCGTCGACGACGGCGAGGCGTTCACCGCCCACGTCGAGCCGGGCGAGGCTCCGCCGCTGGTCGCGTGGCTGGACCGGATGCGGTTCATGATGCGGGTCGAGGTCGAGGACCTCACCGCCGAGCTCGCCGTGGCCTGGCGCCCCGTGGTCCCCACTGCCGATGCGGGCGAGTCCATGACCGCGGGGAAGTACGACGTCTTCGACCGCTCCGAGCTCCGGACCTATGCCGACGCGGCCGGGCCGGCCTGCGGGATGTGGGCGTTCGAGGCGCTGCGCATCGCTCGCGGCGAACCACGCTTCGGCCAGGACACCGACCACCGGACCATCCCCAACGAGGTCGGCTGGATCCCGTCCGCCGTCCACCTCGACAAGGGCTGCTACCGCGGCCAGGAGACCGTCGCGCGGGTGCACACCCTCGGGCGTCCTCCGCGCCGGCTCACGCTGCTGCACCTCGACGGTTCGGCCAACCGGCTGCCGACCCGGGGCGCCCCGGTGCTGGTCGGCGGAGGCGAAGGCAAGGAGGTCGGCTTCGTCGGCAGCTCGGCCAGGCACCACGAATACGGCCCGATCGCGCTCGCGCTGCTCAAGCGCAACGTGCCGGTCGACGCCCAGCTCGAGACCGACGGTCTGCCGGCCATGCAGGAGATCGTGGTCGACCCCGAGGTCGGCCTGCACGTCCGCCCCTTGCGCTGAGCCGAGGTTCGGCGTCCCGGCGGGGCCGGGTTGGATACGGTCGCCGGGTGGAGACCCGCCGGTTCAGACCTCGCCTGATCGAAGTGGTCGTCGTGATGGCAGGCATCCTGGTGGCGGTGTACGCCGCCTGGGTGATCCGCAACGTGGGCGCCACCTCCCCGGACGACGGCAAGAGCCCACCCGCCCCGGTCGAGACGCTGAACGATTCGCTGGACGAGACCGCGGGCGAGAGCCCGGCGCCGATACCGACGCCCACCGCTCCGCCGCGCCCCACCGAGCTCCGTGCGGCCTTCGCCGACGCGCGCACCGTCCTGGTCGTGGGCGACTCGACGGGCGACGCCGCAGGGGAGTGGGTGGACCTGTGGGCCCAGGACCTCGGCGGTCGACCGCGAGGTGCAGCTGCACCAGTGGGACCTCGGCGCGCCGGGCTTCACGGGCGACCCGGTGGTCTACGGAAGCGGACGGCCGCCGATGGCGATCTGGAACCTGAGCTATCCCGGCGTTGCGGCGGACTATGCCCCGAAGCTCGAGGACGTGGCGACCGCGCCCGATGTCGCCCTGATCAGCATCGGGCACGACCGCAACCGGCAGGCGATCAGCCGAGCGATCCGGACGACGTCGGCCGCGATCGAGCGTCGTTGGGGCGACGTCCCGACCGCTTGGGTCCTGCAGAACCCCTCGGTCGAGCCGTCCGCCGGGCAGCAGGAGACCGCGGTCGAGGTCATCCGCTCGCTGGCGGTCACCGAGCAGGTCCCGGTGATCGACGTCCACGCCAGGTTCCAGCGGGCCGACAACCTGCAGGACCTGCTCGTCGACGACAGCCGCCCCAACGACGCCGGATCGAGGGTCTGGGCCGACACCGTCCGGCGCACCCTCACCAAATAGGTGGTCGAGCGGCGAGCGGAGCGAGCGATCAGTCGAGACCACGCAACGTGACCACCTAGACCGGCCGAAACCCGGTTGGCGCGGCGAGATCCCCGGGTGGACACTGAGCCGTGCCCTCGACGAACCAATGGATCGCCTTCCTCGTGGCGTCGATCCTCTTCATCCAGGTCCCCGGACCGAGCCTGCTGTTCACGATCGGTCGCGCGCTCACCGTCGGCCGGCGCGATGCGCTGCTCTCGGTGGCCGGCAACGGGATCGGGATCACCCTCCAGGTGCTGCTGATCGCGGTCGGGCTCGACGCGGTCGTGACGACCAGCGTCGCGGCGTACACCGTGGTCAAGGTGGTCGGCGCGACCTATGTGATCTGGCTCGGGATCCAGGCGATCCGGCACCGGGCAGACGCGCGCCGGGCGATGGACGCCCCACCGAGCCGGACCGGTCGCGGCAAGGCGCTGCGCACCGGCTTCATCGTCGGCGTGACCAACCCGAAGACGCTGGTCTTCTTCGTCGCGTTCCTGCCGCAGTTCGTGCACGCGGAGGCGGGTCACGTGGGGCTGCAGATGAGCCTGCTCGGCCTCGCGTTCGGCGCGATGGCGATCTGCTCGGACACGGTCTGGGCGCTGGCGGCCTCCAAGGCCCGCGACTGGTTCGCGCGCGACCCCCGGCGGCTGGACCGTCTCGGTGCGACCGGCGGCACGATGATGGTCGGCCTCGGCGCGACCATGCTGACCCAGGAGTGAGCGGCGCGTCACCAGCGCGGTCTCGACTATCCGCTCACTTCGTTCGCTGCTCGACCACCTAGACCTGACTCTCGACTATCCGCTCACTTCGTTCGCTGCTCGACCACCTAGACCTTGAGCTCCTAGCTGGCTCGGGCCTGCAACGTGCCGCGCCGCACGGTGGCGCGCTGGGCCGGGATGGTGCCGAGGTGCGGCTGGGGCTCGATGATGGCCACCGCGGGGTAGCGCATGTAGCTGAGCCGGCTGTGCTCGTGCCGGGCCTTGCGGATGCCGTCCATCACCAGCCCGGCGATCATGGTCAGGCAGCTGATCAGCAGCAGGAAGCTGGCCACGAACAGGGACGGGAAGCGCGGGACGGTGCCGGACTCGAGGTAGTGCGCCATCACCGGGGCGCCGAGGACCACGGCGATCAGGGCCGACAGCGCGGCGAAGATGCCGAAGAAGGTGATCGGGCGCTCGTGGCGAGCCAGGTTGATGATGACGTTCAGGATCCTCCAGCCGTCGCGGTAGGTCCGCAGCTTCGACTCGCTGCCCTCCGCGCGGTCCTTGAAGTCGACGGTCACCGACGTCGACGGGATCCGCAGGGCGAGCGCGTGCACGGTGAGCTCGGTCTCGATCTCGAACTCGCGCGAGACGGCCGGGAAGCTCTTCACGAAGCGACGCGAGAAGACGCGGTAGCCGCTGAGCATGTCGCCGAGGGTGTCGCCGAACGTGGCGCAGACGAGCTTGTTGAGCACCCGGTTGCCGGTCTCGTGGGCCGGGCGGTAGGCACTGCTCCCGGCACCTTCGACCTCGCGGCGGACGCCGACCACGTGGTCGAGGTTGTGCTCCACGAGGGTCTCGATCATCCGCGGGGCGGCTCCGGCGTCATAGGTGTCATCGCCGTCGATGATCAGGTAGATGTCGGCGTCGATGTCGGCGAAGGCGCGGCGTACGACGTTGCCCTTGCCCTTCAGCGGCTCGGAGCGGACGACCGCACCGGCCAGCCTGGCCTGCTCGATCGTCTGGTCGGTGCTGCAGTTGTCATAGACATGGACCGTCATGCCCGGCACGCTGGCGTGCAGGTCGGCGACCACCTTCGCGATGGCCACCTCCTCGTTGTGACACGGCACGATGGCGGCGATGCGGAACTGCTGGGCAAGGTTCATGGTGGATCCCCCATCGGCTTGAGGTGTGCGCGGGCTGGTGGAACGGGCGTGGAACTCGACCCGGACAACGGCTGGAACAGGTTCCCGTTACGCCGGTCGAGCCAGTCGTCCACATTCTGGGAACTCAGCCCAGCGCACGTCCGTAGACCGCCTCCAGCTCGTCGAGGTGCGCCGCCCAGGAGAAGGAGTCCTGGACGTGGGCGTGTCCCTCCGCTCCGGTCGCCACCATCGCGTCGCGGTCGCAGACCAGGGACGCGATCGCATCCGCCAGGTCACCCGCTGTCATGTCGACGAACCGCACACCGGGTCCCGCGGTCCAGGGGGAGTGCAGCGCCGGGTCGTCGTTGAGCAGCACGGGCAGGCCACTGCTCATCGCCTCGAGCACGGTCAGCGGGCACTCGCCGACGGAGGCGACCACGAACGCGTCGACCGACCGATAGACCCCCGGCATCTCCTCGGCGGGCAGCGCGCCCAGGAAGAGGAGTCGCTCGTCGACGATGCCCGAAGGTCGGTCGCCGCCGACGAACACGAGTCGGTAGGCGTCGCCCGCCGCAGCCGCCACCAGCGCAAACCCCTTCTTGGGCACGAACCGGCCGACGAAGAGCACCAGCGCCTCGTCCAGCGGCAGGCCGAGCTCGCCGCGAAGCCGACCTTGCTCATCTCCGAACGCCGGCCGGAAGCGTGAGGTGTCGACCCCGTTTCCGAGCACCTGCACCTTGCCCGGCGAGCGCACGGCCGAGCGCACGGCCGAGCGCACGCCGGCCGCGATGAACTCGTCGATCGGCAGGATCGCCGCCGCCCCCTCGAGCACCAGTCGTGCGACCGTGCCGAGCACCACCCCCTGCACCAGGCCTACGACGGCCGACGAGTGGTGCACGAAGCCCACATGCCGGTGCACGACGTACGGCGTCCGCAGCACCCGGCACCAGAAGGCAGCCACCCAGCTGGAGACGTAGAGCGGGTCGTGGAGGTGCACCAGGTCCGCGCGTCGCACCTGCCGCCACGCTGCCGGCACCAGGCGTAGGGAGAACACCGGGAACGGCACCCCGAACCGCGTCTCCATCCCGTTCCAGGCGCGGATCCGCACCTCCTTGACGCCGTGCTCGGTGCGCCGACCCGGCATCGTGCCGCTCGCGCTGCTCAGCAGGGTGACGTCCCAGCCGCGGCCGGCCAGCCCCCGGGTCTGCGCGGACACCACCGCCTCGAGCCCGCCGAGGTGGGGCAGCGCGTGGTGCGCGACGTGCAGCACCCGGCGGCCGGCGGCTCGATCGGCAGGCGCTGTCACAGGGGTCCTCTCACCAGGCGGGGCGGGCTGCCCCGCAGTATGCCCGTGGCGAGACGGCGCAGATGTGGGCAGATGTGGGCAGATGTGAATGGAGGCAATGCGGCTCGGTGGGTGGTGTCGAGGCTCCGCTCGTGGAACCTTGGGCACGGCTGCCGGTCGGGCGGCTTACGGCTGATCGAGGAGGGGACGATGCTACGCAAGCTCGCAGGCGGTGCCAGTCGGGTGGTGGAGAGGTGGATCCCCGGGTCCTTCGTCTTCGCGGTCGTGCTGACCCTGGTGGTCGCCGTGATGGCCCTGACCATGACCGACATCGGCCCCAAGGGCCTGGTCCTGGCCTGGGGCGACGGGCTGGCCGGACTGCTCGCCTTCATGTCTCAGATCGGTCTGGTGCTGCTGCTGGGCTACACCTTGGCGAACCTGCCACCGGTGCGACGGCTGCTGGCCGTGGTGGCCCGGGTCCCGCGCACGCCCGGCCAGGCCTACGCCTTCCTGGTGGTCGTGGCCGGGCTCGCCTCGCTGCTCAGCTTCGGCCTGGGGCTGATCGTCGGCGGGGTGATGGCCGTCGAGCTCGGCCGGCAGTTCCGCGACCGTGGCCAGAAGCTGCACTACCCGCTGCTGGTCGCGGCGGCCTACAGCGGCTTCGTGGTGTGGCACATGGGCTACTCCGGGTCGGGCCCGCTGAACGCGGCGACCGAGGGTGGCGTCTACGACACGGTCCTGGAGCGCGACCTGGTGCCGGTCTCCGAGACCATCTTCGCGCCGTGGAACCTGATCGCCATCGTCGTGGTGCTGGCCAGCCTGGCCGTGGCGCTGCCCCTGATGGCGCCGCGCGGTGACGACGCCGTGCGCGAGGCGCCCCCCCAGGCTCTCGCGGAGGAGCAGGACTCCGAAGCGGCCGACGACACCGAGGGATCGCCGGCCGACTGGCTCGAACGCTCGCGGCTGGTCACGCTCGTGCTCGGTCTGCTGCTCGGTCTCTACCTCGTCGTGCACTTCCTGGACGCGGGCTTCGACCTGACCCTGGACATCGTCAACTGGAGCTTCCTGTGCCTGGTGCTGCTGATCGTGGGCAACGCCCGCGACCTGGCCGCCCTGGTCGCGCGTGGGGGACGCACGGTCGGCGAGGTGCTGCTGCAGTATCCCCTCTACGCAGGCATCGCTGCGATGATGAGCGTCAGCGGGCTGGTGGAGCTGCTCAGCGACGCAGTCGTCGACGCCGCCTCGACGCGAACCCTGGGAGTCTTCGCCTTCCTGGCTGCCGGACTGCTCAACGTGTTCATCCCCTCCGGCGGCGGCCAGTTCGCGGTCCAGGCCCCGATCTTCAGCAGCGCCGCCGACACCCTCGGGGTCGACCAGTCGGTGGTGATCATGGCGATCGCGTACGGCGACCAGTGGACCAACATGATCCAGCCGTTCTGGGCAGTGCCACTGCTCGCGGTCGCCGGGCTGAAGGTCCGCGACATCCTCGGCTACACCAGCATCGTGCTGGTGATCTCGGGGGTCATTTTCGCGACCACGCTGCTGATCGTCGGCGCCGGCTGATTTCTGCGCAATACCGGATGCCGGTCAGACCTTCAGGCCCAGCTGGACGATCCCGTCTGCAACGGACCGGATGGAGACGTTGTGGTTGCGTGCATGGGCCCGGATCAGGTTGAAGGCCTGGTCGACCGTGGTGTTGTGTGCGTGGGTGACCATGCCCTTGGCCTGCTCGATGACCGCCTTCGAGTCCAGTGCACGCTGGAGCTGTTCGCTCAGCTGCACCTGCTGACCCAGGGTCGAGGCGTTGACCAGATAGTTGGTCGCCATGTTCGCCATCACCACGGCCGCGGCGATGTCCTCCGGTGTCCAGGTTCGCGTTCCTTCGGCGTAGAGGTTGACGGCGCCGACCGCGTTGCCGCTGAGCCACATCGGGATCCCAGCGACAGCTCCCACCCCGAGGCTCTCAGCGAGGGCGCAGTAGTCGGGCCAGCGCTCACGCTCACTCTCGAGATCCGTGATCGCGACCACCAGACCCGACTTGTAGGCGTCCATGCAGGGTCCGGACTGGTGCTGGATCTGGGTCATCTCGAGCTCGGCGAGGCGGGCCGGGAACGCGGTGGTGAACTGCAGCCGGCCGTCGCGGGCCAGTGAGACCCCGCTGCCGTCGAGCCCGAAGACGTCGCGCAGTCGTTCCATCAGGTCCTTGAGCGCCGCGTCGATGTCGTAGGGGCTCAGCAGCTTGCCGCTGAACTCCGAGAGGGTTCGCAAGAACAAGGAATTGTCATACATCGGTGCAATCCCGGTGGTGGGTTGCGGCGCCGAGGTGCCTGACCAGACGGATGCCCCTGGGAGAACATCGACGCCGAGGTGTCCCCTATCCTACGCTCGGTCCCGGTCTGCTGCAGGCTGGGAACCGACATTTCTGGCCGACCCTGATGAGTTGCCCATAGCATTACCAATGGGTAGACTGCAGGTGTTTAGCCTTCCCAGACCTCGAAGGTTCGGACCACTCCAGGAAACCGGTGGCATGCATCACTGCGTCCCGGAGGTTCGCTCGATGGTCGTCCACCCAGTTCCGCTCGCCACACGGCCGATGGTGCCCCACCAGAGGTCGCAGCTCGCCGCGGAGTTGAGCCACGACCTGAAGGTTCCGCTGAGCTCGATCGTCGCCGGCCTGGAGCTGCTCGAGACGGAGCTCGGCGAGAAGCCGACGCCGGCAGCGGTGGCCCTGCTGGCCTGCTCTGCTCGCGCAGCGGGGCGGATGCTGCGGATGCTCGACCAGCACATGATCGGCGATGCGGTCGGAGTCCACCGGATGACCGAGGACGTCGACCTCGACAAGGTCGCACACCAGCTCGCACTCGACTCTGCCCGGCTCCTGAAGCTGGCCGGCGCCACCCTCGAGGTCGGTCCGTTGCCCGTCGTGCGCGCCTTCCCGGACGAGTTGTACTCCGTCCTGCAGAACCTCCTCACCAACGCGGTGAAGTTCGCCCGGCCCGGCGTCCCTCCGCGGGTGTCGATGTCGGCCAGCCGGGTCCCACACGGCTGGCGGGTGTCGGTGACCGACAACGGTGTCGGTATTCCGGCGGGTGAACGATTGGCCGTCTTCGCGATGTTCACCCGGGTCAACCCTGGCGTCGAGGGCCACGGGATCGGCCTGGAGACGGTCGCGCGCACCATCCACGCCCACGGTGGCCGCGTGGGCGTCGACGAAGCACCCGGTGGTGGCGCCGAGATCTGGTTCGAGCTCCCGGTGAGCTCGGATGCCAGCGGCCCCTCGAGGTCCCGCACCCAGCACATCGCGAACTGACGAGAAGGATCCACCCTCCATGCAACTGGTTGCCCGCACCTTGCGCTTCCTGGCGAACCGATTCCTGGCCGACCCTCACCGGTCAAACCAGGGTGTCGCCCGCGCCAACGCAGCCGATGCCTGCGCCACCCTGCGACAACGCCGTGATGAGCAGGACGACGTCGACACCTACCTGCGAGCCGGGCGCGAGGCCCAGCGTGATGACCGTGCAGCCGGCGACGACTAGGCAGCGATCAGCCAGCCGGTGCGGCTGAGGCTCCCTCAGGTCGGAGGGGCGGTCGTGGTCAGATCGGCTCCCGGAGGTCCTTGATCAGCGGACCGACCATCTGTTCGATCCGGGCGTGAGCGAGGGCGCGGTTCCGCACGGCGGCGAGTCGGCGGTTGCGGATGAACATCACGCGGGCCAGGCGGCGTGACTGGGTCTGGGCAGCCTCGACCCGGCTGCGCCGGCGGCGCTCATAGAGGTCGAGGGCGTTGGGCAGGTACGCCGGGTCGGTGCGGCTCAGCTCATCGGCCAGGACGGCGGCCGATTCCAGTGCCATCGAGGCGCCGATGCCCGCGGTGGGCAGGAAGGCTGCTGCGGCGTCGCCCATCAGGGCGGTCCGACCGTGGACCCAGCCGGGTGCTCGCACATCGGCCATCGGCCACAGGAACAGCCGGTCGGAGTCGCCGGGCAACCCCGCCAGGTAGTCCTCGACCGGGACCCGGAACCCTTCGAGCAGGCGAGCGACCCGCTGGCCGCGTCCCTGGGGTTGGTCTGGCCGCAGAACGTCGACCGGGGCGCCGAGGATGACACACACCCGGTCTCGGCACGGATAGGTTCCGAGGAAGCTTCCCGCGCCCCAGTGCTCGGTCGTCTCGCTCCCGGCGACGAGGTGTCGATCCGCCCACCAGACATAGCAGCCCCATCCGGTCTCGCGGTCGGGGATGCGACCGACCACCAGGTCGCGGACCCGGGAGTGGATCCCGTCGGCGCCCACGACCAGGTCGAACCTCCCGCTCGTCCCGTCATCGAAGTCGACCTCGACCTCGCCCCCGGAATGGGCCCGGGACTGGGCATGGGTGTGGGCATGGGACTGGGTATGGGTGTGGGTCAGCGCGCTGATGCTCACACCGGACCTGAGGTCCAGGCCGCCCCGCGGGCCGCTCACCGCAGCCCCCGCCGAGGCGCGGAGCAGGTCGAGCAGTTCGGCGCGGGTGATGATGCCGAGGTGGCCGTAGCGGCGGACGCTCTCGGGCATCGGGGAGGAGACGAGCTGGTGCCCGCTCCCGCTGCGGGCGACGTAGCTCCCCATCGGCTCGCTCCGGGCGACGAACTCGTCGTGGATGCCGAGCGCGTGGAAGACGCGGGTGCCGTGCGGCCAGAGCGCCAGACCGTAGCCGAGGTCCGCGTCCTCGCGGCGTCGGTCGATCACGACGGGTGACTCGCCCTGTCGCGCCAGCAGGCCGGCGAGGGCGAGTCCGCTGATGCCGGCTCCGACGATGAGAGTGCGCATGGGTCGGCTCCTCACGCGTTCGGGCTCGGGCGACGAGCCCAGCGCCGGGACGCGTGGGCCGAGGCGATCACCACGGCCGCGACCACGCCGTGCAGGCTCAGCAGCGCGCCGGTCGCAGCCGTGCTGGTGGCCGACAGGGGGCCGAGGAGCGACAGCGCGGTCACCACCGCGGCCAGCACGGTCCAGATCCCCAGGGATCTGGAGGTCACGCGCTCGAGAAGGCGCAGGGAGGCGAGTCCGATCAGGGCAGCCAGCCCGGCGGTCACGGCGACTGCCCCACCGCCGATCCGCTGCACGTCACTCCCGCGCTCGACCGTCAGCTCGAGGTCAGCCAGGTGAACGGTGCAGAACCAGGTCACCAGGGCGCACACGACGGCCGCGCCGACCGCGACCAGATCGGTCGTCCACGGCGGGCTCACGCTCGAGCGGGTCGTGGTGTTCTGCAGGTTGTTCAACATCGGGTCCTCCGTCATCGTCGGTGCACTACGATCGTAGTCACGATAACCACGACGATCGTAGTAGGCAAGGGAGAAAGCATGGAAAGACGTGAGGCCATCGCTGCCGCGGCGGTGGACCTGGTCGCAGAAGGCGGGAGTCACGCGCTGACCCACCGCCGGATCGACCGCCGGCTCGGGCTGCCAGAAGGCACCACCTCCAACTACGCCCGCAACCGACGCGCGCTGGTGCGCCTGGTGATCGACCAGGTCGCTGCGATCGCCGACCTGCGCGGCGGCAACCCCCCGCTCCCCACCACCGTCTCCGAGGCCGAGACGCAGCTGGTGGCCGCATTGGAGACCACCGTCGCCCGGGGCGTCGACACCCGGGCCCGGATGGCCCTCTCCCTCGACTGCCTCCAGGACCCCGAGCTGCACGAGCTGCTCACCACCGAGTCGCCGGTGCGAGCCAAGCTGCTCGACGAGGCCAGCCGGATGCTCACCAGCCTCGGTGTGCCGGACCCCGAGCAGCGCGCCGTCGACTTCATCGCCATCATGAACGGCCTGCTCTACGACCGGCTCGTCGGCAACGGCGTACGCGGCACTCCCGCCGACGCGGGCAACGTGCTGAGGGCGTGGCTGATCGGCGTGGGTGGACGGCAGTGACTCCCGCCTCCGGCGAAACAGGCCCGTCGGAGGGGTGGCAGGACGCCGATCTGAGGTGTACCGTTTGGTACATGAATCGCTTGTTCGAGACCACCAGACACATCGACGCACCGGACGGGCCGGTCTGGGAGGTGCTCTTCGACGTCGACCGCTGGCCCACGTGGACCCCGACCGTCGACCGCGTCGAGCGGGTCGATGACGGACCCTTCCAGGTCGGCTCGCGGGTCGAGGTGCGCCAGCCCAGGCTGCCGCGCGCCGTGTGGCAGGTGACCGAGGTCGTCGACGGTCGCAGCTTCACCTGGGAGGCCACGGGGCCGGGGATGAGGACGATCGCCCGGCACGAGGTCGTCCCCGACGGCACCGGCTCCAGAGTCACCCTCAGCGTCGAGCAGACCGGTCCGATGGGGGCGGTCGCAGCCCTGGTGTGGCGCCGGCTCACCCAGCGCTACGTCGAGCTCGAGGCCGAGAGCCTGGACCACCACGTCACCCGCTCGAACGCTGCGTGACCGCTCCGGCTGCCGCCGCAGGGCGACCTGCGACGGCGCGCGAACGCCTGCTCGAGGCGGTGATCGAGCACCTGGGCCGCAACGGCATCGGCGACACGAGCCTGCGCGGGATCGCCGAGGCGGTGGGCACCAGCCACCGGATGCTGATCTATCACTTCGGGTCACGTGAGGGACTGCTCGCGGCCGTGACGCAGGAGGTGGAGACGCGGCAGCGCGCGACGATGCTGGCCACCTATGACACCGACCTGCCCCCGCTGGAGGCTGCCGCCCGCTACTGGGAGGACACGGTCGAGGCGTCGCTGCGCTACGGGCCGTTGTTCTTCGAGCTCACCGCACACGCCATGCAGGGCAAGGAACATGCCGCGGGTCTGCGCGAGGAGATCATCGCCGCGTGGCTGCCCTCGGTGACCGAGCTGTGCCGAGGGATCGGGATCCCCGAGGCGCAGGCCGAGACCCACGCGCGGCTGGCCCTGGGCGCTGCCCGGGGGCTCCTCCTCGACGTGCTGGTCACCGGTCAGCGTGACCAGGTCGCCCGGGCCGCTGACCTGCTCAACCGGCTGCTGCTGCTCTCCGCCGAGGTCGGCGGCGCGGGCACCGACGGGCAGATCGACCCGTAACTTCTCGGCACGCTCTCGGTTGATGGGGATGCCCAGTTCTCACCATGCGAGACCCCTGACGAGGAAACGTGGACACCCAGGATCGCCCGACATCCCGGCCTGCGCCGTGGTGGCAGCGCGTGCTGCCCGTGACGCTCGCCGTCGTGCTCGCGCTCGCCGTCGCGGGCACGCTGCTCCCGGGCTTCCGGCACCAGCTGGCGCTGTCGTTCACCCGCCAGCCGGTCTCCTACGTCGAGCTGTTCTTCGCGCGGCCAACCGCGGCGAGCCCGCAGGCCGCGTGTGTCCGCAAGGGCGCGTCGGTCCAGGTCCGGTTCCTGGTCGAGAGCCACCTCGAGAAGCGCCAGGCCCTGGGCTACCGCGTGGTCGTGGATCCCGTCGCCAGGAGCCTGCCCACCCGGCGGCAGGCCGCCTCGGTCGAGGTCAGCCCCGGCGAGGTGGTCTCGGTGACGAGGACGTTCGCCGTCCCCCGGCGCGAGGCCTACGTCGTCTCGGTCAGGCTGCCCGCGCTCGACCAGGAGCTGCGAGGGCGTTGCCCGGTGAGGAAGCGATGAGGGTCGCGCTGGTCACTCCACGGTTCCCGCCCGACATCGGCGGGCTGGAGACCTACGTCGGGTGGGTCGCCGAGGCCGTCCACCACGCCCACGGGTGCGAGGTCACGGTGATCACGACCGGCACGTCGCGGCGTACACATGAGGAGACCTATCGCGGCATCCGGGTGATCCGGCTCGGCACCTGGGGGAAGGTCTCCAACACGCCGGTCGACCCGCGGTGGTGGCGACAGGTGAGGCGGCTGATCGCCAGCCTGGAGATCGACGTGGTGAACGCGCACGCGCCGGTCCCCGGCCTGGCCGACATCGCCGCGTTCACCTCGCCCGTGCCGGTCGTCCTGACCTACCACTCCGGCTCCCTGCTCAAGGGGTCTGTCGCGATCGACGTGCTGCTCCGCGCCTACGAGCGCCGCGTGCTGCCCCGTGTCTTCGAGCGAGCCGCCGACCTGATCGCGGTCTCGCCGGTGTCGATGGCCCACGGCACCGGTCGGGCGCAACTGATCCCTCCCGGGGTGGACGTCGAGCTGTTCCGGCCACCGACCCCCGAGCAGCGGGAGCCGCGCGTCCTCTACGTCGGCCGCGTGGAACGCACCTCGCGCTGGAAGGGCCTGCAGTTCCTGGTCGACTCGCTGGTCCCGCTCCTCCAGCGGGTCCCGGAGGCCCGGCTCGACGTCGTCGGTGACGGCGACGACGTCGCCTGCCTCAGGGCACAGGCGCAACGGCTGGGGGTCGCCGGCTCCATCGACTGGCACGGCAAGGTCGACCACAGCGACCTGACGGGCTTCTACCAGCGTGCCGGGGTGACCGTGCTCCCCTCGCTCACCGAGTCCGAGTCGTTCGGGATGACCCTCGTGGAGGCGATGGCGAGCGGCTGCCCGGTCGTCGGCAGCAACGTCGGCGGGATCCCGTTCGTGATCCGCGACGGCGTCGACGGACTGCTCGCGAGGCCCGGTGACGCCACCGACCTCGCGGCCCGGCTGGGCGACGTGCTCACGGACCCGGCACTGGCCGCCACCCTCGGCCGGGGAGGGCGCGAGGCCGCGCTCACCCGCTGGGACTGGGCGCTGCAGCGCGACCGGACGATCCAGGTGCTGAGGGAGGCGTCGACATGGGCAGAGGTGTGAGGGCAGCCGTCCTGTCGACGGCCGGACGAGCCCTCGAGGTGTTCCGGAAGCTGACCCCGGCGGCGCTGGTGCCGGCCCTGGTCAGGGTCCGACACCGCCTGGCCTGGTCGAGGTCGTCGGTGCGCGCCGAGGCCCACCGCCAGATGGAGTTCCTGCTGGCAGAGACCCGACCCGACGCCGACCTGGACGCGGTGGCCTCCGGCTACGCCAGGGCGATGATCCGGCGCGGTGAGGAGCGCTGGCATCCGGGCATCGTCACCGGGCGACGGCTCGAGGGCCTCGAGCACCTGGTCGGTGCGCGGGACATGGGCCGCGGCGTGATCGTGAGCTTCGTGCACCACGGCTTCTACGACGGCGGCGCGTTCCCGGCGCTGGCCCACGCCGGCGTTCCGACGCACATGATGATCTACCCCTACATGGCCCGCGACGACGCGGCCGGGTGGATCAAGCGGCACCTGGTGGTCAACTCGCTGGGGGGCGGCATCCCGACCAGCACCGAGATCGGCACCCAGGGGATCATCGACCTGCTGACCAGGGGAGCCGTCGTCGCGATCGCCTCCGACGTTCCCGGTCGCACGCCGATGACCTTCGTTGGCCGGGAGGTGCTGGGGTCCTTCGGCGCAGCGAGGCTCGCGATGACCACTGGCTCTCCGGTGGTGCTGCTCACCTCCGAGCGGGACGAGCGGGGTGAGCACGTGCGGCTGCACGCACCCCTGCACCCGCAGGACTTCGAATCGCCACAGACGCTGCTCGCCGAGATGATGTCGCGGCACGAGAAGCGCGTCCTCGCCTGGCCCGAGGCGACCGACATTCCCCTGTCCCGCTGGGGCGTTCCGGATGCAACGGGGGAGACCTCGTGAGGCAGCGCTACGTCTCCATCGCCGCTCGTCGTCCTCACCGCTGTGCTGGTCGCGCTCGACCTGGACGTGCCCGTGATCCGGCCGGTCCTCGTCCTCGCGGCGCTGCTGGGACTGCCCACCCTCGTGCTGTTCCGCAAGGTCGGGTTCCTCGGCGACCACGGTCCGGCGCGGTTGCTCTACGCGTTCGGGACCAGCCTGCTCGGGCTGATGCTGGTCGGTCTGCTGCTCAACACGGTGCTTCCCTTGGTCGGCGTCGACCGGCCGCTGCAGCCGCTGGTGCTGGCGGTCACGATGCTGCTCGTCGACCTCGGCCTGCTGGCCTGGTCGCAGGGCGAGGAGCCGGTGGAGGTCGATCCCGATGCCGTCGTACGACGTGCACGGGACGCGCGCCTCGAGCTCGCCCCTGCCCTCGCTGTCGTCTCCACCGTGTTGGCCGTCGTGGGTGCGGTGCGGCTGAACAACGGAGCCGGGGGCGCGGTCGCGATGACCGCACTCGTCCTCGCCGCGGCGGCGCTGCTCGCTCTGATGCTTTCGTCCAACAGCTCACGACCGCGCGACCTGGTCTGCCTGGCGCTGGTCGCGCTCAGCCTGCTGTTGGCGACCTCCCTGCGGGGCTGGAGCATCACCGGCCACGACATCCAGTCCGAATACCTCACCTTCGTGCTCACCAACGACGCGCAGCGCTGGCAGATGAGCTCGTGGGAGAACGCCTACAACGCGTGCCTGAGCCTGAACATCCTGCCCACGATCCTGGCCCAGGCGACCGGGCTGTCCGGCGTCGTGGTCTTCAAGCTCCTGCTGCAGGTGGTGTTCGCGCTGGTGCCGGCGATGACCTTCCTGCTCGCAGGCCGCTACCTGCCGCGCCGGCTCGCGCTGGGCGCCGCGGTGATCACGATGTCGCTGCCCACCTTCTACACCGACATGCCCTACCTGGTGCGCCAGGAGATCGCGTTCTTCTTCCTCGCCCTGCTGCTGCTGGCGGCCACGGCACGCGAGCGTGGCCGCAACCGGCTGCTGCTGGTGGGCTTCTTCGGCGTCGGGGTGGTGCTCTCGCACTACTCCACGACCTACGTGATGCTGCTCGGACTCGGGCTGGGACTGCTCGCCCTGCTGGTCTGGAAGCAGGTCCGCCGCACGAAGTGGCTGCGCGACCGGTTCCCCGGCGAGAGCGTCGAGACCCGGCGGCTGGTGCTGCTGCACCCGGCGCTGCTGGTCCTGCTCGCGGTGACCAGCTGGACCTGGGCCGGACCGGTGACCGACACCGGTGGCCACGCCACCGAGGTCGCCAGGGACGCGATCGCCGCCGTGCTGGGGCAGGGCGAGGACACCCCGGGTTCCTCGGACCTCGGCTACAGCCTGTTCTCCGGCTCCGAGGTCAGCGCCCGCGACCGGCTGGACCTGTTCGTCGGCGAGACGATGGAGCTGCGGAAGACCGCTCCGAAGAGCGAGCTGCTGATCAGGAAGCCCGGGAGGCCCGAGCTGCGACCCGAGATCGTGCGGGCCAGCAGGACCCCGCTGACGGCACTCGGCGACCGGGCGGAGTCGGCCGGTCTCGATGCCGGCCAGGCCATCACCGTCCTCCGGGTCGGCTGCGCCGCCCTGATCCAGGTCCTGCTGGTGATCGGGCTGGTCTGGCTCGTACGCCGCCGCGAGACCGTCGCGACCCTCCAGGACGACGACGCGACTCCCGGCACCGAGAACGGTCAGCGCGAGGTGCCCGACGAGGCGGTGTTCCTGACCCTCGGGGCGGTCGCCGCCCTCGGCGTGGTCGTGCTGATCCCCAAGCTCTCCGTTGACTACGGCGTCCTCCGGGCGCTCCAGCAGACGCTGCTCATCGTCGGACCGGTCGTCGCGGTGGGCCTGTGGGCCGTCGTACGCCACTGGAAGGCGCGCGCCGCCGCGCTCACCGTCGTGGTCCCGCTCGGCCTGCTGCTGGTGTTCAGCGGCGCGATCCCCTCGATCCTCGGCGGTTATGCCGGAAGGTTGGCGCTGAGCAACTCCGGCCTCTACTACGAGCGCTACATGGCCTCGGACTCCGACGTGCGCGCGATGGACTGGGTGGTGGCGGCGGACAGAGCGCCCGGCACAGCTCGGAGGCACCGCCGAAGATCATCGCCAACCGCAACATCGGCGTCCGGATGCTCTCCGCCGACCACGACGCGGTCGTCGCCGACCGGCTCTATCCCACCCTGCTCACCAGGGGCGACTTCGTGTTCGTGGACTCGCGGCTCCAGGAGACCGGCCGGGCCGCGGTCTTCTACACCGGCGACTTCATCACCTACCGCTATCCGCTGACCAGGCTCGACCGACGCCTCGACCTCGTCTACAGCTCGGCGCAGACCCGGATCTACCGATGAGTCTCCGATGAGCGCCGTGCAGGCCGTCCGCACCAGGCTGGTCGCGGCGATGCCCGACCCGGTGATGGTCAACTCCGCGCTGATCTTCGCGACCACGCTGACGATGGCCGGCGAGGAGCGTGTTCTGGGTGATCGCCGCGCGATTGCAGTCCACCGAGTTCGTCGGCCTGGCCGGTTCGCTCGTCGCGGCTGCCGACGCCCTGGGCTCTTTGCCCAGCTGGGGTTGAACGTCAGCGTGCTTCGGACGATGCCGCGCAGCGACCGGCGGGCGTCGGACGCACTCGTGGCGAGTCTGATCGTCGCCGCCGCGGGGGATTGTCGCCCTCGGCTACGCCTACTGCTCCGCCCTCGCGCCGGAACTCGCGGACGAGTGACCTGGCCGCCGTGGCGATCGTGTTCGCCCTCGTCGCCGGTACGTCCCTGAACCAGCTCACCGACTCGATTTCCTCGCCATCGACCGGGTCTGTCGAACTTCTGGATCAACGGTGTGCTGCTCGTCGTGGAAGCTGGGTTCCCGTTCGCGCTGTCGGAGCAGGAGCGCTGGGTCTTCGGCGCGGTTGGTGGCGCTGCGTTGCTGCCGTGCCGTGAGCCTGTGGGCGATCCTGCGGCACCTGCCCGGGTCGAGGCGCTGCGCCCTGACGCGAGCTGCTCGAGTCCGGACGGTTGGCCGGCGCGGGCTACGTGTCGACGTGCTCTACATCGTCCCGCAGCTGGTGTTCCCGATCCTGATCATCAACGCCCAGGGTGCCGCCGCGAGCGCGGTGTTCTTCGTCAGCTTCCAGATCGTGACGCTGCAGAACGCGATCATCCTGGCCGTCGCCAACTCGACGTACGCCGAGGCAGAGCGCGCCCGCACCGGTCGCCACGCCGTGGTCCGCAAGGGGGCGGTCACGATGGTGGTCTGCTCGGTGATCGGCATTGCCGTCATGTGGGTGATGGCGCCGCTGTTCCTGACCATCTTCGGCGGGCAGTACGCCGACGACGGCACCATGACGCTGCGGATCCTGTCGCTGTCCACGCTGGCCACGGCGTTCAACTACTGGGGCGCCCTGCGGCTGCGGATGGCCCGCCACCTGACCGCGATGATCGTCGTCCAGCTCGGTCAGCACGGTGGTGATGCTCGGCCTCGCCGCCGCCGGCGCACCCCACGGGACGGTGTGGGTCGCTGCCGCGTGGGGAGTGGGCCACTTCGTCGGTGGGCTCGTCGGCTGGATCGTCAGCGTCACGGTCGCGCGGTTCGCCGATGTTGCTCCCGAGGCCGAGCTGATCGAGGAGCCCCGATGAGGAACCTCGCCCTCACCGTCGCGCAGGCAATTGTGCGGGTCGTGCTGAGGCTGCTCTCCCTGGTGGTCCCCCAGTCGCGTTCGGTGGTGGTCGCGGCCTTCCCGGCCAACGAGGGC
>CAWAFS010000005.1:0-13539 GCA_963781335.1 uncultured Actinomycetota bacterium | reverse complement strand
CATGGTATCCGTCGTGCCGAGAAGGCGATCCGGGCCGGGACGGCGATGAGTTTGCGACGGATCGTCGCGGTGGTGGCCTTGGCCAGGGCTGGGCCGGTGATGGTCGCGGCGGCTCGGGTGAGGTTGAACGCCATGACCGCCAGCACCAGCCAGGCTGCGTTGGCGTCGAACACCCCGGACGGCATGTGCGCCAGCGCAGAGTTCTTCAGGTCGGAGTGGACCTGTTCGATGATCGCGTGGCCGCGGTGGGTCTTGTCCGCGGCCACGGTGTCGGCCACGCCGGGTCGGTGGTGGTGAAGAACGCGTGGAAGCGCCAGGTGTCGAACAACGTCTCCTGACCGTTCTTGGCGCTGGGGTTGAGGTCGGGGATCCGGCGGACCACGAGCCGTCCGGTGACCTGCTCCGCCTTCTTCTTGGAAGTGAACGCGGTGAACGGAATCTCGGCGACCTCGGCGCGAGAGACCCAGGTGCTGGTGGGTTCGTCGAAGATGGCGTCGGTGTACTCGATGGCGGTCCACGCATCGTCATCGATGGTGGCGATTGCGGCTTTGACCTTGGGATCCATCCGCACGGTGACCGAGACATCGGCGCCAGCTCGTAGCGCAGCACCGACCGTGGCGTAGCCGTAGAACGCGGAGTCGGCACGCACCAACGGCGTCGCCGGGGACAACGAGCCGATCGTCTTCAACGCGTCCGCGACCAGCCGGGCCGCGCCCCGCGGTGAACCACACGATCCCTTCCGGAGCCGTTGGGCCACGATCACCGGCGCCGACTGCGCTGGTCGACACGGTCGCGAGCAGCGCGTTGAGTCCGCGGACCCCGGAGTAGCCGTAGCTCGAACCCTGCTTGGCGTAGCCGTGGACCTCGATGATGGTGTCGTCGATGTCGACCATCACCCGCTCGCCGGAGTCACTTGAGGTAGCGACCAGCGGTGCCTGGGCAGCCAGCCGGGTCAGGAACCTCGAGGCGACCGCGTCGAGCTGACGGACGTGACCGAAGCTGAACGAGCGCAGGAACGAACCTAGGGTCGAGGGCGCGTAGGCGTCTGAGAACACCCGTCCCATCCCACCGTGGCGCAGCAGAGCCATGTCATCGATGCTGTCCGCGCCGGCGACCATTCCCGCGACGAGCGAGGTGACCTTCAGTCCGGCGTTCGCGCCCTTGTCGGTCGGGACGATCAGATGCGTCTGGGCCAGTTCTTGGAGCCCCGCGGACTGGGCCAGCGTGAGGACCGGGACCAGCCCGGCCGACGACACGAGATTCGGATCATCGAACAGCGCCGAGGTCGCGCGGGGCGTGTGGCAAAGTTGCATCTACGAGATGCCCTTCGTGATGGCGTGAATTGGACCCTAGAGAAGTCAAATTCTTCCAGCACGTAAGGGCATTCTCACTTCACGGCACGCTCACCCGACCGACCTCATCGGTGGATCGAGGCTTAGACACGTCCTGAACGGTGGTAGTGCACCTTCGGCTATACGGTTGACTCGGCGCTCGCGGCGTCGACAGGTACACCGTCCTTCTTTGAGACACCGTCAGCGCCAGGACGAGGAGTCTTGGTATCGGGTGATGAAGACCCACCGCCGGCAGCGAGACCGATCAGAGCCGCGGGTTCCGATGCTCCCCGGTCGCCGACGCGACGCATCAAACCGATCCGGAAAGCTGGGATCTTTCGCGTCTCGTCCACCTCTTCGGTCGCCGACATACGGTGGATTCTAGATAGGACGCTGCGCTCCTCCCCCGGCCTAGGGACTGGTGCACGAATCGGTGTATGCCAGAGGTAGCCCATTCCACCGCGAGTGGAAGCCGTGCTTGCGCTCGCAAGTCATCTCAAGCACGGTCCAGCTTGAGGATCCGCCGCGTCAAATTCAAACTCGTCGACCGCATCGACCGCCTGGGTGGTCGCGTTGATCCCGACGTGAAGGCCCAACAGTGAAGATGCTTGGACGCCTCTAACCCGGCGTTCGCCGCCTCTTCTGGGCCAATGATGAGAACCAGGTCGAGCGCACCGATGACCCGCTTCAGCGGTCCTTCATGGCCGTGCTCGCCGGGCAGCTCGCCTTGATGGTCAAAGTCGTATTGGTCTGTCTCGTTGATCGCCGCCTGGCACGCCGCAGCGAAGCCCACGTACGCGTCCCTGCGACTCTCGAAGCGAGCCTCCTCAATCTCGTGGCGTCGTTGGGACTCATCACGAGCGACCTGCCTCTTTTCTGTACGAGAGTCTCGCAGCAGGCCCAGACCTCCAGCGACCAGTACGCCGGCCAGAGTGCTGATCGTTCCGATCCATTGGGGGTCCATGCGAGGGATCTGTCACGGCCCGTTGGGGCAGCAGTCGCGCGCAACTGACTCCAGCCGATCGTGACGCGACTGGTGGTGAACGCCTGTCGCCGCCTCTATCGCTCGCGACGGATGGGAGCACTCTCCCGATCGCTGTATTCATAGACACTCCGCTCAGACCTCTTGCATCCTTCAGCGGACCATGGGCTTTCAAGCCAGGCCGTCCACTTCAGCCCGCGGGAATCTCGTCTCGAAGGCGAGCCGTCCCGGAGGTACCGACCCGTCGTAGTGTTCCGATTGAGGGTGCCAAATCTCGGATTTCGAGATTTCCATCGGTCAGCCGAGACCTGATTGGCGAGCCACAACCGCTGCGACCACGTCGACCATTACGTCGCGTGAGACGCCACCGAGGGACGACCATGCACGACGGATCGCGCTTCGTTCGTCGGGGTCAGTGGTCGATTCCTCAGCCTGCCGCAGCGCGTCGATGAGCGCGTCCGCGGCGTCGTCACCGGGCCAGAGTCCGACAGCTCTGCGGCCGCGTTCAGTAAGTCCGGTCGCCCACACGGTGTCATTGCCAGCCAGCATCGCAGTCTGTTCGGCTTCAATATATCCAGCCTGCTTGAGCGCCTGCAGCGCCCTCACGAGGTCCTGCTCGTCGCAGTTGGCCGCTTGTTGAAATTCCTCCTCCTGGGAGTCCGCGGTCCGGCCCTCACTCTCAAGGATTCGCGCAGTCGCCAGTAGGACAGGGAAGTCACGGGTATGCCAACGATCCGGAAGTCGCTCAGTGCTCATGGAAGCGACGCTAGAGGACGTCACCGACAACAGGGATGCTGCGCGACGACTGCGACACATTGAGACCTGCGTCCTTCGCCGCGAAGCGGCCACGTCTATCCGCCGCGAGGCACAGTGCTCGAGGCTTCTGACCTCCAAACCACTCAGGCAGGATCCAACTTCAGTAGACGCCTCGCGAGACCTTGGAACTCGTCAACCGCATCGACCGCTTGCTGCCGCGACGACCCAGAGGTGAAGGCCCAGGCATGCAGATGCTTGACGCCTCGAGTGCAGCGTCTGCAGCCTCCTTCGGCCCGATGATGAGAACCAAGTCGAGCGCACCGATCACCCGCTTCAGCGGCCCCTCATGACCGTGATCCCCGGGCAACTCGCCCTGATGGTCGAAGTCGTACTGGTCCGTCTCATTGATCGCCGTCTGGCACGCCGCAGCGAAACCGACGTAGGCGTCCCTTCGGCTCTCGAACCGAGCCTCATCGATCTCGTGGCGTCGTTGCGATTCGTCGCGCGCGAGTTGTCTCTTCTCGGCCCGGACGTCCCGCATGAGGCCTAGTCCCCCGGCTACCAGTACGCCGGCCAATGTGCTGACCGTTCCGATCCATTGCGGGTCCATGCAACGGACTACGCAACCAGGGCGTGTCCCCTAGGCTTGGCTGCCTCTGGGGTGAGTTCACGGGCATGCTGGATGCCGGGCCCGTCGTGAGCGTGGCGGGTCGCGTCCACGCTGAGCGCTTCTTCTGGGACCCTCGCCCATAGCGACCGTCAGTCGAATAGCGTGCGCAACGTGGAACGGAACCCAGAACGAGAGGCGCGGCGCGCCAAAGCGATGCGCGAGATGCTTGAGAAGATCGAGCTGGAGGATGCTGCCCAGGCACCGCATGCACCGCCTCCGACGCCGAAGCCCCCTGCTGGTTGGTACATCCACCCCACCATGGCCGACACGCGAAGATACTGGGACGGTCAACGGTGGACAGCGGACATAGCCCCGCTGTACCCGCAGGAGCAGGAGTCCGACCAGCAACGGCCGCAACGCGGGGCAAGCCGACCTCGCAGACCCTGGGTGGCCTGCTCGTCGCTGGTTCGATCATAGGACTAGTGATGAGTTTGCAGTCCGCGTCACTTCTCACTGGCACGGGACTCCTCTGGACTGGGGTGGCGATCACGCTAGGCATGGCAGTTGCCGCCTGGGTGATCGATGACGTGTCATCCTGGATCTGGGCCGCCTGCGTGTTGATGGCACTTATCGCGTTTGCCAATGTGCAATCCGTCGAGTCGCAACTGGATGACACGCGAGAAGAGATTAATGAGATTGTGAAATAGCAGGAGACAGTTGACTTCGGTGCGCAGTGGCCGGTCAGGTCTGGCCTGGTGCCGCCACTGCTCGCGCTCAGCATCACCAAGGCCGTTCGAAATGTCCGAACTCGGCCGCGCAACCAGGGACCGTCGCGTCTATCCGGAAGTCCCTAGTCCCCGCGTTTGCGTCTCTTCTCGCCGTCCCTGTCGCACAACCAGCTCCGCCCGACCTTGCGGATGTCGGAGCGGAGCATCCGACCACGCCGAAGGAGTGAGGAGCACAACCATGCCGCGCTAAGCCTCGATCCACCGATGAGCAGGCTTGGCGTAGGGTCGGTGAGAGTGACGGCGGCTTTCGATGGTGTGGGCGTGGCTGGGTGACCGGCCTCGCTGCCGGGTCGTTCCGTTGTGTCCTTGGTCGTGCCGGTGTCGGCGGTGGTCAGTTGGTCGCGATCGGTGGCGGGTCTTGGCCGTGAGCGAAGAGCCGTCGCCAGGCGTCCTGCCAGGGCCACCCGGCCGGGAGGTGCATGGTGATCCGTCGTGCCGAGGAGGCGATCCGGGCCGGACGGCGATGAGTTTGCGGCGGATCGTCGCGGTGGTGGCCTTGGCCAGGGCTGGGCCGGTGATGGTCGCGGCGGCGCGGGTGAGGTTGAACGCCATGACCGCCAGCACCAGCCAGGCTGCGTTGGCGGTGAACTTCCCGGAGGGCATGTGCGCCAGCGCGGAGTTCTTCAGGTCGGCGTGGACCTGTTCGATGATCGCGTGGCCGCGGTGGGTCTTGTCCGCGGCCACGGTGTCGGCCACGGCCGGGTCGGTGGTGGTGAAGAACGCGTGGAAGCGCCAGGTGTCGAACAACGTGGCCTGACCGTTCTTGGCGCTGGGGTTGAGGTCGGGGATCCGGCGGACCACGAGCCGGCCGGGGACCTGCTCGGCCTTCTTCTTGCGAAGTGAACGCGGTGAACGGAATCTCGGCGACCTCGGCGCGAGAGACCCAGGTGCTGGTCTGTTCGTCGTAGATGGCGTCGGTGTACTCGATGGGGGTCCAGGCGTCGTCATCGATGGTGGCGATCGCGGCCTTGACCTTGGGATCCATCCGCACGGTGACCGAGACGTCGGCGCCAGCCCGCAGCGCGGCCCCGACCGTGGCGTGGCCGTAGAACGCGGAGTCGGCACGCACCAACGGCGTCGCCGGTGGACAACGAGCCGATCGGTCTTCAACGCGTCGGCGACCAGCCGGGCCGCGCCCCGCGGTGAGCCGCACGATCCCTTGCGGAGCCGTTGGGCCACGATCACCGGCGCCGACGTCGCTGGTGGACACGGTCGCGAGCAGCGCGTTGAGTCCGCGGACCCCGGAGTAGCCGTAGCCCGAACCCTGCTTGGCGTAGCCGTGGACCTCGATGATGGTGTCGTCGATGTCGACCATCACCCGCTCGCTGGCGTCCCTTGAGCGTAGCGACCAGCGGTGCCTGGGCAGCCAGCCGGGTCAGGAACCGCGAGGCGACCGCGTCGAGCTGACGGACGTGGCCGAAGGTGAACGAGCGCAGGAACGAACCCAGCGTCGAGGGCGCGTAGGCGCCGGCGAACACCCGGCCCATCCCGCCGTGGCGCAGCAGCGCCATGTCATCGATGCTGTCCGCGCCGGCGACCATCCCCGCGACCAGCGAGGCGACCTTCAGCCCGGCGTTCGCGCCCTTGTCGGTCGGCACGCGTCAGGTGCTCTGGGCCAGCTCCTGGAGCCCCGCGGACCGGGCCAGCGCGAGGACCGGGACCAGCCCGGCCGACGACACGAGATTCGGATCATCGAACACCGCCGAGGTCGCGCCGGGGCGTGTGGCAAAGTTGCATCTACGAGATGCCCTTCGTGATGGTGGAAATTGGACCCTAGAGAAGTCCGATTTTCCCAGCACGTAAGGGCATTCTCACTTCACGACGCGCTCACCCGACCAAGCTCATCGGTGGATCGAGGCTAAGTGTGAAGCGAGATCCCGGCGGTTCGTCGGCGCCGGACGGGCCCGCAGCCACCTGCAGCCAAGTCACTTCGCGCGGGTGGCATTCATCCACAGGACGATGTCGAGGACGCGGAGGTCGGACCAATCGACGACCCAGGTCGGGTGCTGTTCGAGGACCTCGCCGCGTGCGCTATTGATCCACTGCCGCACGTCGTTGTGGGTGCTCAGATTGGCGAAGACTTGGATGTCGCGTCCGAAGCTACCGAGTCGTCCGGGCTTGTCGCCAGTGAGCCGGCTATTGGCGAGGTACCGGCACACCTGGGCGTCGCGAACGGGAAACAACATCGGACGCTTCCGGGCGCAGATCTTGGAGGCCATGACCCACTGGTTGGTGTCACGTTTCCCAAGTGCGGGGAGCATGGTCCGGATCGCTGTGTAGAGGTCGTACATGTGATCGAGATGCTGGGGGGCGACGTCGGAGAGCGGCAACGTAGCCGGTAGATGGCGAAGTTTGCCGTTGACGACGGTCCGCAGCGGACCGGGGTTCATGAGCGCGCGCCCAGCGTCCGGCGGGATCTGCATGCTCAATGTGGTTACTGCCCAGAGATCTGCGGCAGTGATGCCGTAGTCGTCGTGACTCTCGACGTCGAGGAACGTCGCCCCCGCGTACTTCCCACCCGGGTCGTAGTAGGCCACGAGGTGTTTCACCGCATGGTCGACTCCTGTACCTCCGTCGGTGAACGCCTTCTGCGTCTGCATGTACGCCGTCGTGAACATTGCGTCTTCGACAGGTTTCCAGCCCGTGGGCAGCGCCATCGGTCGCAGGCCGTCGTCGTATGGGACGGTCACGATCGCCGGAGACTCGTCGGTAGTCATATGGGGATCATGCAATAGTCCACCGACGTTCGGGTCAGGCTCCGCCCGACCCAGCCCCGGACAACAGTGCGCTTCAGTGGCGCACCAATCCACCGCGAAGCGGCCACGTCAATCCGCCACCAAGCGGCGCCCGCAGTACCGATGGTCGATTACAGGGACCTAGCACGATGACGAGATGACGTCGCCGAAGGAGCCGTGGCCAAGACCCTGAAACGGTCCTCCGTCCCGCCATCCCGTGGGCACAAAGTCGACGAAGAAGGCGGCGCAGACGGTGCGGGAAAATGAAGGCGGCTGGGGGATCGACCTCTCGGTCGACGCCGTGGAGTAGCCATCTTCGACGCCCGTGGCCCAGATGTCGGTGTGCTGCCCCGTCTGTGAGAGCGGCGCGGCTTCGTGCTCCCGTGCATCTCCGACAGGACATGAGCGTCAGCAGATGGCTTGGGCCTTCAGGCGGTCCTCTTCTTCGAGTTGGTCGAGCGGAGTAGCGCACAACTCCTCGGTGTCGATCACGAGGTTGCGCACCTCGGCCCAAGCCTCCTCGTAGGTGACCAGGATGTCGGGACAGGCGTGGCGCAGATTGATGCGGGTGACGTCGGCTTGTTCCTCGGCGCCGGTGAGGGTGAGACCGAGCACCCAGTCGTCAATCGACGTCTTTTTGCAGTCGTCCGCGGTGAGTTCTTTCAGGGTCTCGAAGTCGAATTCCTCGTGTCCGAGCTCGGCCGCAAGTCGGACTTCCATGTCGCCTCGTCCACGTCTCGCGACTCGACGCCTTCCCCACCGCAGGCGGTGAGCGCAAAGGTCAGCAGGGCCGAGGCCGCGAGTCGGATGATCACGTGCGGACCCTACGGCTAGTCGGGACTTGCGTCTCACTGTCAGCCACTTCGATCCACCAGCGGGATCGCCGCCCGATCAGGTCATGTCACCCGTTCGTGCAGCAGGCTCCCGACTACGCGCACCGTCAGCGGATTTGGTGAACGCCCGTCGAGCGATCGGCAGGAGCACCGACCTCGACCATCTAGAGCACAGCGCCCTCGTGAAGACGGTCACCAAACGGGGCCAACAGCCAAGTGTGCCCGCAGTGTGCCCGCTGTCCAGCACACCCGTTCGGCCATTCGACCCAGCGCGTAGTGCGATGCAGCCGAAATGCAGCGAAGCCGCAGGTCAGCGAACTGACCTGCGGCTTCGATGTGTGGTGCGCCTGTAGGGATTCGAACCCCAAACCTTCTGATCCGTAGTCAGATGCTCTATCCGTTGAGCTACAGGCGCCCGCTGCTCGTGAGCAACCCGACGAGGATAGCCGACCGCTCTGGGCGCGTGAAATCGGCCGTCGGAGGCCGGGGTCAGCCGATGAGGACGCCGGCGATGGCGGCGCTCATCAGGTTCGCGAGGGTGGCGGCCAGGATGGCGCGCAGGCCGAGGGAGGCGATGTCGGGACGCCGCTCGGGGGCGATGCCGCCGAGCCCGCCGAGCAGGATGCCGAGGGAGCCGAGGTTGGCGAAGCCGGTGAGCGCGAAGGTGACGATGGCGGCGCTCTTGTCGCTGAAGCCGTCGAGGACCGGGCCGAGGTTGGAGAAGGCGACGAACTCGTTGAGCACGACCTTCTGCCCCAGGAAGCTGCCGGCGTCGGTCGCCTCGCTCCACGGGCACGCCGACCATCGCCATCACGGGCGCGAAGAGCCAGCCCAGCATCTGCTCCACGGTGAGGTCCTCGGCGCCGAACCAGCCGCCCACCCCGCCGACCAGCAGGTTGGCCAGCGCGATCAGGGAGATGAAGGCCAGGAGCATCGCGCCGATCGTGGCCGCGAGACGCAGGCCGTCGGCGGCGCCGTTGGCGGCGGCGTCGATCACGTTGCGGGCCCGGACGGCGTCCGGGGCGTCCGGCGACGAGTCGCCGTCGTCGCTCCCCGTCGCTCGCTGTCGCTCGTCCGCGACCTCGTCGGCGGCGGGCGCAGCGCCATCCGGGGTCGCGTCCTCGGGCAGGATGATCTTCGCCATCAGCAGCGCACCGGGTGCGGCCATGAAGCTCGCGGCGATCAGGTAGTCGAGGCGCGCGCCGAGCAGCGAGTAGCCGACGAGCACCGACCCCGCGACCGTCGAGAGGCCGCCCACCATCACCGCGAACAGCCCCGAGCGCGAGAGCCCGGCCACGTAGGGGCGGATCACCAGCGGCGCCTCGGTCTGGCCGACGAAGACGTTGGCCGCGGCGTTCACGGACTCCGCCCGCTCGGTGCCGAGCAGCCAGCCCAGGCCACCGCCGAGCACGGCGACGACCCGCTGCAGGATGCCGAGGTGGTAGAGCACCGCGGTCAGCGACGCGAAGAAGACGATGACCGGCAGCACCTGGAAGGCGAAGACCTGGCCCTGGCCCTCGGCGGGCAGCACCGGCCCGAACAGGAAGCCGATGCCCTCCCGGGAGGAGTCGATGACGGCCTGCACGCCTGTGGACGCCGCCTCGAGCGCGCGCTGGCCCACCGACCAGTAGAGGACGATCACGCCGAACCCGACCTGCAGACCCAGCGCCCCCAGGACCGTCCGCAGCCGGATCGCCCGCCGGTTGGTGGAGAACAGGACGGCGATGCCGAGCAGGCCGAGCATGCCGGCCGCTCCCCAGACCACGTCGACCACGTCAGCCGCCGTCCTCGTCGAGTCGCCGCGCAGCGTGATGGACGGTCACGACCTCGAGCTCGTGCATGCACGACAGGGTGCCACGACCAGGGAGGCTGTGTCGGGACGTGGAGCCAGTGCGCCATGCTGGCCCTCCCCCACCCGAGGAGAGCACGACGATGAGCCTGGTCCGTGACATCTGGGGCAGCACGCTGCGGCTGCCGACGCCGGTGCAGCTGTGGGTGTTCGTGGTGCTGATGCCGGTCAACCTCGCGGCGCTGCTCGTGGTCGGGCAGCCGTGGGGGGTCGTCGTCGCGGCGCTCGCGGTAGGGGCGTTGGCGATCAACGGCGTGGTGATGGTGCGCGACCGCGGCTTCAGCCTGGCGATGGCGCTGCCGCACGTGGTGCTGTGGATCCCGCTGCTGGTCGTGATCGGCTACCTGCTGCTCGGCCGCGACGACGTCGGCGGCGGGTACGCGGCGTACCTGGTCGTGCTGCTGGTGGTCGACGCGATCTCGCTGTACTTCGACGTCCCCGACTCGCGGGCCTGGCTCGAGGGCGAGCGCGACACCATCTAGCGGGCAGGGGTCTCGACGCCTCCTCGCTGGCGCTCGTCGGGCTCGACCACCGGGCGCTGTGACGCGCGGCACCCCGGGTTGATCGATCCAATAGGCGGCCCTGCCGACTCAAAGTACGCTCACCGCATCGCGGGCGGCTGCACCTCAGGTCTGGCCTCTCCGCCGCAGTAGTCGCCGACAACGAAGCCGTGCGATCCAGGACAGCTCCACGACAACACCGCCGATACGCTCGGCGGCCGGAGGCGCCGTACTGCCGGTCGAGGCAACTCGGGTCGGTCGCGGCACCTTCGCGAATGCGCGAGAGGGAATACCCGCATGACCGCCGACACGCAGGCCACCGCCCACCCCACCCGTCACCAGGGCATCCTCGACTTCGTCAACGAGGTCGCCGAGATGACCCAGCCCGACCGCATCCACTGGGTCACCGGCTCCGACGAGGAGTGGACCGAGCTCACCGAGGCCCTCGTCGCGAGCGGCACGTTCACGCGGCTCAACCCCGCGATCAAGCCCAACTCCTTCCACGCCGCGTCCGACCCGATCGACGTCGCCCGCGTGGAGGACCGCACCTACATCTGCTCGGTCGACGAGAAGGACTGCGGGCCCACCAACAACTGGATGGACCCCGAGAAGATGAAGGTCCTCATGCGCGACCTCTACCAGGGGTGCATGAAGGGCCGCACGATGTACGTCATCCCCTTCGTGATGGGCCACCTCGAGGCCGAGCACCCGATGTTCGGCATCGAGATCACCGACTCCGCCTACGTCACCGCCAGCATGCGCGTGATGGCCCGCGTCGGCACCCCCGTGCTGGAGAAGATGGACGAGCTCGACGCCGAGTTCGTGCCGGCCCTGCACTCGGTCGGCATGCCCCTCGAGCCCGGCCAGGACGACGTCGCGTGGCCGTGCAGCGACACCAAGTACATCGTGCAGTTCCCCGAGGAGCGCGCGATCTGGTCCTTCGGCTCCGGCTACGGCGGCAACGCGCTGCTCGGCAAGAAGTGCTACGCCCTGCGCATCGCCAGCGTGATGGCCCGCGACGAGGGCTGGCTCGCCGAGCACATGCTGATCCTCAAGCTCACCAGCCCCGAGGGCGTCGTCAAGTTCATCGCCGCGGCCTTCCCGAGCGCCTGCGGCAAGACCAACCTCGCGATGCTCCAGCCCGACCATCCCGGGCTGGAAGGTCGAGACCCTCGGCGACGACATCGCCTGGATGCGGATCGGCGAGGACGGCCGGCTGTGGGCCGTCAACCCGGAGTACGGCTTCTTCGGCGTCGCGCCCGGCACCAACGAGCACACCAACCCCAACGCGATGCGGACCATCAACAAGGGCAACTCGGTCTTCACCAACGTCGCGCTCACCGAGGACGGCGACATCTGGTGGGAGGGCCTCGAGAACCCGCCCGCCAAGGCCACCACGTGGAAGGGCGAGCCCTGGACGCCGGACAGCGACGAGCTGACCAGCCACCCCAACAGCCGCTACTGCACCCCGATCAAGCAGTGCGACATCCTCGCCGCCGAGTACGACGACCCGCGCGGCGTCCCGATCGACGCCATCCTCTTCGGCGGTCGCCGCAAGACCACCGTCCCGCTGGTCTTCGAGGCCCGCGACTGGACCCACGGCACCTTCCTCGGCGCGACCCTCTCCTCGGAGACCACCGCCGCCGCGGTCGGCCAGGTCGGCGTCGTGCGCCGCGACCCGATGGCGATGCTGCCGTTCATCGGCTACAACGCCGGCGACTACTTCAGCCACTGGATCAACGTCGGCAAGGACAACGACGCCGCCAAGCTGCCGAAGATCTTCTACGTCAACTGGTTCCGCCGCGACGACGAGGGCGGCTTCCTGTGGCCCGGGTTCGGCGAGAACAGCCGCGTCCTGAAGTGGGTCGTGGAGCGGATGGACGGCCAGGCCGCCGCCGTCGAGACCCCGATCGGCCACGTGCCCACCCCGGACGCGCTCGACACCGACGGGCTCGACCTCTCCGCCGAGGCGCTCGAGGCCGCGCTGGCCGTCGACGTCGAGGAGTGGAAGGCCGAGATCCCGCAGATCCAGGAGTGGTTCGAGAAGTTCGGCGACGACCTGCCCGCCGTCCTCTGGACCGAGCTCGACGGGCTCAAGGCGCGCCTCGGCGCCTGAGCCCCCGCGCACTCACACAGCGGCGTCGCCCATCACGGGCGGGGCCGCTGTGTCGTGTGGGACCATCGGACCCGGCAACGGCAGCGGCATTGGGACGCCGCCGCCCACGGGGACCACAGGGACAGAGCGAGGGGGTGGAGCATGGCCGACCACGGACCGGGCGACCGGGACCTCTTCGAGTCCGGCTCCGCCACGCTCTACGACGAGATCGTGACCGCCGGCGGCATCTCCGCCACCGACGCCCGGATCAGCGAGGGAGCCGACCAGCGCCCGGCGTTCGACCTGCTCGTCGAGCTCGGTCTCGTCCAGCTCGACCAGGCCACCCAGACCTGGCAGCCCGAGGACCCCAGCAGCATCCAGTCCCGCGTGGTCTCCCCGCTCTCCCAGGAGGGCACCCGGCTGCTCGAGGAGTCGTCCCAGTGGGCGCGCGCCTTCGGCGGGCTCAGCCAGTCGTGGCGACGCTCACCGATGGCGCAGTCCCGTGGGCCGTTCACCTACCTGCACGAGAAGGCGATCGGGCCCTTCCTCACCGGCCTGGTCTCCGAGGCCGAGGACGAGATGCTCACCGCGCAGCCGCAGACCGGCCGCGACGCCCACACCCTCGCCGGCGCGGCGTTGCGCGACACCGCGATGCTCGAGCGGGGCTGCAAGATGCGCACCCTCTACCAGCACAGCGCCCGGCGCAGCTCGGTCACCCACAAGTACGTCGCGGCCGTCACCGCGCGGGGCGCCGAGGTGCGCACGCTCGACGAGTTCTTCAACCGGATGATCGTGGTCGACCAGCGGGTGGCGGTGATCCCCGGCGACACGCTCAGCGTCGCGATCGCCGTCCGGGAGCCGTCCGTGGTCGCCTACCTCGTCGACGTCTTCGAGCGGGCGTGGGAGCGGGGTCGCCCGTTCACCAACAAGGAGACCTCGATGATGCGCGAGATCGCCGTCGAGCAGCGGGCGATGACGATCCGGATGCTGATCGAGGGTCACGCCGACCCGGTCTCGGCGAAGCGGCTCGGCGTCAGCCCCCGCACGTACGCCGGCTACG
>CAWAFS010000004.1:0-25075 GCA_963781335.1 uncultured Actinomycetota bacterium | reverse complement strand
CCTCTCACCAACTTCTTGACAACGGAGGGGAGCCGGTAGGACGCATGGGGTGGCGTCGGGTGCGGGTCTGGGAGTGCAAGTGATTCGATCCGGCGCCGCACCCACCCAGGCTCGCTGTGCGCATTTTGCTTCTCATTCCACGCGCAGTAGAGTGCTCACATGGCTTCCACGACTCTGCCCCCCTTTCACCTCGCCCTCCCCGTCCACGACATCGATGCCGCACGGCACTTCTACGGTGAGGTCCTAGGCTTCGACCGCGGCCGCTCGGACGTCCGATGGACCGACTGGAACGTCGATGGCCATCAGGTCGTGACGCACCAGGTCGCCAACCACCGCAACGCCGTGGCCGGCACCAACCCAGTCGACGGGCACGACGTGCCCGTCCCGCACTTCGGTCTGGTGCTCTCCGTCGACCGCTTCCACGAGCTCGCGCAGAGGCTGACCAAGGCCGGCACCGACTTCGTCATCGAGCCCTACGTCCGCTTCCAGGGCGAGCCCGGCGAGCAGTGGACGATGTTCTTCCTCGACCCGTCCGGCAACGCTTTGGAGTTCAAGGCGCTCAAGGACCTCTCGCAACTGTTCGCCGTCTGAGCCGGTCCTGACCAACCCGAGGGTGGCGCGTGAAACACCACGATCGCGAACCGGCCGTACCCGACAACCTGACCGGGGAAGGTGCGCTGGCCCAGGACTTCCTGTCCCAGGTCGGCGCCAACGTCGGGCGCTGCGCGCGGAGCGGTCGCTGACCGTGCAGCAACTGGCGGACCGGTCACAGATCAGCCGTCGATTACTGACCCAGATCGAGCTAGGCCAAGCCAACCCGAGCCTCGTCGCCGTCACCAGGATCGCCAGGCAGCTGGGGACGGACTTCACCAACCTCTTGGACCAGCCGCCGGCCGAGACGCCAATCGAGGTGCATGCCGCCAGCGACCACCTTCTCGTGTGGTCCAGTGAGGCGGGCAGTACCGCCCACCTGCTCGAGGCCACCACCGAGTCCCGCTCAGCCGACCTCTGGCTGTGGCGCCTGGTACCCGGTGACGCCTACCGCGGCCAGGCCGACCCCGCACGATCCCAGGAGCTGTTCTACGTCCTGGGCGGGTCGCTCACCCTGACGGCTGACGACCAAGAGGTGGTCGTACCGGCCGGGGCCTCCAGCCGGCTGCGCAGCGATCGCGTCTACACCTACCGCAATGCGAGCGAGGAACCCGTGCGGTTCCTCCGCACCGTCTCGCTCGCCCCCTGACGCGCTCAAGGCAGATCGGAGCATTATGGCAACCCAGAACGCCCTTCACCGCACCATCTTCCAGATCGGCGCGGCCGGCGGCATCGGGCGACGACTCACCTCCCTGCTCACCGAGCAGGGCCACCGCGTCACCGGTATGCACCGCGCCGGCGGCCAGGACGCCGTCATCCTCGGGGCCGGCGGCACCCCCGTGACCGGGGACCTCATCGAAGACTCTGTCGCGACCCTGGCCGAGCGCCTGGCTGGGCACGACGCCGTCGTCTTCAGTGCCGGCGCCCACGGCACCGGAGCCGAGATGACTTCCGCCATCGACGGTCGCGGCCTGAAGAAGGCCGCTGACGCTGCCGTCGCATGCGGCGTACGACGCTTCGTGCTGGTCTCCGTGTTCATGGACGCACTGCGCGAGCAGCCGCGCTCCCAAGGTTTCGAGCACTACATGAAGGTCAAACGTGCCGCCGACATCCACCTCGCCGGCACAGGCCTGGACTTCCTCATCGTGCGCCCCGGCGACCTCCTCGACGACGCAGGGACTGGTCGCGTCAAGGCCGGCGTCTCGATCCCCTACGGCGCAGTGCCCCGTGACGACGTAGCCGCCTTCATCGCCACCACTCTGTTCCGCCCCGACCTCAACCGCACCGACGTCGAGCTCACCGCTGGCGACACGCCCATCGATGAGGCAGTGGCCGCGCTGGCACCCCGACCCTGGCGTCCCTGAGCAAAGACTCTGGAAGCGAGAGTCGGTCCATCCGCGAACGTGACATCGAGCGTTTGAGCAGTCCGACCGTCTGAGCCGTGTGCGTCTTAATGCGTGGTAGGACACCTCCGCCGGTAGACCCGTCTGGCCGCTGACAGACAGCACCCCCGCTCGAAAGGCATCACTTCCTCAGATGCGAGGGCAGTCCGGGGTCACGTTCTCGCCCCCGGACCACGGCTGCCGATGGCTGAGCAAAGGTGTGCGAAAAGGTGTGCAATCGTCGCCTGGCACGGCGAGAGGCCGCCTCCCTGCTCCGGGAAACGGCCTCTGACCTGCGGGTTTTCTTCGGTCGGGCTGACAGGATTTGAACCTGCGACCCCTTGACCCCCAGTCAAGTGCGCTACCAAGCTGCGCCACAGCCCGAAACCTCCGGTCAACGGGCGACCAGCGAGGCGAATGGAACCCTACCGCAGCGCTGGAGCCTGCTCCGAATCGGCCCAGCGACGCTGGGCGGCGTTCGGGTGGATGCGCGTGGTGGAGGTGCCACGGCCACACACAAACTGGCCGGGAAGGCGCCGTTCCTCGACCCCACCGGCGCTGCAGCACCCAACTACCGCTTGCGCTTCTCCCGTGGCCTGACCTGCAACGAGATCGGGGTGCCGACGAAGCCGAACTCCTCGCGCAGTCTGCGCTCGATGAAGCGCTCATAGCCTGCGTCGAGCTTGCCGCTCGTGAACAGCACGAACGTCGGCGGGGCCGTGGTGGCCTGGGTGCCGAACAGGACCCTGGGCTGCTTGCCGCCGCGGACGGGGTGGGGGTGCTCGGCGACGAGGCGGCCGAGGAAGGAGTTGAGCTGACCGGTGGTGACCCGGGTCTCCCAGCCCTCGAGCGCCTTCTCCAGCGCCGGCACGATGCGGTCGATGTGCCACCCGGTGCGCGCGGTGACGTTGATGCGCGGCGCCCACTGCACCTGGACGAGGTCGCGCTCGACCTCGCGGTCCAGGTAGTAGCGCCGTTCCTCGTCGACCAGGTCCCACTTGTTGAACGCGATCACCAGCGCGCGGCCGGAGTCGCGGACGGTCTGGATGATCCGCATGTCCTGCTCGGAGATCGACTGCGAGCCGTCGATCACCAGCACGGTGACCTCCGCGCGCTCGATGGCGGTCTCGGTGCGCAGCGAGGCGTAGTACTCGTGCCCTGACGCGGTCTTCACCCGCTTGCGGATGCCGGCGGTGTCGATGAACCGCCACGTCTTCCCGCCGAGCTCGACCAGCTCGTCGACCGGGTCGACCGTCGTACCGGAGGCGTCGTCGACGACCACCCGGTTCTCCCCCGCCAGCTTGTTGAGCAGCGAGGACTTGCCCACGTTGGGACGTCCGATGATCGCGATCCGGCGCGGACCGCCGACCGGCTCGAAGTCCTCCGGGGGGCTCTCCGGCAGCGCAGCTAGTACGGCGTCCAGCAGATCGCCCGAACCACGCCCGTGCAGTGCGGAGACCGGGATCGGCTCCCCCAGCCCGAGGTTCCACAGACCATAGGCCTCAGCCTCGGCGCGCTGGTCGTCCACCTTGTTCGCGGCGAGCACGACCGGCTTGCCGGACTTGCGCAGGATCCGGACGACCGCCTCGTCGTGGTCGGTGACCCCGACCCCGGCGTCGACGACGAACATCACCGCGTCGGCGATGTTCACGGCGATCTCGGCCTGGGCGCGGATGCTCTCCGCGAGCCCGCGCGCGTCCGGGTCCCAGCCACCGGTGTCGACCACCGTGAACGAGCGGCCGTTCCAGTTGGCGTCGTAGGAGACGCGGTCGCGGGTGACACCGGGCTTGTCCTCGACCACAGCCTCCCGACGCCCGATGATGCGGTTGACCAGCGTCGACTTGCCCACGTTGGGGCGGCCGACGACGGCCAGGATGGGGACGCGCACTGCGGCGGGTCCGGTTTCGGGTGTGGTGTGGTTCATGCTCTCTTCTTCTCGCGCTTGGGGCCCAACGGGCCGGGCAAAGTCATGCCGGTCGCCTCTTCGGCGGTGCGCATCGTCCTCAGGATCCCGGCCGTGACGACCTGTCCCGACTCTGCCACCTCCTGCTGTGTGCGTGGCCAGGGCCGGGTCTCCAAGCGCACCGGGTCGCCGAACGTCATCGCGATGCGGCTTCCCCGCGGAGGGATCGAGCCGTCGGAACCGCCCGGCACCCGGGTGCCGAGGAACGAGACCGGCACGACCGGCGCACCGGTGACGAGGGCGAGGTACGCCGCACCAGCCCGCGGGGACGTCATGTCGCCCGCGCCGCGGGTTCCCTCGGGGAACACGCCGACGGCAAGACCCTCCTGCAGCGCCTGGACGGCGATCCGGATCGATCGCACGTCCACTCGGAATCGGTCCAGTGGGATCTGGCCGGATGCCAGCAGGAACCCGCCGAGCCCGTGGGAGAACATCTCCTGCTTGGTCAACGCGTGCACCGGACGTGGCGAGCAGATCGCCAGCAGCGGACCGTCGATCCAGCCGACGTGGTTCGCCGCCATCACCAGCGGACCGGTCGCCGGCACCTTGTCGGCATCGTGGAGCTCGAGGTCGTACCACCTGCGCAGCAGCGCCTGGGCGAGCGGACGCCCGGCCGTGAGCAACCGGGTGCGCGGCGCGCGGATGCCTGCGGTGGAGGGGAGCTCTCCACCGTCGATGCGGAGAGCGCCGGTCATGGCCGGCTCACCCCGTCGACCCTGAGGAGGCGGGCGGCCCCGGGGACGCACCCACTGCCTGGTCGACGATGTCGACTACCTGCGAGATGACCTCGTCGAGGGAGTACGGCGTGGTGTCGAGATGTGTCGCCCCCTCAGGCATGGTCAGGGGGGCCGCGCGGCGGCCGCTGTCGATCTTGTCGCGTCGGAGCAGATCGGCCTCGGTGGCCGCGACGGTGCCCGCCCCGTTCTCCGCCGTACGACGGGCGGCGCGCGCGGACGGGTCTGCGGTCAGGAACAGCTTCACCTCCGCGTCGGGAGCCACCACCGAGCCGATGTCGCGCCCCTCGACGACGATCCCGCCCTTGCCGATGATCGAACGCTGCAGCTCGAGCAGTCGTCGGCGCACCTCGGGCACGGAGGCGACTGCGCTGACGTGGTCGGTCACGTCCTGGGTGCGGATGGCCTCGGCGACATCCCGGCCGCCGACCGTGATGGTGGGGTCCTGGGGGTCGGTGCCCGAGACGATCTCAGGGGCACCCGCTGCGGCCGCGATCGCCGAAGGGTCCTCGAGGTCGATGCCGTGGTCGAGCATCCACACCGTCACAGCTCGGAACTGGGCGCCGGTGTCGAGGTAGCGCAGACCCAGGCGCGTCGCCACGCCACGCGCCGTGCTCGACTTGCCCGACCCGGAGGGTCCGTCCATCGCCACGATGACCCCGTTGACACCGGGGCTGATCCCAGAGGTGGATCCAGTGTTGGACACTGCGCTGAGCTCCCGCTGTCTCGACTCCCCCGGCGGGGCTGGTGCAAACGCCAACCTTACCTGTGAGTCAGCCAATCCCTCGCGTCGAGAGACTGCCTCAGCGCCTCCGCGGCTGTGTCCTGCACCACCACCTCCACCAGGCCGACCGGCCGACCGGGGTCGTGGTCGATGTAGAGGTCCTCGAGGTTGACCCCGATGTCGCCGACGTCGGCCAGCAGCCGGGCCAGCTCGCCGGGGTTGTCCGGCACCGAGACGAAGACGGACGCGGTCGCCAGGGCTGCCCCTCCGTGCTTCCCGGGAATGGCCCGGGTGCCGCTGACCCCGCGGGTGAGGATCTCGGTCAGCGCGTCCGGGTCGTTGCCGGCCAGCACGTCGACGAGCCGCGCGAGGTCGACCTGCACGTCACGCAGGATCTCGCCGACGGCGGCATGGTTGGCCCGCAGGATCTGGGACCACAGGTCCGGGTCCCCGGCGGCGATCCGGGTCACGTCGCGCACGCCCTGGCCCGACAGGGAGAGGTGGTCGGGCTGCGCCTCGGCAAGCTGCCCAGCGGTGAGTACGGCGAGCAGGTGCGGCAGGTGCGAGGTGCGGGCCACGGCCCGGTCGTGCTCGACGGGTGAGAGCCTGACCGGTTCGGCGCGGCACAGCAGGGCCAGTGCCTCCACCAGGGACACCGCCTCGGGCGAGGAGTGCACGTGCGGTGTGATCGCCCACGGGCGGCCGTCGAACAGGGCAGCCGAGGCCGCCAGCGGACCGGAGCGCTCGCTGCCTGCCATCGGGTGGCCGCCCACGTAACGCGCGAGCTGGCCCTCGTCGGTGTGGTCGGCGATCTGTGCCAGCGGCAGGCTCTTCACGCTGCCGACGTCGGTGACCACTCCCCCGCGCTCCAGCGCGTCCACGACCGTCGCCGCGATGTGGTCCGGAGGCACGGCGACCACCGTGAGCTGCGCGCTGCCCTCGTCGGGGGCGGGCACTCCGGCACCGAGCCCGCAGGCGGTCCGCACGTGTTCGTGGTTCACGTCGCTGAGCCAGACCTCGAGGCCCGACCTGGTGGCCGCCAGGCCCACCGAAGTCCCGAGCAGTCCCGCCCCGATCACGTGGATCGGGCCGACCACCGTGACCTGATCACTCATCGGGAACTGCCCGCACCCGGTTCAGGTCGCGTCTCAGCGCCGCGGCACCGTGCAGGTAGACGTGGGTGACGTCCCCACGGGTCAGGTCGGTCTCCACGTGCGCCATCATCCGGACGACCCTGGGCATCGAGCCCTCGATCTCCAGCTCGCGGGCGCAGATCAGCGGCACGTCGTCGAAGCCGAGCTGGCGTGCGGCGTACGCCGGGAACTCGGCGTGCAGGTCGGAGGTGGCGGTGAAGATGATGCTGACGAAGTCCTCGACGTCGAGCTCGTTGGCCTCCATCACGCCACGCACCATCTCGGCCACGCGGTCGAGCATGTGGTCACGGGTGTCGGTCTCGAGCTGGGTGGCACCACGCACGGCGCGGACGGACACGCTTCCTCCTGGGCTGGGGGTTCCACGACCTCGTTCTGGCGGTGGCCCTGAGCCTACAAGCCGGCCGCGTCGAGCAGCGTGCCGATCTCCTTCTCGTCGAGCTCACGCAGCGTGCCCTGGTTCAGGCCGGCCAGCCGCACCGGGCCGATCTGGGTGCGGGTGAGCTTCCTGACCGGGTGACCCACGTGGTCGAGCAGGCGCCGCACGATCCGGTTGCGCCCCTCGTGGATGGTCAGCTCCACCAGTGAGCGCTCCGCATGGCTGGAACGCACCTTCGCCGCGCTCACCTGCACCGGCCCGTCCTCCAGGGTGACGCCGGCACGCAGCTGCTGCAGGGTCACACGGGTGACCACTCCCTCGACCTCGGCGACATAGGTCTTGTCGATCTCGTAGGACGGGTGCGCCATCCGGTGCGCGAAGTCGCCGTCGTTGGTCAGCAGGATCAGGCCCTCCGTGTCGGTGTCCAGCCGCCCGACGTGGAAGAGCCGCTCCGGCCGGTCCCCCACATAGTCGGTGAGGGTGGGCCGCCCCTGCGGGTCCGACATCGTGGAGACCACCCCACGCGGCTTGTTCAGCACCAGGTAGACGTGGTCGGTGATCGGCGGCAGCCGGCGGCCCTGCACGCGGATCCGGGCCGTGCGCGGGTCGACCTTGGTCCCGAGGCGGGTCACCACCTCGTCGTCGACCTCGACCTCACCGGCGAGCATCAGCTCCTCGCACTTGCGTCTGCTCGCCACACCGGACTGGGCGAGCAGCTTCTGCAGCCGGACCCGGCCCTCGTCGTCGGTCTCGATCTCCCTCATTCGCCGTGGTTTCGAGACGGTTGGTTTCGAGACGGTTGCTGCGCAACCTCCTCAACCACCGGCCGCGACCTCCTCAACCACCGGGGGGCTGGGCGCGGCCGCGGCCACCTCGACCTCGTCGTCGAAGTCGTCGACCCCGGGCAGGAAGGGCGCGAGCTCGGGCAGCTCCTCGATCGAGGTGACCCCGATGCGCTCCAGGAAGTAGTTGGAGGTGCGATAGAGGTGCGCCCCGGTCTCGTGGTCGGTGCCCGCCTCCTCGACGAGGCCGCGGTTGAGCAGGGTGCGCATCACCCCGTCGACGTTGACGCCGCGGATCGCCGAGACCCGGCTGCGGCTGACCGGCTGCTTGTAGGCGACGACGGCGAGGGTCTCCAGCGCGGCCTGGGTCAGCCGCGCCTGCTGGCCCTCGAGCACGAACTTCTCCACGACCGGGGCGAAGTCCTCGCGGGTGTAGTAGCGCCACCCACCGGCGACGTTGCGCAGCTCGAAACCGCGGCCCGACTCGTCGTACTCCCGGGCGAGGTCGTCGAGCGCCTCGGTCACCTGCACGACCGGGTAGCCGACCGCGCTGGCCAGGGTGGCGTCGTCGAGCGGCTGGTCCGCGACCATCAGCACGGCCTCGAGTGCGGGTCGCAGCTCGGCGAGAGGCACTTCGAGGGTCTCGCTCCCCTCGGTCATCTCCTGGGTGAGGCTGCTGCCGGTGTCTTCGAGCATCTCGGTGGTCATTCGCCCTCCTCAGGCGTCTCGACGGGCGCTGCCCCAGAATCTGCCTCGGGCGGCGTCCCGTCGAACTCGTCGTTGATCTCGATCTCGGCGTCGTCGCTGCCGGTCCAGCGGATGCTCAGCTCCCCGAGCGGGGTCATCTGGTCGAAGGAGACGACGCCCTCCCGGAACAGCTCCAGCAAGGCGAGGAAGCGCGCCACGCGCGTCATCATGTCCGGCGCGTCGGCGGCCAGCGCGCGGAAGGTCATCGTGCCGCTGCCGCGCAGCCGACCGACCACGACCGTGGCCTGCTCGCGGACGCTCACCGCCGGCGCGTGGATGTGGCCGAGACCGATCGCCTCGGGTTCCGGCTTCGGCTCGAGCGCCCTGGCGGCCAGACCGGCGAACTCCTCGAGCCCGAGCCCGATCAGCACGTCGGGCAGCAGCGTGGCGAAGCGTTCCTCCAGACCGACCGAACGAGCGTGCCGAAGTGCCTCGCCGTTCATCCGATGGTCGATGATGCCGGCGATCTGCTTGAACACCTTGTACTGCAGCAGCCGCGCGAACAGCAGGTCCCGCGCCTCCAGCAGCGCCAGGTCCTCCTCGTCCTCCACGTCGCCCTGCGGCAGGAGCCGCGCTGCCTTCAGGTCCAGCAGGGTCGAGGCGACCAGGAGGAACGAGGTCGTCTGTTCCAGGTCCCACACCTCGCCACCGCCCTTGATGTGCGCGATGAACTCGTCGGTGACGGTCGACAGCGCCACCTCGGTGACGTCCATCTTGTGCTTGCTGATCAGGCTCAGCAGCAGGTCGAACGGTCCCTCGAAGTTCTCCAGGTGTACGTCGAAACCGACGGCCGCGGCCTCTTCGGGTGCCTCGACTGCGAGATCAGTCATCCGGGGAGGCTCATCGACCGATCAGACGCTGCACCAGCACGCTGTCGTCGCCGTTGGCCTCGAGGTCCTCCAGCACGATCGCGATCGCCTCGCGGACGAGGCGGCCACGGTCCACGGCCAGACCCTGGTGGCGCCGCAGGGACAGCCGCGCGTGCTCGATGTCGAGAAGCTCGTCGGCGGTGACGTAGACGGTCATCTTCTCGTCGTGCCGCACCCGGCCGCTCGACCTGCGGGCGGCGGTCTCGGCGGCGGTCTCGTTCGCGACCTGCTGGTCGGGTTCGGGCACCACGACCATCTCCCGGTTCTGGGCACCGCGGTGGTTCCCCCGGAAGAGGTCGTCCGCCGCCGGCAGGCTCACGCGTCGAGACACCGGACCAGCACCTCCTTCGCGAGCTGCCGGTAGGACTCGGCGCCACCGGAGGTCGAGGCATAGCTGGTGATCGGCTCGCCGGCCACGGTGGAGTCGGAGAACTTGATGGTGCGCCGGATCACGGTGTGGAAGACGGTGTCGCCCCACGCCTCCACCAGGCGTTGCATCACCTCGCGGCTGTGCAGGGTGCGGCCGTCGTACATCGTGCCGAGGACGCCGTCCACGTGCAGCCTGGGGTTGAGCCGTTCCTGCACCTTGTCGATGGTCGTCTTGAGCAGAGCCACTCCGCGCAGCGCGAAGTACTCGCACTCCAGGGGCACGATCACGCCGTCGGAGGCGGTCAGTGCGTTGACGGTCAGCAGGCCGAGCGAGGGCTGGCAGTCGATCAGGATCACGTCGTACTGGTCGATCGCAGGGGCCAGCACCCGCTGGAGCGTCTGCTCCCGAGCCACCTCGTGGACCAGCTGGACCTCCGCGGCCGACAGGTCGATGTTGGAGGGCAGCAGGTCCATCCCGGGAACCCCGCTGGGCACCACCACGTCCTCGAGGGTGACGTCCTTCTGCATCAGCAGGTTGTAGATGGTGAGGTCCATCTGGTGCGGGCTGAGGCCCAGGCCGACCGAGAGCGATCCCTGCGGGTCGAAGTCGACGAGCAGCACCTTGCGGCCGTACTCCGCGAGCGAGGCGCCCAGGTTGATGGTCGTGGTGGTCTTGCCGACCCCACCCTTCTGGTTGCACATCGAGATCACCCGGGCATGGCGCGGGAGGGTCACGGGCCGGGGGGCGGGAAGGTCGGGCATCGGCCGACCGGTCGGGCCGAGGACGACCTCGGCAGGTGCCTCGACGGCCGGCTCCACCACCGGCTCGACCACCGGCTCGACAGCGGGCTCCTGGGTGCGAAACTGAAGAGGCTGGCCGACGCTGAACTGCTGCTCCGGCGGTGCGGGCGGTCTGACCAACGGGGGCATCTCCGAGGCTGCGCTTGCGAAGTCTGGCCCGAAACCGCTGGCACCGCTCATGTCGTCTCCCTTTGTTCCTTTTCGACCCGGGTCGAGGGACCCGGACCGTTCCACCTTTGTCGACTTACCGCCACGCCGCGGGCGCGACTCTATGCACCAGCGGGGTCGAAGGCGAACGCATGTCATCCATCCTCCGAATCTGGGGAACCTATGTGTGTAACGCCGCGCCGTGGATGCACAACTTCTGCTAGTCCTGTGGACAAACCTGTGCACGACGGACCTCGGTCACGGTGCCGGGTCGTGACGCCTAGTGGAGCGCTCGGGGGTGCGCCGCGGCGTACACCTCACGCAGGCTGTCGACCGTGACCAGGGTGTAGACCTGCGTGGTCGTCACCGAGGCATGGCCGAGCAGCTCCTGGACGACGCGGACGTCGGCGCCCCCCTCGAGCAGGTGCGTGGCGAAGGAGTGCCGAAGGGTGTGCGGTGAGACCTCAGCGGTGATCCCGGCCCGTTCCGCGGCCTTGACGATGACCGCCCAGGCGCTCTGCCGTGAGAGCCGCCCACCGCGGGCGTTGAGGAACATCGCCCCGGCCCGTTCGGTGGTCGAGGTCTGGGAGCCGCCGACCCCGAGCAGGTCGGGGCGGCCGCGGACGACGTAGGCCTGGACGGCGTCGCGGGCGAAGCTGCCGACCGGCACGATGCGCTCCTTGGAGCCCTTGCCGCGCAGCAGCACCGTGCTCGCGCCGGGATCGTCCAGGTCCAGCTCCAGGTCGTCGATGTCGAGCCCGACGGCCTCGGAGATGCGGGCCCCGGTCCCGTAGAGGACCTCCAGCAGGGCGCGGTCGCGCAGTGCGAGTGCCGTGCCCGGTGCGCCGGCGGCCTCGAGCAGCTTCTCGACCTCATCCAGCGCGATCGCCTTGGGCAGCCGCTTGGCCGGGGTCGGGGGGCGCACGCCCGCAGACGGGTCGGCGAGCGCAAGACCGTCCTTCACCGCGAACTTGTGGAACCCGCGTACGGCCACCACGCTCCGACCTGCCGACGTGGCGCTGAGCGGCTGGTGCTCGCTGTTCCCCTCACGCAGGGCCATCAGGAAGCCGCTGACCGTCTCCTCGGTCACCTGGTCGAGCTCCGTGACGCCCACGGCAGCGAGGTGGCCCAGATAGCGGCGCAGGTCGCGGCGATAGGACTTCACCGAGTTCTCGGCGAGACCGCGTTCGACCACGAGGTGGTCGAGATAGGTCCGGACCGCACGCGTCAGGGCGCTCGGACCCGGCGCCCGGTCGCCGTCCGTGGCCACCGTCAGTTCAAGATGGCGTCGAGCGCCATCGACTCCAGGTCGTGCGCCTCCCCGACCGGAGCGTTGGCGACCTGACCCGCATAGGTGTTCAGTCCGAGTGCCAGGGACGGGTCGTCACGGCACGCCTGCTGCCAGCCCTTGTTCGCCAGCGCCACGGCATACGGGAGGGTGGCGTTGGTGAGGGCGTAGGTCGAGGTGTTCGGGACAGCGCCGGGCATGTTGGCCACGCAGTAGAAGACCGAGTTGTGCACGGCGTAGGTCGGGTCGTCGTGCGTGGTGGCGTGGGTGTCCTCGAAGCAGCCGCCCTGGTCGACGGCGATGTCGACCAGCACCGAGCCGGGCTTCATTCCCGCGACCAGCTCGTTGGTCACCAGCTTCGGGGCCTTCGCGCCCGGGATCAGCACCGCCCCGATCACCATGTCGGCCTCGAGGACGTGCTGCTCGATCGCCAGCTTGGAGGACGCCAGGCCGTGCACCTTGTTGTTGTAGCGCCAGAACGACATCCGCAGCTTCTCCAGGTCGGTGTCCAGCATGGTGACGTCCGCACCCATGCCCAGGGCTATGTTCGCCGCGTTCTGCCCGGACACACCGGCGCCGATCACCACGACCTTGGCGTTGGCCACGCCACCCACGCCACCGAGCAGGACGCCCCGGCCACCCTGTGCCTTCAGCAGCGCGTGCGCCCCGACCTGGGGCGCGAGGCAGCCCGCCACCTCCGACATCGGGTAGAGCAGCGGCAGCGAACCGGACGGCAGCTGCACGGTCTCGTAGGCGATCCCGGTGACCTTGCGCTGCATCAGCTCCTCGGTCAGCGGGCGGTCGGCGGCCAGGTGCAGGTAGGTGAAGAGCACCTGGTCCTCGCGCATGCGGTGGTACTCCTCGGCGACGGGCTCCTTGACCTTGAGAACCATCTCGGCCTCGGCCCACACGTCGTCGGCCGTGTCGATGATGGTGGCGCCCGCCGAGACGTACTCGGCATCGTCGACCTGCGAGCCGGCACCCGCGTCCTTCTCGACGATCACCTGGTGGCCGTGAGCAACCAGCTCGTGCACCCCGATGGGGGTGATGGCCACCCGGTACTCGTGGTTCTTGACTTCCTTCGGTACGCCGACCAGCAACGTGTCCTCCTCAGCTCCGCCGCCCCAGGGGACGAGCGTCGCCACTCCGTCGGGGCGACATCAGCACTCTAGGCGCTGCTCGACCCGGACGTCAGGCCCGCGTCGCCCATCACCCTGAGCACGTTGCGACACATGAGCTTCGCGAGGTCGCTGTCGGACCAGCCGTGGTCCGCCAGGGCCTCGAGCAGTCGCGGGTAGCCGGTGACGTCCTCGAGGCCGGTGGGCAGCGCCCCGACGCCGTCGTAGTCTCCACCCAGCCCGATGTGGTCGATGCCGGCCACCGCACGCACGTGCTCCAGGTGGACCACCACGTCGTCGAGGGTGGCCGTGGGCGACGGATGGTCGATGCCGTAACGATCGATGAACGCGTCCGTGGCCTCGTCGTCGTCCGGGTCGACGCCCTGCTCGGCGGCCACCGCGTTCGCCTGGCTCGTCCAGTCACACACGTCCTGGTTCACGAACTTGGGGACGAACGTGACCATGCAGAGGCCCCCGTTTCCCTCGAGCCGCGCAAGCACGTCGTCGGGCACGTTCCGAGGGTGGTTGCAGACGGCCCGGGCCGAGGAGTGCGAGAAGATCACCGGCACGGTCGAGACATCCAGCGCCTGGCGCATCACGTCGGCGCTGACATGGCTGAGGTCGACGAGCATGCCGATCCGGTTCATCTCGGCGACGACCTCGACCCCGAACTCCGACAACCCGCCCAGCACCGGCTCGTCGGTCGCCGAGTCGGCCCACGGCACGTTGTCGTTGTGGGTGAGGGTCAGGTAGCGCACCCCGAGCCGGTGCAGCATCCGCAGCGTGCCGAGCGACTCGTCGATCTGGTGACCGCCTTCGGCGCCCATCAGGCTGGCGATCCTGCCCTGCTTCCAGGCGCCCTCGACATCCTCGACCGTGGTGGCCAGGGCCAGCTGGTCGGCGTACCTCGTGATCATGGTGTGGGCGCCGTCGATCTGCTCCAGGGTGGCCGTCACGGCCGCCCCTCCGGTCAGCGTCGCGGGCACGAACACCGACCAGAACTGGGCACTCACCCCGCCGGCACGCAACCGAGGCAGGTCCGTGTGCGCCCCGAGCTCCTGACAGGCTCGCGTGTCGTTCAGCTCCAGCCGGTCGAAGTCGTAGCCGGCCTTCTCCCGCGCGACCCAGAGCAGGTCGTTGTGTCCGTCGAAGACGCCGTGGTCGCGCAGCAGGGCCTGGATCCGTTCGGTGCTCACGAGGTCACCTCATCACGTTGCGAGGTGAGCCGAGCAAGGGGCCCATAGCCCACTTAGGTCATGCAGGACGGCCGCAGGTTTGCGAGCATCGATGACATGAAACGCCTAGTGGTCTGCTGCGACGGCACGTGGAACAAGCCGGACAACGACACCATCACCAACGTCGAGAAGATGGCGCGCACGGTGCAGAGCGACCCCAGTGCCACGGGTGGCGCCTACCAGCTCGTGTACTACGTCAGCGGCGTCGGCGCCGGGAGCTACGCGGCGGACAGGATCCTGGGTGGTGCGTTCGGTTTCGGGCTGTTCCACAACGTGATCGCGTGCTATCGCTTCCTGGCCCAGAACTTCGAACCGGGCGACGAGATCTTCATCGTCGGGTTCAGCCGCGGTGCCTACACCGCGCGCTCCGTGGCTGGCATGGTCGGCCGCGTCGGACTGCTGACCAAGGTCGCCCTGGTCGAGGAGAGACTCCCCGCGGCCGTGCACATGTACCAGCAGACAGACCTGCCCCAGGGCGCCTTCGGATCGAGCGTCGACGAGTTCAGGCACGACCACTGCCACCCGGCCAAGGTGAGCTTCCTCGGTGTCTTCGACACGGTGGGCGCCCTCGGCGTGCCCGGCTTCATGAGGCACGCGCCTCGGTTCCATGATGTCCAGCTGAGCGGCCAGGTGCTGCGTGCTCGGCATGCGCTGGCGCTGGACGAGACCCGCCAGAAGTTCGCACCCACGTTCTGGGAGGCCCCCGAGGAACCCGACGGCGCCCCCACCGAGGACGATCGGGTCAAGCAGGTGTGGTTCGAGGGCGCGCACTCCGACGTCGGCGGCGGCTACCGAGAGACCGGTCTCTCGGACACGGCCCTTCTGTGGATGGCGCGCGAAGCCCACCAGGCCGGCCTCGTCTTCGACGTCCCGCTGTTGACCCACTACGTCAACAGCGGCTCTGATCCCATCCGGCACGATCCGCTCAGCCGGATGTTCAAGGTCCACAACCTGATCCTCGGCGCCAAGTCGACGGTCCGCAGGGGGCACCAGGCCAGCGCGTTCAGCGGCGGCCTGCGACGCCTCACCAGTGAGCGCGCCTTGTCCGTGCGGGTTGCCAGCAGTGCCGTCACCCACTTCCAGGAGGGCGGGTACGAGCCGGCGAACCTCAAGGAGCATGCCGGCATGACCAACGGCTTCCAGAACATCGTCGAGCCTGTCATCGCGCTCCCGGAGAGCGGGGTCGACCTGCAGGGCCTCGGCAGCCCGCCGTCATAGCCGACGCCCATTCTCACTGCCCGGGGAACAAGCGTCGTCCGGCGCGCCTTGGGACAGGGAGACATCCGTCGAAGACCGAGGAGCACTGCGTGACCCAGAACCTTGCCGCCCCGTCCGGAACCTTCCAGCTCGGCGACGACCTTCCCGTCGTACGCCTGGGCTACGGAACGATGCAGCTGCCCGGCGAAGGTGTCTGGGGCCCCCCGCAGGACCACGACGAGGCCATCCGCGTGCTGCGCCGCGCCGTCGAGATCGGGATCACGTTCTTCGACACCGCCGACTCCTACGGTCCCTACGTCGCCGAGGACCTGCTCCGCGAAGCGCTGCATCCGTACGCCGACGACGTCGTCATCGCGACCAAGGCCGGCCTGACCCGTCAGGGTCCCGGCGTGTGGACCCCCCTCGGCCAGCCCGCCTACCTGCGCCAGGAGGTCGAGCTCAGCCTGCGTCGACTCGGCCTGGAGCGGATCGACCTCTTCCAGCTGCACCGCATCGACCCGGCGTACCCCGTGGCCGACCAGGTCGGTGAGCTCAAGCAGCTCCAGGACGAGGGCAAGATCCGCCACATCGGCCTCTCCGAGATCGGCGTCGCGGATCTCGAGGAGGCGCAGAAGACCGTCGAGATCGTGTCCGTGCAGAACCTCTACAACCTCGCCAATCGTGATGCCGAGGAGCTGCTCGAGCACTGTACGCGCTCGGACATCGGCTTCATCCCGTGGTTCCCGCTGGCCACCGGCGAGCTCTCCAGGGACGACGGTCCGCTTGCCGTGGCTGCGAAGGAGCACGACGCCACCCCGTCGCAACTCGCTTTGGCGTGGCTGCTCAAGCGCTCGCCCGTGATGCTGCCGATTCCCGGCACCTCCAGCGTGGAGCACCTCGACTCCAACACGGCGGCCGCAGCCATCGAGCTGACCGACGAGGAGTTCACGGCCCTGGGCGAGTCGGCCTGATGCGCTACGGACGACTCGGCGACAGCGGGCTCGAGGTCTCGGCAGTCACGCTCGGATGCATGAGCTGGGGCGACGCCGCCCGGGGCGGTCACCCGTGGGTCAAGGACGAGGAGTTCGCCAAGGAGACCATCAGGGCCGCGCTCGAGGCGGGCGTCAACTTCTTCGACACCGCCAACGTCTACTCCGCCGGCTCCAGCGAGGAGTTCACCGGCCGTGCCCTCAACCAGTACGCCGCCCGCGAGGACGTCGTGCTCGCCACGAAGGTGCACGGTCGGATGCGACCGGGACCCAACGGCGCCGGACTGTCGCGCAAGGCCATCCTGCACGAGATCGACGCCAGCCTCGCGCGACTCGGCACCGACTACGTGGACCTCTACCAGATCCACCGGTGGGACCCGAAGACACCGATCGAGGAGACGATGGAGGCGCTGCACGACGTCGTCCGCTCCGGCAGGGCCCGCTATCTCGGAGCCTCGTCGATGTATGCGTGGCAGTTCTCCAAGGCACAGCACGTGGCCCAGGTGAACGGCTGGACGCCGTTCGTCTCGATGCAGAACCACTACAACCTGATCTACCGGGAGGAGGAGCGCGAGATGCTCCCCCTCTGCGCGGACCAGGGGGTCGGTGTCATCCCGTGGAGCCCGCTGGCCCGTGGTCGGCTGACCCGGGCGTGGGACACCACGACGGCACGCACCGAGACCGATGAGTTCGGCGGCAGCCTCTACCGCGACGAGGACGCCGTCATCGTGGGCAAGGTGCTGGAGATCGCCGAGCGGCGCGGCGTACCCGCGGCCAGGGTGGCGCTCGCCTGGGTGATGGCCCAGCCTTCGGTCACCTCACCGATCGTGGGGGTGACCAAGGCACAGCACCTCGCCGATGCCGTGCAGGCAGTCGACCTGGAGCTCACCGGCGATGAGGTCGGGGAGCTCTCCTCCGGCTACGTCCCGCGCTCGATCGCCGGCCACCGGTGAACGCTCACAGCTGACCCCGGTTGCGGAGCACTTCGTAGGCCAGGACCGCGGCAGCCAACGGACCCTCCCGGACGCGCTCGTCGAGCACGGCGTCGAGCAGCTCCTCGAAGGGCACCCAGAGCACCTCGATCTCGGCCTCCTCGGCACGCAGCTCGAAGTCACCCCGATCGGCATGTGAGAGCCCACGGGCGAGGTAGAGGTGGTGCAGCTCGCTGGTGATCCCGGCCGTGGGATAGAGCGTGAGCAGTCGACGCCAGTCCTCGGCCTGCAGCTCGACCTCCTCGCGGAGCTCCCGCGCCGCAGTGACCTGCGGATCCTCGTCCCCCGCGTCGAGGATGCCCGCGGGCAGCTCGACGAACACGGCTCCCCCGGCATGGCGGTACTGGCGGATGCAGCAGACGCGTTCCTCGTCGTCGACGGCGAGCACCACGACCGCCCCCGGGTGCTCGATCACGAGCCGACCGAAGGTCTCCTCGGGATGTCCGGGGCGCTGCACGATGTCCTCGCGTAGCACCACCACCCAGGCGTCACGGTGGATGTCCCGTGAGCTGATGACGGGCCACGCGTGGGGGTCGTCCGCGAGGGGGGCTCCGTTCACGCGCGGTCGAGCTCCGGGTCGCCCACGAGGTCAGCACCCAGCCCGTCTGCCTCGTCAGCCACCCAGCGACGACGGAGCGCACTCTCGTCGATGGGGATCAGCAGCTCCCGCTGTCGCTGGATCGCCGCATCGATCAGCCCGGCGAACAACGGGTGCGGCCGGGTCGGTCGCGAGCGCAGCTCGGGGTGCGCCTGCGTGGCGACGTAGTAGGGATGCACGTCGGCTGGCAGCTCGACGAACTCCACCAGGTTGTTGTCGGGCGAGGTCCCGGAGAACACCATCCCGGACGTCTCGAGCTGCTCGCGGTAGGAGTTGTTCACCTCGTAGCGGTGCCGGTGCCGCTCCTCCACGTGGGCCTGGCCGTAGGCCGCCCGCACCACCGACCCCTCCTTCAGGTCGGCCGGGTAGAGGCCGAGCCGCATGGTCCCGCCCAGGTCACCGGCACCGTCGACGAAAGCGTGCTGCTCGGCCATCGTGGCGATCACCGGCTCGGGGCACTCGGGATCGAACTCGGTCGAGCCTGCCTTGTCCAGGCCCGACTGCCGGGCGAACTCGATCACCATGCATTGCAGCCCGAGACACAGGCCGAGGGTCGGGATCTTCTGGGTGCGCGCGAAGGTGAGGGCTCCGAGCTTGCCCTCGATGCCACGGATGCCGAACCCGCCCGGGACACAGATGGCGTCGACGTCGCCGAGCCTGCGGGCGGCCCCCTCGGGGGTCTCACAATCGTCGGAGGGGACCCACTCGATGTTCACCCGCGCCTCGTGCGCGAACCCACCGGCGCGAAGTGCCTCGACGACCGAGAGGTAGGCGTCGGGGAGCTCGATGTACTTGCCGACCAGCGCGACGGTCACCTCCTCGTTGGGGTGGTGCACCCGCCTCAACAGGTCGTCCCAGAGGGTCCAGTCGACGTCGCGGAACGGCAGGTTGAGACGGCGTACGAGATAGGCGTCGAGTCCCTCGCGGTGCAGCACCTTGGGGATGTCGTAGATGGACGGGGCGTCGGCAGCGGTGACCACTGCCTCTTCCTCGACGTCACACATCAGGGAGATCTTTCGCTTCACCGAGGCCGGGATCTCCCGATCCGCACGGCAGACGATCGCGTCCGGCTGGATGCCGATGGACCGCAGGGCTGCCACGGAGTGCTGGGTGGGCTTGGTCTTCAGCTCTCCGGACGGTCCGATCCACGGCACCAGGGAGACGTGCAGGAAGAACACGTTGTCGCGGCCGACGTCGTGACGGACCTGGCGTGCGGCCTCGAGGAAGGGCAGCGACTCGATGTCGCCGACGGTGCCACCGACCTCGGTGATCACGACGTCGATGTCCTCACCCCCCATCGCCAGGACGCGTTCCTTGATCTCGTTGGTGATGTGCGGGATCACCTGCACGGTGTCACCGAGATAGTCACCGCGGCGCTCCTTGGCGATCACCGAGGAGTAGACCTGGCCGGTCGTGACGTTGGCGATCTGGCTCAGGTCGGTGTCCAGGAAGCGCTCGTAGTGACCGATGTCCAGATCGGTCTCCGCGCCGTCGTCGGTGACGAACACCTCGCCGTGCTGGAACGGGTTCATCGTGCCGGGATCGACGTTGAGGTAGGGGTCCAGCTTCTGCATCGTCACCCGCAGCCCCCGCGAGCGGAGCAGCCTGCCGAGGCTGGAGGCGGTGAGCCCCTTGCCGAGCGACGAGGCGACGCCCCCGGTGACGAAGACGTGCTTGGTCGGTTGCGGTGCTACCAACAGGGCTCCCCGTGGGCTCGTGTGGTGCCCGGCAACGGGCCCTGGGACTGGCTGAGTGTTCGGTCCTCCACGGGATTCGAGCCTACCAACGATGTGCGCACAGTCGTGCCGTGGGGCGGGCTCAAACCTTGCGTGTCGGAGCCGGGGCCTTGATCGACCGCGGCTCGCCCCTGGATTCCTGGGCCACCTCCAGCAGCTCCTGGGCGTGAGCCATGGCCGTGTCGGACTGCTCGAGGCCGGCGAGCATCCGGGAGAGCTCCTGCACCCGGCCGGCGTCGTCGAGCATGTCGAGCCCCGAGGTGGTGACGCTCCCGTCACTGGACTTGCGTACGACGACATGGCAGTCCGCGAACGCGGCCACCTGGGGCAGGTGGGTCACGACGAGCACCTGGGCCGACCTGGCGAGGGCGGCCAGCCGTCGGCCGATCTCCACCGCTGCCCGGCCGCCGACTCCGGCGTCCACCTCGTCGAAGACGAAGGTGGGCACCGGGCGGGTGTCCGCCAGGGCCACCTCGATGGCCAGCATGACGCGGGACAGCTCGCCCCCGGAGGCGCCCTTGCCGAGCGCCCGCGGCTCGGCACCGGTGTTCGCCGCCAGGAGCAGCTCGACCTCGTCGACTCCCGTGGGCGTGAACCGCCATCGCTGCCCGTCGATCTCCAGGCCCGCCTCGTCGGCCACCCGGCCCAGGTGAACCTCGAACCGCGCATCCGGCATCGACAGCGACTGCAGCTCGCCGGTGACGACGCCCGAGAGCCGCGAGCCGGCATCGGCCCGCAGGCCAGAAAGCCTGCCGGCATGTTCGCCCAGCTCGCTGCGCAGCCCTTCCCGTTCGGTCCGAAGCTCGGCGATCCGCTCATCGGAGCCATCCAGGCTGAAGAGTCGCCCGGCCGAGACCCGAGACCACTCGAGGACCTCGTCGACGGTCTCGCCGTACTTCCTGGTCAGGCCGGTCAGCGCCGCCCGCCGCTCGGAGACCGTCGCCAGCCTGGCCGGGTCGGTCTCGACGGCCGTGGAGTAGGACGCCACGTCGGCAGCCACGTCCGCGAGGAGATAGCTGACCTCGGCCACCCGGTCGGCCAGTCCCCCGACCTCCGGGTCGTGCTCGCGCACGCTCTCCAGCGACCGGCGGGCCGCTGCCACGGCACCCAGCGCATCGGGCTCGTCCCGGTCCGAGGACAAGGCTTCGCGGGCAGTCTCGGCGGCGGTTCGCAACGTGTCGGCGAAGCCCAGGCGGGACTCCTCCGCGGCGAGCGACTCCTCCTCGCCCGGCTTCGGGTCGACGGCCTCGATCTCCTCCAGTCCGAGGCGGAGCAGATCGGCCTCGCGGGCGCGCTCTCGCGCCGAGCCGAGGACCTCGCGCAGCTCCGCCTCCACGGCACGGAGACGCAGGAACAGCTCGGTGTAGCGCCCCCGCAGCGCCGCCAGGTCTGGCCCCGCGTAGGAATCCAGGGCGTCGCGTTGAGCCTCCGGCCTGAGCAGGCGGTGCTGGTCGGACTGCCCGTGGACGGCCACGAGGGCCTCCCCGACCCGGGCCAGCGCCGAGGCCGGCACGGAGGCTCCACCCAGGAAGGCGCGCGAGCGACCCTCCGCGGAGACCTGGCGCCCCAGCAACAGCTGACCGCCCTCCACCTCGCCGCCGTGCTCGTCGGCGATCGCCTCCACGGCGGGGTCCGCGCGGAGCAGTCCCTCGACGCGGGCGGCTCGGGCTCCGGTGCGTACAGCACCGGTGTCGGCGCGGCCACCGAGCAGCAGCCCGAGGGCTGTCACCAGCATGGTCTTGCCGGCTCCGGTCTCTCCCGTGATCACGGTGAGGCCCTCACCGAGCTCGAGCACCGACTCCTCGATCACGCCCAGCGAGCTGATCCGGATCTCCTCGATCACCTCAGCGCACCGCGTCCGGTCTGTCGTTGCGCCGGCGTCGCTCGGCGGCTGCACCGCGCCAACCCTCGACCGGAAGGCCGAACTTGGCCACCAGGCGGTCCGTGAACGGCGCCTCGTGGAGTCGCACCAGACGCACCGGAGACCGACCCCGGCGTACTTCGATGCGAGCCCCGGGAGGCAGGTCCACGGTGCGTCGTCCGTCGCACCAGAGCACCCCCGCCCCTTCGGTCTGGGCCAGGACCTCGACCGCGAGCACCGAGGACGGCGCGACCACCATCGGGCGCGCGAACAGCGCGTGCGCGCTGATCGGCACCATCAGCAGCGCCTCCACGCCCGGCCACACGATCGGACCACCGGCACTGAAGTTGTAGGCCGTCGAGCCGGTGGGAGTCGCACAGACGACCCCGTCGCAGCCGAACCTGCTCAGTGGTCGACCGTCGACCTCGACGACCACCTCGAGCATCCGCTGGCGGGCAGCCTTCTCGACGCTGGCCTCGTTGAGCGCCCAGGTCGTCTCGACGAGCTCCTTGTCGCGATAGACCGAGACGTCGAGGGTGAGCCGCTCCTCGCTGGAGTATTTTCGCTGGACGATCAGCTCGATCATCTTCTCCACGTCCTCGCTCTCGGCCTCCGCAAGGAAGCCGACGTGACCGAGGTTCACCCCGAGCAGGGGGGTGGAGGAGCCATGAGTGAGCTCGGCGGCCCGAAGGATGGTGCCGTCACCACCGATGACGACGGCGAGCTCGCACTCCGTGGGCCCTGCATGTGCAGCGGTCACCGTCTCGACGCCGTGGCCGGCCGGCAGCTCCAGCTCCTTGGCCTCGTCCTCGAGCATCCGCACCACGAGACCGTTGGCGGACAACGCCGAGACCACGGCGCGTGCGACGTCCCGCGCATCCTCGCGACCCGTGTGGGTCAGCAGGAGGATGCGGCGCTGGTCAGCAGACGGGCCGGTCACGGGTTCACCTTCTCACCCGGCACCCCCAAGGACGCGGAACGGACCACCTCGGCCTCGACCGCGTCCCGTCCGACTGCCTGGGCACCTGCTCGGAGCCACAAGAAGAACTCCACGTTTCCAGACGGTCCCGGGAGCGGGCTGGTGGTCACTGCGCAGGCACCCCACCCCCGAGCAGCGCCGGAATCTGCCACCGACATCACGGCATCTGTGCGGTGGCCCAGGTCGCGCACCACCCCACCCTTGCCGAGCCGGTCCTTGCCCACCTCGAACTGCGGCTTGACCATCAGGACGAGGTCCCCATCGGGCACGGTCACGGAGATCAGAGCATCCAGCACCAGCTCGAGGGAGATGAAGGAGAGGTCGCCGACGACCAGATCGACCCGCCCGCCGATCAGCTCGGCGTCGATCTCGCGGATGTTGGTCCGGTCGTGCACCTGCACGCGTGGGTCGTTGCGCAGGGACCAGACGAGCTGGCCGTAGCCCACGTCCACCGCCACCACCTCCCGCGCGCCCTGACGCAGCAGCACGTCGGTGAACCCTCCGGTGGAGGCGCCGGCGTCCAGGCAGCGACGACCTGCCACCAGCAGGCCCTGCGGCTCGAATGCCGCCAGGGCGCCGGCGAGCTTGTGACCCCCGCGGCTGGCGTAGTCAGGAGTGGCGGAGTCCTCACGGACGACGAGGTCGGAGTCGGTGGTGACCCTGGTCGCCGGCTTGGTCGCGACCGCCTTGTTGACGCTCACCCTTCCAGCCGCGATCAGCTCGGTGGCATGATCCCGCGAGCGGGCCAGGCCGCGGCGCACCAACTCGACGTCGAGCCGCAGGCGCCGAGGCGGCACGGTCAGCTCCGGTCGGACGCCACCGAGTCGATTCGGCCGTCCTGGCCGGCGCCGACGAGGGTACGCCGCAACGACTCGTGGGCCTGCTCGAAGACGGCCACGTGCTCGGCGACGGTCAGGTCGTCGAGGCTGCTCAGCGAACCGACGACGGCGTCGACGTCGACATGTCCGGTGTCCCCGACCCCAGGATCGAGCACAGGATCGAGCACAGGATCGACCCGGATCGACCCCGGGATCGACCCCAGGATCGCCATCGAGATCGCCCTCGACCTCGGTCGCGGGCTCCCCGCGGTCGCCGAAGATGGGGTTCACAAAGGAGTCGGTCATGGGCGACACGCTACCGGGGAGGCTCCACACCGTCGGTGGCGACAGGCTGCCCGGTCTCGTCGAGATGACGCCACGCCGCCGTGGCCAGCACTCGCCACCAGTCCGCGACACCGCCCTCGCCGGAGACGGTCAACCGGCCTCCGTCGACGGTGGCCGTCCACCCTCCGAGGCTCGCGCCGCCCGAGGTCTGCTCGGGCACCTGCTGGGGCTCGGCGAGTGCCTCCAGTCCCGGCGCGAGGTAGGTCGGTCGTTCCTCCGGCCGCGCCGCGACGAGTTCCTCGAGCCCGGTCACGCCGGTCAGCACGAGCAGACTGTCCCAGCCCATCGTCACCGCGCCCTCGATGTCGGTGTCCAGACGGTCACCGACCACCAGCGGACAGCTACCGCCGACTCGCGAGAGGGTCTCCTCGAACAGCGGCGGCATCGGCTTGCCCGCCACCTGTGGCTCACGGCCCGCGAACTGCGCGATCAACCGCACCAGGGCACCGTTGCCAGGCCCGACCCCGGTCGCGGTCGGGATGGTCAGGTCCACGTTGGCCGCGACCCACGGCAGCCCCGATGCCACCAGGCCAGCGCCCTGCATCACCTGCCTCCAGACCAGGTCGGGGCCATAGCCCTGCACGACGGCCGCGATGTCGTCCGACGGGTCGCTGACCGGCTGCAGGCCGCGTTCGCGCAGTGCCTCGTCGAGGCCGGGACCACCGAGGAGGAAGACCTTGCTCCCGGGCGCCAGCTGCTGGGCGAGCAACCTGGCCGCCGCCTGGGCACTGGTCACGACGTCCTCGTCGCGCGCGTCCACACCCAGCTTGCGCAGGTGCTCGCCGACGACACCGGGGGGCCTCGCGGCGTTGTTGGTCACGAAGGCCAGGTGCATGCCTGCGGCCTGCGCCCGGTTCAGTGCCTCCGGCGCGCCATCGACAGCGTCCGGACCGACGTAGACCACTCCGTCGAGGTCGAGCACGGCCATGTCATAGGCACTGGACAGCGCCTGCTCGCTCGCGCCGAGCCCGCTCACCCCTCTGCGTCGAGCTTCTTCTCGAGCGCCACCGCACGCTCTCCAGCGTCCGTGATGCTCTCGGCGTCGACGGCCTCGGTGCGATGGAACCAGGCCAGCGCATCGGTCGGCCGCCCGGCGTCCAGCAGGGTGTCGGCGTAGGCGTATCGCAGACGCGCGACCCACGGCTCCCGCGACTTCGAGTTGATGTGCGAGGTCTCCAGGGTGCGCAACGCGGCATCGATCTCGCCCCTGTCGCGTCGGGCACCGGCCTCCACGATGGTCAGCTCGGCCAGCAGTGCGTGAGAGAGCTTGTCCTTCGGCG
>CAWAFS010000003.1:0-19177 GCA_963781335.1 uncultured Actinomycetota bacterium | reverse complement strand
GCAGGTCGTTGAACGTCAGCAATGTTCATCTCCAAGAAGTGTGGCTGGTCCAAAGCGCTAGACAACCACACTGCGTGCACGCCACGTCGGCTGGTCGCCGTCCAGAGGGCTCGTCTCCGATTCGTTAATGATTTCTTGGGCCGCTGCTCACCACTCGCGTCGGGCCTTTGGATGCAGCGGGCGGAAGAGGCGCCTCAACACGGCTTCCATGTCTTTCCACCGGGTGCGTAGCACCGCGGCCCGGTGTAGCCGGGGTAGGGGTCACTCGGAGAAGTCGAGCCGCCAGGTATTATTCGATACTTCTTGCCGCGCCTTCTCGGCTGCGGCGACTTTGGCCTTTGCTTTAGCCTTCGCGGTTGCTGCAGCCCTTTTTGCTGCAGGCGTCGCTGCGGCCTTCTTGGCCTTCGCTTTGGCTGCGGCCTTCTTGGCTGCGGCGTCTGCGGTGGCTTTGGCCTTTGCCTTGATTCGCGCGTCCGCGTCTTTCCTCGCGTCGGATCGCTGCCTTGCGGTCAGCTCATTGGCGCGGTCCACGGGCGCCCAGCAGCAGTAGTATAGTGGCTTTTTGACCCGGTGTAGCAACCAGAGGTGGTGCTCGTCGTCGTCGGCGGACAGCAGCCACGCGGCCGCGACCGCGGCATAACACAGCGGGTCCTCGGACGGCTTGCCTTTGCTCGAGGCGTGGTAGGCCGCCTGTCTTGGGTGGCTGTCGTATCCGTCGGTGCCGTCGTACCGTGCGATCCCAAGCCCCTCCCGGATCTGGGAGTAGCCCACGTCATGGCCGTTCACCTCTACATAGCGAAGGAGACGGCCGTACTTATCGGTCTCCTGCACGCTCGACGGGTCGCGCAGCGTCACCACGGAGCCACGCGGCGCGAGCCGCTTGGCGTTCGTCGTCGCCTGGTCCGCCCTCGAGCACGTGTCCGAGACCTCCGGGGTGTCTACGCCGACCAGTCGCACACGGCCTTGGTCGGTCTCCACCGTGTCGCCATCCACCCAGTGCAACACCGTCGCGGCGCTGGCGAGGCTGGCTACCTCAAGGGAGGCCCCTGAGAGCGGGGTGCGGTAGGCAGTTGCGGGTCCGGCTTTCGCCAAAGCTGCATCGAAGTCGGCCGTCATCGCCGTCTGTGCCTTGGTCCAGGTGGCCAGCGCGGCTCTGCGGGCGGCATCGGCCGCTGGCATGTGGGCGCGGCTGTACGCCTCGTCGGCCGTCAGACGCTGGGTGTGCGCGCTAGCCACCAGCGCGGAAACTTCTGGGTCGCCGGGGTAGTCCTCTACCGCCCAAACCAAAGTCCGTGCCTTGAGTGTTCGAGCTCGACGGCGCGCCGATGTAGTGAGACGCGGCCCATTGGGCGAGTAGCCGAGCGTCGGCTGTATCCCGCTGCTCGGCGTAACGGGCGGCGTCGGCGCTGCGGTACGCGTGCATTGAGGCGTGCGTTGCCGGATCTGGTGTCTCCGTGGCGGGGGGCTGCTCGATGAAGCCAGCCGGGCCCCCGATGCCGGGATCAGGTCGCCGAATGGGATCGGCCGTCGCGGCACCGACGATGAACAGCATCACCGCGCCACCCAAGGCAAATCCTCCTGCTGCCCGGCCCCGCAGACGGGCCCAGGCGACACGACCGCGCACTAGGGCCAGGACAGCGACTACAAGCACGTATAGCGCCGTTATGATGAACACGCCGCTGACGCCCGTGGCGCCGGCGCCAAGCGGCGCGACCGGGAATAGTCCGCCCCATCCCCCCCAGGTGGCTACGCCCGCCGCATAAGGACCTGCGGTGGGAGGAACTCGGACAGCCGGCCGGGAGTAGTCTCGAGCGCAGACACGACCGGGGTATTAGCATCGCCGCGTGCTCGGTCCACTCGACCCCGTCCCAATACTCACGTTGCTTTGGTCAGTGGGATACCACCCAGCTGGCGCGTTCATGTAGCGGCTCATCCCCCTGGATTCGTGCGCTCGGCGGCCTCCCACGATCGACAGCCGCCCGGGCACAGGGGTCAAGACGACCGATGTCGGAACCGAGGGACAAGTAAACTCTCAAGGTGTGCGACGAGGGCATGCAGGCACCCCTCTGATGTCAAGGGGCGGGTTGGAGGGTCTTGGGCGTCGTGGTCTTTCGCGGCGTCGTCGGCGCGGGTAGCGTCGCTGGTGCGGGTCCGGGAAGTGGCTGATCCGAAGTGCCGGTGTGCGGGTGCAAGCCGGCCGCGCTGGATTTGTGTGTCGCCCCGCGGTGCCCTCCCGGACCCGCCTCCACGCCTTGGCGGCGTGTTCGGCGTCGGCGCGGAGCTGGCGGTACAGGGCGTCGGAGATCCGCCGCTTGAGGCAGCGCATCGCTTCGCGGCGGGACTTGCCGGCCGCGATCTTGCGTCGGTAGTAGGCCCGGCCATCGGTGTCGAGGCGGATCTGGGTGGTGGCGGCGATGTGGATCATGTGGTTCATCCGCCGGTTCCCCGCGCGGAGAGCCGGTGCCGGACGACCTCCCCGGAGGAGGCTTCGATGGGGGCGGTGCCGGTCCACGACGCGAACCGGTTGCGGTCGGCGAACCGGGCGACGTCGCCGATGTCGGCCAGGGCGCGGGCGGCCACGACCGGCCCGACGCCGGGCAGCTCCATCAGCGTGGAGCCGGTCGCGGTGACCATCTCCTTGAGCTCCTTGGTCAGGGCCTTGGTCTTCTTCTCGATCGCGACGAGCTCGGCGATCTGCTCGGCGGCGAGCCGGCGGCGGGTCTTCCCGGCGATGTCGCGGGGCTTGACCGTGGCCAGGATGGTCTTGGCCTGGCCGGTGGTGATGTTCTTCTTTCGACTGTCCCGGAACCAGTTCCGAGAGCAGCCGGTGCACCCGGTTCACGCACTGGATCCGGGCCCGGGTCAGCTCGGCGCGCCGGTCGACCAGCAGCCGCAGCGCCTCGAGCTGCGCGTCGTAGGCCAGCACCCGAAGCTTCGGGGTGCGCACCGCGACCACCGCGACGGCGTGCGCGTCGTGCGGGTCGGTCTTGCGGTTGTGGCCGGTGTCGAACATCCGTGCCCGCGCGGAGAGCTTCGCCGGGACGTCCACGACGTGCTCACCGTCCGCCAGCAGCCGCTGCGCCAACGGGCGGCCGGCGCCGTTGCTGCCCTCGACCGCCCACGCCCGGTCCGAGAAGGACGCGACGTGTTTGCGCATCGCGGCGTACCCGGCCTTGTCCGTGCCGAACCGCCCGGTCGCCAGGACCTTCTCGCGGTCGTCGACGACTTCGATGGTCGCCGACAGCTTGTGGGGATCGACCCCGATGAACACCTTCGCCATGACCTTCGCCTTCCCCCGTGATCAGTTGAGGACGCCGGGCGGGCACTGCTACTGAGAGCGGGGCAGACCCCTCTGGAGCCACACACCGGCACGGCGTCCGGCGGGAACGCAAACCGAAAATGAGCCACACCCGAGCCGGGTGGGCAGCCGCAAGGAGAGCTTCCCGCCGAACACCTGGACCGAGTCTGGCCGGACGCCGGTCCTACCGGCAATCGTCTAGTAGCCGCCTTTGACGTGAGTCCTTGGGCGCAGGTGGGCTTCAATGGACGTACGCTCTGATCCGCCCGGGAGGTGCCGATGACGAGCCCATATCCGGGCTCACCGAGCGGGTCACCTTCGCGAGAGAGCTGGTGACCAGCACCAAGATGTAGGTACCGGAAAGGTACCTACAGCCCCAGAACCAACCCGAACGTCTAGGTAGTCTGGATCGCATTTCCGCTGTGCACAAGGGAATCCGATCAAGTCCGTCGACCTTGGTCGGCCTCCTAAAGCGCCTGTCGCCGGTTCGAATCCGGCCGAGGGCACTTCAGTCGGCACCATTCGGTACCAATGGAGCCGTTTGGGCTTTCAGGGTTCCAGGCTGTGATCGCGGGCCAGGAATGCGGGTTTTAGCGTCATCGCTGGTTGAGGCGCCGAGATTCGCCGGTGCTGCAAGCAGCTACCGGCGCGGGTTGACAGTGCCCTCTGCCCGAGACCGAGACCGTGGGAGCGCCTAGCCCCAAACCTTTCAAGGCGGCGCGTGCAGGGGCAACTACTGCGGTCGGCACGCAGACGCCTGCCTCCGTCACGTACGACGTCACGAGATTCGCTGGCACCCGCTCCAGAACGAACTTGACGATGTCCCAATGCTCCCTCGACTCGACCTCATCGCGCGGCCAAGGGTGGAGTAGACGTGCTTCAAGGTCCGAGTCGGTCACTGTCGGCCTGTCATTGTCGTATTTCAATAGCTCCGTCGGTGCAATTACTTGCACCCCGGCTTCACCGCATAGTAGAGCCAACATGCGAGTGCCTACCGTGTTGGCCAGCGACCCGTCGCTGTAGAACGATTCGACGCCAGTGACAAAGGCGTCCACTCCATCGATCACGCGCGCGACCGACATGTCGGGCGTGAACGTGACGTTGTGCCCGGCTGCGGAGGCCGCATGCGCAATCCGCCCTCCCTGCCCTAGCGGTTCGCCAGCGGTTACCACGATCCGGCGCGGCCGCTTCGCGCCTAACCCCCGAACTATCCGTAGCACCGTGCTGCTGTAGTCGTGCACCAATAAGGTCTCCGCATCCTGGAGGAGAGATTCCGCGTTCAGGACGACTGCCTGCTGCGCTGTGTGCCGGTAGGCAGCCAGCGCTTGACCCGCCCTGCGGACATGTGAGGAATCATTGCTTGCCCCTGCCCTGCTCAGCTTCGCAGTTAGGTTGCGGTACAGCGCCGTGTCTGGCTTGAGGCTGCAGAACAGCTCACTCGCTTCAAGCAAGCCCGCAGAGATATCGAGATTTCGCTCCTCCGATTCCATGGCAATGGCAACGAGGGAATCAGTTATCCGGTCTGCGCAGGCACTAGCGCCGACTAATCGGTAAGCCACTAGCTCCTCGTACGCCGAAGCTGCCTCTGGCGGCCACCAATGCGGAAAGCCCTCAGTCACGAGCGGATGACGGGTGAGACCGGGTCGGTGGCACCGCTGCGGTGGGGAACACGTACAGCATGTCTACCCCTTCGTTTCCCGCGCGGATCGCATGCCAGCACCTCGGCTCGATCAAGATCGCATCTCCGACGGTGAACGCGTACTCGGTACCCTCGCCGATCATCCAGCCGGAACCCGCAACCACGTAGGCAATTTCCGCGGTGTCGTGCTCAATCAGAGGGCTCGTCTGATCAGGCAGCAGGGAGGTGATTCCCATCAACATGGGGCTTTCATCACCGCCCGGTTCGCCCAGCAGTACTCGCTGCGAGCCGGCGTCTCCCAGCGGAGCACTCGGCACCAGAGCGGACGTCACGACTCTCATCTTCGGCCGACTCGACTCCGGCAACATCACGCGACGCCACCCTGGTCCGCCAGCCAGGCATCGGCGATCTCGTCGCGCGTCATGTAGGCCACGTCGGCAAACTGCCTTGTGTAGGCAAGAAAGCGCTCCAACCCTGAGATGCGCCCCGGACGCCCGATCTGTCGAGGATGCAGGCCGATCGACATCATGCGCGGTCGCTGAGCGCCTTCGGCGTACAGCACGTCGAAGGAGTCCTTGAGGTACTCGAAAAACTGCGAGGCCGTAGTCAGTCCCGGCGACTGCCAGAAGCGGAAGTCGTTGATGTCGGGCGTATACGGCACAACGAGATGCCGCTTGCCGGACGTTTCCACGAAGTAGGGCAGATCATCGTTGTAGGCGTCGCAGTCGTAGTCAAAGCCCTCCTCGATGAGGAGCTCGCGGGTGTGCACGCTAGGGCCGTAACGGCAGTACCAGCCACGCGGACGAAAGCCCAGCGTTTTCTTGAACGAGGCGAGTGCAAGCCTGATGTGTTCCTGCTCGATCTCACGGCTGAGCCGGAACACCTCCTCCCAGCGGTAGCCGTGACTAACGACGCAGTGCTCGTGCGCCAAGATCTCCTGCGCCACCTTCGGGCTGTGCTCGAGAGCAAGGGCACACGCGAAGAACGTCGCCTTCACGTTGTACCGCTCGAAGAGGTCGAAGAGGCGCCAGATGCCGACGCGCGAGCCGTACTCGTACATCGTCTCCATCGCCAAGTTGCGGATGCCGGGAGGGAGCTCGTACGAGTTCCACTCGGTCGAGGTTTCCTGCTCCGGGTCACCCATAGCAAAGGATCGCTCCGAACCTTCTTCGTAATTGACCACAAGGGAAACGGCGACGCGAGCGCCGCCCGGCCAACCACCGGGCGGTAGGTCGCGTCCGTAGCCCACGAGATCCCTTGGGGGCCCCTGAAGGTGTCCCATGGTTACGCCACCTGCAGCTCGGGTCGGTTGCCTGATAGCACGCGTTGCGCCCAGGTCACTGGGCACCGTCTCGGCGCAAGCTGCTTTCGTACGCGTCGTACACCGTCCGGTAGGCCTCCGTCTCGTTGCGCTCGGCTCGCACGGACTGCACGAGCGGGTGCCCGGCAGCGACAAGAAGTTCAGCGGTTCTTGCCACGGCCGCCAGCCCAGCCGACATCGCAAGGACGGTGGTCGCCGCACCCACCGGTTCGGCCAGGCCGTCGACGTCAACGAGGGCCTCGCCGCGCGGCGAATACGTGTCGATCGACAGGTCCGCGAGGTCCGAGAGTTTGAGTCCTGAGCTGTGCCTTGCGCTCGCTGAGGACGCTGAAGTGGACGACACGGCGATGACGATGAGGCCGTGCTCCTTGGCGTAGCGGGCGGCGTCCACGACGACTGCGCTCGTCCCACCGTGGGAGAAGATGACGAGCACGTCGCCACTGTGGAGGTGTTGGCCATCAAGCATTACGTTGGCGTAGCCCTCGGTGTTTTGCAGGAAGAGCATCTCGGGGACGCCGAAGGACCCGAGCACGTTGAACCACAGGAGCCGCGGGTCGACCACTGGGTGCAGTCCGACGAAACTGCCGTAGCGCGGGAAGATTTCCAGGGCCGGCAGCATGGAGTGGCCGCTGCCGAACAGGTGCACGACGCCGTTCCGGCGGATGCAGTCCGACATCGCCTGTGCCGCGGCCTCGATCTGCGCGGACTGTTCGACCTCAATGCGTTCGAGCAACTCCCGCAGGCCTTTGAGGTACGTCGTCGAGGCTGGCGTTGGTGTCGCAGTCATGCCTGTACCCCCGTTGTCGAAGCCGGAATCGGATCGACGGTGTCGTACATGTCCGCTCCCCACTGCACCGAGTTGTCGATCAGTGGACGATTGACCGCCTTGTTGGCAACCAGGTCGGGGTTCTGACCGCGCAGCTCGGCGAGGCGCAGGGCGAGCCACTGCAAAGGCAGGATCCCGACGAAGGGCAGATCGTCCTCGTGCAGGCCGTCGGGCAGGCGCAGTGCATGCGTCGCTACTTCGGCTAGGTCCTGGTCGTTGGTTACCGCCAGCGTGACAGCGCCGAGTTCGTTGAGCGCGTGGGCCAGTTCCACTGCACGCGAGCACCCCCGCCCGCTGGAGGCGACTAGCACGACGTTTGTGCCCGGCCCTACCGTGAAGATCTCGCAGTGGATGAATTGTTCGAGCTCGACTGAGTGTGCCGGAAGCGTGGCCGCTTCGTAGAGTTTGGCCATCCCGTACTCGGCGGCTGCCATGTTCAGCCCGCTACCGGTAAAGATCCAGTGGTCAGTGGCTAGTTCGCTCTCGGGGATCTCGCTCACCTGGTCCCGAGCACGCTCAATGTAGGTCTCGAGCAGTTCTGGATTTACCGACCGCACCTCTTGCCCGGCGGGCACGGCCAGGCCCTCCGCAAGCATGCGCATGAGAAGCGACACCGCTTGGAAGCTTGCGGTGCGGCAATTGGAGCGTTCCTCTCGCACCGAGTTGTCTACCCACAGGTCGGCGAACTGCGCCAGTTCGGATGACGGGTTTGCCGTCACGGCCACCACGAAGGCGCCCTTGGAGCGCGCGGCGCGGGCGGCTTCCAGCGTTCGGGCCGTGGTGCCGGAATGTGACACTGCCAGCACCACTGAGCGCGGCGTCAGTGAGTCGTACGTCTCGCGCGCGAGCTGCATGGCTTGCACCGCGCGCAGTCGGCGTCCGGCGAGCCGCGCGAACCACACCTCCGCGCACATCCCCGCGAAGAGACTGTCACCACAACCTGTGACAACCCAGTCGTCGACGTCACGCTGCGACACAAGCGCCAGCAGCTCCGCGACCGGCTCGGCGAAAGTTCGGGCGGCCCTGCGCAGGACCTCAGGCTGCAGCGGGATCTCCTGCTCAAGCAGCGACAGCCCCAATTCGCCCCCCGCACTCTTCAGATCGCGGGATTCCACGTCAGACAAGTTCTTCCCTCTCGGTCATGGATGTCTCGAAACTGGAGCACAGGCGGTGGCGAGCTGCACGCTCCTGGCTCGAAAAGGTCTCCGGCACCGCCGCGCCGATGGCTTGTACGACGAACGACGCCGCAACACAGCCGGTCATGGCAGCCGCCGCAGGGCGCTCACCACGGGACAGACCAACCAGAAAACCGCCGTTGAAGCCGTCACCTGCCCCGGTCGGATCAGCCACCTCCAGGTCTGGGACAGCAGGCACCCGAAGGCCCGAGGGAGTCTCCGGGCCGAACAAGACAGCACCACGGCGGCCGCACTTGACGATGGTCATGGGACAACCCAACGACTGCACGAAGTCCTTCAGCCCGCTGGGGTCGGCCTGCACGTCGGTGGCGAACAGGTGCTGGATGTGCTCAACGCTGGGCAGGAAGCAGTCAATGTTGCGCGTGAGCTCCATGATCCGCTCCAACGAGTCCGCGCCGGTGAGATAGTGCAGTTCGGTGTCCAAGGCGATGTTCGCGCCGGCCGCATGTAGGACTTGGACTAGTTGAGCCTGTTGCGGCAACGGGCCGGGCGATACGAGCACCCAGCGACCGTTGACGTCAACGTCCTGCAGATCCGCCCCTCTGGGGGTTTGTTCGATCAGCACGTCGAAGTCCTCGATGTCGTAGGACCTCTCGCCGTCAGCACCGTAGTGCGCGACATTGTGGATACTCCGCCCCGGCACCCGGGTGATGTTCTCGGTGCGGATGCGCCCACCGTCGAGGTGGGACAGCTCCAGTCTTGCTAGGGGATAGTCCTCGCCCACTCTGGCCACGATCAGGACCTCACCTTGGGCAAGGAAGGCCCCCAGGGCGGCATATGCCGCTGCGCCACCTGTCGTTCCCGGCAATACGCGTCCGTCCGACAGCCGGATTTCGTCGATGGTCAGGTGTCCCGCAATCACAATGTTGGCGGCCTCCGACTGGTGAACGACGGTTGGGCCTGCGGCCTCTGGCCGCGGACGCTGTCGTCGGCGGAGCGCATCACTGAGGGTGACCGCGAGGATAGTCAGCAAGAACGGCACCATCAGCACGAACTGCGACGGGAAGTCTGTGCGGATCTGCAACAGCCCGGCCAGGGCCTGAGCAAAGCCGAACAGCAGGCAGGCGGCCGCGGTGCGGCTGACCATTCCAGCACCGAAGATGACCGCCGCAAATGCGATGATGCCCCGACCTGAAGTCATGTTCTCGCTGAACAAGTGCACCGACCCGATGGCCAGCTCCGCACCTGCGATCCCGGTGAATGCGCCGCTGATGACGATGCTGGCGAACCGCACGCCCGCCACCCGCACGCCTGCTGCCCGCGCAGCAAGCGGAGCTTCGCCCGCGGCCTTGAGCCACAGGCCGAACTGAGTGCGTCGAAAGATGTAGATGACTGCCAATGTGGCGGGAATGAGCCCCCACACCAGGACGTCGCGGTTATTGAAGATTGGGCCGAGGACGGGGACGTCCTGCAGCTCGGGGATGGCCAGTTTGGGGTAGCCCGCTACCAGCTCGAGCGCCCGCCCTGACGTCTGCGCCTCTGCGAGAAGGAAGGTCGTCAGTCCCAGGGCGAAGACATTGACTGCGATCCCGACGATTACCTCGTCGGCGCGGAACCCGACGACGAGCACTGCCATGACAACGGCCGTCAGCGTCGAAGCGGCGATGCCAGCGAGCGTCCCGACCAGGAGTGAACCGCTCGAGACGGCCGCTGCGACCGAGAAGTAGGCAGCGAGGAGCATGAAGCCCTCGAGTCCGATGTTGAAGATGCCCGCGCGCTGGGTGAAGAGGCCGCCTAGGGCGGCGTACAGGATCGGTGTAGCTAGGAGAATCCCGGGGCCGAGCAGGCCGATGACGTCGTTCATTTCTGCCCACTGCGGGACGTCACTATGGCTATCCGCCGCTTGAGCTTGGTCCATGACTCGGGTATTGAGCGGGCGGACACGAACAGGATGACGGTCGCAGTGAGGACCAGCGCGATGTACTGCGAGATGCCCTCGAAGATCTGCAGCCCCAAGCCGCCCTGTGACAGCGCTCCGAAGAAGAGTGCGGCGAATGGCGTGAGCAGGGGTGAACAGCCGACGAGCAGGGCCGCGAGGATCCCGTTGAAGCCGATGTCGGGCGGGAACGGGCTGATGCCGGCTTGGAACACTCCGCCGACGACGGCTGCGCCCGCAACGCCGGCCAGTCCGCCGCTGGCGAGCATGCCGATGATCATGACGCGGGTCGTAGCGATGCCACCGGAACGTGCCGCGAGCGGGCTTTGTCCGTGCAGGCGCAACTCGTACCCCAGCGTGGTGCGGCGGAAAAACCACCAGATCACCGCTGCCGCGAACACTGCCAGTGGTAGAAGGAATGTCACTTGCGAGTCAGGAAAGAGCACCGGGAAGTGTGTGTTCTCACGCAGGCTCTCCGTCTGAGCGTTTGCCCCGGGTTGCACTGACTTTGCCCGAAAGGGGCCCTGGACGAGGTAGTCGTTGAACAGGATTGCCACATAGGTGAGCATCAGCGAGGTCAAGATCTCGTTGGTTCCCAACCAGACCTTGAATAGCACCGGTGGAAGGGACCACAACGCGCCACCGGCCGCTCCTGCCAGCACGACGACGGACACTGCGAGAGGACGGGGAAGGTCTCCCAGGCCACTCGAGCCAACTGCGGCGGCGGTGAAAGCGCCCATGACCACCTGCCCTTGGCCCCCGGCATTGAAGATGCCTGAGCGGAACGCGACGACGAAGGACAGAGCCGCCAGAATCAGTGGCGTCGTCTGCGTCAAGGTCGCCTTGGTCTCGCTCATGGTGCCGAAGGCACCTACAAGCAGGCCCTGGTATGCCGTCAGCGGATCCTTGCCGGTGGAGAGCAGAACGAGGGCGCCGACGAGGGCAGCCAACGTGACGGCCGAGAGGACGGCGAGCGTCCGGAGACCAATCGACTGCAGGGGCCAGGCGCGCCACGCGCTGCCTTGCGACACGCTCATCTGTTCAGGCCCATCGCGAGTTCGCCCAATGACTCTTCCGTGGCCTGGCGCCGGCCACGCTCGCCTGCTATCGCCCCGTTGTACAGAACTATGGCCCGGTCGGCCAGGTCGCAGGCTTCGCGCAGATCTGATGTCACGAGCAGGATCGACATACCCTGGTCGCGAAGCCGGCGCAGGGTGGCGCGGATGGCGAACGCGGCCGCGACGTCCACGCCCTGAGTGGGTTGAACGGCTAGTAGAACTCTCGGCTGCTTGCTGACCTCGCGTGCGACGACAACTTTCTGGGCGTTGCCACCGGACAACGTCCCCACGGTGACCCGCGGTCCAGAAGCCACTACGTCGTACTCCTGGATCTGTGCGCTGGCGAAGGCGCGAGTCTCGCGTATCCGTCGCACCCCATAGCGGGCGAACCTTCCCCGGCGGTGTTGCCCGAGCACGAGGTTGTCCTCGATCGACAATTCGCCGGCGAGGCCCTCAGTGGCACGCGACTCAGGGATGTAGCCGAGACCAAGGCGCCGGCGCCGGGCGACACTGGACCTGGTGACGTCGCTGCCGCCGAGTTGCACGCGACCGGAGGCAGCCGGTCGCAGGCCGACGAGCGCTTCGACCAGTTCACGTTGGCCGTTGCCCTCCACGCCGGTGACAGCCAGAATCTCGCCAGCATTTACCGTGAGCGAGATCCCGTCGACACGGCGGACTCCAAGTTGGTCGATGACGACGAGGTCCTCGACGTGCAGGCTGGCCTCGGCATCGGAGGAGGCCGACTGCGGGGGTTCCCCCTCTCCTACCGAGAAGGCGATGTCACGTCCGACCATCATTCTCACCAGCTCCTTCTCGTCCAGGGTGGCGGTGGGGGCCTCGGCGACGAGCCTGCCGCCGCGCAGCACCGAGACGTTGTGCGTTACCGCCAGAACCTCGCGCAGTTTGTGTGTCACGAGTGCGACTGTGGTTCCGCGGGTTGTGAGGTCGCGCAGCACGCCGAAGAGCTGGTCTGCCTCCTTGGGCGTCAGGACGGTGGTGGGCTCGTCCAGGATCAGCAGCTTCGCCTGATGAAACATCGCCCCAAGGATCTCGGCCCGCTGCCTCATACCGACCGAGAGGGAGTCGACCAACGCTGTCGGGTCGATGCCTAGCCCGTTCTCGCCGCTCAACTTGGCGAGCCGTTCGACAACCGCCCGGCGAGACATCCTGGACCGTCCGCTCAGTGACAGCAGAATGTTCTCTGCCACTGTCAAGGACCCCACCAGCAGCGAAGTTTGGTGCACCATCGCCACTCCGTTAGCCAGCGCGTCGCGCGGGCTACCAAACGTCACTTGCTGGCCAGCGAGGCGCATCGTGCCGGAGTCGGGGACGTACAGCCCGTAGACCATGCGCATCAGTGTGGTCTTTCCGGCGCCGTTCTCGCCGACGACTGCGTGGATGGTTCCAGCCGGGACGCGCAGGCTGATCGCGTCGTTTGCCACAAGCGAGCCAAATCTTTTGGTCAGGCTCACCGTCTCAAGCGCCAGGGGGGGATCGTCGGGGTGCCGTCGGTCGACGACGGCACCCCGAATGCGGTCTTGTGGCTCAGTCATGCGTGCGGTTGTCCTAGGCGCAGTTCTTGACGTCGCCGACCGACTTATCGTCGGGAACGGTGATGGTGCCGTCCAGGATTCCCTGTTCGGCCTTCTTCACCTCGGCTTGCACCTCCGCCGGCACGAGCTTGTCGTTGTACGGCAGGATGCGCACGGCGCCCTCCTTCAGCCCGTAAACTTGAAGTCCAGACTTGAACTCTCCCGCGGCGAACCGCTCCACAGCCAGTTTCGCCGCACTACCGAAGTCCGGTCCGGTCGCGGTCAGGCCGTAGTTGGGGGCCAGCGGCCGAACATCAACGTCAGCACTGATCAGGAACTTCTTCTGTTCTTCAGCGGCCTGGTAGACGCCGAGTTGCGTACCCGCTGTGGCCGCGTGAATGATGTCGACGCCCTGACCGTACATCGTGGTCGCAAACTGCTTGCCAAGAGCCGGGTCGCCCAGTGAACCAACGTAGGCGAAACAAACCTTGACGCTGGGGTCCACCGACTTGACCCCGGCCTGGAACCCGACGAGGTAGCGGTCGATGACGTCCTGCTTGATCGCACCCAGGAAGCCGACCTTCTTGGTCTTGGTCAGTCGCCCAGCGACGATGCCGCCGAGGTAGGACGACTCGTTCTCACGGAAGAACAACTCCTGAACGTTGTCAATAGGCTTGGTCAGTCGCGCGTCGAGCAGCACGTACTTGACGTTCGTGTGCTTCGGAGCGACCTTCTCCACGGCCTGGATCATCGGCGGGAACGTGGTGAACACGAGGTCGCTGCGTCCAGAGACACTCTCCAACGTCGACTCGTACGTCGAGGCGTCGGTAAGGACGACGACGTTGGACTTCATGCCTGCCTTCTCAGTGGACTCCTTGAAGCCGGCGGCGAAGTCCTGCATGACGTCCTTGTTGGTGACCGGCTGGATGCTGACCAAGGTCGCGGTCTTGCCGGCACCGGCCTTTGCATCGCCGGACGCCGCAGGGGCGCCCTGCGACTTCGTATCGCTACCCCCTCCGCCGCAGGCCGACAGCGTGAAGGCGAAGGTAGACGCCAGCGCCACGATGATCGTGCGGCGGCGATAGCCTCCGGAATGGGATTGAAACACGGTGCCTCCTGGCAGTTGGGTGGGAAATGCGGTCGGCAGGTCTTGCCGTACGCGGCTAGTCGACGGGCGTTCTACGGACGTGCAGGCCTATGTACTCGGAGTTGAAGAAGTTCTCGCTGTAGAGAAACGGCTCTCCGTCGCCGTTGTAGTGGAGCTGGTTGAGGACCAGCAGTGGCCTGCGTCGCGGCACGGCCATCAGCTCGGCGATGCGCGAACTCGGCAGGCTGGGCAGAATGTCTGCGCGCGCCGTGCGCACCTCCAGCCCGCACTCCCGCTGCAGGAACAGAAACAGCGATTCGTCACCGCGGTACTGCAGCATCACTCTCGACGGCACGCGGTCGACAGCGATGTGGTCGCGGCAGAAGATCGCCGGCAGGTTATCCGCAGTTCGGACGCGCTCAATGGTGTGCAGCTGCTGATCGGGCCCCAGCTGCAGCTGCTGGCGTGCAGTGGGATCCCCCGCCCCGGTCACCAGCTGGTAGTCCCGGCAGCCGGCCTTGTGGCCGGCGCGAGTGATCATCTCTGTCGTGCTGGTCAGTGACTCGATGCCGACGTCGACTGGGAAGTGGGCGTCCTGATTAGGATCGAGGGTGAACGTACCTATCCCCTGCCTGGTGACCGTCAACCCCTGCTCGCGCAGAATGCTCACGGCCTCGCGGAGCGTGTTGCGGCTCACGCGAAACGAGCGAGCAAGATCGGGCTCACTTGGCAGCCGGGTGCCGACCGGGATCTCGCCCGAGCGGATCTTCGTGGCGATCGCTGCCGCGATCTCGTTGGACAGCGACGAGCTTCGCGGCGGAAGGGGCGGCAGGCCCCAGGTCGCTACGTCGGACATCAGTACCTCCTCCGTCACCCGTACGCGGGTTATAGCCTGTAACTTGTTGGACATCCAACCTGTCGGATGTAGGGCTGGTCAAGTACTTTGCAGGAATACCGGCAAGAGGAGATTGAGCTGTGATCAAACGTGACCTGGCTATAACCGGTGGTCTCGTGGTTAATGACAACTGGAGTGGCTACGCCACTGTGCATGTCCGGGACGGCCTAGTTCAGAGCCTCGCCTCCCCTGACGACGCTGTGCCGACCACGTCGGAGGTCATCGATGCGACGGGGCGCCTGGTGCTCCCCGGGGGCGTTGACCCGCACACCCATATCCAGATGTCGCTCGGGAACTACACGACGCTTGACGGCTATCGAGAAGCAACCATTGCCGCGGTCTGGGGCGGCACAACGACGGTTGTCGACTTCGCGATCCCGGTACCGGGTGAGTCGCCGCTGGAAGCAGTGCGCAAACGACGGGCCGCGGCGATGGATGGGGTCTGCGACACCGCACTTCATGCCTGTGTTGTGGACTGGGATGACACCGTCCCCGAACAGCTGCGGGAGATCGCGGATCTGGGAGTACGCACCGTGAAGTTGTTCACGACGTATCGCGATGTGGTCATGGCCGACCCGACCACCGTGGTCCGCGTGATGCAGGTGTTGCAGGAGCTGGGTGGCCTGGCTTACGTACATGCCGAGGCCAACCACCTTGTGGAGTGTGAGCAGCACCGCGCGGAAGAAGTCGGGGCCATTGGCGCCTCCGGTCACGCAGGCACGCGCTCTGAGCTGGCGGAGGTCACGGCCGTCCGAGAGGTGTTGTCCGCAGCGCGCTCGCTAGGCGCACCCGTGTACTTCGTGCACCAGTCGACCCCCGAGGCCATCGACGAGGTACGACGTGCACGCGCGGACGGGGTCCTCGCTTACACGGAGACGTGCCCCCACTATCTGGCGTTGGACGACAGTCTCTATGGCGGTGAGTCGCCTGAGTTGTTTGTGTGCTGCCCGCCGTTGCGCTCGGCCCACACGGTTCAAGGCGTTGCCGAGCGCGCCGTTCGCCGTCAGGTGGACGCGGTTGGCAGTGACCACTGCTGCTATGACCGAGCTCAGAAAAGCGCAGATCGATCGGACGTGCGCGTGATGCCCAATGGCATGCCGGGCGTCGAAACCAGGCTGCCCGTCGTCTTCACAGAGCTTGTGCAAACACGGGGAATGTCAGTCGAGCGCTTCGTGGCGTTGACATCGGCTAACCCGGCGCGGCTCAACGGTATCTATCCGCAGAAGGGAGTCGTGGCACCGGGCTCAGATGCCGATCTCATCCTGATAGACCCCCAGGAACGGCGCACGGTCGGGCCTGCAACTTTGCACATGACAACCGACTACAGCCCGTACGACGCGCGCGAACTGGGTGGATGGCCCAGCACCGTCATAGTGGCAGGCGTGGTCCGCGTCGACGGCGGCGTGTTCACGGACGGCAAGGCGACCGGACGGGCTCTGATCTCAAACCCCATCGACCAGACGCGGTTGGTGTGCTGAGACCCAACCAACTCCACTCGGCTCGATTCCCCCTGTCCCTGCGTGCGAAGGCACGCATACATGGGTAGCCCTCTGAACCGCCCCGGCAGGTCCGGAGACTAACTGGTTTGAGACTCCGGCGGTTGCTGGGGTCTGGTGGTGAGTGTAGTGACCTACACAGAGGTCGCGGCCCATCAGGGCATCCCGCACAGCACAGCGAAGACCCGCATCAGGGACGGGCTGCGCAGCCTCGCGAATGCACTCGACCCGAGCGTCCCCGGCACCTGACCCCAGCCCACTGCAGGTAGCGATCCAACCGGCCGGCGGGGGCCGTGCCGCAGCTGCCAAGGACACCAAGACTCGCTGGCATCTAGTGGGGAAGGTCGTGTGGAACGTTCGATCGACCAGGCCTTCCGCGAATGTGAGAACCGGTCACGGCGAGGGCGAACACTTTCAGCCGCTCTTGGGGCAGGACTCTCGGAGGACATGCGGCCCGCGGTCCCTGCCGCCCCCTAGGGAGGTGACGGCCTCCAGTGGCGCCGTTCCGGCACTGTCATCTCCCAGCGTCGACCCGACGTTGGACATGGGCTGCAGGCGCTGGCATTCCGCAGACGCGGATCTTACGGCGCTTGCCAGGCCATGGTCGGCGTGCGCGCCTAGTTCAGGACCTCGCCGGTGGCGCTGTCGAGGATGTCCCCGTCGACGACAGTCAAGCCCCGCCTGGAGGGCGCCGGCGTTGCTGGCGTTGGTCGCTGTAGGTCAGCGTCGTACGTGTAGGTCGCGACGCGCTTCCTGCGGTGGGGGTCGCTGGTGTGGCGGGCGTGGCGGCTTGTGGAGGGCCAGGGTTGGTGGCCGTTCTCGCAGTGGGACTTCAGTCGGGCGGTCATGCGTTCGAGGAAGGTGGGGAGGGCGAACCTGTGCCAGTCCTCGAGGGCGTCGCTGGTGTGGGCTAGCCCGGCTCGGCGTCGTTGGTCGGCCAGGACGGCGAGGTCGTGGACCAGGTGGGGGTGCTGCGGCCAGCAGGAGGGGACTACGCCGTCGGTGTCCCAGACGTACTCGTGGTTGAGCCAGGTGACGACGTCATCGAGCCACACCCACAGCTCGAGGCGCAGGTCGGGGTGGGTGCAGCTGGGTGGGTCCCAGGGCCTGGGCAGGCGCCGGGTGTCTCCGAGGGCCTTGACCTGTTCGGGGGTGCCGTTCGCGGCGATGGACAGCTCGCGGTAGGCGTGTTCCACGAGCCACCCGGGACGTGGGAACGGCTGGGTGAGCGGTGCCGGTGCCGGGCTGGCGGTCGGGTCGATCCTCATGACACGGCTCTTGGGTCGTTGCCGAGTCCGCGGCGGCGGGCCTCGGCCAGGGCTGCGGTCGCCCGGGTCTCGGAGGGGACAGCCCGTTCACGGCCGGCTACCAGTCGGGCGCGGGTCTGGGTCTGTGCGTGCAGGAGCGCGCGGCCGGTTGTGCCGTCGATGCAGCGGGTGAGTTTGGCGATGAGGGGTTTGCCGTTCTCGGCCACGACGAGGGCGTGACGTTCGGGGAGCTGGCGGACTTCGGCGCCGGTGAGGATGGGGATGTCCTCCCCGGTGACGGAGCGGTGGGATCGTCCGGACTGCCAGGTGGTGCGGGCGACGCGAACGGGGCCGAGGAGGTCGGAGATCTCCTGGTTGAACGCGACGTCCTTGGACCCGCCGAACATGACCAGGGCGTTGGTCAGACCCAGGACGGCGCGGGCTTGGTGGTCGCCGAAGATCTGGGTGAGCTGGGCGCGGGTCTGGGCGGCCCAGATGAACGAGATCCCCAGGGCGCGTTCGTTGGCCATCCGGGTCTGCAGGGTGGGTAGCGGTGCGGTAGAGGGCAGCTCGTCCAGGCAGGCGAGCATCGGCGGGCACAACCGCCCGTGGGGTGACTGGGCGGCCAGGGCCAAGGCGGTGTCCAGGACGTGTTCGGCCACAGCGGTCATCAGCGGGGACGCGGACTCGTACGGGCTCTCCCGACCGAGCAGGTAGATGGTGCCGCCGGCGGTGATGACGTCGGCGATGTTCGTCGCGGGTCGTCCCGGTGCGGGGATGCACCGTTGGCGGATCTGCTCTTGGAAGAACAGGCCGAGGGCTTGTTGGACGGTCGTGATGGTGTTCCCGGCGGTGCGGTCGTCCCCGCGCAGCGCCCCGTGCAGCAGCCCGTGCCAGAACGGTGCGGCGTGCGGGTGCTCGCGCAGTATCTCCATCGGGTCCGTGGCTGCGACCGGGTTGGCGACCCAGCGCAGCACGTCGTCCAGGGTGCGCCCGGACAGCGCCGCTGCGTGGAAGTAGCCCTGGATGACCTTGGCTGCTTCGGCGGCGTAGAAGCGGGCGGCGTCGTCGCCCTGCCCGCGGGTTCCCGCTCCGGCCACGGTGCCGGCGGTGAAGGCCTTGGCGCGCTTCTCAGCAACCACTGGGTCCACGCACCCGGCGATGGGGTCCCAGACGAGCTCGGGCAGTCCGGGGGCAAGCCCGAACGGGTCGAGCACGACGCACGGGCGGCCACCGGTCGAGCGGTGTCCTATCGACAGGAGCAGGTCGTCTGCCTTGGTCAGGGTGACCAGGGCGGCGCCGGGTGCGGCGAGCAGGGCGGGGATGAGCAGGTCCAGGGTCTTGCCGGAGCCTTGCGGGCCGATGACACCGGCGGTGCGGTCCCACGGCACCCACAGCTGCCCGCCGCGAGGTTCGTGCGCGGTCCCCAGGCGCCACCCGATCCCGGTGGGTTCGACCGGTCGCAGCGCTGCAGTGCCGGCGGTGTACCGGTCGGGGCGGACCACGGCGGCGACCCTGCGCAGCCTCCCAGGCCCAAGCAGGGTCTGCGCCTGGGCGCGGGTGGCCATACCGCGCACCCGTGCCGGACCCCAGCGACGCATCGCGGCCACGACCGCCCACACGACCAGGGCGATGGCGATCAGCTCGACGAGCGCGAGGCACGTGTACAGAAGCCCAGGCGAGGCGGCCGGGCCGGGGTCAAGGCC
>CAWAFS010000002.1:0-13739 GCA_963781335.1 uncultured Actinomycetota bacterium | reverse complement strand
TGTCAGTGCGAGTGCCCCAGTTGCCGATGAGAATCAGCAGGGTCGCGGTGGCGCCGGCGACCAGCGTCCGGACCGCCGTACGCCGACGCAGAGACTCCGCCGGGAAGCACAGCAGCAGCAGCAGGAACCCGACGAGCTGCAACGGCCAGATCGCCTGCACCAAGGGGGCGGCGATCTCGGCGCCGGGCCATGGGTCCGACGAGGAGCTTGAGGCACCCCAATCCTCCACCGCAGGCACTACGACGGCGAATGCCGAGATGGTCGCCAGGGCCGGCGGCACCGGGCTCAAGCGGACCCGTCGCGCGATCAGCCAGGCAAGCACCAGACCCGCTCCGGCCACGATGACCTCCCCCGTCACCCGGACCACCTCGGCGTCTTCTGGCAGTGCGGCGGCGACGAGCACACCGCTGGCGGTGACGTAGAGAGCCGTCAACGCCGCGAGAGCCAGGTTGGTCGACCGCGGGTGCACGGGTCACAGTCTGACCGTTCAGCGACCCGATCGCCTACGTGTTGGCCCGTACGGATGATCCGGCCGCGCGGCAAGGGGCCACCCGGATGCCCCTCCGTCTCCGCGCGAGCAGACTTCCACGTATCCGACCCTCCGACTCCCGAAGAAGGCGCCGTCACCATGGTCATCGTCATCGCCGCGCTCGCCGCGTTCCCGCTCGGATTCCTCCTTCGGAATCGACTTGCCGCGTTCCTCGCCTTCGGGCTCGCGTTTGCCCACGTGTTCACCTTCCAGACCGCCCAGCTCGTCCTGGAGGCGACCCGCGGCTCCGAAGAGGCCTTCGGCGACCTCTCCGACCCTGATTGGGACTGGTTCGGTGACACCATCGGCTACCTCGTCTTCACCACCGCGATCTACGCCGTAGGTCTGGCCCTGGTCACCGTCGGCCACACCGTGCGCCTCCGCCGCGCTCGTCAGCTGGAAGAAGTCAGCCACGGCTGAACAGCCCCAACATCCGCTCCAAGAGGTTGACCACCGGGTCCGTCGACAGGTGTCGGGCGGAGGCCAGACTCAGGCAACCGGGAGGCAGCCCGTGTCGGGTGGCACCAGGGGCGATGCGGTCAGCAGAGGACAGGCTGGAAATGCGAAGAACCGCAGGCTGGGACAAGCGGTTGGCCGACCAGATCGGCGACACGTCCGGGGCCTGGGCGCAGGGCCGGTCGGAGTGACGAACTCCGATGGCAATCTCGGGAGTGTGAACAAGAGTTGACAGCGATCAGGGTCATCTCGACCGACGTCTCTGACAGGTGGCTTCGAAGGCTCAAGCGCAAGAACCCGTGCATCCAGATGCGCGTCGACAGACCCATCACCGGGAATCCTGGTGACGCAGAGCCGATCGGGGCCAGGCTCTTGGAGTTGCGGATCCATCATGGCCCGGGCTACCGGGTCTACTTCTGGCGGCAGGGCGACTTGCTCGTGGTCCTGCTTTGCGGCGGCGACAAGTCCAGGCCATGGACATCAAGAAGGCGCACGAGATGGCGGCATTCATCACCCACGCCCTCGGGGTGATTGCCCGCGCCCAGAACTCCAGCGACCTTGCCCGCAAGGTCGGCATCAGCCGCGAAGGTCTCTACAAGGCCCTGTCCGACGAGGGCAACCCGAGCTTCGCCACGATCTACAAGGTCGCCAAGGCCCTCGGACTCAAGATCGAGTTCCACGCCGTCGCCTAGCCACACGATGGGTCGCCGGGGTGGGGCCCTCTTTGGTGGCGGGCCCGCATGCGTCCTACCGGCCACAAAAGACGCAGGGTCACTGGACGATCGGTGACAGTTTCGGTTAGGCCGACTGGTGGCGGTCGTGGTCCGGCTTGCGACGAAGTTGCAGGACGTCCTCAATGTGTCCGTGGCCAAGCCGAGCAGGGTCCGGTGCACAGACGCTGCTGTCGGCGACAACGGCTACCGCTGCTCCGGTCGATCGAACCGATCGGAGGAGTCTGGCCCCGAAGAAGCGGGGTCAACGTTGAACGCCAGGACGAGCGCTTCGCGAATCTGTCGATCGGCGGTGCCAGCCTCCTCGGAGATGGGGCGTCGGACGTTGCGCGGCTCGCGGACTTCAGGCCATCAGTTAGTCCGTATTGCCACATAGCGTGGCAATCTGGGGCAAAGTCGAGGTTATGCCCAGCTGGTGCGGCGCTGTACGGCGCCAAGACGACGACGATGCTTTCCAAGCGCATCCTCACCGAGCACCAGCAACCGCTCCGGCGCCGATTGCGGCAGGGGCTCAGGACTCCCGGCATGGACGCGCAGTCGACGACCACGCGCTCGCCGACACCCGCATCCGCCGAAGTGAGAGGTGCAAGTCCGTCGTCGCGTCCGGGGCCGTCGAATCCGCCAAGCATTCGGACGCACTGCTCAAGAGTCTGTCCGCCCCCAGCACGCACATGAGCACCGAACAAGGAGACATCTGATGACCACCCAGCTAGCAGCCCCTTCGTCCTCGTGGGACCTCGACAGCCGACGCCTCAAGGACCTGGACCGTCTTCGACGCACCAGTCCGATGTACGACGCGGTCATCGATGACATCGACGGACGACGGATCCGCATCGGCGACCGCTGGCTGACCGACTGGGCCTCGTGCAACTATCTCGGCTTCGATCTGGAGCCCGAGATCATGGACTCGATTGGACCGATGGTGCGGCGCTGGGGGACCCACCCGAGCTGGTCACGACTTCTGGGCAATCCTCGTCCCTATCTGGACATCGAGGAGCGGCTCACCGAGCTGCTCGATGCCCCGGACACCCTCGTGCTGCCCACGATCTCGCACATTCACTCCACGGTCATCCCGGTCCTGGCGGGGCAGGGCACCGTGCTGATGGATGCCCAGGCCCACAAGACGATCTACGACGGGTGCGCCATCGCCCGCGGAAGGGGCGCCACGTTGCTTCGCTTCGCCGCGAACGATCCGTTCGACCTCGAGCGCCAGCTGCGCGCCACGCCTGCCGGACTTCCGCGCCTGGTGTGCATGGACGGGGTCAACAGCATGACCGGCAATGCTCCTGACCTCAGCGCCTTCGCCGCGGTATGCCGAGAGTACGGCGCGCGCCTCTACGTCGACGACGCACACGGCTTCGGCGTGATCGGGGAGAACCCCGACGCGCAGCACCCCTACGGTCGCCGGGGGAACAGCATCGTCCGGTGGGCCGGCGAGAGCTATGACGACATCGTCCTGGTGGGAGGTTTCTCCAAGTCCTACTCGTCCCTGCTGGCCTTCCTTGCGCTGCCCACCTCGCTGAAGGACCTCATCAAGGTTGCTGCTCCGACCTACCTGTACTCAGGCCCCTCCCCGATCGCCTCCCTCGCCACCGTGCTGTCGGGGTTGACGGTGAACGAGGTGCGCGGGGACGCCATCCGGGCTGACCTGCACCGCAAGACCGCAGTCGTCCTGGAGACTGTCAGGGCCCTCGGTTTGTGTACCCCGAACACGTCCGGCCTGCCGATCATCGAGCTCCCCCTCGAAAAGGCCGACGACATCGACGCGGTGGGAGACTTTCTCTTCGAGCGGGGCCTCTACGTGACCTTGGCTGCGTACCCGCTCGTCCCGCCCAACCAGGTGGGCTTTCGGGTCCAGGTGACTGCCGCGAACACCGACGAGGAGGTTGCGGACCTCTGCGCGGGACTGACCGAGCTGGCGATCCGGTTCCGAATGCGGAACGCGGCGTGATCGCAGTCGTCGACGAGGAGGGCCGGCCGCAACGCGTCAAGCTCCTCGCTCCGCTGCGGTACCGCGACTTCCGGCTGCTCTGGACCGGGACGACGCTCTCCCTGCTCGGCGACGGAGTCCTGCTGGTCGCGCTTGCCTGGCAGGCCTACCAGCTGTCGAACAGTCCGGCGGCGATGTCCTTGGTCGGCGTCGCCCTGACGGTGCCCCAAGTGGTGCTGGTGCTCGCCGGAGGAGTCATCAGCGACCGGGTCGAGCGCCGCAGGGTGATGCTTGCCGCCGACGGAGTTCGAGCCGTGTGCCTGGCCGGGCTGGCGGTCCTCTCGCTCACCGGTGACATCCGGTTGTGGCACCTGGTCGTGTTCGCTGCGGTCTACGGCGCCGCATCAGCGTTCTTCATGCCGGCCTTCGAGGCGCTGGTCCCCAGCTTGGTGCCCGTGGAGCGGCTCACCGAAGCCAACGCGCTCGACCAGTTCCTGCGACCGGCGATGCTGTGGTTATTGGGTCCGGCGCTGGGCGGAGTGCTGGTGGGAGCCTACGGGGCGGGGTCGGCCTTCGCGGTCGATGCGGTGACCTTCCTGGTCTCGGCCGGGTGCCTGCTGCGTCTGACGCCGCGCCCCGTAGAGGCGCACGTTCGGTTCACCGTTCGTTCGGCTTGGCTCGAGCTGCGAGAGGGCTTTGCGCTCGTGCGCAGCCAGCCTTGGCTCTGGGTGACGTTCCTGGCGGCGACGTTCACCTACCTGCTGTTCCTCGGGCCGACGGAGGTGCTGCTGCCGTACCTCGTCAAGAACGAGCTCGGGGGCGACGCCCACGACTTCGGAATGATCCTGGCCGCGGGTGGTCTCTCAGCGGTGGCGGCGGCGTTCCTGATCGGCCAGACGGGACTCCCCAGCCGGGTGATGACGTTCACGTACCTGGCGTGGGCGGGAGCGACGCTGGCGGTCGCGGGCTATGGCCTGGCCACCACCCGGTGGCAGGCGATGACGGCCGCAGCCCTCGTCAGCGGTCTGGAGACCCTGGGAGCCGTGGCGTGGACCACCACGAAGCAGCGGTTGGTGCCGAGAGACCTGTTGGGGCGGGTGTCCTCATTCGACTGGTTCATCTCGATCTCGCTCGTGCCGATCTCCTACGCCGTGACCGCTCCGGTGGCGGCCGTCTTCGGAGTACGCGAGACGCTGCTGGGTGCAGGTGTCGTCGGAGCCCTGGTCACCGTCGGCTTCCTGTTCGTGCCAGGAGTCCGTGCACCCGATGATCGCCCCTCCTCCGACCGGGTGCTGACCGGGAGCGCCACGTGACTCCTGAGACCGCCGCCGAGATGGTGGACATGCTTGGCGAGGCGTTCAAGTCCCGTGACGTCACGACGGTGCTGGAGTGCTTTGCCGCCGACGGGGACGTGCTCTACGCGGGGTCCGAGGCCGGCGAGGTGGCAATCGGCGCGGCCGCCCTCACGACGCTGCTCGAGAGGCTGTTCGCCCGTGATGAGCGCTACTCATGGAAGTCCGGCACCACGCACGTCCTCGCGTGCACAGCAGGTGCACTGGTGGTGGCGGAGGCAGCACTCACGGTCCACGCAGTCGCGGATGGCACCACGATCGAGGCGGACGTGCCGTACCGGGTCAGCGGCCTCGTCGAGAAGGTGCATGGCCGCTGGCTCTGGCGCACCTGCCAAGGCGCGGAGCCGACCGCGCCGGAAACGCCTCGGGCGCCTCTCGACTAGGTGGGGCGGCCCGTGAGCTCACCCCTCGTGGTCAGTGGCCGGTTGCGAGTGCGGCCGGTCCCCCGCGTACACGAAGGTGCTCAGCCCCAGCCGGTCTCACGCTGCGTCCGCCTGGTCCCTAGGCGTACCACCGACCGGGATCGTCACCGTGACAGTCGTGCCCGCACCTGGCATGGAGACGAGAGAGATCGTGCCGCCGTGCTCTTCGACGATCCGCTTGACGATCACGAGACCGAGCCCGGTGCCTGGAATCGCCATGCGGGTCGCCACCGAGGACCGGAAGAATCGTGTGAAGAGCTGGCCTTGTTCGTCCTCGGGGATGCCGACACCTGTGTCACAGATCCTGAACACGAAGGCGTTGCCCTCCCGCTGTGCTTGGAGGGTGACTGTCCCGCCCACCGGGGTGAACTTGACCGCGTTCGTCAGCAGGTTGAGCAACGCCCGGTCGAGCTGCACGCGATCCACGACGACCATGGCGGTCTGCGAGCTGCAATCGATCACCAGCATGACTGACTTCGCCGCGGCGATCGGCCCGATCTGGGTCCGCACGCCGTGCACCAGGCTGGCGACGACTGTCGGTTTCCGGTTCAGGTCCGGGGTTCTCATCTCGACGTGACTCAGTGTCAGGAGGTCCTCGATCAGGGTGAGGAGTCGCTCGCTGTTGCGTCCGACGACCGCCAGGCTCTGGGCCTGCCCGGCATTCACCTCGCCGTAGTCGCCGTCGGCGAGCACCTCGACTTCTCCGATGATGCTGGTCAGAGGCGTGCGCAGCTCGTGGGAGACGGTGTCCACGAACTCGTTCCTGATGCGGTCGAGCTCCTCCAGCTCCTGGACGTGGCGCTGGAGCCCGACCTGTAGCGCCTTGCGTTCTGTGATGTCACGGGCGGTGACGACGATGCCGTTGACGGTCGGGTCCTTGAGCAGGTCGGTGCTGACGGTCTCGACGTCGGTGAAACTCCCGTCACCGCGGCGCATCCGCCACTCTGATCGGGGACTCTCGTGCAGGCCGCTGATGAGCCGCTGGTAGAAGTCTGTCACCGCGGCTTGCTCGCGGGCGTCCACCAGTGACGGCAGCGGCGTGCCCAAGAGCTCCTCGGGGCGATGACCGAGCGTATGCGCCGACGGTGTCACGTACTGGATCACCAACGCGGCATCGAGCACCATGATCACGTCAGATGAGTTCTGCACGAGAGCACCAACCCAAGCCTCGCTGCGCTGCCGGCTGAGGTCCTGGATGAGAGTCGCGCTCTCCAAGGCGAGGGCAACCTGCGCTCCGAGCGTGTGCAGTCCGTCTGCCACGTCCGTCGGCAAGGGCGCCGCGCTGGTCACGACCAACCGACCGTAGCCCGAGGTCTGCGTGGAAAGCGGCACCACCAGGGACTCGACAGGCGCGAATCCGAGGGGTCGCGTTGCCGGCTGCGAGTCGGCGAGCTCCACCGCGATGTCGATCCTGCCCGTCCCCTGCACAAGATCGCCCGCCCCCTGGATCGCAGCGAGTCGGATGTGCTCCCAGTCGGTGGTGGCTGTCAGCGCCACGGCGGCGTGACGCAGGATGGTCTCGCGTCGTTCCGCACGTTCGTGCCTGCCCACCGCCGCCCGCAGGCTGGTCACCAGCCCCAGCATGCGCACCAGCACCAGGACGAACAGCACCGCCGAAGCAGCTGCCGCCACTGGAACGTCGAACCCCGCGATCGGCCACTGACTGTTGGCGATCAGGGTCGCGGGGGCGATCAGGGTCGCGGCCGCCAGCAGCAGGAGCCGTCTGGCGCTCAACGATGCTGCTGGGACGTGCGTCCACACCGACAGCTCACGAACGGAGGGATGGAGTGTCGCGGCGCCCCACAGCACGTAGGTGGCCATCCAGCCGGCGTCGAGCAAGCTTCCCATGTCGTAGCTGCCGTTCAGCTCGATGGCGCCGTAGGCGACATCGGTGACCACGAGGCAGACGATGCTCGCTGCGAGGAGGTAGAAGGCCCGCGGGCGAGCACCCGCCCCGATGAACAGCCGGGCGGCCACCGCCAGGAGCAGCACGTCCATGACCGGGTAAGCCATCGAGACGAGGGACGACGACCAGTGGTCGCCGGCGGAGTGGGTGTACGGCTCGATCAGGTAGACCCAGGACAGCAGGCCGAAGCCGACCGTGAAGATCAAGGCATCGAGCAGGCTGACCCAGTCCTTGCCAGGGGTTCGGCTCCGGATCAGCAAGACGAGACCGGCAACCTGCAGCGGGTAATAGGCGATGTAGAACCCGTCGGCGAAGGACGGGAAGGCAAGGTCGTAGGTGTAGTAGAAGTAGTCGCCGGCGACGAACAGCACCTGAGCGACAAGGAACAGCACTAGCGGCAATTTGGGCCGCGGCCGGTGCCAGACAAGTCCGACCCCGATTGCGACCGCGCTCGAGAGTCCCACGAGCTCGAACAGCCGCGGGTCGCCAGCGACACGGGGCACCGCGATGTAGCAGCCGATGGCGACGCCGCCGAGCAGCAGGTACAGCAGCGACACCCGACCAGTCGCCTTGCGACCGGCGCCGGCCGCGCAGTCGCTTCGGGCGCTGGAGGCAGGGATCGGCGCGGGTGCCGCGAAGCGGGTGGCACCGGCCGGCGACCTGGACGTTTCCGATACAGGCGGCCCGGAGTCAGTAAGCGATTCGGGCGCATCCGCCGGTGCCGTGCCCACCACCGACCTCCTCCCCATCCGATCCAGGACCCACCGGATTCCCTTCTGACATACTATGTGCGGGTCTCGAAGCGCGATGCCGATTGAACTATCGAGCCGGCGGCGGTGGACTTGGCGACCACGTGTTCGGCGGCCGGACAGGCTGACTCATCGCGATCACCGCGGTAGCCCTCCCCCTCCTCACGGCGAGCGCGGATCGCAACGTTGAAACGTGTGGATCTGCCCCAATGGCAGGGCGTTCCCCGGTGGCGGACACGCGCGGACGGCGTCGTGGCGATGCCCGGCTTCGGCGTCGCGGCCATCCCGATCCGCTGCGGCGACACACTTGAGCTCATGGTGGACACCGGTGCCGGAGGAAGTCGGCACAAGCATCTCGCTCGGCCCGATGCTCAACTCGCTCGAGCGACACCTGCCTACTGGCCGTGGTCGGGAAATGGGAGTTGTGACGCTCCTATGCTGCGTCAAGCCGCTGCGGGCTCAGTTTCGAGTAGGCATCGTTGGTGGCACTACTGACACCCGCAGCCGCCGCGCGCGGTCGCCGTGGCTCCGCAGCACGCGGACTTCTCGCTGCTCGCGCAACAGGTGGACTGGTGCGCCGTCGAGCAGCAGGACGCCGCTGGCGTCTCGGCGGCGGGCGATGCTGCCTCTGACCCGCTGGAATCGATCGTCATGATGCTGTGCCTTTCGTTGGTGTGTCTGACACCCACCCAGACGACACAGACTGCGCCGGGACGCAGCCGACCGGGTCGAGAGTGCGTCCTTTTGCGCCCACCCACGTCTGGATGGATGGCAGCGAAGGGTAGGCGCATCTACCCTGACAGTCGTACGTCGAGGAGAGGAAACCGGATGAGCGCGCACAGATCGGCGACCCGCTTCGCCTCCCGCAAGCTTGCGGATTCCCCGGACTCTCCGAACCCCGCAGTCGAGGCGGCCTGGCGCGAGTTCGCGGGCGAGCTCCAGGCGTTCATCGCGCGGCGCGTCGCCCGACCTGAGGACGCCGACGACATTCTGCAACTCGTTGCCCTGCGCCTGATTCAGAATTCCGTTAGGGATCGGGATCGCCAGACCCTTCTGGCCTGGCTCTACACGGTGACCCGCAACGCGATCACCGACTACTACCGATCGGCGGTCCATCGTCGAGAGGTCACCACCGACGCCCTCCCTGAGGGGACGGTTCTGGATCTGACTGACGAAGAGGACGTCGAGAAGGCACGTGCCGGCCTCGCATCCTGCGTCCGCCCCCTCCTCAAGCTCCTGCCCCCTGAGCAGGCGTCCGCGCTGGAGTTGGTCGACCTCGGAGCGGTCAGTCAGGTCGAAGCGGCCAGCATGGTCGGCATCTCGGTCTCGGGCATGAAGTCTCGGGTCCAGAGAGGACGCCGCGGCCTCAAGGACCTCATCGCCGGTTGCTGCGAGATTCAGCTCGACGTCCGCGGAGTGGTGCAGGACTTCCAACCTCGCGTCGGCGACGACTGCCACTGCTCGCCAGAAGACGCCTGAAACGCAAGCAAGATCGACCGCTCCTGAAGGTCTCTGCCAACTCCTCTCCGACGAGCTTCAAAGTGCGGTGGGTCCATCGGTGGACGTTGACGTCTGTTCACCCGATCTCGCCGTTCCGGTTGCGAGGCGGCTCACCGAACTCGAGGGCGTGGCTGCTCGGGTGGGCGCCGACGTGACGGCCAGCGACCTCACCCCGAGCCGTTCGACAGCCGGACGACGCGATGCCGCGGTCGCCGGGGTGAGCCTTATCTGGCAGCACGGCGACGCAGAGGATCTCCCGTCGCCAGATATTTGGTGATGGCCGCCGCAGTTCCCCGGGTGTTGGCATCTGGGTCGGCGAGACACATCGACGCCCTCTGCCCGCGCAAGGTGATGACGGCAGCCTCGCGATGGCTGGACCCCGTCCCCGCCCGCCTCCGCTCCACTGGCCTCCGGCCAGGACGACTCTCAGCTGGCAATCCGTCCGCTGTCGGGGTGAGCTCCCAGTGTCAGCCGGACGACGGCCGCGCGGTCTACGACCGGGGTGTGGAGAAGCCTGACCGGCGCGGCGCCTTCGAGCAACCCACCTTCGACTCGGAACGTCATGCCGATGGCTTTGAGCAGGCGCAGCGAGCGGTGGTTGGTCGGCAGCACGGTTGCCTGGATCGTGGCTATCCCTGACACCGAGGCCACGGTCATCAGAGTGTCGAGGAGAGCGGTTCCGAGGCCGCGACCCTGGTGGGCGTCAATCACCTCGAGGGCGATCTCCGCTGCGTCGTGAGACACCCGGATCATGCGCCCGATCGCCGCGGGGTGACCGTCGATCTCGCCCAGCCAGCCAATGTGTGTGTGACCGTCGATGGCCGTCAACAGCGAGCGCATCGGGCCGGTCAGCCGCGGCAGACCGGTCAGGTAGCGGTCGAAGCGGGAGTCGGGGGAAAGGGCGTCGAACACAGCGTCGAGGACTGCATGTTCCCCGGATCGGAGCGGCCGGAAGGTGGCCTCCCCATCGCGTATCACCACGGAAACAACACCGGCTGAGCGCGGGGTGGGGGTGCTGGACATGGGGTGATCGTCGGCTGCCTTCATGGAGGTCAGGACCGGGGCCAGTGGGAGCGGCGGTGGGCTGCTCGCTGGCGTCGCGGCAGGTCGACTGCTGCGCCGGCGAGCAGCGGGTCGATGTTGCGCCCGACGGCGTAGCGGGCTCCCACCGCGGCGTCGGATCGAGAGCCGGACGGGTGTGGTCATCGGGTTCCCTTCACTCGGAGTGTCTGTGCAGGACCCAGACGTCGACGTGACTGAGAAGACGCAACCGAGGTGGTCGACGAGGAGCCACTCGTGAGCCCCGACGAGATGGACGCAGGCGGAACCCCACGCCCGAGTCGATCGAGCCAGTGTGGGGCCATCCTCGCGAGCGTTGCTACGGCTGATTCCGGCGGACCAGGCAGCAGCTGTCGAGCTCGACGACCTCACCGGTGTCAGAGCGGCACTCGACGTTCGCATCGGAGTTCAGGAGTTTCGCCCCCGCCGCGGAACTGACTGCGACGCGCGGCCTGACCCGGGCGCCAGCCCTCCGAAAGAACTCTGCTTTCGACAACGTTGCGTCCCTAGGTCCCCGGCTACGTCTGAGTGCTTGACCCAAGACCACAACTCTCAGGAGACCCACCATGACAACCACCGTCGACACCGCACTCGACGCCCAGATCAAGTCGGCTCACCGCAGGATGTGGGCTTCCGGCGACTACCCCGCCGTGGCCAGCGAGGTGATACCAGAGCTCGGTGCGGTGCTTGTTCACGCGCTGGACGTGCAACCGAACGACAAGGTTCTCGACGTCGCGGCCGGCTCCGGGAACGCAGCCATCCCGGCCGCGCTGGCGGGCGCCCACGTCACGGCGACCGACCTGGCACCAGAGTTGTTCGACGCTGGCCGTCGTGATGCCGCCGTCGCTGGTGTGAACGTGACCTGGTTGGAGGCCGATGCTGAGCGGCTGCCGTTCGACGCCGGCAGCTTCGACGTGGCGATGTCGGCCGTCGGCGTCATGTTCACGCCGTTTCACCAGCGCTCCGCGGACGAGCTGATCCGCGTCGTACGCCCGGGCGGACGGATCGGGCTGGTCAATTGGACGCCGGGCGGCTTCATCGGCGAAATGTTCGCAACGATGAAGCCGTACGCCTCCCCGCCGCCAGCCGGTGCACAGCCTCCCCCGCGTTGGGGCGATCCGGACCACCTCGCTGGACTGTTCGGTGACAAGGTCATTGGGGTGCGGACTGAGCGCCGCATGCTCACGGTCGATCGATTCCGCGCCCCTGAGGACTTCCTCGCCTTCTTCAAGAAGACCTACGGGCCGACGATCTCGGTCTACGCCAGGCTCGCGAACAACCCCGCAGCCTCCGCCGAGCTCGACCAGACCCTCACCGATCTCTCCCGCGACAACTTCGGCGACCAGCCGTTCATGCACTGGGAGTACCTCCTGGCCACCGCGACGGTCATCTGAAGGTCCCGTCAGTGGGCTAGCAGCAAGAGGATCCTGCCCGGGTTTCACAGAGCGGATCACAGCACGCCGAGGCGTCCTGGATGTGGAGATTCGAGGACCGGTCACGGTCGGGACCGTTGTCGCAGCAGCCACGCAGGGAGCATTCTGGGGACATGACTCTTCACCCCGGGTACGCATTGGCGCGAGACGAGTCGTTGGAGGTGGCGAAGTCCTCGCGGGCGGGCCACCGCTGCATGTGCACGAGGTTGAGGACGAGGTCGTCATCTGCCTCGAGGGGCAGCTGAGCTTTGTCGTGGGTGAGGAGCGCGGCGCCTTGGAGGCTGGCGGACTCGTATGGTTCCCGCGCAAGGTTCCTCACGCGGTGGCGAACCGTTCCAGCGAGGTCTGTCGCTTCCTCACCGTGGTCACTCCTAGCGGTATCGAGGACTTTTTCAGAGCGCAGCGCGACTACCTGTCCGGACGTGGACCTGAGGCTCCCTTTGACGCCGGTGCCTTCGGAGCGGTGGCCGGCAGCCACCTGCGCCCTGTCGTCGGACCGCCACTGTTCTGACCATTCGGCAGGTACATCATTTCCCTCGCCATCGGGCTACCTCGGTCGAACCACGCGGCCTGCCTTGCGGTTGGCGAACGGGCGGCCTTTCCGTCGCCACGCGCCGTCGGACGTAGGCTCCGGCGCATGACGGAGTATCAGGTGACGCTGTGGCGCGAGCTTCCATCGATGGTCGCGGCCCGGGCGGGCGATGAGGCTGTGAAGGCCCAGCTCCCACCGCGGTTCCAGGAAGCGATCGATGAGGCTGCGATGCGACTCGGTGACACTGGGGCCGACGACTACCTCGCGGGTTGGGGACGGTCCCCCTGGACCTTGGCCACGGGTACGCCGACCGAGGTGCTCGACCGGGTCATCGCCGAGCTCGACGCGGAGTGGCCGGTCAGCAGGGTCGCCAGTTACCTCGATGGGCTTGGCCGATGAGTCGGCTCGCGCCGCTGCTGGGCATAGATCATCAGGTGCTGCTCGACGGTGGCATGGGCACGCTGCTCCAGTCCCGCGGCCTCGATGCCGGTGGCCAACCGAGTTCCGGAACCTCGACGCAGTGAACCGGACGGCGGCGCAGATGGCGCGTTTGGTAGCAGACGGGCGCGGAGCTCACGTCGACGGCGACCACGGTCCGATGGTGAGCTCCTGGCGCCGCTCGGGCCCATGGCGCGGGCTGATGGCAGGTCCGCCGCGCACGCGGAGGACTGCCTCGGCCTCGTGCAGGCCGTGGAGAATCCACACCTGCGCCTCATGCTCGACCTCTACCACGCTCAGACCGGGGAGGGGAACCTGATCGAGCTGTGTCGAGGAGCGTTGGATTCCGGGACACCTTCACGATCTGACTCGCAGACTCCGACAGTTCACCCGACCTGGGCGCCGACGAGGCCGTACCTTCCAAGCGCTGTCTCCGGCGTGGACATGGATGATGACCGAGGGACCTTCGCAGCGTCGGCGGGCTGGAAGACGCTGGCCCCAAGGGCGGTGTGTCCGCGCATTCGGAATGGACCGGGTTCACTTCCACTACTGGCGTGCAGCGATGCTGAAGGGGCCCGACCGGCGCTCAGGGCGGCTCCCCACCAGTCCCGCGCGTGCGGGTCGTCACCAGCAGGGGTTGGAGCAGGAAAAGGAAGGAACCGCGGCTGCTGACCTGCGGTTTCTCGTGGTGGAGCCTAGGGG
>CAWAFS010000001.1:0-15108 GCA_963781335.1 uncultured Actinomycetota bacterium | reverse complement strand
CAGGGCAACTTCGGCTCGCCGGGCAACGACGCAGCGGCCGCGATGCGTTACACCGAGTGCCGGATGGCCCCGTTGGCGCTGGAGATGGTCCGCGACATCGAGCAGGACACCGTCGACTTCCAGCCCAACTACGACGGCCGGTCCGAGGAGCCGACGGTGCTGCCGGCGCGCTACCCCAACCTGCTGGTCAACGGCTCGGCCGGCATCGCGGTCGGCATGGCCACCAACATCCCGCCGCACAACCTCAAGGAGGTGGCCGAGGGCGCCCTGTGGGCGCTGGAGCACCCCGACGCCTCCCGCGAGGAGCTGCAGGACGCCCTGGTCGAGCGGATCAAGGGTCCCGACTTCCCCAACGGCGCGCTGATCGTGGGCCGGGAGGGCATCGAGCAGGCCTACCGCACCGGCCGCGGCTCGATCACCCAGCGCGCGGTCATCGAGATCGATGAGGACAACAAGGGCCGCACCTGCCTGAACATCACCGAGCTGCCCTACATGGTCAACCCGGACAACCTCGCCGAGAAGATCGCCGATCTCGTGCGCGGCGGCAAGGTGCAGGGCATCGCCGACGTCCGCGACGACTCCTCGGGTCGCACCGGGCAGCGGTTGGTCGTCGTACTCCGCCGGGACGCGGTCGCCCGGGTGGTGCTCAACAACCTGCTCAAGCACACCGAGCTGCAGACCAACTTCAGCGCGAACATGCTGGCGCTGGTCGACGGGGTGCCGCGCACGCTCACAGTCGACCAGTTCATCAAGAGCTGGGTGGCCCACCAGATCGAGGTCATCCAGCGCCGCACGCGCTTCCGGCTCGCCGAGGCCGAGCGCCGCGCCCACGTCCTGCGGGGCCTGGTCAAGGCCCTCGACATGCTCGACGAGGTGATCGCGCTGATCCGTCGCTCACCGGAGGTCGACGATGCCCGCGTGGGGCTGATCGAGCTGCTCGAGATCGACGAGATCCAGGCCAACGCCATCCTGGACATGCAGCTGCGTCGCCTGGCTGCGCTGGAGCGCCAGAAGATCATCGACCAGCTGGCCGAGTACGAGCTGGAGATCGCCGACCTCGAGGACATCCTGGCTCGCGAGGAGCGCCAGCGGCAGATCATCTCCGAAGAGCTGGCCGCGATCGTCGAGAAGTACGGCAACGACCGGCGCACCCAGATCATCGCCTCCGACGGGGACCTCTCCATGGAGGACCTGATCCCCGACGAGGAGCTCGTCGTCACCATCACCCGCGGTGGCTACGCGAAACGCACCCTGGCCACCCAGTACCGCACCCAGAAGCGTGGCGGCAAGGGTGTCCGCGGTGCTGCGCTGCGCGGCGACGACGTGGTCGAGCACTTCATGGCGACCACCAACCACCACTGGCTGCTGTTCTTCACCACGGCCGGCCGGGTCTACCGGACCAAGGCCTACAACCTGCCGGAGGCCTCGCGGGACGCCAAGGGCGGCCACGTGGCCGGACTGCTGTCCTTCCAGCCGGACGAGCAGATCGCGCAGGTGCTGGCGATCCGCGACTACCAGCAGGCGCCCTACCTCGTGCTCGCCACCCGCGCCGGCCTGGTCAAGAAGACCCGCCTCGGCGACTACGACAGCCCACGCCAGGCCGGCGTGATCGCGATCAACTTCCGGGAGGACGACGACGAGCTGATCGGCGCCGAGCTGGTCAACGCCGACGACGACATCCTGCTGGTCTCCCGCAAGGGACAGGCCATCCGGTTCACCGCCGACGACACCCAGCTGCGCCCGATGGGCCGCGCCACCAGCGGCGTCATGGGGATGAAGTTCCGTGAAGGCGACTCGGTGCTGTCCATGTCGGTGATCCGTGCCGAGCAGGTGGCCGCGGAAGAGGCCGTGGCGGGCGAGGCGTCTGAGTCACCCGAGGTCGCGGAGCAGTACGTGTTCACGATGACCGACGGTGGCTTCGCCAAGCGCACCCGGATCTCCGACTACCGCACCCAGTCACGAGGTGGCCTCGGCATCAAGGCGATGTCCCTGGCCAACGAGGACCGCGGCGGCCTCGTCGGCGCGTTCATCGTGGTCGAGGGCGACGAGATCCTCTCCATCACCTCGGGCGGACAGGTGGTGCGCAGCCCGATCAACGACCAGTTCCGGGCCACCGGCCGATCGACCATGGGCGTGAAGTTCGTGACGCCGAAGGGCGACGACTCGGTCGCGGTGGTCGCGCGCAGCGTGGAGAAGGATGCCCCGGTCGAGGACGCGGTCGAGGACGCGGTCGAGGAGGCGTCCAGGAGGGTGTCCAGGGAGCGGGCGAGGCCGAGGTGGTCGAGAGTGGTGCGGTCGAGGGTGACCTGGACGGTGCAACAATCGACCCTGACAGCACCGACACCGATGACGAGCGGGGAGACGAGGGCTGATGTCCGAGCGCCGCGACGACGGGTCCATCGCACCGCGCAGGGGTTTGGGCGGACCGATCCTCCCGCCCCCACCGCCGGAGCTGAGCCAGGAGTCCACCGAGCCGCCGGTCGCCAGGCCACGCCCGCAGTCCGAGCTGTTCGGGGCACCACGGAAGCCGTCGAACCAGCCATCGAACCAGCCGTCGGACCAGCCGCGCGGTGCGGAGGCGACGACGTCACAGCCGCTGACCGTCGGACCTGAGAAGGCCTCGCGTCGTCCCGCCCGTACGCCTCGACCGGCGAAACCCGCGAAGGCGAAGCCGGCCTCGAAGGGCGGTCCGCGTCGCACCCGCCGGGCGCAGCTGCGACTGGTCCAGGTGGACGCCTGGTCGGTGATGAAGACCTCGTTCCTGCTCTCGATCGCGCTCGGGATCGTCCTGGTCGTCGCCGTGGCGATCATCTGGTCGGTGCTCGGGGCTGCCGGGGTCTGGGACTCGATCAACTCGATCGTGCAGCAGGCCGTCGGTGGGGACAACAGCGAGCCGTTCGACATCCAGGAGTACGCCGGCACGTCCCGCGTTCTCGGTTTCGCGATGATCGTGGCCGTGCTCGACGTCATCCTGATCACCGCGATCGCGACCCTCGGAGCCTTCCTCTACAACCTCTCCGCGGCCCTGCTCGGGGGCATCGAAGTCACACTCGCCGAGGACAACTGAGTCCTCCGGCCACACCCTTCGACAGGCTCGGCACACGCGTTTTGTGAGGGCTCCGGAGCATGGGGTAGCCTTCCCTCTCGGTCCACCCGGCGAGCAGCGCCCCGCTAGTCAGCGGTGCATCACCCGGGCCTATAGCTCAGACGGTTAGAGCGCTTCCCTGATAAGGAAGAGGTCAGAGGTTCAAGTCCTCTTAGGCCCACCATCGTTGGCCCGCGCCAGCAGGGCCGTCGCCGTCGGGGTGTCGGTCACCAGCGTGTTGAACCAGCTGGCCCGTGATGCCGCCAGCAGGCTCGGGATCTTGCTCTCGCCCACGGCCACCGCGATGGTGTGCGGGATCTGACGCAGGGTCTCGTAGGTGGTCGCGACCAGCCGCTCGGAGCCAGGGTGGGTCAACTGCCGGCCCTCCTCGTCGAAGAACCTGGTGCAGATGTCGCCGGCCGCCGCCCGCAGCCAGTCGGCTCCACGGGGCACGAAGTTGGGCATCGATGCCCGGGTGTGCGGTGGCGCGCCCACACCCACCAGCGCGCACTTCGCCCGGCTCCACAGGTCGAGCACCCGCCGGGTCTCCGGATCCTCGAGGAGCAGGCCGTAGACCTCTGGCCCGGGTTGGGCGGGGGCATAGAGGAAGGTCGGGTGGCCGCCGATCTTCGCAGCGATCATCCGGGTGATCTCGTTGGTCTGGTACCACGCCTCGGGCTCGTGCTGACCGCCCACCATCGGGGTCACGATCGTCCCGGGGAACTGGGGCAGCACCTCCAGCCCGACCTGCCAGACGGTGCGTCCCGAGGACACCAGGAGCACGTCGTCGCGCTCGAGACCGGTGGCTGACAGGGCGAGTCCGACCTGGGTCGCCAAGGCGGTGCGCAGCACAGCCTCGTGCCCGGGCGGCGCCAGACGCACCGACGCCAGCCCCAGGGCGTCGGCCAGGTCGGCCGCGAGCGACACCGGTGGCGCCTCGACCTGGTCGATCACCTCGATCCGGACGATGCCGAGGCGACGAGCCTCGGCGAGCAGCCGGCTCACCGTCGCGCGGCTGACGCCCAGGGCGCGGGCGACGTCGGCCTGGGTCTCGTCCTTGAGGTAGTACAGCGTGGCAGCGGCGTGCATCAGTGCGGGTGCGAAGCGCCGGGCACTGTTCGCCGATGATCCCTGCCCGGACACCTCCGGCGGGTGCGGTGGCCCACCGCCCTCGAGCATCTCTGGAACCTTCACGACCGCCCAGCCTTCCATATCGCGCACCGCTGAGGACAGCGTCGCACAAACTCTTGAACATTTGTGCTGGACATATGTTCCCACAGATCCTAGGGTGATGGTCGTTGGAGCGGAGACCCGATCGCGGGACCCGCCACAGGCCAGATGAGGAGACCGACGTGACCCAGACAGATGCGGGCACAGTCCCGACCGGGGTGCCGGAGAAGATGCGAGCGGTTGTGTGTCACGGCCCCGAGGACTACCGCCTCGAAGAGGTCCCGGTGCCGACGCCGGGCCCCGGTGAGGCCCTGGTGCGCGTGGAGGCCGTCGGGATCTGCGCCAGCGACCTGAAGTGCTACCACGGTGCCGCGAAGTTCTGGGGCGACGAGAACCGGCCGGCCTGGGCCGAGACCGAGGTGATCCCGGGACACGAGTTCGTGGGTGAGGTCGTCGCGCTCGACCAGGAAGCCACGGACCGCTGGGGGATCTCCGTCGGTGACCGGGTCGTCTCCGAGCAGATCGTGCCCTGCTGGAAGTGCCGCTACTGCCTGCGTGGCCAGTACTGGATGTGCGGCCCGCATGACATGTACGGGTTCAAGCGTCGCAATCCGGGCGGGATGGCGCAGTACATGCTCTACCCGGTGGAGGCGTTGGTCTACAAGATCAGCAAGGACCTGCCTCCGGCCCATGCGGCGTTCACCGAGCCGCTGTCCTGCTCGCTGCACGCGGTCGAGCGGGGAGACATCAAGTTCGAGGACGTCGTCGTCGTGGCCGGGTGCGGCCCGATCGGTCTCGGGATGATCGCCGGTGCCGCCGCGAAGTTCCCCGCGGCCGTCGTCGCTCTCGACATGGCCCCCGAGAAGCTGGAGCTGGCTCGCAAGTGCGGCGCCACCCACACCGTGAACATCACCGAGGAGGACCCGATCGAGGTCGTCCGTGGCCTCACCGACGGCTACGGCGCCGACGTCTACCTCGAGGGGACCGGTCACCCCTCCGCCGTGCTCCAGGGTCTGAACCTGCTGCGCAAGCTCGGCACCTTCGTGGAGTACGGCGTCTTCGGCTCCGATGTCACCGTCGACTGGAGCATCATCAGCGACGACAAGGAGCTCGACGTCCTCGGTGCGCACCTCGGTCCGCACTGCTGGCCGGCCGCGATCCGGATGATCGAGTCCGGTCGGCTCCCGTTGGACGAGATCTGCACCCACCAGCTCCCGCTCGAGGACTTCCAGAAGGGTCTCGACCTGGTGGCGTCCGGGACCTCCTCCATCAAGGTGTCGCTGATCCCGTGACCTCTCCCGCCCCCAGTCGGCCGGTCCTCGTCGGGACCAGCTGGAAGATGAACAAGACGCTGGCCGAGGCCGCCGACTTCGTGGAGACCCTCCTCGCCGTCGGCGTGCCCGAGTCGGTGGACGCGTTCATCCTCCCGCCGCACACGGCCCTGGCAGCCGTGCGCGACCGGTTGCCGAAGGACGCACCGGTGCGGCTCGGAGCACAGAACGCCCACTGGGCTCCCGACGGTGCCTTCACCGGCGAGATCTCCATGCGGATGGTGCGCGACGCCGGCGCGACGATGGTCGAGCTCGGCCACTCCGAGCGTCGTACCGCCTTCGGCGAGACTGACGAGGACGTCGCCCGCAAGGTGGCATCGGCACTGGAGCACGACCTGGTCCCCCTGATCTGCGTGGGCGAGAGTGCCGCGGTCCGCGACGCGGGCACGGCCGAGTCCTTCGTGCTCGGCCAGGTCAGGGCGGCGCTCGCAGACGTCGAGGGTGCCGATGCCGAACGGATCCTCATCGCCTATGAACCGGTCTGGGCCATCGGCACCGCTGGCAGGCCTGCGGTTCCCGAGCAGGTCGCTCCGATCCTGGCTGCGATCCGACGAGCCGCGGCCGATCTCCTGACCGGCCCGGCTGTGCGGGTGCTCTACGGCGGCAGCGTCGATGAGGCCAACGCGGTCCCCCTCCTCGAGGGCACCGGCGCCGACGGCCTGTTCGTGGGCCGGGCGGCCCTGTCCGCCACCGGATTCACCCGCTTGATCGCGCTCTGCGCGGGACGGCCCACGCCGTCCACACCGCTCTCCACCCCGATCGATCGTGAGGTCCAGCATGCAGCGTGTCGGTAAGTCGCGGGTCTTCGGCCTGGTGTTCATCGTGGCGTTGATCGCGGCGATGATGCTCAACACCAAGTTCGTGACCCCCAAGGAGCTCGCGAACATCGGACCCAAGAAGTTCGACCCGCAGCAGACCGCGGAGTCCTTGTTCGAGAAGGCCCAGGAGGAGTTCGGCGGTCGTGCCGCTCCCCTCCCGGAGGTCATCGCCGGCATCCAGGGCGACCCTGAAGCGGCCGCGGAGAAGTTCGACGCCGTGGCACCCAACTCCGACACCCTGGTGTTCGCGGTGACCGCGACGGGGACCGTCACCGAGGCCTCGGCCGGGTCGGTGCAGCTCAAGGTCGACGGCGTCCCTGACCAGACCGCGGTGATCGTGCCGGTCACCACCGCGATCAACGGGACCGTGCTGCGCGACAGCATGGGGTTCAAGTTCGCGGACGCTCCTGGCCAGTCCTCGTTCCAGTTCGTCGGTGACGAGCTGAAGAAGCTGATGCAGGCGGCCGTCGCCGAAGGGGTCGGAGACCCTGGCGCGCTCAAGGGCAAGACGGTGACCGTGGTGGGCGCGCTCAGCGTGGTCGGTGACGGGCCGCAGCCGAAGGCGAAGCCGGTCAACATCCAGCCGGTGAGCATGCAGGAGGGGGCGTGAGCGTCGACGCCGAGACCGCGGCCTCCCCGGCCCCGGGCCACGGCGACGAGGTCGTGCTCCGCGCGGTCGACATCAGCAAGACCTACGGCGTCACCCGCGCGCTCAAGGGCGTCAACTTCGACGTACGCCGGGGCAGTGTGACCGTGCTCTTCGGCGAGAACGGCGCCGGGAAGTCGACCCTGATGAAGATCCTGTCCGGCGTGGAGCAGCCCTCCGGAGGCGAGCTGGTCCTCGATGGCGAGCCGGTCGTGCTGACCTCCACGAACGACGCGGTGGACCGAGGAATCTCGATCATCCACCAGGAGACGAACCTGTGCGCCAACCTCTCGGTGCGCGACAACATCTTCCTCGGGCGTGAGCTGATCGGTCGTTCGGGATCGATCGACTACGCCCGCGAGAAGGAGGTCACCGAGACGGTGATGGCTCGTCTCGAGGAGCCGATCCGCCCCGGCACCCTGGTCCAGGACCTGCGGATGGGCCAGCAGCAGGTCGTCGAGATCGCCCGTGCGCTGGCGGCGGACGCCCGGATCCTGATCATGGACGAGCCCACGTCGGCACTGAGCGCCCCTGAGGTCGAGGTGCTGTTCCGGGTGATCCGCGAGCTCACCGCCCAGGGCGTCGCCATCGTCTACATCTCCCACCACCTCGAGGAGGCCATCGAGATCGCGGACCACGCGGTCGTCTTCCGGGACGGCGAGCTCGTGGCGACCGAGGAGGCCGAGAACATCGACCTCCCGTGGGTGGTCCGCAAGATGGTCGGTCGCGAGGCCGACTACGACTTCCGTGACGAGCCGCGCGACTACGGCGAGGTGGCCCTGTCCATCGAAGGGGTGACCGTCGCCGAGCTCGACACCGGCCGGGTCGCGGTGGACAACCTCTCCCTCGAGGTGCGCAGTGGCGAGATCGTCTGTCTCTACGGACTGATGGGCGCCGGTCGCACCGAGCTGATGGAGGCGTTGGCGGGACGCGACCCGATCTCCGGGGGCCGGGTGCTGCTGAACGGCGAGGACGTCGCTCCCCTGGGCATCAGCGAGCGGATCGAGCGTGGTCTGGGCCTGGTGCCCGAGGACCGGCAGCGCGACGGGCTCGTCCAGATGTTGTCGGTCGGCGCCAACATGTCGCTGGCCAGCCTGCTCTCCTCGGTGCGCAACTCCTTCATCGCCCGCAAGGTCGAGCAGTCGAAGGTGCGCCAGCAGATCGAGGACGTCCGGGTGAAGACCAGCGGTCCGGGCGCCCTGATCACCTCACTCTCCGGTGGCAACCAGCAGAAGGTCGTGATCGGCAAGGTGCTGATGACGAACCCCAGCGTGCTGCTCCTCGACGAACCGACCCGAGGCATCGACGTCGGCGCCAAGGGCGAGATCTTCTCCCTCCTCTTCCGGGAGGCGGCCAAGGGACTGGCCGTCCTCTACGTCACCTCCGAGGTCGGTGAGGCGATGACCGCCTCGCACCGCGTCCTGGTGATGAGCAAGGGACGCATCGTGCGTGAGTTCGATCCCCGGACCGCGACCCGCGACCAGATCATGGCCGCCTCGGGAGAGGCGACCAGCCACGAGACCACCGGTGATCAGACACCGGCAACCGACGGTCACCGCGACACCTCGAATGGAGCACCCCAGTGAGCACCAACACCACGGCGACAGCCGAGAAGAGCGACGCTCTCCCGGACAACGGGGGCTCCGGCCGCTCGTTCAACATCAACGCGGTGCTGATGGAGGGCCGGGCGCTGATCGCCCTGGTGATCATCGTCGTGATCTTCGCCGCCCTCAGTGACAACTACCTCACCGCCGGCAACCTGACCACCATCACCAAGCAGGTGGCCTTCAACGCCATCGTCGCGCTGGGGATGCTGCTGGTGATCCTCAACGGAGGCATCGACCTCTCCGTCGGCTCCACCGTCGGCCTGACCGGGGCGGTCGCCGGCAACCTGTTCCGCGGCCTCGACATGCCGTTCACGCAGGCGATCATGTTCCCGAAGGTCTGGGTGATCGTGGTGATCGCGGTGGCCGTCGGCATGCTCGTGGGGTGGCTCAACGGCCTGCTGATAGCCCGGCTGAACCTGGCACCGTTCATCGTGACCCTGGGGATGCTCTACGTCGCCCGCGGGCTCACGCAGGTCTTCCTCAACGGCCAGAACATCACCAACGAGCTGCGCGGCCAGGAAGGCCTCGGCAACACCGGGTTCTTCGACACCTTCGCCAGCTCGCCCCTGGGGCTGCCGATCTCCGCCTGGGTGATGATCGTGCTGGCCATCCTGCTGTCGCTGCTGCTGACCCGGACGCCGTTCGGTCGCTGGCTCTACGCGACCGGCAGCAACGAGCGCGCGGCGCAGCTCTCCGGGGTTCCGGTCAAGCGGGTGCAGACGCGGATCTACGTCATCTCCGGCCTGTGTGCCGGCCTGGTCGGTGTGCTGCAGGTCGCCAACATCAGCTCCTCCACCGCAGACCTGGGGCAGTTCTACGAGCTGAACGCCATTGCCGCTGTCGTCATCGGCGGCGCCGCGCTCTCGGGCGGCCGGGGCACCGTGCGCGGCACCATCATCGGCGCCTTCGTGATCGGCTTCCTCGCCAACGGCCTGGTGATCGTGGGCGTCTCGCCCTTCTGGCAGCAGGTGATCACCGGGGCAGTCATCATCCTCGCCGTCGCTGTCGACCAGATCCAGCAGATGATCCAGAAGCAGCGCAGCGCCCGCCGCGCCGTGGCGACCGCCCGCCTGGCCAACCAGCCTCGCGAGTCGTCTGCTCCCCAGGAGCCGACCCGATGAGGTCCACCTCCGTCCCAGCCACGTGCGGCGACTCCCGTCGTACGTCCCCAACCTGCCGCGGAAACCTCTGCGGCACTGTGAGAGGAATCAGATGAAGATGCGCCTGATGTCACGTGCGCTGCTCGCGAGCGCACTCCTGGTCAGCACCGTGGCCTGCGGGAGCGGGTCGGACACCGAGTCGTCCGGCGACTCCGGTGGCGGCTCCGACAAGGCCGGGGGGACGATCGCGATCATCACCGTCGACCCGTCCAACCCCTACTGGAAGGCCGAGGTCGACACGGCCAAGGCGTCCGCGGAGAAGCTGGGCTACAAGACCACGACCGCGGCTCACAACAACAAGCCCGATGAGCAGAACACCCTGATCGAGACGGCCGTGAACGACAAGGTCGCGGGTATCATCCTCGACCCGGCCGGGGCCGACGAGAGCATCGCCGCCGTCCAGAAGGTCGTGGACGCAGACATCCCGATCGTCCTGATCAACGCCGAGATCAGCGAGACCGGGCTCGCGAAGTCCCAGATCGTCTCCAACAACGCCCAGGGTGCCACCGTCGGTGCTGAGGAGTGGGCCAAGGCGATGAACTACAAGGGCACCTTCGTCGAGCTCTTCGGCAACCCCAGTGACAACAACGCCCAGGTGCGTTCCGACGGCTACCAGCAGGTCATCTCGCAGTACCCCGACCTCAAGCAGGTCGGCAAGGAGATCGCGAACTGGGACCGCCAGGAGGGCCAGGAGAAGATGGAGGCGCTGCTCTCGAAGAACCCCAACGTGCAGGGTGTCATCGCGGGCAACGACGAGATGGCCCTCGGCGCGATCAACGCCCTCAAGCAGAAGGGCAAGCTCAAGAACGTCAAGGTTCTCGGCTTCGACGGCAACCAGGACGCCGTCAACGCGGTCATCGCCGGCTCGATGGTGGCCACCGTGCTGCAGCCGATCGTCACTGGCACCGAGACTGCGATCGAGCAGCTCGACAACGTGATCAAGAACGGCGAGACCGGTGTGGCCGACGAGAAGCAGGCCATCGACTGTGTGCTGATCACCAAGGAGAACGCCGCCTCGGTGACCAACTTCGTCGTCAACTGACGAAGGACTGACCCACCCGGACGGCCGGTGGTCGTCCGACCCGGGAGTGCTCCCGGACCCGTGCTTGACGCACGGGCCCGGGAGCCCCGACCCCGACAACTGCGGAGCGAGGCCCCTGATGACCCACGTGTACAACGACCCCGCCGACTTCAAGGACGAGGTCTTGCGCGGCTTCGCCGCCGCCCACCGCTCCCGGGTCGAACGCGTCGAGGGCGCGTCCGGCTTCGTGCGGGCCGGTGGCCCGCTCGAGGGCAAGGTGAGCCTGGTCATCGGTGGTGGCTCGGGCCACTACCCCTCCTACAGCGGAGTGGTCGGTCCCGGGTTCGCCGACGGAGCCGTGCTGGGCGACATCTTCGCCTCCCCCTCCGCCGAGCAGGTCTACCGGATCGCCCGCGCCGCCCACGGGGGTGCCGGAGTGGTGCTGTCATTCGGCAACTACGCGGGCGACCGGCTCAACTTCGGGGTCGCCGCGGAACGGCTCCGGGAGGAGGGGATCGACACCCGGATCGTCTATGTCACCGACGACATCGCCTCCGCGTCCCCCGAGGAGCAGGACAAGCGTCGTGGCATCGCGGGGACGTTCACGGTCTACAAGATGGCCGGTGCCGCGGCAGAGCGCGGGGCCGACCTCGACGAGGTGGAGCGCCTGATGCGTGCCGCCAACGCCGCCACCTTCTCCTTCGGCGTCGCCTTCGACGGGTGCACCCTCCCCGGTGCCGAGCAGCCGTTGTTCCACGTCGAGCGTGGCCAGATGGACTTCGGACTGGGCATCCACGGCGAGCCCGGGATCAGCTCGGCCGCGTGGATGCCGTCCGCCCAGCTGGCGCGACAGCTCGTCGAGTCCGTGCTCGCCGAGCGTCCCGAGCACACCGATGGCCGCGCTGCCGTGGTGCTCAACGGCCTGGGCGCCACCAAGTACGAGGAGCTCTTCGTGCTGTACGCCGAGGTGGCCGACCTGCTCGGGGCGGCCGGCGTCACCCCGGTCGAGCCCGAGGTCGGCGAGCTGGTGACCAGCCTCGACATGGCGGGCTGCTCGCTCTCGGTCACCTGGCTCGACGACGAGCTCGAACCGCTGTGGACCGCTCCCGCCGACACACCGGCCTTCCGGCGCGGGCAGGCCGTCCGCAACGAGCGGTTCACCACGCGGCACGTCGGCGCCGACGAGGCAGCGACCACGGACGACACCACGGCGAGCGATGCCTCCATCACCGCAGCGGCCACCGTGCGCGACGTCGTCGCCGCCATCAGCTCGACGGTCGAGAAGCACAAGGAGCTTCTCGGGGAGATCGACGCCGTGGCCGGTGACGGCGACCACGGGATCGGCATGTCCCGGGGCGCCAAGGCCGCGACCGAGGCCGCAACCGAGGCGCAGGGCGGGGTGCAGAGCGTGCTGAGCGCCGCGGGAGCGGCGTTCGGCGACAAGGCCGGCGGGACCAGCGGCATCCTGTGGGGCCTCCTGCTGGAGAACGTCGGCCGTGGCCTCGGCAACGAGGAGGAGGTGACCGCCCCCCGCGTCGCCGACGCGGTGCGCATGTCCGCCGAACGACTGCAGACCTTCAGCAAGGCCAGGCTCGGCGACAAGACCATGCTCGACTCGCTGTTCCCGTTCGTCGACAAGCTCGTCGCGGAGGTCGAGGGCGGGGCGCCGCTCGCGCAGGCGTGGCAGTCCGCCGCCCGGACCTGCGTCGAGGCCGCGGAGGCGACGGCGCCGTTGGTGCCCAAGATCGGACGTGCCCGGCCGCTGGCCGAGCGCAGCATCGGCACCCCTGATCCGGGAGCGATCTCCCTGGGCCTGATCGTCACCGCGATCGGCGAGGTGCTCGGAGCCGCGCGAGCTGACAACCACAACGAAGGAGAACAGCGATGACTCAGGACCAGACGCGCACACCGCTGCGGATCGTGGTCGGGTGCGATGACGCCGGGTTGACCTACAAGGACGCGCTGAAGGCCGATCTCGAGGCCGACAACCGCGTCGGCGAGGTGGTCGACGTCGGGGTCTCGGCGGACGAGAACACGGCCTACCCGCACGTCGCCGTCGCTGCGGCGCGCCTCGTCGCCGAGGGCAAGGCCGACCGGGCGCTGCTCGTGTGCGGCACCGGCCTGGGGGTCGCGATCAGCGCGAACAAGGTGCCGGGCATCCGGGCGGTCACCGCGCACGACGGGTTCTCGGTCGAGCGCGCGGTGCTCAGCAACAACGCGCAGGTGCTGTGCATGGGACAGCGGGTGGTGGGCATCGAGGTGGCCAGGCGCCTGGTCCGCGAGTGGCTCGGCTACGAGTTCGACCCCGGCTCCGCCTCCGCCGCCAAGGTCGACGCGATCGGTGAGTACGAGGGTCACACCGCCACACCGCCGGGCTGACGCACCACACCCTAGGATCGGCAGGACGGCACGCCTGATCCGGGAGCGGTGGATGACAGATCTCCTCCTCGGTATCGACATCGGTACCGGTAGCAGCAAGGGCGTCCTGACCACTCCTGACGGTGTCGTCCTGGCGACCGCCACCAGGCACCACGAGATGTCCCTGCCACGCACCGGCCACCACGAGATGGACGCCGAGGTCGTCTGGTGGCAGGAGACCACCTCGATCATCCGCGAGCTGGTGCTGCACCTGCGCGGTCAGCGGGTGGCCGGGGTCTGCGTGAGCGGGGTGGGGCCCTGCCTGGTGCCCACCGGGGGCGACCACCGACCCCTGCGGCCGGCGATCCTCTACGGCATCGACGGCCGCGCAGCGCTGGAGATCGACGAGCTCACCGAGCGGTTCGGCGCCGAGGAGATCACCGCCCGCGGTGGGAAGGCACTGACCAGCCAGGCCCTGGGCCCCAAGCTGCTCTGGCTGCGCCGCAACGAACCCGAGGTCTGGGAGCGCACCACCCGGTGGTTCGGGTGCAGCTCGTTCCTGGTCGCCCGGCTCACCGGTGAGTACGTGATGGACCACCAGACCGCCAGCCAGTGCGACCCGCTCTACGACCTCGCCGCCCAGGAGTGGGCCACCGACTGGGTGCACGAGGTTGTCGGGAACCTGTCGATGCCCCGACTGGCATGGCCCGGAGACGTCGTCGGCACCCTGACCGCGGAGGCTGCCGGCCAGACCGGGCTCCCCCCTGGCACGCCAGTCTGCGCGGGCACGGTGGATGCCTGGGCCGAGGCGTTCAGCTGCGGCGTACGACGGCCAGGCGAGCTGATGCTGATGTACGGCTCCACCATGTTCTTCGTTCAGATCCTCGACCAGCTGCGCACGCACCCGCTCGTCTGGACGACCATGGGTGTCGAGCCCGGTGTCAAGACACTCGCCGCAGGAATGGCGACCTCTGGGAGCCTGACCGAGTGGGTGCGTGACCTGACCGGCGGAGCGCCCTACGAGCAGCTGGTCCGGGAGGCCTCGGCCGTGCGGCCGGGCTCCGAAGGCCTGGTGCTGCTGCCCTACTTCGCCGGCGAGCGCACGCCGATCTTCGACCCGCAGGCTCGCGGGGTGGTCGCGGGCCTGTCGCTCCGCCATCGACGTGGGCACCTGTTCCGCGCGGTCTACGAAGGCATCGCGTTCGGCATCCGGCAGATCCTCGAGCTGCTCGAGGAGGCCGGCGGGCGGGCCGACTCCCTCGTCGCCGTCGGGGGCGGGACGCAGGGCGGGCTGTGGACCCAGATCGTCAGCGACGTGACCGGTCGCGAGCAGCTGCTCCCGGACCAGACGATCGGTGCCAGCTATGGCTCCGCGCTGCTCGCGGCCATCGGGACCGGCCTGGTGCCCCCGGAGACCGACTGGGCCTCGGTGGTGGACAAGGTCACGCCGGACAGCCGGCACACAGCGACCTATGACGGCCTCTACGACATCTACCGCGAGATGTACCCCGCGACGCTGGACCAGGTGCACCGCCTCGCCCTGCTCCAGGAGTCCTCTCCCGACTGAAGCCGGACCGGCGCCGAGCCTTGACCCGGGTGGCAGCATCGGTCTGGGTCGGCACTACAGTGAGTGCTCGATTCGCGACCGTTGCCACCGCCAACGCCACCACAGAGGGGCCGCACGATGAAGAAGATCCTGCTCGTCGCAGTAGCTGCCGCCGGCGCCGTGATCGCCAAGAAGAAGCTGGACCAGGGCAAGCAGGAGCAGGCCCTGTGGCAGCAGGCGACTGACAACGTCGACCCATCGACTGGCTCAGGACCACGCAAGGCGTAGTCCTCCGACAGTCCTCCGGGGCCTTGGCGCAATTGGTAGCGCACCTGCTTTGCAAGCAGGGGGTTAGGGGTTCGAGTC